>NZ_CYSP01000004.1 GCF_001298735.1 Propionispora sp. 2/2-37 | reverse complement strand
GGGCAAGTATCATGACGAACACGATGATAAATACGACAAGGGTAAGTACCATCACGAACACGATGATAAATATGACAAGGGCAAGTATCATGACGAACACGATGATAAATACGACAAGGGCAAGTATCATCACGAACACGATGATAAATATGATAAGGGCAAGTATCATGACAAATACGATGATAAATATGATAAAAAAATATATAACATACACAACAGCAAATACGACAAAAGCAAACATGGTAAACATCCGGGCAAATACTATGGGGATTGGACAGAAGCCTCTATATGCAAACCAAAGCCCAAACCTTATCCGGAGCCATGCAAGCCTGAAGAAGAATATTTGATTCTGTCATTGACGAAGCCTTCGTTTCCGTTTATTGCCGGGCAAATTGTATGGATTAGTTTAGACCAGATTGTATCGGTTGCTGTGCGCAGAAGCTGCTAAGCAGCAAATGTCCCGGTAGAGGGATGGTTGAAAGAAATTTGTATAGAAGGTGATTAATATTATGTCGACTACATTATCCGAATTTAAAATAAAAGCAGGAGCTACTGTTAGAGTACTTACGACTGCTGCGAATGAAGTAAAAACCGGCAGGCGGGAAAAATTCGAATTCCATAAAGAACAAAAACATTTTCAGGAAAAGGACTGTTTTGACAAAAAATTCCATGATCCGGCGGGAATTTTTACCGGTGTCTTATTGGATGTTTGTAACATTAAAGGCAGATGGGGAGCGGACTCTTCCTGTGACTGTAACGAACATCATGAGAAGTACTGGGACAAAGAAGATAATTCATTTCTTATTTTATCATTAAACAGAGCGTCTTTTCCCTATGCATCAGGAGAAATCATCTGGATAAAAAGAGAACAGATTGTGGCGGTTGCAGTTGTATGTGACAATTAAAGGTGGCTTGCCGTGTGCCGGATAATAAAGCTAATTCAATATATGTATCTATTAGTTTGAACTATGATATTTTTTAGGATTCGCGAAGTAGTTTAGCGAATCTTTTCATTTGTTTTATGGCAGTGAAGAATGTCCCATTAAATATTTATCGCATTCTCTGGCAACGCCGCGTCCTTCATTGATGGCCCAGACGACAAGGCTTTGCCCCCGCCGGGCATCACCGGCGGCAAAAATTCCCCGAATATTGGTAGTAAAAGTACCGTAGGGAGCGTTTATATTACTGCGTACGTCTTGTTCGATACCCAGCTTTTTAAGTAGTTTTTCTTCCGGTCCTAAAAATCCCATGGCAATTAACACTAACTGAGCGGGCCAAAATTTTTCAGTGCCGGGAATTTCCAGCGGGACTAGCCGGCCGGACATGTCTTCTTTCCATTCCACTTGTACGGTTAACAGTTCTTTTACGTGACCTGTTTCATCACCGATGATTTGTTTGGTCATCAGGGCATAGTGGCGTGGATCATGTCCGAATAACTCGCTGGCTTCCTCCTGGCCATAGTCCGTTTTTAATACCCGGGGCCATTCGGGCCAGGGATTATGGGCTGGTCTGGCGACGGGAGGGCGGGGCAGTATTTCGAACTGGGCCACACTTTTGCAGCCATGGCGTATGGCCGTACCCACGCAATCGGTGCCGGTATCGCCACCGCCGATAACGATGACATCTTTACCCTTGGCTGAGATATACTTGCCGTCGGTTAAGTTAGAATCCAACAGACTTTTGGTATTCATGCGTAAAAAGTCAACAGCAAAGTGAATGCCCTGGCATTCACGTCCGGTTACCTTAAGATCCCGGGGGCTGGTTGCACCGGTACAAAGGATGACGGCGTCAAAGTCCTGTAAAAGCTGTTCAGCCGGTAAGGTTGTGCCGATTTCAACTTCTGTTTTAAAAAAAACTCCCTCTGCCGCCATCCTGTCTGTCCGTCGTTTGACAACTTGCTTATCCAGTTTCATATTAGGAATGCCGTAGATCAAGAGCCCACCAATACGGTCGGCACGTTCCAGCACAGTGACGGTGTGACCGGCTTGATTCAACTGGTCGGCACAGGCCAGACCCGATGGTCCGGAGCCGACTACGGCAACCTGCTTTCCGGTTCTTACCGTGGGAAGGTGTGGCTTAATCCGGTTCTGCACATAAGCCCGGTCAATGATGGCACATTCGTTGGCCTTAATGGTAACCATGGGTTCATTAATACCCAGAGTGCAGGAACCTTCGCAGGGAGCAGGACATACTCTCCCCGTAAATTCCGGAAAATTGTTGGTCTTTAAGAGCCGTTCCAATGCTTTTTGCCACAATCCCTTATAAATTAATTCATTCCATTCGGGGATCAGGTTATTAATCGGACAGCCTGAAGCGGCACCGCTTATCACGAGGCCGGAATGGCAATACGGGATGCCGCAGTCCATGCAGCGGGCACCCTGAAGGCGCTGTTCCTCCTCGCTTAACCCGCTGTGCAGTTCGGCCCAGTCACGGATGCGTTCCCGAACGGGACGATCTTCGGCAAGTTTGCGGTTGTATTCCATGAATCCAGTGGGTTTAGCCATAATCTCATCCTCCTGTCAGTTGCCGCCGATGCGGGCAAGATCACGGTGATTTTCTTCAAACGCAGCCATCCATGCGGCATCGCCGGTTAAGCCCTGTTTATGGGCCTTGTCAATAGCCGTCAGCATACGCCGGTAATCGTGAGGAATGACTTTGATGAATTTATGCCGCAACTCATCCCAGTCGTCCAGAACTTCACGGGCACGCGGGCTGCCGGTGTAGGTAAGATGTTTTTTGATTAGTTCGTAAAGTTCGTCAAATTCTGTTTTTGATGCGGGAGCAGTTAGATCAACCATTTCTTTATTGCAGTTGCGGTTGAATAGATTGTTTTCATCCAGTATATAGGCAATGCCGCCGGACATACCGGCTGCAAAATTCCTTCCGGTGGGGCCGAGAATGACGACCCGTCCGCCGGTCATATATTCGCAGCCGTGATCACCAACTGCCTCGACCACTGCGGTGATGCCGCTGTTCCGGACGCAAAAGCGTTCGCCGGCAACACCATTGATATAGGCTTCACCGCGGGTGGCGCCATAAAACGCCACATTGCCGATAATGATATTTTCCGACGGTGCAAAGCAGGCCTGTTTAGGTGGATAGACAATGATTTTGCCGCCGGAGAGCCCCTTGCCGATATAATCATTGGAATCCCCTTCCAGCTTAAGGGTAATGCCCGGGGGAAGAAAAGCGCCAAAGCTTTGTCCGGCTGAACCGGTAAAATGAAGGGTAATGGTATCCTCCGGCAGTCCGGCAGCACCATACTTTGCTGTGACTTTACTGCCCAGAATGGTTCCCACTGTGCGATCGGTATTATGAATGGACAGGCTTTTTTTCACTTTTTTGCCGCTTTCTAAAGCCGGCTGGCATATATCTAAGAGCAAACGGTTGTCAAGTACCTGGTCAAGTACATGATCCTGAAAAATCTGACAATAGTGCCCAACGTTGTCCGGCACTTCGGGCTGGTGTAAAATTGCCGAATAGTCAAGTCCCCTGGCTTTCCAATGGTCAATAGCAGGTTTCATTTCCAGCCGGTCGGACCGTCCGACCATCTCGTTGAGGCTTCTAAAGCCCAGCATAGCCATGATTTCCCGTAGTTCCTGCGCAATGAAACGCATAAAATTCATGACATACTGGGGATCGCCGCTAAATTTTTTCCGCAGCTTAGGATTTTGGGTTGCCACACCGACCGGGCAGGTATCCAGATGGCATACCCGCATCATCACGCAGCCGAGCACGACCAGAGGGGCGGTGGCGAAGCCGAATTCTTCGGCACCCAGGAGAGCTGCAATCGCAACGTCGCGGCCGGTCATTAGTTTGCCGTCGGTTTCCAGTGCGATCCGGCTGCGCAAATTATTCAGCAGCAGGGTCTGGTGGGTTTCGGCCAGCCCCAGTTCCCAAGGAAGACCGGCATGGCGAATGCTAGAACGGGGGGAAGCGCCGGTACCTCCGTCGTAACCACTGATCAGAATGACATCGGCCAGTCCTTTGGCTACACCGGCGGCAATCGTGCCGACCCCGGCTTCCGAAACCAGCTTTACACTGATGCGGGCAGCGGGATTGGCATTTTTCAAATCGTGGATTAGTTCTTTAAGATCTTCAATGGAATAAATATCGTGATGCGGAGGCGGGGAGATTAAGCCGACCCCCGGGGTGGAATGCCTTACCTTGGCAATCCAGGGATAAACCTTGCCACCGGGCAGTTGTCCGCCTTCACCAGGCTTGGCGCCCTGAGCCATTTTGATCTGAATCTCGTTAGCGCTGACCAGATATTCACTGGTGACACCGAAGCGGGCGGATGCTACTTGTTTGATGGCACTGCATTTGGAATCGCCGTTTGTTTCCATTTTGAACCGGGCCGGATTTTCGCCGCCTTCACCGGTATTGCTTCTGCCGCCAAGCCGGTTCATGGCAATGGCAATAGTTTCATGTGCTTCCTGGCTGATGGAACCAAAAGACATGGCGCCAGTTTTGAATTTCTTGACGATGGATTCCACCGGTTCCACTTCTTCTAAAGGCACAGGCGGTGTATTGATTTTGAACTGCATTAACCCTCTTAGTGTACAAAGGCGTTTGGAAGAGTCATTAATGAGGGCGGAATAGTTTTTAAAGGCAGCAAAGCTTCCGGTGCGGCAGGCCAGCTGCAGGGCATGGACGGTTTCCGGATTGTATAAGTGATATTCGCCGTTTCTCCGGTATTGGTAAAAGCCGCCGCTGTCCAGTTCAGGTTCTTCCAATGAACTGGAGGGAAAAGCAGCAGTGTGGCGCAGTTCCGTTTCTTTGGCGATTTCCTCGATGCCAATACCGCCGATACGGCTCGGCGTCCATGTAAAATAACGGTCAACAAACTCGTGATTCAGTCCCAGCGCTTCAAAAATCTGGGCGCCTTGATAACTTTGTATGGTAGATATCCCCATTTTGGAGAGAGTTTTAATTACTCCCTTAACAGCGGCTTTTATATATTGTGCAATGACCTTTTCCCTGGAATCTGTTTCTAGAAATCCCTCGTCAATCATAGCGTCTATCGAATCAAAAGCCAGATAAGGGTTAACGGCGGTTGCGCCGTAGCTGAGCAGGCAGGAAAAATGATGAACCTCACGGGGTTCCCCGGATTCCAAAATAATGCTTGCGCGCGTTTTCAAACCGGCCTGAATTAAGTGATGGTACAGGCCTGATACGGCCAGCAGCGATGGAATGGCGGCATGATCCCGGTCAATACCGCGGTCTGTTAGTATCAAGATGTTGACTCCGTTGCGAACAGCCTTTTCCGCGGCGAAGAATAATGCCGTGAGCGCAGCCTCCAGCCCCCTGCTGCCGGCAGAGGTTTTATAGAGTATCGGCAAGGTTGCCGCTTTAAAGCCGGGCAACCGGATTTGTTTTAATTTCTCCAGTTCATGGTTCGCCAGAATGGGAGAGGACAGTTTAATACGCCGGCAACTGGAAGAAGCTGGCGCCAGCAGATTTTGTTCAGCACCGACCAGTACTTCGGATGAAGTGACAATGGTTTCCCGCAGAGCATCAATCGGCGGATTGGTTACCTGGGCAAACAATTGTTTGAAATAGTCAAAGAGAAGCTGCGGTTTTTGGGACAATACCGCCAACGGAGTATCCGTACCCATAGCACCGACCGGCTCAATACCATCCCTAGCCATGGGAACTAAAATCATGCGCAGGTCTTCGTAACTATAACCGAAATTTCTTTGCTTTTGCACCAGGGTTGCTTTGTCTGCCTCAAGTACCGGTTGAGCCGGAGGCAGAGCATCTAACCTGAACATCTGCTGGTTAAGCCATTGGCGGTAAGGTTTGGCAACGGACATATTGTGCTTAAGCTCCTCATCCTGGATAATCCGTCCTTTTTCGGTATCAATGAGCAGCATTCTGCCTGGATGGAGACGTTCTTTTTGCAGAATTTTTTCAGGAGGGATATCCAGGACGCCGACTTCTGAGGCCAGGATAACCAAGTCGTCGGTTGTTACATAATAACGGGAGGGTCTAAGCCCGTTCCGGTCCAGTACCGCACCCACTCTTATACCGTCGGTGAAGCCGATGGCAGCAGGCCCGTCCCAGGGTTCCATCAGGCAACTGTGAAATTCATAAAAAGCCTTTTTTTCTTTACTCATACTTTCATGACCGGACCAGGGTTCAGGAATCATCATCATCATGACATGGGGCAGTGAACGTCCTGAGAGCAGCAAAAATTCGGCGCAGTTGTCAAAGATTGCGGAATCGCTGCCACCCGAATGAATGACCGGCAGTACTTTTGGCAGATCTTTGCCAAAGGCCGGAGTTTCAAACAGAGACTCACGGGCGTGGAACTGATTGATATTACCACGCAGCGTGTTGATTTCGCCATTATGAATAATATAACGGTTAGGATGGGCTCTTTCCCAACTGGGAAACGTATTGGTGCTATAGCGGGAATGAATGAGAGCCAGCGCGGTTTCAACGCAGGGATCACACAGATCCGGGTAGAAATCACCAACCTGTTCAGCTTTGAGCATCCCTTTATAAACCAGTGTTTTGGCTGAAAGACTGGCTATATAGAAAGATGCTGAAGGATTTTCCCCTATTGCCGGAACTTCCTTTTCAGCCCGTTTACGAATGACAAACAGCTTTCTTTCAAAAGCAAGCAGGTCATTTAGAGCGTTGCTGCGGCCAATAAAAATCTGCCGGATATACGGCATGCATTCCCTGGCGGTTTTGCCGATGCCTGCAGTATTAGTAGGCACATCACGCCAGCCTAAGAGTTTCTGACCTTCTTCAGCAATGATGGTTTCCAGGCAGGTTTCATAATGGTGCCGCAGGCGGCCATCGGTGGGTAAAAAAACCATTCCAACCCCATAAGCGCCATTTCCAGGCAGGTCAAAGCCACTCATCCGGCATACTTTTTTCATGAATGTGTGCGGTATTTGCAGGAGTATGCCCGCACCGTCACCGGTGTTTGGCTCGCTGCCGGTGCCGCCACGATGGCTTAAATTTTTCAAAGCCGTTAGTGCCTGCTTTAGTATCCGGTTTGATTTGTTGCCTTTAATATTAACGATAAATCCCATGCCGCAGGAATCATGCTCAAACTCCGGATGGTACAGCCCCTGTTTTTGAAGCGGTTTAATCCTGTTCATAATGATTACATCCTTCCCAACATAATTCGTGTTTCTCCAATCAGTTTTTATGAAGAATCATCAAATGCTTTGATGTTGGCAGCACTACTGGCGAAATTTATTTTTTGATACTATTTTTTTCTTTTTACTATAAAAAATCCTGCCAGGTTTATGAAAAAGCAGAACTTGTAATTAAATTAATATGAGGCCGGGGAAGGAAAATTTCCGGTTATGGCAGAGAAGTGAGAATTTTGCGGTATTGATTGACATTTATTCCTGATATAACTACAATTGATATTAACATGATGATAATATCAAAAAGGTTATATTAAAGGTGGTTATATGGCTGAAACCAGTGATGAACAGAGGCTTACGAAGACAAGGGATGTAAGCGGTTATCAAATTAACCAATATGAACAACCGTCAGTCACGGTAGACATGCTTATTTTTACCGTAACCAATGAAGGGAAGACCAATTACCGGAAACTGCCGGATAAAGTGCTGCGGCTTTTGCTGGTAAAAAGAAAAGATCCTCCTTTTATTGGGCAATGGGCCTTGCCGGGTGGTTTTGTCAAAATGAACGAAGGGCTGGAGGAGGCGGCCATCCGCGAGCTAAAAGAAAAAACAAACATTGAAAATATCTATATGGAACAATTGTATACCTGGGGGGAAGTGGGACGGGATCCACGAACCCGGGTAATCAGTTGTTCGTACATGTCGCTGGTGGACAGTGCGACGCTTACTGTCAAGGCCAGCAAGCATGCCGATGATGCCAAGTGGTTCACCGTCTCCTCCAATCTATATCAGGAACAGAAAACGGTGACGGATAGGGGGATGATTTTGCGGCAACTGTATAATCTGACACTCTTCAATGACGAGGAAAAATTGTCGGCAGTTATAAAAATTGTGAAAACCATAGAAAATAAGGTTGCCAAAGTGGAGCGAAGCATTATAAAAACAGAGGGAATTGCTTTTGATCACGCCAAGGTCATTGATTATGGCATTACCCGGCTGCGAAGAAAGATTGAATACACGGATATTGCTTTCAATCTTATGCCGGAATTGTTTACCTTAACGGAACTGCAGCAAGTATATGAGGTCATTTTGGACAGAGAATTGTTAAAAGCAAATTTTCGCAGGAAAATTGCCGATATGGTTGTGGAAACCAATGAATACCGCAAAGATGCGGGGCACCGGCCTTCAAAACTATTTCGCTTCCGGCCGGAATGGGGCGTGGCAAGAGACTGAGGGGCAAAGGAGCGCGGATGTGATATCCGTCAGGGAGGAATAAACAATGAGCTTTGAAGAAAAGCTGAATTTGACAATGTTAACTGATTTTTATGAATTAACGATGGCCAATGGTTACTTAGAAAGCGGACTGGCCAGCCGCATTGCTTATTTTGATGTTTTTTTTCGTAAAATTCCCGATAACGGCGGCTTCGCTATTATGGCCGGTGTCGAACAACTAATCACCTATTTGAATAAATTAAAATTCGATGAAGAGGATATCCGCTATTTACGCGAGAAAAAATTATTCAGCGAAGAGTTTCTGGCCTACCTTCTGGATTTTAAATTTTCCTGCGATGTATGGGTTATTCCCGAAGGCACGCCGATTTTTCCTAATGAGCCGATTGCCATTGTCCGCGGGCCGGTCATTGAAGCGCAGTTTGTGGAAACCATGATACTCCTTACCATTAATCATCAAAGTTTGATTGCCACCAAAGCCAATCGTATAGTCAGGGCGGCAGAGGGAAGACCGGTTATGGAATTTGGCTCTAGAAGGGCTCAAGGCTACGACGGGGCCATATTCGGAGCGCGGGCAGCCTATATCGGCGGCTGCGTAGGAACAGCCTGCACCCTGGCGGAGCGGGATTTTGGCATCCCGGCTTTCGGCACCATGGCCCATAGCTGGGTGCAAATGTTCCCCAGCGAACTGGAGGCATTCCGGGCCTATGCCAGAACCTATCCGGATGACTGTACCTTGCTGGTCGATACCTATAATGTATTAAAGTCCGGTGTGCCGAATGCCATTAAGGTGTTTGATGAGGAGTTGAAACCCAGGGGGTTCCGGCCGAAGGGAATACGTTTGGACAGCGGCGATATCACCTATTTGAGCAAGCGTGCCCGTAAACTGCTGGATAAGGCAGGATATTCCGATTGCAAGATTGTGGTATCCAACTCTTTGGATGAGTATATTATTCGGGAACTTTTGGTCCAGGGAGCGCAAATGGATTCTTTTGGCGTAGGGGAACGGCTCATTACCTCGAAATCAGAGCCGGTTTTCGGCGCTGTATATAAATTGGCGGCTATTGAAGACAACGGGGTGATTACACCTAAAATAAAAATCAGTGAAAATGTGGAGAAACTGACCAATCCTGGTTTTAAGCAAGTATGGCGTTTTTTTGACCGCGATACCGGCAAAGCGATAGCCGATGTGATTACCCTGGCCCAGGAAGAGATCGACAGCCGCCTGCCTTATGTGCTGTTTGATCCGGAGCATACCTGGAAACGGAAAAGAGTCACCAATTATTACGCTAAGAAGCTTTTGGTTAAGGCTTATGACAAGGGAAAATGTATCTATCCAATCTTGAAGTTAAAAGATGTGCGGGCTTATTGCCAGGAACAGGTGGGAACCCTGTGGGACGAAGTACTGCGTTTTGAGAATCCCCATAATTATTATGTGGATCTGTCGGAAAAACTCTGGCGGCTGAAGGAAAGGCTGTTAGTCGATCTGATGTAGGTGCTATTGAACGATAACCCATAAATCGGCAGAACGTTCGGTTTCGGTGTTGTTGGGAATGATCTGGAGTTTACCTTTTCCTGCTTTTACGGCAGTAAAAACGAGTTTTCCGGTTTGTTCCGATTCCTGACGCATAATATCGCCAAAAAAGTTTTCGCCGGAAGAACGGAAGCGGGTATGTTTGGTAAGGCCGGGGGTCGGCTCCAGGATCAGTTTCTGGCCGACTTTAAGTGTGATCTGCCTGGACGAAAGTTCTACCGGTCCGGAGCTGCCGTAATTATAGGTGACTTTCACAGCGGCAGGAGCGACCTGACCGGCCGGCGGTTTTACCGGAGTTGATGGTCTCGGGTCTACCGGAGTGATATTGGTGCCGCAGCCTCCCCAAAGCAGGCTTAGGGAAAGGAAGAGCACGGCAAGGCAAAGAAGCGATCTGATTTTTTTCATGCAGCTTTCCTCCTGGTATTATGTACTAGTATCGTGGGTCACCTATGGCTTAAATGACGCACGGTACTAGTAGTATTAGGAGCTTTTTTATGATTTATGACATGTTATGTTTTGAAATCAAGACTGCCAGAGTGGATAGTCGGTCTTAATTTGTTTTTGCAAGGTAGAGCAGTAACTGTAATTTTGTTGACTTTTTTTGGCTCAAATATATGCGCATATATTTTTTTATAAGATTTATACTATGCATAGGCTTCTATTAAAAAATGGAGGTGTATGTAAATGGGAAAAGTTATGTCGGAAGAGGCAAAATATAAATTAGCGCATGATCTTGGTTTTGGTGAGAAGGTGGAAGACCATGATTGGAGCGACGTTACTACGGGTGAAGTTGGTTCCATGGTCAGGGAAGCAATAAAACGTGGTGAACAGGCGATAGCAGAAGAAGCGAAAGCCAATGGTGCAGCACATCAGAATGCCAAATGAATTAGCAAGATGACTCGGGTCTATGAAAGATTCCAGGTCATCTTTTTTTTACATGCAGCCAGTCATTTCATAACGCGGGCGGCTATGAGACAGCTGCTAATGATTGAAAATATTGGAGCGTTAGTATTGTCGTGAAAAATACTTAAAGTCCCTCGGCCGGCAGTTAGAGGTGTTAGAAATTGAACGGATAGTTTATGCAACGGTAATCTAACGATTGTCCGAATCCTCGAGTAGTTTTCGGTATGGCTTTATGTACTCGGTAACCAACCTCCATGCGCATAGTCTTTAAAAAACAATAAAAGTGATTGACAGAGTATTTAGAAGAGCTATATAATAAATACAAATGGTACGTACCACTAAAGGAGTTACTGAAGTGACCAGAGCGCGCATAGACAAATTGAGCCGGATTCCTCTTTATTGCCAGTTAATGGATATTCTGATTGAGGACATTCAGCAGAATATGAAAGAAGACGATCAAATACCATCGGAACGTGAAATATGTGAACAATATAATGTCAGCCGATCCACAGTCCGGCAAGCCATGCAGGAAATGGAAAAGGAAGGATATATTTATCGCGCTCATGGAAAGGGTACTTTTGTTGCGCCCTTGAAGTATAATCAGGATTTGTTAAAGTTTTATAGTTTCACCGAGGCGATGAAAAAGCTGGGGAAAATTCCATCCTCCCGGGTATTAAAGTTTGAGATGTTTTCTTGCGATCGGAAAATTGCCCGGAAACTGGAGATAGAGGAACACAGCAAAGTATATAAGTTCGTGCGGCTGCGCCTGGCTGATGATAAACCCATGATGATTGAAACGACATACCTGCCGGCCGGAAGATTTCCCGGGTTAACAAAGAAACGGCTGGAAAGTATGGCTATGTACGATATGTTCTCCCAGGAGTTTAGCACCAGTATCAGTTCGGCCAGGGAAGTCTTTCAGGCCGTTAGCATCAACGAAGAAGAAGCCCGGTATTTACAGATCGACAAGGCGGTCCCCGGTCTCAAAATCGAACGCTATACCTATGAGCAGGAGCATATAATCGAATATACGCTCAGCATAGCCAGAGGGGATAAATTTGAGTATTGCATTACATTGAACAAGTAGACGGCTTGCCGATGTAATGTTTTTTTAAACTAAACTGGTACGTACATCATTACCTATTTTGTGATAATATATGACAAAACCAGGAGGAGGTGATGAACTGAGAAGCCGTTTTTTTGATCTCGATAACACATTCATACTAATGGGAGGAGGCTTAGCAACGGTTTTATCAGGTAGCAGGGAACCAGACGATGTGACAAAGGGGGAGAACCAATGGGAATACCTAATATCTTACTAACCCGGATTGATAACCGGCTCGTGCATGGGCAGGTAGGAGTGACGTGGACCACTTCACTGGGAGCTAATTTACTGCTGGTAGCTGATGATGAAATTGTTAAGGAGCCGTTACAGCAGCAATTGATGGCAGTTACAGCGGAAGCGTCCGGTGCGCAGATCCGATTTTTCACGGTGGAACATACAGTAAACGTTATCCATAAAGCCTCAGCGAATCAAAAACTATTTATTATTTGCAGGACGCCGGGAGAAGTCAGACGATTGGTAGCGGGCGGTGTGCCGATTAAAGAAGTGAATGTGGGCAATATGCATTTTGTCCAGGGCAAATGGCCGTTAAGCAAAAAAGTGTACGTCGACGATACCGACATGCAGGATCTAAAGTATATTCTGGACCAGGGTGTAAGCGTGTTCATTCAGGATACGCCGGGAGATATCAAAAAATACATTTGAATCATTCATGGGGAGGGGAAACAGGTATGCACAGCATCACTTTGCTGCAGGGTTTAGAACTCGGAATTATGGCAGTGATTATGGGAATTGATTTCTGGCTGGAAGGGTTGTTCCTGTTCCGGCCGATTATTGTCTGTACATTTACCGGAATTATTTTAGGTGATTTGAACCTGGGCCTGGTCGCCGGGGGACTAACGGAGCTTGCTTTTGCCGGTTTGACTCCGGCCGGCGGTACACAGCCGCCCAATCCTATTCTGGCCGGTGTGATGACGACCATTATTGCATTTACAACCGGAGTGGAAGCGCAAACGGCAATTGGCCTGGCCTTACCGTTCAGTTTCCTGATGCAATATATCATTTTGTTCTACTATTCCAGCTTTTCCTTTTTTATGGCGAAAGCCGATACATATGCTCAGGAAGCCAATGTTTCGGCTTTTGTCAAACTAAATATATTGACGACGGCGATTGTGGCGCTGACTTATGGAATCGTCGTATTCTTGTGTACTTATGTTGCACAGGAGCCGATGCAAGTGCTGGTACAGTCAATGCCTGCATGGCTGACCCATGGCTTTGAAATTGCCGGAGGCATTTTACCGGCCGTTGGTTTTGGGATGCTGTTAAAAGTTATGCTGAAACAGCAGTATATCCCCTATTTAATCATTGGATTCCTGTTTGCATCCTTTATTCAATTCTCCAACTTATTGCCGGTAGCTTTACTAGGGACGGCATTCGCCATTTATGAATACTTTAATAGCAAGGACAGGTATCCGTTGATGCCGGCTTCCGGGATGAAAGGGGAGGATTGCGATGAAGGAATCTAAGGTACTGCTAAAAAGTGATATTACCAGGCTGGGCGTTATCTCATCTTTTTTGCAGGCGAGCTTTAATTATGAAAGAATGCAGGCCGGCGGGTTTACACTTGCCATGCTGCCGGCTCTGTGCAAGATCTACCGGGATGATAAGGCAAAACTAGCGGCAGCAATGAAAGATAACCTTGAGTTTATTAATACGCATCCCAATCTTGTCGGGTTTTTAATGGGGCTGCTTATTTCTCTGGAGGAAAATGGAGAAGACCGGAGTCTGATCAAAGGCTTGAAGGTAGCTTTGTTTGGCCCGCTGGCCGGGATTGGCGACGCTATTTTCTGGTTTACTCTTTTGCCGATTGTCGCAGGTATCAGTGCTTCCTTTGCCTTGCAGGGAAGTATTATCGGTCCGGTCCTGTTCTTTGCGGTATATTTTACCGTATTTGTTCTGCGCATTGCCTGGACACATTTAGGCTACAACCTGGGGCTGAATGCCCTGGGAAAAATAAAGGATAGTTCACGGACCATAGCTAAGGCGGCAACTATCTTAGGGGTAACGGTAATCGGCGGGTTGATAGCGTCCTATATCCATATTGAGGTTTTATCGGAGATTGCCATTAATGCGGAGCACAGTGTATCTTTGCAAAAGGACTTTTTCGATAAAATCTTCCCCAACCTTCTGCCCATGAGCTATGCCTTGTTCATGCTGTATCTGTTAAAACGCCGGAAGATGAATCCTTCGCTGTTAATCCTGGCAACTTTTGTAGCCGCCATATTCTTCTCTTTTATAGGAGTATTGTAAAATGAAAAAAATCATGATTGTTACCGGGCACGGGCAATTTGCCACAGCATTACAAAGTACCTTTGAACTATTGCTGGGTCCTACGGATGTACTGCATTTTGTGGACTTTACCGCTGCAGATACGGATAAATCCTTAAAAGAGTGTTTTAAGCGTATACTGGCGGCAAATGAAGACAGACAGGTTTTATTTGTGTGCGATATCCTGGGAGGGACCCCGTTTAAGGTCGCGGCGGAATTAGCCCTTCATGACGCGAATAGGGAAGTAGTGGCAGGCGTAAATGTCGGCTCAATAATTGAAGCGATTTACCAGGATGAAGAAATGCCGGTTCAGGCTTTGGCGGACGCCGTTATCAGAGCAAGCAAGAAAGCGACAGTGAAATTTGAAAAGGCGGCAATTTCCCATAAATGTTCCGGCTGTGAAAATGGAATTTAACAAGAAAGGCTAACTATAGTATTAGTTTGTTGCGCTGGCCGGGGTTTATCCCTATCGCTGGTACGCACATCATGACAATGAGAGGCTGGTTATTGTATAAGGAAAGAATAGGGGCGTGATCATAGTGCCGAACATTTTATTAACCAGGATTGATAACCGTTTGATTCATGGGCAGGTAGGCATGACCTGGACGAATCATTTGGGGGCTAATTTGGTTGTGGTAGCCAATGACAAGGCTGCAGCTGATGAAGTGCAGCAAAATTTGATGGATATGGCAGTGGCGGAAACCGTTGAAACCCGGTATTTTACGATTCAGGAAACCATTGATAAAATTCATTATGCCGCCGAAGACCAGTTGATCTTCCTGGTTGTCAAGACCCCGCAGGATGTACTGCGGCTTGTAGAGGGGCAGGTGCCTATTAAAAAAGTAAACATTGGAAATATGCACTTTAGTGAGGGGAAAAAGCAAATTTCCAGTACAGTATCGGTAGATGACGAGGATATACAGGCTTTTCACAGGCTGCATGAATTAGGCGTGAAGCTGGAAATACGCCGTGTTCCTGATGAGAACAGCCTTGACATTTTAAAATTCATTTAGTATAGAGCAAAGAAGGAACGTTTGAAAGCACGAGAGGATGACTGATAAATAGAAAATGGAAAAGGGAGGATTACTATGTTTTCTGAAGCATTAATGATTGCCCTGTGGGCCTTTATTGCCGGTATTGACTTATTTGACGGATTGATTCATATTCACCGGCCTGTTGTTACCGGGCTGGTTGTAGGTTTAATCCTGGGTGATCTTAAAACCGGACTTATTACGGGAGCTACGTTAGAGCTGGTCTGGATGGGGATGGTACCGTTGGCGGGAGCCCAGCCGCCTAATGTAGTAATCGGCGGAATCATCGGTACCGCTTTTGCCATTTTGACGCAGCAGGACCCGAAGGTGGCCGTGGGCGTAGCCGTACCTTTTGCAGTAGCCGTACAAGGGGCAATCACACTGATGTTCACCGTATTTTCCCCTATTATGCATAAGGCCGATCAATACGCCGAACAGGCTAATGTGGCGGGAATCGTCCGGATCAACTATCTCGGTATATTGTTCCTGGGGCTGTTTTATGCCATCATTGCCTTTCTCCCCATTTATTTTGGCGCTGATTTGGCCAAAAGTACGGTGGAAATGTTGCCGCAATGGTTTATCGGCGGCTTAGCCGTAGCCGGAGGTGTGATGCCAGCCATAGGGTTTGCCATGCTGCTGAAAATTATGTACAAACAAGAGTATGCAGTATTTTTGATTGCAGGGTTTATCCTGGCTACGTATCTTAAGCTTCCTTTGCTGGCTGTAGCCGGTATTGCAGTATGCGTTGCCGGCTATGACTATTACAATAATCGAAATAATGCTGCCAGGGTGGCAAAAAAGGAGGTCGGAAGCCATGGAATCTGAGATCGGCAGATATGAGGACGGCATCAGTGAAAAGGTCCTGACCAAGAAAGAACTGCATAAAATGGTCTGGCGCTCCTTCTTTTTACAGGCATCCTTCAATTATGAAAGAATGCAGGCGTGCGGCTGGCTGTACGGCATGCTGCCCGCACTGGAAAAAATTCACCGTAATAAGAAGGACTTGGCCAAATCCATGAAGCTCCATATGGAATTTTTCAATACCCATCCGTTTCTGGTTACTTTCATTATGGGGATTGTTGCGGCCATGGAACAAAATAAAGAGGACCAGGAGACCATCCGGGGAATTAAAGTTGCCACCATGGGACCGCTGGGTGGTATCGGCGATGCTCTGTTCTGGCTGACCGCCTTGCCGATTACTGCCGGAATTGGTGCGGCACTGGCTATTGAAGGCAATATCCTGGGCCCTGTTATTTTTCTGGTACTGTTTAATATACTGCACTTCGGTTTGCGTTTTGGTTTAATGAATTACGGGTATAGCACCGGTGTCCGGGCGGTTCAATCGCTAAAGGAAAATACGAAATTAGTTTCCCGAGCGGCCACTATTGTTGGTTTGACGGTGGTTGGGGCCCTGATTGCTTCCTATATCAATTTAAAACTTCCGGTAATTATTACGGCCGGTGAGGCAAAGGTGGCGTTGCAAACCGATGTATTAGACAAGGTACTTCCCAATATGCTGCCGTTTGCCTATACTGTTCTGATGTACTATTTGCTGAAGAAAAACTTTTCACCGGTTAAACTGATTGCCTTGACGGTGTTTATCGGACTGGCCGGCAGAATATGTGGAGTATTGTAACTGTTTGCCTGGGGGAGCCGCTTAGCTGCCGCTCTTCCCAAGACTACAGGGCAGGCGAGAGATGCATTGCGTGGATATAAAATTTCTGCCGCCGGACGGGAAGTTCTGAATTTCTTTAGAAGGAGGATAACAGGGAGTTCCGCATGGATACATCACATTATGCAATAACTGCAAACAAAATCGTTCTGGAAAACCGCATCATCGAAAATGGAGCCGTTGTCGTTAACAATGGGTTAATTGAAGCCATTGTTGACAGTAAAAGTCGGCTGAATGTGGGTTGTGTATGGGATTTTTCCGCAATGGAGATTTGGCCGGGACTGATCGATACTCATATTCATGGGGCAAATGGGTATGATGTCATGGCGGCTGATTTTACGGCGGTTAATGAGGTGTCTAAATTTTTGGCGAGGAAAGGCGTTACTTCCTTTGTTCCCACGGTTATGACCGCTCCGGTGGATCAGATGCAAAAAGCATTACAAAATATACATGCTTGTACCGGCCAGGTGGAAGGTGCCGAAATCTTAGGTGCGTACCTGGAAGGACCATACCTTGCCGCCAGTCACCGCGGCGCTCATCCGCAGGATTCGTTGCGCCCTGTTGAGGTAAAGGAAGTGGATGAGTTTATTAAAGCGGCGGCTCACAGTATTGTAACGGTTGCTCTAGCACCTGAAAGTAAAAATTCAGTTACATTAATCCGGCATCTAGTCCGTCAGGGGATTCATGTCGCCTTGGGGCATACCGGGGCCACCTATGAAGAAATGGGAAGCGCTTTTGCGGCCGGAGCGGATATTGCGGTCCATACCTATAATGGCATGCAGGGACTGCATCACCGCAAGCCTGGAGCCGTCGGCGCCATCTTAACCAATGACCGGGTTTATGCCGAACTGATTGCTGATTTTATTCATGTCCATCCGGCCGCAATAGACATTTTGTTTCACTGCAAACCCAAGGATAAGATTATTTTAATCAGTGATGCGATGGCGGCAGCCGGTTTGCCGGACGGGGAATATACACTGGGAACGATACCGGTGATTGTCAGGGACACGATCGCCCGTGCGCCTAACGGTTCACTGGCCGGGAGTACGACAAACCTGTTGAACTCGGTTGCGGCACTGATTAACAAAATGGCGGTTGATCCGGTTGACGCCATTAATATGGCTTCGCGCAACCCGGCCCGGCTGCTGGGGCTTGAGCGGCAGATCGGCACCATACAGGAGGGCAAGAAGGCCAATTTAGCAATTGTGGATACTAAGTTTCAGGTGGCAATGACTCTGGTTAACGGGAAAGTGGTATATCAAAGCTGATGCTTGTCCCGAACTGGTAATGACGACAGGACAACGTTGAAAATAAGATTCTATTTACACAGAAAATGATGCGGATAAAGCGTTAGTGAAAGGAGTGCTGTAATGAGTAGCAAACACCCTTTAAAACTTTTGGTGGAGCGGCAAAAGAACGGCCGGGCCTGTGGCATGTATTCCATTTGCAGTGCTAATGAATATGTAATTACTGCCGCAATGGAACGTGCCATGGCCGGCAATGACTACGTGCTGATCGAAGCAACCGCCAACCAGGTGAATCAGTTTGGTGGCTATACCGGCATGAAGCCGGCCGATTTCCGTGATTTTGTCTATTCTTTGGCGCTAAAAGCAGGGTTCCCTTACGATAAAATTCTGCTGGGCGGAGATCATTTGGGACCGTTGACCTGGCAGGCGGAAACGGCTGAAACAGCCCTGGAGAAGTCACGGGAATTAATAAGACAGTATGTTTTGGCCGGGTTTACCAAAATACATATTGATACCAGCATGAAAATGGCGGATGATTCCCTGAATATCCCCATGAGTACCGCTATCATTGCGGACCGGGGGGCCATGCTTGTCAGGGAAGCTGAACTGGCCTTTGCCCAGGTGCATCGGAATAATCCGGAAGCTCTCGAGCCGGTGTATGTCGTAGGAAGTGAAGTGCCTATTCCGGGGGGAAGCCGGGACAGCGGGGAATGTATTCACGTTACGGAAGCAACCGACTTTGAGAGTATGGTGGAAACCTTTAAGCAGGCTTTTCATCAATACCAGCTGGAAAGTGCCTGGGCGAATGTAATTGCTGTCGTAGTGCAGCCGGGAGTAGAATACGGGGATGAACGCATACATGAATACGAACGTCCTGCAGCAAGGCGGCTAAGCCGGTCTTTGCAGAAATATCCGGGGCTGGTATTTGAAGGTCATTCGACTGATTATCAGACAGCGCATGCCTTGAAGGAAATGGTGGAAGACGGAATTGCTATTTTAAAGGTTGGTCCGGCCTTAACGTTTGCTTTGCGTGAAGGCCTGTTTGCCTTAAGCCATATGGAGGCCGAGCTATTCCGGTTTAGCGCTGAAGTCGAACAGTCGCGATTTATCGAGGTATTAGATTCCTGTATGGCTTATCATCCGGAGAACTGGCTGCATCATTATCACGGCCGGCCGGGTGAAATCCGCTATGCAAGAAAATTCAGCTTCTCCGACCGATGCCGGTACTACCTGCCGGCAGTGGAAGTACAAACGGCTTTAGAAAGGCTAATGAAAAATCTGCAGTTAGTGGACATCCCTTTAACGCTGCTAAGCCAGTTTATGCCGGTGCAATATAAAAAGGTACGCGACGGGCTGCTGCAGCGGGATGCTGAGAGTCTGCTGAAAGACAGGATTATAAATTGTATTGATGAGTATCTGTATGCGGTAAAGCCCGGCAGCAGTTGATTTTATAAGGAATTGCCGCTGCTGTCCGGGAGACAGGGAACAGCGCAATACTTTATATAAATAGTATAAAAAATAAACAGGAGAGGACGAAGGAAATGAGTACTTTATTCGGTCTTACCCGGGAAGCTGTGGTAAGCAAACAAGCCAATTATACGGTGGAGGAAATTTTGCGCCAACCGACTGTCTGGAGATCCATATATGGCAAGATTGCAGGCAGAAGAGATGAGATCAAAAAATTCTTTGGAAAAGTAGATAAAAAGACCAGAATTATTCTTACCGGGGCAGGCAGTTCGGGCTTTGTGGCAGATGCCTTGGCACCGGTTATACGGAAGGAACTGGGGTTTACGCAGGTAGAGGCCATTCATACGACAGACATTGTGGCCAGTCCACAGCAGTATCTGGTGGCAGAGGCTAAGACCCTGCTGATTTCGTTTGGCCGGTCGGGGAATAGTCCCGAAAGCATTGCTGCCATTCAACTGGCCGAACAATTGATTAAAGATGTAAGGCATATTGTCATTACCTGCAATAACCAGGGGGAATTAGCCGGTTTTGCCAACGAAAGAACTTTAAATTTCCAGTTTGATGAGGCCAATGACCAGGGGTTTGCCATGACCAGCAGCGTAACAGGCATGCTGCTGGCCGCTTATGGGATTTTGAACATTGAGCAGGATTTAAGTGCCATGGTGAACAAAGTAGCAAGCCATGCGGCCGAGGTTCTCCAGAATCAGTGCCAGACTATCGCCGATACCTACCAACTCCAGGTGGACAGACTGGTAGTACTGGGCGCAGGAAATCTGTTTGGCGCCGCCAGGGAGGCTGCGTTAAAATTGCTCGAATTGACTGCAGGCAAGGTGATATCCCGCTATGATACCCCGATGGGATTCCGCCATGGGCCCAAGGCAATGCTAACGCCCCATACGGTAATCTTGTACTTTGTATCCGGCAATGATTATACTAAACATTACGATCTGGATATGTTGCGGGAGCTGTCGCAGGCCAGCAAGAATAAATTAATTGTTGTTTCAGATATATATGATGAAGCTATGGAAAAGGTAGCAGATGTGTACATTTTCAATTCACTTAGAGACAAAATAGCGGAAGCATTTTCGCCATTCATTCCACTGGTAGTAGGGCAATTATTTGCCTTGTCCGCTTCAATGCGGTTAGGCTGCACACCGGACAATCCTTTCCCGGGCGGGGAAGTGAATAAGATTGTACAGGGTGTTATCATACATCCTCTTGGAAGCACTCGTTAACAGAGAAAGCCGGATGGATGATGCCATTGGGGATGTTGCCACAGGTGAAGGCGGTTCCAGGGTCAGAGAAGCCATTAAACACGAATTCATTCTTAAATAAGGTTGGATTGAATATAATCAATCATAACATTATTTGTGATTGGAGGTGAAAGAATATGGCCAAACGATATCTAACCAACAATCAGGGGACGCCGGTCGGCGATGACCAGCATTCTTTAACCGTAGGCGAGCGGGGGCCAATCCTCCTTGCGGATACCGTTTATCTTGAGAAGATCGCCCAGTTCGACCGGGAGAGAATTCCGGAAAGGGTTTTTCATGCAAAGGGGGCCGGAGCCTATGGCTATTTTGTTCCCTACAAATCATTCGCTCACTTGACCAAGGCAAACTTTCTCCAGGACCCCGAAAAGGAGACGCCGGTTTTTACCAGATTTTCGCTGGCCGGCGGGTCGGCGGGCGGTTCCGACACAGTGCGTGATGTCCGTGGTTTTGCCGTGAAATTCTATACGGAAGAAGGTAATTATGATCTTATCTGCAACCATATTCCGGTGTTCCCGCTAAGAGATCCGCTGCAATTTCCGGACTTCGTTCATGCCGTTAAGCCGGACCCGGTTGCCAATATCCGGGGCGGGCCGATAGCGGCCAGCCGTTTCTGGGATTTCATGTCGCTAAGGCCTGAATCCATGAACTTTCTTATTTATCTATTTTCAGACATTGGAACCGTCAAAAGCTATAGAACCATTCAGGGTTTCGGAATCAACACATACAAATGGGTCAACCTGTGCGGAGAGGAAGCGTATGTCAGATATTACTGGGAACCTTGCGCGGGTGTCGAATGTATAGACAGCAAGACAGCGGCTCACCTTGCGGGTACCGATCCTGACGTGGCGAGCAGGGATTTGTTCGATACCATTGCCGCCGGGCATTCCGTCGAATTTGAGATGCGGGTGCAAACTATAAAAGTTGAGCTTGAATGCGAGCAACCGTTTGACATTCTGGACCCTACCCTCATTTGGCCGGAGCATATGTATCCTTTGATTCCGGTAGGCAGGATGGTGCTAAATAAAAATCCTGAGAATTTTTTTGCCGAAGTCGAACAGTCAGCCTTTTCGCCGGCGGCTGTTGTTCCGGGAATAGATTTTTCAAATGACCGAGTATTGCAGGGGCGTATCTTTCCCTATGGCGATACCCAGAGATATCGTATAGGAACCAACTATTTGGAACTTCCGGTGAATATGCCGAGAAATCCGGTTGACAACAAGATGCAGGACGGGCCCATGAGAAGCAGGTACAGCACAGATATCGCCAATTACTTGCCGAATACCTTAAGTGACGGAGCGCCCTTGGAAGCGCCTGAAGAAGGAAATACCCCTCAAGAGTGTATTTCTGGATGTGTGGGCCGGCAGGAAATAGCAGGAGACGACTATTATCAGCCCGGGTACAGCTATCGAAATATGTTGGGGCTGGAGAAAAAACATTTGGTATCAAATATCATAGAAAGCTTGAGTCAGGCTTATGAGCCGATTCAGAGAAGAATGGTTGACCATTTTATGCGGGCCGATAAGGAGCTTGGCAGCAGAATAGCCCAGGGATTAAATTTGACTCCATAAACGAATGGTTACAGGTAGCACTTTATTTACAAACATCCGACTGGAATGATGTTACTCGGAGGAAAGTCTCGTCAGAGAAGTGATTAAGCGCGTGAGCAGGCGATAACGGAAGAAACGAAATTAATAATGCAGTATATCAGAATGCGAAATAAATGAAAAATACCCTGAGTTTGTTACGGCAAACTTCAGGGTATTTTTACGTACCATTGCTGTCGGCAGACGTATTAAATCAATTATTTAGTACTTTGTTCCAAGTGATTTGTCTTATTAAGAATATTAACCCCGACTTTTTCAATCAGTTTTAATAATAGTTCCTTTTCTTCGTTATCAAGGTTATCCAGCATGATGTTATTCCAGGAGTCTAGCATTTCAAATAAACTATTTTTAATAGAATCCGCTTTGGCGGTAGTATATAGATTATAAGCGCGTTTATCGTTAGCACTTACCTTTCGGATGACATAATTTTCGTTTACTAGTTTGGCAACAGCTCTAGCTGTTGTAGCCTTATCGATTTTTACGATAGCTGACAATTGTTCCTGACTAATTCCGTTATTTTCAAACAAGCTAATAAGAAAAATATATTGGCCGCTGCCTAGATTATATTTTTTTAATTCTGAGTTAAAAAATATTTGACTATACCTGTAAATTAAAGAGATATGTTTTCCCAATCTGTCTTTTTGCAACATAGTTACCTCCATAACCGCCTTTAGTAAAGTTGACTATTATTCCGGTCGGCCTTGTAAAACCTGGCATTGAGTTGCTCTCTTTAGGGCCGGTGCAGTTCGCAGAAAAGTTTCATTTGCAACTATATAGAATTATATAAATAATTTCTCATACAGTAAAGAAAAACTCATCAAAATAATAGTTGTAATAGCAACTAAATTGCGCTATTATATAGTTGAGCGCGCAACTTGTTGATCATGATCATCATTAAACGGAGGCGTTGCCGGTGATTATTGATTGTAATATGCATTATCTCCCGGAAGACCTATTTTCAAATGAAAAAATACTAAATGGATTTCTCAATTGTGTTCCTAGGACTTTTGGCGAAAATGCCTATCTGGGTGTTGTAGCAGGTACCAATACCCGTCAGATTATCCTTGAAAAACCCAAAGGATATGAAAACCTGAATTATGCTGAAGGTCAATATACGTTGGAAGTTAAATTGCAGGATATGGCTGACGGGGGGATCGATAAGGCCCTTCTTAGAATACCGGTTTGGCAGGAATGGCTTCCTATCGAGATGTGCCGAATCATTAATGATGGACTGGCGGACATGGTTAAACGCAGTAACGGTAAATTTTTGGCCAATGCTGTCCTTCCACCATGGGCGAACAAAGAATGCATCTATGAACTGGAAAGATGCGTAAAGGAACTTGGCATGGTTGGTGTGCAACTTGCCTGCCATTATGGAAAACTGTATTTAGATGATGAAATCTTCAAACCATACTTTAACATATTAAATGAACTCAAGTTGCCGGTTGTTGTACATCATACCCCATTACCGGTTGAATATGAATCGATTATAAGCTATACTAACCTGCGTCGGTTTTATGGAAGATGCATCGACTAGGGGACAGCGATAGGAAGAGTGCTATTTAGCGGCATGTTTGAGGAATTTCCTAACCTTAAGTTCATTCATTCTATGCTAGGCGGAGCATTCTATGCTTTTGTTAACATTCTCCTGCCCAATGTCTCTCAAACCGGTGAAGTAATAGAACGTTTTAAAACGGATTCAGATAAGTTTAGAAAGTATCTAAAAAACAATTTGTTTTTTGATATTACGCATGCTGCGCCGTGGGGTAAGGAACAGTTAGAATGCGCCATAAAGGTATTTGGTGCCGACCATGTGCTGTTCGGTTCTTCCTATCCGGTCAGAAGAGAGTGGCTGATCAAGGGTGTCGATTTTGTTAACTCTTTGGATATTAACGAGAAAGACAAAGCGTTGGTGCTTGGCGGAAATGCCCAAAGATTGTTTCAGATTGATTAGTCTTAATGTAATACTAGCTGCATTGTTAGCGGGAGACTTGTTATACACAAGTCTCCTGGCTAATTTGCGTTCATAGTCTTTATATCTTGCACCATCTCCGGATTATTAACGGCAATTCCGGTGAATTCCTGGTCCAGTCTAAAAAATAGATACTGAAAACTCATAATATATTCTTGGGTCATACATTTGTCACGTGATTGTCTTACTATTAAATAGGAAAAAGGAGGAGATGAATTATGAGAAGAATTACATCCATTATATTGACAATTACATTCATCGTTTTAGCGGTATCAGGGGTACAGATGGCCGTGATACCCAAATCGCCCAATGCTCATCAGCAGGTGGCAAACAACTCTGGCGGCGATCAAGTAATGGCAAGGAGAGAAATGCCCTTTTATCCGAAGAAAGCTCATGAATGGGCGGGGTATCTCTTTATTGGAGCAGGATTGGTGCATATCGGCCTCAATAGAAAATCAATGCTATCTCATTTTGGTTTTAAGAACAGCAGTAAGTAATGGGTGATTATCATTAAAAGTGGGAGGGAACAGAATTAAGGTTGATATTGGAAATAAACGCATGCTACAATGTTAGTTATAATAACTAACACAGGAGGATATAAAATGCCCGACAATACATTAATGACCGCAGATAGAATTATACTGGCAGCAAGTGAATTGTTTCAGGAAAAAGGTTTTCACTCAGTGTCTATGAAGAATATCGCGTGTCAGGCTAATGTCAGTGAAATGACAGTGTTTCGTCATTTTTCTTCAAAGAAGCAGGTACTGGAAGCCGTTATAAAAAAGATGTCCTATGTGCCTCCTTTAAGGGACGTCTTTGAGGGGAAACTTTGCTGGGATTTAGAAACTGACCTGCTGTTGATTAGCGAAACCTACCAAAAAATTATGGCAGACAATCAATTGGCTTTTCTAATCACTTTGCGGGAGGAAAAAACCATTCCCGAGGTGAGTGAATTTATACGCCAGGGGCCGCCACAATTTAAGTCTTTTTTAAAGAACTATTTCCAGGAAATGATGGATAAGAAAAAAATAGTGAAAAATGATATTGAGGCATTGGCACTGGCTTTCATGGCAATTAATTTTGGCTATTTTTTCTTTAAAGTATGTGGACATGAAATGGTCAGTATTTCCGATAAGCAATATATTAAAACCGCAATTCAAATGTTTGCCAGGGGGATGAAAATTTAAAAATTTTATCAATTATGTTAGTTATACTAACTAACATATAATAAGAGGAGAGGTTTCTATATGGAAGTGGAGAAGCTTTGGACGAAAGAGTTCATTCTCAGTTGTTTATCAAATTTATTTGCTTTTATCAGCATGTATTACATTATGTCGACATTGCCGTTGCTTATAACCGAGGCGCTTGCCGGAGACAAGGAGCAGGTGGGGTATTTATTTGGCATTTTCTCGTTTGCCGGAGTTGTTACAAGACCTATGGCCGGTTATTTGCTAGATACAATGAAAAGAAAAACCATAGCCTGGATCGCGGTGGCTTGTCTGTTTTTTGTCATGTTGGCTTATAATTGGATAACAAGCCTGTCACTGCTGTTTTTTCTGCGATTCATCCATGGCGTATGCTGGGGGTTCTCGACCACATCACTTGCGACTATTGCAACAGATGCCGTTCCGTTTCGAAAGCGGGGAGAGGGGATCGGGTATTATGGCTTATCTATGTCCATAGCCATGTTTATCGGTCCGATACTGGGACTGGAGATGTTGCAGCGTTTTAATTATTCTAGCATGTTTTATATAGGAGCCGGTTTTGCAGCAGTTGCCTTGCTATGTTTATTAGGGATTAAGGGGTGGGAGGTGTGTCCTGTGTCAACTCAGAAACATAGGGGAATCATAGAAACAAAGGTACTGTCTTACGGATTAATCGTGTTTTTTCTATCTATGCTCTATAGCGGTATTTTGTCATTTATCGTATTATTTGGCAAGGAAATCGGCCTGGAAAACTCAGGAGTGTATTTCCTTGCGAACGCCTTAACTGTGATTGTCAGCAGGCCGTATGCGGGAAAAATTTTAGATAAAAAAGGGCCAATAGGGGTTATGTGTGTCGGATTCCTAACATTATTCGCTACCTTTTTGTGCCTGTTTTTCGCCCAAGGCTATTTACTGTTTATATTGTCTGCTTTGTTCTTAGGCATTGGTTTTGGAATCATCCATTCTTCTTCAATCGCCTTGGCCATCAATAAAGTCGATGCGTCCCGGCGCGGAGTAGTTAACGGAACAGTATTGACTGCTTTTGATCTGGGATTTGGGATTGGTTCCGTGCTGCTGGGGGTTTTAGCAAATTATGCGGGGCTGAAAATTATGTATCTGACAAGCGGGTTGATGGTCCTTATACCATTTAGTATTTTTTACGTAACCCATATGCTAAAAAACAAGGAAGCGGAAGTTATAAACAGTAATTGATATTCTATTTTGCGGAGAGTTAATGCTTAACAAATTGAGAAATTAATTCGGCCGCCATCTAGCCAAAACTTCCGAACTCGAACTGACTTCAATAAATAAAAGCCAATAAATATTTCTATCACCTGTTCTATATGAATATACATAATCCTAATAGTGTATATCTCTCTAGAGGTAATGCTTATTGGTTGATCGTTGCAGTTTTTGGTTATATGACAAAACCAATAAAATAATATGGAGAAAAACGGTATTATAGCAGGATTTTTGTCTTTCGATAAGAATGTAGATCAGAAAGAATGTAAAATACTTGTATATTGGGCATTTATAACGAAAAAAGACATGAAGCCCAATTCAAGGAAAAACAGGTGAGTTGTGATGTTTATAGCTGATTTTCATATACACTCAAAATACTCAAGAGCTACAAGCAGGGAATGCGTACCGGAAGTGCTCGAGTTTTGGGCGCGGCGTAAGGGGATTCATGTTATTGGTACAGGTGATTTTACTCATCCGGCCTGGCGTGAGGAATTGAAAGAAAAGCTTGTTCCTTCAGGAGAGGGCCTTTATGCCCTTAAGGGTGAGTTTCATCAAGAGGATAAAGTGGCCGGAGCGGATTTCAAGCCTCAGTTTATAGTTTCCGGTGAGATCAGTTCCATATATAAAAAAAACGGCAGGGTCAGGAAGGTTCACAACCTGATCCTTCTACCCGGCCTGGAGCAGGCCGAATCAATAGCCCACAAGCTTGAGGCCATAGGCAATCTGCGGTCGGACGGCAGGCCGATATTGGGCCTTGACAGCCGGGATTTGCTGGAGATTGTGCTGGAAGCCTGCCCTGAGACTATCTTTATTCCTGCGCATATATGGACTCCGCATTTCTCCCTGTTTGGCGCCTATTCCGGTTTTGACGATATTACTGAGTGTTTCGAAGACCTTACCGGTTACATCTATGCCCTCGAAACAGGTCTGTCTTCCGATCCGCCGATGAACTGGCGGCTTTCCGCCCTGGATAATTTTGCATTGGTATCCAATTCGGATGCTCATTCCCCGGGGAATTTGGCCAGGGAAGCCAATATTTTCAACACAGGACTGTCGTATCCGTGTATACTGCAGGCGTTAAAAAACCGCAGTACCAAGGAGTTCTACGGTACAATAGAGTTTTTCCCTGAGGAGGGCAAATACCATTACGACGGGCACCGGGCCTGCAAGGTGTGCTGGAAGCCTGCGGCTACAAAGGCTGCAGGCGGAATATGCCCGGTATGCGGCGGCAAACTTACCGTCGGCGTGCTGCACCGGGTGGAAGCCCTTGCCGATAGGACAGAAGGCTTTAGGCCACCGGCAGCCAAACATTTCGAAAGCCTTGTGCCGCTTGGTGAAATAATCGCTTCCTCTATCGGTGCGACTGCCGCCAGTATGAAAGTGAAGAAAAAATATGATCATCTGCTGCAGAGCCTCGGACCAGAGTTATTTATTCTCCGTGAGGCGTTGCTGTCTGATATTGAACTGGCGGCAGGACCTTGTATTGCGGAAGGCATTCGCAGGCTGAGATGCGGCAAAGTCGATATGCAACCCGGTTTTGATGGGGAATACGGTAAAGTGAAAGTAATGGATAAAAGTGAAATCGATACATTTTCAGGGCAGTTAGGTCTTTTGAATGAAGAGTTTCTTGCCGATACCTATTGCAAAGAACCATCGGTACTTAAGGTTGTTGAAGCGGTGCAGGCTCCGCTTCAGGTAGCGGAGACGGTACAAAGCCTAGAAGGGGCCGGTCTGCCGGGAAAATGCGGGAAACCGGCAAAAGCTGCCTCCTCGAGTCTTCCTTATGGATTAAACCAGGAACAATGGGAGGCTGTTTCCTCTTCCGAACCGGCAATAGCGGTAATTGCCGGACCGGGAACAGGCAAAACCAAAACACTGGTATGCCGTATTGCATATCTGATTGAGCAATGCGGGGTACATCCTTCACAGATCACCGCCGTTACTTTTACCAATAAAGCGGCACAGGAAATGCGCAGCCGCCTGAGACGGCATTTCGGGAACAAGCGGACGGCCGGTGCGATGACTATCGGGACGTTTCACTCGATATGCCTGCAAATATTGTCCCAATGGAAGGGTAAAAATAACATAACGATTATTGATGAATACAACGTTCGTTCCATCGTCGGGGAAATCATAAAAAATATGAATGTAAAGATTTCTCTGCGGGATGCACTGAAGGGGATTTCCTTGCTTAAAAATGGTGCACTGCCGGCAGGTGATAGGAAAGAAACGGATAGCATAGCCATGCTATGCGAGGCCTACTGCTCGCAGCTTGAGAGCTATGGGGTGATGGATTACGACGATATTCTCCTTGAAGTGCTTCACCAGTTTGAATGCGGGAGCACTGGAGACGGGGCCGGCCGCAACCTGGAGAGTTTCTGTTCATACTTGCTGGTGGATGAATTTCAGGATATCAATGAGATTCAATACCGCTTGATTAAGGAATGGGGTAAGAACAGTGAAAGTATCTTTATCATCGGTGACCCTGACCAGTCCATTTATGGGTTCAGGGGTTCGGATTTTCGTTATTTTGAAAGGTTTACCGGAGATTTTTCCGGCAGCCGGCAGGTCCGGTTAACGCAGAATTATCGCTCGACACCTGAGGTTATCGCTGCCGCCCAATCGGTAATCGCCAAAAAGGCTGCGGGAGAGCATGGCTGCTTCCTTAATCCAACCAGGGAAAAAGGCAGTACAGTGCGTCTCATAGAAAGTAATGATGAATTTTCGGAGGCGATTTTTGTTGCCAAAGAAATAAACCGCATGGTCGGTGGCATTGATATGCTGGATACGCAGACCCGTACGGCAGTCCGCAGAACCCGGCACATGGATAAGCAGGACCGGGGTTTTGCCGATATCGCCGTATTGTATCGCACCAATCACCAGGCCGGAGTTTTGGAGCAGTGTTTCTTAAAAGAAGGTATTCCGTATACCGTTATCGGGCGGGATGATTTCCTCTCCGATAAGCTGGTTCGTGAGGCAATGGCGTTTTTCAAGTTTTTGCTTAACCCCGGAGATTGTATTTCACTATTGGAATGTCTCAAAGCCAGTCGTATTTATTCGTCAGAACTAAACTTAAATATCTTGGAGCGTTATGTTGCAGGTAAGAAGGGTGTTTCAGCTCTGGAAAAGCTTTTGACAGAGATCCCTTTGCCACTTAATAAATCAGGCGACCCCGAAAAATTTGTAGAAATGCTGCAAAAATATGAACCGATCATCCATAAAGAAAAACCGTGGAAGATTATTGATTCCTGGATTAGTGATAGTAATCTGTCGGGGATAAGGTCTATGGAACTGTTTTTACATACGGCGGTTACGCATAAGGATATGTCCTCCTTTATCCAAACCCTGACGCTGGGCCGGGAAAGTGATATTGTCCGCAGCGGCAGCAAAGTTTATTCACCGGATGCGGTGGCGTTAATGACGATTCATGCGGCGAAGGGGCTTGAATTTCCGGTAACGTTCATTTGCGGTGTAAATGACGGCCTGATTCCTTTACGGAGCAACCCCCTTGACTTTGATCTGGAGGAAGAGAGACGGATTTTCTATGTCGGGGTGACAAGGGCCAAGGATGAGCTTGTCCTTATGACGTCCCGCACTCCATCTCCTTTTGTTGCCGATATGGCGGATGAACTGCTTAGTCCAGAGGCTGCTTTTAAGCCTAAGCAGGTGCCTTACTACAAACAGGACTGTCTATTCGATTAGTTAACAGACAGCCGCCGGCAATTTCGTTTTATAATAATGTGTCTATTTTCAAAGAAGTTCCAGCTTACTACGCAGAGAGTAGCAGTTATATTACTTTCCTTTTAGTGAGTATGTTACAAATTAGTGCGTACTTTTTTCCCTGTTCTATCATAGCTATAATGAATAATACTAAGAAAGAAATATGCTTGGAGGCGATTGATGTGGAATATGGTGACTTAATTTGTGAAAGGTATTCTGTACGAAAATTCAGCAGCCAAAAAGTAGAACAGGAAAAGGTGGCTGCTATTTTGGAGGCGGGCAGAACCGCGCCTACGGCTGTCAATTATCAGCCTCAACGTATTCTTGTGCTTGATTCAGAGGATAGCTTAGAGAAGCTCAAAAGTGTAACGCCCTATCATTTTCATGCGCCTTTGGCGATACTTGTATGCTACGACGCGGCTGTTAGCTGGAAAAGGTCATATGATGGAAAAGATATGGGTGAGGTAGACGCAAGCATTGTTGCCACACACATGATGCTTGCTGCTACTAATTTAGGTTTGGGAAGCACTTGGGTAGGACATTTTGATCCGGATAAGATTAAAACTGCTTTTGCACTACCGGAAAATATTATTCCGGTTGCACTATTTCCTATGGGGTATCCGGCTGAAACGAGTGTTCCCCATGCCAACCACGGCAAACGTTTTGATTTAGGTGTAACAACATTTCGCAATTCTTTTTGAAACAACTATACATAAAATCGTGCTAAAACGTTCGGTTTCTATAAAAAGCTTACCGATGCTTAATTTCTTGCAGCGGTAAGCTTTTTTTCAGCTTTCGGGCGCTTTTTGAAGAATATAATATTACAGCATTCTTTCCTTCTTCATAAACATAAAGTTTCTATTATTCAAAAATTCCGTCTATATAAAGAGGATTATTATATATAGGTCTAAAATAAGGCAATAGGAATTCGATAAAAGTGAAGGAAGGTGCTGCCATGATACAATGTTTTATGAAAGCAGATTATACATCCCATTTTGTAAACGGGACGTTGCCTCGTTTATTTTCGGCCAGCAAGATCGATTCCAGCTACAGCATCTACCCGCGTATACTGCATAAGCACGAAGACATGCTGGAAGTCTTGCTGGTGAGAAGCGGTAGCGGGGTCTATATTGTGGACGAAAAGCGTTACCCGATACAAAAAGGCGATATCATTATTTGCAATTGCAATGTCCTGCATGATGAAGACCCCACGCAAAGCAAAAATCTAAATACCTATTGCTGTACACTAACCGATGTACAGATCAGGGGACTGGATAAAAACTGCCTGATCCATAAAACGGCCTATCCGATTGTTTACAGCAACGAATTGTTTGAACCGTTGGAAAACTTAATGGGCATGATCTATTTTTTACTGGCATCCGACATAGAGAAGATGGAGGAGACCTGCTCTTACCTTGCAGTCTCTCTGCTTGCCATGCTGCTCCAGATTATACACCGGACGGAAATGGAGGATTTGCCCAAGAAGAAAAGCACGGCCGAGTTGCTGGGGATTAGCATCAAGCAGTATATTGACACTCATTATGATGAACCGCTTACTCTGCAATCCATCAGCGAAGTCATGCATATCAATCCATATTATCTGGCACATATATTTAAAGATACAATCGGCTACTCTCCCATGAGGTATATCATGCGCCGCCGTATCGGTGAAGCGCAGAGCCTGCTTATCACCACCCGGTATTCCGTTACGCAGATTGCCAATATTGTAGGCTATGATAATCCCAATCACTTTAACATTCTCTTTACCAAATATGTTGGCATGCCCCCCAGTAAATACCGCAATTCGTATATCAAGAAAAAATAAATCGCAAGATTAGTATAGAATAGTTGTGCTTTGCCCGGATTTAACCGGATTTCAGGCAAAAATTCCGCAAGATTTATATAGCGGCGCTGCAATACCGCAGTATAATAAAAGGAAGAAGATATTGTCTGCAGGTATTTTACGCAAAAATAGCATTGCATATTATTTTAGTTATGGCAGCCGCAGAACGCTGCTAGCGGAATTTAGAGGTTTACCATGATACTGTCTCTGGCTGTTTACTTATTTATTATTCAGTTCCTATCTTATACGATTAAGGGGCTGACCGGTTTCGGCAATCCCCTGCTGTCTAATCCCCTGATGGCAATGAAGCTGGATAACAGGGTGATTACGCCGGCAAATCTGCTCCTGGATCTGCCGGTCAATATTTATATGGTTTGGAAAAACCGCGAAGCGCTTGATTTGAAAATTGTTCTGCCGGTGGCTATGTGGATTATGGCCGGCGTAGTTCCCGGCACCCTGTTTTTGAAATTAGGTTCCCCCTGGGTGATCAAAGCGCTGCTGGGCATCGTGATCATTGGTCTGGGCGTGGAAATGCTGACCCGTGACAGCATTAAAAAAAGTAAAGACTATCCCCTGCTCCGGACCGTCATATCCGTTTCGTCCGGTATAATGGCCGGATTGTTTGGGATTAATATGTTATTTCTGTCCTATTTTGAACGGGTTAGTGCCGACAGACAGCAATTTCGCAGCAATGTCTGTTTTGTTTTTTTGTTGGAGAATATATTCCGCATTCTGTTATATCTGGTAAACGGTATGTTTACCTTCTATTCATTACAAATCACATTGATTTCCATTCCGGCCGCCATACTTGGTGTGTGGTGCGGCAGCCGTATTGATAAATCCATGCAGGAGCGTACGGTTAAGTATTTTATTATCGGGATTTTCATTCTTGGGGGTGTCAGCATCCTGATCAAGGCGTTGGTTTTCCGGGCATAAGCTGACCGGATACACAAAAGCTCAAAAAGATAGCGCGGCTCTTTAAAAAGAGGCATTGCAAAACCATAACAGGTTTTGCAACGCCTCTTTTTAAATATTGGAACGGAATGCTGTGTGGAGAAGACGGGATTTATTAAAATAGCAAGATTATGAAGAAATGCCGGCAAGAAAATGGTTGAATTCTGGATTTGGTTTTGGAGTAACATGAATTGTAAGAATTATAAGAATTTATAGAAAAGCAAGAATTCTAGAGAAAAAGATACGGAATCCACTTATGATTAAAGTGTGAGCAGGACATGAAAAGGAGGATACAACATGAGAGCTTTCTATGTGGAAGCAGACTGGGCTCCAAGGCCCGGTTATCAGCTTTCCGAACGCGAGCTGAGTACTAAACGGGCATTAAGAGGCAATTCCATCTGGAAAAATATTAAGGGGGCGGTGATTGATCGCCCTATGCCGAAAGGCAACGATGATCAAGTATTGATCAAAGTCGGGGTGGCCGGTATCTGCGGGACGGACGTCCATCTGCTGCGCCGGGATGAGGAGGGTTATTCCAAATATGACGGTCATTCCAAGTATCCGATTATTACCGGCCATGAGTTTTCCGGGGAAATCGTTGAGGTGGGGGAAAACGTTAAAAAACTGAAAGCCGGCGATCTGGTCGGTGTGGAATCCATGCATTGGTGTGGCGAATGTGACGCTTGCCGCCGGGGGATGTTCAACCAGTGTAAGGAATTGGATGAACCGGGACTTACCTATGACGGTGGTTTTGCCGAATATGCTGCTGTAAGGGCCAAGTATTGTTATCCGCTTAATGACATTGTCAGTTATTATGGCGATAAAATGACGGCCTTTGAGCTGGGTGCCATGATTGAACCGACCGGTGTGGCGTACAACGGCTTGTTTGTGCGCGGCGGCGGTATCCGTCCGGGCGGTCATGTGGTGGTATTCGGGGCAGGGCCAATCGGGCTTGCGGCGATTTCGCTGATGAAAACGGCCGGTGCGGCCAAATTGATCTGTTTTGAAAGTATTCCGGAACGGATTGAGCTGGCGAAACAATGTGGTGCCGACGCAGTTTACAATCCGCTGGAGTTTACATCGCCGGACGAGCAGGCACAGCTGCTCCTGGATCTCACTAATGGAGCGGGAATTTCCCTCTTTGCCGAATGCGCGGGAGCTACGAAATTCACCTATCCGGTAATGGGGAAGGCACTGGCCATCGGCGGTAAAACCGTGCAAATCGGGCATACCATCGGCATCACGCCGGTTGATATTTATAACTGGCAATGGAATGCAGCTACCATCAGCGGTTCCAACGGGCAATCCGGTCAGGGGATTTATCCGGATGTCATTGCCCTGATGGCGTCAGGACGTATTGATATGCGCAAAATGGTTACAGGACGCTATCATCTGGAAGATATTGAGGAAGGAATGAAGATTACGGCTGGTAAGGTTTTGGTTTCGACTGCGTATGAAAAGCGGAATTAGGAAAGTGACTGTTTAGCGATTAAGATTGGACGATACAAAAAGTCACCGGTCAGGGAGAAAGACGCTATACAGAGGCCAGCCGGAGTGCAAGATCATAAAAAATAAAATAGACAAATAATGCTAGGAGGAATGTAATTATGTCAAAATGGCAGATACCTGCAAAAGGTGGCAACATGGAAGCGGACAATGGAATCTACTACCAGAACATGACGAACCGGGAGGTGGAAGAACGGCTGAAACAGAACGACGTTATTTTGATTCCGGTCGGTTCCACGGAAAATCATGGACCGAATTCTCCGTACGGTGAGGACACCTATCTGGATACCCGTCTTTGCGAACAGGTAGCCAAGGCAACCGGTTGTACGGTGGCGCAGCCCATTTGGTACGGCTCCCATCCCTATCATCATCTGGGGATGCCCGGCACCATCATGATACCGGAAGAAACGCTGGCAGATTACCTTTGCTATGTCTTCGCCGGCTTCTGGAATACCGGTTTTCGCAAGATGATTGTCGTTAACGGCCATGGTCAGGATTATGTGATTCCCCTGGCTATTCATAAATTTGGCAAGAAATTTCAGGTTCCCGGTATTATCCTGTATGTTCATTTCTGGAATTGTGCTAAGGAACAGCTTGATGTCAAAGACAATGGCGGTCCCTATAATACACCGTTTATTCATGCCGATGAGGTGGAACAATCCTGGTCACTGGCATTATTCCCGGAATTCTGCAAGCAGGAATATGCTGTTGCCACTAAACCGGCACCGATGCTGCCGCCGGGACATATCAACAATTCCGCCGAACGCGGCGTGGGCCCGATCAAATGGTACAATGCTTTCGGTTCGGTAGGTATGGAGTGCATCTGCACGCCGGAAGGGGTGATCGGTGACCCTAAACTGGCCGATGCCGAAAAGGCCCGTAAAGGGGTGGAAAGGACCCTGGACTATCTGGAAAAACTGGTAAAGGATATTTTGACAACCTATCCGGCCGGCGAACTTCCGCCTATTGAAAAAGTGACCCAGCGTAAGCGCGAGGACATTGAAGCCGTTATTAAAGGACCGGCGAAGGGCGGCCGCCACATTTACACATTGACTTATTAATACCGGAATTTCTTATTGGTTTACCTTGTCAAAAGCCTGACCTATTTATAAATTTTAAGATTAAGAGGAGATATAAATCATGAAAAAACGTCCAACGAAGTGTAAAGCAGCTTTTATGTACGGCCCTGAAGATCTGAGAATTGAGGATTTGGAGCTGCCGCCGCTGCAACCCAACCAAGTGTTGATCAAACTTAAAGCCTGCGGCATCTGCGGTTCCGACGTGGAATGCTATGAAGGCAAATCCGCCGAGGGCCGTTACGATATAGCACCGTATGTGCCAGGACATGAATGGGCCGGGCAGGTTGCCGAAATCGGCAGTGCTGTAACTTCAGTAAAGGAAGGCAATAAAGTGGTTGGTGACTGCGTATTGCCCTGCAATAATTGCGCCAATTGCAAAGATGGCAAAATGCCTTCCGCCTGCCTGAATATGCGGGAGCTTGGCTTCCGGCCGGATTCTCCCGGCGGTTGGGGCGAATATATGATTCTGGAAGAGCAATATACCCATGCAATCCCTGATGATTGGGACTATGAGCTGGGTGCCTGGGTGGAAACTTTTAATGTCGGCTATTGGGGAGTATGGGGCAACGGTTGCAGTCCCGATGCTTCCGACGATATTGCCATCATCGGTGCCGGGCCGATCGGTATGTGTGCGGCTATGGTGTGTGCGACTTCCGGAGCAAATGTGATCGCCATTGATCCTTTGGAAAAAAGACGCCAGAATATCTTGCATTATGGCGCGAATCAGGTGGTTGACCCGACTGCCGGCAATGTGGAAGAAAAACTAAAAGAACTAACCAACGGCCGTGGTCCGTCCGTCGTCATTGAATGCTCGGGAAATGACATCGGGATCGCCTCGTTGTTTGATATTGCCGGCCATTCTGCCCGGGTCGGTGTGGTAGGGCACTCCATCGGGCGTAAAGTTCCTGTGGAAATCGGCAAAACCATCTGGAAAACGCTGCGCCTTTCCGGTTCAGGCGGTACAAACAAGTGGTTTCCCAGAACGATTCGTTTTATGTCCCGCATTAAAGACAAATATGATTTTGCCGCCTTAAATTCCCATCATTTTGATTTTTTCGATTTAGACAAAGCCATGGATCTTGCCTGCCACCATAAGGATATTGCCCGTAAAGTTATGCTGACCTTTAAGGACTAGGTGTCTGCTTTACCTGGTTTGACAATAAACGGAAAGGGTGGCCGCTAGCTGTCGCCTTTTCCGTCTGTTAACTGGAGCAAACTGTTGAGAGAAAGGAGTAGTGGGAGCATGAAACCTTGGAGACTTGCCGTATCCTCCGCCGATGAAGCACCGGCTACCGCCCCGATTTTACTGCACGGTGATATTTGCAGCAATTTACGGGCGGCAGCCAGTTTAGGCTATGATGCGATTGAAGTCCATACCAGAGAAGACGCGGCTTTGGATTATCCGGCAATTGAACAAACGATGCACGAATGGGGCACGAAAGTTTGTATGGTGATAACGGGGCGGTTAAATACGGAAGGACGCTGTAATTTAATTGATGATACGCCGTATGTTGTCAGGGCTGCGATGGACGGCATGAAACAGTATATCGATATGGCGCAACAGCTTCACGCCGACTTGGTAATCGGCTGGGTTAAAGGCAATATTCCGCCCGGTGGCAAGCGCGGCAAATATCTGGACCGGCTGGCAAAAAATTTAAGAGAACTTGCCGGTTACGGAGGCGAGCGCAATGTAAAGCTGAATCTTGAAGTGATTAACCGCTATGAAGTCAATTTGTTTACGACAGCGGCTGAAACTATGGAATTTCTGGAGCACTATCAAATCGAAAACTGCTATGTCCATTTGGATACCTTCCATATGGGGATTAGTGAATGCGATCCGGCGGCGGCGATCCGGCGGTGTAAGGGCAAATTGGGGTATATGCACCTTGCCGATAATTCCCGTTGTTATCCGGGAAGTGGCCAGCTTGATTTTCAGAAAATTCTGGGATCATTAAGTGAAATTGCCTATAACGGGTATCTGTCCGTAGAATGTTTGCCGGAGCCTGATGGTTGGACCGCCGCAGAAAGAGCCGCCGCTTATTTGAAAAATTTACTTGAAAAGTAAGTCTGACCGAAAATAGCTGAAATTAAGCGCTTTACGCGTTTGCGTAGAATAGAAAGGATGGAATTCTATGAATAAGCGAAGTCTGTTTATCGGTATGATTTACTTTTTCGGTGCATTGGGTGGTCTGCTGTTTGGTTTTGATACAGGCGTAATTTCCGGCGCTCTTCTTTATATCACAAATGATTTTCAGCTTACGCCTTTTTCAGAGGGGTTGGTGGTCGGCGGGCTGCTAATCGGCGCGGCAATCGGGGCCGGCTTTTGCGGTATGCTTTCTGATAAAATCGGCCGGAAGAGATCTATTATTCTCTTAGGTGTACTCTTTACGATTGGCGCCTGGGGAACGGCCTTTGCCCCCGAGGTTACGACACTGGTGTTATTTCGGGTGGAATTGGGCATTGCTGTCGGCGGGGCGTCAACGCTGGTGCCGTTATATTTGTCGGAGATGGCACCGGCCGTCATGCGCGGCCGCATTGCCGCATTGAATACAGTCATGTGCGGCATTGGGCTATTATCGGCGTACCTTGTAAATTATTATTACTCAAGTACGGGAAATTGGCACTATATGCTTGCTTGGGCGGTTCTCCCTTCTGTCGTATTAGTGGCGGGCATGTTTTTTGTTCCGGAAAGTCCGCGTTGGCTGTTAAAAAATAAAGGATTGCAGCAGGCTCGAAAAGTATTGGCTTTAACCCGGGGCGAAGATATGGTAGACGCAGAAATTGAAATGATCCAGCATATTAACAAACAAAAAGAAGGTACTTTCCGGGAACTGTTTCAACCTAGCGTGTTTCCTATTGTCCTGATCGGCATCGGCGTGGCTGTAGGCCAGCAGGTCATAGGAACCAATACTATATTTTATTATGCGCCGACCGTGCTGGCCAAAGCCGGTTCCGGTTCTTCCTCGGCAATCCTGGGAACCATTATGCTGGGTGTGGCGAACCTTATTTTTACCATTGTCGGGATTCTTCTTGTCGATAAAATCGGACGCCGGCTGCCGCTGATGCTTGGCAATATCGGCATGTCGCTGGCATTGGTTTTATTAGGAGTTGGCGTAAACTTTTTCAGTGCACCAGCTTGGTTTTTAACCGTTTGCCTGGGGCTGTTTATGATGTCGTATTCAGCTAGCTGGGGGATGATTGCCTGGATTGTACTGGCGGAAATTTTGCCGTTGCGGATCCGTGGTAGGGCGATGGGAGTTGCCGGCATTATTCATTGGTGCTCTAATTTTGCGGTGTCGTTTACTTTTCCGTTGCTGCTTGCGTCCCTCGGTATCGGCTATGTCTATTTTATGTATGCCGCGATAGGGATCATTGCCTTTCTCTTTGTATATAAATATGTCCCGGAAACCAATGGAAAAACACTGGAAGAAATTGAGCTGGAACTTGCCCAAAAATATGGCCCGGCAGCGGGTGAAGCTTTTGCCGCCACGGATACACAGGCCTGTGCCTGGCAAGAGCCGTTAGGTAAGCCCGAACACGTCAAGTATGAAAGTACAATCACTGAAATTGGAAAATTCACCCTGGATTTTCTGAAAAATGAGAAAAAAGTGATTTTGTTCAATGGTGATGAGGTGCCGCCTGAATTGGTCAACATGGTTGTACAACATACGGAGAGCTGTCTACATGAAAGCATACGGGTCGGGGATGCGTTCACCATAGGAAATCAGCAATATACGGTTGCAGCTATTGGCACTATAGCTTTACATTCATTGCGGGAAAAAGGACACTGTACCTTGGTGTTTTCAGGAAAAAACAAAGTGGAGCTGCCGGGACAAATTGTCCTTTCGGGAAAATTAGAACCCCGGTTTATGGTTGGTGATACGATATGGTGCTCTTAACCAGCAATATGCAGCTGCAGCCTGGCTAAAGTTACATGGCGACAGTAATAAAAAAGGAGACGATAAACCTCATGGACAATCTAAGCTGCCCAAACGGGACTCTCCCGGAATCGAGTCAAGTATTACAGCCAAATAAACGCACCCCCAAAGTATTTTTAAGGATTATCACTATGGTGTCGACGCTGGGGGGCCTGCTCTTCGGGTATAACACCGGCGTGGTCAACGGCGCCTTAGTATATATGGCGCGTCCGGATCAATTAAACCTTACCCCGTTTATGGAAGGGGTTTGGGCGTAGGCAGCGCATCGGTTACAGTGCCGACTTATTTAGTGGAAATGTCGCCGGCCGAACACCGGGGCCGGATGGTTACGCAAAATGAATTGATGATTGTAACCGGGCAATTTCTAGGGTTTCTCATCAATGCAATTATGGGGACTGCATTCGGGTCCTACGGGAATATCTGGCGCTACATGCTGTCGGTTGCGTCCCTGCCGGCCGTGGTTTTGTAGCTGGGCATGCTGACCATGCCGGAAAGCCCGCGCTGGCTGCTGTCAAAAGGAAAGGTGAGCGAGGCGCTGCAGGTATTAAAACGCGTGCGGGACGAAGCGCATACCGTTGCCGAATTTAATGAAATGCAGGACCATATCGCCGCTGAAGCGCATCTGAAGAAAGCCACCATAAAAGATTTTGCAGCACCCTGGATTCGCCGGCTGTTATTCATTGGGATCGGTGTCGGGATTGTCCAGCAGATTACGGGGGTAAATTCGATTAACTATTATGGAACGCAAATTCTGCGCGAAGCCGGTTTTAATACGCAGGCTGCTTTAATTGCCAATACAGCAAATGGCATCATTTCCGTAACGGCAACGTTGGTCGGCATGTGGCTGCTGGGAAAATTCGGCCGGCGGGCAATCTTTCTGACCGGGTTGACCGTCACCAGCATTGTGCAATGTTTTATTGGAATTTTTTCGATGACATTGTCTGAGCAAGCCTTTTTTCCTTACCTTATTCTTTCACTGACAGTTACCTTCATGGCCTTTCAACAAGGCTGCAGCGCACCGGTCACCTGGCTTATCATGTCGGAAATATTCCCATTGCGTTTGCGGGGACTGGGCATGGGCACGGTAGTATTCTTTTCGTGGATAGCTAATTTTACAGTCGGCTTATCTTTCCCGGTTTTGCTGGCCAGCGTTGGTTTGTCAAAGACTTTCTTTATATTTGCCATTTGCGGATTACTGGCCGTTATCTTTGTTGCCAAATGGGTTCCGGAAACCAAAGGGCGCTCTCTCGAACAGTTGGAACAGAGCTTCAAGAATTATAAAAAGTCTGAAGCTACCAATTGAAATTAAAAGTTAGGAGATGAACAGGGCTGTGAAACTTGGTATGAATGAGGCCACTTGTAAAGAAAATTCCACCTTGGAGCAAGACCTGAGACTTTGCGAAAAGTATCATTATAGCTACATCGAGATTCGCCTGGATATGTTGAAAGCTTATTTGCAGCATCATTCCATAGCAGAGCTGCAGCATTTTTTTGCCAATAGCAAAGTCAAACCCTATGCTTTTAACTCTATCGAGGATATTAACTTTTGTACCGAAGAACAATGGGCAAAGGTAGTCGAGTTATTTACTTTTGCCTGTGAGATGGGGCGGAAAATTGACAATCCCTATCTCATTGTTGTTCCCACGATGAGCGATGCCATGCTGAAAAAGACTGATAGGGAAATATTTGAAGATAGTTTAAAGGTATTGCGAAAGTTGTCCGATATCGCCAAACCGTATGGAGTGAAACTGGCTTTTGAACCGATCGGCAATCCCCGCTGGTGCGTACGGAATTTAGAGCAGTGCATGGCTATCATTGATGCCGTAGACCGGCAGAATGTAGGAGTGGCATTGGATGCTTTCAATCTTTTTCTCTACAATAAACTGCAGAACATAGATGCCATCGATCTGGTTCCGGCAGAAAAAATTTTTGTTTATCATATTGACGACAGCGAAGATCTGCCGCTGTCGGTGTTGGATCATTGTCATCGGCTGTTCCCCGGTGACGGGGTTATCCCACTGGGGGAAATCACCCGGAGGCTTCATAAGAAAGGCTATGACGGTGTTGCATCGGTAGAACTTTTCCGGCCGGAATACTGGGCGATGGACCCGGATGATGTTTTTCGGCTGGCTGCAGAAAAGACGCGCAATTTTTTATGAGCGGTAATGTGGTTATACATTATTTTTAAAGGAGGAGAAAATTATGTCGGAAATAGTAAAAATAGGTATTATCGGTACGGGAAGGATTGGTAAATTGCATGGTAACAACTTGGCGTTTGCAGTGCCTAACGCCAAACTGGAAGCCGTTGCCGATTTGTATATGAATGAGGAGATGCGCGCTTGGGCGCAGGGGTTAGGGGTGAAAAAAGTGTACAATAACCCCGCACAAATTTTTAATGATCCGGAAATTGATGCCGTCTTTATATGCTCGTCCTCGGAGGCCCACGCCGATTTAATCATTCAGGCGGCAGCGGCTCAAAAGCATATTTTTTGTGAAAAACCGCTTCATACCGATGCAACGAAAATTCAGTCCGCGCTGAATGCTGTTGAAAAAGCAGGCGTAAAACTCCAGGTGGGTTTTGTGCGCCGCTTTGATCACAATCATAAAAAAGTCAGGGATATTGTAGCTTCCGGCCGGTTAGGAAAGCCGCACATTATTAAAGTGACTTCCCGGGATCCGGAACAGCAGCCAATGGAATATATTCGTAACTCAGGCGGAATTTTTCTTGACATGACCATCCATGATTTTGATATGGTGCGCTATCTTTCCGGCAGTGAGGTGACCGAAGTTACTGCGATCGGCACCGTAAAAATTGACGACCGTATTAGCGAATTCAATGATGTGGATACGGCCATCGTGATGCTCAAATTTGCCAATGGTGCGATCGGTGTTATTGAAAATAGCCGGGCAGCCCGTTATGGCTATGATCAACGCGTCGAAGTACATTGTGATAAAGGCTGTGTGCAGGACTATAATGACCTCATTGATACGGCCATGATCAGTACAAAAGAGGGAGTTTATACCGAAAAACCAAAATGGTTTTTCCTGGAACGTTATAACGAAGCCTTTATTGCGGAAGCGCGTGATTTTGTCGCCATAATTTTACAGGATACTTCCCCCTCTGTTACCGGTATTGACGGACTGATGCCTGTTCTCATTGCCAAGGCGGCACAAAAATCATTGCAGGAAGGACGGACGGTTAACATAGCGGAATTGACCTGAAACCGTTGTGGCGGAAGGGGGGATCTTGCTTATGATGAGAGTGGATCGACTGAATAAAATGGAAGAACTACTGGAAGAAGTAGAAAGCGTTTCTATGGATAAACTCAATGAAATCTTTCAGGTTTCATTGAGCACGCTTCACCGTGATCTGGCTGAATTGGAAAAGCGCGGTCTGATCAAAAAGACGTACGGCGGTATCGTGCTGAAGCGTCATCAAGCTCCGGAACCGTTTTCTTTACGGAACATTAAGCATCAAAAACAGAAGATGATGATTGCCAAGGTGGCCAGCAGGCTGGTTGCAGATGGTGATGTGATCTACATCGATTCCGGTACAACGACGATGCACCTGATTCCCTACCTTGCCGCCAAAAAGAATATAACGATTATCACGGCCAACGTTCACGTGATTAATGCATGTACTTTGTATCAGCAAATGAACGTGATTGTCACCGGCGGTTTGTTTTATCCTCCTGCCAACACCTTTGTCGGTGCAGACGTTATTCGTTGTTTAAGAAACTACAATATTTCCAAAACTTTTTTTGCAGCCGCTGGCTTTTCCATTGAAAATGGGGTGACCAGTGATTCGCCTCTCGAATGCGAAATCAAGCAGTATCTTGCGGAAATAGAACAAGAGAAAATTTTGCTTGCCGGCTCTTCCAAAGTAGGCACAACCTCTCTGATGACTTTCTGCCAGCTGAAAGATATAGATTATTTGATTATGGACCAGAAACCGCCGCAAGCCTATCTCGAACATTTTGCCAGGCATCAGGTAAAGCTGCTTACCAGTGATACTGAGGAAATAGACAGCTAGAATAGGACAAAGCATTAAAACCGTTGAATAGCGCTGATAACTAATCCTATTCCATTGCAATAAACCCAATATGTAAAGTCATAAGGAGTGAGAAGCATGGGAAATGAATTTTTAGTACCGGCCAAAATCCTGTCAGGTGCCGGTGTCATCGGCGAACTGGGTGAATACATACAAGGAAAGGGAGGCAAAGCATTACTGGTTACCGATCAATTTATGGTTCAGCTTGGCAATGCGGCCAAGGTAACCGCCGCCCTGGATAAAGCCCATATTGCCTACGCCATCTATGCCGGCGCCAACAGCGAACCAACCGATATCATGGTGGCGGAGGGCGTTGCGCTGTACCGGGAGGAAGGCTGCGACTTTATCATTGCGCTCGGTGGCGGCAGTCCGATCGATGCGGCGAAAGCCATCGGTTTTATGGCGGAAAGTCCGGGTAAAATCAGCGATTACCTGCACAAAACCATCCAGACGCCGGTGCCCTACCTGGCAGCCATCCCGACAACGGCGGGTACCGGCTCGGAAGCCACGAAATTCACCATCATTACCGACACAAAAAAGAATGTGAAAATGTTGCTGGCCGGTCCGTCGATCCTGCCGGCACTGGCCGTAGTGGACCCGGACTTCACGCTGACGGCTCCGCCCCAAGTAACGGCAGCAACCGGAATCGACGCGCTAACCCATGCGATTGAGGCCTATACCTCGCGCAAGGCACAGCCGCTGTCCGATACCTTTGCCTTAGCGGCTATCAAGAAGATTCACCGGAATCTGCCGGTTTGTTTCCAGGACGGCAAGAACGAAGCCGCAAGGCTGCAAATGGCCATCGGAGCCCATGAGGCCGGCATTGCCTTCAATAATGCATCCGTTACTCTGGTACATGGTATGAGCAGGCCTATTGGAGCACTGTTTCACATTGCCCATGGTATATCCAATGCCGTGCTGCTGCCGGCCTGCCTTGCCTTCGCCAGCTCTGGCAATACGGCCCGATTTGCTCAAATCGGCTGGGTAATGGGAGTAGCTGACGAACATAGTCCGGACGGTGAAGCCGCAACAGCTATGGTACTAGAAGTCGAGCGTTTATGCCGGGAACTGGAGATCCCGCCCTTGGCACAACTTGGTGTAAAGAAGGACGAATTTTTTGCACAGCTTGATAAAATGGCAGACGATGCTTTGGACAGCGGCAGTCCGGCCAATACTTTCAGAATACCGACAAAAGAACAAATCATTGAAATATACAAGCAGTTATGGTAAGCCGCAAGAAGTATTCAAGATAGACGCTGCGAGCAGAGAAGGAGGAGGAAGATGGCTTTAGTTACACTGGAGCAAATATTGAAACAGGCAAGGGCCGGGCGGTATGGGATTGGCGCTTTTAACGTTGCGAACATGGAGATGATTATGGGGGCCGTTGAAGCGGCGGAAGAGCTTAACTCACCGCTGATTATTCAAGTGGCGGAAGGCCGTATGCGGTATTCTCCCCTGCCGCTTATTGGGCGGTGACGGTGGCGGCGGCCAAGGCGGCAAAGGTTCCTGTTGCCGTGCATTATGATCATGGTTTTGATCTCGCTTTGATCAGGCAGGCGTTGGAGCTGGGTTTTTCTTCGGTGATGTTTGACGGCTCCCATGATCCCCTGGACAAAAACATAGCAACAACCAGGAAGGTTATGGCGATGGCGGCGGAATTCGGCGCTTCGGTAGAAGCCGAGATTGGCAAGGTCGGCGGCAGTGAAGGCGATTATGCCGGCGTGGAAATTATGATTACTTCGGTAGAAGACGCAAAACGGTTTTATGCCGAGACAAAGATCCATGCCTTGGCGGTAGCTATTGGTACGGTCCATGGGGAGTATAAGGTCGAGCCTAATCTGCGGTTTGACCGTTTGCGGAAAATTCATGACGAGGTAGCCGTGCCGCTGGTGCTGCATAGCGGTTCCGGTCTTTTGGCCGGAGATTTTAGAAGAGCCATCGCTCATGGTGTTTCTAAAGTGAATATTGCTACCGCCTCGTTTCAAAGTATAGTAAAGCAAATGTATGCTATATTTTTGGATAACCGGGGAGTTACGTATTTCCAGCTTCATGACGCTATACGGCAGGCGACTTATGAAAATGTGAAAGAGCATATTTGCATTTTTGGCAGTAACAACCAGTGTAAATAAAGGAGGATACCGGACATGAATCACATCCAGTTTGAGGCGGCAAAACCGATGGACATTATACCTGTAGGCAGAGCGACTATTGATCTTAATCCCAACGAACTTCATAGACCGCTGTTTGAAGTAGCCACCTTTTCCATGTATCTGGGCGGATCACCAGCCAATATTACAGTGGGAATGGCCCGGTTAGGGAAAAAAGCGGGCTTTTTGGGCAAAGTATCGGATGATCAGTTTGGCGAGTTCATCAAAGGCTATTTTAGTAAAGAAGGCGTCGATATTTCTCAGATTTCGGCGGCGAAAAACGGCGAGTGCTTAGGTTTGACTTTCACGGAAATTCTGACTCCTACCGAAAGCCGTATCCTGATGTACCGCAATGGTGTGGCCGACCTGCAGTTATTGACCGAAGATGTTTCCGAAGAGTACATTAAAAACTCAAAGATTCTGTTGCTATCAGGTACTGCCTTGGCAGCCAGCCTTTCCAGGGAAGCTTGCTTTTTAGCCATGAAATATGCCAAACAACATGGAACCATAGTTATCTTTGATATTGATTACCGCAGTTATACCTGGAAATCCAAAGCGGAAATCTCTGTCTACTACTCGCTGGCCGGTAAAATGAGCGATATTATTATCGGTTCCCGCGAAGAATTTGATTTGATGGAAATGCTTGATGCGAAAAATACCGTCAAGGGCTATCAACTGGCGGAGCAGTATTTAGGCTATGGCAATAAAATTGCGATTATCAAATACGGGAAAAAAGGTTCTATTGCTTATTGCAGCGATCAGCGGGCTTATAAAGTGGATTCATTTTCTATTAAGCTGTTAAAGTCTTTCGGCGGCGGAGATGCTTATGCGTCCGCTTTTATCTACGGGCTTTTGGAGAATTGGGATGTCTCCAAGGCGCTGGAATTTGCCACGGCTTCCGCATCGATGGTGGTAGCCAGCCATAGTTGTTCGGCGGCGATGCCTAAAGCAGCGGATATTCAAAAATTTATTGCCGGACGGACTGAAAAGGTGATTACAGAAATAGGCTGGAGAGATGATGTCGAGTAATTGGCTGCTGGGGCGGTGTGATTGCCTGCCGGGCTTCTTAAAGAATTTGCATATTGACAAATAAATTTAGGTGGTATATTATAACAAAAAAAGAATTTTTGGATTCATATTTGGTTGACTAGATAGCTAGAGACCAATTCCGAGAGGAGTTGGTCTTTTTTATTTTGTCTGTATGCCGGCAATGCAGGGATTCCGGCCAGCTATCCCGACAATAATTAAATAAACGAGAGTTTAAGGTGAAGGTGGTGAGGCTGGGAGTGCCGGCGTGCTGGTTATAGTCAACCGTCTGGGAAATCTGGAACTGACTTAAAAATGGGCTGCGGCTGTGGTTTTAGACTGCGGACCGAAGCCTGAGGATGTAACTGGGGTGAATCGTTGCTATTTTATTTTAGGATAGGAGAGGTTGGTAAATTGAGACAGTATAGAATGGTTTTATTAGCTTTATTTCTGGTATTTTCACTGCTCATGGCGGGATGCGGCAGTTCCCGGACAGAACAGGAAAGCGGCAAAACAACGACTGCCGCGGCAGGGACTGATTTAGACCTTTCAGGAGTTGTTCTGCGAATAGGGGCAGCAGAGGGGAAAAACGGGCAGGCTTTTTTGGAAGCTGCCGGACTGGATAAAACACCGTATAAAGTGGAATTCCATGTAATGCAGGGTGGAAATCTTGTATTAGAAGCAATGGCGGCAAATCAGCTTGATTTAGGGACTGGCAGCCAAATTCCACCGATTTTTGCTTCCCAGGCCCGAAATGGTGGAAATCTGAAAATTATTGCAACTAAAAAATCAACGACACTCAACCAGGAATTAGTTGTTTCGGCCAATTCGCCAATTCAATCGGTGAAAGACCTAAAAGGGAAAAAGGTTGCCTATGTAAAGAGTACAACCGCGCATTATTTTTTGGCAAAAATGCTGGAAAATGCCGGCCTTTCCTGGAATGAAGTGGAAACAATAGCTATGTCGACTTCGGATGGGTTGTCGGCGCTGCTTACAGGAGAGGTCGACGCGCTTGCCAGCTACGGCAACGCGATACGTTCCGCTCATGCCAGGGGAGCGGTAACCCTGCAGTCGGCAGCCGATATTCTTTCCGGTGATTTTTACTGGTATGCAACACCGGAGGCCATTAAGGATCCTAAAAAGCATGCGGCTATCGTGGATTATCTGTCACGCTTTCATGAAGCCAATGAATGGGCAAGACAGCATCCGGCGGAATGGGCGGCATATTATGCACCGCAAATTAACCAGCAAACTCAGGAATATTTGGATCAATACAAGGAAGAAAACCAACAAACCCAAACAATCATTGTTCCCCTTGACGATAAGACCATTGCCTCTGAGCAGGATATTGTAGATACTTTTGCCAAACTGGGCCTGCTGCAGGCAGGGATTGACATCAGTAAGATTTTTGACCGTTCCTTTGATGCCGACATTAGTAAATTTAAAACATATGAGTAAGGCAGGTGACGAATGATTTGCGCAATCCGTTTAAAGTTACCGATTTGCTGCTTGCGTGGAGTATTCCGGTTACAGTGCTTATCCTTTGGTATATTATGACACTGGGGCAAAGCAGCACCAGTCTGTTTCCGCCTCCGGGGGATGTGGGGAAAGCTGTCGTACGGCTTATTGCCGACGGCACATTGGCAAAAAATATTGAAATTAGTACGGCCAGAGCGGCGGCGGGGTTTGTTATCGGCGGCCTGATCGGCTTTTTACTGGGTGTCGTCAACGGGCAGTTCCGGCTGGCGGAAAAGATTCTGAACACGCCGATACAAATGATTCGTAATGTTCCCCACCTGGCTATGCTGCCATTAATTCTTATCTGGTTTGGCATTGGAGAAACTGCTAAAACGGTATTGATTTCCCTGGGCACGTTTTTTCCCATTTATCTTAATACCTTTCATGGCATCCGCTACGTTGATCATAGCTTGCTGGAGATGGGAAAAACCTATGGCCTGACCCGGTTCGAGTTATTCAAAGATATTATTTTTCCAGGTTCCATGGCATCCATCATGATCGGTATCCGCCAGTCGCTTGGGCGTATGTGGCTAACCCTGATTGTAGCCGAGACGGTTGCGGCGAAATCCGGGATAGGGTTTATGGCTACCAATGCCAGGGAATTCATGCTCATGGATGTTATTGTGCTTAGCCTGATTATCTATGCTTTTTTAGGAAGCCTTTCCGATTTTGCCGCCGGTTTGATTGAAAAACGGGTGTTGCGATGGCATATAAATTACAGAAAAGGGTAGCGGGAGAATAGCATGAGCGATACGATAAAAGGATTTGCGATTGAAATACAAAATGTAAGTAAGTGTTTTGGGACTGTCCAGGTCTTAAAAAATTTAAATCTCAGTATAGCGCCGGGGGAGTTTGTTGCATTGGTGGGACAGAGCGGCTGTGGCAAAAGTACGCTGTTACGGCTTATTTCTCATCTGGAAGTTCCCACAACGGGCAGCATTGTCCTGCACGATGCGCCGGTGCGGCAAATTAATCCGGAGGTCAGATATCTTTTTCAGGAGGCAAGGCTGTTGCCCTGGAAGAAAGTGTGGGAGAATGTCGCATTAGGATCGAAGGAGCGCAGCAGGGAGCGCGCTATCGGCGCTTTGGAAGAGGTTGATTTGGCAAATAAGGCGGAGGAATGGCCGGCGGTTTTGTCGGGCGGGCAGAAGCAAAGAGTGTCGTTAGCGCGGGCACTGGCCGGAGAACCCAAATTGTTACTCTTGGATGAACCCCTTGGTGCCCTGGATGCCCTGACCCGGATTAATATGCAGGTGTTAATTGAAAAATTGTGGAAAGAACAGGGCTTTACGGTTGTTTTAGTGACCCATGATGTGGGCGAAGCTGTCTATTTGGCGGACCGGGTTGTGCTGATCGAAGAAGGCAGAATAGCTCTGGATAAAAAGGTGACCCTTGCCCGGCCCAGGGTAAAAGACAGCAGCTTTGCCTATTTCGAAAGATTGATTTTAGCTAGAGTCCTAAAGCAGGAACAAAAGGGTGCGCAGGAAATTTCCGATGAAATTTATGCCATTTAGAGAATATAGAAAGAAGGATTCGTAATGAAAATAACGCAGGTGGAAGTATTTCATGTTCATTTACGTAAGAACTCCGGACAGCGTCCTGTCTTAGTGAGAATTGATACCGATGAAGGAATATATGGCGTGGGGGAGGCCGGTATGGCTTACGGTGTTGGCGGAAGTGCCGCGGCCGGCATGATTAAAGATCTCGCCAAGCTGATTCTGGGCTTGGATCCGTTCAATACGGAGTTTATATGGGAAAAATTTTTCAAGAAAACATTCTGGGGACAGGGAGGAGGGACGGTTGTTTTTTCCGGAATGAGCGCAATTGATATGGCATTGTGGGATATTAAAGGAAAAGCATTAGGTCTGCCCCTGTATCGGCTTTTGGGCGGAAAGTGCAGAAAGGATCTTAGGGTCTATGCTTCCCAAATTCAGTTTTCCTGGGGAACGGAGCGGAAGCCGAGAGGAAAGAAGGAAGAATATGCCGAGGAGGCTTTAAAAGCCGTTGCTGAAGGGTATGATGCCGTTAAAGTGGATGTTCTGGCGCTTAACCGGAGTGGCACTACCGAAAATGTACACTTAGAGGGACCGCTTCCCAATTCGGTTATTCAGCTTGGCGTGGAACGGGTCAAAGCCATTCGGGAGGCTGTTGGTCCGGATGTCGATATTATCATCGAAAATCATGCGAATACGGATATGGTCAGCGCCATTCAGTTTGCCAAGGCCATTGAAGAATATAATATTTTCTTTTATGAAGAGATTAACACGCCTTTGAATCCTAAGCTGCTGCAAAAAGCCAAGGAGAAAATCAGCATACCCATTGCTTCCGGGGAAAGAATATATACCCGCTGGGGATATCTGCCCTTTTTTGCCGATCGTTCTATCGACATCATTCAACCGGATATTGGTTCCTGCGGCGGTTTATCCGAATTTAAAAAGATTGCGGACTTGGCGCATGCCTACGAGGTTACCGTGCAGGCTCATGTGGCAGGAACCGGCGTAGCAGAAGCGGCAGCTTTGCATGCCGAAACGGCAATTCCTAATTTCTGTATTCATGAACACCATCAAAAGACACTGCTGCCGGAGTATGCTGAATTATGCGTTCATAACTATCAGCCGGTAAACGGGCGCTATACTGTGCCGGAGTTTCCGGGGATAGGGCAGGATTTTACCGAAAAGGTCTATACCGATTCGGACAGAGTTTTGATTAAATAACCCTAACAGAGGCGTAGTTGATGTTTGGAGGAACAACAATATGAAATCAAAAGACAAACTGAATTTTACCTGTGCCGACTGCGGTACAGGCAGCTGCAGCAAGGGAGACGGACATTTTCCTGAATTTTGTCTGACAACCCAACTGACCGAAGAAGAGATTGCGGATATTGTTGAATTGTACAACAAAAATGAAGAAGTGCGTAAACTGGCGATTGCCGGAGCGGAGGTAGAAGGCGGCTTTTATGGAAAATATACGCGTGTGGAAGAAATCATGGAATTTGCCAGAAGAATTGACGCCAGGAAAATTGGTATTGCCACCTGTTCCGGATTATTAAATGAAAGCAGAATTTTTGCGCGCATTTTAAAAGTTCATGGCTTTGAAGTATTCGGGGTTGCCTGTAAAGTAGCTGCCATACCCAAAACGGAAATTCATATTGGCAGCGAATATATTAGAAGAGACGGTGAACCACTGTGCAATCCGGTATTGCAGGCTAAATTATTAAATAGGAATGAAACGGAGCTTAATGTTGTGGTTGGGCTATGCGTAGGGCATGACAGTCTGTTTTATAAATATTCCCAAGCACCGGTAACTACTTTGGTGACTAAAGACCGGCTTACGGGTCATAATCCGGTAGCGGCACTCTATACGGCACAAAGTTATTATACAAGATTATTAGATGGAAACTGGCAATAAACCTGAAAATACTTAGACGGCACCACCTGCATGATTAGTTTGAGGTAATCTTTTAAAATCAATGACTTCAGTACTTATAAAAAAATGTCTGACTTAAACAGGTTTATTAATCTGTTTAAGTCAGACGCTTTAACAACACAGGGAAAAACGTAAGACCATCGCAGGGGAAAGGTTAACCAACGAGTTTTCAGGTGTTTGGATGATTCGGTTTTTCCATATATTTGTCATAGTTGGTATTCTTTTTTTCTTGGTTTTGGGCTTTGGCGTTTTTTTGCTGCTTTGCGGCAGACGGTTGCTGTGCCATAGATAATCACCTCCCGGCCATAGTATGTACGCATGGTGATTACGCTATGCAATTAGCAATTTGTTTTTTCCTAAAAAGAGGTGTTCCTGGGCAGTGGTACACTGCAAAGTACAATGTGCTGTATTTTGTCATCGGACGTTTATACAGGAAAGAAAATCCGTGCTGCATAGATGGCAAGTGACAGTGTCACCGCACTGAAGACGGTGGACACCATAACTGCCTGTGCGGCGAAATTCTGGCAGCTGTCACATTCAATCGCAATCAAAGCGGTGTTCACCGCGGTTGGTACTGAATAGGCTATCAGGATGGTTTGCGCCACTACTCCGGTAAAACCACCAATATGGATAAACAGGACAGCCAGCACCGGTCCGATGATGAGACGGGTAAAGGCCGAAAGATGTACATCGGGATTTTTGAGATCGAATTGCGTTTGCGAGAGTTGAACGCCAAGGGTCAACAAGGCGACAGGCACCAGTCCGTCCCTTAAATATTCGAGTGCAGGCCAAATTAAGGTTGCAGTGAAATCAAAGGGAATGCTTTTACAAAAGAAGGCCGTAGGTATGATGTAGATAGCAGGCATAGTAAAAATTTGCAAAATGGATTGCCGGACATTTCCATGAGCACGGCCGGCATTAAAAAAGCCAAGAGTATTGGTGCTGATATTTTGTATAACCAATATGACAATCTGTGTAGCAATAGCCTGCTGAAGATAAGGAGTTTTGCCATCGAATACAAAGGGCGTGCTGGTAAAGACCAGGGTAATCAATGACAAGCCGATATTTCCGGAATTATTAAACATGATAGAATTTTTAAAGGCGTTGGTCATACCGATATCATAATGACGAATGCGGGCTATGATTCGGCCCAGCAGATCATTGGTGAACAGCATTGCTCCGGCACACAAAAATACTTTGAACATATCAAAGCTCAAGGTTGTGGTATATAAATTTACAAAGATAAATGCCGGTACAAATAAATAAAAATTTAATTTGCTGAGAGTCAGTATATCCAATTCAAATTTTTTACCCAAAATATACCCAAGGGTGATAAGTATAAAAATTGGCAGGATATTATAACCTAAAATATGAAAAAAAATAGACATAGCAATTCCCTATTATTAATAATAAGATAGTTGTATTATAGTGGAATTTTATGTTTTTTTCAAATGAGTTTAGAAACTGTTTCTTTAATGAAAGACGATCATGGGTATGTAAACACTGATAAATCAGTTATGAAAGAAATTGTTAAGCTACAGAGCAACACCGTTTTTACTGTACGCAAGGATGAAAAATCTTGTTGGTTTATTGCAGGGGAAACGAGTAAGTTTAATGTTGACAAATCCGATAGGATTTATTAGAATTAGCTTAAGTCAAAATGATCATTATTTAGGTGTTGATGAAATGAAACTATCAACAAGAGGGCGCTATGGAGTAAAGGCTGTCCTGGAACTTGCCACTCATTATGGGAGAGAACATGTGTCCATCAAAGCAATTGCTGCAAAACAGCGTGTATCGGAGTATTATCTGGAACAGCTGTTTGCACAACTGCGGAGAGCGGGTATTATCAGGAGCATGCGCGGGGCCTATGGGGGGTATGCACTGAGCAGACCGCCCAGCGACATAACCGTTTATGATGTGATTGAAGTTCTTGAGGGAACTATTGAAATATCCGATTGTATTGCGGATACGACCTGTAGTAATAGTGACTGCTGCGCCACAAGACTTCTCTGGGTAAGAATTAAGGACAGCATTGATGATGTGCTGAAATCAACCACATTTCAAGACATGGTTGATGATTACAATAATATGAAGACGAATAAGGACGGTGTAAAGGGTGACTGACAAACATATTTATTTGGATCATTCGGCGACAACGTATATCAAACCGCAAGTTTTTGAGGAAATGCTTCCTTATCTGCAAATGCATTATGGCAACCCATCATCTATTTACGCCATGTCGCGGGTGACGGAAAAGGCCGTTGAGCAAGCCAGGGAGAAAGTGGCTGCTGCCCTTAACGCGGACAAGGGCGAAATCTTTTTTACCGGCGGCGGTTCCGAGGCTGATAATTGGGCTTTAAAGGGTGCTGCATTTGCTCACAAAAAGAAAGGAAATCATATTATCACCACGCAGATTGAGCATCATGCCATTCTACATACTTGCCAGTTCCTGGAGAAAAACGGGTTTGAAGTAACTTATCTTCCGGTTGATGCCGAGGGATTTGTAGATCTTGATGCATTACAGCGGGCTATAACCGATAAGACCATTCTGGTATCCGTCATGTTTGCCAATAATGAAATTGGTACCATTGAACCGATTAAAGAAATCGGCAGAATCTGTCGAGAGCGGAAGGTACTGTTCCACACTGATGCCGTTCAGGCAGTCGGGCATATACCAATTGATGTTAAAGATATGAATATTGATTTGCTTTCTTTGGCTGCTCATAAATTTTATGGCCCCAAGGGAGTTGGCGCACTGTATATCCGAAAAGGCGTCAAAATTGAAAACCTTATCCATGGGGGCGGCCAGGAAAAGGGAAAAAGAGCAGGTACGGAAAACATTGCCGGCATCGTTGGTTTAGGAAAGGCCCTTGAACTTGCGGTAAAGGAAATGCCTGAAGAAAATAAACGTCTGGTGCATTTGCGCGATAAACTCATCGCAGGACTTACCGGCATACCTCATACGAAACTGAATGGTCCGGCCGGTGATAAGCGGGCGCCAGGTAATGTGAATGTATGTTTTGAATTTATTGAAGGTGAGTCCATGCTGCTGCTGTTGGACCATAAAGGCGTAGCGGCTTCCAGCGGCAGTGCCTGCACCTCCGGCTCTCTTGATCCGTCTCATGTGCTGCTGGCCATCGGGCTGCCTCATGAAATTGCCCATGGTTCACTGCGACTCAGCTTAGGAAGCGCGACGACTGAACAGGATGTAGATTATGTTCTGCAGGTTTTACCTGATATTGTTCAGCGGTTAAGAGATATGTCTCCTTTGTGGAAAAATTATTTAGAGAAAAAGAAGGTGGATAGTTATGCAGTATAGTGAAAAAGTTATGGACCATTTTATGAATCCAAGAAATGTTGGTGAAATTGCCGAAGCTAATGGCATAGGTGAAGTGGGAAATGCTGTTTGCGGTGATATTATGAAAATTTATTTAAAAGTCGAAGATAACCGTATTATAGATGTGAAATTTAATACATTTGGCTGCGGTTCTGCTATCGCTTCTTCCAGCATGGCTACAGAAATGATTAAAGGCAAAACGCTGGAAGAAGCCTGGGAACTGACTAATAAGGCCGTTGCAGAGGCCTTGGACGGTTTACCGCCGGTTAAAATGCACTGTTCTGTTTTAGCGGAAGAAGCGGTGCATAAGGCCATCAATGATTATAGAGTTTCGATTGGTCTTGAACCGTGGAGTTATAGAAACCATGACGACATTCATGCTCAGGTGCATGGAGAACAGTAATTTGCAGGTGTGAGCAAGAAAGCCCTACAGGTAGAAATGTCTGTAGGGCTTTCTTGGGTTTTGGGCAATTTTGGAATGACCGTAAACCCGTTTCCTTGTCTTGTAGCATGGAAGCGGGTTTTTATTTTTCTAGAAATAGCAGTGTTTCTAGATGCCCGTAAACTGCGGCCGGCAGGGAGGAATGATTTCCCCTTGGTTTTGAGGAATTTTGCTGTTTGGCGGTATTTTTTCTTACAGAGAACAGTATGATGTGGAGAGATTGAATGGGAAATCATCGGTTTATTGTCGCAAAGCAGTGCCGTTTTCTAATGAACAGCATAAGATAATGTAGTTTATGCTGCAGGCAGTACCCAAGGGGGGGAGCAATATGAAAGCGGTTATTTTAGCCGGCGGTTTTGGGACGCGGATCAGTGAAGAGACACAGGCGCGGCCCAAGCCCATGGTTGAAATAGGCGGCAAGCCCATTCTCTGGCATATCATGAAATTGTATTCCTTTTATGGTATCAATGAATTTGTTATTTGTTGTGGGTATAAAGGTTATATGATTAAGGAATATTTTGCCAATTACTTTCTGCACATGTCTGATATCACGTTAAACATGCAGAATAATGCCATGGTGGTACACCAGAAACATGCCGAACCATGGGAAATTACATTAGTGGACACGGGCAGCAATACCATGACCGGCGGCAGATTAAAGAAAGTGAAATCCTTCATTGGCAAGGAGACCTTCTGTTTTACCTATGGTGACGGACTAAGCGATATCAATATCAAGGAGTTAGTGGATTTTCATAAACAGCAGGGCATTCTTGCTACCGTGACCGCGATACAACCTCCGGGCCGTTTTGGAAGATTGCAAATTAAAAATAACAGAGTACACGGGTTTGAGGAAAAGCCCCAGAGCGACGGGACATGGATTAATGGCGGATTTTTTGTTCTGGAACCGGATGTTTTTGCATTGTTGGAAGACGATAAAACGGTTTGGGAGGGAAAACCTCTGGAAGAGCTGACAAGGCAGGGACAGTTGGCCGCCTATAAATATCACGGCTTCTGGCGTCCTATGGATACCTTGCGGGACAAAATGTACCTTGAGGAATTGTGGAATAGCGGTAAAGCACCTTGGATGGTTTGGGGTTGTGAAAATCCATGATACATACAGCGTTTTGGCAGGACAAAAATGTGTTTGTTACAGGGCATACCGGGTTTAAAGGGGCCTGGTTATCCCTATGGCTGCATCGCTTGGGGGCAAAAGTCACGGGTTATGCCCTTGCTCCGCCAACTGTTCCCAATATGTATGAAATTTGTCAAATGGATCAGCTGATTTCCTCCACTACTGCAGATATCCGGGACGGCGAACGGTTAACACAGGCATTGGCGGCTTCAAAAGCGGAAATTGTTTTTCATCTGGCTGCGCAGCCACTTGTCAGCGTGGCGTATAAGACACCAAAAGAAACCCTGGAAACAAACATACTGGGGACTATCCATATGTTGGAAGCCATACGGACCGGTAAACAGGTTAGGGTTTTGGTCAATATAACTTCGGACAAATGCTATAAAGACCAAAAATGGTTGTGGGGCTACCGGGAAAATGATGCTTTGGGGGGATACGATCCTTATTCCGCAAGTAAAGCCTGTGCCGAACTGGTTATTGCCGCTTACCGGGATTCTTTTTTTCATACGAAGGCTTATGAAAGCCACCGGGTGGGGATTGCTTCGGCACGGGCGGGAAATGTCATTGGCGGAGGGGACTGGGCCCCAGATCGTCTTGTTCCCGATTGTTTTCGGGCGGTTGAACAGAAAAAGCGGATCCTATTACGTCAACCGCAGGCGACGCGGCCCTGGCAGCATGTGTTAGATCCTCTGAGCGGCTATTTACTATTGGCGGAAAAATTATGGGAAAACGGGCCGGAATATTCCGAAGCCTGGAATTTTGGACCTGAAGCCAGGGAGACTAAAAGTGTTGAGTGGCTGGTCAACCGGTTATACCAGCGTTTAGGGATTCAGGAAATACCGGTTATTCAGCAGGTTGGCGGTTTCCATGAAACGGCATGGTTGCAACTGGATTGCTCCAGGGCAAAACGGAAGCTGGGCTGGTGCCCCCAATGGGATGTGGGAAAAGCTGTAGATAAAACGGTGGAATGGATGCAGGCCTATTATGACCGGCAATCCATGCGTACGGTTTGTTACCGGCAGATAGAAGAGTATCTGGCGGAAAACGGTTAAAGAATATCGGTGGCAGAGTGGATCTGCCGGTTGAAGCAGGTGAATACAATGAAAAGACGATGCCGGTGCTGCGGGGCACTGTTGGAGCAAACTTTTGTTGACTTGGGTTTATCACCTTTGGCCAATCAATATATTACCCGGGAACAGCTCAATCATAAGGAGATTCTCTATCCCCTGCATGTTTTTGTATGTCATCATTGCTTTTTAGTGCAACTGGAGGAAATGGAGTCGCCGGAACATATTTTTTCAGAGTATGCCTATTTTAGTTCTTGTTCGCAGAGCTGGCTGAAGCACGCAGAAAACTATGCCGAGACCGTCATAAACCGGTTCGGTTTAAACGGTCAATCACAGATTATTGAAATTGCCAGTAATGATGGTTATTTATTGCAATATTTTCAAAAGAAAAAGATTCCCGTGACAGGAATTGAACCGGCCGGGAATGTGGCAATGCTGGCACAGAACAAGGGAATACCCACCTGGGTGCGCTTTTTTGGGCAGAATTTGGCGCAGGAACTGGTCGACCAGGGGATTAGCGCCGATCTCTTAATTGGCAATAACGTTTTGGCTCATGTTCCTGACCTGCATGATTTTATCAAAGGTATGAAAACCATCTTAAAACTGCAAGGCGTCATTACAGTGGAGTTTCCTCATTTACTGCAGTTAATGCAGCACAACCAATTTGATACTATCTACCATGAGCATTTTTCCTATTTTTCTCTGGAGGTAGTTAAGCGTATGTTTGCAACCCATGGACTATCTGTATTTGATGTGGAGGAGATTGATACTCATGGCGGGTCTTTACGGATTTATGCCTGCCATCAGGGTTGCAGCCTATATCCTATAAGACCCAGCGTAGAAAACTTGTGTCAAACAGAGCGTGTTTATGGATTACAAAGCCTCTGGACCTACCGGCAGTTTGAAGAACTAGTGAAAAAGACTAAACGTGATATTTTAACTTTTCTTATTCAGTGCAGGGAAAGCGGACGGCATATTGTAGGGTACGGGGCACCGGCTAAAGGGAATACATTGTTAAATTATTGCGGTATCCGGAGCGATTTTTTGGAATATACGGTAGACTGCAATCCTTATAAGCAGGGGAAATATTTGCCGGGAACCCGGATTCCTATTGTAAATCCTGAACGAATTTATCAGACACAACCGGAGTATGTATGGATACTTCCCTGGAATTTACGGGAAGAAATTGCCGGGCAAATGAGGGGAATTCGTGACTGGGGAGGAAAGTTTTTCATTACTATACCCCAAGTGCAGGTGTTTTAGATGCTCTATCAGGAAACAGAGCTGACCGGCGCCTTTATTCTGGAGTATGAGCCGATAAGGGATGAACGGGGATTTTTTGCCCGCACCTGGTGCTGCCGGGAGTTTGCCGGACGGGGTCTCAATCCGGCGCTAGTCCAGTGCAATATATCCTACAATAAGAAAAAAGGGACGCTGCGTGGAATGCATTATCAGGCAGACCCTTATGCGGAGGTGAAGTTGATACGGTGTACCCGGGGATCAATTTATGATGTCTTTATTGACCTGCGGCCCGGTTCCCCGACGTTGAAGAAATGGTTGGGCATTGAGTTATCCGCTCAAAATCATAAAATGGTATATATTCCTGAAGGCTTTGCCCATGGGTTTATCACTTTGGAAGACAATACCGAGGTGTTTTATCAAATGTCTACGGAATATCAGCCCAAAGCAGCACGCGGCTTCCGTTGGGACGATCCGGCATTTTCAATTTGCTGGCCTATTCCCGTAGAGAGAATCTCACAACGCGACATGAGTTATGAAAGGTGTACGTTATGATGAAAAAAGTGCTGTTAACCGGTGCCACCGGGGTCGTTGGCCGCCAGGTCATTCCTCTGTTGCTTGACCGCCGGTATGAGGTGCACGCAGTATGTCACAAAACCAGGAGCTCTCTGCCGTACTGTAATCAAGACGGCGTTTGGTGGCATCAATGCAACCTATTGGATCATCATGCCCAGAAAGTATTGTTGGCGGAAGTTTACCCTACTCATTTGCTGCATTTAGCGTGGTATACAGAACATGGGAAATTTTGGGATGCAAAGGAAAACATAGAATGGGTTCAGGCGAGTCTGGCTCTGCTGCTGTATTTTAGGGAGGTTATGGGGCAGAGGGCTGTTTTTTGCGGTAGTTGCGCAGAGTATGACTGGCATTATGGATTTTGCTCTGAGACTTCTACTCCCAAAAGGCCGGTTTCGTTATATGGATGCTGCAAAAACAGCTTGCAGGAGATTGTTCGTTGTTTTAGTACCGCAAACCATATCAGCAGTGCGTGGGCCAGGATATTTTTTTTCTATGGCCCCTATGAATATCCGGGGCGTTTGGTTGCTTCGGTGATTACCGCTTTATTGCAGAAGACAGCGGTACCCTGCAGTCATGGCAATCAAATACGCGATTTTTTATATGTAAAAGATGTTGCGGAGGCACTTGCTGCCCTGCTGGACTGTGATGTTCAAGGGCCTGTTAATATTGCTTCCGGGCAGCCCCGTTCTTTACGGGAAATTGTCTGCGCTATCGGTGAACAATTGGGAGCTTCCGATCAAATCAAGTTCGGCGAACTGTCAACTGCTCAAGAGGCACCTGTTGTACTGGCGGATGTCCGGAGGTTGAGACAGGAAGTAAACTGGCAACCCCGCTATACGCTGGAAGCCGGTTTGGCGGAAACCATTTCCTGGTGGAAACAACAGCTAATCAGCAAGGGGATGGAGAAAAATTTATGAGGAGAATCATTCGGTGTCCGGTATGTAAAGTCTCCGATGGTGTTGTTTTCTTAGAACATAAGCAGGTTGCCACCTGCCAGCATACCTTAATCGCAACAGCAGAGGCAGCACGTAATGTCGAGCGGGGGGACTTGACCCTGGTTTGCTGCCGGCAGTGCAATTTTATTTTTAACACTGCTTTTGATGAACAAAAACTCGCTTATGGTGAAGCATACGAAAATTCCCAGTCCTATTCGCCCTATTTCAGTCAGTATATGGATGAAATTATTGATGAGTTAGTTAAGGAAAAGGAGACTAACGATTGCCGGGTGATTGAAGTCGGCTGCGGGCAGGGAACATTTTTAAAACGTCTTATCGACCGGGAACCAGGAATTTACGGCTATGGTTTTGATCCAAGTTATCGCGGCCCCCTTACCCTGCAAGACGGGCGAATTACGTTTTTTCAAAGCAATTACGGGCCTGATGCCGCTCATATTATGGCGGATATAGTCATATGCCGGCATGTAATTGAACATGTTTCCCAGCCGGTAAGCCTGCTGCAATCCATTCGTCAGGCTATAAAGGCTTCAGCCCAAGCCCGCCTTTTTTTGGAAACCCCCTGCAGTGAATGGATTTTACGCAACGAAGTATTCTGGGATTTTTTTTATGAACATTGCTCGTATTTTAGCAGGGACTCTCTGGCAAGAGCTGTGGAATTAAGCGGCTTTCGGGTGCAAAATGTGTTTCACCGGTTTCATGGGCAGTATTTGTGGCTGGAAGCAAGGCTTCATGCAGATGATAAACTAATTTCCGGTCCTTCCCAAGCAACGCCGCTTTATTTTTTGGCCAGGCAATTTGCATACCGGGAACGGGATTTGATTGCCCGGTGGAGCGAACTTATTCAAAGCAAGATAAAACAGGGAGAGAGGATAGCCCTTTGGGGAGCAGGGGCCAAGGGTGCCACTTTTGCCGGCTTGCTTGATCCGGCATGCCGCTACTTCCAATGTGTGGTGGATATCAATCCGCAGAAACAGGGGAAATACCTTCCTGGAACGGGCCATCCCATTATAAAGCCCGCTGAATTACCGGATCTTCAAATCTCATCCATTATTATACTAAATCCCAATTACCGGAATGAAATAGTAAATATTCTCAAGGGTATGCCCGGCAAAATTAATTTATTAGAATTGGAGAATGATAAATGAAAATTACGATAGATACGGATCAGAATTCTCTGTGCTGTCAGGATCAGGTGGCAGGAGAACGGAAAATACCGCTATATTCGCCCGAAGCTTTTTATCTATTATCCGAATGGTGGATAAAAATTGGCTGGAATGAGAAGTATGCCTATACTTTTAGCTGGCTTGGGCGTCCGATTATTCAATTGCCTGCCGATATGTTTCGCATGCAGGAAATTCTCTACCGGATACAGCCGGATGTGATTATTGAAACGGGCGTGGCCCATGGCGGGTCTGTAATTTTTTATGCCGGACTTTGTAAAGTGTCCGGTATAGGGAGAGTAATCGGTATTGATATTGAAATCCGGCCCCGAAACCGGGAGGCAATCGAAAATCATCCTTTAGCTTCCTACATTACGCTGTTTGAGGGAAATTCCACCGCAAGGGAATTGCTGGCCAAAGTGAAGGACTGTGTAAAGGAAAGCGACAGAGTATTGGTTGTATTAGACTCCTGCCACACCAAGCAGCATGTACGTTCCGAACTGGAGGCATACGCACCGTTGGTTTCCCCCGGTTCTTATATTGTGGCTACGGATGGCATTATGAAAGAAATATTTGCTGTCCCGCGGGGCATGGCGAATTGGCAGTGGGATAATCCCTGTACTGCCGTGAGGGAATTCTTGCAGGACCATCCGGAATTTGTTTTGGAAGAACCTGAATGGAATTTTAATGAAAGCCAACTGGTACGGGACGTTACTTTTTGGCCAAATGCCTGGCTGAAAAAGCGAAGCTGATATTTGTGAAATACAAGGGCAATTTAGTGCTTGCAGTGAAAGGAGTTAAAGCGTTTTGGCTAGGGGAAAGCTGCCGTTAGTTAGCATTGGGCTGCCTGTTTATAATGGTGAACGGTATATCCGGCAAACCATCGAAAATCTTCTTGGACAGGATTACCGCAATTTTGAACTTATTATATGTGATAATGCTTCTTCTGATTTAACCTATACGATTTGTCGGGAATATGCAACAAAAGATACACGTATACAATTGTATCAGAATTCTGATAATTTAGGATCGGCCCGCAATTTTAATAAAGTGTTTACATTATCCTCAGGAAAGTATTTCATGTGGGCTGCCCATGACGACGTATGGGGACAGTCATACATCGGAAAAGGCGTTGCCAAGCTGGAGGATAATCCGAGCGCGATTATGTGTACTACCGATACGCAGCATATTGATCCAGCGGGTAATAAGCTGGGGATTCAGATTGTCACTGAGACAGTCGGCATGGACATGGTGCAGCGCGTTCAACGTTTTATGTCCTACTTGGGAGGATTTATTATTTATGGATTGATACGTTCGGAAATACTTAAACAAACAAACTTGTTTCAAGCAAAATTTGGTCCCGATGTCATTTTACTTATGGAGTTGTTGCTTCTTGGAGAATTTGTGAAAGTCCCTGAGGTTTTATTTTGGTACCGGTATGTTGTTAAGCCGTTGGATCAGTACATGAACTTTATTGCGCCCGGAACAGTGCTTGTCAAAAAGCCCTGTACCGGATTGATGAGAGATATGTTTCAGGTGATTCGTCAGGCGCAATGTCCGGAAAGTGAGATCAAAAAAATGGAGAAGACATTTGTGGAAAATTTGCTTGCAGATAATCTGCATTGGAAGAAACAGATTATTTTGGAGAATAAGGATATCCTGAAGAAGCAAGGACTGACACAGGAATTTATCTACAGTTTTATCGCGAACTAAAAAGCGGACTTAAAAATAGGTAATACAATGAATTTCTGGCAAGCTGCCATATGCAACAAAAGAAATAACGGGGGTGTTGGTCTAATTGAGTGTGTGAAGGCGGGGTGCGGGAATGGCATTTATATCCTATGCGCAAAATCTGGAGGATGTTATGCTTTGGCGGGTATTCTCAGGTCTGGAAAAAGGCTTTTATATTGACGTGGGGGCCAATGATCCGGTTATTGATTCGGTTACAAAAGCTTTTTATGATCGTGGCTGGCGTGGAGTGAATATTGAACCCCTGCAATCATATTATCAACGGCTCTGTCAAGAAAGGACCCGGGATATAAATTTACAAGTGGCTGCGGGTAACTATACCGGTATGGTTGCCTTTTATGAAATTCCGGATACCGGGCTATCAACGATGAATTATGATATTGCGGAGCAGCATCGTTTACATGGATGGGAAATAAAGGAGACTAAAGTTCCGGTAATGACTTTACTTGAGATTTGTCAAAATTATGTCCGGGAAACCATTCATTTTTTAAAAATTGATGTGGAAGGAACGGAAAAACAGGTCTTGTTAGGCATGGATTTTCAACAATATCGCCCATGGGTCATTGTTATTGAAGCGACGATTCCTTTAGGGAAGCAGCAAAAGCATAGTGAATGGGAAGATATCTTATTGCGTCATGGATATCAGTATACTTACTTTGATGGCTTAAACCGTTTTTACATTGCGCAGGAAAAGGGAGATTGTTTGTCACATTTTTCTTCTCCGCCAAATCCTTTTGATGAGTACCTGCGCTATTCCGAGTTTTGCTTAAAGGAAAGAATCGATCATATCTATGTGCGCCGTCCATGGATTACAGCGCCTCTTTTTTCGACAGAATTACCACAGCAGGAACAACGGCAGATTTTAAAAAAACACCTGCAGGGTGCTCTTGCAGATGCCAATACATGTTAGGGAATGGGGCGGGATAGAGTGAGGATTGTTATCGATTTACAAGCGTGTCAGACGGAAGGCTCTTATAACCGCGGGATAGGACGTTATTCTTTGGCACTAGCCCAGGCTATCTCCAGGCAAAGGAAGGATTATGAAATCCGGCTGGTATTAAATGAACTCTATAGTGAACTAACAAAAAAGATCAAGAAACAATTTGACGGGCTGATCGATTCCCGTATGTTCAGCGGCTACCGGTATATTCCTTCCCTCTTGACTTATGGTTCGAAAGAGGATTATTACCGTCAGGTTGCCGAGATTTTGATTCGTCACCATTATGCTCAACTGCGTCCGGATATTCTTCACATATCCAGCGTTTTTGAAGGCTGCGGAGGGATGGCGGTAGTTCCGGGAATTTTATCAACCCTGCCTGGCACCGTGTGTTCGGCAACCCTTTACGATTTAATACCACTGTTAATGCCGGAGATATATTTGCCAAATGAAGTGTTGAAAAAATGGTATTTTCAAAAATTAATGGTCATTCGTTCCTGTGACCTATTGCTTGCTATTTCTGAATCAACCCGTAAGGATGCTATTCATCATCTGGGAATTGCACCGGATAAGATTGTCAATATTTCAGGAGCGGCAACTCCAAACTTTAAAGTCCTGGATATCTCACCACAAACGGAAAGAGAAGTCCGGACGAGGTATGGTATTGTAAAACGTTTTGTTTTATATACCGGTGGCATTGATCACCGGAAAAATGTAGACGGTGCAATCAGCGCGTTTGCAAAACTTCCCGCAGAAATTCGGCAGCAATACCAGTTTGTTATTGTATGCGGTACACATCAGCAGTATAGAACGGATTTGTTAAAGCAGGTAGTACGGGAAGGGCTGCAAGACGAAATTGTGCTGACCGACTATATTCCGGAAGAAGATCTGGTTTTACTTTACAATTTATGTGCTGTGTTTATTTTCCCTTCTCATTATGAAGGGTTTGGATTGCCGGTATTAGAGGCCATGTCTTGTGGTGCGGCGGTTATCGGGGCGAATAACTCAAGTATTCCGGAGATTATTGGACGAAGAGATGCCCTGTTTGACAGCAGGCGGCAAAGTGAAATCACCTCATTGTTATACCGGGCTTTGACTGACGGAGATTTTTTGCAGGATTTGAAGACATGGAGCCGCAGGCGGGCGAAAGAATTTTGCTGGGAATATTCTGCTGCCAAGGCATTGGAGGCTTTTGAGAAAACACTGGAGCGAACACGCGTCCGCGAGCCTTTGGTAACGGCCCGTTATTTGCAACGACGGAAGATGGCCTATTTTTCGCCTATTGTGAATTCTGATGATGATAAGATTGCTCAATATGGCAGAATTTTGCTACCGTTTTTGGCCCGTTACTATGACATTACTGTTTATACTGACCGAAAGCCCGATGAGACTGACCCGATCAGGCATACTTTTCCTGTTTTTTCATATCAGGAATTTGCCGATCATAGCATGGAGTATGAAATTGTTATATACAACCTGGAAGATATACTTTATCCTGCTATAATGCACGATATGCTAAAGAAATATCCGGGAATCGTCATTCTTCACGATAGTGCCATGCAAAGCCTAGCAATCCTTAAGCAGGACAAGGAGGATTGGATCGAACAGGAACCGGTAAAGTCAGCCATTGACTATTACGACCAGCAGCCGGTATTTACTATGGCAGTCGGGATATTTTTATATTCGCCGCAGTCAGGAAATTTGCTCCAGCAAGTATATCCTCATGGATTGGCGGCTCCGTTTACCTGCCTTACTCCAATGGGTACTCGCGCTGAATCTCTTTGCGGCCAAGAGCAGGCGGGCAGTGAACCGATCGAGAAAATAGCAGCCGAATTTGCACTTGCCGTGGAAAGAAATCTGCAGCAATATCTTGTTCAGCAGCAGATGGTGCTGATACAGGAACTGAAGGGAGTACTGGCCCATCGAAACCTGCCGAGAGAGGAGCTGGAAATATTGGTAAACTGTGCAATTGATCATATTCCTAAATTCTGAGGACAGTTTTCGTGGTATGGAGCGATAGGTTTTATCCAGAAGAACAGGAGGTATCCATGGAAGATTTATTAACATCTTGTATATGTACTCAAAGACAATTAGAAAGTCCCATATTTCAGTCCTGGTGTGAAAAAATTCATGAGCGAAAAAATCATATGCACCGGAAAATATGGGAGTGGTGTTTTATTGCACAGGCTTTATATGAGCGAGACATGTTAAGTGCTAATCGGAAAGGATTAGGGTTTGCCGTGGGGCGGGAGCCCCTGGTAGCCTTGTTTGCAAGTTTCGGATGCAAGCTGACTGCTACCGATCAGGATGAACAAAGTGCCCAAAAAAAAGATGCAAATTGGATTGCCAGCGGAGAGCATGCAGCAAATGTAGAGGTATTAAATGAACGGGGAATCTGCGATCCGGCAGTCTTTGCCGATAATGTAATCTTTCAGTCTGTTGATATGAATGCTATTCCGCCCGAACTCCGGGATTTTGATTTCTGCTGGTCTTCCTGTGCCTTTGAGCATCTTGGATCGATTCAATTGGGAAAACAGTTTATCTATAACATGTTACATTGCCTTAAACCTGGTGGGATTGCTGTTCATACCACCGAATACAATGTGACTTCGAACACTACAACAATGGACTATTCGTCCAGTGTGTTCTTTCGACGGTCGGATTTTGAAGAAATGGCCAAGCAGCTTCAAAGTATGGGCTGCATCATTGATATTGATTTTACGTTGGGGAATGCTCCGGCGGATTTGTTTGTCGATAGTCCTCCTTATCGGCATGATCCCCACCTGAAATTTTTCTTTAACGGATATGTTTCAACATCTATCGGACTGATTATTCAAAAAGGGGGAGATAAAAAATAGAACGATAGGCGGTCAGAAAAAAAGGCTTCCGTGAAAGTTTAGACCGTATCAAAGGTAATGGACAAACTTTAAAAGAGGTATCGTAAGATAGCAAAGATTTACGTAACCTGACGCCGTTTTTTTAGTGGCGTCAGGTTTGTTTATTAAGAAAACAAGCACCGCTATAACGACGTGAATGATGATAAATACTATCACTTTTTTCGTATTAAAAGAATAGTCTACAAATAAATAGTAAACTTTTTATTTAGACTTAAGCGAGGGTGGTGAGCATGATAAAAATTGGATTAGTAGGCTGTGGCACTTGGGGATTTAATTATATAAAAACTTTATGTTCCATACCGGAAGCGACAATTAAATATATATGTGATGTAAAAGAAGAATCTTTGCAAAAGGCTGGAAAAACTAATTCCAGTATAAAAAAAACCACAGACTATCATGAACTTTTACTTGATGATCAACTAGACGGTGTTATCATTACTACACCTCCACAAAGCCATTTTCCTATAGCAGCAGATTTTTTATCACGAAAAAAGGCGGTGTTAGTGGAAAAACCTTGCACTCTCTCCTATCATGAGGCAGATACCTTAATTAAACTGGCTGCAAAAAATAATACTGTTTTAATGGTAGGGCATTTAATGGAATATCATCCGGCGGTATTAAAGATGCAAGAATATATTAATCAGGGATTACTGGGGCGGTTGCGCTATATTTTGCTGGAACGTACCGGCCTTGGAGATCTTCGGCATGAAGTTAGTGTACACTGGGATCTCAGTGTACATGATTTTTCTATAGTCAGATATCTGGTTGATCAAGATCCAATATGGATATCTGCCCATGGAGAAAGCTATCAACAGCCAAATGTTTATGACCTGGTTATCATTACAATGAAGTTTCCCGGTGACTTGCTTGTACAAATACAGACAAACTGTATCAGTCTAATAAAAAAGCGGCATGCGGAAATTTCGGGAGAACAGATGACCATGGCCTTTGACGATGTCAAAAATACCAACGGAATACAGCTAATATCCAATACCGGTGAGATTGCCACAGCCAAATTTGAAAAAGAATTGCCACTAACCAAACAGTGCCTGCATTTTCTTGATTGTATAAAAACCAAGGCGCTTCCCAGAACCGGATCTACAGATATTCTTTGGGTAATAAAGGCAACTGAACTGGCAGAACAATCATTCTTAAACCATGGAGAAAGACTATATTGGGATTGGCACGGTGATATAAGTGTTAACGATAGAGAGATATGATCCATCTAACCAAAAGAGCTGGGATGATTTTGTGGCATCCTCCCGGAACGGTACGTTTATGCAGCAGCGGACTTTTCTAAACTATCACCCGCCAGGGCGGTTTGTTGATTGCTCTGTGATGGTTTACAAATCTCATGGAGAATTAATTGCTGTAATACCGGCAGCTCAGGTTATGGAAGGTCAAAAAAAAGTGTTTTCGTCTTACCCGGGAGCATCGCATGGCGGAATCATTGTTGACAAAAGGCTTGGCATCGCTGAAGCAACAGAGCTGGTAACTTTATTAACGGAATACTGTAAGTCCAATCTTTTTAACGCAATAGAAATTAAAATGGTTCCTCGCATTTATCATTCCTGGCCAAGTGATGAAATAGACTTTGTCTTACGGTATTCCGGTTTTTCTCTAAGCAGTTCCGAATTAGCGACGGCATTGCCGATAAAAGAGATTGCTAACGCATCGGAGAATTTGATTGAGAGTACCCGAAGGAATATCCGTAAGGCACAAAAGTACGGTGTAAACATAGAAGAAAGTAATGATTTTGCTGCTTATTGGCGTATTCTGGCAGAGAATCTGGAACAAAAGCATCATGCTCATCCTACCCACACATTGGCGGAAATCCTTGATTTAACAAATAGGTGCCCCGGGGCAATAAAGCTCTTTGCCGCTTTTCAGGAAGGAGAAATGATTAGCGGAGTAGTTGCCTTTCTGCTGAACAGCCGGGTTATTAATTGTTTCTATATTGCCAGTAATAGCAGATATCAAAATCTTCGCTCACTTGAACTATTATTTTACAGATTGATTGACTGGGGTAGGGAAAATGGCTACTGTTACTTAGACTGGGGTATTTCTACAGAAGCTAAAGGGATAAAGATAAATCAGGGGCTGTTTGAATTCAAGGAGAAATTTGGCGGGCGCGGTGTATTAAGGGAAGCGTACTGTCTTAATTTATCATAGGAGGTGGTTTTGTGAAGATACTTTTTATTGATGTGGATCATCAGTATTTGCTGGGGTTGCCAGTCGGTTTTGCAAGAAACGGATGTGAAGTAAAAATATTAACAAATATTGTAGAGAAAGAACTGGAGCAATTGCTGGCGGAATATCATCCAGACCTTGTGGTAACTGCCGGGTGGACCAAAATACACACCAATTCAAAGCTTAACTTACTGGGTAAAATTGTCGATAAACATCATTTAAAGCATGCATATTGGGCGACAGAAGATCCCCGCTGGACAGATGAATGGTCATTACCCTACATTAAAGCAGCAAAACCAGAATATATTTTTACAATCGATAGGGAAACAGTACCTTTCTATAACCAACTTGGTTTTAAAGCTTATTATTTGCCATGGGCCTGTAATCCTGAATTTCACCAGCCTGCCGAACCTGTGGAGAAGTATAAATGTGATATCGCCCTTGTAGCCACCGCAGGGGTAACCTGGAGTTCCTATCGCAGGGACAGTGCCCGGATATTGTTAAAGCCGCTAGTGGAGCGGGGGTATGATGTAGCCATCTGGGGCAAGCGGTGGGACAAATTGGACCCGGCTATTGTTGGATTTAACGTGGACTCCCGGCATTTTCGGGGAAATTTATCCTATCTGGAAACAAATCGCGTGTACAGTTCGGCTAAAATTATCCTCGGGTTTCAGAATGTAATAACAGAACTGACCTCACGAACTTACGAAATTCTGGGTGCCCGGGGATTTCTCCTGGCACCGGCCACTACTGCCGTTTTAGAAAAGTTTACGCCAGGAAAACATTTGGTAGTTGCTCAATCGGAAGAGGATACTTTACGTTTGGTGGATTATTACCTGAAACAAGGAAACGAGAGGGAAACAATTGCTTTACAAGGTCAGCGTGAAGTCTATTCTTACCAGAATACGTACACGGATAGGGCGGCCCAAATCCTCAAGATTACGAGCGAAAAGTAGGAGAGAAACCATGCAAAAAACTATAAAACGAACGGTCTGTTGTAGCGGCATTTGTATTACCGGACAAAGCGAATCCACAGTAACGTTTCACCCGGCGCCGCCGGATACGGGAATTGTTTTTGTCCGGGAAGATCTACCGGGGCATCCGGAAGTTCCCTGCCAGCCTGAACATGCAAGAGTAGATTTCCGTTGGACTTCGCTGGTTAAAAACGATATACGTATTGAACATACCGAGCACTTGCTGGCGGCCATTGCAGGGCTGGAATTGGATAATTTAAAGATTTGCCTGAACAGTCCCTGTATTCCGGTTGTCAGCAGCTTCAGCAGCCGGGGGTTTGTTCATGCTCTTTTAAAGGCAGAGCCTGTTTTACAAGATATGCCAAAAAAATGTTTTTGTCTGCAAGAACCGGTTTTTATCACAAACTCATTTTTTCATCAAGGAAGGCGTTATGACCGCTTTCTTATGGCTTTACCCGCACCGCAATTTACTCTCACGTACCTGCTTGACTATCCGGATAAGGAAATTCCTACCCAGTTGGCCCATTTCGCATTTGACGGTTCTTTTGATTTTGCTTCGGAACTGGCACCAGCAAGATCGTATATTCTGGAAAGCGAATATGAAGCAGTTGTCAAATTAATTGGTAAAAACATGGAGAATTGTCTGGTGTTTTCCAATGGGCCTGTAAATCTGCAATGGCATAATGAACCGGCCAGACATAAGGCATTAGACATGCTGGGAGATCTTTATACGTTGGGGATCCCCCTAAAGGGGCACTTTATGGGGATTAGGACAGGTCATAAAGATAACAATCAACTATGCCAGAAATTAAGAATGCAAATTAGGGAGGGTATTTAAATGATTCCCTGTGCGCGACCGTTATTAGGGAAAGAAGAGGAAAGTCGGGTTATTGAAGTTTTGCGCAGCGGTATGCTGGCAGCAGGCAGTTATGTTCATGAGTTCGAAGAGCAATTTAAGCAGTATCATAATTCCCGCTATGCCGTTGCTACTTCATCAGGCACAACCGCACTTCATGCAATTTTGCGGGCTATGGGTATCGGCGCCGGGGATAAGGTTATAACCACCCCCTACTCGTTTATCGCTACGGCTAATGCGATTTTATATACCAAAGCCACACCGGTGTTTGTTGATATTGACCCGGTAACTTATACTATCTCCCCTTCACAATTAAGTATTGCGGTGAAAGAGCACCCGGAAGCCAAAGCAGTAATCATAGTTCATCTCTTTGGATTGCCGGCGGACATGGGGGCGATTCTGGAGATTGCGAAACAAAATGAACTCATTGTTCTGGAAGATTGTGCCCAGGCGCATGGAGCTACTTATCAGGAGCAAAAGGTAGGCACTTTCGGCAAGGCTGCGGCTTTTAGTTTTTACCCTTCCAAAAATATGACTTCCGGCGAAGGCGGTATGGTATTGACCGATGATCCGGTAATCGAAGAAAAAGTAAGGATTCTAATTAATCAGGGACAAAGCAGGCGCTACTATCATGAAATGGTGGGATATAATTATCGGATGACCAATATTCATGCCGCTATTGGGGTAGAGCAATTAAAGAAGCTGGATATATATAATCAGAAAAGAAGGGAGAATGCAAAATTCTACGATGAAAATATAGCAAATCCATGGATCAAAAAACCGGTCCTGCCCTCAGATAGGAGTCATGTCTATCATCAATATACTTTAAAAGTAAAAAACAGGGAGGCTTTTACAGCTTCCCTGGAGGCTAACGGAATTGGCTATGGTATTTACTATCCGACAATCATACCTAAACAGCCTGCATATAAGAATCTGGCCTGCAGTTCCGGCATTTGGCCGGTTGCCGAGGAACTGGCCAACACCTGTGTTTCCATTCCGGTTCATCCGGCTCTTTTTCGAAACGATTTAACAACTATCGTTGAGGTAATTAATAATTATCGTTGAGGGGGACTGCATGTGATTATTAGTGGACATCAGCCGAATTATCTGCCATGGCTGGGATATTTTCATAAAATGATGTCCTGTGATTTATTTGTCATTCTGGATGATGTGCTGCTTTCAAGAAGAGAAGTAACCAAAAAAAACAAAATAAAAGGTCCCGAAGGAGAACGGATATTAAGCGTTCAAGTTGAAAGAAAAAAGAGTTTAATTAAAGATGCGGCCCTGCAAAATGATTTTCCGTGGTATTCCAATCACTGGGGATCATTACAAACCTGCTATGCACGTTCGCCCTATTGGCAGAAATACAAAAGCTTGTTTCTTCCCATTTATGAAGCGCCGGGAAGACTTTTGATTGATTTCAACTTGCGGTTGATCCATGTTATCCGGGAAATTTTAGAAATTGATACACCAATGATACGGGCCTCCGGAATAGCGGGAGTTGAAGGCCATAAAGGGGAACTTATTGTCAGTTTATGTAAACAATGTAAAGCCGATATTTATCTATCCGGTAACGGAGCCCGGGTGTATAATGACGAGGCGGCATTTGAGAATAACAACATTCGCCTGGTTTACCAGGATTTTAAGCATCCTGTTTACCCACAGGTCTGGGGAGACTTCATTCCTAATTTGTCGGCAGTGGATTTGATTTTTAACTGCGGACCTAAAAGCAAGGACTATCTTGTCAAGCAGGTGATCGTATGAGAACAGTAAATGTTTTGATATCGGGTTCCGGGTCTCTTTACGGGGTAGCCATTATCCAATCTTTACTGCGATCAGATTTAGATTTAAAGCTGGTAGCCTGTGATATAAGCGCCCGGACTTTGGGCCTGTATCTTGCTCACCAAGCTTATATTGTACCGCCTGCTCACCAGGAGAAACTATATCTAACTAATTTGTTACGTATTATTAAGAGGGAAAATATACAGGCTGTTTTTGTTGCGTCTTCCCAGGAACTTGCTTTTTATAGTTATAATAAACTGGATATTGAAAAAATGACAGGAGCCAAAGTGTTTATTAATTCTCCCGAGATCCTAGATCTATGTAATGATAAATGGCTCACGGTGAACTTTTTAAAAGAAAATAACTTCTTCTTTCCGGTTACCATTCGATATCCGGAAGACCAAACGAAAATTGACGAATTCATTAAAGCAGTGCAATTTCCTATCGTAATTAAACCGAGACGAGGTGCTGGGTCGCGGGGGATGTATATTGTTGACCGCTATGAAGATCTTCAGCCTTTACTCGAAAACAAAAAAGACATGATCCTCCAGCAATATTTACCGGATGACTGTGGCGAATTTACAACCGGTATTTGCACCGGGACCAACGGCAGGATTCTGTCAGGGATAACCTTAAAGCGGTACTTGCAGGAAGGCATGACGATGTCGGCGGAATCGGGCGATTTTTTGGAGATCACAGATTACTGCAAAAAGGTGGCCCAGGTTTTAAAGCCTTATGGTCCGAGCAACTTTCAATTGCGGCTTTTAAACGGTAATCCTTATATTTTTGAAATAAACCCTCGCTTCAGCAGTTCCACGGGAATGCGTTCTTTACTAGGTGTTAATGAGGCTGAAATTTTAGTAAGGGCGGAAATACTGGGTGAAGCAATTAGCCAAAATAAAATTTTGAAAAGCAGCGTGATAAGGCAGTATGTGGATTATCTGGTACCAACCGAAAAAATTGTTAAGTTACAGGAACTATTTAATAGAGAGCACGAAGAATAAGGATTCAGATACCAAATCAAAATAACAACGGGTGATGCTTTAGCTTTCTTATATCAGACATCATCCGTTGTTTACTGTTTAAACAGAATTGTTGAGATTAGGTGATTAAAATAGTAAAATCGATTATACTTTAAGTTGAAAAAGTTCAAATTTGTCTAGATTTTGCGATATTGGACGATTTGACTTTTATTAGGCAGTTAAATATAATAAAAACTAACTTAATATGTCATTTGCTTTATTTATCAATAAAATTTATCGTACTGACAAATAGTTAAGGTGCAAAATTTAGGAGGAAATTACATGTTTAGCATTAAAGAATCCGATCTTCCGGGTATTGGTAGAAAATATCAAATGTTAACTCGGGGAGGGGATTTATTGGTCCTTGTGGTTCATGATGATGGGCGCAGAGAGATTTATCATTATGATTCCAAAGATCCGGATGAAATGATCACATCCTTTACACTTGAGGATGATGAAGCCCGGCAAGCTGCTGCCATTATCGGCGGTATGACTTACAAGCCGAAAGCTCTGGAAACAATTGAAGTGGCTTTGGATGAACTAGTTATTGAGTGGTACAAGATAGAGAGCAGTTCACCTTGCATCGGCAAAAGCATTGGTGAGTTAAATATTCGCCAGCAAACAGGTGCAACGGTCATCGCGATTGTTGAGAAAGACCAGACACAGACGGTTAACCCCGGACCGGAGCAGGTTCTTAAGGCAGAGGCCACCCTGGTTGTTGCCGGGGAGAGAAAGCAAATCAAAGCTCTAAAAAATATTCTTGTTGACCGGGGATCCTAGTTATGGAGATACTCGTATTTGAAATTGGCATAGCCATTGCTCTCCTAGCCTTTGCCGGTTTTGTTTCCAACAAGCTTCGCTCTTCGATTGTTCCGTTCTATATCATTGTTGGCATGTTGGTCGGTCCCCATGCACCGCATTTTGGCATTTTGGATTTGCGCTTTATCCAAAGTGCCGACATCATTGAATTTATGGGAAGGATTGGGGTTTTATTCCTGCTGTTTTATTTGGGGCTGGAGTTTTCCGTCGGACGTTTGATTAAGGCAGGACGATCCATCGTCATTGGCGGCACCATCTATTTGGCGATTAATTTTACCTTGGGATTAGCCTATGCAATTGCGGCTGGATTTCCGGCAAAAGAAGTTATGGTTATGGCAGGGATCACGACGATTTCCTCCAGTGCCATTGTAGCAAAGGTTCTTGTTGATCTTAAACGTACCGCCAATCCTGAGACTGAGATGATTTTAGGGATTATTATGTTTGAAGATATTTTCCTGGCAATATATATATCCATTCTTTCCGGATTATTGCTAAGTGGTGCTACCTCGATTTTGGGAGTTATAGGATCGGCTGCGATTTCCCTTTTCTATATCCTGGGAATGCTGCTCATTGGCCGTAAAATTACGCCGTTTTTAAATAAGTTTCTGGCCGTACAGTCTAATGAGTTATTTATTCTGCTTGTTTTTTCGTCACTCTTTTTGATCGCCGGTTTTTCTGAAACCATTCATGTGGCTGAGGCTATAGGTGCTCTTTTAGCCGGTTTGATTCTTGCGGAAACCGAGCATATGAAAAGAATTGAGCATATGATTCTGCCGTTTCGTGATTTTTTTGGCGCATTGTTCTTTTTCAGCTTCGGCTTGTCGATTGATCCCTTTAATTTAGGCGGAGCCGTTTGGCTGGCCGTTGGAGCTGTTATTATCACTATTTTGGGCAATTTAATTGCCGGATTACTGGCCGGAAAAAGTGCCGGTTTATCTTCAAAAGCTTCTACCAATATCGGACTCACCATTGTTTCGCGCGGCGAGTTTTCCATCATTACCGCTAATTTGGGTAAGGCAGGAGGTTTACTGCCGATTTTGCAGCCTTTCGCCGCTTTATATGTTTTACTGTTGGCGATACTGGGACCTTTACTGACAAAAGAATCAAAAACCATTTACACCTGGCTTAACAAAATCTTTAAATTTGATAATAAAAGATTGGCTAAATAAGATGCAAGTCAATCGCATATATAGAAAAAAACTGCTTTCAAGCTGTCGGTCTGAAAGCAGTTTTTATTTTTAGAGTAAGGCAATACCCAGTTTTTTTATAGTATCGCATAATTTTGCAGCGGGAGTAGTCTGCGTAATAATGCCGCCAACATTCTCTAAACGGGCAAATTTATAAGTTCCATCATAATGAAATTTTTCGTTTTCCAGCAGAATATAAGTGGTTTTCGCAGCAGCGATAATGGCTTTTTTCGTATGCCCCTCTTCTACATCAAAATTACTGATGCTCTTGTCCAGAAGGTTAACTCCGCAGCTGCCGATAAATGCCTTATTGACCCGGTATTTTGCGATGTTTTCTATTGCCTCCGAGCCGGTTACGCCACCTAGTTTTTTATTATACAGTCCACCAATACAAATCATGCTGACTGTCTCATTATCCCGAAATAAAGAACTCAACTCAACCATATTGGTGAGCAGGGTTATTTTTTTTGTGCTTTTGGCAATGATTTCAGCCAAAATGAAATTAATGCTGGATATATCCAGAAAAACGGTATCCATTTCTTCGATTAAGGCGAAGGCTTTTTTGGCAATTTCCCGTTTAGAGTCCAGATTTTTAATCATTCTATTGCTGATACTGGTGTTTTCGGCCATATTTCTTTGCGGTATAGCACCGCCATACGTTCGTTTGATCATCCCGGTTTTTTCCAATTCTTTTAAGTCTTTCCTGATCATTCCCTCGCTAACGCCGAATTTAGCACTTAGCTCTTTTACAACAACCTTTTCGTCTTTTTTTAATAAAGCCAAAATTTCTTGCCGTCTTTCCTCGATAAACATGCCGTATCCTCCGCTGCAGATAAAATTACACTACTTTAATTATAGCTAAAAAGAATAATAAATAAAACTGATTTGGAAGGAAAATCGTTGACTGGGATAAAAATCAGGCATAAAATAATAATAAATAGTAATAAATGATAACAAATAGTAATAAATATTGCTAAGCAGATGATGCGGAGATAAGAAATGAAATGTGATAAAGGGGGATGACGAGCTGATGCTAAGCGCAATGGTTTGTGAAATTGAAAGATATGCGCTGCATGACGGTCCGGGCATTCGAAGCGTGGTGTTTTTAAAAGGCTGTCCTTTAACGTGTTTATGGTGCGCTAATCCGCAGACACAAAAAAAGGACAATGAACTGTATTATGACCGGGGAAAATGCGTTCAATGCGGCCGTTGTATGCAAGCTTGTGACTGGGGAACGCTGAACTTGGCAGATGACGGTATCCGGATTGACCGGAATCATTGCAGGCTTTGCGGTAAATGTATGCGGGTTTGTCCGGCGGGAGCTTTAACGTTAGCCGGCAGATGGATGAATGTGGAGGACGTTTTTGCAGAAGTAAGCAGGGATATGATCTTTTATCAGCAATCCGGCGGAGGTGTTACTATTTCCGGTGGCGAGGTGCTGATGCATGAAGCCTTTGTGAGCGCCCTATTAAAAAAATGTAAAGAACATTACTTTCATACGGCAATAGAGACCAGCGGATTTGGCAGTTTGCAATCACTTCTTGCCATAGTAAAATATTGTGATTTGATCCTGTTTGATATCAAACATGCCGATAACGAAATACATAAGAAACTGACCGGGGTGGATAATCAAGTCATACTGGAAAATCTAAGACGATTAGGTGAAAGCCATGGCAATATTATTATTCGTGTTCCCCTGATACCCGGTCTAAATGACGGCGAGGACAATATAGAACGTATTATGGAAATTGCAGGGACTAACAGAATTAAGGAAATACACATATTGCCTTACCATTCCCTGGGCCGGGAAAAATATAAACAACTGGGAAGAACGTATGGCCTGGAAACAACAGGGCCTCCCGAAAAGGAGCAGGTTGCCACAATAAAAAGAAAGTTGGAAAGGGGTGGTTTGTACGTCAATGTGGGAGGATGAGAAAAATAGGAAAGAGGGAGAGGGAATGCTTAAACAATATGAAATCAAAAGTGAGAGGGTAAAACGGTTAAGAGAGGCGGTTTTGGCCCGGACGCCGATGGTATGTGTTGAAAGAGCCCGTTATGCTACGGAGGCGTATCAGGAAAATGAAGCGCAGCCGGTCTATATAAAACGGGCACGGCTGGTGCAAAAGACACTGGAAAATATGTCCATTTACATCAAACCGGGTGAACTGCTTGTTGGCAACCAGGCTTTTGAAGAAAGAACAGCCCCGATTTTTCCTGAGTATGCGGTGGAGTGGATTGAAAAGGAATTGAGGCAAAGTGGAAATTTCAATCAGCGGGAAGGCGACAATTTTTATCTGCCGGAACAGCATAGAGAAGAATTGTTGCAGATCATTCAGTATTGGAAAGGAAAAACATTACGGGACAAATGCTATGGAATCATGCCGGAAGATGTAAAAAACGCAATAACAGTAAAAGTAATTCATGGCGAGGGGAACATGACTTCGGGAGACGGTCATATCATACCTGATTTTGCCAAAGCTTTACGACTGGGGTTGAAGGGATTTATCGCCGAGGCACAGCAGCAGTTGGATAGACTGGATGTCAGTGAAAACGGCGCTTTACGGAAGAAAGCGTTTTGGGAATCGGTTATCATAGTAAATGAGAGTGTAATAACATTTGCCCAACGTTATGCACAACTGGCCAATAAGCTGGCAGCAAATGAACAAGATCTTACCTGCAGGGAAGAACTTCTGAACATCGCCGAAATTTGTAGGCGGGTTCCGGGCGAAAGGCCGAGAAGCTTTTATGAAGCTGTACAAATGGTCTGGTTTATTCATCTGGTTATTCAGATTGAAAGCAATGGACATTCGGCTTCTCTGGGAAGAATGGATCAATATTTATATGAGATCTATAAACAAGATCTGCAAAAATCAGCGACAACCGCAGAGTTTGCCAAGGAATTACTGCAGTGCCTGTGGATAAAATTATTCTCGATCATAAAAATAAGGCCGACTTCCCATTCCGGCTATGGAGCAGGCTATCCAACTTATCAGAATGTCACGATTGGCGGTTCTAATGCTGATGGTTCCGACGCGGTAAATGAATTAAGTTACTTAATCCTGGAAAGTGTAGGCGAAATAAAGCTGACGCAGCCTAATTTGTCAGCGCGGTTACACGCCAACAGTCCGGAAAAGTTCGTAAGGGAATGTGCCAATGTCATTGCCACCGGGTTTGGCATGCCGGCACTTCATTCCGATGAGGTCATTATTACTGCCTTGTTAAATAAGGGTGTAGCATATATGGATGCCTACAACTACTCCATGGTGGGTTGTGTGGAAGTAGCTGTTCCCGGTAAATGGGGATATCGCTGCACAGGTATGAGTTTCCTGAATCTGCTGAAGGTCATTGAGCTGACCCTGCAGGATGGTGTTGATGAACGTACCGGAAAGACATTGCTTTCTGGAAACGGCCGGCTTACAGACTTTACAAGTTATGAAGAGTTATGGACAGCCTGGAAGAAAAATATAGCATATTACACCAAACTGTCGGTGGTTCTGGATAAAATTGCCGATCATAATTTAGAAGAATTTCCCGATATTCTGTGTTCCTCTTTGGTGAACAACTGTATCGAACGTGGCAAGAGTGTCAAGGAGGGCGGTGCCGTTTATGACATTGTCTCCGGCCTGCAGGTAGGACTGGCTAATGCGGCCAATTCTTTGGCGGCAATCAAAAAGGTGATATTTGAAGATAAAATGCTGACAGCGGAAAACGTATTGCAAGCTATAGGCAATGACTTTAGAGGCTTGGAAGGAGCCGGAATTCAAAAAATACTCCGGCAGGCACCTAAGTATGGTAATGATGATGATTATGCCGATGCAATTGCCAGAGAGATTTATGAATCCTATATTCATGAAATAGAGAAATATACCAATACCCGGTATGGGCGCGGGCCGATTGGCGGAATTTACGGACTATCAACCTCAGGGATTTCCTCCAATGTGCCAATGGGCTGCGTAACGGCAGCCACACCTGATGGCCGAAACGCCTGGACTCCCGCCGCTGAAGGAGCATCGCCTGCTCAGGGGACTGATGTCAAAGGACCGACTGCGGTCTTTCGATCCCTCGTAAAATTACCGACGATTTTAATGACCGGCGGGCAATTGCTTAATCAAAAACTTCCACCGGAACTGGTAAGAGGCGAAAGACAGTTTGAAAAGTTTGTTGCTTTAATTAAATCTTTTGTTGCTATGAAAGGGTGGCATATTCAATTTAATATTATCTCCAGTGAAACGTTAAAAGCTGCTCAAAAAGATCCTGAGCAATACCGGGATGTTATTGTCAGGGTGGCTGGCTATTGCGCACAGTTTGTTACCCTTGATCCTACTACGCAGGCAGATATTATTTCCAGAACAGAACAACGGTATTAAGCACGGAACGTAAGTGGAACCGCTTATATTTACTACCGGTTTGTATGTACAATTGCAAATAAGCGACCCGAAGCCTTCTAATTGAGACTTCAGGTCGCTTATTTTTAAAGTACAGGGTGATAACATTGATAAAGTAAACGATATCTAGGCTGCCGGTAAAACTTTGCGCCGGCTTTTTTGGCAGAACCTGAAAGTGAGTGCTGCACAATCAGTTATACACCACAATACGAAGGCCATATACCCTCCGTATATGCCGTAGTTTAATTTTAGTGCCAATATATAGGCCAGCGGCAGAAAGACTATATAGCTGGAAAACAAGCCTTCGTAAACGATAAAACGGGTATCCCTGCAGCCGGTAAGCGCACCACGCATTACCATGTAAACAGAAGAAAATAATTGACCCAGACAAACCAGTTTTAGTGTATGTGACGCTTGTTCTGCTACTAGTTTGTCAGAGGGGCTGAAAAAGCTGCTAATCGTTGATGCAAAGAAAAAGATTAGGCTGCTTGCAAGCAGGACCGTTCCAAGACTCATTTTCGCTATTCGATTTATTGTGGGCCGCAAAAGATGTTCCTGTTTGGGCTCCGATAATTGCGGCACGATAATTGATGCTGTAATTAAAAAACCATAGCCGGAAGATAAGCAAGGTTGAAAACCTGCAGGGTAATTTGATGCACCGCCAAAGCAGTAACTCCCAGCGGCTTTATTACATAAACAAAAAGCAGCAAGGCCAGAAGGGTAAAACCGGTGTTTAACCCAACATCCACGGCAAGAGAAACATATTCCGGAATATGCCCGAAAAACGGTTGTTTTAGGTTAATATATTGGTTTGTTAGTGGTTTTTTAAATGCCAGATATATTATAACTAGTAAACCGGCCAGATTGCCGATCATAGTTGCCAGAGCCGATCCTTTAACTCCCAGACTGGGAAAACCAAAGCCGCCATAGACGAAAAGGTAAGCAAATACAATATTCAGCAAGCAAATTACAAGGGTGCTGCATAACGGTGTTGCCGTATCATTCAATCCCCGGAAGAAACCGACTAGCACGTAGGAACATAAGATCAATGGCATGGTCCACAGCCATATTTTAAGATAATCCAGCCCCTGATATTTGATTTGCTCATTGCCGGCAATAGCGTAAACCATATTGCTGATATACGGGGCAAAAACAGCCAATAATATACCAATCATAAACGCCAGAAATAATCCGGTTTTTAGTACGGCTGTTATTCTTGATGCATCGTTCGCAGACGAAGCTTTGGCAACTAGGACTGTTGTGCCAACACGAAATCCTTCCAGAAAATTAAAGAGGGTAGCGCATAACGAATTCGCTATGGATACGGCAGCAATGGCAGCGGTCCCCAAGGGGCCAATAAAGGCCAGGTCAATCACGCCGTTCATTACAATGACGGATTGAGCCAGGATCAACGGCAATGCCAGCCCGGCAATTTTTTTATAACTAATGATTTGTTCCAATTCATTTACCTCCTGTGAAAAGACAAAAAGACACCTGACCGGCGTCTTTTGACAGTAGTATTATGCTCCGGAAAGCGTAACCGCTTTCTGAATGCGGCAAGCAGTGATGACTCGCTTGACCTTTACTTATTTATTGCCAAGAGTATCCGGTACTTATTTCCGGTATGGGTTGTTTGCTTAAAAAAGGACATACGTATCCCCTGAATGACTAATTTGACTGCGCAAACAGGTGATTTTGCTTCATGTAGCATATAGCCGGAAACAAAACGCATACTCTTGGCCTCCTCTCACAGTGAACTTAATTTACATTTTATGGGGGATATAGTGGTTTGTCAATAGAAAACGCATAGAACAAAGATGTTCCCTGTTTTTCAACGGTAATTAAGTCAGCACTTCCAATGAATTTCGATCATCAGTTTTTTTTGAGCACTTCTTTCGAAAGTTGTTTTTCCCTGGCACTCTTGCCAAGTATGCTTTTCTTAAAATAGAAAAGGGAAGATGTTGTTAATGCGTATTATGAAATACATCCCGCGATATATTTCGCCGTCCTTGAGTAATCAGCGGCAGAGGCTTATTTGTTGAATTAAAATGAATTGTTTAGATATATTTTGAATTAAAATGAACAGAAATGATTGATTGAATGGGGGCAGAATAGTATAATGAAAAGAAGAGGTGAGGCGAATGCTGGCAAAAGAAAGACTGTTATTTGTTCTCGAAAGATTAAACAGACAGCCTTCCGTATCCATAAAAAAATTGTCTGATGAGCTAAAAGTCTCGGTATCGACCATTCAGAGAGACCTGAAAATATTGGAAGAACAGGGGAAAATACAAAGGGAACGCGGCGGGGCGATAAACAAAGAATTGACCCATACCTTGTCAAGTATTACGGAAATACCTGTCGGCGAAAAAGAATCGATTAATGTTGCGGAAAAACAATTGATTTGCGCGAGGGCAGCCGAAGTCATTAAAAACGGCGATTGCATATTTATTGATTCCGGCACGACACCAACCCATCTTATCCCTTTTCTAACCGGTAAGGAAATCAAAATAGTCACCAATAGTAATTTTTTGCTTTGCAAATTAGCAAAAGAATTCCGGGGAGAAATTTATGTGCTAGGCGGTCAGTTCCAGGTAAAATACGATATGAATCTTGGACCGGTTACGCTGGATGAAATCGGCAGGTTCCGCTTTGATCATGCCTTTTTGGGTGCAAGCGGCGTAGACTTCGATCATGGTGAAATTTTTACAGTGGATTTTGATATAGGGGCGATAAAAACTGCTGTTATGAAACGCTCCAATCACAAACATCTTCTGGTGGATGACTCCAAATACATGGTAAAAGGGATAGCCACTTGGGCTGAAGTAACGGACTTTGATACTTTGTTTGTAAATAGTTTTCCGGCGAACAAGAAAAAGCCTAACAACATGATTATTTGTAAATAAAAGATCAGTGAGGAGAGAGGGTATGAAAACAGCGGAAGTAAATAAGAGAAATTTGCTGGAAAGTATGAAAGGGGGATTAATCGTATCCTGCCAGGTGCAAAAGGATGATCCGATTTATACGGAAGATATGGTGGTAAAAATGGCGGAAGCCGCTCAGTGGGCCGGTGCTGTGGGCATTCGTGCCAACACGCCGGAACAGATCAAGGCGATTAAGGGCAAAGTTGATTTACCGCTAATCGGATTATATAAAATCTGGCGTGAGGATACCGATGTGTTTATTACCCCGACGTTAGAGGCTTGTAAACAGGTTTGGGAGGCAGGGGCCGAGATTATTGCCTTAGACTGCACCAGCAGGATTACACGGGAGGGAAGGCCGGCTTATGAGTTGCTGCCGCTGGTAAAAAAAGAAATACCGGCAGCCATTGTTTTTGCCGATATTTCCACTTATGACGAGGCGAAACGGGCGATCGCTTTAGGCGCCGATATTGTAGCGCCCACTTTATATGGTTATACGGAGCAAACCAAGCATATCGAACAGCCGGATCTAAGAGAATTTGCCCGTATGTGCCGGGATTTCGGCGATGAGGTGTATATGATGATGGAAGGGCATGTCTATACGCCGGAAGATGCGATGAAATGTATTTTTTTAGGGGCCCACGCCGTCGTGGTAGGTAGTGCCATTACCCGGCCGCATCTTACGGCAAAACGGTTTGTGGATTTATTGAACGGATTTAAAAGCAACTGGCGCGAAGCCGAAAGGAGTAAACATTGATATGAAAAGGGTTAATGTCGATGGCGTGCAAAACGTTGAGGTCAGCAAAAAGCTGCCGTGTGAAAAGCCATTGCTGACCCAGTTGGAAATTATGGAGAATTATACCCGGGTGCACAGAGAAACCGCTGCCTTGCCGAAAGAACTACGGGAAGTGCAATGCCTAAGGACGATATATCCCGTATTATTTAGAGAAATGGAAGCTGAGGATATGATTGTCGGGCGTTTGGATTTTTTGCCGGTTGGTTTTGGTTGTGTAACCTCGGTTGGCGGCGTTGGACATTATTGCGTTTTCCATAAATTGAGAGAATTTCAAGAGCAGTTTACCGATGACGGTATAAAACAACGTATCGATACGCTTTATAATTACTGGAGTGAAAATGATACCAAGGTTTTATACGGTAAAGATGTTTTGACGGAGGCTACCATTGGCCGGTTTGTTGACTGTGAGTATCCGCTTATTGCTACGGCAAGGCTAAGCGGTATGATGCTTGATTATCCCAGGTTACTGACATTGGGCGTTGGCGGCTTGAAGCAGCTTATCAATAACCACTTGCAGGAAGATTCGGCTAATTATTTTTATATAGCAGCCTTACAGGCGCTGGATTTATTGGTGGAATGCATGGAATATTTGCAGCAAATGGTAGAAAGGCATTGCGTAGCGGCAAATGCGGCCAGGAATAAAGAACTGCAGCTAATTCATACCAGTTTAGAAAAAATAAAAAATAACAAACCGGAAACCTTCCATCAAGCCTTGCAATTAGTTTGGTTATATGCATTACTGGCGGGAGTTATAAACTACGGAAGGCTGGATGATTACCTGGGCCCATACTTAAAGCAAGATCTGGAGAATGGTGTAATTACGGAAAAAGAAGCACATGGTTATCTAAAAACCTTGTGGACGTTAATTGAAAATAGAAGGACGACTGTTAACGGCCGGATTATCGTTGGCGGCAGGGGGCGGAAGAATCCCGATGCAGCCGACCTGTTCGCCAGACTGGCAATGCAGGTAACCAAAGAATGCAGATATGTAGAACCACAATTTACACTAAGAATAACGAAGGATACGCCGGAGGATATCTTTGACCAAGCGTTGGATTTACTAGGGGCGGGAGTAACCTATCCGACTTTGTATAATGATGAAGTAAATATTCCGGCAGTTATGTATGCTATGAATGTAGACGAAAAAACGGCTGAGCAATATGTCCCCTTCGGCTGCGGGGAATTTGTCATCCAGGGACAGAGCACGGGAACTCCCAATACTTGTATTAATCTTTTGAAGCTCCTGACGATAGCTTTAAATGAAGGCATTGATCCGGTAGATCATGTAAAAAAATCCGGACCTGTCAGCATGAAGCCGGTAGAAGCATTTACAACGTTTGCCGAATTTTATAATCAGTATACAAGACTGTTGGATTACTATTTTGATTTAGCGGCACAGGCACAAGTGCACTCCTATAAGATCATGAATGAGCAAGCTTCTTTTTTGTTCACAAGTATTTTGACGGATGACTGCATCGCCAGAGGAAAAGCCTTACTGGACGGCGGGGTGCGTTATCTTGGCGGCACGAATTAACCGGGGCTTATGCGGCGAATGCCAGATATGCGGGGATTTATGCCCGCATAATGCCATACGCTTTGCCGGTATAAACAGAACGATAGCTGAAATAATAGCCGAAGTAATGAAAGACATGGAGTATTATCAGGAATCCAATGGCGGCTTAACTATTTCCGGCGGAGAGCCTTTCGTGCAATATGAGGGATTTTTAACTCTGATCAGGGAAAGCAAGCAACAAGGGCTGCATATCGCAGTTGAAACCACAGGCCATGTAGATATGGCTAAAATGGTTGAAGCTGAGCCCTATATCGATTTATTTTTATTTGATCTTAAGCATACAGACCGGAGGGTATTAAAAGAAGTTACCGGAGCAGAATTAGATAAAGTGCTGAAAAACCTTGAATACATTGCAGCCCAAAGTCCGGCTAAGCTTATCCTGCGCATTCCTGTAATACCTACGTTTAACGACAACGGCGAAACATTGCGGCAGATGTTTGCACTGGCAGTCCAATACCAAGTGAGAGAGGTACATTTACTACCGTACCATACATTGGGAAAAAATAAGTATAATCAGATTGGGAAAAAATATAATTTTATTGATGGTAACATAGATAAAAAATTGCTGAATACGTTTTTGGATGCAGCGGAAACAAAGGGCTTAACCATTGTGATTGGCGGATGAGTGGTTTGATTAAGGCAACGTAACAACGATATTAGAGACGTGCTGCTATACGGTCGATGCCTCTATTCGATTTTAACAGCAAAATCCCGCTTCAAGGCATTTGCCGGAAGTGGGATTTTTTTGAGTGTAAGCGGTGTAACGGTATTCTATTTTCAAGGTTAGGAAGGACAGGGGTGCAGGAAGGCCCGTTTAGCTGCCTCTGCAGCTTGGACTTTAGCTTCCAGCTTGGGTGAAATATGGTTTGTATACTTTTGTTTGACAACCATATCCTTTAGCTGGGTAACGGTGCGGCAATCCTCGTGCAGTCTGCTGACCACGCAGCCATATTGCAGATAATGATGTGTATCGCTGCCGGCAACCATCGGCTTTTTATATTTGGCGGCAAAGGAACGGAGATGTGCCTGATAATGTTGCCCGTTATGGGACAGGTCGCGCCCGTTAAGATCAAAGGCATCCAGCTTTTCCAGTATTTTTTCCGGCAACTGCTGCAGTGGTGTACTTTGTCGTAAAGGATGGGCACCGATGGCAAGCAGATTATAGGAAGCAGTCCAGTCAAGCAACAACCCGGCCGGGATAAAGTCTGTATTTTCGTAGGGTATCAGCCGGGTCCGCAGCTCAATAATAGCCGCTTTATGTCCAATTAATAGCAGATGGCCTGTCTCCCGGATGTCCACTTCCATGCCGCAAAACACTTTTAGCCCGTTAACCAGATAGTATTCATTTTCGTAGGGATAGATTTTGTCCAGGAGGTTATAGATGGCAAAAAACTGACAGGTGTTAAAATGTTCGGTCAGGCAAAGCGCATCCAGTCCGCTGCTTTGTGCTTTGGCAAACATAGTTTGACAGTAGGTAAGCGAAAAAGATGTGCTTTTGGAAATTTTAATATGAGTATGAAAATCAATGTTCATATATAGGCCTCCAGTCAGGTACAACCTTTACTGCATAGTTTGATTTTAATTTTATACCAACTGGTTGTGATGTAAATATACTATCATTAGAATTAACATGAAATTAATATTACAGGTTGAGAAATGTGCTATGCTGGAAGTGGGATGTAGGGAGGGAGGATCATTATGAATTTTGAATGGGACGTAGGTAAAATGTCACCTAAGCAACAGAAAATTGCCGATTTCATTCAAAAAAACCAGCAACGGGTTTTATTTTTAACCGAACAACAGATTGCCGATGAACTGCAGCTTAGTATTGCTTCTGTTTCCCGTTTCTGGAAAGCAGTGGGATACAAGAATCTGAAGGACTTTAAAAGCAATTTGCATGAGATGACGGTAATACCGCCGGCCAACAAATTGAAAAACTTTATAGACAATCTGGAAAGACCGGCAATGCTTGGCCAGATGCTGGAAGTTTGCATTCATCATTTACAGGAGACGTTGAGCAATTTGTCAGCATCGGTTTTTGAAGATGCGGTGGAGGCGTTTGCGCTCGCCCGCAGAGTATATCTGTATGGTCCGGGGCCGAGTGAGGGAATAGCCAGGCTGATGCAGTTCCGCATGGCCCGTTTTGGCATAGATATCCGGATGATGCCGAAAAGCGGGCATGAATTGTATGAAAGTCTTATGCATGTATCAAAAGAGGATCTGGTGGTTGTGATCTGTTTTGTCCAGCTACTACCGGAAACTATGGTATTATTGGAACATGCACAACAAGCCGGGTACAGAACCTTACTGATTACAGACCGGCTGGTCGGTGACTTTATTGCCAATGCCGATTTGGCGCTGTTTGCCAGCCGGGGGGAGCTTTGGGAGTTCCATTCCATGGTTGCGCCTACCTTTTTAGTGGAAGCGTTAACCATTGGCCTGTGCATGCGCGATGAGCAAAAAAATTTGCACAAACTGGATGATTTAAGCCGGCTGCGTAAGCGTTACGCCGATCTATTGCCCAAATAGGCCGTTGCGGAAGTAAATGATTGTAAAAAAAATTACATAAGATAGAATTGGATGAAAATTTTACAAAGAGTTTACCGTTTGATAACCTAAAGGCTGTTGTTACGCTTTACAATAATAACAAATAATCGTCTAAGTTGTTTAGTAACTGACGGTTAGTTAGAGTTTGAGGAGGCGTATAACATGCGAAACAAATGGTTGATATTTGGTTTGCTGTCCGGTTTACTGCTAACCGGCTGCAGTCAATCCGGAGAACATGACCAAGCGGCAGTGAAAAACAGCGGAACCGGACCTGCGGGGAAGCTGGTGCTGTACACATCCCAGCCGGACAGTGATATAGCAACCTTGATCAAAGCCTACAATCAGAAAAACCCGGAGGTAAAGGTAGAGGTCTTTCGTTCGGGAACGGAGGAAGTAATCAGCAAAGTTCAAGCGGAAAAGCAGGCGGGCGGTACGAAGGCGGATGTATTGCTGGTTGCCGATGCCGTTACCTTTGAAGGATTGAAAAGTCAGGGGATACTGACGGCTTATAAGTCTCCGGAAGCAGAGAAGATTCCGGCTCAATTTGTTGATCCTGATCAGATGTATACCGGGACCAAAGTCATTGCAACCGTAATTGCCGTACATAATTCCGTGACCAGCAGACCGGACTCCTGGAAAGACTTGCTCAATCCTGCCATAAAGGGGCAAACAGTCATGCCCAGCCCGTTTTATTCAGGAACTGCCGCTTATAACTTAGGTGTTCTTACCCGGCTTGGTGATTTCGGCTGGGACTATTATAAGGCCCTGAAAGCCAATGCGATTACCGTTGTCAAGGGGAACGGCGGTGTTGCCAATATGGTGTCCAGTGGCGAGAAAAAGTATGGGATGATTGTTGATGCCAATGCTGCCCAGGCCAAAGCCAAAGGAGCTCCTATTGATCTGATTTATCCCAAAGAAGGAGTTACGGTTATTACCGAACCGGTTGGTATGTTAAAGAATGCCCAAAATCCGGAAGCGGCTAAGTCGTTTATTGATTTTATTTTATCGGAGGAAGGGCAAAGGGTAACCAGGGAAATTGGCTATACGCCGATTCGTACAGGCATGCCGGCACCGGAAGGACTTAAAACCTATGACCAGATCAAAGTGCTGGATTATGATGTAAAATCCCTGTTTACGGCACGTGAAGCCGATAAAAAAACATTCTCGGAAATTTTCCAACAATAGTAACTAGTAGGGGAGAGACGATATGCTTACTCAGGAAATCAGGAGAATAAGGTCTCTTCCTTTTCTCCTTTCGCTCCGTTGGTATGAGTCTATTCCGATTGGCTTAGGGCTTGCCGCCGTATTTGTTTTGTTTTTACTGCCGATAGGAAAGTTGGTTGCGCTTAGCTTTGCTTCTCCCAACGGATTATCTTTCGTAAATTACAGCGAATTGTTTCAGCAGGCCAGAACCTGGACAACCATTGCCAATACATTGCTGATTACCGGAGCTTCCACATTATTCGCCGTGCTAATCGGTGTTGGCATGGCCTGGCTGGTTGCGTATAGCGATGTGCGCGGGAAAAAGGCCATTACTATGCTGGTGATACTTTCCTATATTCTGCCTTCTTATATCGTGGCTTTATCCTGGTCACAACTGTTGGGCCCACAGGGCATGCTGGCAAGCTATCTGCCCCACGAATTTCTTTGGAATGTATACAGCTTGGGCGGCATTATTTTTGTCATGTCTCTGCAGCATTTCCCGTTGGTTTTTTTACTGACGGTCCCGGTCTTACGTAAAATTCCCCGTGAAGTAGAGTGGGCCGGCCGGATTTTCGGTGCCGGACCATGGCAAACGTTTTGGAAGGTTAACCTGCCTTTAGCGCTGCCGGGTATCGCCGGGGGAGGACTGCTGGCATTTTTGGCAGGGCTGGACAATTTTGGAATTCCTGCTTTTCTGGGAATTCCGGCCGGTATCCGGGTAATGAGCACTGCCATTTATGAAGAAGTCATCGGTCTGGGGCCGTCCGCTTTTTATAAAGCGGCAGCCTTATCCGTGCTGTTAGGGGTCATTGCGCTTATCGGGACAACCTTGCAATGGCTGCTGCTGCGCCGCAGTAAACTGATGGAAACCGCGCAGGAAGACCGGCGGCCAAGGTTTTTCTTCGGCCGGTTTCGCCTGTTAGCCGAGGTATTGGTATTGGGGATATTGGCAACGGTTACTTTTATTCCTTTACTATCGCTCTTGGGCATTTCCGTAGTGAAAGCCTATGGATTACCGTTAACCCCGGAAACCTTTACCCTGCAGCACTACCATTTTATTTTACAGGAAAGTGCCAAAGTGCAGAGCGCGTTGAGTAACAGCCTATGGCTGTCGATTATTACGATGGCCTTTTGTGTAATCGTTGGCACTGTTATCGCCTACTACCGGACGAGACATATGGGTATTGTAAGCAGGGGGGTTGAACTGTCTGTCGGACTGCCGTTCGCCCTGCCGGGGGTGGTCTTTGCCCTGGCGATGATTTTTACCTGGATGGAACCGGTTCCGGGCTGGAATCCCGGTATATATGGCACGGTCACCATCCTTTATATTGCCTATGCAGCCCGGTTTATGACCTTGCAGGTGCGCAGCAGTGTAACCGCCCTGCTGCAGGTTGACCCGACGATGGAAGAGGCAGCTCGGGTAAGCGGCGCCACCAGGGGAGTCAAATGGCGGAGAATTTTACTGCCTCTCTTATTTCCCGGTATGCTGGGCGGTGCTTTTTTGGTTATGCTGACCGCCTTTACCGAGCTTACCGTTTCTTCCCTGCTGTTCTCCAGCGGCTCGGAAACCGTTGGTGTGGTCATGTTTAATTTTGAACAGGCTGGCTATACGACCTATTCGGCAGCCTTATCAGGCGTTATCGTGGCTGGCATTTCGCTGGGCATGGCAACTTTATACGGGGTGGAAATTCTATGGCAAAGAAAGGGCGTGACCGCATGAGCACACAGATAATGCAGGTAAGCAAGCATTATGGCGATGTGAAGGCCCTGCAGTCGGTTGATCTATCCATCCGGAAGGGGGAATTTATCGCTGTTCTCGGGCCTTCCGGCTGCGGCAAGACAACTTTGTTGCGTTTGATTGCCGGCTTTGATTCGCCTTCTGACGGACAAATATGCATTGACGGACAGGTAGTAGGTACACCACGGGCGATTTTGCCGCCGGAACAAAGAAATATCGGAATGGTTTTTCAGTCTTTTGCGCTTTGGCCGCATATGAAAGTTAAAGAACAGGTCCTGTTTCCGCTGCAGTATCATAAGGCGGCAGCCCGGGAAGCGAATCTGAATAAAGAAAAACGGGTAAGGGAAGTATTGGAGATGGTTGGTTTGCAGCATCTGGCCGAACGGCTTCCCCGGGAGTTGTCGGGCGGGCAGAAACAGCGCGTCGCCATTGCCCGGGCCATCAGTGCCAACCCTTCCCTGTTGCTGATGGATGAACCGTTGAGCAGTCTGGACATAGAACTGCGGATGGACCTGCGGCGTGAAATTCAGGCGCTGCACCGGCGTACGCAGGCCAGTATCATTTATGTTACCCATGACCAAGGGGAGGCTTTGGCCATGGCTGACCGTATTGTAGTCATGAAGGACGGGAAAATCGAACAAACCGGTACGCCGGAAGAGATTTATGAAAAACCGGCAACGCTATTTGTCGCTACGTTTGTGGGCAAAACCAACCTGATCAGGGGCAAATGGGAAAAGGGGGTTTTTCAGCCGGACCTGGCAGTCGGTGCTGTACAATGGCCGGACCGCGATTTCCCGCTTTGCTTTAAGGAAAAACAGGTATTTCCGGTCAGGCCGGAACAATTGCGGATCGTTTTGGCCGGACCGGGGATTGCCGGCCGTATTATCAACCGTCAGTATCTGGGCAAAGAGATACATTATACGGTTGGCGTGGGGCCGGATATAGTCGGGGTGCATGCCGGAAATCACTGTTCCTTTGAGGTTGGACAGGAAGTCTATCTCCAACTGGGGTATTTACCGGTAACTATATAAATTAAAGTCTGGTTTGGCATTGGTTTCTGTAGCAGGTATTAATTTTATTTTCTAAAACTTGCCGTACCAAACAGCCATTTGCTAATATAGATGCCTGTCATTTCAGTAGACAGTACTTTTTTATTTATCTTAGTATAGGCAGGAGAAATCAGGCCCTTTGTTAAACAACAGGGAGAAGGGCCGCCTAATTGACGGTTTTTATTGACAGGAGGGATTGTTATTACCATTTCACTGCAGCAATGTCAACAAATGGGGCCGCTGGAGATGGCCGCAGGTTCACCCCTTGTGGCAGAGAGTTATTCTTTTCTACTGGAAAGCGCGAATGAAATTACGGATTCTTTGCTGCGGGAGAAAGTGCTGCAGGTATTGGAAAATCCGGCTCCGAGCTTTATGCAGCAGGCAAAAGATCCCGCTGCAGCCGCCTTGTTGTGGGAGCGAATTGCCGTCAGGGCAGATAAGCAAGCTTCTTCTTTAGAGGATTTATTTGCTCCTTGCTCTGATCCTGCCGTATCACCACAGCCTTTTTGGTCGGCACCGGGCAGCAACTATGACCGCCACCATGCCTATCCCGGCGGGTTAGCTGTGCATACAGCCATGAACCTGAAGGTATCTTTGGCTTTAGCCCGCAGTTACTATGATATTTATCGCTGCCGGGCCAGCCGCAATGTGGTTATAGCCGCGCAAATTTTACACGACTCGCAAAAGCCCTGGGTTTTACAGTGGAATCAGGACGGAAGCTGCCGGCAGCAAAAAAGTATTGCCGGAGAACGGGTTCATCATGTGGCCGGCCTGGCCGAATCCGTTTACCGGGGCATTCCTTGCGAAGTAGTATTGGCACAAGCCAGTGCGCATGTATATCCCGGTAATGAAAATAATAACCGTAAACTTGCTTATTGTCTGGAAACGGCCTGCCTGCTGGCCAATACCGATCCTGCTGATTACGGTGTAACCGGCCATAAGCTGTCTGCAGCCTGGGCAGGGGTGGAACCTTTAATCATTCATATGGGGGACAGCAATTGGGTATTGTCCCTGCAGGCTGCCATGGCTACGGTTACGGCATTGAAACAATATGCTCTCACAGAGTTTGCTATGAGTGAAGAAGAGCTGGCTTCACCAGTCTTTTATTCTTTACGCAATTATGTTTTTTCCATGTGTACCATGATCAAACTGTATGAAATTTTATCCGGGAAGGGATATGACGGATTTCGTGCGGCAGTGCGGGAAATCATCCATTGAGTTTGCCGCTGGCGGAAATGTTGACTATTTTTATGTAGCCGTTTACTTTATTTTAATCAGCTTAACCAGCACGGTTTATTTTTCGCAGGATGGGCACAAGTTTTATTCCGGTATAGGCAATGATGACCGATAACAGGATATCCGGGAAAATATAGGGAGTGAATCCTACGGCAATGGCTTCGGCAAGGACCATTTCTTTACCCAGGTATAGCTTGACAATGGCATATAAGTATGGCACTCCTACCAGATATACGCTAAATAACCCCAGTAGTACACTAAGCAGCAGCCTGGAAAAGGTCAGCTTCCCGGCAGCATTTTCCGTTAGTTTCCCTATTATATAGGCGCAGAAGGCAAAGCCCAGCAAGTAGCCAAAAGTTGGCTGGAGAATGTAGGTCAGCCCGCCGCCGTTGACAAACACCGGCACACCGATTAGGCCGAGACCGATATATAAACCCTGGGAATACAGCCCTTTCCTGGCACCTAATAAAATACCGGCATAGGCACAGAATAAAAACTGCAGGGTGTAAGGTACCAGGGGGGTGGGAATTTTAATGAAAGCCCCTACTGCTGTCAGGGCGGCAAAGATGGCAATAAGTATCATATCGTGCAATGAAAGTTTCATAATGCTGTCCTCCCGCAAACAGATGTAAAGGTATTAACCCGGTAGGTTGCTTTTTCCGATAGGAGCTAACCCTAACTGGGTAATGGTATTCAAATCGGTTTCAGCGCCGCGTCCGCTGGTGGTGAGATAATTACCGATCAGCATGCCGTTGATCCCGGATAAAAATCCTAAAGGAACAAGCTCACCCAGGTTGCGTTCCCGTCCACCGGCATAGCGGATAATTTTGCCCGGCAGGATAAACCGGAAAATAGCAAAGGTCTGCAAGATTTCCATTGGTTTTAGGGGTGGCATATTTTCCACCGGTGTTCCTTTTATGGGATTTAAGACATTGATCGGTACCGAATCGACATCCAGTTCTTTTAAGGCAAAAGCAAGTTCAAGACGGTGCTCCCACGATTCCCCCAGTCCGATAATGCCGCCGGAACAGACCTCCAAGCCGGCTGCTTTTACTTTTTTTATGGTAGCTACCCGGTTTTCATAGCTATGGGTGGAACAAATCCGGCCGAAGAAACTTTTGCCGGCCTCCAGGTTATGATGATAACGGGTAATGCCGGCCTGTTTTAGTTCCGCAACATGCTGTTCATCCAATATACCGAGAGAACAGCATCTTTGTAAAGCTGTTTCTTGGCCAATACGCCGGATGGTTTGCGTTATGGAAGGAAAGTCTGCATCGTTTTTCATGCCGCAGCCGGATGTGACAATACAGAAGCGATAGGCACCGTCTGCTTCTGCCTGCTTAGCTGCCGCTAACATGGCTTGTTCGGACATCAGTGGATATACAGCCAGTTGTGTCTGGTGATGAGCGGACTGGGCGCAAAATTTACAGTCTTCCGAACAGTTGCCGGAACGGGCGTTAATAATTTCGCAGGTATCGACAATGGAACCTGTAAAATGGATACGAATTTTATTAGCCAGGCTTAAGAGGACAGGAATGTCGTCTTCGGCAAGACGGGTTAATGCCAGGGCATCATCAAAGGAAAGTTCCTTTCCATCAAGTACTGCTTGTGCCATAGTGAACAAATCGCATAATTTCATCTTAATTCTCCTTTACATAATCGGCAGGGATCAGTCCTGCATCATGAACCATCATAAAATCATCAGCAGCATGCCGGCCTTTAAAGGTCAGATAATTGCCTATTATAAGCCCGTTGGCCCCTGCCAGCATGATCAGGCCCTGCAGGTCGCGCAAATTGATTTCACGGCCTCCGGCAGGACGGATGACGCGATCCGGCAGGAGAAAACGAAAAATGGCAAACGTTTTCACAATATCCAAAGGCCGCAGGGGCGGGCTTCCCTCAAGGGCGGTTCCTGCTATCGGGTTTAGTATATTGATCGGAATGGAAGCAACCTTTAGTTTTTGTAGTTCTAAAGCCAGCATAATACGATCTTCCCAGCTTTCCCCCAGTCCAATGATACCGCCGGTGCACAACTCCATGCCGGCGGCTTGTGCCGCCTGAATGGTATCCAGCCGGTCCAGGTAGGAGTGGGTGGTGCATATCTCCGGATAAAACCGCCGGCTTGTTTCCAGATTGTGGGCATAACGGCGGACACCGGCAGCCGCCAGACAACGGGCCTGCAGTGGTGTGATGCTTCCCAGGTTGGCACAGACGGACAGTCTGGTTTTGCTATGGATAGTATGGATGGCTTCCACAATACGTTCAAAATCAGAGTCACCTACCATACCCCTGCCGCTGGTAACCAGGCTGATACGGGTAGCTCCGCTGTCTTCCGCTTCCCGGGCTTTTTTGAGCAGTTCTTCGCTGTCCAGCAAAGGATAAACCGCTGTATTAGTATGATGATAGCAGGATTGTGCACAAAATTTGCAGTCTTCGGAGCAAAGGCCCGACCGGGCATTAATTACAGCGCACATATCAACGGTGTTCCCGGCATATTGTTCGCGGATTTTATTGGCATAGGCCGCCAATAACAAAATATCGGACCTTTCTATGTACGTAAGCTGCAATGCCTCAGCACGGGTTAATGTACTGCCGCCGAGAACTTTGTCAGCAAGATTTTTAATGATATTCACCGTGGTCCTCCTGATTGGCAATTGTCAACCTAATAATGTAATGATGTTGACGAATATATCATACAATTGATTGGAGCGGATGTAAAGTCTCTGTTTTGGCTGTAAGGTTATAAAATAACGGAAGAGTGGAATAAATAAACCGGCAATAGCAGGAATACCGATATTTGTCGAGAATAGCTATCACATATATCGCAGTTAAAGGGGTGTTGGGATGAAAAACATAGGGGTGATATTATCTGGTTGTGGTGTGTTCGATGGTTCTGAGATTCACGAAGCGGTTTTAACTCTGTTATATCTGAGTCAGGAGAATGCCAGCGTTCATTTTTTTGCTCCGGATAGTAGGCAGCTTCATGTGGTGAATCATAATACCCAGCAGGTAAGGGAAGGGGAAACACGCAATATTTTGGTTGAATCGGCGCGTATTGCCCGCGGTGAAGTAACGCCGCTCTGTAATTTGGATATAGACGCCCTGGATGCCATTATTTTTCCGGGGGGATTTGGCGCGGCAAAAAACTTGTGCACCTTTGCCGTGGATGGCGAAGAAAGTGTTCTCCTTCCTGATGTGGAGCGCGTGCTGAAAGAGGCTCATGCCAAAGGCAAAGTCATCGGCGCTGTGTGCATAGCCCCTGTTTTGGTGGCCCAGGCTTTTAAAAAAACGGGCGTGCATCCCAGGCTGACAATTGGTTCCGATGCGGAAGTCAATCGTGTTTTGACGAACTGGCAGGCTGAGCCGGTTTGCGCCGGAGTAGACGAAATTGTGGTTGATGAACAGAATAAGATTGTGACGACTCCCGCCTATATGCTGGGGCAAAATATCGGGCAAATTGCGGTGGGAATTGAAAAACTGGTCAGGGAAGTTTTACGAATGGTTTAGACGGCAGAACCTTAGCAGTGTATCAGCTTAAACATACCGAAAAAAGAGGCTTACCGTAAAAAAACGTAAGCCTCTTTTTTATGGTGTTATATTTAGGAAAATGCACCATTTCGACATTAAATCAATTTTAAGCTGAATTTTCGATTATTTTTAAAGAATATCGACAGATGCGCTGGTTTTTGTTATTATTAATTTCGTGAGTCAGTTTCGTGGGACTCATTATCAGAATTTCGCGTATAAACAGGAGTTTAGTGAAAATGAAAATTGCCACTCCCTATTATCTGATCGATGAAAAAAAATTGCTGCGCAATATGGAGATTATCAAAGAGGTGCGTCAGCTTTCCGGCGCCAGATCGGTATTGGCGCTGAAATGCTTTTCCACGTGGTGTGTGTTTGATTTGATGAAGCAGTATATGGACGGCACTACCTCCAGTTCACTGTTCGAAGCCCGCCTGGGTTTTGAAAAATTTGGCGGAGAGACACATGCCTATTGTGTAGGCTATTCACCGGAAGATATGGAGCACGTTGTCCGGTTTGCCGATAAGATTATTTTCAATTCCGTTTCCCAGTTGGAACGGTATTATGATAAGGTCAAAACGGTAAAACTGGGTTTGCGGGTTAATCCGGGTATCAGTTATTCTCATTTTGATCTGGCTGATCCGGCGCGCCGTTATTCCAGACTGGGCGTAACGGATAAAGCGGTTTTGAGAGCGCAGTTATCCCGTCTTAGTGGTTTGATGTTTCACTATAATTGTGAAAACGATGATGTTGATGCTTTCTCGGCACAGCTGGATGTGATCGGGCGGGAGTATGGAGACCTGCTTAAGCATTTACAATGGGTAAGTCTGGGCGGCGGTTTGTATTTTACCAAGGAAGGCTACCCGGTGAAACAGTTCAGTCAAAAACTGGCGGATTTTGCCGAGCGGTATGATGTACAGATTTATCTGGAACCGGGTGAAAGTGCCATTACCGGCTGTGCTGAACTGGTTACCTCTGTGGTTGATCTGATACACAATGAACGGGATATTGCCATTGTGGATGCATCGGTGGAACCGCATATGCTGGATTTGTTAATTTATCGGCTGGAGGCTAAAATGCAAACCGGGGGAACGGGGAAACATCAATATATGATTGCCGGCCGTTCCTGTCTGGCCGGTGATGTATTCGGCACTTTCCGCCTGGCAGATAAGCTGGAAATCGGCAGCGAAATCCGGTTCGCCGATGCAGCCGGTTATACGATGGTTAAAAAGAACTGGTTTAACGGGCTGCAAATGCCCAGCATTGCCGTAAAACGGCTGAATGGTTCGGTAGAGCTGATCCGAAAATTTGACTACACAGATTTCTTAACTAGTTTATCATAAATACAATGTTAGCAAGACATAGGAGGAGAGAAATGAAAAGAAACGTTTTAATTGTAGGTGCTGGGGGAGTGGCGCATGTCGTTGCCCACAAATGTGCCATGAACAACGATGTACTGGGAGATATCTGCATTGCATCGCGTACCCAGCGAAAATGTGAGGCCATTATTGACAGTGTTTTACGGAAAAATCATCTGAAAGACACGTCGAAAAAACTGTATGCGCGCCGGGTCGATGCCTTAAACATTCCGGAGATGGTCAAGCTAATCCGGGAAACCGAATCAGAGATTGTCATTAATGTAGGACAAGCTTATATTAATATGTCGGTTTTAGAGGCTTGTATTGAGGCCGGTGCGGTGTATATGGATACAGCCATTCATGAGGAACCCGACAAGGTTTGTGAGAATCCGCCTTGGTATGCCAACTATGAGTGGAAACGCAAGGACCGCTGCGCGGAAAAAGGGATAACGGCCATTTTAGGTATTGGTTTTGATCCCGGGGTGGTGAATGCGTGGTGCTCTCTGGCTCAAAAAGAGTATTTTGATACCATCGATACCATTGATATTCTGGATGTTAATGCCGGGAATCATGGCAAGTATTTTGCGACAAATTTTGACCCGGAGATAAACTTCCGTGAATTTAAAAAAGTCTGGACCTGGGTTGACCGCCAGTGGGTGTTGCAGAAGGTCCATTCGATACGTGTCGATTATGATTTTCCGGTGGTAGGGAAGTGTCCGGTATACTTGACCGGGCACGATGAATTGCATTCCCTTTCGAAACATATTGATGCCAATTCCATTCGTTTTTGGATGGGTTTTGGCGATCATTATCTGAATGTTTTTTCTGTCCTGAAGAATATCGGACTTCTTTCGGAAAAACCGGTAAAAATTACAGAGGACATTGAGATTGCACCTCTTAAGGTACTCAAGGCGCTGCTGCCCGACCCGGCTTCGCTGGCGCCCGGTTATACCGGCAAAACCTGCATTGGCAATTTTATTTCCGGGACCAAAGAGGATAAACCGCGGAAGCTGTTCATTTATAATGTTTGCGACCATGAGCAGTGTTATCAGGAAGTGGAATCTCAAGCCATTAGCTATACGGCAGGGGTACCTCCTGTTGCGGCGGCTATTTTGGTTGCCCGTGGCGATTGGGATGTAAAAAAGATGGTTAATGTGGAAGAACTGGACGCAGTACCTTTTATCAAGCTTCTAGATACCATGGGCTTGCCTACCGAGATAGCGGAAAACCCGGCAGTGTTTGAGGCACCGGCAATCGAATCGTTAGAGTCTGTTGAATAATAAAAAGGGCTGCTCTTTCGCCAGGAGTGGCCCTTTGTCATTGTATGAATCTAAAGCCGGCTTGCATGAACTCAATCTGTGACATAAAATAAGAAATATGGTCGAATACCGGAAAGGATAGCTGACTTATGAATCATACCATACAAGAAGATACAGTGGCTGCACCGGACAAAAACCGGGCGGCTGTTTTAGTAACGGCGGTTATATTGGGCTGGCTGTCGGCGTTTGGGCCGTTATCCATTGACATGTACTTGCCGGCTATGCCCAATATAGCCACAGAGCTAGCTACTACTACCTCGCTGGCACAGAGCAGTTTAACTGCCTGCTTGCTGGGAATTGCGCTGGGCCAGGTGCTTGTGGGACCGCTGAGTGATCAATATGGGCGGAGAATCCCGCTGCTGGCCGGTTTGCTTGTCTATATTGCGGCCTCCGCAATGTGTGTGATGGCCCCGACCATTGAGATTTTTTTAGTTATGCGTTTTGTTCAGGGACTGGCAGGGTCGGCCGGTGTTGTAATTTCAAGGGCTACTGTCCGGGATTTATATACCGGTCCGGCTATGACCCGCTTTTTTGCTTTGTTAATGTTGATTAACGGCTTTGCTCCGATTCTTGCCCCCATCTTAGGCGGACAAATTTTACAGGTTACCTCCTGGCGTGGCATCTTTGTGGTTTTATGCGGTGTCGGCATGGCCATGTTTGCTGCCGTTTTTTTTGGACTTAGGGAAACATTGCCGCTTAAGCGGCGCTCTAAAGGCGGAATTGGCAATGCGCTGCGGGCGTACCGCCAACTGATCGGCAACCGGATTTTTATGGGGTATGCTTTAGGACAGGGTTTTGTTTCGGCTGCCATGTTTGCTTATATCGCAGGGGCGCCTTTTGTGCTTCAGGACATTTTTGGCGTATCACCGCAAATGTTCAGCCTGTTTTTTGCTGCTAACGGGCTGGGGATTATTATCGCCGGGCAAATTACGGGCAGGCTGGCCGGACAGGTCAGTGAGACACGGCTGCTGGTTGCCGGGCTTTCGCTTGCTTTTGTGGCCGGAGTATGTTTACTGGCTGTGATCGTTATGGGAGGAGGGCTGTACGGTGTTTTGCTGCCGCTGTTTTTTGTTGTTTCCAGTGTAGGCATTGTCGGTACCAGCAGTTTTTCACTGGCTATGCAGGATCAGGCTAAGTCGGCAGGCAGTGCAGCGGCACTGATGGGACTGTTTAATTTCGTTTTTGGCGGTTGTATGGCTCCCCTCGTCGGTATTGCCGGCAGTCATACTGCCGTCCCGATGGGAATAACTATTGCGGCTGCTGAAACGGCCGCGATTCTGTGCTATATCTTTTTGGTGCGATGGCGGTAAGATAATTCGCAGGTGTACTATAACGGTCTGCCGGTTTTATCGTGAAGATGTCGCTGGTTTCCCGGTGAAAGTTTGCTATAATGAAGGTACAATATTATAGAAGACAACTGAAGGTGTAGGTGACGCATAGATGCGAATGACTTCCGGCAAGAACTTTGATGTTGTAGGACTGGGCGTATCGACGCTGGATATGTTTACCGTTGTTGAGAAATTTCCTGCTACCAGGGAAGTACAAAAAGCCGTCGATATGATTCTGGACGGCGGCGGTCCTGTCGCGACAGCGCTGGTAGCCCTGGCCAGGCTGGGCGCCCAGACGGCTATGCTTGACCGTTTGGGTGACGACTGGGTTGGAAGCTTGATCCTGCGTGATTTCCACAAGAATCATGTGGGAACGGACAGCATGGACGTAGTGACCGGACATTCCTCCTCCGTGGCCAATATACTGGTGGAAAAGGGAACGGGTAATAGAGCCATACTTTATCACCCCGGATCGGTTCCGGAAATTGCCGATATCATGCCTTATGCTCCGTTCATCCGGTCGGCAAAAATTCTTCATCTGAACGGACGGCACCGGGAAGCTGTTTTACCGGCTATTGCCATTGCCCGTCAAGCCGGTGTGAAGATTTCTTTTGATGGTGGTGCCAATCGTTATCATCCGGGCATGCGGGAGATTGTTCCGCAGGTGGATATTTGTATTGTTGCCAGGGATTTTGCAGTTCAGTATACCGGAAAAAGTTCGGTGGAACAGGCTGGTCCGATATTCTTAGAAAGCGGACCGGAATTGGTCGTCATTACTGACGGAATTCGCGGCAGCTGGGTTTGGCATAAAGACAGCGGCTGTTTTCATCAGCCTGCTTTTGTAGTGGAAACCGTTGATACTACCGGGTGCGGCGACAGCTATCACGGAGCTTTTCTATACGGCCTGATTCAGGAGTTGCCATTAAAAAAATCAGCAGAATTAGCCAGTGCGGTTTCCGCTATCAATGCGCAGACCCTGGGGGGCCGGAATGGGTTACCCTTGTTAGGGCAAGTGACAAGTTTTTTGGCAGAACGGTCATGTAACAAATAGCATTTTCCATTGAGAAAAAGCTTGACTATTATGATAGTGAAAAAAGTGGGAATAGCACAGCCGGTATTTTCCAGATAAAAATATATAAAATTCCTTTAATTGACAAATTGTGCATTTTGGTATTTAATATAAATAAGGTGGTCAGTAGAAAGTGAATATTGGGCAAACCTATTGAAAAGTAGGGACGCAAAGCTAAGGGTCTAAGGATAAGATTATCTATGATTGCCACGCCGCCGTAATTTTTTATGTTAAAAGAAGACAGGCTGCGTCTGTCTTTTTTTTTGTAGGAACATTGTATGTGTGAAGATAGTATGCCAGGGAAGGGAGTCAGATGAAACAGGAAGATACAAAGTAACTTATACAATGTAACGATAAAATGGGGGAGACATTCGGATGAAGGTAAGTATAGGAAAACAGATTATCGGAGCTTTTTTAATTATCATTGCGGCTATGGTGCTGATGAGTGGTTATACCTTTTATAAAATCGGCCAGATTAATGAAGAGTACCAGGCTACAACTACAGTTAATGTTGAAAAATTGATACTGGTGGAAGAACTGGCAAGCAATATGATTGAAGAGGCTGCCGTAGTCCGTAAATTCAATTTAACCGGTGATTTGGCAGCAAAAGAGAAATTTCAGGCTCTGCGGGAGTCGTCCAATCAAAAAATTGAACGTATGGAACAAATTTTTGTAACAGAAAAGGCCAAGCAGATTATTGCCGACATTAAGCCGGCCAAGGCCGAGTATGAAAACTTGTCGGAGCAGGCTATGCAGGCGGCGCAAATCAATGATAAGGCAGCTTTGCAGTTTGCTATTCAGCAGGGTAATGTTCCCTATAATACGGCACAAGCTAAAACCGAAGAACTGGTATCCATGATTAAGGATTTTGTGCAAACCGAGCAGGGGAAAATCAGTGATAAAGCCGGAACCAATCAGATTTTCCTGCTGACTATTAATTTCATTGTTATTATTCTTGCCGCTGCCGTTAGTTTCAAGCTCAGCCGTTCTATATCCAGTGTTGTTCACCAATTTGTGGATGTGGCAACACAAATTGCCGACGGGCGTATTACGACGGAACAAATTCCGTCGCAGTCAACAGAAGAAATGGAACAGCTGGCTGCTGCTTTTAATAAAATGAAAACCAATATGCGAACGATGATTCAACAAATCGCCAAAGCTTCAGAACAACTGGCTGCTTCCTCGCAGCAGTTGACGGCCAGTGCTAATCAGTCGGCGCAGGCCAGCACTCAGGTGGCTGACTCGGTTAGTAATATTGCCGATGCTGCATCCAGCCAGCTGCGGGAAGTCGATAGTACGGCCGGGGTTATCTCGCAGATGTCAATTGATGTGCAGGAGGCAGCGCAGAATGCCAGTGATATTAACGAAAGATCCGGTGAGGCGGCTGAAACTGCGGAAATTGGAGGAGAATCCATTAGCAATGCAATAGCCTTTATGTCGCAGATTGCTGAAAATGTGAATCTCTCCACGGAAGTGGTTACCAAACTGGGAGAAAGATCCAAGGAGATCGGTCAAATTATTGACACCATTTCCGGAATTGCCGGGCAAACCAATTTGCTGGCGTTAAACGCTGCTATTGAAGCTGCCCGTGCCGGTGAACAGGGACGGGGCTTTGCCGTGGTGGCGGAAGAGGTCCGCAAATTGGCTGAGCAGTCACAGGATGCGGCTAAGCAAATTGCCGGACTGATTGGCGAAATTCAGGAAGAAACCGACCGGGCCGTTGCGGTAATGAACGAAGGGCCGCGTCTGGTGCAGAGCGGTTCGGAAGTGGTCAATGCCGCCGGTCTGGCTTTTAAGGATATTACCGAGCTGGTTCAGAACATCCATAATCAAATGCAGGATATTTCTACTGCCTTGCAGCAAACGGCGGATAACAGCCAACAGATAGTGCTTTCTGTCAATGAGATTGATCAGTTGAGCAAGCAGTCTGCCGGCCAGACGCAAACGGTTTTGTCATCTTCCGAAGAACAGTCGGCTTCTATAGAAGAAATTGCCGCTTCCAGTCAGGCATTAGCTACAATGGCAGAAGAACTTAGAGCAGTCGTAGCCCAGTTTCATATATAAGAAAAAAATAAATTATTTTTATAAAAACAGCTAACGGCAATAGCCGTTGGCTGTTTTTTTGCAGGAGGCAGGGAGGTGGATAAAGAATTATTTATACTGTTTGCTGAGAACGTTGTTGATCAAACGGAAACCGGAAGGAGAAGGTCTATGGAACAGGTGGAAAAAAAACGTTCAGAAAAAATGCAGGAAAAATTAATGAAGACACGTTCTATTATCGTGTCCGGCGAGATTACCCAAACTTTGGCTGAAAAGGTAGCAGCCCAGCTGCTGGTTCTGCAGGAAATGGGCGATGAGCCGATCAAATTGTATATCAATAGCCAAGGCGGGCATGTGGAAGCAGGCGATACCATTCATGATATGATTCAGTTTGTAAAACCAAGGGTCTTGGTTATTGGAACAGGCTGGGTGGCCAGTGCCGGCATTACGATTTACCTGGCTGCCGCCAGAGAAGACCGTTACTCCCTGCCTAATACCCGGTACATGATTCATCAGCCCCTTGGCGGTGTGCGTGGCCAGGCTACCGACATCCGGATTGAAGCGGAGGAAATCGTTAAAGTACGCAGCCGGATTAATAAGCTGATTAGTGAAAGTACCGGCCAGCCGCTGGCCAAGGTGGAAAAAGATACGTTGCGAAATTTCTGGCTTGATGCCGGGGAAGCAAGGGAATACGGAATTGTGCACAGCATTATTTCGAAATATGAGGAACTACCTGTTTAGGGGGAACATATAACAGCGGCTGCATTGCAGCTGCTGTTATTACGTTTGGGAGGGAAAATCTTCTTCGTTATATACATTTTGTGATTCGGTGATTGCCGGATCTTCATTTAATTTTGTTTCCTTTTTTATATTATGCAGAACCAGTTCGGCTTCGGAGACGCTGGAAAATACACCGTTTATCAGTCTTTTCATCGCGATCCCTCCTGTTTTTGCATATAATATCCCACAATATGTAGTATATGCGGACGCTATGCAAATATACACGGTATATATTAACTTTTACTATTTTTGTTATAAAAAAGAGCGAAAGCCGACTGCGGGTGACAGGCGGCTTTCGCTCTTGGGAGAGAAGAAGTATGCAACTACAATGTAAGTTTTACCAATAAAGCCACGATTTATACATAAATCATGGCTTTATTGGTATTAATTTATCCGGCATAAAAACCAAATGAGCGCTATGGTTGCTAACGGAATGATCATCAATAGCAATATGTTGCAGAAGAGCTCCACCATCAAATTTACTCCCCCGGTACCATAGGTATGCGAGGAAAGGTAAGGACAGAACGATTATGTATTCACAAAAAAAGGTGGCAGCTGCCACCCGGATTATTCCTCTTTTTGATTGCGTTTTTCATCATTGGTGCTATTTTTAGCTGTTGTTCCGGTTTGGTTTTTTGCTTTGGCATTCTGACGGCTTTTAAACTGATCATATGTCTTTCCGCCCATTCTTTTTCACCTCCTGCCGACAGTAGTTTTATCAGGGGAGCAATTTGTCACCTGCTATTTCTTCCAGGACCAGGTTGTTTTGGTATGTCAGTGCAAGTGTGCTGGCCGCATCAAAATATGCGTCTTCATAACTGCCGGCTACGATAATTTTACCCGTATCCGTGCCGTCAAGAATGACCCGGTAATTTGGCATGAGTATCAACGCTCCTCTTGTGGTGGGATAAAAAGCAAATACAGGTAAGCAGTTCTAGTGTTGCCAAAGCAGGGCATTGCTATTCAGTCTTTAAACTATTGAAAGTTAGCAAAAACCACTTGATTTACATAAGATATAATAAAAAGTGGGAGATGCTTTCGATGCGAATAAATTTATCCGTCCGAAATAGAGCTGACTGGATTTGCCCTTATTGTCACCGGCCTTATCCGGTGCGTATGTTCTACGGTAATCATCCCCGTGTTCAAATTATTTTTTTCCCGGAACTGGTATTACCCACCTCTTTTGCCGCCATGTTCCCGGAACTTAGCTTTTATCCGTAACGAGGGGGACAAGGAAGTGATTTTCCAATAAAGACAAGAAGAGAAGAAAGGGCTCTGAAAAAGCAGCGTTCTTCTCTTCTTCTTGTTACTCTGCAATTGTAGTTCGTCAATGTAACCAATATAATTTGTAATGAATACAGTGTAAGGAAAGGCTTTTTGATAAAATAAACGGTAATGAGGGATCAAGATGGCAAAGGATGGATTAACAGCTCATTTCAGGCGGTTGATTGCCGGAGTCAATGTGAAAGTACCTTTACTGAATGGAGACTATGTTACTTCCATTAATTTTGATAATGCGGCAACCACGCCACCTTTCCATGCTGTAATCAAGGAAATTCAGGATTTTTCTCCATGGTATTCATCCGTTCACCGGGGAACTGGATATAAGTCGGTTGTGACTTCTGACATGTATGAAGAAGGGCGGGAACAAATTAAACAATTTGTTCATGCTGATGCAAAACGTGATTTGGTTATCTATACCAAAGGTACAACAGAAGCCATCAATTTGTTATCCTACATATTGCAACAACAGGAAGGGCAGGCAGTGATTCTTTCCAGTGAAATGGAACATTTGGCCAATGATCTTCCCTGGAGAAATAAATTCAAACTGGATTATGTGAAAATAAACCAGGCCGGGGAGTTATCACTGGAAGATTTAGCGTGTAAATTGGAACGATATGGCGGTAAAGTTAAACTGGTTGCCGTAACCGGAGCTTCCAACGTTACCGGCTTTATCCCTCCGGTACACAAGATAGCCGGACTGGCCCATCACTATGGAGCCCGGATTTTAGTAGACGGTGCGCAATTGGTGCCGCATAGTGCCATTGACATGAAGCCCCACAGCAGTAAAGAACATATTGACTATCTTGTTTTTTCGGCACATAAGATGTATGCTCCCTTTGGGACAGGGGTGCTGATCGGACCGCGTGATACGTTTGACGGGTATGAACCGATGCTTAAAGGGGGAGGTGCGGTAAAGCTGGTTTCGCGAGAATTTGTTGACTGGGATGACTCTCCCTACAAAGAGGAAGCGGGTACTCCCAATCCGCTGGGGGTGCTGGCCCTGCTGACGGCCATCCGCATCATACAGCAGATCGGTATCGAGGTCATTTATCAATATGAAAAAACAGTGATTGATTATTTAATTGCCGGGTTAGCCTGTATGCCGGGCGTCAGTTTATATTGCCATTCCTCACCGGACGAAGACAGGGTAAGTATTATATCAATTCGTGTTGAAGGCATTGAGCACCGTCTGCTGGCTAAAATGCTGTCCTATGAAGCGGGGATTGCGGTGCGGAGCGGTCTTTTTTGTGCCCACCCTTATGTGGAGAAATTGCTCGGTTTCAGTAAACAGGATATAGAGTACTACCATAAGCATCATGAAAAGACCGTCCCGGGTTTAGTAAGAATCAGCCTGGGATTATATAATACCATCCAGGAAGCCGATCTGTTCCTGGATCAATTATGGCAGATTATTAATAATAAAAAACATTATAAAGAAAAATACAATAACCTGGCAGTTGAGGAAGAATCAATATTTTCCGTTAAAAGGCAATTGCCTTGAACTTCAAATGAAAACAAAGTGAACTCCTGCTGGCTTTCCCCTCAGGAGTTCACTTCATTGTTTATCTCGCAGCCCCTATTTGGCGCAGTTCATCTTGATGACGCTGAATCTCTTGTTTCTGACGTTTTTCCCATTCCCTGTCGCTCTCGTTAGGTCGCCGTTTCATTTCACGTTGATGACGTTCGTTTTCCAGACGCTCCCGTTCCTGCTGATTCGTTCCCTGGGGAGCGGCCTGATAAGACTGCTGCTGATCCAAGCGATTTGTCAGATGAAGCGGGGAAGCTTCCGCCGCAGAAGCGGCAAGCCCTAATTGAAACAGGCCAAGCAGGGAAAATACAATAACTTTTTGTAATGGTTTTTTCATAGTATATGCCACCTTTTATATTTTAGCTAAGATTGAAGTTTTTACTTATTGATTTCCAGCCGGGCGGTTGCAGTCCGCATGATGCGGCCCGTGTGGCGGGTGAAGCGCAGCGGCTACTGCTCTAACCTGTTTATCGGAAAGGCCGGCCGCGTTTTTCAGATCGTTGATGAAGTCAGGCTGCTGCGGCATTTTTCCCTTGAGGAACGCCTGCCGTTCTTCCGGGGTCATGTCCCTGGTTTTTTCAAATTCCGCTTTATGTTCGGCAGCTTTTTCTTTAAAGAATTGTACCAGCTCATCGGCCTGCTCCTGAGTAATGGTTCCCTGCTGTACCAGCTGGGCCAGGGTAGTATCGATTTGCTGGAGACGTTCCTGGGGCGGAAATGGCCGCGGCGGACGCAGGGTTTCAGCAACTACTTGCGCCTGTTCCTGTGAAAGGCCGGCCGCGCTTTTCAGATCATTAATCAGGTCGGAATGCCGGGGCGATTTCTTTTTAAGATATGCCTGACGTTGTTCGGGCGTCATCTTTTTCATTTTTTCAAAGGCAGCCTGACGTTCGGCAGCTTTTTCTTTAAAGAAAGTCTGTATTTTGTCGGCTTGCTCTTGAGTAATGGTTCCTTCTGTCACTAATTTGGTTAAACTGTCCGACAGCTGTTTTTCCCCTCCGGGGTGATTAGAGGCCCGGCAAGTTGCCTCATTCTCCGCTTGGGGCGGTGGACAGGTCTTCATTTCATCGGCAAAAGCCAGACTTCCAAGAGAAAGAGCCAGACAACCGATGATCAGACCGCTGACTAGTTTCTTTCTTGTTGATAGGTTCATAATGGATTCTCCTTTATATGGTAATCTCTCGCTTTAGTCTTATTATGCAGGAGAAATGTTACAAAAATGTTACAATCTTGTGTAATTATGGTGCTGTTTTATTTACTTCAAACCAGAAAGAAACACCTTCCGGCGTATTTTGGACACCATAACGGTTACCATGAAGTTCTTGGATGGCACGAACGATAGAAAGGCCCAGTCCATAGCCGCCATGCTCTCTGGAGCGGGATTTATCAACTTTGTAAAAACTTGTCCAAAGTTTATCGAAACTTTCCTCAGGAATGGGTTTGCCGGAGTTGAAGACAAAAATTCTGACTTTATCGTCTACATCCTGAATGGATATTTTGACTTGTTTGTTTGCGTCCGTATGATCAATGGCATTAGTGAGGAGATTCGTGAGAACTTGTTCGATTCGTAAGGAATCACCATGTACAATTCGGCTGTCCGGTAGGTTCATTTCCAGCGTAATGTTTTTTTCTTGGAAAAGTGTTTGATATTTAGAGGCGAAGTCGTTCAGGAGTGCTGAGAGATCAAAGTCTGTTTGCGTTAATGGAAAGAAGCCGGATTCAATCTGAGAAAGATTTAGCAGATCTTTTACCAGTTTATCCATTTTTCCGGCTTCGTCAATAATGACCGAAGAGTAAAAATTCCTGCTGTCTTCATCCTTGGCGACATTTTCTTTCAGTCCCTCCGCATAGCCTAAGATCAATGCCAGCGGTGTTTTTAATTCATGGGAAACGCTGGAAACAAAGTCTTTGCGCATTTTGTCGAGTTTACGTTCTTTTTCCACATCGGCCATCAGCTGTAAATTTTTCTGGTACAGTTCGGATATGGCGGTATCCAACTGGGTGGACAGCTGGTTTATGCTGCTGCCGAGTTCGCCGATTTCATCACTGCGGTTTATGGTGCACTTTTGAGAAAAATTAAGTTTGCTCATGCTTTGAGCAATGCGATTGAGTTCCAATATCGGAGCTGTAAACTTTTTGGCAAAAAGAAATGTCCAGACCGAGCCAAGCAGCAGTGCCAGAATACCGGTAATGCCAAGAAACTGTGCAGCTACAGTGGCACTTTCCTGCATGGGTGCCAGCGGTTGGTGGATAAGGAGAGTGTCGCCGTTATTTAATTGCCGTTCCATTGTTAAAAAATCAATCTTTAGCACCTGGTCTTGCTGAACTTCCAGGACCGTACGGCTGTCAAAGGACTCTCTTTCCTTGGAAATAGACAGCGGCCTGGGGGGCTGAGGGACGGCACTGACTGCATTAGAAGGCGGAGCTGGCGGCAGTTCATGAAATTTTTCATTAATGATGCGCCCAAAGGAACTGTATTTCACATAACCGTCCCTGGAGATGATGATACGAGCACCCAGTGTGTTTCCCAGACGTTCTAAATCAAGCGAAAGATCTTCGGGGTTTCCGAGATATACACTGTCAATTGTTTCACCGGCAGTTACCAGGACGTTTTTCTTTTGCCAGAAATAATACTTTTCCAGTCCAAGCAAAGTCAGACAAAGGGAGAGAAAAACGAAAAAAAGCAATAATGCGGTTAGATTGGTAAATAATCTTGTTCTGATAGAAAGTTTCATTTTTCGGCCTCAAAACGGTAGCCGTAACCTCTGATGGTTTGGATGGCAGAATTTTTATCCCCTAATTTTGTCCGGAGGCGATTGATATGCGTGTCGACCGTCCGGAGATCGCCAAAGTATTCATAACTCCAGACATGATTGAGGATTTGCTGGCGGCTAAGTGCTTTCCCTTGATTTTCAGTCAGATAAACCAGCAATTCATATTCCTTGGGACTTAAATCAAGAATCTGCCCGTCCAGGGATACCTGGCGGGCAGCGGCGTCAATAGCCAGTCCGTTATAAGAAACGGTCTTTTCCCGTTCTATCCGGCGGAAAATGGAATTAACCCGTGCGGTTAAAATTTTGGGACTGAAAGGTTTGGTAATATACTCGTCGGCCCCGATTTCAAAAGCAAACAACTGGTCAACTTCTTCACTTCGGGCAGTAAGCATAATGACAGGGATATTATTATCTTTTCTGATTTCACGGCAAACCGTCCAGCCATCATGTTCGGGCATCATGACATCCAGAATAACCAGATCCACTGTTTCCTGTTCCAATACCTGCAGCGCCGCTTTGCCGTCAGCAGCCTCAAGAATAGTATAGCCTTCACGGCTCAGAAAATCCGATACCAGTTTTCGCATACGCTGCTCATCGTCAACAATTAAAATGCTCTTATTCACCCTTGGTAGTCTCCTTAATTATGATGTGATTTGCCTCTACAATAATATAGTAATAGAAAAAAAGTCAATAGTGTTTATCCGGTAAAAAAAAACAGCCGCAAGCATGTGGCTGTTTTCGCGATAACATTTCCGGCAGGTTAATTTAACAAGTCGAATTGCAATCGTTGTTGTCAAAGCAGCAAAACAGAAGAAGCAATATAATAATGATGATAATGATGAACCAACTGCCGCGTCCGCAGCCGCCGCCAAATCCAAAGCCCATAAATAACCATCTCCTATCAATAGATTTGACTTGTATTTCGCTATATCATATGATATTAGTCGCTGATTTGTCCGTCAAAGGAGAAGCTTTCCGGAGGGCTTTTTTTACTTGTGCTGCATAAGATGAAGCAGAGGTGAAAATATGGCTTATTCTATTACTGTGAACTTAACGACAAGACGCTTGTCATTATATCGAAACGGGCAGAGTGTTGCCACATATCCGGTCGGCGTAGGAAAAATGGTCACACCGACTCCGACCGGAACTTATAGGATTGTTACCAAAAATCCTAATCCGGGCGGACCTTTCGGTGCGATGTGGCTGGGACTTAGTGTTGCGCATTACGGCATACATGGGACAAACAATCCTTCTTCAATCGGTCACTATGTTTCACATGGCTGTATCCGTATGCACAATAGTCATGTCCTGAATCTGGCACGAATTGTACCCGTTGGGACCCCGGTGGCCATTGTCAGGTAAGCTGATTTGTTTTGCCATGAAGGCAGGAAAAGTGGTATAATAAAAAAGGTTTATAGTAACATGCTGTTGAAGGGAGGTGTAATGTATGCTTATTCATTTGCCGTGCAGAGGTCAGGTTATTTTTGAACATGGTATTGGAAAATGCTCCAGCTGTGGTAAAGAAATTAAGGTTAAGATATCAAATAAATAAAAACCGCTTACCCTAGGGTAAACGGTTTTTATTTATTTGATATCTTGTCATAGTTTTGCCATATATTTGTACCATAATCAGGGATATGATCATAAGAGGAGTGGTAGTATGCATAATCATGTTCCGTTAGGATTTGTTTTCTTTAGTGTGTTTCACACTTTGCTGGCAATTGGCGTTGTATACCTGCTTTATAATATTTCCAGATCACTGCAGCGTATTGCCAGAGGTATGGAAAAGAAAGAAATCAAATTACAATTGTTGGCAGAAGAAGGCTTGCTTGAATCCGACAAAATAGACGGATAGAAATAAAGACTAAAAGAGCGCAGGAATTAACAGCATTCTCTTTTGGCCTGAAAAGTGTTTTTATAGAACCTGCTTTGGCGGCTTTGGCTCCGTATCAAAGACTGCTAACCGTCAGGGAGAGTTAGCTTAGTGACAATTACCTTATCGATTCTTAATCTGTCCATATCCACAATTTCAAATTTTAAATAATTCCATTCGAAAGTATCCCCGGTTTTAGGCATGCTGCCCAGATAAGAGATGATAAATCCGCCAAGAGTCTGGTAATGATCTTTGTCCTCGCCGGGCATTTCACCGAGATCAAATAATTCTTTAAATTCATCAATGGACAGCAGCCCATCCAGTAACCAGGAATCATCATCCCGCTGTACGATTTCCTGTTCATCCTCTTCTTCCTGTGGTAATTCGCCCACAAGGTGCTCCAGTATGTCGTATAGAGTCACCAAGCCGATCATGCCGCCAAATTCATCCATAACCAGGGCGATATGCGTCCCGGTTTGCTGGAATTGTTCTAATAATTTAAAGGCGCGAAGACTGCGGGGGACAAACAGTGGCTCCCGTGTATTTTCGGCTATAGGCAGTGTGGACTGATTGCGCATGGCCAGGATATCTTTGGCGTAAATAACACCGACGATATCGTCCAGGCTTCCTTTGGCTACAGGTAAACGGGAATGGTGGCTTTCCATAATGTCGCTCCAGATTTGTTCATCAATATCTTCCAGATCAATCCAGTCAATTTGTGTTCTGGGGGTCATCAGTGCCGATACCCGCATATCACCCAGGCGGAAAACCCTGTCTACAATATCTCTCTCTGTTTCTTCGAAGGTTCCCACGGCGGTCCCCTCAGCAATCATCAGTTTAATTTCTTCCTCCGTGACACCGGAGTCCACAGGTTCTTTGATGTTTAACATTTTGAGAGCGAATTCGGTAGAATAACTTAGCAGCCGGACCAGCGGCAGGAACATTTTGGAGAAAATATTCATAGGGATTGCGATCCACGCGGCAACACGTTCCGGATTGTTTAAAGCTATTTTTTTAGGAACCAATTCGCCGACAATTAACGATATATAAGTAATCGAAGCAACTACAATTACCATGCTGACGGCAACGCTATACTCGCCAATAAGGGGGACCGGTTTAAGAAAAACGGCCAGTGGCTGTGCCAGAGTTGCGCCGCCGTAGGCGCCTGTGACTACCCCAATGATGCTGATGCCGATCTGGACGGTCGATAAAAGCTGGGTGGGATCATTGGCTAATTCTAATGCGGTTTTTGCCCTGGCGCTTCCTTCCAAAGCCTGTTTCTCTAGACGTGCCTTACGGGATGAAACGATGGCGATTTCCGTCATAGCAAAAATGCCGTTGGCGATAATCAGAACAAATATGATGAAAATTTCCAAACCTATAGATGGGTCACCTTCCAATTGAAGTGCCAACTCCTTTAAAGTTAAGTTTAAATTACATTATAACAATAGTTTTGCCAAATTAAAAGCAGTCGATTAGGACTTTCAGAAGATTTGCATTTGCAATCCCAGTAAATTCCTGATATTATATATATAATAGGCAGTTTTTGGAGGTGTATTGCTATGGGTATGGCAATTGCTTCAAGTCAACAAAGCCAATCTACTGGTAGTGCTGCTTCTTCCGGTACTGCGTCGTTGGAAAAGCAGAAAGAAAAACTGGAAAAACAGATTAAGGAACTGGAAACAGAAGATGCGGTAGCCAATCAGAAAACTATAGCCAGTTTGAAAATGCAGGTACAGCAGATTGAGTTGCAGATTCAACAACAGTCGCAATCACAAAGCGTAAGCGGTACGCCGCAAAATGCTGTGCAGTCGACAGCGGTAAGCCGGGGGACCGGACCTGCCTACAGGGTAGAGCTTGGACAGCCTGCTCAAACAACAACGGCAGATATACAAGAGGATAATCCGGCGTATATTTTGGATATTAGTGAATAAAACAGGGGTGCCTGCCTGTATAGTTTTTCAATTAAAATAGTGTTCTATGATAAAAACGCAAGTTCTCTGGAGAACTTGCGTTTTTATCATAGAATGAAAAGAAGGAGATTGCCATAGTATACAGTACTGTATACTATGAAGAGTAGTCCACACGGGTATTGGTGAAAGGCGGGATAACATGGAGATTAAATGGTGCGTTTGTGATGTGGATGGTACGTTGATTGACTCCCAACGGCGTTTAACCAAGAAAACGATTCAGGCGATTGAGGACATGAGGCAGGCCGGGATTGACCTGATTTTGTCCACAGGCCGAAGTCCGCTCTTTATCAGGGAATTGACTGCCAGTCTGAAAATCAAAGGTCCGGTTATTTGTTGTAATGGCGGAATGATTCAGCATGCAGGTTCAGGGAAAACATTGTTCAGTAAAACGATTCATAAAGAGTTGATTCACGCTTTGGCGAAGGGTTTCCTTGCCAATCAGATAGATGCCCTTATGTACTCCCATGATCATATTTATTATAATTATGGCAGCAGGCGGGCGCAGCTTTACCATGATTTTAACGAACAAGCACTGCCGGAATTTCGTGTGCCGTTGACTGAGATCAGGAAAGCGGAAGAGCTTCCGGATACCATTATGAAGTTTTTTGTTTGGGATGTTGATCAGGCTGCAGTGAAAAATTTAGAGAAAACCTATAGCCGGGAAGGGCAGTTATATTTGGTGTCGTCGATGCGCGGTTCCGTCGATATTATGTCCAACGGAGTATCAAAAGGAGAGGCTCTGCGGTTTCTGGCGGAAACCCAGGGGATTGATCTGACGAAGACGGCGGTATTTGGAGATAACTATAACGATGTCAGTATGTTTCAGTTTGCCGCTTTGCCGATTGCCATGGAAAATGGAGAGGAAGTTGCCAAGCAGGCTGCCAAATATGTAACACTCTCTAATGATGAGGACGGAGTTGCCTATGGTATTCGCCGCTATATTTTAAAATAAAAAAGGTTTTACAGACAGCTAACAGGATCTTAACATCATACGGTGTCCTTTATATTACGATATAAACAAAAAAGAAAAGGGGGACACATAGCGGATGATGGAAGATGCTAATATGACGCCGGATGAATTAGCTCAGCTGCTGATAGAATTGCCTGCCATTTTAGACGCCTTACAATCCGAATATGAATCTCAACTACAGCAAAAATAGTACTTTTTTAAGTCATTCCTTCGGGAATGGCTTATCGTTTTATTTTGAGGAAATAAGAAGTATTTATTGACGAAATTAGGGAGAATATGTAATATATGTAATAGAGTAGTATATACGGTAATTGAATATTGGGGTAAACTTATCGAAAGGTAAGGACACAAAGCCATGGGTCTAAGGATGCAACTGCATCTATGATTGCCAGGTTGCCTGTTTTTTACATAAAACTGTTTAGGCCAGGCGCTGTGGAGTCCTGGTTTTTTATTTTGTGTATACCGTGTAGCAACCGATCATCAATATAGAAAGAAAGTGAGTACCAGGGAATGAAATCTTTTATAAAAAGTATGAAAGAAAAGCAAACTTTACTAATACTTATCTTTCTTTATATTACTTTATTTATCTTTTGGGATTTTTTTTGGCAGGATGATGACTGGACCAGAGCTTTAGGAAGTGTTGCTTTGGCAGTAAGCAGTTCGTTAATTACTTTATATTTCTTATTTCGCACGTATAAGGAAACCAGTTCAGGAAAGCTATTTTGGCTTTTCTTGTTTTTTGGCATTCTTTCCCTAGCTGCTGCCAAAACGATAAGCGGATATTACCGGTTTATTCTGGATGTTCAGTCTTCTTTTTTGGGGTGGGATGATTTCTTTTACGTGCTTTATCCGATTTTCATCCTTTCCGCATTTATTTCCATCGTATGGCGACAAAGAGGGGCTTATAACTGTTTCAAATTAATATTTGATATCATACTCTTTATGATTGTCCTATTTAGTATAACCTGGCGGTATGTAGGCAATCATTTTGTTTTTGATTCTGCTGTGGAAGTTGTTATCTACAGGTACTATTCGATCTACCCGGTATTGGATTTCGGGTTATTGTGCGGCATTATCAAATTTTACTCCCGTTCGCAGTGGTTTGGCCAGTCTGTGCTAAATCTGTTGATCCTTTGCTGGAGTTTATTTTTTATTGCGGATACGGCTTACTTATATCAAAAATTGCAGGGAATCGTTTACCCTGATGTCTGGTTTCATGCATTATGGGGGATTGGCAAGTTGGTGCTTGCTTTGTCCGGCATTCTTCACCGGGAAGATATTGTAAAACACCATAAGAAGCCTACACTGGCAGGCAAGCTGCAATCTTATGATCTTCAACTATTTGTAACGTATTCATTGGTAGTTATCTCCCTGCTCCTGCTGTTTACTGAACTGGATGAGATTAACAGCTTGGCGATAGGCGTGTTATGCTGTGTGATTCTGATGAGTATCCGGCAGATTTTTTCTTTTTTGGACCATAAAGAACTATTAAAGACTTTAAAGGAGAAAAATAACAAGCTGGAAGATATGGTGTATACGGACTATTTAACCTCCATGCCCAATCGTTTCCGGCTGCTGCAGGATTTGCGCCACCTCAAAAAACCATGTGTGGTCATTATTAATATTGAAAACTTCCGGGCAATTAACGAATTCTATGGTTATCAGGCGGGAGATCAGGTACTGAAGGATTTTGCACAATGCGTTGTGCGGGAGGCGCTGCCTTACGGATACAGTGTGTACCGGCTATCCGGTGATGAGTATGCGCTACTGGCCGATGGTTTGGAGGAAGAGGATTGTCAAAAGCGAATCCTTGCCATTTATGAAGAGCTTGAGAAAACCGGATTTGAAATTCATGGACAGGAGCACCACCTTTTTGCAACCTTCGGTATAGCGATGACGGCAGATAAGCCGATGGAAAAGGCGCAAATGGCTTTGCGGTACGCACGGCAATGTAATTTTCGCGTGCAAATGTATCGTGATGAACTGCCGATAAAGAACAGTCATTATGATAATTTGCATTGGGTCAAGGAAGTTCAGGAGGCTGTTCAGGAGGATCGAATTACACTTTATTATCAGCCTATTATGGATTTAAATACCGGTAAGGTAACGAAATATGAAGCTTTGATGCGCATGGTTTCCCGGACGGGGGAAATCATTGCGCCGGGCTGTTTTTTGCCTATTATTAAAAAGACAAAAATTTATCCGCGTTTAACCGAGGTTGTCCTGAAAAAATCATTTGCTTTTTTTGCGGACAAGGATGTGGAATTTTCTATTAACCTCAGCGCAGCCGACATATCCGATGGGCAAGTAACTGCCTTAATCATGCAGTTGTTACAGGGATCCGGACTGGCGGAACGCGTGACTTTTGAATTTGTTGAATCGGAAGAGTTTGAAGATATCCGGGAACTGGCTTCGTTTATTCAAAGTGTGAAAGCGTATCGTGCTAAAATTGCGATTGATGATTTTGGCAGCGGTTATTCAAATTTTGCGCATATTTTGACCATGGATACCGATTATATCAAACTGGATGGGTCGTTGATTAAGGAGATTGCTACGAATCCTTCAGTTTTGGCGATTGTGGAAAGTATTGTGTACCTTGCCCGCAAGCTTAATATTAAAGTGATTGCGGAGTTTGTCAGTTCAGAAGCTATTTTTTCCACTGCACAGAAAATCGGTCTGGATGAGGTACAAGGCTATTTCATTGGAGCGCCGAAACCGGATTTATTATAATCCGGCGGTTTTCCAACCCTAGGCAGACGGCTGAAATGGTATTTTTTCCCGTTGAAAAATAGATAGCGGGTATATAAGGAGATTCCTATGTCCGCCGTAGCCCAAATATAAAGGAAGTGTCTACGGTTTTTACGTATTCCGAGACACTTCCTTTTGCTTAATTTTTTTCGTTGCCGGCCATTAGTTTGGCCACTTTGTTGGCAAATGCGATGGGATCCTCCGGCGGTAATCCTTCAATTAACAAGGCCTGCGTATATAATAAATCGCAATAATCAGTGAAGGCGTCGGAATCCGGCGCGGTTTCATGCAGTTTTTTCAATGCGGCAAAAACTTCGTGATGCGGGTTCAATTCCAGTATGCGTTTGGCTTTAAATGAAGCCCTGTTCATTTCTGTTAAAATATGTTCCATGGAAAGACTAATGCCATTGTCGTCGCTGACCAGGCAAACTGCACTTGTTTTTAAACGGCTGCTGATTTTAACCTCGGCAATTTTGTCGCCCAACCGGTCTTTTACCGCTTTTACCAGGCTTTCATTGTCTTTGGCAAGGTTTTCGGCGTCTTGTTTCTCAGTCTCTGATTCGAAATCATCCAGCTGCAGGTCGCCCCGGCTGATGGATTGGAATTTCTTTTCTTTGAATTCCTGCAGAGCGTCAATGGCAAATTCATCGACCCGATCCAATAAATACAATACCTCAATGCCTTTTTCTTTAAGCAGTTCCATTTGCGGCAGCCGCTCTACAGAAGCGCGGTCCTTACCGGCAGCATAATAAATTACTTTTTGCTTTTCCGGCATCCGGCCGGTGTATTCTTCCAGGGAAGTTAACCCATCAGGGGATTGTGATGAAGGAAAAAGCAGCAACCCTTTTAATTTATCACGGCTTTGATAGTCGGAATAAATGCCGATCTTAAGGGCTTGGCCAAATTCTTTCCAGAAGGTTTCATATTTCGGACGATCTTTGGTCAACAGGTTCTCCAGTGTTTTCAATATGCTTTTTTCCAGGTTCTTGCCAATTAATTTCAGTTGTTTGCTGTGTTGCAGCAATTCACGGGAAATATTGAGCGAGAAATCAGGAGAATCCACTAAGCCACGGACAAATTTCAGATACTCAGGAAGTATTTCCCGGCATTTATCCATAATAAAAATATGTTTAGAGTAAAGGCGGATACCTGCTGTAGTGTCGCGGTCATAAAAATCAAAGGGAGCGCGGGAAGGGAGAAATAACAGAGTGGTGTATTCGACGGTGCCTTCTGCCTTGGAATGAATAATTTCCAGAGGATCTTCCCAGTCATGAAAGAGATCTTTGTAGAAAGAGAAGTACTCTTCTTTGGTTATTTCATTTTTATTTTTGACCCATAACGGAGTCATGGAATTCAGCGTACGGACTTCAACTGTTTGCTTAGCCGGCGCATCTTCAATAATTTTACCTTCAGCATCCTTAGGTTTTTCTTCGCTAATAAAATTCATGCGAATAGGGTAGCGGATATAATCGGAATATTTTTTAATCAGTGATTGAAGGGTATAACGGTTTAAAAAGTTCTCTTCTCCGTGTTCGGCAGAACGGAATTCTTCCTTTAGGGCAAGGACAATGGTAGTGCCGCGTTTTTCTTTTTCAATTTCTTCAATCGTATAAGTACCGTCTCCGGTTGATTTCCACTTAACCCCTTTAGCCTGTCCGGGTGCCCGGGTGATTAAGGTCACCTTTTCGGCAACCATGAAGGCTGAATAGAACCCTACACCGAACTGACCGATTAATTCTTGATCCGTGCTGGTTTCTCTTTCTTTCAGCTTCTCTAAAAATGCCCTTGTTCCGGATTTGGCGATAGTCCCGATATTTTCAATAACTTCATCATAGGTCATGCCCATGCCGTTATCGGAGATTGTTAGTGTGCGGCTGTTTTCATCAGGAATGAGAAAAATTTCAAATTGATCATCGCCTTCCAGCAAATCATGGTTAGTAAGCGAGTTAAAGCGAACCTTATCGATCGCATCAGATGCATTGGAAATTAATTCTCTTAAAAAGATTTCCCGGTTGGTATAGATAGAATGCACCATCAAATCAAGCAATTGTTTGGTTTCCGCCTGAAATTCCCGCGTTTTCTTCATAGTAGCCTCTTGGGTCATAGGTTAGACTCTCCTTTTTCTTAAGTCATTTATAAGCAAACAATATTGTTAGCACTCAAGCTTCATGAGTGCTAACTTTTGTTTCTATGATAACCGGATTGTGCGTCAAAATCAATCATTTTTACGATAAGATTTACTTTTTCTTAGGATTTTATTGGCAATTATGTGTCATTATCGGCATGAAGTGCAGTATAATTCGTTTTTAACAACAGTTTTATATACTTCGGCTTACGTAAAAAATCCCTTTGTTCTAAGGAAACGATTATGGATTTTTAATAAGCCGGCTGTTTTTTAAGTCTTATGAAAACATGCAGTTTTTCAATCCATAGGAAAGGGATGCCTCAAAAGGCATTCAACCTTTTGGGGCATCCCTCTACAGTTGTTAACCGTTTACAACGGTTCCTCCGTTAACGTGAAGAATCTGACCGGACATATAGGCCGAGTCTGCGGAGGCTAAGAATACGTAACAAGGAGCTACTTCTGCCGGCTGGCCTGCCCGATTCATAGGGGTATTTTGCCCAAACTGGGTCACCTTCTGTTCGGAAAAAGAAGCCGGAATAAGTGGTGTCCAAATAGGACCGGGCGCTACACCATTAACGCGGATGCCCTGTGGAAGCAGTGAAAGTGACAGAGAGCGGGTAAAAGCTACAATAGCGCCCTTGGTTGCGGAATAATCGATTAACTGTTCGTTTCCCTCATAGGCGGTAACGGAGGCAGTGTTGATAATAACACTGCCGTTTTTGAGATGAGGAAGGGCCACTTTACTCAGATAAAAGCAAGAAAATATGTTGGTGCGGAACGTCCTTTCTAGCTGAGCCGCAGTAATGTTCTGCAAACTGGTTTGTACGTGTTGTTCAGCAGCGTTATTTACCAGTATGTCGAGCTGTCCAAACTCCTTAACGGTTTGCGAGACTACTTGCCGGCAAAAGGCTTCGTTGCCGATGTCGCCGGCAATGCTTAGGCAGCGCCTGCCGGTCTCTTCGATTAATTTTTTCGTTTCGGCCGCATCGTCATGTTCATTTAGGTAGGCAATGGCAACGTCGGCGCCCTCTTTGGCAAAAGCCAGGGCTACTGCCCTCCCAATACCGCTGTCACCGCCGCTGATTAAGGCGGTTTTATTGGCGAGTTTATTAGCCGGGAGATAATTGCTACCGGTAAAAACCGGTCGCGGATTCATTTGAGATTCAATACCCGGCTGTTGGTTTTGGTGCTGGGGAGGAAAGGACGGCTGGGTGTTTTTTTGATTCATTTTTCATACCTCTTTTCCAAGTGATTACGTACCTATTTTACCCCCGGTTCAATTTCTGATACAGTTCCGTTGCTTGGCAGGGTTCGAACGCCGGCAGGTAGAATAGGATATAGCAATGCATAAAGTGCGGTGGGAGGTAGTGGAATGAAGACGATTGAACTGACGAAAGGCAGCGGACGGACAAAAGTAACATTAATCTGCGACCGGATGGGAACCGGGCTGGTTGTGCGTATTTTCAACGAGGCGGAACATATTGGTGCTGTGGCGGTTGGTGAGTATGACCATGCCCATGAGCGGGCTTCCTGTTCATTAATCAACCGGCTTGGTCATAAAGATGATGTGATTGCCCTGCCGGTAGCTCACCGGATTGCCCGGAAAACAAAAAATCCGGTCTGTGTTATTGCCGGAGTTCATTTAGATAATATTACTCCCTCAGAAATTTCAGTGCTTACGTATGGTTATGAGAAACTGGTCGATGAAATGCTGGGAATGTTGGAAGCTGGAGTAATCTAAAGATTTAAGCTGCCGGGTTAGTCTTAGGATACCCGCGCAAAAACGGTCGCTTTGCAGTCATCAGCCTGTCCGTGCATTATAATATTAGCCACTGACTGGGACGTTTTATCAGAAAGAATGTTTGAGTAAAAACGAGAGCCTGGACAGGCCTTCGGCAAGATCGGTTTCGCCGGCATAGGCAAAAGATAAACGGAGATAGTGGCTGGTCTGTTTATCGTATAAATTCCCCGGATTAAGCAACAGGCCGTTTTTTAGTGCCGTATGAAACAAGGCGTTCATAGCCAGCGGTGTGTTTAGTCTGAGCCACACGTAAAAACCGCCGCTGGGCATCTGCCAGGTGGCCAGGCCGGTAAAATGCTCCTCCAATGCCCTGCGGCAAATTTCCCGGCGCCATTTTAGTTTATCGCGCACGTCCTCCAAGTGCCGGTAGAAGGAACCGGAGGAGAGCAGCTGGTGTACTGCCCATTGTGACAGAGAACTGGAACCATAGTCAATCTGATTTTTTATATCGGCTAAGCGGCTGATCACAGGCTTGGGACCGGCAATCCAGCCGATTCTAAGCCCCGGGCTTAACGCTTTGGAAAAGCTGCCGATGTACAGAACCAGGCCCTGGGAGTCCAAAGCTTTGATAGGATTGGGCGGAGGAGCATCCAGCCAAAGCTCCCGGTAGACGTCATCCTCGATAATGGGCAGGCGTTCCTTGGCACACCAGTTGTAGACGGTCTGCCGGCGCTCTGCCGCCATAGTGACGCCGGTGGGGTTTTGAAAACAGGGAATGGTGTAGAGGCAGCGGGAGGTGTTGCCGGCAGGCCGGAAAGAATCAAGGGATAATCCTTCATCATCCATGGGAATTCCGTGCAGGCGGACTCCGGCTGATTGAAATAGATTGAGGGAAAAAAGATAAGAGGGACGCTCCAGATATAAGGTGGAGGTCCGGTTAAGCAGCCCCAGTGAAATAAGCTGCAAAGCCTGTAAGGCTCCCGAAACGATTAAAAGGCAGTCCGGCGCCGTAACAACCTGCAGGCGTTTTAAATACCGGCACAGTTCTTTTCTGAGCGGATACAAGCCAAGGGGTTCGGCATAACCCAACTGGCTGATTTCTTCCGCCAGAGCGTGGAGGGCTGAGCCCATGAACTCTTTGGGATAGAAATCCGGTGATAATTCGCCGGTACCCAGACGGATTATGTTTTGGTCAAATTCGTAGGTATTTATTTTTTGAATAGTGGCCAGATTGGGCTGTTGTTGCCCCCGGTTGGTAAAATGATTCCACATGGCGGTGGAAGAAGCAAGCAGCGACCAGGAATTATTGGCAACTTTGGTGCCGCTGCCGACAGACGTTTCCAGCAGGCCGTCGGCAATGAGTTCGTTGACGGCAGTATTGATGGTACTGCGATTGACTCCCAGTATTTCGGACATGGTACGCTGTGAAGGGATTTTACTGCCGGGCGGCCAATCTCCGGAAGAAATTTTAATTTTTATTTGCTCAATCACTTGCTGATACAAGGGGATTTTTTTTGTTTTGTCCAAATGCCAGTCGATAATCAACATGTGAAATCCTCCGCCGTTCTTGTTGCAGTTTTATACATAGTATAGCAAAGTGGTTGGTTATTTTTCAATTGGAATGGCTGGTTACAAATCTTATCTTTCTTTTTAAAATTAAAGAAAAAAGAGATAAGAGGTTAGAAGAATGGTTGGGTATTTTATTCAGGGATTTTTAATGGGTATTGCCTATTTGGCACCGATTGGTATGCAGAATTTGTACGTAATCAATTCCGCACTCCGGACGAACCTCAGCAGGGCATATCAGGTGGCCCTGCTGGTTACTTTATTTGACATCTCCCTGTCGCTGGCGGCTTTTTGGGGAACAGGCATGGTTTTGGAAACCGTTCCACTGCTAAAATGGGGCTTTTATCTTATGGGCAGTATCCTTATTCTGGTTATCGGTATCGGACTTTTACGTCTGCCGCCGGCAAGTTCATTAGAAGTAGAAATGGAAGAATCTTTTTATCGAACGGTTGTGTTTACGTTTAGTGTAACCTGGTTAAATCCGCAGGCGTTACTGGATAGTACATTCCTACTGGGCGGATACCGTGCCTCGCTTGATTCCGTTGCCGGCCTATGTTTTTTTGTGGGAGTGGTTGGGGCGTCTTTTGTCTGGTTTTTCGGACTGGTAACGCTGGTTGTGCGCTTTCGCAGTCAACTGACGGCGGCAATCCTGCGCAGGGTGAATATTGTCTGCGGGGTAACCATCATTGTATTCGGGCTTAATCTGGGTTATCGATTTTTTCATGATGCCTTTGGTTTTAGCTGGGAAAGTGTGTTACGCTGACATAACTTTTATATTAATGAAGAGTTTTACTCCGGTAAAATTCTTTTTTTGTTTTTTGGGAGATACTATCGATACTATTGACGTTTATCATTAAAAAAAGTATTATATACTATACAGGGGTATAGTATATAAGGAGGGCGTTTCATGTTAAATGAGCATGAACAGGCTAATATTAAAACAAGACTAAGAAAAATCAGCGGTCAAATAAACGGAATTGAAAAAATGGTGGATGAAAAACGGTATTGTGTAGATGTATTACAACAGGTTATGGCTGCCCGATCGGCCCTTAACCAAGTGGCACTGATTATACTGGAAAGCCATACCAAAAGTTGTGTGGTCACTGCCATACAGGAGAACCGGACCGAGGAATCGGTTAAAGAATTGGTGGATGTATTAGCAAGGTTTACCAAGTAATTGTAGTTGGGTTTATCCGGCAGTTCTCATCAGAGAACAGCCGGCGAAAGGGGTGAGAAAATGACGGACAGCAGGGACAAGGGAAGTGTATCCACGATAAAAATCGGCGGCATGTCATGCGCTGCCTGTGCCAACCGTGTGGAAAGAGGACTGGCGGCTTTGCCGGGAGTAAACCGTGCTGCAGTTAACTTTGCGACCGAAAAGGCGGCGATTGATTACGATGCTGCACAGGTTAGCCTGCCGGAATTGGTAAAAAAAATTGAGGATTTGGGATATCAGGCTATCAAAGAAAAAATTGAACTCAATATTACCGGAATGAGTTGTGCGGCCTGCTCCGCCAGGATTGAAAAGGGGCTTAACAGGCTTGCCGGTGTGTACAGTGCGGTGGTTAATCTGGCTGCGGAGAAGGCGGTAGTTGAATTTAATCCGGGAGATATCAGCAGCAATGAGATAAAAGCTAAGATTGACAAGATGGGTTATGGTGCCCGGATTATCAATCATGCTGCTGACGGCGATCAGGAAAAAACGGCCTGGCAGGACGAAGTCAGAAGACAGAAGCTGCGCCTTTGGCTGGCAGCGATTTTTTCCCTGCCTTTATTGGCGGCCATGGTATTGCATATGACCGGCAGTATGGGAATGCTGGCCGGAATTTTAATGAACCCTTACCTGCAGTGGGGGTTGGCCACACCGGTGCAGTTTATTGCCGGCCGGCAGTTTTACCGGAGTGCTTTTCTGGCGCTGAAAAACGGCAGTGCCAATATGGATGTGCTGGTAGCACTCGGCACCTCTGCCGCTTATATCTATAGTGTGGTAAATGTACTGCGTCAGGCGCCGGACTTATATTTTGAAACCTCCGCTATTCTCATTACCTTGATTATACTTGGCAAATTGTTAGAGGCCGCTGCCAAGGGGCGGACATCGGAAGCCATTAAGGCATTGATGGGACTTCAGGCCAAGACAGCCAGAGTGTTGCGGGAAGGACAGGAAAAAGATATTCCGGTAGCGGAAGTTCTGGCCGGTGATATTGTCATTGTACGGCCTGGTGAAAAAATCCCTGTTGACGGGGTGATCATCGAAGGCGTATCGGCAGTCGATGAATCCATGCTGACAGGAGAAAGCCTGCCTGTTGATAAAAAAACCGGCGATGAAGTCACCGGTGCTACCCTCAACAAGCTGGGAGCATTTAAGTTTAAGGCGACAAAAGTAGGCAGGGATACCGCTTTAGCCCAGATTGTAAGGATAGTGGAAGAAGCCCAGGGTTCTAAAGCGCCTATTCAGCGTTTTGCCGATGTGGTCTCCGGATACTTTGTGCCGGCGGTAATCGGTATTGCGGTACTGACGTTTGCCGTATGGTATTTTGTTCTTGATGCCGGCAATTTTTCACGGGCGCTGGTCAACTTTACGGCGGTACTGGTCATCGCCTGCCCCTGTGCCTTAGGTCTGGCCACCCCTACCTCGATTATGGTCGGAACGGGAAAAGGGGCTGAAAATGGAATACTGATCAAAGGTGCCGAACACCTGGAGCATGCCCACCGCTTAACAACTATTGTATTGGATAAGACGGGAACCATCACCAAGGGGCAGCCGGAAGTTACCGATATGCTCGTATTGTCCGACATGCCGGAGGAAACGGTGCTTGCTGCTGCGATGCAGGCAGAAAAAAATTCCGAACATCCGCTGGCTCAGGCTGTTGTTGCCTATGGAAAAGCGAAGCATATTGCGGCTGGTGAGCCGGAACAGTTTACTGCTGTTCCGGGACATGGGGTTGTTATTGTTAGTTCCGGTAAGAAAATACTGGTGGGGACTAGAAAATTAATGGAAGAAAACGGTGTGGAGTATGAACTGCACATACCGGCAATTGAGGCGCTAGAACAGCAGGGAAAAACAGTCATGCTGCTGGCTGTCGAAAACACGCTGGCAGGCCTGTTTGCCGTGGCGGATACCATTAAAGAAACCTCTGCGGCTGCAGTGAGCGAGCTTACTCGTCTGGGCCTTGAAGTATGGATGATTACCGGCGATAATGAACGGACTGCCAGAGCCATAGCGCAACGTGTCGGCATTAGCCGTGTTATGGCGGAAGTGCTGCCCGAAAATAAGGCAAAGCAGATTGAGGCTCTTAAAAAGGCAGGCCAGGTGGTTGCCATGGTGGGAGACGGTATTAACGACGCCCCGGCACTGGCTACTGCCGATGTGGGATTTGCCATCGGGACCGGTACGGATGTAGCCATGGAGGCAGCCGATATTACCTTAATGAGAGGCGATTTGACCGGAATTGTAGCCGCCATTAAATTAAGTAAGGCCACGATGCGCAATATTAAACAGAACTTGTTCTGGGCGCTTATCTATAACTCGTTAGGCATTCCTTTTGCTGCTGCCGGATATCTTTCGCCGGTACTGGCCGGTGCAGCTATGGCGTTCAGTTCGGTTTCCGTTGTGACCAACGCGTTGCGATTAAAGCAGGTTGATCCTTATAAATGATGACTCTGTGCTGGTTGGTGCCCCCGTGGGATAAATCCAAGAGTCGGTAGGTTCGGTGGGCTTGCAGCTAACGGCTGCCAATAAGGTTTTGGTATTAAGAGGAGCTTCATCAAGGTGTCGCCATGCAGGAATTTAATTAGATATACAAGGGCCGAAGATTTAATGCTGCCACTAAATCTTCGGCCCTTTGTTTCTTATTTTGCAGGATGACTAGATCTGCGTAGTTTTATAGATAACTGCTATCAGCCAAGTTAGGCTCAGGAGGAAAATTTCATAGTTTGGTAGAATCCCTCATAGAGATCACATGTGTAAACTGGAGGAAAGATGAACGGTAGAGAACAAATTGAGTGGCTGTATAAAGAGCTGCCGAAATGGGTTGCAAGCGGGATAGTGACGGAACAAAGCGCGGAGCGTATTAAAGACTATTACGGTCCGGTTGCCGGGCTGCCCCGGCGCAGTTTAGCCGTCACGCTGATTAATGTCTTTGGCATTGTGCTGGTCGGACTGGGAATTATTCTGCTTATCGCCCATAACTGGGAGAATCTGAGCAGAGGCTACCGGATGATGATTGCCATAAGTATGCTGCTCATTGCTCAGCTTATTGTCGGGTTTGTTATTTGGCGTAAAAAAGAACAGGCATCCTGGCGGGAAGGGGCGGCGACACTTCTAACGCTCATGCTGGGAGCTTCTATTGCATTAGTTGGGCAAACTTATCATATTGCGGACGACACAGGCAGATTCCTATTGACTTGGATGCTTTTGTCGCTGTCGCTTGTCTACTTGCTGCACGTGACTGTTCCGGCCGTTTTTTATCTTATTGGGATTACGACATGGGTTCTGAACGAGCCGATAGCCAGGCAGTATGTCTGGGGTTTGCTGGCTCTGATTGTGCCGCATTACCGGATGCTTTTTCAACATAACCGTTATGCGAACCGGGTCGCATGGCTTGGCTGGGTGTTGACCGTCTGTTTATATGTATCTTTTGGAATTGTTGTTGGTGACCGTTTGGAGCATCTGAACAGGCTTGTCTATATGGCGTTATTTGCAGGTACGTTTTTTCTAGGGATACTATGTTTTCCGGGAACGGAAAGTGTCTGGCGCAATCCTTTCAAGACGGTTGGGCTGGCGGGAGGGGCCGCTTTATCCTTTTGGCTGACGTTTATAGATGGCTGGGGTATCATGCAGTTGCCTGCGTCCTTTAGTCAGGAAGAAATTGTGTTGACCGCCGTATTGTATATAGCCCTGGTTAGCTTGGGAACAGCCGTCTGGCGTAAAACGGGTTGCCGGCATCTTTGGTTTGGCATGGCACCGGCTGTTGCAGCAGTGGGATATGTTCTGCAGTATCATGGTTTTACTTATAGCAGTGCCATCCTGTTTAATCTGTATATTCTGTGTATTGGGGGGCATAGCATCGGGATGGGGATTCGACAGTTCGATCTGGCAAGGGTAAATGCCGGGATGGCGGCTGTTATTCTACTCACTGCGGCCCGTTTTATGGATGCGGATTTTAGTTTTGTAGCGCGTGGCGTGGTCTTCGTGTTGCTGGGGGTTGCCTTTTTAGCAACCAACCTGGTATTACTGCGTAAAAAGGAGCGGGGTGAATCGTGAAAACAAGGACCCTGTTATTGCTTTTTTTACTGCTTGGTGTGCTGCAACTGGCAGTTCCGGTGTCGATGGTTTGGCGCTGGGAGGATGTATTAAAGAACGGAGAGCGCTATTATTGGCTGGCAGAACCGGTTGATCCCTATGAATTGATGAAAGGGAGGTATATTGATTTGTATTTTAAAGACAGGCAGGCCCCTGTTATAGGCAATGATCAGCTGCTTTTGGGGCAGTCTGCCTTTGGACTAATCAATATTGATCAGGATGGTTATGCTTCGGTAAGCGGTGTAACGGCGGTGCGGCCGGAAGGTAGACCTTATATAAAAATTAAAATATCCGGCCTGTCGGCAAATACTGTTTACTTTTCGTTGCCGTTTAAACGGTATTACATACCGGAAAATACGGCGTTGCCCATAGAAGAGGCCTACAGGAAACATGCCGGTAGGGATTATAAAGTGGCTGTGCGAATAAAGGACGGCTATGGTGTGATTGAGGATATTTTTCTTGGTGCTCAGCCGATGAAGGAAGTGATCAAGTAAAACCGGCAAGTGCGGTAAGTTTTTGCCGGCAGAATGATGTGATACAGTAAGGGGAACTACTAGTAAAGGTTATTACCTTATCAAGATCAAGGCGGTAGGTTTGTGGAAAAAGAGATTTTAATAATCAGACTTAGTTCAATAGGAGATGTGATTCATTGTACGCCTGTGGCCAGGACATTGAAGGCTGCATGGCCGCACTGCAGAATCACGTGGATGGTAGGGGAAACAGCTGCTGATTTGCTCAAAAACAGTCCATATGTTGATGAAGTGATCATGTGGTCAAGAGAACGGTTTGAACGCCATATACGGAAACTGGAATTTACTAAAGCGCTGAGAATGTGGCGGGAATTACAAAAAATCCTGGCAAACAGGGAATTTGATGCAGTTCTTGATATTCACGGCCTTTTTCTCAGCGGAATGATCGCCAGGCAGGCTAAAGCCAAACGGCGCATCGGCTTAGCAGGGGCGAGGGAGCTAAATCCTTTGTTTATGACTGAAACCGCGTTGCCCCTGGGTAAACAGGTTACGGAAAAGTATCTTGGAGTAGTAAAGGCTTTGGGAATTAACGAGTTCGATTTCAGGATGCATCTTGCGCTAACAGCTGAAAACCGGGAGTTCGCGAAACAGTATTTGGCTAAAGAGGGCATTTTGCCCCAGGAACGTTTCGCTGTAATCATACCGGGAACCACCTGGCAGTCGAAGAATTGGCCGATTGATTTTTTTTGTAAAACAATTAAACGGCTCCGGCGCGATTTTAAAATTGTATTAGGCGGCGGCAAAGCGGAAGCTGCTTTAGGTATGGAAATAGAAAAAAGCTGTGCCCCGGGGATTAGTAATGCCATAGGGAAAACCGGGCTTTTAGATATGGCCGGAATTATAGAACAGGCGGCTATTGTCGTTACCGGTGATACCGGCCCGCTGCATATTGCCGCTGCACTGGGAGTCCCCACGGTGTCTGTTTTTGGCCCTACCGATCCGGAAGTCTACGCACCGGTGGGGGGAGACAATATCGTGCTTTTTCATAAGCTGGGCTGTTCATTTTGCCATAAGATGGTTTGTCCCGACGGACACAATATGTGTATGTACAGTGTTGCGCCGGAAGACGTGATTGAGGCGGTCTATCGGTTAACCCGTTGAAAAAAGGCTGAATATTTTTACAGGTGTGTAAAGTGTGCTCGCATTTTGCACACTTTTTTGTTCTGCATATACTGTGAATTTGTTAATTTATGATGGAATATGGATATTGGCGGAAAAATTATAAGGTACGGTCCGGAAATTAATATAGCGGCAGGGAGATAATGCCGTCAGAGAAGACAAGAGGGCTTTGCGTAACCGCAAAGCCCTCTTGTCTTCTCCCTGTCCGGCTGCTGCAAGGCTTCTCTATGTAACCAGGCCGTAAAGAAAGCCTGATTATGTATGGACGGAAGGTTAAATGCGGGTGTTGTGCCTGCTTACCAGAACCGGAATGTCCGTTGACGGGTCGGCATAAAGCGATGTTAGAACCGCGTTCAGCATGGATATACCGGCGATACCGCTATATCCGGGTATAAAAACAGAAGTTCTTCAAAAGTTCTTCATAGCTTCTTCATAAAAGATTGCTATGATTAAGGCAGACTCGATCCCGTATTGCTAAAGGAGGTAATATGATGGAACCGGACGGACCGGCTGATAGGCCGGAAGAAGGCGGAGCAATCTATACGCCCGGACAGCGGGTTGTATTACAAATTCTGCAGTGGGGAGCATGGACAGCGGCATTTTCGGCCATGTTGTATGTCATGCACGTCGGATAGGAGATGAACCGGGGTGAAATGCTGCAGCGGCAAACAGTAAGGGTAACTATATTATGAGGAGGATGTTACTATGAATAATACCATAAAAGGTTGGATGATTGGCAGTTTGGTGGCTGTGTCGGCATTAGGGATGACTTTCGGGTCGGCAGCCGCTCAGAGTACGGAGCTGGCGGCTCCGTCGCCGGGAGTGATGCAAAACGGACATATGACAAATATGGGCCCGGACATGATGAAAAATTCACCGGACATGCAAAAACAGTGCGAAGTCATGCTTAAGGAGCACGATTCGAAGCGCGAGGGGGCGGCCGCAGGAACTGCTGAGATGAACTCACCCGAAATGCAGCGGCAGTGCCGAGCCATGATGAAAGAAACCGAAGAAGCTATCACTGATAAAGCTCCGGCTAATGATAGCACCGCGTCAGGGACGGCTGATCACAACTCCCATCATTTGTCATAGAACTTTTGCCTCCTAGTCCCCGATAGGCGGACTGTTTTGCTTATCCAGGGCTTGACATAGTTTGGGAGGCCTGGTATCCGTACGGTGCCAGGCCTCCGGTGTTTATCAGTCAGCCCGTGTTATAGAAAAATACGCAGAAAGCTGGTGCCGGACGAGTTGCTGGAAGCCGGTTTGGAGACAGGTAGAATCTGTTTCAGTCTTGAATAAACGAAAATTTTTATTAAATAAAAATTCATGAGTCCCTCAAAAGCTATTCATACTTATTCACAGGAAGTTTGTATCGTTGGTAGCAAGATAATGATCGGCTATGCCCAAACAAGAATTTATCCGCTGAATTTCTGAATGCAGAGAAAAGGAGGCACTATGGACACACGAAATTGGGTAACAGGGAAGAAGAAGCTAGTACTGGTAACCCTCATGGCCGTACTGGCAAATACTCCGGATTTGGCGGCGGAATCGCAGGAAATATTAACACTGCAGCAAATGGTGGATACGGCTGTCAAGAACAACCCGTCTGTTATTGAAAGTCAAAAGCGCTGGGAAGAAAAACAAGCCCGCATTCCGCTGGCAACCGCCTGGCCTAATCCGCAGCTTGGCATTATGAAAGATGACATACCGAAAAACAGTTTAAATCCCTTTGATGCCATGATGACTGAATATACGCTTACCCAGGAGATCATGAATCCGGCTAAATTAAAAGCAATGGGCAGAATGGCCGGCAGTGATGCGGAGATGGCTGAAGCTAATTACCGGGATAAGCAAATGGAGGTTTACACGGCAGCCAAAACAGCGTATTATGACCTGCTTTATGCCGATAAAGCGCTGGAAATCGGCAAAGAAAACCAACAATTGATGGGCCAATTGGTCCAGATTGCCCAGGTGAATTATTCCACCGGAATGGTGCCGTTGCAAGATACGCTACGGGCCCAGACCGAGTTTTCAAAAATGACCACCGATCTATTGAATATGGCGTCTATGGTGGCGGTAGCGAAAGCCAAAGTCAATAGTGTTCTTGGTCGTTCAACCGATACACCGTTTACCGTGAGAGAAGAGTTCAGTGCACCGCCGCCGAATTTTGATTTGGCTGTTATGCAAAAAGAGGCACAATCCGGTAAACCTGCTGTTGTGAGTATGGAACGGCAAGTAGATATGGCGAAAAATGGTATGGAACTGGCTAAAAAACAAGGGTTGCCGGACTATCAGTTCAGCATTGGCTATAAAGACAGAAAACAAACGATGATGGATACACAGCCTGATACCTGGAAAATGGAATTTATGGTCATGCTACCCCTGTGGCAGGGTAAAAACAAAGCCGAAGCCAAGTCAACTGCGGCTAGTTTGGATGCAGCCCAGGCTTCATTAAACAATATGAAAAACATGACTGATCTCGACTTGCAAATGGCGTTGACCGAGGCTCAGTCAGCCTGGCGCCAGATTGATCTGTACAAAAACACGGTCATCCCGCAGGCCGAGCAAACCTATCAGGCCGGAGTGGTGAGCTATACCAATGGCAAAGTCGATTTTATGGCGGTTCTTGACAGCCTGAATGCCCTCCGCAATGCGAAGCTGGATTACTATAAAGCTCGCGTGGACTATGAAAAGGCGGCAGCCAACCTGGAAAAAGCAGTGGGAAAACCAATGTTTACCAGTGGAGTACAGCCATGATGGGCAAAGTGAAAAAGGAGGGGACAGCATGATCGAAAAGCTAAGGTCCAAAAAGAAAATCATCATTGGCGTAACTGTCGGCATATTGGTTATTGGTGGAGCCAGCTATTATTATACCGTACAGCACAATAAACCGGCGGCAACGGACCATGCGGGCCGTCAAATGTCCGGCCCGGTCATGGCCATGGGCGATACGGTAACATTAGATGCCAAAGCCCGTCAACTGGCCGGGCTGCAAACTGCACAGGCCATTGTTAAGTCACTGAACAAAGAGATTAAGACCACCGGTAAGATTGCTATGAATGAAGATGGCAAAACCTACATTACTTCCCGGATCGAGGGCCGGGTCGACGAACTTTATGTAACTGCTGAAGGGGAATATATTGCTCCCGGCCAGGCGATTGCAGCCGTCTACAGTCCAACCTATATCGCCGCACAGGAAGAATATTTGCTGACTTTGGAGAATGTACAGAAACTGCAGAATGCCGGTAAAGACGTCGTTCAGATCAACAATCGCTTACGGGATGCAGCACGGCGCAAATTGCAACTCCTAAATGTTGCGGATGATGATATCGCACACCTTGAACACACCCGTCAGACCAAGGACCATATGACTATTTATGCCCAGTTCGGCGGTACCGTATTGGAAAAACAACTGCTGCCGGGCGCGTACATTATGCCTGGCGATAAACTGTACAGTCTCTCGGACTTATCTACTGTCTGGCTGTATGCCGACATTTACGAAAAAGACATCGCCGGCATTACTCCCGGTGAACAGGTGGCGGTAAGCAGCGGGGCCTATCCGGGAGAGACCTTTACCGGGCAGGTGACCTTTATTAATCCGGTGCTGGATGACGCCACCCGGACCGTTAAGGTACGAATCGAAATGGCCAATCCTGCAGGAAAATTAAAACCCAATATGTTTGTAAATACCACTGTGCAAGTCCCATTAGGGGAAAGCCTGGTGATACCGGAATCGGCCATTTTGGATACTGGTAGTAAGACCATCGTTTTTGTGGCCCAAAGTGAAGATACCTTTGTCAAACGGGAAGTAGTTACCGGTCAGTCAGCGGATGGCTATGTTCAAATATTGTCCGGGCTGCAACCAGGTGAAACCGTAGTTACTGCTGCTACCTTTCTAATTGATTCCCAGACGAAACTGGGTAGTTTTGGCAGTCATGCCGGTCACGGCGGTGGGGGAGCCGCCAGTACACCTGCCGCAGCAGGTGGTCAAGGCAGCGGCAGCGCACCGGTTGCGCCACCGGCTGCCGGGGGCGAACACAGCGGCCATAGCGGTCATTAAGGAGGATCAGCATGCTCAATAAACTAATCGAGTTTTCTCTGAAAAACCGCGTAATTATTTTAGTTTTAACCGCCCTGGTCATTGTCTGGGGAGTTTTTACGGTACGTGATACTCCCATTGACGCGTTCCCCGACTTGAGCGAAAATCAGGTGCTTGTTTCGGCCGACTGGATGGGACGGGGCCCGCAGGAAATTCAGGACCAGGTTACCTATCCGCTGGAAACGGCATTGCGCGGGCTGCCCAACGTAAAAGAAGTACGCTCGGCTTCTTCGTTCGGGATGTCGCTCATTACGGTTATTTTTGAGGATGGAGTAGAACCTTATTTTGCCCGTCAGGTAGTGAATGAAAAAGTGCAGCAGGCCATTCCGCAATTACCGCGTGGCGTGCAGCCCGCTCTGGGACCAGTCAGCACTCCGATGGGTCAGGTATTCATGTATACGGTAGAAAGTGACCGCCACAACCTGGCCGACTTGCGCACGGTGGAGGATTTTACCATCAAGCAGCAGCTAAGTGCTGTGCCGGGAGTGGCCGAAGTGGCCAGCATTGGCGGCTATGTAATGCAGTATCAGGTCAATCTTGATCCGCAGCTTATGCAAAGCTACCGGGTTACGTTTAACCAGGTATTCGAGGCGCTCGGAGCTAATAACGCTAACATTGGAGCCAAGGTTGTGGAGCAAAACGGCCAGGAATTTATTATTCGCGGTCTGGGTTTGATTGAATCCATTGATGATATTAAGAACATTGTGATTACCCAAAACAATAACGTGCCTATTTATATCAAAGATGTGGCCAGTGTGGCGGCCGGACCGGATTTTCGCCGGGGGGTGCTGACTAAATCCGGTTATGAGGCGGCCGGCGGCATTGTCATTCAGCGCATGGGTGAAAATACCCTCAATGTTATCGATCAGGTAAAAGCCAAAATCGCTGAAATTCAGCCAACCTTACCGGAAGGCATGAAGATTGTTCCTTTTTATGACCAAACCGATCTGGTAAAAAAGGCGGTCAATACACTGACCCGGGCACTCGTTGAAGAGTTTATTCTGGTTTCTATCATTGTAGTTCTCTTTTTAGGCAATGTCCGGTCCAGTTTGATTGTGACCAGTGCTATCCCGATCGGTATTCTAATCGCGCTAATTGCCATGAAGCAAATCCATCTGTCGGCCAATTTGATGTCCCTTGGCGGGATTGCCATCGGCATCGGTGTGATGACCGATGCGGCCATCGTCATGGTGGAAAATATCTTCCGGCATTTGGCCGAGGACCGCGGCCGGCGCAGTATTGTTGATGTTACCCTGGAGGCAGGCAAGGAAGTGGCCGCGCCTATCTTCTTTTCCATCCTGATTATTATTGTCACTTTCCTGCCGGTCTTTACCATGACCGGTACTGAAGGTAAAATGTACACGCCGATGGCCTGGGCAAAGTCCTTTGCCATGAGCGGATCGCTGCTGCTGGCCTTTACGCTGGTGCCGGTATTGTGTACCTTGCTGCTCAGGGGCCGGATTCAGGAGAAGGATACCTGGATTGTTGCTAAAATGCATCAGTGGTATGTGCCAATTTTGAAATCCGTGATGAAGTATCATAAAACTACCATTATTGTTGCTATTGTTGTCATGATTGCCGGATTTTCTTTGCTGCCTTTCTTAGGAACTACCTTTATGCCCGCTTTGGATGAAGGAACATTCCTGGTAATGCCGACCATGCTGCCCAGTGTCTCCCTGACAGAAGCAGTGGAAGCAGCCAAAACAATGGATAAGGTCATCATGGAGATTCCGGAAGTTGACATGTCGGTGGGGAAAGTCGGCCGGGCCGAATCAGCTATGGACCCGGCTCCTGTCAGCATGATTGAGACCATTGTCACTTTAAAACCAAAAGACCAATGGCGGGCCGGTGTGACCAAAGACGCCATTGAACAGGAAATGATGATCAGACTTGCTAATATTCCCGGGCTTAATTTGGCCTTTACCCAGCCGATTGCCGGCCGATTATCCATGCTGACTACCGGAGTGCGTACCGAACTGGGAATTAAGCTTTACGGGGAAGATCTTGCCGTATTGCAGCAGAAAGCTTTTGATATTGAAAAAGCATTGGCAACGGTGCCGGGAGTCAGCGACCTTTTGGCTGAACGGGTTTTTGGCGCTTCCTATCTGGAAATTCAGGTCAACCGGGAAAAAGCGGCCCGTTATGGTTTAAACATTGCCGATGTCGAAGATGCCGTGGAATTGGCGGTCGGCGGCAAAAACGCCACCACTACCATTGAAGGACGCAAGCGTTTTAACGTTCTGGTGCGTTACAACCGGGAAAACCGCGAAAGTATTGATGCCATGCAAAATATCCTTATTCCGGTAACCGGTGGTGCTGCCGGAGCGACAAATGCCGGCGGCGGTATGGGCGGTATGGGCGGTGGCGGCACGGCAGTTGCAGCAAAGCCGGCTACCGGGGCCTATGTACCGCTGGGTGAGGTTGCTCAATTTCAGGTGGTCGACGGACCATCAATGATCAGCAGTGAAAACGGGGTCTACCGGATGATTGTGCAAATGAACACCCGGGGCCGGGACGTAGTTAGTTTTGTGGATGAAGCAAACAAGGTTATCAGGGAAAAGGTGGATTTGCCGCCCGGTTATTCCCTGAAATGGACCGGCCAGTATGAAAATCAGCAACGGGCCAAAGAACGGTTGGCAATCGTCGTTCCGGCAGTTGTTGTGCTTACCTTCTTCCTGCTTTATATGAGCTTTAAGTCGGTCAGCGACGCTTTCCTTATTTTAATAAACATTCCGTTCTCTTTAGTAGGCGGCATTGTGGCAATGTATATAACCAATACCTATCTGACGGTAGCGGCGGCAGTCGGCTTTATTGCCCTCTTTGGGATTGCGGTGCAAAACGGGGTGATTATGGTGACGTATATAAAACATCTGCGGGATCACCGGTCCCTGGAAGAAGCAATTTTAGAGGGTGCCTTTACCCGTTTGCGCCCGGTTATGATTACCGCGCTGGTCGCCAGTTTGGGCTTATTCCCGCTGATCTTTGCCACAGGAACCGGCGCTGAGGTGCAGCGGCCTATGGCTACGGTTGTTGTAGGTGGTCTGGTTACCTCCACGATTTTGACACTAATCGTATTGCCCTGTATCTATCTGGTCTGGCATCAGTGGCTTGAGCGCAAGAACCCACCTGTATCGAGAAACTCCCATACGGCAGAGTAAACCTGTCCAATAAAATCGAATATTGAAAAACTGTGGTGGAGATTTTATCCCACCACAAAAATGGAAACTTGGAAATAAAAACTTAAATCTATTGGAGGTTATTCCATTATGAAAAAAAGTAAAGTATTGTTTGGCATTGTGGCCATTGTCGCAGCGATGTCCCTAATCGCAGGCTGTGGTTCTAGTGAAAAACCGGCAGCCCAGGCTCCTGCCTCTCAGGAGCAGGCAACCAGCCATCAAGGCCATAGCGCGACAATGCCTAAGGAAGATCCCATGCCCATGATGAAAGATCTGGACAAAGCGCTGCAAGACGTAGTCAAGCAAGTGAAGGCGGGCCAAACGATGGACGCCCAAAAGAGCGCGGCTCAACTAGTGAGCACCGTGGATAAAGTTGTTCCGCATATGATGGATGAAGGTTTGAAAGATAATTTACGGAAAGCAGCGACAGATATTAAAGACAGTGTAAATTCGGGTAAAACAGACCCGAATGCCCTCGATGGTAAAGTCAAAGTCATGCAGGATATTATAAAACAGACTACTACTCACCTACAAGGTATGAATCATTAATTGGAGTCCGATAGGAGGAGCGGCTGATGAAAAAGTGGTTGACAATTCTATTTGCCGGGATGCTATTTAGCAGTACTTCTGGCGCTCAGGCCGCTCCGGCCTCTGGGTACAATCAGTTTATAGCGTCCCTGGATTCTATTTTGGGGGCGTCTATGCCGGTAGCTGATGAGCAGCTTATCGCTGCCCGGCTACCATCTCAACCCAGTGGGCAGGCATCCACGATTCTGGCAGTTGCTAGCAATATGCTGGGGCAACCGGTGGTATGGGGGGGAGCTTCACCGTCCCAGGGCTTTGACTGTTCCGGTTTGGTCCAGTATGTATACCGGCAGGCAGGTATCGACCTGCCCCGTACCGCCGATTTACAGTTTCTCGTTGGTCGGACGGTATCACCGGCAGCGCTGCAGCCGGGCGATCTGGTCTATTTTACAACCTATGAGCCGGGAGCATCGCATGTGGGAATTTATATCGGTGGGAGTAAATTTATTCATACATCCTTTTCTAACGGTGTAGTGGCTATCGGTGACATGCAGGATAATTATTTCGTCCAACGGTATTACGGGGCTAAACGGGTGTGGTAGCGAAAAGTAAGCTTGCCGGCGGCAGGAAAATAGCTGCTTGTGTTATCAAAAATCATTCTCATTAACAGTTTGTTCTTTTTATGGAAATATCCGCGGGAAAATTTAGAAATAGCCAGAATATAAGTAATTTTTTTAAACAAAGAAATGGTAATGCACTTTTTAACGACTGTTTTGGTTCCTATGAACAATTTATGGAAGCCGGGCAGAAAGCGCTGGAGCAGGCGAAGTAATAGAGAAACTGCAGAAAAATAGCGTTATTAAAAAAGAAATAGCCCGTTGATTGGGAGAACAGAGACTATCTTGTAAGCTTTATTGACCTCCAGGCCGCTGTGAAACAAACAGCAGGCCTGGAGGTTATGTTTATAGGTGAAAAGAAGATCAGAATGGAGAAAAAGGAACGGGCGCGTAAGGTTAAATGGAACATGTGATATTTTTAAAAGAATAAGCGGTTTGAGTAATTTGCGATATTCGGTTACACTGTTCATAATTAAGAGGGATACTGGAGGAAGGAATATTGGAAATAAACTTTTTACAGGTCGCGTTTCAGACAAGCCACGTGCTGCAATATCTGTTTAGTTATGCCCATCTCTACTTATTAACCACGTCGCTTGCTATTTTTCTGGTTTTTGTGGTTTTAAAGAAGATTTTTGCCGAATATGTTTTTAAATTTTTCATTACGCTTTGTAATGGCACGGAAGGAAATACGGACGAACTTATTTTACTGGCTTTTAAAAGGCCGTTAACTAATTTGATTAGTAGTTTTGGTATATATTTGGCTTTGATCAATTACCTGCCGGATACCTATGAACTTTTGCTTAAAAATGTATTCAGTTCGGCTGTCATTATGTTTGTTGCCATTGGTTTGTATCATTTGATTGGTTTGTATGCTGCCAATGAGCAGGCATTGGGGCGTCTGCTCAATCTCAAAATTGACCGGATTTTGATACCGTTTTTTTCGAAAATGCTCCGTTTTATTGTTGTGGCTTTAGCGTTTGTCGTGATAGCCAGCGGCTGGGGTTATGATGTTAACGGCTTTGTAGCCGGTTTAGGTCTGGGAGGCTTGGCTTTTGCTTTAGCGGCTAAAGATCTTCTGGCTAATATTTTTTCCGGTATTGTCATCATTGCCGATAAACCTTTTAACATTGGTGATTGGATCAAAACGGACGATGTCGAAGGGACGGTCGAGGATATTAATTTCCGCAGCACGAAAATCCGAACCTTTGAGCAGGCCATGGTCACGCTACCGAACTCGAATTTAGTCAATGCCCCTATTATCAACTACACCAAAAGAAAAATGCGGCGAATTACTTTTAATCTGCAGTTGCGATATGACACCAGCAGTGAAAAACTGAAGCATTGCCTTAGCGGTATAGAAGCCATGCTGAGAAATCACCCGGGTGTTGATAAAAACACTATTTTTGTAAAATTTGATTCGCTGGGAGATAGTTCCTTAACTGTATTTTTGTATTTTTTTACTAATGGTATTATTTGGGAAGAATATCTAAATATTAAACAGGATATTAATTTTAAAATCATGGAAATATTGGCGGAAGCCGGAGTAAAAGTTGCTTTTCCCGGTACTAGTCTGTATATTGAACCGCCCGACCGTTAAGGCCATGTTTTCTGATATATAACTCGGGGCCTGGTCTCAACAAAAAAGTGAAATAAAGCTCAAAAATCATTTTTAAAAATATTTTAAAAACTCTGAATTATTTGCAGGAATTTGTACTGGCCATGCTGAAATAAAATATAGTATTAAGACGAAATCACAGCGAAGAGGAGATGATACCTATGCAGGTTGAGGTCAAATCTACCGAAGAAAAGGTGATTGACAAGACAATTTTTGAAATGCTGTGCGTGGAAAATGACGTGAAAATAGTTTGTAAAAGCTGCAAAGGTGAAATGGGATTGGCACAGATGACGCCAAACAATAGTGAAATGCGTTGGTATAGATGTGCGCAGTGCGGTAAATTGCGGCTGATTGGCAAGGAATTTGAAACCCATGAATTATCAAAAAAAGTGATAATGCTATAATCTTGCGTTCGAACTTCAGGCTGCTAACAGTTATGTTGGCAGCCTTTACATTTAACATGTGATATAGGGATAATCAATTGCGCTTGGCAAAGTCTGTAAGCTTCTATCTTGCTGAAAGTTGGTGTTTTTTGTAAAATAATATTGACAAGATACAATTTTTGATATAATATTAAAATATTTTGATATATATTGTTTTTGTAATATTATTGTTGTGAGGTGTATCTGTGAAACCTTCTGTGGCATCCTATCAGTCAATCGCACTTGATATAGCTAAACGGATTATTAATGAAGAGTTTTCTGTAGGGGCAAAGATATCCGGACGAACGCTGCTGGCCAGTCAGTACAGTGTTTCACCGGAAACGATCCGTAAAGCCATTGCTATTTTAAAGGAAGCGAATATTGTCTCGGTATCGCAGGGAAAAGAGATTATTGTGCTGTCGGCTCAACAAGCTTACCACTTCATTGAACACCATAAGGAAATGGTGTCTGCATACTCCTTACGTCAGGAACTTGAATTTCTTTTAGAAGAAAAGGAGGAAAATGATAAGCAGTTTAGAAAAATTGTAAATGAGATTATGCGTTATTCCGACCGGTTAAAAAATCTTGTACCTTATAATCCGGTGGACATACGGGTGACCGGTGGCTCTCCGATTATCGGCAGGCCGCTGCAGGAGCTTAGGTTATGGCACAATACAGGAGCAACCATTGTGGCAATCCGGCGAGGAACGGAACTGGTTATCTCTCCTGGACCAAATGCTGTCTTACAAGCAGACGACCGTATTGTGGTGGTAGGTTCAGGCGATGTTCTGCAAAAAGTTACGGATTTTGTGAATCATGGTAAATAGTACTGAACGTGATAAAACGTTGCAAGACAGAGAGCAGCAGGAGCCTTTGTTTTGCAACGTTTTTTTATAGAAAGAAGAATATATTGACATCTAACAACTTATATATTAAAATAGAATTGTTAGTTAAAAATTAGGAGGTGCAGAAGGATGAAAGTGGCCCTTGTAGGATTAGGAAGAACGGGGAAGATTGTTGCCGAGTATCTTTTACGGCAGCAAGTATTGCAAATGGTTTTTTGCAGACCTAATGGCCCAAAGGCCAACCAGGACTTAGGAACTTTTTTACATGGCAAACCAACAGGGATCATGATTCATACCAGCGATAATTTAGAAGAAAAACTGTTTCAGTTTCGTCCCGATGTACTGATTGATTTTTCAGGACCTCAGTTTTTAAGAGAAAACATTCATATTTTAGATAAATGTGCAGTCAGTGTTGTGACGGCTGTTACACAGTATGAAACAGCCGATTTGGAAAAATTTATGAGAGTTGCGGAAAAGGGGAGTATCGGTATTGTGGTGGCTCCCAATATTACTTATGGAGTTAATATATTAATGCTAATGACAGAAATTGCTTCCGTTTTACTGGAAGGGTATGATTTTGAAATTTTGGAAGAACACCATCGTTATAAAAAAGACAGTCCGTCGGGTACTGCAAAAAAAATCGCAGATAAGATTCTTCAGAATCTGCCGGACATTCAAGAAATACCGACCCACGCCGTCCGGGCCGGCAGTGTTGTGGGTAAGCATACGGTAATGATGTATGGTGAATACGATCAACTGGAGATATCTCATCAATCGTACTCCCGTGAAGCTTTTGCCCAGGGAGCTTATAAGGCAGCTCAGTTTATTCAGGGAAAAACAGGATATTATGAGATGAGCGATGTGTTTGCGTATGAAAGAAAACGCAAACAAGAGGAACTTTTCATGCGAAGAGCATTGGCTGAAGAAACCTATATGAAGTATCCGGAACCTAATTCTTTATTGGGATAATAGTATGAGGACTAATTGCGGCCCAACGCTGCGATTAGTTTTTTTTATCATGGTTAAAATAAAGTAAATCAGTTTTAAAATATGTGAACAATTGTAAAGATAATTTTTTTGATTCATTGACAGAAGATAATCACGGTGATAAAATGAGAAAAACTAAAAAGCTGGTAACATAAAACAATTATCTCTATAATAGTTTGAAAATACGAAAATGTGCAAAAAATGTAAATGGATATTAAAAAAAGTAATTGTTTACCTGCTTTAACAGCCACCTAGTGCTGTTGGTATTAAATATAGTAAATGGAAGGAGCAAGTATCGTTATGAAAGCATTAAACTTATATGGTGCAAGAGATTTACGTTTTGAAAATGCCGACAAACCGGTATTGAACAAGGAGACCGATGTAATTATCAAGGTAAAGGTCGTGGGCATTTGCGGGTCGGATATTCACAGATATGCAAAATTGGGACCTTATATTCCCGGAATGACATGGGGACATGAGTTTTCCGGTGAAATTGCGGAAGTTGGCAAAGCAGTTACCAATGTAAAAGTAGGTGACCGTGTTACGGGTTGCCCCGCGCTTTATTGCGGTAAATGTGAATCCTGCCATAAGGGGGAGTTTGCCCGTTGTGAACATTTAACGGTAATTGGAGCGTTACATCCCGGTGCTTTTGCGGAATATGTCAAATTGCCCGCTGAAAATGTTGTTAAAATTCCTGATGAAGTTTCCTATGATGTGGCAAGTCTTGTAGAACCAACCAGTGTTGCCATCCATGGCCTTTATAAAACCGGTATTGAAGCCGGTGATGATGTAGCTGTTATCGGCTGCGGCACTATAGGCCTTTTAGCCATTCAGTGGGCGAAGATTTTCGGTGCAAGGCATGTCTATGCTCTGGATATTGATGATACAAAATTGGAATTGGCCAAAAAACTGGGGGCTGATTTCGGTGTGAATACTAAAGATATTGAACCGCACGAAAAGATTTTTGAGATGACAGGCGACCGGGGGGTAGACATTGCCGTTGAATCGGCAGGGAGCCCGATCACTTCCGCTCAAGTCTTCTCTCTGCCTCGTAAAGGCGGCAAAGTGGTGTTTATGGGTATCCCTTATGGTGATGTCATGGTAAAACGTTTCTATTTTGAAAGAATTGTACGTAACGAGCTGTCGGTCTATGGATCATGGAATGCCATTTCTGCACCGTTCCCCGGAAAAGAGTGGCATACGACAGTACACTTTATGAAAGAAGGCAGTCTGAAAATTGAACCGATGATTACTCATCGTCTCAGTTTGGCAGAGGGACCGGCAATTTTTGAAAGGATTGTTAACCGTGAGGGGAATTTTGGCAAGGTGCTGTTTTATCCGGAAAAATAAATTGACATGTTTGGCGAAAACCTCTGATCAGTGCACTGATCAGAGGTTTTTCGGCATATACTGTTGAATGTTAAGAAGTAGCAGTAATTACATTAGTTAAAGGAGATTCGAGCGTGCAGAAGCTGTGGAACTGGTTTTTTATTTTTGCAGTCATTGGTTTAGTTTATCTATGGCAGCCGGACCTTTTTCAATATTCCTACTATTTGCTGCAGCAGGGTGATATTCTTGCCCTGGCAGACTATTTACGGTCTTTCGGGCTGTGGTCATTAGGGATTACGCTGTTGCTTTTTGTCGTCATGACATTTACCATTGTATTTCCTTTTATGATCTTATCCGGTGCCGCCGGACTCATGTATGGATTGTTTTGGGGAACCGTCATTTCCTGGACCGGTGAAGTCATCGGGGCTGTTGTGATGTTTGTGGTAGTTCGCTATTTTTTTCGCCATACGGTTGACGGCTGGATAACAAAAAGCCGTTATCTGGTGCAATTGGATGAATATAGTGCGACTAATGGATTTAAAGCATTGCTGCTGGCCAGGCTGCTGCCCCTGGCTCCTTCCGGCATCATTACGGCAATTGCCGCCGTAAGCCGGATGAGTTTCCGGGACTTTTTCTGGGCAAGTTTTCTAGGGAAATTGCCTCCGGTGATAATTAAGGTTTTGCTGGGGCATGATCTGGCCTTGGCAAATGATAATATGGTTCGGCTGCTGGTTATAACCGGTTTGGTGATAGGGATTTATACCGCCATATGGTATCGAAACCGTAAAGGGCGTAAGGCAGAAAACGGTCGGGAGGAAGAATAATTTTATATGGATAGAGTCACTGATGCTGCCGCCGGCATAACCTGTTGCCGGCGACTTTTTTTGTAAAGTTATTTGCAGCGGAAAAGGACAATGGCAAACTTTGGGGAAATAAAATAGGTGCTTGTAAAAGAGTTGTTGGAAACTGGGAGGATTTTTTGTATGAAAGGATGTACGGCTGTTAGGATTATCTGTCTGGTGGTTATTGGGTATTTGCTGTTTGGGGGAGTCGTAGCGGCGGCAGCAACCGGGGCGCCGGTACAGAATATTCCACATATCGATTATGTACAGGGTGTTATAGTGGATATCCAGCCAATGGATCAAATTAGGAAGGCTCAAAGTATCGGCAGTGCAGAATTGGTAGATATCCAGCTGACCTCCGGCGTGGACAGCGGGAAAACAATTAAAACCATCAATTATAAAATGAACAGACCGGGCTTTGACATACATCCCCAGGTGGGAGACAGGGTTATTGTTGCCGTTTCGGACGAAGCAACAGGAAAAACCTATAATCTTGCAGACTATGACAGAATGCCTTATGTGTATCTCTTGCTGGCAGTTATGGTGGTTACACTCATTGCCGTGGGCGGACGGGTTGGTTTGAAATCACTTTTTGTTGTTTGTTTTGCTATTTTTATTATAGTACAGGGCATGATTCCTTTAATTCTTGAATATCATGTCAATTTAATATTGATTACCCTGCTTATTAGTGCTGTTATAGCCGTAGTGACCCAAGTGACCGTCAGCGGTTGGAATCCTAAAACCTGGGGTGCTATTTTGGGTACGGTTGGCGGAGTCGCTGTTGCCGGTAGTTTATCGCTTATTTCCATCAAGTATATGCATTTGACCGGCTTGGATAATGAAGAAGCTATCATGTTAAAAGTGACTTATCTGGCGGCAGTGGATTTTCAGGAAGTCCTGTTTGCCGGCATCGTTGTCGGTTCTTTGGGAGCGGTGATGGATGTCGCCATATCCATTGCCTCGGCACAGTATGAAATTAAAAAATCCTGTCCACAGTACGGTTTTAGAGAACTTTATAAAGCCGGTATTAATGTGGGGCGCGATGTCATGGGGACAATGTCCAATACGCTGGTCTTGGCTTACCTGGGAAGCGCGTTACCACTGGTACTGCTGCTTTCGGCACAAGATCATGTACCTATGCTCAGGATTATGAATTTGAATTTGATTGCTACGGAAATTGCCCGGACTATCACCGGCAGTATCGGTCTTATTTGTTCTATTCCTCTGGCAGCGGTGGCAACAGCGTTCTTTTTGCGCCGCAGGGAGTAATATGTGCCATTCGCCAGGCCGCGTTGCCGGGCAGAAGGAGAAGCTGTCATTTTAGTGTGGAGCCGTGGTTGCGGCTTCTTTTTGTTTTATATGGAAAAAAACAACAGAAAATTAAATTTGTTTTTTACGATGAGAAGGAAGAGGTACAGCAGGAATATTTGTCCTTATACCTCTTCTTTTTATCGTGCCGTAACAATATATCACAGTTTATATAACAGATGATTACGATCAATAAGCCGGAAAAAGTAGCGATAAATGGAATTTTTTGTGTGATATAATGTGTCCTGAGTACAGGCATTACCTGCATTCAAGCAATAAATTCAAAGGGAGGACGGCTAATTTTTTCATAATAACAGAATGGAATGGAGGTTGGCACGGTACTTGCAATATAACTATATGCGGAGGGGTTAGCTTGCTAAAACAACTGCTCTCATTAATCGAAAAGGAAGATAAAAAGAATCCGATGACGGACGAGGAATTGGCAAAACGTTTGGGGGTGGGAAGGGAGAAAGTCAATGAATTAAGGCAGGCCGCCGATATTCCCAACTATTTGACTCGGCGGGAAGCAAGTTTACTGGAAGCCCTTAAAGCAATTATAACCAATGAGCAAAATATTTCCCGGCGGAAGCTGGTTATTGAGTTAAATAAACGGGGTTTTCAAATTTCATCATTTGGACTGAACCGCTATAAACAGCACATTAGCGCGGGCAAGAACCAAACCGTAAAAAAGATCGAGACGGAAAAACCTGTAAATTTGCGGCAGCCCGTTAAGGCTGAAAGCAGTGAACCTGAATTGTTTTCGAATATCATCGGCTGTAACGGCAGTCTTAGCCAGACGATAAAGCTGGCTAAGGCAGCGATACTCTATCCGCAGTATGGTTTACACACGTTAATATCCGGCAGCACCGGAGTGGGTAAGAGCCAGTTGGTGGAAGAAATGCACCGGTTCGCGCAACAAGTGCGGAAGAAGAAACTGCCTTTCATTGTATTTAATTGCGCGGACTACGGGGATAATCCGCAGTTGCTGGTAGCGCAGCTGTTTGGCTATGTGAAGGGCAGCTTTACCGGTGCCGATGCCAATAAAGCGGGCCTGGTGGAAAAAGCCAATGGCGGGATATTGTTTCTGGATGAAATCCACCGTTTGCCGCCGAAGGGGCAGGAGATTTTATTCCGTATTATGGATAAGGGGGAATTTTCAAGGCTGGGTGAGACAGAACATATTCATAAAGTCAATCTTATGATTATCGGAGCCACCACGGAAAATGTGGAATCCAGTCTCCTTAATACGTTTCGTCGCCGCATTCCGGTAACCATTCAAATTCCTCCGCTGGAAGGACGGCCCAATTCGGAACGGTTTCAGTTGATTAAACTTTTTTTTACTGTTGAGGCATCCCGAGTCAGCAAACGGATACAAGTACCGAAGGAAATCATGAAGCTCCTGATCTTATACAAGTGTACGGGTAATGTCGGCCAATTGCGGTCCGATATTCAGGTTATTTGCGCCAAGGCCTATGTAAATGTATTATCCGGCGGGTCTGCCGCTATGAAAATTAACATGAACGATTTACCGGTTCATATTAAAAATCAGTTGATGGATATCGTGGAACAAAAAATTGAATTGGATATTTTCGTTGATGAAGAAGTAGAAATCACCCCTCAGTCCGGACCTGTTTTATTGCCGGGTAAACAGGAGTTTTTAAAGTACAATATTTATCAGTTTATTGAGAAACGGATGACTGAATTGCTTAAGGGCAATGCTTCACCGCTGGAGGCCAGGGAAGTACTGGCGGCGGAGCTGGAAGCTGAAATACGCAGTACCACATTAAGTATTGAACATCAATATGCGGGCATCTCCACTGCGCTATTGCAGGATATTGTCGGAGAAGAATTGATGCGCGTTGTGGAAGACATAAAACAAATACTGGCGTCGGAAATGGGCACACAGGACTTTTCCATTATAAAAATCCTGTGCCTTCATCTCAGTGCCGCGCTGGAAAGAGTGCGTACCGGCAAGCCGATCATCAACCCGCAATATGAAAATATTAAGAGCAGCTATAAGAGAGAGTTTCGAATTGCCGGAAAAATTATCAGAATGCTCAATTTAAAACTAGGGATGAATTTCCCGGAAGAAGAAGCCGGATTTATCGCATTATATCTGAACCATTTTTTTGTTAAAAAGCAAATAACCAAATTCAGAGAAAATAAAGTCGGTTTGCTTCTGGTGACTCACGGCGAGGTCGCGCAGGCTCTGCTGGATATTGCGCAGCTCATTGTGGGAATACGCCATGGCATGGCGATAACCATGGGAATGGATGAAAATATTGACGGAGTGTTTGGCAGGGTAAAAGAAGCGGCAAAACTGGTTAATCAGGGCAGCGGCGTGCTTTTGCTGGTGGATATGGGGTCGTTGATTACGTTTGGCGAATTGATTACCGAGGAACTGGGGATACCCACCCGGGTAATTGCACGGGTGGATACCCTGCTGGTGATGGAAGCCATCCGGAAATCGGTATTGCCCACGTCTACCTTATACGGTGTTTATGAATCCTTGATTGAACTGGGGGATATGTTTCCCCGGGTGCCTGCAAGAAAAAACGGCGACATAAGCAGAAAGTCGAAGAAAACCATTATTACCACCTGTTTTACCGGAAGGGGAACAGCATTAAAAATAAAGCAGGTGATTGAAGAAAAACTGAGTTTGCTAAAGAGTAACGTAGAAGTGATTCCTCTAGGGCTTATGCAAAGTGAAACTGATATGGCAAAGGAAATTGTATATTTGCAGCAGGCCAACCGGGAGATTATTTTGATTACAGGTTTGATTAATCCTTGCTGTAAAAATATCCCTTTTTTGCCTTTTGAAGAAATACTGAACAGCCAGAAGCTGGAGACATTAATTGCCAACCTAAAGTTAAGAGACGAACTGTCAGATACGGCCAGGGAGCCGGAAAGCAGCATGCCGGTAACGCTGGAGCGATTATTTGATGTACGCCTGATCAGGATATTTCATTCCCTGGCCTCCAAAGAGGAAATAATCAAAATCATGACCGGCGTTATGTGTAAAGAACGGTATGTCAATGAAGCTTTTTATAATGATGTCATGGAGAGGGAAGCCTGGGCCACTTCCTATATTGGCGACGGGGTGGTTATTCCCCATACGGCTACAACCGTCAATATTATAAAGCCGGGGATCGCTATCGCGGTTATTAAAAATAAAATGGATTGGGATGATGCTGAGGTACGAATTGTATTTGTTTTAGCATTAAAAACAGAACATAAGGATTTATTTTTGCGGCTGTATAACGTAATTAAAGAGACGGATATGGTCGAAAAAGTATGCGGTCTATCAGATTCGAAACTAATGATTGCGGAGGTTTTAAATTATGTCGGAGCAGCAAGAAGCAGTGTCCAGGATAGATGAAAAGCTGGTAAAAGTGGGTGTGCAGGTCCCCAGCCGTGAGGCTTTGATTACTGCGATGGGAACTATGCTGGTAGAGCAGGGGTTTGTCAAACCGTCGTATATACCGGCGCTGCTTGCCAGGGAAAAGGAATTTCCAACCGGAATCGCGGCGGCAGCCGGAGTGGGAGTGGCAATACCGCATTCGGATGCCGGTCATGTACTGAAAACAGCTGCTTCGGTCTGGGTACTTGATAAAAGTATACCTTTTCATGTTATGGGCGGCGGTCAAGAGGATATTCTTGAGGTTAATATCGTGTTTATGCTGGCGGTGCACAATCCGCAGGAGCATTTAATGTTTTTACAGAAACTGCTGGGATTATTTTCCAAAGAAGATGTCATGCTGAAGCTGCGGAACGCAGCAAATGCCACCTGTATTGCCGAGACCATTAATCTGGAACTGTGAACGGACAGGGCGGACCGGTTGCAACAGCCTGGCAAGCTGTTCAGTATAAATATTGTTTTTTGAGTACGAAAGGAGGTGAACCGCATGAAAAAAAAGAGAGTGATTGTGGCCTGCGGGGGAGCGGTAGCCACATCAACGGTAGCTGCCAACCGGATTGTGGAATTATGCCAAAAAGAAGGCATTGATGTTGAAATTGTGCAATGCCGCGTATCCGAAATCAGTGCCAAATGTCAGAATGTCGATTTGATCGTTACTACATCGCGGGTAACGAAAAATTACGGCATTCCGCTGGAAACGGGAATGCCGTTTGTGTCCGGTATCGGAGCTGAGGAAGCCGGAAGGAAAATTTTAGCGCATTTACGCAGTTGAAGATGGTGACAGTTTGCCTGGCATAAAAATACTCCCGGTGGCACTGTAGCGGCTAAACTGACAGCATAATAACCAGGAGAAAAGCAACTTACTTATGAGAATACAATAATTGGCTGGGAAAGTCCAGCGTTTTTGTGACAGTTTTTAAGACAGAAAAAGAATGTTTGTTACAAAAAACAATATTTCAACAACAGCCGGATTGTTTCAACAGACAATAATGAGGAGGTTTTTGAGGATGGAATTTATTCAGTATATATTGAAACTGGGCCCTTCGGTTATGTTGCCAATCGTCATCTTTATTTTTGCCATAGTTTTGGGACAAAAGCCAGGCCGTGCTTTTCGGTCCGGGGTCATGATCGGTATCGGATTTATCGGAATCGGCTTGGTCATAGGACTGATGTTAAATAACTTAGGACCTGCGGCCAAACTGATGGCAGAACGTTTTGGTGTTCAACTGACAGTGGTTGATGTTGGTTGGCCGGGATCTTCGCCTATGACCTGGGCTTCCCAGGTCGGCGGTTTATGTATACCTGTCGCGGTAGCCGTCAATATTGCCATGCTGGTGTTTGGCATGACTAAAGTTGTTAATGTCGATATTTGGAATATTTGGCATATGGCTTTTACCGGGGCTTTGCTGCATATTGCAACAGGCAATTTAATGATCGGCCTGGCCGGAGTGGCCCTACATGCTGCCTTTGTTTTTAAGCTGGGCGACTGGTTTAGTCCTGTTATCGAAAAATACTACGATCTTAAAGGCGTGGCCATTCCCCATGGAACCTCCGCTTATTGCGGCCCTGTTGCCGTTCCGATTGAATGGCTGCTGGACAGGATACCCGTAATAAAAGACATTAATTTTAATTCGGAAATTATTGAAGAAAAGTTTGGCGTTATCGGCGAACCGATGATAATTGGTTTGATTTTAGGGGCGGTAATTGGTGCTATGGCCGGATATAGCGCTGACCTGGTTATGCAACTGGGCATGCAAATGGCTGCGGTTATGGTCCTCATGCCCAAGGTGGTTAAATGCATTATGGAAGGCCTGTTGCCGGTAGCCGATTCGGCAAGGGAGATACTGGAAAAAAAGTTTTCGGGAAAGAAATTTTATATCGGGCTGGACCCGGCCCTGTTATTAGGCGATTCGCAGGTTGTGGCAGCCAGCTTGTTGTTTGTACCGTTAACGTTAATTATTGCGGCTGTCGTTCCGGGCAATAAAGTTCTTCCCTTTGGTGATCTGGCAACGATTGGTTTTTTTGTGGCAATGGCTGTCGGCGTTCATAAGGGAAATTTATTTAGAACACTCATTTCGGGTTTTGTTATTATGGCCGGAACACTCTGGATATCCACGCAAACCATTGACCTGCATACCATATTGGCGCAACAGGCCGGAACCCAATTGGCGGCAGGTGTTACCCATGTAGCTTCCATGGACCAGGGCGGCAGTCCGGTAACCTATATTCTCTTACAGTTGTTTAGACCGGATAATATTGCGGGATTGCTGATGGTCGGTATTATTTATATTGCCTCCGTGCTGGCCACCATTAAGTACTATAAGGATGAAAGTAAAGCGCTGGAGGAATATTCCGGTAAAACCACCCAGGTCTGAGAAGTTAAATAGGAGCTGGAGTAAGCAACCTGCGCTGGCTCTTCCTTTCACCGGTTGATCATGGTATTCGATTTAGCATAGGCCGGGAGAAATTTTAAAAATCATGTCTTGATTGGAAGTGAGTTTTATGAATGGCATGCAGCATCCTCTGCAAACGTTGGTAAATGGCAGAAAAACAAATCACTGGCAGGGTATATATTCCGTTTGCAGCGCTAACGAATATGTGATTGAAGCTGCGTTGCAGCGGGGGCTGACGGATGATCAGTATATATTGATCGAAGCGACTGCCAACCAGGTTAATCAATTTGGCGGTTATACAGGTATGAAGCCGGCCGATTTTCGTAATTTTGTATACCGGATTGCCGGTAAGACCGGATTTCCCCTGGCAAAACTTATTTTAGGCGGTGACCATCTGGGACCGCTTACCTGGAAAAACGAACCGGCCCGCTGTGCGCTGAAAAAATCCCGGGAACTTATACGGGAGTATGTGTTGGCCGGTTTCACTAAAATTCATATTGATACCAGCATGCAGATGGGAGACGATGATCACAGCAAAACCTTGGATACCGGCATTATTGCCGAACGGGGAGCCATACTCTGCCGGGAAGCGGAAGAGGCCTTTCTGGAGCTTAAGACATCTTATCCGGAAAGTATTCATCCGGTATATGTGATTGGCAGTGAAGTGCCGGTTCCCGGGGGAAGCCGGGATGAAAAGGATGAGTTGCAAGTCACGAAAGCCCTGGATTTTAAAAATACAGTCGAAACATTTAAACAAGCCTTTTCCCGGCATGAACTTAGCCCCATATGGCAGTATGTGATTGCGGTTGTGGTTCAGCCGGGTGTGGAGTTTGGCGATGAAGGTATTCATGAATATAACCGCAGTGCCGCCAAAGAGCTGACTGCAGCCCTGCAGCAGTATCCCGGCATGGTATTTGAAGGCCATTCAACCGACTACCAGACACCGGAGGCTTTAAAAGCAATGGTTGAAGACGGTATAGCCATTTTGAAAGTGGGGCCGGCGTTAACCTTTGCCATGCGGGAGGCATTATTTGCCTTAAGCCGGATGGAACAGGAAATACTGCGTTTTAAACCGGAACTGGAGCCGTCTAATTTTATGGAAATCCTGGACTGGTTTATGGTTCGCAATCCCCAGTACTGGATTCATCATTACCACGGCAGCCCGGCTAAAGTCCGGTACGCGCGCAAATACAGTTTTTCCGACCGCTGCCGGTATTATTTGCCGGTTGCCGAAGTAAAATATGCACTCGATACGCTAATCAATAACCTGAAGTCGGTCGCTATACCGGTAACGCTGATCAGTCAGTTTATGCCGGTTCAGTGCAGTAAGATCAGAAGAGGCGTATTGCAAAACGAGCCGGAAAGCCTGCTGAAGGACCGGATTATCAACTGTCTGGACGATTATGTGTATGCGATAAAAAGGCAAGATAAATTGGACGGTAATATAGAGGGGATACTATGAGGAAAATGAAGGCATTGATAGCTTATGGCTCCCAAGATTTACGTTTGGAGACCATGGATATTCCGGCCTATGAAGACGATGAAGTATTAATTCGGGTAAAAGCCTGCGGCATATGCGGTTCAGATTTGCCAAGGGCACTGCAGGGAACGGCTCATAGCTATCCGATTATTCTGGGGCATGAATTTTCCGGCTATGTGGCCGCAGTCGGAAGTTCAGTCACAAATATACAGGCCGGTCAACGGGTAACGGCTGCGCCGCTGCTACCCTGCGGCTCATGCCAGTATTGCAAAATTGGCCGGCCGGCCATGTGTGAGTCCTATAATTTTGTCGGTTCGCGCAGACCGGGAGCATTCGCGGAATACGTTGCCATCAAAGCTATAAATGTCGTGCCCCTTGCCGATGAGGTGGATTATCCGGCGGGAGCCATGATTGAACCCATTTCGGTTGCCTTACATGGTGTAGGCAGGGTTTCATTTAACGCCGGGGCAACAGCGGCTGTATTTGGTGCCGGAACAATCGGTTTATTAACTTTACAGTGTTTAAAAGCGCAAGGTGCCGGCAAGGTTTATGTTGTAGATGTTATCGGAACAAAACTCCGCCTGGCGCAACAACTGGGTGCCGATGCGGTCATTAATGCCCTTGAAGATGATCCGGTGGACTACATGAAGCAGCAGGGGCAGCCGGCAGTTGTATTCGAAACTGCCGGGTCTCCGCTAACCCAGCGTCAGAGCATTGAAGTGGTTAGTAAATTGGGCAAGGTGGTATTTGTGGGGACAGCAACAAAGGAACTTGGATTACCGCCGCACAGTTTTGAAAAAATCTTAAGAGGAGAGATTGAAGTAACGGGGTCATGGATGTCGTACAGTGCTCCTTATCCGGGATATGAATGGCCGGCGGTTGCCTTATACATCAAGGAGGGGAAAATCAAGACCGATCCGTTGATTACCCATAAGTTTAAACTTGAAGACGGGATTAACGCATTCAGGACAATGGTGGATAAAGATGCCGATGCTATAAAAGTCATGTTTGTTATGTAAAAGGGGAGCCGTGTTGAAACATAAGAGTTTCAGCACGGCTCTTTTAGTAGCGTAGACACTCGGAAATACGGTCCATGGGTTTAAAAAATAGAGAATAACAGATTTGAATTACGATTGTATATAACTTGAAGATCTTGAAAGGGGGATCTTCTTTTTTTATAAAGATATTTTCTTTGGTTTTTCTTTTTCTAGGATTAAGTAGTCGATAAGGATTCTAGATAAGATGTATAAAGGAAAACGGGAGGTAGCATCTACTTTTTTTATAGAAATATGTTGATGCTTATAACCAATGAAGGGAATAGTCGCCATTTTAACCAGCGGCGTATTTGCGTCGCAGGTACAAGTAATAAGCTTTGCACCACAGGATACGGCATTTTCAGCAGAAACGATTAATTCTTCCGTTTTACCGGATAAGGAAAAAATAAATACCAATTCATCACGTTTAACATCAGCAGTTACCTTCTGCATGATGGCGGCATCGGAGATGGAAAAAACATTATAACCGAGCAATTGCAGCTTTAGAGAAAACTCATTAGCAACAAGCTCGGTCAGCCCTCTGGATAAAATGTAAATTCTAGGTGCTTTTTGGATAAGACTAATTACTTTTAAAGTATCGTTTACGGATAAATGGTCAACAGTATTCGTTGCCTCTAAAACGGATTTTTTCAAGATTTCATTGACCTGAATCAGGTCGCCAGATTCGGTATTTTTGGTGGAAAGCAGATATCTTAACTCAGCAAAGCCGCTAATACCGCATTTCCGGACAGTTCTTGAGACCGTTGCTGAAGAGGAAAAAGTCTCTTCGGCGACGGTGCTAATGGACATGTTAGATATTCTGCTTGCGTTTTCGTTAATGAAAGTAATGATCTGCTGCTCTGTCTCTGTTAATTTCCTATAAAAAGATTGGTCAATTTTAATTAACATTAGATTGCCCCCAGTTCAACAAAAAACACAATTCAATATTTAGTATATTTTCACTAAAAAAATAGTAATTTGTCAAGTTGAAAAAGAGAAAAAATTAATAATACTCTGCCTTTTGTATGAAAATGCTTTCAAAAAAAGAAAACAAAACCAATTTTCAACGCAGTATAATGGGTACAAGTTCACAGACAGAACTTAGCAAAAGAAGTTTTAATTTGATGATAAGTGAGGTTATGCAAATGAAATTGGCAATTGCCGCAGATAAAAGCGGCGAAAAACTTAAAGTGAAAATCGAAAAAATTATGGAAAACCATAATTATAGTGTTCAAGATGTTTCTGAGTCCGATATATTTGAGGCTACGATGAATGTTGTAAAAGCAATCGAAGATAAAGCGGCGGATAGGGGGATTGTTATCGACGCATACGGTGTGGCACCATTTATGATTGCCAATAAAAATTCAGAAATCATATGTGCGCCGGTTTACGAAGACTATACATCGAAAATGACCAGGATGCATAATCGTACGCAAATCATTACACTGGGTGCTAATATAACGGCGGAAGAGCTTTCCTGCTGCTTGGCTTTGAATTTTGCTACAGCGGAGTACGACGGCGGACGGCATCAAGTCCGTATTGATATGTTAAACAGGATGCTATAAGAGAGGGATAAGAAATGAAAATAGCTATTGGTTGTGATCATATTGTTACAGATATCAAAGATAAAGTGGTTGTGTTTTTGAAAAATAAAGGACATGAGGTGATGGACTGCGGCACTTATGATTGTGTTCGCACGCACTATCCGATTTATGGAAGAAAGGTGGGTGTTGCAGTCGCTAAAAATAAAGTGGATTTTGGAGTTTGTATTTGCGGTACCGGTGTTGGCATCAATGTAGCCGCCCAGAAAGTAAAAGGCGTCCGCGGTGCATTGGTTACAGACGTACAAAGCGCAGTTTACGCCAAAGAACAATTGAATGCCAACCTCATTGGCATGGGTGGCAGAGTGGTGGGAATCGGTACGATTGAATACATTCTGGAAGCATTTATTCAGGCTAAATACCAGCCGACACCGGAAAATAAGGAGCTAATCAAAAAAATTGATGCGATGATTGGTGAAAATGACACCATTACCAATGACCATATCTTTGACGAATTTCGAAAAAAGTGGGATGAAGGCTTCTATCACGACTAAAAATTCCGAAATGATGGAGTGAATGACATGAAACTGATGAATACCAGAAAACTGATATTAGAAGCACAAGACAAAGGATATGCTGTTCCGGCATTCAATATTCATAACCTTGAAACCATTCAGACGGTCTTAGAAACCTGTGAACGGCTGAAGTCACCGGTTATTCTAGCGGCAACGCCTTCTACTGTAAAATATGCGGATAAGGAATATTTGATTGCCATTATGGAAGCGGCAATGGAAAAAGTAACCATTCCATTTGCCTTTCATTTAGATCATTTTGAAAATGTTCGTGATATCAAGACCATTATTTCGGCAGGATGCCGTTCCGTTATGCTTGATGCTTCCAAACGTCCTTTTGAAGAAAATGTTGCCATTGTAAAAGAGGTAGTTGATTTTGCACATGCCTGCGGCGCTACCGTGGAAGCTGAGTTGGGGAAATTAGGTGGTCAGGAAGATGATTTGGTCGTTTGCGATGAAGATGCATGTTTCACTGATCCTGAAGAAGCCGTTGAATTTGTTACACGAACAGGGATTGACACGCTGGCTGTAGCGATTGGGACAGCGCACGGCTTGTATAAGAGGAACCCCGAACTTGATTTTGAGCGATTAGACCGAATCCGTAAAGTGGTTAATGTGCCTTTGGTGCTGCACGGTGCTTCCGGTGTTCCGGTTGAAGTCGTGCAAAAAGCAATTGATTTGGGTATTAGCAAAGTCAACATTGCAACCGAACTTAAAATCCCCTTCTCATCAGCAATCAGACAATATTTCAGCGAGCATCCGGATGCTTCCGACCCAAGGCAATATTTAGTTCCGGCCAAAGAACAAATGGCAAAAGTAGTTGAAGAAAAAGTCAAAATGTGCAAGAGCAGTCAGAGGGCTTAAGTATGATTACCGTACTTACATTAAATCCTTCGGTTGACAGGTCGTATGTACTGGAGGATTTTGCTTTAGGTAAAGTTCAGCGCGCAAAGAGTGTGACTGCAACGGCGGGAGGCAAAGGTCTTAATGTTTCGCGAGTAATCAGCACACTTGGCGGTACGGTTAGTTGTCTTGGCTTTCTGGGTGGATTTACCGGCGGTTTTATTAAGCAGGAACTAGCTGCCTGCAATCTAATCGATTGTTTTACCCCGATTCATGGGACCACTCGAATTTGCATGAATTTTCGGGATGATAAGGGGCTTTCGACTGAAGTCCTGGAAAGCGGGCCGGATATTTTACCGGAAGAACTGGAACGTTTTGAGCAGCAATTGCGGAGAAACATAAAAAGAACAAAGATTCTGGTTGGCTCGGGCAGTCTTGCAAAAGGTATCCCAACCGACTATTACGGGAAAATTGCCAGAATATGCAAAGCAGCCGAAGTGAGATTTATTTTAGATTCTTCGGGAGAAAGCCTGCGTATGGCGATTAAAGAACAGCCCTTTCTAGTCAAGCCTAATGAAGAGGAACTGGAATATATTACCGGAATGAAGATTAAGACGGTGGACGATGCGTTTACGAGTTCATCCTTGCTGTTGCAACTGGGAGCGGAAAATGTGTGTGTATCGATGGGGAGAAGCGGGATGATACTCAACGGTAGTTTGGGGCAGTTTGTTGTTCGGGTTCCCAATATCGCAGTAACCAATACGGTAGGCTGCGGTGATTCGTTAGTCAGCGGGCTGGCTTATGCTTTGTATAAAAATTATAAGGTTGCAGAAGTGCTGAAGTTTGCAAATGCTTGTGCTCTTTCTAATGCGGTGCATTCGGGAGTCGGACAGGTAAATGCTGAACAGGTTAAAAGGTTTACAAAAGAAGTCCATGTTCAGGCTTATGTTTCAAAAAAAACTAATCGAATTATGGTACAATGCCCACTCAAATAATAAACTCAGGGGGATCAGAATTGTGGATGAAGAATTGCAAATGATTACAGTGGAAATTGTGGCTTATGCGGGGGATGCCCGATCAAAGTATATGGAAGCTTTGGAAGCGGCAAGCCGGGGGGAGTATGGCAAGGTAGAAAGCTTGATTCAGGAGGGGAATGATTTGATTACCCAAGCTCATAATACCCAGACGGCTATGTTGCAGAAAGAAGCCGCGGGTGAAAAATTAGACATGAGCTTTTTGATGGTGCATGCCCAGGATCATTTAATGACGGTGATGCTGTTGAGAGACCTTGTTAAAAGCCTGGTTAATTTGTACAAAAAATGATAAAGAAAGAGAGTTGAAGTGACATGGAAAAAATAATTCAGTTGATCGAAACAATGAAGCCATTTTTTGAGCAGGTTTCAAATAATCCTTATTTAAGGGCGGTCAGGGATGGTTTTGTTAGTTGTATACCGGTTGTTTTATTTTCCAGCATGTTTATCCTGGTGGCCTGTGTACCGGATATTTTCGGTTACGTTTGGCCAGATCATATCAGTGCCGTACTGTGGCGGGCTTACAATTATTCCATGGGGATATTATCGGTTTTAATGGTTGCGACGATTGCCAAGAGCCTGACGGACAAATTTAATAATCTTTTACCGAAGTTGAGACAGATCAATCCGGTTTCGGTCATGATTGTAGCTATTTGTTGTTTCTTATTGTTGAGCGTTGATTCCATTAAGGGCGGATTTTCGAGCGAATACATGGGAACCAAGGGGTTGTTATCGGCCTTTTTTGTTGCTTTCATTATTCCGAATATTTATAAGTTTTGTGTAAAAAAGAATATTACGATTAAAATGCCGGAAGAAGTTCCGCATAACATATCGCAGACTTTTGCCGATTTGATTCCCCTGGCGGTTTCGGTTTTATTTTTCTGGCTGTTCAGCATTGTATTTAAAGGTATTACGGGAATGGTTTTCAGTGCTTGGATTCTAGAAATTTTCAAACCGTTGTTTACTGCCGCCGATGGGTATATTGGTTTAGCCGTTATATATGGTGCTATGGCTATGTTCTGGTTTACTGGTATCCATGGCCCATCTATTGTAGAGCCTGCTGTGACGGCAATTTATATTGCGAATATTGAAGCGAATTTGAAATTATTTCAAGCCGGCGAACATGCGTCCTATGCACTAACCCATGGGACCTCTTATTTCGTAGCAACGTTAGGCGGTACGGGTGCCACCTTAATGTTTGCAGCTATGTGCGCCTTTATGGCCAAGTCAAAACAGTTGAAAGCGGTGGGCAAGACTTCGATCGTACCGGTTACTTTTGCCGTCAATGAGCCCATTCTCTTTGGCGCTCCCATTGTGTTAAACCCGGTATTTTTTGTACCGTTCATTTTGACTCCGGTATTAAATGTGTGGTTGTTTAAATTTTTTATCGACAACTTAGGTATGAATGGTTTTGTTTACATTCTCCCGTGGACGACCCCCGGCACAATCGGCTTAATCTTAGGTACTGGTTTTGCCAAACTGTCGTTTGTATTGGCGCCGCTTTTACTGATTGTCGATGCAATCGTATATTATCCGTTTTTCAAAGTATACGACAGGCAACTAATAGCAAGAGAACTGGAATTGCATGATGAAGCAGTGCCGGCTGTCACTATTAAACAAGCCATTTTTGAAGAAGCAGTTGCAAACAAAGTAGAATTAGTAAAGCATGAAGGTAAGGAATTGTCGGTGCTGGTACTTTGTGCGAGCGGAGCCACCAGTAGTATGCTGGCAAAATCCATAACAAAAGGTGCAAAAGAAAAAAATGTGAACTTAGACTCGATTGCTATGGCCTACGGGCAGCATAAAGAGAAAATGACAGATTTTGATCTAATTGTATTGGCGCCGCAGATGGCATCCATGTATGAAGAGCTAAAACGTGACTGTGACGCGAAAGGGGTAAAATCTGCAACAACTTCCGGGGCGGAATATGTTAAATTGACGCGAGATCCGGAAGCCGCATTACATTTCGTTTTAAATTCAATCCATAATTAGAAAGGAAGCCGATCATGAAAAAGTTTGCCGATGATTTCATATTTGGAGGAGCGACAGCCGCTTATCAGGTGGAAGGAGGAGCGAAAGAGGATGGCCGTGGGCCTTGCTGCTGGGATGAATATCTCAGTCGGCCGGGCAGCAGATTTAACGGTGATGTTGCCAGTGATTTTTATCATAAATATAAAGACGATCTGCATGTAGCGAATCAGTTTGGTGTAAACGGTATTAGAATTTCGATTTCCTGGAGCAGAGTGATTTCCGATGGCAGTGGAGAGGTGAATCATCAGGGGCTTGCTTATTATAACGGTTTGATCGACGAGTGCTTGGCAAATGGTGTAGATCCATTTGTCACTTTACATCATTTTGATACGCCGCAGAGTTTATTTCAAAATGGAGATTGGCTAAATCGCGAAAATATTGACCATTTCGTTAGATATGCAAAAGTTTGCTTTGACCATTTTGGTGATCGCGTAAAGAAATGGGCCACCTTTAATGAACCTTGGGCTGTTGCCCAGAATGGCTATATTATCGGAAATTTCCCGCCAAGCATTCAATACGACATCCCGAAAGCAGTACAAATCATGCATAATATGATGATTGCCCATGCAAGAGTACTGTTGCTTTATAAAAGTATGAACCTGCCCGGGGAAATCGGCATTGTCCATACGTTGGAAGGAAAATGCCCCATCAGCGATAAGCCTGAGGACCAGCGTGCAGCTTATTTGGACGATATGCTGGCCAATCGTTTCATGCTCGACGCATGTTTTAAAGGCGGATATGAAGCCGAAACACTGGCGACGGTGCAGGATATATTAATGCAGAATCGTGGTTCATTCACGATGGAAAATGGTGATATGCAGATCCTCCGGGAAGCTGCGCAAAAGATTGATTTTCTTGGCATGAATTATTATTCCAGCCATTTTTTGCAAGCCTATGAAGGCGAAAGCCGCATTTATCATAACGGCACAGGTGAAAAAGGAACAAGCGTATTCGGGTTAAAAGGAATCGGCGCCCGTGTTGGCAATCCGGAAGTGGAAACAACGGATTGGGACTGGCCTATTTATCCGCAAGGTATGTATAACATGCTTCACCGGATCAAACGAGAATATCCGAACTATAAAAAAATCTATATTACAGAGAACGGCATGGGGTATAAAGACGATTTTATTGACGGGAAAATTGATGATACGCCGCGGATCGAATACATTTATAAACACCTGGAGGTGCTTTTGAAAGCGATTCAAGAGGGGGTAGTTGTTAAAGGGTATTATGTATGGTCGTTGCTGGATATGCTTTCCTGGTCAAATGGGTTTAATAAACGCTACGGTTTGTTTTATGTGGATTTTGCAACACAACAGCGTTATCCTAAAAAAAGTGCCTTTTGGTATAAAAAAATGTCGCAAACAAAGCGTCTGCTGAAAGGAGATGAAATTCAAGAATTCTAACTTCATCATAAACAAATCGTCCAGAAAAATTATATTGAGAGGAAGTTCGATTGCGATGAAAGCGAGAAGGAAGTTTCTTGCCGTTACTCTTGTTTTTAGTATTTTTAGTTTTTCAGGTATCGCGTTTGCTGCTACCAATCCGTTTTCCAGTGTGCCCAAAGATCATTGGGCCTATCCGGCGGTTGAAAAGTTAGTGCATGAAGGGCTGATTGACGGATATGGGGATGAGGATTTCCGCGGTGAAAAAGCAATCACCCGTTACGAAATGGCCGAGCTTGTAGCTAAGGCAATGTCGAATGAGGAAAAAGCAGACGCTGAAGATAAGGCGGCACTGGAGAAACTGGCGAATGAATTTTCGGACGAACTGAAAAACCTAGGTGTTCGTCTGACTAATGTGGAAAATAACATGTCCTCTTTTAAATGGTATGGTGACGCCAGGTTCCGTTATCAAAAAAATTATAATAATGATATAAGAGATGACAGTAAGTATGGAAATTCCAAGAGAATTCAGCAAAGGGTTCGTCTGGGCTTTTATGGAACCCCCGCAGAGAATGTCAGTGTCATCGGGCGGGTTAAAATGGAAAATACGACGAATCAGGATACCGGCTGGGGTGAGTATCATAATGCGCAAGGTCAGCACAATAGTGCCTATCTTGATTTGCTGGGCTTGAATTGGAATCATGATAATTTAAACGTGGCCGCCGGTCGAATTGCTGTCAGCCTGGGGCAGGGGGTTATCTGGTGGGACAACCCGGTTGACGGTATTTATGCGACTTATGATTTGGGCAAGGCCCAAATATCTGCAGGCTGGGGTGATTTGACGGCGGAAAACTGGCGGGACTATTCCATGAATGCCTTTTTAGCTAATATCAGCGTACCGGTCAATGACCGTACCACAGCCACGCTTGCCTATTTGAAAACCAGCAATTCGGATAATACGGTAAACCTTAACCGGGATGATTACGGCAATGGTACCTGGAAAGCACCGTTTATGTTAAAGCAATATGCTTACGGCTTTAAAACGCAATTGAGTGATAAATTAAATCTACTTGCTGAAGGTGTTACGAACCGGGCCGCCGGACTGCCGGATAATGCGCAAAAAAATGGCTGGTGGAGCCGGCTGACTTGGGGAAATCAGCAATGGAACAAAGCAAATACATATAATGTGTATTTAGAATACCTGAAGTTTGGCAATTGGGCAATAGACTCGACGGGCTGGGGGCATATATTAAATATAAGCGGAGGCGACGGACTGGGTAATGACGGTCAGAAGGGCTGGGGGGTTGGCGTAAGCTATATGCTGGCAGCCAATACCAATTTAGAAATTAACTATTATAAGCTTAAACCCTATGATTCAGGCCGTGCCGGGTTTGATTCTTATAAACCTTCATATAACGCATCTTTATCGTTTAGTTTCTAAATGCAGTAAAAACATATGTAATCGTGTCTTGAGGTCATAATGTAATGATAAAAGTACTTTGACAAGGAGAAAGTAAAGGAGTGAGAATATGAAAAGAAAAATTTTGCCTTCTCTAGTTTTAGCGGCCTTGGTATTTGGTTATACAATGTTATGCACTTTGAACGCTGCGGCAGAGAGTATTCAGGTTAATCCGATTGTTGGAATCAGTCCGGATTTCATTAAAGGTGCGGATATTTCCATGCTCAAACAACTTGAAATGACCGGAAGTAAATTTTATGATGATAACGGTGTCGCAAGAGATTGCATGGAGATACTAAAAGAGCACGGAATTAACTGGGTTCGCCTGAGAATCTGGAATAATCCTGAAGTCAACGGCTTGGAAGTTGGCGGCGGCAACACCGATGAGGCGAAAGCCCTGGAAATGGCGGCTCGTGCCAAAAAACTAGGTATGAAAGTCTTGATTGACTTCCATTATAGCGACTGGTGGGCAGATCCCGGTAAACAAAATAAACCGGCTGCATGGGCCAATCATAGCGGTAAACAGCTTGAAAAGGATGTTTATGAATTTACCAAAAAAGTAATGCAGGATTTTAAAGCCCGGGGAATTATGCCGGAAATGGTGCAGATTGGTAATGAACTGAATAACGGTATGCTCTGGCCTGAAGGTCAACTTACAGGCTCCAATGCCGGTGGCTACAAAGTTTTTGCCGGATTGGTGAAAGCCGGGTTAAGGGCAGTTAGAGATGTGGACAGTGAACACTATACCAAGCTCATGATTCATCTCGCCAACGGCGGCGATAACGGACTTTACCGCAGCTTTTTCGATGAAATGACGAAAAATCAAAAAGTTAATGACTTTGATATTATCGGCTTGTCGTATTATCCTGTTTGGCACGGTACGCTGGAACAACTGCAAAATAATATGAACGATATCAGTGCCCGTTACAATAAAGACGTTATTGTCGTGGAAACCGCCTATGGCTTTACGCTGGACAATGCGGATACACAAAAAAATGCTTTTGGTGCGCCGGAAGAAAAACTGAGCGGCTATAAAGCAAGCGTGCAGGGACAGGCAACCTGTATCCGTAATGTGATGGAGGCGGTAGTTAAAGTACCGGGCAAAAAGGGATTAGGGATTTTTTATTGGGAGCCTGACTGGATTCCGAATCCCCAAGCCCCATGGAAAACCGGGGAAGGCAATGAATGGGAAAACCAGGCCATGTTTGATTTCGACGGCAAGGTTTTGGAATCCATGGATGTATTTAACCGCGCAGCTGATCCGAACGGACGTTATGTGGAAGCGGTAATGGAAGAGGCATACCCGGTTGAGGTTAAAGCCAGTGTTAACCAGTCTTTGGATATGCCGAAAGTCGTCAGCGTACGTTATAGCGACGATTCAGTCAAAGCTGTTCCGGTTAGCTGGAATAACCCCGGCACCGTCTATGATAAAGTCGGTCACTACACTTTATACGGAACAGTCGCGAGGACTCCGCTAACTGCAACTGCCCGGATCACAGTAGATAATAAAGTCAATTTAGTTAGAAATTCGGGGTTTGAAATCAATAACTTTGATAACTGGGCAATCGAGGGTGATACCGGTGCTGTAAATATAAGCAGTTCATCTGGGGATGTCCGTGATAAATACGCGCTTCACTACTGGGCGGATAAAACGTTTAAATTCACAGTAAAGCAGACGATCACCGGTTTAAAGAAGGGCAAATATACTTTATCCGGTTGGACACAAGGCGGTGGCGGCGAAAAAAGCATGCAGTTGTTTGCCGCTGATTATGGCGGAGAAAAATTAACAGCGGAAATAAAAAACGACGGCTGGAACAAATGGCATCAGTGGACGATTAAAGGTATCCCTGTGACCAGCGGCAAAATTACTATCGGAATGTACAACGAAGCGAATGCTGGAAACTGGGGTTCACTGGATGATGTTACGTTGTATATTCAAGAAAACGCCATAGAATAACTTTCGTGGGTTGCCTTGGCATACCCTATTAAGCAGTGATATAATGTTTTCCCGGATGGCCTGAAGGTTAAGCAGATTGCAAACCCTTCAGGCCATCCGGTTTTGAATGAATTCTATTAATCATCATAGGGAAAGACGTACGGCTTTTCCGGCTCTTTTATTACCTGTATGGATGTCAATTTTAACACAGGGGTTGTTTGTCCTTTATAGTGACTCATTTCCAGGGTACCTTTCCCGGTCAACCAGGTACCGTCCGGATATTGTTTGGCATCATCTGTCTCGCACATAACGCCGTAAGGCAATGCATCGGCCACGCAGCAGACAATGACATAACGGACCAGCGACAACTGGTTTTCAGCCAGACCGGGACTGCGAAAAACAAAGCCGGTCAATGTCACCTGCTTGCCGGTATAGTCCTGGGGAAATTCATTGATTTCACTCATTACTTCCGTATAATTGCGGTCGGTAACCCGGATGAGCTCCGCCTGTTGCAGTTCTTGCTTGAGGGGACGGGGCATTTCAGTTTTAGGAGAAGCAGTATTCAGTACGGCTTTTTGCTGGTTTAGGCCCTTGCTGCTGACCAGAGAGGCATTTAACGTATTGTCAGGCAGGCAAACGGCCAATGTTAATATAATACAAAAAGGAATATACCTGCTGCAGCCGGACGGACGGATCCGGTCGTCCGGCAACAGCAAGTCAAAAAACTGAACCACAAGCAGAGGGAGCAGCAGCCAATAGGAATATTGGACCAATGTAATAAAGCGGGGATTGATATACAGGGAAAATTGTTCTGTCATATCCAACCAGACAAAGAGGCTAATGAACCCTAACAGCAGTGAAAAACGCAGCAGAGCATCGGCAGGGGAATTGCTTTTTTTGTGTTTCCTTGGTTCCAATTTAAGCTCCTCCTATAAGATATTAATTAGGTAGGATAATCCGGCACACAATACGGCTGCAACGGCAGTTAGGGTGACTACAAAGCGGGGCCGAAAAGCATGCAGCAGCATCAGGAGATTCTTGGCATCAATCATCGGTCCGAAAACCATAAAAGCAATAAGGGACCCTAGAGAAAAACTGTTGCTGAAGGAAGCGGCGATAAAGGCATCCGCGGAGGAACAGACGGAACTGCCAAAAGCAAACAGCATCATAAAAGCGATGGAAAATAGTGGATGGCTGCCTAAAGGCAGTAAGACTTCGCGGGGCAGCAGAATTTGAAATAAAGCACTTAACATGGCACCGAGAAGAAGATATTTTCCCATTTCAAAAAATTCGTCTCCGGCGTCGCGCAGTGTCTGGATCAGTTTGCCGGTAATGGAAAGACGCCTGCTTGCAGGCAGGGAATGACAACCGCAATGGCCAGGGTTGTCGGATGCATGATCCCCTTGCCTTAAGGCGTTCCGGCCCCAAAAACTGCCCAGCAAAATTCCTGTCAGGCAGGCGGTGAAAAAAGCGGCAGCTAGCCGGTATATAACAACGGTACTGTTACCGTTAAAAGCAAAACCTGTGGCTGCGCCCACGACCGGGTTGATAATGGGCACGGCCAGCATAAAAGTTACGGCGAAATAAAGAGGGACTCCTTTGGCAATTAAACGGCGCACAATGGGAACCATTCCGCAATCGCACACGGGGAAAAAGATGCCGATACCGGAAGCCAAGAAGAGGCCCAGCAGTTTGTTTTTTGGTGTGAATCGTTGCAGGATATCCTCGGATACAAAGTTATTGATCAGGGCGGATAGCAGCACACTAAGCAGAATGAACGGAAAGGCTTCGATGAGGATGCTGAACAGTATTATTTTAAAGTTGATCAGCTTACTCCAGTCTATGGAGTGCAGATAGTATGATGTAAAAAAGAACAAGTCATCCAGTGCGGTTCCCCTCCTGTAAAAAAGTGAACTAAATAAGGCTACTAGCATGTGTATGCGGCAGTATACGGAAATATGCCAAAAGGGAACAACGTGGGGAAAAGGAGGGTTTTTGGTGAATTTTGGTGAATAATATGCTGTAAGATACTATGTTATGATAAAGGACGGTGTGTGATGCAATGAGATGGAATAAACGGATGAGTCAGGTGGGGTTGCTGGCATTTGCTTTTTTGTTGTGCCTGCCTTTCTTCACAGCAGCTCAGACGACTGGCCGATTTGAGGATATACAGTCGGATGGGGCGACGATAGCCCAGTTTGATACGGAAACCATAAGCTATGAAAAAGATCCTTACAGCCGGGAAGTATGGATTAGTGTCTGGATTAAAACTTCTCCTGATGATTATGACCAGTCCTATAGCCTGAATCATTATCTCCTGCGTAAAGATAAACGGGAAATCCTGGTACTGGACAGGATTGGTTATACCGGCAGCGGACGGATACTTTACCAGACGGCTAATGTTTATGAACCGTCCCTGTGGGATCCGGTTATACCGGAAACGACCAATGAATATTACTATACAGCCGTTCTCCGATATGCGAAAGCCAATGATAAAAAGCTGCTTCAGGCCTATAATAAAGATAAGCCTCAAAATAAGCTGATTACGACAGCCCGGACTATCGGCGATTTCTTGCGCGTGTATTAATCCCCGGAATTTTTGAGATATTTCTCTGTCTATTTCCGGCAAGATCGTTGCGTCCTGCGGGGAATGTGATACAATAAGCTTACAATATGGGTATTATATCTGGCAGAGGAGACTGGAGTTTTATGAGCAAATATTGGAGCAAAGTGGTTCGGACTTTGGAGCCGTATGTGCCGGGCGAGCAGCCCCAAGATAAGCAATATATCAAGTTAAATACCAATGAAAATCCCTATCCGCCTTCACCAAAGGCTATGCTGGCCATGAAAGCGGCAGCTGGCGAAGATTTACGATTATATCCTACGCCAACTTGTGATGACCTCAGGCAATGCATCGCCAATTATCATGGGTTGACGAAAGAGCAGGTTTTTGTCGGCAATGGCTCGGATGAAGTACTGGCTTTTTGCTTCTTGGCTTATTTCAATCCCGGAGAACCGATCCTGTTTCCGGATATTACATACAGTTTTTACCCGGTTTACGCTTCGTTGTTTCATATTGATTACCGGACGGTTTCGTTAAACGACGATTTTTCCATCCCGGCAGAAAAGTTCTTGCAGAATAATGGCGGCATTATTTTTCCCAATCCCAATGCTCCTACGGGCCGCTACTTAGAATTGGAAGCCGTGGAGAAAATAATCCGGGAAAATAGCGAGCGTGTGGTCATTGTCGATGAAGCTTATATCGACTTCGGCGGAGAGTCGGCCGTACGTTTAATCAATCAATACGCTAATCTGCTCGTTGTTCAGACTTTTTCCAAATCCCGTTCACTGGCCGGTCTGCGCATAGGGTTTGCTCTCGGTCAGGGGGCGTTGATTGAGGCTTTGGACCGGGTAAAAAATTCCATCAACTCCTATACATTGGACCGGGTTGCTCTGGCCGGTGCCAGGGAATCTTTTCAGGACGAAGCTTATTTTCAAACAACCCGGGGAAAAATCATGGCGACCAGAGAGCGGGTAGTTGCCGTGTTACAGTCTGCCGGTTTTACCGTTGTGCCTTCTGCTGCCAATTTTATCTTTATCAGCCATCCTGAGATGGCCGCCGAAGTTATTTTTAGGCAGCTTCGGGATTATGGCGTTTTAGTGAGATACTTTAACAAGCCACGGATTAATAATTATTTACGGGTTAGTATTGGTTCTGATGAGGAGATGGATCAATTTGTAGCGGTGCTGCAGAAAATCGTACATAAATCTTGATTTGCCGTATTTGTAGTTATTTTGTGCCCTATAATTGCTGTACCAATGAATATAAAATGAATTTGTAGCTGCTATCAGCCTGTCACTTCTGTAGCGTTACGTTTTAATGCAACTTACCAATTACAAAGAAGGTGTCTGACATGAAGAAGCTTTGGCTGGCCGGGGGATGTTTCTGGGGTGTTGAGGCGTATTTTCAGCAGTTGAGAGGCGTACTGGATACAACGGTAGGCTATGGGCAGGGGCAGGCGGTCAACCCCAGTTACGAGCAGGTATGCTCCGGCACTACCGGACATGCTGAAATCTGTGAACTGACATATGATGAAAAAACGTTACCATTAACCAAAGTACTGGAACATTTTTTTCGAATTATTGATCCTACCAGTCTGAATTGTCAGGGAGCCGATTGTGGTACACAGTACCGTACCGGTATTTATTTTTTAGATAAGCAGGATAAACCGGTTATTGAAGAGTTTATCAAAACCAGGCAGACCGCGTATGAAGCACCGATTGTAGTGGAAATAGAGCCGCTTGCTTGTTTTTATCGGGCGGAAGATTATCACCAGGATTATCTAAAAAATACCCCGGGCGGTTATTGCCATGTTGACCTGACTAAAGCCATACCGGAAGAGAGAAGATAATCCGGCTTGGATTGTTGAGGGGAGGGGATAGTATGATTCGTAAGACGTTGCTGGAGTTTATTCATGAAAGTGCCCATATTCAACGCTGGAATGATCATATTCGGCCCAAGGGATTTACGGAACTGGACAAGCAGGCGCAGAAAATGGTTATTGCCTATTGCTTAGCCCGCTTTGAAGAAGGGGCGCGTGATGCAAGAATAAATTGGCGGGGAATTATAGAAGGCGGCTTTTTTGAGTTTTTGCACCGTATTGTTCTTACGGATATTAAACCGCCGGTTTACCATGAACTGATGGCCAGTCATGGCAAACAGCTCAATACCTGGGTGCTTGCCGAACTTGAGCCGCGTATTGAGTGCCTGGGGCAGGAATTTCGTGATCGTTTTGCCCAATATCTTACCGACCCCAATTGCTGGAGGCTGGAAAAGAAAATATTAAAAGCTGCGCATTATCTGGCGACTCACTGGGAGTTTCAAATTATTCGCAATCTAAATTCCAATATATACGGCCTGGATGAGACGCAAGCCAGAATTGAAAATGAAATTGAGGAACATTACGACCTGATTGGAGTGCAAAAAGTCAGTCTGGGGAAAAAAACCAATCATTTTATCAACTTAGTCGGCCAACTCCGGTTTCAGCAGCGCTGGGCACAGTCACCCAGGGTGCCGGAAACTTCGGTTATGGGCCATATGCTGATTGTGGCTATAATGTCCTACTTAATTTCACTGGAAGTAAAGGCCTGTGACCAAAGGGCTGTTAACAATTATTTTGCCGGGCTGTTTCATGATTTGCCGGAGGTTTTAACGCGCGATATAGTTTCACCGGTAAAAAGAGCGGTAGCCGGACTGGATGAACTGATTAAGCAGATTGAAAATCGTCAGGTACAGGAAAAAATATTTCCCTTAGTACCGGCTTCGTGGCAGAGTGAACTGAATTATTTTCTGCAAAATGAATTTACCAGTAAGATTATACTGAATGGCCAGGTAAAAGTGGTCAGTTCCGCAGATATTGGCCGGTTGTATAATCAGAACCGGTATTCGCCGATTGACGGGGAATTTATAAAAGCCTGTGACCATTTGGCGGCCTATATGGAAGCCAATTTGTCCAAAGCGCATGGCATTATGTCGCGCCATTTGCAGGACGGCATAGAGACGCTGTATCAGCTTTATCAGAACAAAGTAATTGCCGATGTTGATTTTGGACAACTATTTGATTATTTTAAGTAATTGTCATAAAATGGTAATTGACAGTGGGGCAAAGATATATGATAATAATTACATACCATCCGGTAGGTATGGCGGCTTAGGGGGAGCGATTTTTGTGACCAAAGATAACATAACCAGTATGGCGCTGCGCTTGTTTTTGCTGCGGGGGTACAAGTATGTTTCACTGGCTGATGTGGCTAAAGCCGCAGGCATGACCAAGGGAGCCATTTATCATTATTTCTCCGGCAAGGAGGAACTTTTAGCGGCTGCAGTATACTACTTATTTGACCGGATGGAGGAAAAGTGCCTTAGGCTATTTCAAAGTCCCGTGCCTTTAAAAGATACGCTATACGCCATTTTGGTGGAACAGGAGCTTGCGGTGTATGCCCGTCAGCTTCTTACACTTGGCGAGGGGGATTATCGTACTAACCATGCTAGTTTTATATTGGAAGTCATGAGTCATTATCCGAAATTGCAGGAAAGAATTGATCGCAACCATCTTACCGTCTGTTCTGCGATTGAGCAGAAACTGGAGCGGGCAATAGCGCAGGGAGAAATCCGCAAAGAGGCGAATACCCGTGCTTTAGCGGTTATGATTCTGGCTGTGATTAACGGGCAGGTCTCACTGGGGGAGAAACTGAACAGTTTAGCCATTCGCCGGCAGATGGCGGATAATTTTTGGAAGTTAATCAGTGCATAAAGGATCATATTACGTTGTGGTAGTGCGGGGGATACATACCTACCGGTAGGTATGTATCCCCGGGGAAATGTATGCGGTGAAACTGGTATCCGAATTAGATAAGGGAGGACATTCCGTAAATGAAGGGGTTTAGATTTAAATTTTGGATGATACCGGTTTTGTTGTTTATTATCCTGATGCTGATTTTTCGCAGCGGGGTATTTTCTGAAAAAAAATTACAAACACAAGAGGATAGCGGGGTAGCCGTACGCGTGGCAGCGGCACAGTATCAGGAGGTTGTGCCGGGTTTAGAGCTTAGCGGCACGATTGAAGGAAAAACCTCGGCGACCATTAGTGCTAAAATTTCCGGCAGGGTTGATGCGGTGCTGGTAGAGGAAGGACAACAGGTGAAAATCGGTGATCCGCTGGTTTCGCTGGAAAGCGTGGAACTAAAGAATGCGGTGCGTACTGCTCAGGATGCGGTAACGAAAGCGCAGGTAAATTATGATTTAGCGCTTGCCGATTATAACCGCTATCAAAAATTGTTCAGCCAGGGGGCTGTTTCTAAGCAGCAATTGGATACGGCAGAGGCAAAACGGAAAAGTGCGGAAGCTGATTTATCCAGTGCGGCCGCCAGCCTTAATAATGCAAAACAGCAATTAGGCTACGGGGTCGTAACGTCGCCGGTGGACGGAGTGGTGGCCAATAAAGCGGTTACTGTCGGTCAGGTTGTTTCGCCGGGGGCAGCCTTAATGGTAGTACAGGATATTAGTCAGATTCACGCTGTTGTTAATATTGAACAAAAAGATATCGGCCGGGTTAAAGTTGGTCAAACTGCTAAAGTGCGGGTTGACGCTTATGCCGATAAGGTGTTTGCCGGAACTGTGGAGGGCATGAATCCGGAGGCCGGATCGGGCAATCGGATGTTCCGCACTAAGATAAAAGTGGATAATGCTGACGGTGCGCTAAGGTCAGGCATGTTTGCCAAAATCCGGCTGGATACAGGCGATCCGGTACAAGTGCTGAGTATTCCGCAGGCAGCGGTTCTGCAAAAACAGGGTTTATATTATGTGTTTAGTGTGGAAGAAGGAAAAGCGGTCCGTCACCAAGTGGAAATTGGTGATGTGACTGACGATATGATTCAAATCAAAGATGGTCTGCAGGCGGGCGATCAGGTGATAATAAGTGGTGTTAACCAAATGAAAGACGGACAAATTGTCAAAGTAACGCCTTAAAGAAGGAGAAGGACATGAAAATTACTGATATAAGCTTAAAGCGTCCGGTATTTGCAACCGTTGTCATTCTTGCTCTTGTCGTTTTAGGCTTATTCAGCTATATCTCACTAGATGTAGATGAATACCCTGATGTGGAGATTCCGGTGGTTGCGGTAACCGTAAGTTATCCGGGGGCTTCACCAGAGCAAGTAAAGTCCAAGGTTACGCAAAAAGTGGAAGAAACGGTCAGCGTGGTCCCGGGAATTGACCATATCACATCTACCGTTCGTGAAGGAAATTCTACCACCGTTATCCAGTTTACTATGGAGACTTCGGCGGCCACGGCTGCTCAGGATGTACGCGATAAAGTGGGACGCCTGCAGGGAATTTTGCCGGATGATGCCGATGCGCCTATTGTGACTCGCTATGACCCGTCGGAAAGTCCGGTCGCATCCATAGCCTTAACCGGCAATGCCAGTCTCCGGGAATTGACTATCATTGCTCAGGATACGTTGCAGGAACGGCTGGAAGCCATCAACGGGGTTGCCGCAGTGAATGTGCAAGGTGGAGTGGACCGTGAGATTCAGATTTATATGGATAAGGATAAAGTGGCAGCCTATGGGCTGACCATTCCAGAGGTGATTAACAGCCTGCGCAATGAAAATATAGAGACCCCGGGCGGGAAGGTTACCGACGGTTCAAGAGAAACCACTTTACGGACTATGGGCAGTCTTAGTTCCCCTAAGGAAATTCTCGACCTTCCTATTGTGCGCCGGGACGGTGTGCAGCTATTTGTACACAATGTTGCTCAGGTTGAAGACACTACAAAAAGCATAACATCCATTACTACGGTAAACGGCAATCCGGCCGTCGGGTTGGATATTATGAAACAATCCGGCAGCAATACCGTTCAGGTTGTTGAGAAGGTGAAAAAAGAACTGGAGCAACTGAAAAAAGATTTGCCTGCCGGTGTTTCGATAGAGATGGTCAGGGATAATTCCAAAAACATTAGCGATTCCATTCATGATGTGTTATTTAACCTGATTTTTGGGGGAATTCTGGCCGTCGCAATTGTCTTTCTTTTCCTGGGGAATTGGCGGAGTACGATGATTTCCGCAATTGCGATTCCCACTTCGATTATTACCTCTTTTTTGGCGATGAAAGCCCTGGATTTTACATTGAACACCATGTCGCTGCTGGCGCTGTCATTGGCCGTTGGGTTATTGATTGATGATGCGATTGTCGTTATTGAAAACATCGTCCGGCATCTGGAGATGGGAAAAGATAAATATACGGCGGCTTCCGAAGGAACGGCGGAAATTGGACTGGCTGTTACAGCCACCACCTTGACCTTGGTAGCGGTATTTCTGCCGGTTGGTATGATGACTGGGATCGTCGGACAATTCTTCAAACAGTTTGGCATTACCGTGGCGGTCAGTGTGCTGGTATCACTGTTTGTTGCCTTCACCTTGACACCGCTTCTGTCGGCGAAATATCTGAATGAGGACCGTAAAGCGGCCGCAAACGGGCGTCTGGCGCGGCTTTGGGAAAAGTGGAACCAGAAATTCGACCATTGGACCGAACGGTATGGTGAATTTTTGAAATACGCTTTAGGTCACCGGGGGAAGGTAATGATGATTGCCGGGGTACTCTTCATTGGAAGCTTAGGTTTGATGCCGTTTTTAGGCTCGACCTTTATACCGGATTCAGACAGCGGAGAGATTACCGTGAGTGCCGAAGTGGACCCGGGCATGAGCCCGCAGGCAGTGGGGGCGATTGCTGACACCATGTCGGAAATGATTCGTACCCTGCCGGAAGTAACCATGACCTATAGTACTTCGGATGTGAATGGTATAACAATTTTTACCAAACTACAGGACAAGGCAGACCGGAAACTCAGCGATAACGATGTCGTTGTTAAGTTACGGCAAAAATTTGCCGATATGCCGGATGCCCGGGTAAGTGTTTCCAAAAAATCCGGTATGTCCGGCGGAAAACCGGTTTCGTTGGTTGTTCAGGGGCCTTCCCTGGATGTTTTGGCCGGAATTGCTGAGCAGGTAGAGCAAGTGGTGGCAAGCACACCGGGAGCCGTTGATGTTACCTCCAGTTATGAGGCCGGTAAACCGGATGTGCAGATCATTGTCGACCGTGACAAAGCATCGGACTTGGGGGTTTCTACCGCCAATGTTTCCAGTACGCTGCAAACCATGTTCAACGGTACGGTCGTTACTCAATACAAGGAAGCGGACGATGCTTATGACGTGCGTTTGATTCTGGCTCCGGACGACCGGAAAAGTCTGACCGATCTGGGCAATATCTATCTGTCAGGCAGCAGCCGGGACAGTACCGGACAAACAGTAATGGTCCCTTTATCACAGGTTACCGAAACAGTGTATTCCACCAGTCCCACGCAAATCAAACGTTATGACCGGCAGGATCAGGTAACCATCAGCGCCAATCTGCTGGACATGACGCTGGGTGATTTTAACACCGAGCTCAATAAACGGCTGGCACAAGTCGAACTGCCTGAGGGTTACCAGTTTGTAACTACCGGACAGTCGCAGCAGATGGCGGATGCTTTTACAGGCATCGTAATGGCTCTTTCTCTGGCCGTGCTTTTCATCTTTTTTGTTCTCGCCGCTCAGTTTGAAAGTTATATCGACCCATTGGCGATCATGCTGGCCTTGCCGCTGGCCATTATCGGAGCCGTGCTGGGGCTGCTGGTTGCCAGCAGTACAATTAGCATGATGTCACTGATCGGGGTGATCATGCTGATGGGGCTGGTTACTAAAAATGCCATTTTGCTGATTGACTTCGCCAAACAGTCTATGGAAAAAGGAACAGATCGCAATCAAGCGTTAGTTGACGCTGCTATTGTACGGATGCGTCCCATCATGATGACCACCCTGGCGATGATTTTCGGAATGCTTCCGCTGGCTCTGGGCATTGGGCCGGGGGCCGAAGTGCGGGCGCCAATGGCCCATGCCATTATCGGCGGGTTAATTACTTCGACCATTCTGACCCTGGTAGTGGTTCCGGTGGTATATACGCTTTTGGATGATGTGAAAAAAAGAAAAGTTCACATAAGGCTGCGGTGGCTCTGGAGGGGAAAAAGCGGGATGCAAAAAACGTAAATGCATAATCAAAACAAGGTGCAGCATGCGAAGGGCAGGTTGCACCTTGTTTTTGATTTTACTGCAGTAAAAAAGAGATGATAATGATTCTGGGGAAAGGTTTACCAACGTTAGCCTCTTAGCAGGTGGTATCTACGCAATCATTATCCCAGAAACAGAATAATAACAGAATAATAATGATAATCCATATCCAGCCACCATTATGACCGCCACAGCCAAAACCCATAATAAACCCTCCTTAAATCTAAAATGGATACCCATATATCCTATGTAGCGGCGAAAACTTTGGTGTGGCATATTCTTCTTTTTCCAACATATATACAGTAATGATAGCAAAAACAAATAATAAGTGGAGCTATTTGATATTGTAGTTTCGAATTACAGGGGGACGTCATGATTATCTTTCGTTGCTTTCAGGTAAGATGGCTGGCCTTTTTTCTTTGTGCCGGAATAGCAATGTTGGCATTGGCAGAAATGGTGCCGGGAGATAGCCAGCCAATAAAAAAGGTGATAACCGGGCAAAGGGTAATGGCACTTACTTTTGACGACGGGCCTGATCTGTCAACAACACAGGAATTGCTTAAGGTGCTTCGGGATAAAGATGTTAAGGCAACTTTTTTTATTTTAGGCTCCCAAGCAGAAAGGTATCCCCCCCTGCTGGCTGCAATCGTAGCTGAGGGACATGAAATCGGCAACCACGGTTATAGTCATGTTTTTTTACAGAAAGCGGGATCTGCGAATTTCCTGGATGACGTCCGGAGGGCAGGAAATATTATCGCGCCTATTGCCGGGCAGCCGGTTTTATTTCGTCCGCCCGGTGGAGGATATAATGATGCCTTGGTTAGCGATTTAAGCCGGCTGGGGTATACCACTATATTATGGTCGATCGATCCTCGCGACTGGGAGGGGAGGCCGGCGGACAGGACTGCGTCCATTGTTGCCAGGAGGGCTGCGCCCGGCAGCATTGTGTTGTTACATGAAGGAGGGAGAGCTACTCCGCAGGCAGTTGCCGCTATAATTGACCGCCTGCGGATGGATGGCTATTCTTTTGTTACAGTGGGGGAATTGCTGCAGCTGGGAGGAAAGTGAAGTTTGGATTGCGGATGTGGCCGCCCGGGAAAACAATTTCATTATGTCTGCCTCCCAAATGAAAACTCCGGGGTATTTCCCGGAGTTTTCATTTGATTATTTAGCTTGAAAGGTATGACAGTTTGTTTCTTTGGTATAATTAGCTTTTTGGCCACCGCCATCTACGTTCACTTCAATAGCTGAGGCCGCACATTCCCGCCCTTCACTCCAAAACTTGCAATTTTCCACCGTGCATTTTACATCACGTGCCATGTTTATCACCTCCCAGCAATATTATTACCAAAAGACTTTTGAATAATAGTGCTTGGTGCAAGGAAATATTGTTATTCAGAAAATTGATAAAAGTAGATGCGGTTTTAGTAAAAAAACATTTTTTTAATATTTTTTTTACTAAAAGGATACTGTTATCTTGACAAGTGGAAATAAGATATGTAGGCTATAAATAATAGGATTTCTTTTTGAGAATAGATTTTATTGAATAAACATAAAACGTATTTTTAGTAAAAAATTAAGAAAGTATTTTACTAAAAATACGTTGGAGTTACATAAAAAATTGGGGGAGGTACGATGTAATGAAGAAACTGGAAGAATGTATGAAGGTTTTCCGGGAGATGTTTCAGCAGACAGACGGCAGGGTATTTTTTGCTCCCGGACGAATTAATCTTATTGGTGAGCATACCGACTATAATGGTGGTCATGTATTTCCCTGTGCGTTAACCTTCGGAACGTATGCTGTTGCCTGCAAACGGGAAGACAATGCCATCCGGATGTATTCCATGAATTTTCCCGACAAGGGAATGGTTGCATTTTCCCTGCAGGAACTGGAGTATAGTAAAGAACATGATTGGGGCAACTACCCGAAAGGAATGATTGCCTATATGAAAGAAGCCGGCTATCCGATTGATCATGGCATGGATATCGCTTTTTATGGTGAAATACCTAATGGCGCAGGATTATCTTCCTCGGCTTCCATCGAAATGGTTACAGGTGTTCTGCTGGAAGGATTATTTGCATTGACTATTGACCGTATTGCCATGGTTGAGCTGGGGAAAAAGGTGGAAAACCAGTTTATTGGCGTCAACAGCGGTATTATGGACCAGTTTGCCATCGGCATGGGAAAAAACGGCTGCGGTATTTTGCTGGATTGTGAGTCGTTGGAATACTCGTATGCTCCGCTTGAACTTAAGGATTATCATATTATTGTTATGAATACCAATAAACGGCGGGAACTGACCGATTCTAAATACAATGAACGCCGGACTGAGTGTGAGGCAGGGCTGGCCAAGCTGAATGAAACCATCCCGGTCAAATCCTGGGGAGCGCTGTCCGAGGCGGAATTTGAACAGTACAAGCACAGGCTGGGCAATGAGATCTGGATTAAGCGGGCCAGGCATGCCGTATATGAAAATGCACGTACCGTCCATGCTTTGGAAGCTTTGAAAAGAGGCGATATACAGGAGTTTGGTGAACTGATGAATCAGTCGCATATTTCATTGCGCGATAATTATGAAGTAACGGGTAAGGAACTGGATACGCTGGTGCAAACCGCCTGGAAGCTTCCCGGAGTGATTGGAGCGCGGATGACCGGTGCCGGTTTTGGCGGCTGTGCAATTGCCATCGTGGCAAAGGACCGGACAGAAATGTTCATCAGGGAAGTTGGCAGGGAGTATAAAACAACCATCGGTTATGAGGCGTCTTTTTATGTTGCCAATATCGGTGACGGAGCACGGGAGATTACCAGGGAGGAACAATTATGAAAATAGTAGTATTGGGCGGTGCGGGCTATATTGGTTCTCACGCCGTATATCAGTTGATTGGCCGGGGATATGAAGTGGTTGTTATTGATAATTTGCAAACCGGTCATGCCGGAGCAGTGCCGGAAGGGGCGGTATTTTATCAGGGCGATATCCGCGATAAAGCGTTTTTGCAGCAGGTATTTGCCAAAGAGTCTGTCGATGCCGTTATGCATTTTGCTGCGCATTCAATTGTAGGGCAGTCGATGGTCGAGCCGCTCCGGTATTTTGACAATAATGTTTATGGAACACAGGTATTGCTGGAGGTAATGAATGAGTACGGTGTAAAGTGGATTGTATTTTCCTCTACGGCGGCCACTTACGGCGAACCGGAGCAGATCCCGATTACCGAGGACATGGCGACATGTCCAACCAATGCTTACGGCGAAACTAAACTGACGATGGAAAAAATGATGAAGTGGTGCGACCTTGCCTATGGCATAAAATATGTATCGCTTCGTTATTTCAATGTTGCCGGGGCACGTAAAACAGCAGAGATCGGTGAAGATCATGCAGCAGAGACGCATCTTATTCCCATCGTGCTGCAGGTAGCGCTGGGCAAACGGGAGCACATTACTATTTTTGGTGAAGATTATGACACCGATGACGGTACTTGTATCCGGGATTATATTCATGTGGAAGATTTAATCGAAGCCCATATCCTGGCGGTTCATTACTTACAGCAGGGGGGAGACAGCGAAATTTTTAATTTGGGCAGCAATCAGGGCTTTTCCGTCAGACAAATTATTGAGGCCGCCCGAAAAGTGACAGGGCATCCGATCCCGGTTCGGGCAGGGGGACGGCGGGCAGGCGATCCGAGCAAACTGGTTGCAGCCTCGGCCAAAGCCAAAGCCGTGCTGGGCTGGCAGCCACGGCATATCGATATTGTTGAGATTATAACCGATGCCTGGAACTGGCACCGTCAACATCCGCAAGGCTATCATGATCAAAGGGGATGAAAGCATGGGGGTCTATGAAGTGGTGCAGCAATTGATAAATGAAGCTTTGGCTGTCAAATTGCTGACGGCGGAAGATGAAATCTATGTGCGCAACCAAATCCTAACATTGCTTGGCATTAATGATTTTGTGCCGGCTGCGGGCAGTTCGGGCAAATCAGAGATTCCCCTTTTGCTGGAGCAGCTGACGGCATATGCATGTGAACAGGGAATTATTGAAGACGCCTTTGACGAGAAGGAAAAACTGTCAAGCCGCATTATGAATTGTTTTATTCCTCTTCCATCGGTTGTTAACGCCTGCTTTTATGAAAAATATACCCGGAATCCCCGGGAGGCTACCGATTATTTTTATGCGCTCAGCCGGAACAGCAACTATATTCAAACGCAGCGGATAGCAAAAAATATCAGCTATAAAGCTGCCACTGGTTATGGAGAACTGGATATTACCATCAATTTGTCCAAACCGGAGAAGAATCCCCGGGATATTGCCCGGGAAAAGCTCATCAAAAGCACGCATTATCCCCCCTGTTTACTGTGTGTGGAGAATGAAGGATATGCCGGCCGGCCGGGGCATCCTGCCCGTTCCAATCACCGGCTAATCCGTCTGAATTTATTGGGTGAACCCTGGTATTTACAATATTCACCCTATGTATACTATAATGAACATTGTATCATTCTCTCAGGAGAGCACCGGGAGATGAAAATTGATCGCAAAACGCTGGAGCGTTTACTGGCATTTGTTGAGTGCATGCCGCATTATTTTGTCGGATCAAATGCCGACCTGCCCATTGTCGGCGGTTCTATCCTGTCGCATGACCATTATCAGGGGGGACGTTATGAATTTGCCATGGCGCGGGCTAAAGATGAGTATTCCTTTGTTATGGGGGAGTACCCTGAAGTCCTGGGTACTATGTTAAAATGGCCGATGGCGGTCATCCGTCTGCGCAGTTCGGATACGGCGAAGCTGGTTGCAGCAGGGGATTATCTTGTAAGCAAGTGGCGGAAATACAGTGATCCGGCAGCCGGTATTTTGGCGTATACCGGGGCTGTCCCTCACAATACCGTTACCCCTATCGCCCGGCAATATCAGGGACTGAAGGAACTGGATCTGGTGCTGAGAAATAACCGTACCAGTGACGAACATCCTTTGGGAATTTTTCACCCCCATGCGGATGTGCAGCATATTAAAAAAGAAAATATCGGCTTGATTGAGGTGATGGGGCTGGCTGTATTGCCGGAGCGGCTGAAAACGGAATTGCAGGAAGTGGAAGCGTTCCTGCTCAACAATACCGTCAGCGTTGCTGATTACCATCTGGAGTGGGCGCGGGCTCTTCAAGAAAAATATAAATCGGAAATCACCGCGCAAAATGTCCGGGACATTGTCCGTAAAGAAACAGCTGCCAAGTTCCTGCGGGTTTTAGAAGATGCCGGTGTTTTTAAACGTGATGAAGCGGGGGTACAGGCTTTTCACCGGTTTATAGAATATGCCGGGGGTATTGTCCGGGCTTTGTGATATATACTTGTTGCGGGAAAGGAAGGTGCGGTAGATGGCAATACGTATGCAGCCATATGGTATGGTCGATGGCCAGGCGGTTTATGAATACACGCTTACCAACAAAAACGGTTTGGAAATAGCCTGCCTGAATTATGGATGCGCTGTCAGACGCGTGCTGACCCCGGACAGAGAGGGAAACTATGCCAATGTTGTGCTGGGATTTCCTGAACTTACACACTATCGGAGCAATCCGGTCTATTGTGGCGTTGTGGTTGGACGGGTGGCAGGCAGAATAAAAGATGCCTGCTTTGAATTGGGTGGAACGACCTATAGACTGGATAAAAATAACGGGAGACATCATTTGCATGGCGGTGTGCAGGGATTCAGCCATGCGGTCTGGCAGGCGGAAATGATTGACAGGGATACAGTCTGCGGCGTTCGTTTTTTCCACGTCAGCCCGGATGGGGAAGGCGGGTATCCCGGTGAAGTACAGACACAGATTACCTATACGCTTAATGAGAGTAATGAATTCTTGATACAATACCAGGCTCATTCGGAAGCGCCTACGCTGTTTTCACCAACCAACCATATGTACTTTAACTTGAGCGGGGGCTTGCAGCGGGATATTTTGCAGCATACGCTGAAAATAGACAGCGACAGGTTTCTGGAACTGGATGCGGATTTAATACCTACCGGCAAAATTCTGGATGTCGAAGGCACGGCTTTTGATTTTCGCTCCGGACGCAGCATCCATGACGGCGTTATTTCTGAACATCCGCAAAATCAACTGGTTAGGGGGTATGATCATGCATTTCTCCTTAATCACCATTATGCCGGTGAGATAGAACTTTATGATGAACTGAGCGGCCGGCATTTAATGGTAGAAACGGATGCTCCGGGAGTCGTATTATATACAGGAAATCAGTTGCCGGATGACCTGGATTTCGTTGGCGGCAGATCGCGCCGCTATTTAGGTTTATGTCTGGAAACCCAGGGGCTGCCGGATGCCGTTCACCATTCCCACTTTTTCTCCTGTATATTACAACGGGGAGCATGGTTCACTTCGGCAACCAAATATTCGTTTAACATCATGGCGGCGGGAAGCTCAAAAGGAAGAGGGTAGGTTGGTACGGCAACGATTAAAGATATAGCAGACAGGGCCGGAGTGTCAATAGCAACGGTTTCACGGGTGCTGAATTATGATGCGACACTATCAGTCAGTGACGAAACAAAAAGAAAAGTGTTTGAAGCGGCGGAAGATTTGGCTTATGAAAAACGTACGCCCCGTAAAAACGGAGGGACTCGGATTGCCCTGCTGCACTGGTATACGGAAGAAGAGGAACTGGACGATGTATACTATATGTCGATACGCCTGGGAATTGAACGGCGCTGCAAGCAATACAATCTGACACTGGTCAGGCTTTTACAAAATAATACGGCACAGTTGGCGAGAGAGAACATTCAGGGTATGATTGCGGTCGGCAAGTTTAGTCAACACGAAATTGCTTTATTGAAAGAAAAAACATCAAATCTTGTTTTTGTTGACTATCTGCCGGACGATGATTACTTTGATTCGGTTACGGTAGACTTTGTAAAAGCAACTCGCAAAGTGCTGGACTATTTTATCAGTCAGGGTCATCAAATGATTGGATATATTGGAGGAAGAGAAGTGTTTCGCGATGGAACCTCGGAAATACAAGACCCGCGGGAAGCCACCTTCAAGGCATATCTTAAGGAGAAAAAAATCTATCAGGAAAAGTATGTCTATGGCGGGAAATTTTCAGTAGACGACGGATACCGGCTGATGAAACAGGCGATTGCGGAGCATGGTGCAGCGTCATTGCCAACAGCTTTTTTTGTTGCCAATGATCCTATGGCTATTGGCTGCCTTAAAGCGCTGGAAGGGGCGGAAATTGCTGTTCCGGAGCGGGTTGGCATTATCGGTGTTAATGATATTTCGCTGGCGCAATATGTATCGCCCTCGCTAAGTACCGTGCGGATCGATACTGAATTAATGGGAGAAACGGCAGTGGATTTGCTGCTGGAACGGCTAAGCGGACGGCGGACATCAAAGCAGGTGACTCTATCAACCGAACTGATTCTTCGGCAGAGCAGCAAATAGAGAATTACATAAAAGTGGCCGGGGTACATTGTACCCCCGGCCACTTTTATGTAATTCTCTATTCCAGTGCGGATAAATCAAATGGAGTCTCTTGGTAAACATAATAATTCAGCCAGTTTGAAAATAAAAGATGCGCGGCACTGCGCCAAAGAACTATGGGCACTTGTGCCGGATCGTTATTTGGATAATAATTTAGTGGAATCTTGATCGGCAGCCCTTGGGAAATGTCGCGGTCATATTCTCCCTTAAGCGTTAGAGGGTCATACTCGGAATGACCGGTGATGAAGAACTGGCGCCCTTTTTGATCGCTTACGGCATAAATGCCGGAAATGTCCGACTCGGAGAGAATACGAAGTCCGGCAACTTTTTCGATGTCTTCCCTTCTGGATTCAGTGTGGCGCGAATGGGGGACATAAAAAATATCGTCAAACCCACGGAATAATTTATCCGAAATCACTTTCTTATGTGGAAAGACACCAAACATTTTTTCTGCTAAAGGATATTTGGGGATACCGTAGTGATAATATAAACCGGCCTGCGCTCCCCAACAGATATGCAAAGTGGAGTAGACGTGCGTTTTACTCCATTCCATAATTTTACACAATTCATCCCAGTAGGCCACTTCTTCAAAGGGAAGCTGCTCAATAGGGGCACCGGTAATAATCATTCCGTCGTATTTGCGGGTTTTGACGTCCTCAAAAGTTTCATAAAATTTAATTAGATGTTCCTGAGGCGTATTTTTGGGTTCATAGGTAGCCGTATAAATAAAGTCAATATCAACCTGCAGCGGTGAGTTTCCCAAAAGTCGCAGTAATTGGGTTTCAGTGACAATTTTGGTAGGCATTAAGTTTAGCAAAAGTATTTTTAAAGGGCGAATATCTTGTTGATAAGCGCGATTTTCATGCATGACAAACACGTTTTCACTTTCAAGAATACCGGTTGCCGGTAAATTGTTAGGAATTTTAATTGGCATGACCTGATTCCTCCACATTATGATTCAGATGAATAATTATTATAAACCATTTATCCGGACTGCGCAACGTACTGGTTCGAAATGAATCAAAAAATATCGAATGTACTCTATAAATTATTTTTACAAAATTTACTGTCTGATACATTTTTATAAAGGAATTTCTTTGTATTGGTAGGATTTGTAATTAAAGGATATAAAAAGCAGAAAATGATAAAAAAGACCGGGTAAGGGGGGCCTTTATGAGAAGGTTATCGGACGAAGCAGTTAATGAAATTCTCTGGATTTGCGAACGGATGGATAGTGCAGACATTCAGCCTGACGAAAGGGAACGTCTTTTTCAACGGCTGGAAACCATTTATGATCAATTTTTTAATGAAGCTTCAAATAATAAAGTGTTCCCGTCTAAGAAACCATATCGTTATTGTTGCGTTTCTGACTGAACAAACCTGCGATTTTGCTCATATCATTTGTATATAGAATGGTCGGTGCAACTATTCATTAGAAATATTATCTTTTTAGCCTCCTTCACAGGGGATTTCTTGTGCGGAAGACAGGACTTGCCGTTTCTTTATAGAATATGGAAGTATACGGGGAATTTTGTAGTTAAATCCATCACTTATGTAGATTCGAATGAGGTATATTGATACTAGGGGGAGAGAATATGTTCGGTAAAGGTAAAAAATTTTCCCAACCGACGGCCGGTTCCATTGAGGCTGAGGTACAAGTGGCCCGCTGTTTTTTGGCAATGGATAATCAATCCATTGCCTATTTAGGAAGTCTTAACCCGATTGTCGAAAAATACGGAGACACCATTACTACCAATTTTTATGCACGGCTGACCAAAATACCGGAAGTGGAACAGTTTATCCGGCAGCACTCCACTGTAGAACAACTGAAAAAAACCTTCCGGCAGTTTTTAAATTCACTCTGTGTAACCAGGATTGATGAGGCTTATCTGCTGGAAAAAGAACGGATCGGTCAGATCCATAATAAAATAAAATTGCCGGCAGAGTGGTTTATACTGGCAATGGGAGCCTTAAAGCAGGAATTGATTCCGTATATTTTTCGTGAATATGCCGCCGATCAGGAGCATTTGCAAAAAGTTCTGGTTGCTTTACTGCAGATTTTACAATTGGTTGAGGCGCGAACCAATCAGGCTTTTATTGCAGACTTTGCCAAAGAGGTTGACCGCAGGGAAGTTTTGAAAATGCTGATGGCAGAACAGACTGCGCTGGTTTCTCAGGTGCAGGAATCCAGCCAGACCCTGGCGGCAACAGCGGAAGAGACATCTGCTTCTGCGGCGCAAATGGCCCATGCTGCCGATAGTATTAAAGATGCTTCAGCCGTGGCTAAGGAAGAAGCGGAATCAGCCAAGGGGACAGCCGAAGAAGGGGAGACAGCGACCCGCGATATGTTGCATCAGGTTGCCGCCATGATCCGGACGAATCAGGAGGCCCAGACGAGAGTCAGATCGCTGGAAACCACCTCGGATTCGGTGGCTCAGATCGTTGAGACCATTACCGGCATAGCCAGTCAAACTAATCTTTTGGCTTTAAATGCCGCCATTGAAGCGGCCCGGGCCGGTGAAGCCGGGCGGGGATTTGCCGTAGTGGCCGATGAGGTGCGGAAGCTGGCTGAGCAAAGCCGGGCTGCCGCTAATGAGATTGTGCAGCTTATCAGCGATAATACAACTTCCACCAAAGAAGTGGTTATCAGTATGGATGAGCAGGCGGCTGTCTTAGATGCGGTAAGTAAGGCGGTCGAAGAAACTTCGTCACGCATGACGGTAATTTTAGAGGCGATTACCAGCAACTTTGAACAAGTTGACCATATTGCCGAAGCAGTAAGGAGCCTGGCGCTTACTTCGCAGGAGATTGAAAAAGCTTCCAATGAGGTTGCCCGCTCGGCTACCGATTTGTCGGCCATGGTGGAAAAATAGAAAGGATATAACGCTTCTACGAGTATAGAAGCGTTATTTTTATGTTTAATGAAGCACTGGGGAGATTTTGATGGAAAAACAAAAATTGAGCAAGGTATATTATTCGCTGCTGCATTGGCACGACTTTCGTATGAAGTTATTTGTCGAGGGAATTCTTAGCGGACTGTTTGCCGGAATCATTATTGTTGCATTTCGCTTTTTACTGGAAAAGGCGGAAAGTTTACGTGCTTTTGTTTACCTTTCCTTTCAGGCAGGAAAGGGCGAGTTGATGATCCTGTGGTTTCTTGGCCTTATGAGTGTAGCATATATCCTGCACTGGATCGTAACGATAGAGCCTATGGCCGGTGGCAGCGGTATCCCACAAGTCAAAGGTGCTATTTTAGGTATGATGAAGATGCAGTGGTTAAGGATTTTGGCAGCTAAATTCTTTGGCGGTGTACTGGCAATCGGGGCAGGATTATCTTTGGGAAGAGAGGGGCCTTCTATTCAATTGGGCGCCATGGTGGGACAGGGGATCAGCCGCCTTCTTGGCAGAACGAAGATGGAAGAGCGTTATTTGCTGACCAGCGGTGCCAGTGCAGGATTATCCGCTGCTTTTAATGCGCCGTTGTCTGGGGTCATTTTTTCATTAGAAGAATTACATAAAAATTTTTCCCCGGCCGTTTTAATGTCGGCGATTACAGCGGCAGTAACGGCTGATGTCGTTACGCAGCAATTCTTTGGTTATGCGCCGGTCTTCCGGTTTGCCAAACTGCCTGACTTGCCTGCGTATTATTTTGTTATCGTTTTGATGGTCGGTTTGACTATGGGGATTTTAGGTGCTGTGTTTAATGTGGGGTTGTTGAAAACGTTAAGTTTATATGAGAAACAGCAGAACTGGCTGAAGGGGCCGCGTAAAGCAGCACTGCCATTGTTTACTGCCGGGCTGATCGGTTTTGTTTTGCCGGATATTCTCGGCGGCGGGAATGATTTGGTTAATCAACTGGCCGGAACACAATTTAATTTTACAATTTTAGTTGTGCTGCTGTTGGGGAAGTTCTTCTTTACCATGCTAAGTTATGGCTCAGGTGTTCCGGGAGGCATCTTCCTGCCCATGCTTGTCTTAGGAGCCCTAGGAGGCGGCTTGTTTAGCCAGATAATGGTTTATTTTGGTCAGATGGATGCTATGTACATGATGAACATGATTGTTCTGTCCATGGCGGCTTGCTTTGCAGCTGTGGTCAAAGCACCGGTTACAGGCAGTGTGTTAATCATGGAGATGACCGGATCTTTTAATCATTTATTACCGTTGATTCTGGTATCCATGATTGCTTATCTTGTGGCCGATATCGGCAAAGTCAAACCTGTTTACGAAGCCCTTTTGAACCGATCCCTGCGTGCACAGGGGAAAGCCTATACCGGACTTAATCCTGGTAAACGGCAGGTGATTGAACTGGTTGTTTGCATGGGATCACAACTGGATAAAAAGAAGGTAAAGCAAATAAACTGGCCCCACCAGGCGCTGCTAATCAGTATAAAACGGGGAGAAGAGGAATTACTTCCCAGGGGTGATACCCGTTTGGCCACCGGGGATTATTTATATATTCTGGCGGAAGAAAATCAGCTGCAGGCACTGCGTGAATTAGCAGCCGAAGGACAATGGTAATTAGGTTAATTAAGAAAACAGCGACACCCTGTATATAATCTGCAGGGTGTCGCTGTTTTCTTAAGACTTTACAAACTTACTAACAATTTGTATAATATTATTAAGTTGTTAGTAAGTAAATGGAATAAAGGAGGAATAAGATGATCGAATTTAATGGGGTTGCTAAGACCTATGATACCGGGCAGCAGGTGCTGCATGACGTCAACCTGCAAATTCATCAGGGTGAACTCATTGTATTAATCGGTCCCAGCGGTTGTGGGAAAACGACCACAATGAAAATGATCAACCGGCTGGTTACGCCTACAAAAGGTACAATATATATCGATAATCAGGATATTAGCCAAAAAGATCCGGTAACACTTCGCCGCAATATCGGCTATGTTATACAAAATATAGGGCTTTTGCCGCATATGACTATCGAAGAAAATGTAGCCCTGGTACCGAAGCTGAAAAAGTGGGATGCGGACCGGTACCGCAGGCGGGTTCGTGACCTCATGCAGATGGTAAACCTTGATCCTGATCAGTACGCTCAACGTTATCCGGCAGAGCTAAGCGGCGGGCAGCAGCAGCGCATTGGTGTAATTCGCGCCATGGCAGCCGATCCGCCGATCATTTTAATGGATGAACCGTTTAGTGCCTTGGACCCGATTAGCCGGGAACAATTGCAGGATGAACTGGTGCGTTTGCAGGAAACGATCCGCAAAACCATTGTATTTGTTACTCATGATATTGATGAGGCCATCAAGATTGGCAATCGTATTTGTATCATGAATGAAGGCAGAATTATTCAATTTGATACGCCGGAACAGATTTTACGGCATCCGGTTAATGAATTTGTTCGCGGCTTTATCGGCGAAAATCGCTTACAGCTTACGGACAGCTATCCGGATATTGCCGACATTATGGTGAAGCCTATTATATCCGGACCGGATAGAGGATTGGCGGCCGCTATCCGGGTGATGCGCATGAAAAAAGTAGATACGCTGCTTATTGTTGACAGTGAAGGCAGGCTATTGGGAAAAGCGAGTGTCTGGGATATCCATAAGCATTATCAAGATGAAAATATCACGTTACAGGATGTGCTGCAACCGGCGAACTGCGTTGTGGAGGTGGCTCAGCCGCTAGCTGAGGCCATCCGGTTAATCAGCCAGCACAAGATCGCTTATTTACCGGTTGTGGATAAAGAGCGCAAATTGCTGGGCGTCATTACGCGTGCCAGTTTAGTAGATATTATGGCAGAGAATTTTGCTGAAGATGCATAAGTGGTTTTGAGAGGGGGAGGATGGTATGCTGGAAAATTTTTGGTTTATTTTGCAAGACCGGTGGCAGGATATTTTACTGGCGACAACACAGCATGTGGAATTAACGATGATCTCGCTGCTTTTGGCAAACCTCATAGCTGTCCCGGTAGGTATCGTACTGACCCGTTATAGGCGCTGGGCCGAATTGGTCATTGGTATTACAGCGGTTTTCCAGACTATACCTAGTCTGGCTTTGCTGGGGTTTATGATTCCGCTCCTGGGGATTGGACCGGTACCGGCGATTGTCGCGCTTACCATTTATGGCTTACTGCCGATTATGCGCAATACCTATACCGGTATTCTCGGAGTTTCCCCGGCAGCGGTTGAAGCCGGTATCGGCATGGGCATGACTTCGCTGCAGGTACTCTTTATGGTGGAGTTGCCCATGGCTTTGTCGGTGATTATGGCCGGTATCCGCACTGCTACCGTACTGTTGGTCGGTGTGGCAACGTTAGCGGCCCTGATTGGTGCCGGCGGGCTGGGGGATCTGATTTTCCGGGGAATTGCGATGGCGAATAGTGAATTGATTCTGGCCGGTGCCTTGCCCGCTGCCTTGCTGGCACTGCTATTTGATTATGTATTGAAAAAACTGGAAATCTGGGTGCGCCCCCGTGGTGTGAAATAAAAGCTAGAGAGGGAAGTGAAGTATGCGGAAAAAGATAGCTCTTTTCAGTTTATTACTGCTAACCATAGTTCTGGCAGGTTGTTCCTTATTCACTGGCAGTAAAGGCGACCGGGTCGTCATTGCCGGTAAGAATTTTACCGAACAGGATATTTTAGTTTATATGATGAAATACATGATCGAAGACAGAACCGATCTTACAGTAGAGACCAAGCCGTATTTGGGAGGTACCAACGTTGTGGTGCAGGCGCTGGAACGCGGTGATATTGATATCTATCCGGAGTATACGGGAACGGCTTTGATCAATGTATTAGGGCAACCTTTGATCAGTGATCCGCAGGCAGCTTATGATCAGGTTAAGGAAATCTACGAAAAGCAAAAAAATATTATCTGGTTACAGCCATTTGGTTTTAATAATACCTATACCCTAACCATGCGGGCAGACCAGGCAGAGAATCTGGGAATTCATACTTTCAGCGACCTCGTGGCTAAAGCCCCGGAGTTACAGCTTGGCTGCACCCAGGAGTTTGCAGAACGGGAAGACGGGTATCTGGGGCTGCAGAAAGTATACGGAATGAATTTTAAAAGCGTAAACGGCATGGATCCGGGATTGACTTATGCGGGCGTCCGCGACGGGAAGGTCGATGTGATTGACGGATTTTCCACCGATGGCCGTATTCCGGCGTTTAACTTGAAAATCCTGAAAGACGACAAACATTTCTTCCCGCCCTATTATGCCGCACCTATTGTCAGAAGGGAACTTCTTGACAAGCATCCTGAAGTTGCCGATGCATTAAATCTATTGGGCGGCAGACTGGACGATAAACAAATGGCAATATTAAATGCCAAGGTTGATTTGGATAAACAGGATGCTAAAGAGGTTGCTAAAAATTGGCTGAAGGAACAAGGGTTGATAAAATAAGAGTAATTAACGATAGCAGGGTTAAGGGTAGGGGAGTCCGGGAAGGAACTCCTTTACCCTGTTTTTTTTGCAGATGAAATATTTGTTGGCTGAGCTGGCGGGATGAATGTCCTGATGTGTAGCATTGTGAAGGCTAACGTGTGTTTGCTATTTTGTTACGCATCGTTGGCAGCAGACCGTTTGGCAAAGTGACTAAGGGTAGTGAAAGAGGGATATACTACCGGTAATACCGGGGGTGGTTATATGGATGATAATTCGCTGTTTAAAATTGTCCGTTTGTTGAAAAGGCTCCTTGTTTATCAGCCCCCACAACTGCCCGATCCCTTTGTACTTAAGGAAAAGCCCAATAAAGAGGAACCAGCGCAAACGGAGTTCACAGCCTCAGTTTTACAGTTAAATCGTTTGCTGGAGCATGCAAGACAGTTGGCGGCTGTTATGGAGAAAATCGTGCTTATTTTAAAACAAGGCAAGGCGGCACAAGAACAGGAAGCGATGATAGGGGCGGCCTCCCTGCTGGAAAAACAGCAGAATGAATTAATTCCTATTATGCTGTCGTATGATGCCAATATAGATCCGAAACAGCGGACGATTAGCACTAAGCTGCAGGAAAACCGGAATGTTCTAAGAGAGATATATTATTTACCGCAAAATAAAGATGCTGTTGTGCGGAATTTCATGATACCATCCGTTCCGCCTTTAAGAGCCATGTTAGTCTATATTGATGGATTAGTTGATAAAAAAATTATTAATGATTCCATTTTATGCCCTTTACTGAAACAGCAAAAAAAACTTAGCTATATCCGGGAAGAAGACCTGGCCCGGACAATTGCCGATACCTTGCTGCCCAGCAATCAGGTCCAAATTGCCGGCACCTTTCAGGAGTTAATCGATGCCATTAATAGTGGCGATACTGCTCTGCTATTGGAGGGAACGGCATCAGCTTTGCTGATGGATACCAAAGGATATGAACGGCGTAGTATTGACCGTCCGCAAATGGAACAGACGGTACGCGGCGGTCAGGCATCGTTTACTGAAAGCTTGCGGGTTAATACAGCCCAAATCCGGGTGACGATGCCGACTAATGATTTAATAACGGAAATGATTCTGGTAGGGGACCGTATTCCGCTAAAATGTGCTGTTATGTATTTGCAGTCGGTAGCCAACTCTGACCTGGTCACGGAAATTAAACGAAGAATCAAAGGAATATCGACCGATTATATTCCTTCTATGGCGATATTAGCGCAATTCATTGAAGATCATCCCGGGGTGGATTTTCCACAGTCTTTATCTACGGAAAGAGTGGACCGGGTTGCAGCCCATTTGGCGGAAGGACGGATCGCCGTGCTATTGGAAGGCAGTTCTTTTGTATATATGTTCCCCGTCAATTTTTTTACTTTTTTTCAAACCAGTGAAGATTTTAATTTATCAGTTGGTGTTGGGACTTTTATGCGCTTTTTGCGCTGGATTGGAACGGTCCTGGTCGTGCTTTTACCGGCTATATATATAGCGATTAATTATTATCATCAGGAGGCTCTGCCTACCGATCTGGCGCTGGCCATTGCCGGGGCCAGAGAACAGGTTCCCTTTCCTGCTTTATTTGAAATTTTGCTTATGGAATTATCCTTTGAACTCATCCGTGAAGCCGGATTAAGGGTTCCCGGCATCTTGGGGTCAACTATCGGTATTGTCGGCGCGATTATTTTAGGTCAGGCGGCAGTAAGCGCCAAGATTGTCAGCCCGATCATGGTAGTTCTCATTGCCTTAACAGGTGTGGCTTCATTTACCATTCCTGATTACCGTATGGCTTTTGCTTTGCGCATTTATCGCTTCGGGCTTCTTTTACTGGCTTCTTTTCTTGGCTTTGCCGGAATAGCCTTCGGCTTGGTTGTGCTGACAGGGATACTAACCAGCATGAAATCACTGGGTGTTCCCTATTTGACGCCGCTAGGTCCGAGAACATCCGCCGGAATGGATGTTGTTACCAGAGGTCCGGTATTCCGGCAGGAACAGCGCCCCGATGAACTGAATACCAAAAATCAAGATCGTCAGCCGAAAATCAGCCGCCAATGGAGAACGGAAAAGCCAACAGGAGAGGGAGCCCGGAAGGAATGAGTTTTCAGCATGGGTCTATGGGAAAGGCGGAAGCAATCGGGATTATATTTAGCACTACGATGGTCAGGATTTTTTTGTCCAATCCGGTATATCTTTTGGCTACGGTCGGTGAAATTGCCTGGATAGTATCTTTTTTAGGAGGCATTTTAGGCATCCTGGCATTTTACGGCTTCCTTTATGTTTATAAACGCATACCGGAGGATTTGTTCGATATGGCGAAGAATTTGTTGGGCCTAGGGAGCGCGCGTTTCATTGCCGTATTCTGCATCGGTGTTTTTGTCTTAAATGCGGTATTGCTTTTTCGCCAGTTTACTGAAAATACATTGCTTACTTCCCTGCCGAACACCGATTTTCAGATTGTTTCACTGGCTTATGCCGTCTGTATCGCGATTATGGTATATATTGGAATAGAAGGGATCGGCCGTTCCATGTATATCATCATTCCTTTTGGCGTAGCCGGTCTGGGGGCGGTATTATTAATGTTATATCCTTTCTATTGTGTATATAATTTAACTCCCTGGCGGGGGTATGGATTGTTGACGGCTGCCAAATCAGTTGTATTGGCAAGCGGCTATAATGTGGGAATTCTGGCTCTGTTTGCTATGGCAAGTTCCTTCCCAAATAGTAGAACTTTACAGGCTGCTGCCATCTTTGGGCTAGGCGGTTCCAGCTTGGTTAAAGGGACATCCCTGTTGGTATATACTCTGGTCTATGGTGTTCAGGTAGGACAAGAAAAGGTGCTGCCGTTTTTTGAGATGGCCCGGCTGGTTCATTTAAGCCGTTATTTGCAGCGAATCGAATCCTTATTTATCATTCTATGGGTTATTGCAGGAGTTATTGCCATTGCCGTAAGTGTGTATGCGGCCTTATTTATGCTATGCAAACTTTTGGATTTGCCGGCAATGCGCCCGATGGTTCCCCTGACCATGCTTCTTATTCTAGGTTTGGCGTCCCTGCCGAAGGATATTATAAGCGCCATCTCTATGGATAATTATTTATGTTCCAGTCTTTTCGCCGGAGCCGTATATGGAATTTCAGCTGTTTTACTAATTGCGCTGTGGGTTAAAGCGCTAAGAAAACGGAGGGGGCGGCGATGTACTTCCGGCTGATTGGGTGCATGCTCTTGGGACTGACCATGTTATTGAACGCGGGCTGTAGCGGAGCGAGGGAAACTGATGAGACAGGTTTTGTACTGGCCTTAGGAGTGGATAAAAGCAATGAGGACGGAATGGTGAAATATACGTGCCAGATTGCCGTGCCGCAAGCGGGAAGTCCGGAAGAAGGGAAAAGCGACGACAGCAAAGGGCAGGTTAGTGTCAGCGTGGAGGCCAGGTCACTGGCGGAGGCCCGTAATCTTTTCAATTCTTCGTTAGCCAGAACGCTTGATTTTTCTCATATGAAAGTGCTTATCATCGGCGAAGAACTGGCCCGGCAGGGTATTAACGATATTTTCGCCCCGCTTATGCGGTACCGGGATATGCGCGGCTCAACCTATATTGTTATTACTAATCAAATTACCGCCGAAGAGTATATACAGAAGAACAAACCGATTTTAGAGCAGGTGATGTCCCGGTATTATGAATCCATGATGTTTGCTGCCCGGGAGTCAGGTTATTATATGTCCACCAATTTGCATGAATTCTATATCCGGCTGAAGGATTTTAACGGAGCGCCGTATGCTACGCTGGTAGGAAGCCGGGAAGAGAAGCAAGAAGACAAGCCGGAGGGAAGCCTGTTCCCTGAAGAAATCTCTAAAGAATATACGGCAGGAAATTTATCCGGAATCAAGGGAAATCCGGATCAGGCCATGGGGCTTGCCGTTTTTTCCGGTGATCGGTTGGCCGGTAAACTTACTAATGAAGAAACACGCATGGTGGCTATTTTGCGGGGGGAGTTTCCTACCGGGTTTTATGTTCTTGCCGATCCCCTGGTGCCTGAGAAATTTATTAACTTAAGTATGCGCCTAAACGGTAAGCCGGATGTTAAGCTCAGGCGTATAGGAGAACAGATATTTATTGATATTAAAATCAAAATGGAAGGGGAAATAACAGCCATTCCCAGTGGTATAAATTATGAGGACGGAAAGTATCGGAATATACTGGAAAATAGCATTAATACCTTACTGGCAAAGCAAATGATGAAAATGATAGATAAAACACAGGGCTGGGGATGCGATGTTGCCGGATTTGGTGTGTATTTAAGGCCACAAGTGACAACGCAGCAGGAATTAATGGCCTTAGACTGGAAAACCATGTACCGGCAGGCTGAAGTAAACGTATCAGTAAATACAGTGCTCCGTCGTACGGGACTGATGCAACGGACTGTACCTGTCAGGAACTGAAGCATAAGGAGAGAGTATGGACTATTTACTTATTGTACTTACGTTGTTAGCTGCTGTACCGGCATATACTTACGGCTTCTGGCTAAAACAGAATGGCAATGCAGCGGGAGACATAGGGATGAAAGTGCTGATTGTTGTTTCCCTGGGATTAGCCTTTTATAATTTATTAAAACCATAACAAGCTGCCATGCTGTTATTATGGAGCAAAATAGCACCGCCCCGGTTTTTCCGAATATACTTACTATATACGACCAATTGAATTATGACATCTGGAGGGATATAATGCACATCGGTTTAGTCGGAGCAGGACGCATGGGGCAAGCTTTGGCCGGAAGACTTTCCCGGCAGGGCGGGTTTACGCTTCGTTTATTTGACCGGAATATGGATATTATGCAGCTGGCAGCAGAACGGTATGGTGCCGAGACGGCCACAAGTATAGAGGAAATGGCTAATCTCAGACTGGTTATTCTGGCGGTACCTGATAAAGAAATTATAAATTGTCTGGAGGTATTTAAAAACGTAAAAAAACCTCCTGTATTACTTAATATTGCAACCAACGTATCCCAGCAGAGACTGAATGCAGCAGTAGCAGAAAGTCACCTGACCTGCATCGGTGTTAAATTTGTAGGCCACGCCGGGGAAATCGCATTGGGAGAGCGCCCGATTATCATAGTTGATGAAAGTGGAAGCGATTTTTTTCCGGTAATCAAAGAAATTTTTCAGACCATTGGTGAAGTGATGATCGGTGATTCTGATATTGTGACAAAAATCAATACCATTGCGGCGGAAGAGGTTTTAATAGCCGGAGTGCATATTGAAAATCGGCTGCGGGAACAGAGTATCAGTGATCCGTTACTGATTAACAGCGCCATCCGGCAGGTTGCCGCCGGAACGCTAAAGGCCTTTGCTAATGGCGATTTAGGACCGTTTGCCCGCGAAATAGTAAACGAAGTACGTATCAGGATAAATCAGCGGATGTAGCAGGATTTAATTTCTTTCTGTCGTATAAACAAAACGACATACTATTGAATTTTTTATGTATTTTGGCCGAATTGCAAATATTAATAGTATGCTATGTTTTGCTACAGGAGGAATCAGGAGTCATGCAACAGGGAACCTTTCGTGTTAAGGCCGGCCTTGCGGAAATGTTAAAAGGCGGTGTCATCATGGATGTCACAACACCCGAGCAGGCTAAAATTGCCGAAGAGGCCGGTGCCTGCGCTATTATGGCCCTGGAACGGGTACCTGCGAATATCAGGGCGGCTGGCGGTGTTGCCCGAATGGCTGATCCGGCTATTATTACTAAGATTATGGATGTGGTCAGCATCCCGGTCATGGCCAAAGTGCGTATTGGTCATTTTGTAGAGGCGCAAATACTGGAATCTCTAGGTGTTGATTATATTGATGAAAGCGAAGTTCTTACACCGGCTGACGACAAATATCATATCAATAAACGTCCCTTTAAAGTTCCTTTTGTGTGCGGGGCCAAAAATCTTGGGGAAGCCTTGCGGCGCATCAGTGAAGGTGCAGCCATGATCAGAACCAAGGGGGAACCGGGGACCGGCAATGTTATAGAGGCGGTAAAGCACATTCGAATGGTGCTGAGTGAAATTCGGTTGTTGGAAAATCTGCCGGAAGATGAAGTAGCGGCCTTTGCCCAAAATATCGGTGCACCGCTGGAAATGGTGGTGGAAACCAGAAAGCAGGGCCGTCTGCCGGTGGTTAATTTTGCCGCCGGTGGCATTGCTACGCCTGCTGACGTGGCACTGATGATGCAGCTGGGCTGTGACGGCATCTTTGTTGGTTCCGGAATTTTCAAATCCGGTGATCCGGCACAGCGTGCCAAAGCCATCGTTGCGGCTACAACCTATTATAATGACCCGAAGGTGCTGGCGGAAATATCGAAAGACTTAGGCGAGCCCATGGTGGGTATTGAAATCTCCACAATTCCTGAACACGAACGTATGCAGGAACGCAGCTGGTAAATACAGAAAGAGGGAACTAGAGGGAAATATCTGGCGACGGCTTTTCATCCGGAATTAACGCAGGATACCGTATTCACAAGTATTTCATGCGGATGATAGCAGAATAGTCTAAATAGACAGGCCGCACAATTTGAGTTGTAGCGGCCTGTCTTATGTATGGCTGTTATTCCGGAGTGCTGGCCAGGGCTACCGCAATTGCGGCACCTAGGCCGGAACCGTCTTTGCTTAAAATGGTCGTAATTTGGTGCGCTTTGTTTTGGTATACTTCGGCTATAGCCCGGTGGATGGAATCGGCATAACCGGGAAGCTTTTCGTATAAAGAACCATCAATGGCAATGACATATTTTCGTTCGCGCTGCGGGTCAATACGGTGCAAAATGCCAATAAACGTAGCTGCAACCAGACGGGCGGAACGGGTAGCAATCAAAGAAGCGATGGTTTGCAAAGCCTCACGGTCCAGCCTGGTGGACTGAGTGACATCCAGACGTTTTTGCAGCCAAGCGGAAATTTTCTCTAAATCCGTAGTTTGGTCTTCTATTAAAAGGGATACATCGGCACCGGTAAATCGATTGGGTTTTGCGAGAAAATCGCTGACCTGTTTCGTATGATGTGGGAGCAGCCCTTTTGCCAGCATATACTGGATAACAATCTGTAACAGTTCGCCGATATAACGCCCCGAGATCATTTTCTCCAGCCGCTGGGCCCCCGGCTTTTCACTGGCACAATCCAGTTGCTCGTCATAAGAATTTACAGGCAGTTTATCAAAATTGCCGGATTCCAGGTTGATCACCATGGGACCGTTATTCCAGGGAGCATTCGGTTCAAGATAGGCTGTGTTGTGACCGGTGCCGCAAATGGAACCGATTGCGGTACCGGGATGGCTGTAAGCAGCAGTGAGCAGGGTTCCCACCGTGTCATTAAGAATGACTTTCGGTGTGACCTGAGGCAGTCCCCTGCGGGCCAAGGCAGCCTGCAGTAATTGATTGACGTCCTGACCTTCCACACCGGCAGTAGCGATTTCCTTAGTCCAGCAAATTAAAGTAGCCGAGTTAATCCCGGTTTGCTGCATAGGGAATGAAAAGGTATGTCCTAATTGATAGTTCGTGTCATCCGTGATAATTTCTGCAATTTGTTCCGCAATGAAATCGAATAACTCCTCCGCCGTGGCCTGGGCAGAAAGATAATCATAGGATCCGCCGGGATCTCTCAGCGGGCGCGAGACATGTTTTTTTATCTGGAGGGAGCCTTGTCCGTCAAGTTCGACAATCAATGTTCGCACGTTGGTGCCGCCGAAATCAACTGCCAGATAACGGCCATGTTCCCTGCCGGTCGGAGCAGCTAAAAAGGACGGCAGCATTTTTAAGGTCATATCGGTTCCGGACAAGCCGTCGGTCATGGCTGCTTCGAATTTTTCGGCAATGGTAAACAACTGCTCCGTTGAAACGGTAAAATCAAGGCTTAACTGCTGAAGCGCATTCCATAAGTTCTGCATTGCATCTCCTGCCTCTCTGCATACAATATTTACCTTTATTATAGCACAAAAGTGCTAACACTCTTCCAACAATTTTTTTGCTTCCACATACATAGCAATTCCGGCGGCCACCTTTTTCGCTTCTTTCATAGCGAGGACGACAGTGGCCGGCTGATGTACCACGTCGCCGCCGGCAAATACGCCGCGCCTTGTGGTCATGCCATAAGGACGTTCACGGGTTATAACATAGCCCTTGTCATTGACCTCAATGCCGGTGGTGGTGGAAACAATCCGGGCGGCAGGACGTTGTCCAATAGCTACGATCACTTTGTTGGCCGGTAGAATTTCTATCCTTCCCGTACCTTGCAACCCGTTATCCGTTCGTTCCTGTACTTCGCATTCCAGGCCGTTAACCATCCCGCTGCCAAGAAAAGAAAGGGGGGACAACAGCCATTGGAATTGAACTCCCTCTTGTTTGGCGTCTTCATATTCGGACTTTAAGGCGGTCATTTCGTTTTCTGTCTGGCGATAGACCACGGTTACCGATGCTGCGCCCAACCGCAGTGCGGTTCGTGCGGCATCCAGCGCCACGTTGCCCGCACCGATGACCAGTACGGTATCACCGGGATGAATGGGAATTTCCTGCCGGCTGAGCTTTTCGGCATTGGCTAAGGTTACCATACTTAGAAAGTAAGTGGCGGCCATGACTCCGGCCAGGTTTTTTCCAGGCAAGTTAAGCATGCGCGGAAGTGCTGTTCCTGTCCCCATAAAGATGGCATCAAAGCCCTGAGCGAACAATTCGTCAACAGTAATATCCTTGCCTACCAGAATATTGGTCTTAAAAGTTACACCCAAGCGTTTAATTTTTTTTACTTCACGCCGGATTACTTCCTTACTTAGTCTAAATTCCGGTATGCCATACAATAAAACACCGCCAGGTTCAGACTGGGCTTCGAATACGGTTACCCCGATGCCCAGTTTGGCCAAATCACCGGCAACGGTCAACCCGGCCGGACCGGAACCAATAACGGCGACCTGTCCCAGTTTTTCTACCGAAGGAGGTATAAAGGTGATATCCATTTCCGCATCAAAGTCGGCAATGAACCGTTCCAGTTTTCCAATACGAATGCCAGCCTGGCGTTTTTTTAAAATACAGGAGGCTTCGCATTGTTTTTCATGGGCGCATACCCGGCCGCAGACTGCCGGCAGATTGCTACGCCGGGCAATGATATCGCTGGCTTCACCGATATTGCCCTTAGCCAGGGCCTGAATGAATTGTGGGATTTCGTTGTTAATCGGACAGCCGGTGCGGCAGAGTGGGTTTTTGCAATTTAAACAGCGTTTAGCCTCCGCTATGGCTTCCCGCGTGCTAAAGCCTTCATCGATTTCATGGAAAGAGAGCTCCTTTCCATCAAAGTTACTTTTTTTATCAATACGCACAGTATCATCCTTTCCGGCAGGTAAATCCTCAGTATACAATATTCATTATACTGCTTGTTGCCATGGAACAGGAAGTATTAAATAATAATAATTTTTTCATTTTGTATGTTTTTTCTATCAGAAAAGTGTTTGTTGGACAAAAGTAGTGTACAATAAATAAGTAGTATTGGAGTTATTCTGTACTTGGGGAGGACTTTTCGTTGGAAGAATTTTTCGCAATGCTTATTGACTATATCAGTGCGTGGGGGTATACGGCCATTTTGATCGGTATGGCCATGGAAAGTGCCTGTCTGCCGGTACCCAGCGAAATTATTTTCGGCTTTGCCGGTTATTTGGTTTATCTCGGCCGCCTTGATTTTACTATGGCTGCAGCCGCAGGTATCGCCGGTGGTCTAACCGGTTCGGTTATGGCTTATGCCATAGGCTATTATGGTGGTCGGCCTTTTGTTGATAAATATGGTAAATATGTATTTTTATCCGGACGGCATGTTGTGGCGGCACAACGCTGGTTTGACCGCTATGGAATAAAAGCCACTTTCTATAGCCGCTTGCTGCCGGTTGTCCGCACGTTTATTTCCCTGCCTGCCGGTTTTGCCAGAGTAAATTTTTTTCAATTTGTTATCTATACGCTACTGGGGTCAGTCCCCTGGACCATTCTGCTTATCTATGCCGGTATGATGCTGGGGGAACAATGGCAAATACTTCATGCGGTCGGTCACCGGTTAAGCTTAGGGGTTGTGCTGATTATGGCAGTGCTGGTTTTGTATTATGTCAGAAAAAGGCACAAACATCTGAAGGAAGGAGAATAAAACGCTTTTACGGCAGGTGCTGTAAAGAGCTTTTTTCCGCTTTGATCGCAAGTGTCGAAAATGAGATAAGACGTTGCGGGCTGTTACCCTGCAACGTCTTATCAACTATTGGTTTTTCACTGTCATATGTTCGTAGGCTTCGTTGATACGGCTAAAAACAGACCGACACCCCGGCCGATTACCAGATCGCCTATTTGCCCAATCGGCACGAGACCAGTAGCTGCCGAGATAAAGGCTTCGTCAGCCTGCAGGTAAAAATCCGGCGTACAATATTCCTCACGGATGGGAATGCCTAACTGCCCGGCCAGTTGCAGTACGATATTTCGGGTAATGCCGGGTGAGAGTGATACCCAGCAATTAACAGCTTTTTTCCAACCGTTCCAGATGCTCCTGACGAAGAAAATGCTTCTTATTGATCACCATCCAGGTATCATAAACTCCGTCACCAAACTGGTAACCCCGGTCTTCTAGACAGATGACTGGCTGATTCTGATCTACGATCCGGCCATCATAAAAATATACCGGTTTCATTCACAACATCCTCCAATCGATAACTATTATGCTAGGTGGTATTGCGCTGTCGACGCTACTGTATTTAATTCCAAATGACCCGGATTGGTTCCTGCTGCCGGCAAAATCATTTTTGCCCGAATTCGGGCAGGATATAAAGTTAGGCGGAGAGAATACATAGCTATGCTATGGTTCGCAGTTAAACTATCCGGCTCGTCAGGGCTGGATTATTGCGGTCTATGGCGTGGTAGTACAGAGAGAACAGCAACGGTTGGAGGGCAGTTCATGAATATTGCTTTTTTCTTGATTCCTAAACATGAAGTTGTCTACTTAGCTGTGAATGGCACTATGCGGCAGGCATTGGAAAAAATGGAATTCCACCGTTATACCGCCGTTCCGCTTATTGATGAACAGGGGAAATATGCCGGAACCCTTACGGAGGGGGATCTATTATGGCAAATGAAAAATACCGGCCTGACTTTTGCCAATACGGCAAAAATCAGAATCAAGGACATTCCACGGCGTATGATTAACACTCCGGTACGCGTTAATGCCGAGATGGAAGATTTATTTTCGTTGGCCATTGTGCAGAATTTTGTTCCGGTGGTCGATGACAGCGATATTTTTATTGGAATCATCCGGCGCAGGGAGATTATCGAGTATTATGCCAAGCGATTTTGCGTTAATAAGTAATCATTTTAAAAGTCCTGTATCTTGTTTGAGAAGATACAGGACTTTTACCTAAGTTTATAATAAGGCTAAAAGGGATTCCGGTTTTTCCAGCTTGTACGTAGCTGCAGCTACAGGATTTTTATTGCCCCACATGGCCAGGCCAAAATCAATACCGGCCTGCTGGGCACACTGCTGATCATAAGGTGTATCGCCAATATAAATTGCATTTTGGGGAGTTTCACCGGATACTTCCAGGAACTTGAGGATTGGTTCCGGATGTGGTTTATGTTTTTTGGTATCATTGGCACAGATAATATAGGATAAATATTTCGTTAAACCAAAAGGAACAAAATCATTTTCAAATTCCTCCCTGGTTTTGGAGGTGACTACCCCTGTCTGTATATGCTTTTGTTCAAGGAGTTTCAAAAGTTCGGTGATACCGCTGAATATCCTGACGGTATGGTAGAAATCCCGCATATAGGTGTTCCAGCCTAATAAGGCCTGGGCGGTATTCTGTATACCTAATTTTGCTAATGTTACTTCACCCGGAAGTCCAAAGGAGAATTTTAATTCATCAAGTTCGTAATGCCTGCCGTAATCTTTCAGTAATTTTTGCAGAGAACATAAAATTGCCTGTTCGGTATCGATCAATGTGCCATCTACATCAAAAATGATTGTTTTATACATTAGTAACCACCTTTTTGCTTAATTTATCGGGTAACTCTGTCCCAATTGGCATTGATAATACTGGCGATAAGTTTTTTGGCCTCGATACCGGGATGCAACCCGTCGATGGAATACGAGAGAGGCAATTCGCCGTTTGTGTCGGTAAGATAAGGTGCTATATCTATATAATAAGGCTGCCGGCGGATAAAGTTATTGACCCGGGCGTACTCTTGCTGCCAGTTGGCGACGGTTTGTGCCTGAACAGTGCGCTGCATGGCATTAGGGTTAATGGGCGGTATGGTCAGGAAAATGGGGCGTATGCCGGCTGCCAATGCCTGTTCGGAAATGCTGGTTAGATCCTGAATCACCTCGTCGGCGGGAGTACCGGAGCGCAGGCTGTTTGTTCCGGCCAGAATAATCAGATACCGGGGATGATACGGAAGAACGTCCTGGCTGAAACGTTCGGCTATTTGCCGGGATGTATCGCCGCTTTTTCCCAGATTGACTGTCGGAAAGGCAAGGTAGGTCTGATAGTCATATTCCCAGTCCGCCGGGTGATGTGAAATATCACCGCCGCCATGGGTGATGCTGTCTCCCAGAGTGGCGGCATAGTTTCCTCTTTGCAAATCAACAACAAATTCAGCGGTATCGGAAAAGAAACCGGCCGGTTCATCTGTTGGCTTTATGCCTCTTACCCGCCAGTAATATTTTCCCGGGGTAATGCGCGGCTCATCATCGTAACAATCAAAACCTGTCACCCGCTTGCTCCAGATCCGGTGAGCGGACGGAGTTGCGCCGTTGGGGTTTTCCGGCGGTTGCCTTAGCAATTCCACTTCATATTCCGTTACTCCGGCAACTGGAATCCAGGCATAGACGGGATACAGCGGTGCGGGCATTCCCCTGTAATTCAGGTCGGCCGTAAGCAAAGGCTTAATTTGCTGTTGCTTGCGGGCAGAAATAAACATTTCCTGCGCATCGGAGAATACACCGAGAGGATTCCCATCGAAATCAAGTGCACGGACCCGCCAGTATATCCGGTTTTTGAAATAGGTCAACAAATCACAGTGATAACCGGGGGCATATATGTTTCGCGTTGCCATAATCTGATAGCGGGAATAATCCAGGCCGTTAGGATTTTCGGGCAGACGGCTTAACAGTTCAATTTCATAGGAAACGGCTCCGGGGACGGCTGTCCAGGTCAGCATGGGCCTTTTGCCGGCCGGATTTTGAGCAGGATAAAGGGAGGTGGGAACTGGTTTTCGTTTATTCAGATCATCAGACAGCTTTGCCGGTTGTGGGGCAATTTTTTCTGCGGCTGCCTGTGCCTGGCGTTGCTGAGGCCAGGAAAAGCCGGATATGTTCGTTGTATACGGGAAAATGGTGTAAGTAAGTGCTGCCACCACTACGATAAGTGTACGCTTTATCATTTCTTCAGCTCCTGTTATAGTTAAATCCACTATTCTAAAAAGTACCATAAATAACAGGAAGATGCAATCAGGGACGGTTCTTTTGCTGCTGGATAATTGCAGGTACAAGCGGGAATGAAAAGAGGCTTGACAAACTAGTAAATATTTTGTACAGTTAAACTATCACAAATGATATTTATTTGTCACAAATGTGAAATAGGAGGTTGTGAAAATGAAGGCAGCTGTATACTATGGTCCGAAAGACATTCGTATTGAAGAGCGGGAGATACCCCAAATCGGTGCAGGGGATGTGTTGGTGCGGGTGCAGTATTGTGCCATCTGCGGCACGGATGTCCGGATCTACAATTATGGGCAGGCTAATGTGGTTCCACCGAGAATTACCGGACACGAACTGACCGGCATTATTGAAAAAGTCGGCAGCCAGGTAAAAAACTATCAAACCGGTGATAAAATTGTGCTCGTACCCATCATGCCTTGCGGTACCTGTGAATTTTGTCTAAAAGGGAAAAGTAACCTGTGTGATCATGTTTCTACTTTTGGGTACACTTTAGACGGCGGTTTTGCAGAATATATCAAAATCCCTGAAAATGCGGTGAAACGGGGGAATGTTATTAAACTTACCGATGATGCCGATCTGTTGGGCACCAGTATTACGGAACCGTTATCCTGTGTCATCAATGGCCAGGAATACCTGGATATCGGTCTGGGCGACACGGTTTTGGTTATCGGTGCCGGAACGATTGGCGCCATGCATGTGTCGCTGGCCAAAGCCCGGGGAGCAGCCAAAGTCATTTTAGCGGATATTGAGCAGGCCAGACTGGAGTTATCCGGAAAATGTGGCGCCGACTATTTGGTTAACTCCAAGACCAGCGACCTGATTGCCGAAGTGATGCGCATAACGGAAGGCAAGGGGGTGGATATTGCCATCACCGCCTGCTCGGTACCTGTTGCACAGGAACAGGCTCTGCAGCTTGTCAGAAAAGCCGGTAAGGTCAGCTTTTTTGCCGGGTTGCCCAAGGGAAATTCCGTCAATGCATTGGATATGAATATTGTTCATTATAAAGAAATTTCGGTTTTTGGCGCTTATGGATCAACCATAGCGCAAAATATGAAGGCCTATCAGTTGCTTTCCAATAAGATTATTGATGCCGGCAAAATCATTACTCATGTTTTACCGTTGGAACAACTGACGGATGGTTTTGAAATGGTTAAAAAGGGTCAAGGCTTAAAAATAGCGATCAAGCTATAAAGGAGTGTTTGTTGATGTTGGTAAATACCAGTCAAATGCTGAAAATGGCTAAGAAATATAACTATGGCATCGCCCAGCCCAACGCCTGGGATTCGCATAGCCTGCGTGCCATTATCCGTGCCAGTCAGGAAAGTAACTGCCCGGTGATCATCGGATTGGCCGAGGTTCATTTTGGTTATTTAAGCCCCGAGGAAATGGCCCATATGGTCTCGTTTTATGCACAAAAGACGGATATCCCGATTGCCTTGCATTTAGATCATGGCAGCAGCTATGGGGCCCTTGTCCGGGCCATCCGGGCAGGTTTTACCTCGGTAATGATTGATGCATCGCAATTACCGTTTGCGGAGAACATAAAAACTGCCGCTGAAATTGTCAAAATGGCCCATGCCGTGGATGTGACGGTGGAAGCGGAGCTTGGCCATGTTGGTGCCGGTCTGGATTATGAGAATATTAATGCCAAGGCCAAAGATCTCTTTACCAACCCGGAGCAGGCTCAGGAATTTGTTGAAAAAACCGGCATTGACAGTTTGGCAGTTGCGATCGGTACGGCTCACGGTGAATATAAGGGAGAGCCGCATCTGGATATGGAACGGCTGGTGGAAATTGCCAGGACCGTTAAAGTGCCTTTGGTTCTCCACGGCGGATCGGGGACGGGTGATGAGCGGTTGGAACAGGCCATTCGTGCGGGTATCAGCAAAGTCAATATTTTTACTGATTTAACCAAAGCGGCTGCGGCTGAAGTCAACTACGCCACACCTATTACCAATTATCCTGACGCCGGTTTGCTGGGAGAACAGGCGATCATGGAATGTCTGCAGCATTATTTCAGGGTGTTTGGTTGTGTAAACCGGGCAGGAGATGTCAGCTATGAGCAGAAATTTATTATGAATAGTGATTTTGACGCCAGTGGGTCGGCCTGACCATATAAGGAGACAGACAACATGGATGAATGGGAAAAAGAACGCCTTTCCGTAAAAATTGCCAGTATGTACTATATACAAAACCTTACGCAGGATGAAATTTCGAAAAAGCTGGGGATTCACCGGACTACGATCAGCCGTTTAATTAAATCGGCCCGCCAGGAGGGAATTATTACCATCAGTATCCGCGAGGATTTAAATAAGTACTATGAACTGGAGAGCAGGCTGGAAAGTGTGTTTGGATTGAAAGAAGCATATGTTGTGTCTTCGCAGCGGGTGAAAGAAGGCGGTTCGGAAAAACAGGCATTGGGAAAAGTATGCGCCGATTTATTGACACAAATCGTACAAGACGGTGATGTTGTCGGACTGAGCTGGGGAAGCTCGCTTAAAGAAGTGGCCAATGCCCTGAAGCCGTCACACCAGCAAAAAACTTTGCAGGCCGATATTGTGGCCATCTGTGGCGGGCCAGGCAATGTTGAAAGTGAAAACCACGTAAATTCCATCGTTGGTAAGGTCAGTCAGGCATTGAAGGCCAGGCCGAATTATTTCTATGCCCCGATCATTACTTCAAAAAAAGAAACCAAAGAAGCTATCTTGCAGGACGATAACTGCATTGCAGTCACCAATCTCTGGAAAAAGGTACGGATTGCGGTAGTAGGAATCGGGTCTTTTCCTGAACATAGTTCTATTTTGCCTTCCGGTTATATAACACCGCAGGAAATTGAAATGTTGCGGCAGTTGAAGGTTGTCGGCGATATATGTTCCCGGTTTTACACTATAGACGGCAGTCCGATTCATATTGAGCTGACAGAAAGGACTATCAGCATAGATATGGAATATTTAAAGCACATGGATTATTCCATCGCTGTTGCCGGTGCACCGCAGAAGGTGCCGGCTATCTTAGGGGCGTTAAAAGGCAAGTTTGTCAATGTTTTGATTACTACTGAAGAAACGGCGCAAAGTCTGCTGGATGTTGCTGAGAAATCAAAATAAGGATGGGATGAAGAATGAGGTTTGCTGTGGATGAGCAGGTTTTTGCAAAACTGGAGCAGGTGTGCTTTGGTGTTGTGGTAGCCAGGGGTATTAATAATACTAGGCGCTCTCCGGAGATTGACCGGCTGCTTTTACAAAGCATCCAAATGGTCCAAAACCGTTTTCAGAATGAAAAGGTAAAAACGGCAGCGGAAATTCTTCCTTACCGGCAGGCTTTTAGCCTATTGAGAATCAATCCGAATAAATATATGAGTTCAATTGAAGCCATGGCCTCGCGCCTCGAAAAGAAAAAAGAATTTCCCCATATTAATCCGGTGGTAGACTTGGGCAATGCAATCTCGCTTAAGTATTTAGTACCTATTGGCGCACATGATCTTAGCAGCACTCAAGGCGATATCCAGGTGAGGTTTTCCAGGAACGGAGATATTTTCATTCCTTTTGGGGCGGCGGAGCAGGAGGTTTTGGATGCCGGGGAATTAATCTATTCTGCCGGAAATCTGGTAAAGACCAGAAGATGGATTTGGCGACAGAGTGAGCAGGGTAAGATTACTGCGGACAGCAGTAAGGTGTTTTTTCCCATTGATGGTTTTATTGCGGAAAATGATGACCGGGTTTTACAGGCCAGGGATGAATTGGCAAAGCTGCTTGCCCGTCTGTTTTCCTGTGAGGTGCAAGTGGGTTGGGTGGATAAAAAGAATCCGGTAATGGATTTGTAGCGGGAAAAGAATACGAAAACTACTTGTCATTCAGAATATTATGTGTTATATTTGATGCATAATATCGTAGACTGGCGTGTTACGGTAACGGCATTAGCCAGTAGGAGTAGCTTAGGAGTATTTCTAAGTTGTACTCTTACTGGCTATTCCCTTTTACAACAGGAGGGATGGCATTTGGCCATAATACAGGGCCCATTTTCTGTTCAGCGCATTTTAAGCAATAATGCGGTGATTGCCAATACGGTCAGCGGGCAGGATGTTATTCTGTTAGGCAAGGGAATGGGATTTGGACGTAAAACCGGCGATATGCTGACGAGTCCAAAATATGAGAAGATATATGTTGTTCCGGAAGGCGTAGCGGAACAACAGGCCTTAAACTTGGTTGAGCAAGTAGATCAGGCGGTTATCCAGGTCACGGAAGAAATTATTGAACTGGCTAAAAGACAATTGGGACAGGCGTTGCATCCCCGTATTTATGTGGCGTTGACCGATCATATTAACTTTACTTTGATCCGGCTTGCCCAGGGAATGGAGATCAAGAATCCTTTTATTTCTGAAATTGAGGCCATGTACCCGGATGAATTTCAGATAGCACAGCAGGGGGCTAAACTGATTGCAGAAAAGCTGCAGGTGACTGTTCCGCGTGAGGAGATCGGCTTTATTGCACTGCATTTGCATGCAGCCAGGCATAACCGGTCTGTGGGGGAAAGCTTAAAATACTCTAAAATCATTAATAAGGTAGTCCGGATTATTGAAGCCGAAGTTGGACCGTTGCAGGAACAAAGCAGCATTAATTATACGAGGCTGCTTACCCATTTGCAAAGCTGTATTCATCGGCTGGTCACGTTGACTACGATTGAGAATCCTTTTATGGAACAATTAAAAAAAGATTTTGCCGAGTCGTATGAATTAGCCCGGCAAATTGGTGATATAATTGGCAAAGAATTAAAAATGAAAGTACCTGACGCGGAAATCGGATACCTAACTATCCATCTCGAGCGCATTCGCAGCAAAAATAGTTGATATCCTGTGATAATTAGATATGGAACGTGTTACTGGTAAAGCAGGCATGAGTTGTTAGTGAGGACGTAAGTTCTCATAATGGCTCATGCTTTTTTTATTCTATTTTTAAGGAGGTGATTGGAGTATTTATTGGCGATAATTGACCAAATTATAAAATAGAGAAGATAAGAGAGGAGATTTACAATGTTCAAAAAATCATTCGGTATTTTGCAACAAGTTGGTAAGGCACTTATGCTTCCCGTCGCCTTGTTGCCGGCAGCCGGTTTATTATTGGCGTTTGGCAATGCTTTGCAAAATCCAGCCATGTTAAATTTGCTGCCTGTTTTAGATAATCAGGTGATCCATGCACTGGCTAAAGTTATGGAGCAGGCTGGGAATATTATTTTCGGCAATCTTTCCCTGTTGTTTGCTGTCGGTGTTGCCGTTGGCTTATCAGGCGGGGAAGGGGTTGCCGGTCTGGCAGCTATAGTTGGTTTTTTAATTATGAATGTGACGATGGGGCTGGTCAGTGGTGTTACTGCGGATATGGTTACCGGCAATCCGGCATACAGTAATGTATTAGGAATACCCACTTTACAGACCGGGGTATTCGGCGGTATCATCGTAGGTATTCTGGCAGCTCAGGCATACAAACGGTTTTATAATATTGAACTGCCGTCCTATCTTGGCTTTTTTGCCGGGAAACGGTTTGTCCCCATTGTGACGGCAGCGGCAGCGGTCATCTTAGGTATTGTTATGACCTTTATTTGGCCGCCGATTCAATTGGGATTGACCTTGTTTTCGCGAAACATGATCGATACGAATAAGACACTGGCCGCTTTTATCTTCGGAGTTATTGAACGTGCTTTGATTCCTTTTGGCCTTCATCATATTTTCTACAATCCGTTTTGGTATCAGTTTGGTGAGTACGTAAGTAAGAGCGGGCAAATTGTCAATGGTGACCAAAGTATTTTCTTTGCCCAACTCAAAGATGGCGTGGCTTTTACGGCCGGAACATTTATGACCGGGAAGTTTCCTTTCATGATGTTTGGTTTGCCGGCAGCGGCTCTGGCTATTTATCACGAAGCGAAACCGGAACAAAAAGCTGTTGTCGCCGGTATTATGGCCTCGGCGGCACTGACTTCCTTCTTAACCGGTATTACCGAACCTATTGAATTTTCCTTCCTGTTTGTCGCCCCGGTCTTGTTTGGTATTCACACTATTTTTGCCGGTTTATCCTTTATGTTGATGCATATTCTGAATGTAAAAATCGGTATGACATTTTCCGGCGGGGTAATTGACTACTTGCTGTTTGGCGTTATTCCCAACCGTACGGACTGGTGGCTGGTGATTCCCGTGGGGCTAGTTTTTTCCGTTGTTTACTATTTTGGGTTCCGGTTTGCCATCCGTACCTGGAATCTAAAGACCCCTGGGCGGGAAGATGAAACAGAAACAGAGGAAGTGCCCAATATGGGCTCTTCCGGTTTGGCAGTTGATATTCTGGAAGCGCTGGGAGGGAAAGGTAATCTTGCCCATCTGGATGCTTGCATTACCCGGTTACGTGTCAGTGTTAATGAGATAGAAAAAGTAAATAAAGATAGACTGAAAAGTTTGGGTGCGTCAGGTGTCATGGTGGTAGGTGATAACCTGCAAATTATCTTCGGACCAAAATCAGATATGATTAAGACACAAATACAGGATATTATCGCGGGTAAAAATCCGGTGCAGAGCTTGACAGCCCAGAATGCTATAAGCAAAGTGGAAATGGCAGCCACGGATAAAAAAACGCTTACACGTTTTGTTGCTCCGCTTGACGGAAAAGTTATACGTTTGTCACAAGTCCCCGACCAGGTGTTTTCGCAAAAAATCGTTGGCGACGGTTTTGCCATTGAGCCGAGCCATGGTGAGGTAGTTTCTCCTGTAGATGGGACTATAACCAGCGTGCCGGAAAGCAAACATGCTGTGGGAATAACTGCCGACAGCGGATTGGAACTCATTGTTCATATTGGTATTGATACCGTTAATCTTCAGGGAAGCGGATTTATTTCTCTGGTTACACCGGGAGATCATGTTACTGCCGGCCAGTGCATCCTGAGGGCTGATCTGGAAAGTATCAAGCCTAAAGTCCCATCCCTTATTTCTCCGGTTGTATTTACCAATCTGTCCGGTGAAACCGTTGTAGTCAAGGAAGAAAAACAGGTAAAACGTGGAGAAGAAATGGACATCAGAATACAGTAATATGCCATAGGCAGTATAATGTAGTGAAAAGGCATCAGAATGTAGTATTCTGGTGCTTTTTCTACTGTTTTTCCAATAGGATTGTTTTGCAGAGGACATAATGAAAACAGCGAACACGGATAAAGCAATAAAAGAAGACACAATTTTTTATGTGTTATTGCCATGGAGGGGATTTTTACAGTGAAAAATGCATTCCGGTATTTCCAGCAGATTGGTCAATCACTGATGCTGCCTGTATCTGTTCTGCCGGCAGCCGGACTTTTATTTCGGTTTGGAGAAAAGGATTTACTGGATATGCCGGCACTAAGAGAAGCGGGCATGGCAGTATTTACAAATTTGCCACTCATTTTTGCCGTGGGAGTAGCTATCGGTCTTTCCGGCGGGAAATCGGTTGCCGCCTTGGCAGCCGTGGTTGGACATCTGATTTTTCTGGCGGTATTACAGTCCATCAATCCGGAGATGAATATGGGTGTTTTTTCCGGTATTACCATGGGAATTGTGGCTGCCGTTGCTTATCGCCAGTATCATGAAATAAAACTGCCCCAGGTATTGGGTTTCTTTTCCGGGAAACGTTTTGTACCAATAGTGACATCAATAGCCGGGGTTTTTATTGCTTTTCTGCTGCAGCTGATCTGGCCGGTATTTCAGAATGCAATTGATACAGTCGGTCATCTGGCTGTGAATTCCAGTTTCGGTCCGGCCTTCTTTGCTGCCGGTAAACGTCTTTTGATTCCTATCGGGCTTCATCATGTATATTATCCGGCTTTTTTGTATGAATTCGGCCATTTTACGACCATAGACGGAACGGTTATCCGTGGCGATTTCAACCGTTATTATGCCGGAGATCCGGCGGCCGGAATGTTTATGGCCAGTGAATTCCCCATCATGATGTTTGGTTTGCCGGCAGCGGCTTTTGCTATTTTTTATAATGCACTTCCGGAACGCCGCAAAGCAGTTGGCGGATTAATGGCCAGTGCCGCACTGACCTCGTTTTTGACTGGAATTACTGAACCGGTGGAATTTACTTTTATTTTTCTGGCACCGGCATTATTCATTTTCCATGTGTTGATGGCCGGAATTTCCGGCCTTATTACCAGCTGGCTTGATATTCATCTGGGATTTACGTTTTCCGCATCATTTATTGACTATGTATTATCTTATCATTATGGTCATCACCAGCTATGGCTATGGCCGGTCGGACTGGGTATCGGGATATTGTATTTTGCCGTTTTCCATTTTGCGATAAACTATTTTCAATTAAAAACACCCGGACGGGAGGAGGCGTTCCTGTCCGAACAGGCAGTTCCACATAGCCGGCTGGCAGATAAGGTGCTGGAGGCCCTGGGCGGAGCAGGTAACATCGAAGCTCTGGACGCCTGTGTTTCGCGGCTGAGGGTCTCGGTACGGAAGCGGGAACTGGTAAAAAAACGGGAATTATCTTACTTGGGAGCCGTTGGCATTATGGAAATGGGTGATAATTTCCAACTTGTTTTTGGAACGCAGTCCGATCTACTGAAAGAAGAAATCGCCGACTTGCTCGGCAATGTAATTGCCGGCAGAGAGGAGCATATAGCGCAAGATGCTCCTCCGGTTGAGCAATATATCCGTATTAAAGCTCCGGTCAGCGGCAGGATTTTCCGGGAAAGCGAGTGTCCGGCCGCAAATGGTAATCATGTCGCAATTGCAACCGGAGACCGTTATTGTCTGGCGCCCGTTGTTGGCAGGATTACGGAAAGTGATTCCGAAAACCGGTTCCTGACCATGATGATTAATGATTCTTACCGGATTAAAATCCGGGTTGACAAGGCCAAGGGAAAGCCGATGATGGTAGCTGATAAAGGACAAGTGGTTTGTCCGGGAGAACCGTTAATGAGTCTGCCGCATCCGGAAACGGGCGAATTGATCATCATAGATCTTGTTGTCATTGGAAACGGTGAGATCGAAATAACTCCGGCGGAAGAAGTAACGGCAGGGGAAGATGTAATTATACAAATAGCGGAGAAGTAGTGTCTGGCAGTAAACAAGCTGAATTTTGTAAAGGCTATACAAAAATTCAGCTTGTTTTGTCACGGATAGCTTAGGTTTCGGCCAGAATCATTCCTGTTTGGGAAATATCATAACCTCCCATACCGGAAATTTCATTATGAAAGTTCTTGGAACCTAGTATAGTAAGCAGTGCATGGAACTGGGGCTTGGCGGCATCTTCCCTGCGAATGACCAAATCGTAACGTTCTTTTTTTAGCGGAATAAAGTCAACAGCATTGACCTGCAATGCTGCTTTTTCAATTCCCAGTCCTACGTCGGCTTCACCTCTGGCAACGCAGCTGGCAACAGCTAAATGACTCATTTCTTCGTGGGCATATCCCTGAATGCTACTGTGATCTATTTTTAGTAAACGAAGTTGTTCGTCCAGCAAAACCCGGGCACCGGCCCCACGTTCACGATTGACGAAACGAACCTGGGGCTGGCTTAAATCCTGCCAGGTTTGAATATTTTTGGGGTTGCCCTTTGCTACATAAAGCCCCTCCATACGATGTGTTAAGTTGACAATCAGTGTCCGGTGACCGGGTAGAAGGTGACGTACGTACGGCAAATTGTAAGTATCCGTATCGCTGTCCCATAAATGTGCGGTAACGGCGTTGGCCGTTCCCCGGTACAAGGAGATAAGACCGTCCATGCTGCCAATATACTTGCGGAGAAACTGAATGTAGGGCATTTCTTTTTCCAGATGTTTGGTCAAAATATCCAGCAGCGGGTCCTGACCGCAAAGGATAAGACCGTCATGAGAGGCAAAAGGGGGCTGCTCGGTAGAGAGAGGAATAGTCGTTCCGGCCGGAGAAAGACCTTTAGATTTATTGATATAGATCTCCAGATCCGGAGCTTCGACCCGCATCTTTCTGCCGATACGGTAAGCTGTTAGGTCACCACGTTTAATCATTTCATATACGGTAAAGCGTGAAATTTTTAAAATCTTGGCTACTTCTTCCGGTGTATATACGGTTGTTTCCGGCATGACATTCCACTCCGTTCCGTTGTAGAAATTTTATTTGAAAAATCAGGGCGGTTATGATTTACTGGTCTATCTGCTGTGTAATTAATAAAAAAACTGCATGGCAGCAGCAGTGCCGGCAGAGGAGTTTACTGCTTTGTGCCAGGAAGGTGGCGGACCGGGGACTTCATGACCTTCTTCTAAAAAGAGGACTTCATTTCCTAAAGAAAGCGCTTCCTCCGGAGAGTGAGTGACCAAAATAAACGGAATTTGCCAGATTTTCTGCAGTTTTCTTAATTCGTCCTGCAGTTCATAACGGGTTTGCGCATCAAGTGCCGACAAGGGTTCGTCCAACAGCAAAATTTCCGGTTCGGACATAAGTGCCCGGGCTAATGCCACTCTCTGCTTTTCGCCGCCGGATAACTGATGGATGGTCCTATTGTGCAGATGTTCAATTTTAAGCAAGTTTAGTAATTTCTGATAGAGAACAATGCTTTTGGATGTATGGTTTTTTACTCCATACCAAATATTCCGGCTGACATTCATATGGGGAAATAGCGCCAAATCCTGAAACATATAGGCAACATTCCGCGCTTTTGGCGGTAAGTAGGTGTGAGACCGGGAATTAAAAAATATTTTATCACCGAATACGATATTGCCTTCATCAGGTTTGATTAATCCGGCTATAGAACGTAAAATGGTTGTTTTGCCGCATCCGGACGGACCAAACAAGACAAGTATTTTGTTTTCCATGGTAAAGCTGATATTTAAAGTAAAGTGAGAGAGTTTTTTTGTAATATCAATGGCTAACAAACGACTCATCCTTTCGACAAAACGTTATTTTCCCACTTTCCAATGATTTAATCCCCAAATCAGCGAAAATGTGGCTATGCTGATAATGAGTACATAGATACCGGCAGTGGTCAGATCATTGGCTTCGGAGGCAAAGTAAATAGCTAAGGGAATGGTCTGAGTTTTTCCCGGAATATTACCGGCGATCATGATCGTTGCACCGAACTCGCCCAGTGTACGGGCAAAAGAAAGCACCATACCAGATAAAAGTCCGGGCCAGGACAGTGGAACAGTGACAGTCCAGAATACGCGCCATTCACTTGCACCCAGTGTGCGGGCAGCATCTTCCAGAATGGTATCAATACTTTCAAATGCAGCTTTGGTACTTTGATACATTAGCGGGAAAGAAACCACCGTTCCGGCTAAAATGGCGGCAGCGGGCGTAAAAATGATCTGCGTATCGAAATATCTGTTTAACAATATACCGATGGGGCCTTGTTTGCCAATCAGCACAAGCAATATAAATCCTGTGACTACAGGCGGTAAAACCAGTGGCAATGTAAACAGGGCTTCAATTGCCGCCTTACCGGGAATATGTGTGCTGCGCATTAGATAAGCTGCTGAGACGCCAAACAGAAATATGAAAACCAGTGAAATGAGTGCAACTTTTATCGATAGGATTACAGGCTGCCATTCGATCATGTCCATGAATACCCATTCCTTCATTGAGAGAGTGTATTTATTTGCTCATCGTAAAACCGTATTTTTCAAATATGGCTTTGCTTTCCGGCGTCCTTAAGTATGCAAGAAATTCTTCAGCGGTTTTTTGCTGTTTGGTACCGGATAAAATTGCGGCCGGATAGACAATCGGTTTATGTGATCCCTCCGGTGCGGCAGCGGCGATTTTCACTTTGTCACTGACTGCAGCGTCGGTTTTATACACTATACCGGCGTCAACGTTGCCGGTTTCGACATAGGTTAATACCGTACGCACATCTTTGCCAAAAACGATTTTATTTTGCAGTTTATCCCAGATATCAAGCTTTTTTAAGACTTCCTGTGCATATTGACCGGCAGGTACGGTTGCGGTTTCGCCTACGCTGATGTTGTGCACTGCGTCGCCGGCTAAATCCTCGTATTTAGTTATAAAGAGAGTCGAATCTTTTGGAATAACAACAACCAGTTTATTTTCGACTAAATTTTTACGACTGTCTTTATTGACCAGGTTCTTGTCAGCAAGTTCGTTCATTTGCCTGGGCGCAGCAGAGATAAAAATGTCCGCCGGCGCACCCTGTTCAATTTGTTTTTGCAATGAACCGGAAGACCCTAAATTGTAAATTACTTTTACATTGGAATGTTTTGCTTCAAAGTTTTTTTGAATTTCCGCCAGCGCGTCTTTCAGACTGACTGCAGCTGAGACATTCAGTTCAACAGCCGCTTCCGCCGGTGGTGCGACCGGTTTATCGGTCTTGGTACCGCCACAGCCTGCCAATAAAGCGGATGCGAATACAACTGACAAAGTTATAATCCAGGTGAGTCTTTTCATGGTATTCCTCCTGAAAGTTAATTTTCCGGAAATCGGTTTTGTTTATAGCAGCAATCCGGCTGGATGGCTAAAACAACAAAAAAATCAACTAAATATAGTTTAGAGTAACTACATTAGTTGATACTTCTTTGTACCTGTTGCCATGTTTGCAAAAGTTCAGAATTACTTATCTCTATATAATATAATTTATATAAGCCATCAATTTGTTTTGGCTCGTCAATTAAAATCTTGAAAAGTGATTTTCCGGAAAATCCGGTTTTGTGTATAGCAGCAGTCCCTTTGGATGTCTGAGATAATAAAAAAATCAACTAAAATATAGTTTAAAACAACTACATTAGTTGATACTTCTTTGTACCCGCCGCTATACTTGAAAAAGCTTAAAATAATAATCTATGTATTTTTATATAAGCTATTATATACGAAATAAAATGAAAAAATCAATAGGTTTTTATTTGGTTATATTTGTTTTTATCGTGGTACTTGTTATTATGCAGATAAGAAATCTGTATTTGTTTTTTAAGGTATGATTAATCAATAGATAATCTTGGACAGAAGGTGGTGGCGCTATAACGCAATAAATTCTGACGACGGTCAAACGGACGTGTTAGGTTATAAGCCTGGAGCCAGCGTTCAAATGTGTATGGCAGGTTTTTTACAGGCGTGTCGTATATTCGGATGCCTTCAAAGAAACCGGCAAGAATGAATTTTCTAAACCCCTGAATGGTTCCGGAAGGGCGCCGGGCTGCTTGTAGGGACAAACTACTTGCAGCGGGAATTTGACCGTCTGGAGAGTAGTACAGTATAGTTGGCTTATTATAGTTTTTAGCAGCATAGACAGGGGCAATTTCAGAGCGAAATAAGGCCAGTGCCGCGTCCAGAGAGCGCTGGGGCATGAATTTGCCAAACACATAGCCGTTGTATAAATCAATAAACAAGTGTATGTATTGTAAGCTTTTCAGTTTATTGACCATTCTCCGGGTACAGATACATTCATAGGCGAGAAGTTCGCCGGGATAGGAAACACTGATTTCACGGTCACAGAAGACCGGATTTAGACGCTCGACAAAACGGATTTGTTGTGCATTCAGCGACTGGGAATTTTCTGTATGCAGGTCGGTTAACGCCTGACATAATGCTGTTTTCGTTTCGATTCCGGCGCATCTTTTTATATGCTGCAGTTCCTGAATGGTAAGCTTCAGGCCATTACGATTAAAGAAATCCAGCAGACGAAATTCATTCCAAAAGGGATTTTCCATACAAGTGGCTAAGATGAAGCTTTTCAGCAGTGGAGAAGATACATGAGGACATGCAGCAAGATCAACAGCTTTTTGATAATAAGACAGTCCGGGTGAAAGCTTGGGCTGACAGGATAGGGCTTCTTCCATGCACATCAGACCAATGCCGCTGTTAATCGCTTTTGGCACCGGCACAGCAAAAACAGAATTAGGCATGATAACACCTCCAAAATAAAAAAATGCGGTTTCAACACTTGGGGATATCGTGTTGGCCGCATTGCCTTCATCAGTATAGTTTCTTTATAGCGTTATTATACACTTAGTTTATGTTTATTTCAATTGGTTTTTGTTTGATTTAGTCAATTGCTATTATCATGCTGCTCGTATTTCGGGTGAATTGATAGGGGCAATATTTTTCGCGGGTTATTTTTACAAATTTAAAGGATTTTTAGAAAAAGTGTAGGAAATTAATATACTGTTTTTAACATATTCACTTTTGGGCTTTACATGGTTGAGTTAAGTCAGTGTCAACGGGAGGCAGTATTGAATGGTTGGAAAATTGGTTGAAGTCCAGGATTTAGTTCCGGGCACCGTCCTTGCGGACGCGGTCCTTGCGCCTAATGGCAAAGTGCTTTTAGGCAATGGTGTGGCACTGACGGAACGGCATATTTTTTTGTTAAATTCATGGGATGTAAAATGTGTATATGCGGTTGCCGAGGAAGCGGAAGCTGCCGAACCTGTAAAAGCTGCGGCTGAACCGGATATCGTAGCAAATGGCGGACTGATTGCTAAAAGTCATTATGAATTTGAAGAGCGGTACGGTTCAATTGCCGGCAGTGCGGTGCAGGCATTTGATTTTATGCGTAAACAGAATTTAATTCCTGTTCCGTGTTTAAGGGATACAGCGCACGATATTCATCAAAGTGTTGTAAAATATACGTCCACGGTAACCAGTTTGTTGTTGATTGATGGACAGGATATACCGGATTTTGTATCGCAGCATTCCATTAATGTGGCATTTTATGCCAGCTTTATTGCCCGTCAGTTACACTGGAGCGATAAAGAGATCAGAGAAGTGGCCCTGGCCGCTTTATTGCATCATGCTGGTAAATTAAGTGCCGGCACGTTAATTGAGCTGCATACGCAAACGCATATTGCGGAAGCTGCCGTCCTTTTAAGAAAAACCAAGGGACTTTCCCTTGAAACCATTTTGGGAATTATTCAGCACAGGGAGCATATGGACGGCAGTGGAATTCCTACCGGCGTTGCCGGAACGAGGATTCATCCTTACGCCAAAGTAATTGCCATAGCCGACTCCTTTGATGCCCAGATCCAGGCGGGCGAGCAGGCCAATCCTTTTCCGGTGCTGGATCTGCTGAGGCGGGAAATGTTTGGCAAGCTGGACACGGAAATTTGCACCACCTTTCTTAACCGGGTAAAAGATAATTTGCTGCATACCAAAGTTGTTCTTGCTAACGGAAGAGAAGCGGAAATTGTTTATTTCAGGCCTAATGGCTCCAGCCTGCCGCTTGTCAGAACGGCGGACAATCAGATTCTTGACCTGGAACAGCTTGGATATTCTGTGATTCAAAGAATTGCACTGCCCAATTAATAAAGCTTACCGGGTATAGTTTGCCCAATCAATTCATATATCGGCAAAACCTGTTCAAAATGTAATGCTGGCTGTCCAATAGCACTTTTTCTAAGTGCTATTTTTTTATAATTAGTTTGCGTCTTTCCTGTTTTAGATGCTAATATAGAGGAAAGTAATTGTAAGATAAATCCGAATATATTGAGAATTGCCGGGGGTGAAGCGATTTGAAAAAGGATATGCTTGCTATGATTAATGCTGAAGACAAGAAAAACCCGTATACAGATGATCAATTAGCGAATCTTTTAAAAGTCCGGCGCGATGAAGTCACTTCACTGCGGAATGAACTGGAAATACCTGACTCACGGAAACGACGGGAACCGTATTTGCTGGAGACTTTTGCACAAATCCTGGCAAATCATCCTGAGCTGTCGGACCGTGAACTTACTGCAGAAATCAATAAACAAGGTTTTACCATTTCACGCTTTACGGTCGCTCAAATACGCAAGGAGTTTTTATTGCCTGCCAATAGGATGAGCAAAAAGCAGACCATCTGCGATCCTGGTGATGAAGATGAACAAATGAAATCTGCCATTCATAAAAAAACAGCAACTTTCCGTCAGATTATTGGTGCGGCAGGAACTTTAAAACCGCAAATTCAACAAGCGAAGGCTGCCGTATTGTATCCGCCCCTCGGGCTGCATACGCTGATATTGGGACCGACCGGATCGGGAAAAAGCTATCTCGCGGAAGCCATGTACCGTTATGCGGTAGAGTGTGACAGGATTTCCTCTAAAGCTAAATTTGTTGCTTTTAATTGTGCTGATTATGCGGAAAATCCACAAATGCTGCTGTCACAGTTGTTCGGGTACGTCAAAGGCGCTTTTACCGGGGCGGATGCGGCGAAAGAGGGGTTGGTGGAACAGGCCAATGGCGGCGTGCTGTTTTTAGATGAAATTCATCGGCTTCCACCGGAAGGACAGGAAATATTATTCCATTTAATCGATAAAGGTAAGTTCCGGCGGATGGGGGAAACCGGCGAGGCCCGCGAAATACAGGTGCTGGTTATTGCCGCCACCAGTGAAGAAGTGGAGTCTTCACTGCTGTTTACTTTTCGCCGCCGTATACCGATGGTTATTGAGTTGCCGCCACTGGCAGAAAGAACCATCGGTGAGCGTTATGAAATGGTGCGGGAATTTTTAAGTAAGGAAGCCGACCGTATCGGTGTAGGAATTAAAGTCTCGCAACCTGTTTTGCGTACTATGCTGCTGTACGACTGCCAAGGCAATGTCGGGCAGTTGCGCAGCGACATTCAGGTTGCCTGTGCCAGGGCTTTCTTAACCTATTTAAGTGAACGGCATAAAATTGTTGAGATTGATCTTCTGGATTTACCGATACATGCCCGGAGAGGATTAACACACATTCACAGCCGTAATCAGGAAGTGGAAAAACTATTGCTGGGTGATCTTGTCGTAAAGCCGGGTGAAAAGGGTGAGTTTTTGCCACAAATGGAAGATTTGTATGTTTTGCCCAGAGAGATTTATGATTTTATCGAAAGAAGTTATCAGGATTTACAGTCAAGGGGAGTGGAACAGGAGGAAATCAACCGCTTGATTGATGGTGAACTGGAAGCGCAGTTCCGTCAATTTGCGCAAAAGTTTAGTCATTATGATCATGCTGTTGCGGCTCAAAATCTGGTGGATATTGTAGGGCAAGCCATGGTTGATTTGGCGGAGCGGATGATTGAAGTGGCAGAAAAAGAACTGGGAAAAGTAGATAGGCAACTGCTGTATTATCTGGCTATCCATATTGGTGCTACACTGGAAAGAATGCAGAAGGGGAAACCGGTTATCAATCCGCAGCTTGAAAAAGTCAAAAACGAGTATAGCCTGGAATATGCCGTAGCCAGGAAAATGATTGAGGCTGTGCAAGAGCAGATGGAATATATACTGCCGGAGGATGAGATCGGTTTTATTGCCATGTATTTACGGGCAATTATCCATCAGGAAGATGCCCGGCAAGGCAGGGTAGGCGTTTTAGTCATGTCCCATGGCAAAGTAGCCGCCGGTATGGTTGAGGTAGTAAATTGTCTGTTAGGGGTGAACCATGCCAAAGCTTTGGAGATGTCTTTGGATGAACGGCCGGAAGTTGCACTGGCGCGAGCCGTGGAAATGGTCAAGAATATTAATGAAGGCAAGGGGGTATTATTACTAGCCGACATGGGGTCGCTGATTACCTTTGGTGAACTGATTACCCAAAAAACCAATATCCCCACTTATACGGTTACGCGGGTCGATACCGTTATGGTGCTGGAAGCGGTGCGCAGGGCTATGCTGCCCGATGCCAAACTGAATGAGATTGTAGAAACACTGGATGCCGATAAAGTGGGGCTGGGGAGGTTGATTACTCCGGTGGAAAGCCCGGAAAAAAAGCAGAAGCAAGTCATCATTACTATTTGTATTACCGGTGAGGGGACCGCACAAAAATTTAAACGGCTTATTGAAAAAATGGTTCCGGAAATATGCGATCAGGCTGAAATTATCGCTTTGGGTATAACCGGCAAAGAAGATATTTACAAAAGTATAGAAAAAATTCAGGCTATGCATCATATTGCGGCCATCATTGGCAGTATTCGCCCGCAAAATACCAATATACCGTTTATTACCGTGGAGGAGATGCTCAACGGCACTGCAGCAGCCCGGATCAGGGATATTCTGACACTGCAGTCGAATCCGGAAGAAGCAATCCCGCCGAAAAGCTTACGGCTGCTGGAACTTGTAAAAAATGAATTAATTCTTATCCGTCCCGATTGTAAAACCAAGCAGGAGATATTGGATACTCTGGTCAAGGTTTTAGTAGATTACCAATATGTAAATAACGATTTTTTGCTGGACGTTTATAAACGGGAAGTCATGGGAAATACGTTTTTGGAGAGTGGGGCGGCCATTCCGCATGGCGGTCTGGAAAATGTCATAAAACCGGCCGTAGCGATTGCGATATTGGCGGAGCCGGTTCCCTGGTACGAGGGCAATATGGCGAAAGTTGTTGCCATGCTGGCGTTAAAAGAGGATGTTGAACAGGAAGTGGTCTATTTAATTAATGTCTTGGAAGATGAAAGGTTTTTAAGGAAGCTGGCAGCTATGGAAACCGCAGAACAGGTAAAATCTGTTTTGTTGGAAAATAGCTTGTTTTCCGGTACGGTTTAATTTTATAGCCACTTACACAACATGCTGCAGCGAGTAAGCTGCAGCATGTTGTGTAAGTGGCTGACGGCAGTAAACTCTGCCAGAGCGTTGGCATAAAAATTGCAAAGGGAATATGGTGAAGACCAGTACTATGTGTCAGAGGAGATGAGACGGTATGAAAGCAGCCATGTATTACGGACCGCAAACAGTGAAAGTGGAAGAAGTGCCAATGCCGGTAGCCGGACCGGGGGAATTGATTATTAAAAATCGTGTAGCGCTAACTTGCGGTACGGATGTTAAAACGTACGTCCGGGGATATCCCCTGTTCAGACCTCCTTACGGGTTTGGGCATGAAGCGGCAGGTATTGTGGCTCAGGTTGGTGAGAATGTAAGTGGGTTTAAAGTGGGCGACAGAGTGGTGGCTCATAATTCGGCACCTTGCAATGTCTGTTTTTACTGTAAACAAGGCCAACATTCGATGTGCGAGAATATTACCTTCAATCAGGGCGCTTTTGCTGAATACGGAAAAATCCCGGCAGCCATTGTAAAACAAAATGTGTTTCATATTCCTGAAAATATGGAGTTTGTGGATGCTGCCATGGTAGAACCTTTTTCCTGTGCCGTATACGGGGTTGAACAAATCGGCATAGCTGCCGGGGATACGGTCGTTGTAAACGGCGCTGGCCCAATTGGTTTGATGTTTATCAGACTGGCTTATTTTCATGGAGCAAAAGTCATTGCCGCCGATTTATCGGATGAACGGCTGGAAATAGCCAAAAAACTTGGCGCAGCTGTTACCATTAACCCGCAAGGTTGTGGCAGCGATCCGGTAGCGGCAGTCAGGAAAGTCACCGAGTATAAGCGCGGGGTTGATGTGGCGATTGAAGCGGTAGGACTTACTGATCTGTGGGAACAAACCATCCGTATGGCCAGAAAGGGGGGACGGATACTTTTATTCGGGGGCACAAAGGCGGGAACCAGTGTCAGTATTGATGCCAATCTGCTGCATTATTCCCAGTTAACCATTAAGGGGGTTTTTCATACAACACCTAAACATGTACAGATTGCATTTGATTTAATTAAACATGGAGTGATTGCGTCCCGGGATTTTGTAAACAAACGCTATCGGCTCAATGAAATTGAAGAGGCTATATTATCGCATAAAAGTGGTAAGGTAATAAAAAACTGTATTGTATTTGATTAATCCAGTATTGAAGAAAAGCTACAAGCGGTACGGGAGAATATGTGGCAGATTTTGAGTCCGGCAGTGGAGGCTTTTGTCGCAGATTAAACTGCCGATAAGGTCTAAGCACTAGAAATTGTAGTTCTGCAAAGTCTGCCATTGCTATGGCATTGAAATTGCATAAGATAATAATCAGAATAGTCCTTAAAATCAGTATATACAAGATAATACGATAAATTAGCGGATAACTGATTTAAATGAAATACTTCATTCCAGGCGGGGAGGATGCAAAGTGTATAGCGAAGCCTTAATTGAAACGGGGTTTATTGGAGCGAATATTGATGCCGGAACAAAAGAAGCCGCAATGCGTGAACTGGCTAAGCTCTTTTTTGAAAACGGATTTACTAAAGATAGTTATATGGATGCCATACTGGCCAGAGAAGAAGTTTTTCCTACAGGCCTGCCTACGGAAACCTTTGGGGTCGCTATTCCACATACGGATGCTATTCATGTTATCCGCCCGGGAATTGCCATTGGAGTACTCAAGCATCCGGTTAAGTTTGGCATGATGGGCTATCCGGGGGAAACGGTAGATGCCAAACTTATGTTTATGCTGGCCATTCAAGACCCGGAGATGCAGATTCAGTTATTGCAGGATTTGATTGAATTATTTTCGGATGCGAAATTAATGACGGATTTAGTGGCGGCCACTGACCCGGCGCAGTTGGTGAGACTGGTTAAATGCTATTTTGGGAAATTATCGACTAGCTGATTCCAGCATGATGTCATCGATGTGGTCGAAAAAGCAAAAAGGAGGATTTACATGAGTTTTATTGACGGATATATTCGATTCTTTTTGGGGATTCCCGGTCAGATGGCATTTGATCTTGCAAAAGATTATCAGTATGCAATTTATGCTTTTGGGTTTGTGTACGGGATCTTTGTTACCATGGGCGCCTATAATTATCGAACAATACTGCCCCGCTGCTCGGAACGGTTTATAGCGGAACGGCTGCAGCATATTAAACGGCCGGAAGGCGGCATTTCTTATGAGGAAACAGAACAGATAATCGCCGACTGGAAACAAATGATCAATTCTCTGCCTAAATATATGTGCATTATGGGCAAACGGGATTATTGGGTAGTATGGCCTGATGGTGATGAATATGCTGAAAAACTCCGGATTGACCATGGCTATATTAAGAAAATTCATGACCGGCTGCAACAACAATCTTAGCGTAGAGAAGGGATAGCGTGATGCAAGAGTATGATTTTGATTTGCTTATGTTTGCCAAAGAAGGATTACAGCAAGAGGCCTGCGCTCTGCTTGCGGCAGCCGAAAGGATTGGCGAGGAATTTAGGCTGGCTGTGGACATCGTATGTAACTGTCAGGGCAAGGTGATTTTGACCGGGGTTGGCAAATCCGGTATTGTAGCACATAAAATAGCCGCCACGATGGCCTGTGCCGGCATCCCCTCATTTTTTCTGCATGGGGCGGAATCCTTTCACGGGGATCTGGGAGCCGTGCAAAAAGATGATGTAGTGATTTTTATTTCCAATAGTGGCAATAGCGATGAAATCAAGCGGGGAATGGTGTCTGCCCTGAAAAGGATTGGTGTAAAACTTATTGCCTTTACGGCAAAGCCGGATTCGGTTTTAGGACAAAACAGCGACACTATAATTGACATTTCGGTGGAAAGAGAAATTTGCCCGCTGGGATTATCGGCTACTACCTCGACGACATTGACAATGGCATTGGGCGATGTGTTAGCTATGGCTGTGATGAAAGCGAAGGGAGTTACCCGGCAGGAGTTTGGTTTTTTACATCAGGGCGGTGCCAGAGGCGCGCAGCTAAAGAATAGCTGCTGCTAAGCGTATTTCTCAGGAGGTCGATACATGATGTTGAACAATAAAGTCGTTTTTATTACCGGAGCGGCGCAAGGGATTGGGAGACAAATCGCGCTGACTATGGCCAGGGAGGGTGCCAGCGTCATTGTCGGCGATATTTCTGAGCAAGCAGGGGACGAAACGGTAAGCATGATTAAGAAAGCTCACGGTGATGCCCTGTTTATGGCTTTGAATATAACCAATTCCGATAGTTTGCAGACTGCAGTGGACAAAGCATTAGCCGTTTATGGACAAATTGATGTCCTGGTGCCCAATGCCAGTGTGAATGCCCGACATTCCTTTATGGAAATTAGTCCGGAGGAGTGGAGCAGGGTAATTACAATTAACTTGACAGGCACATTCTATACCATCAGAGCGGTATTACCGCATATGCTGTCCCAGGGAAAAGGCAAAATTATCGTCATATCCTCCGGTTCTGCTGAAACCGGCAGCGGCGGTGGTGCCCATTATGCGGCAACCAAAGCCGGGCAAAATGCCATGGTGCGTAATCTGGCCAGGGATTACGGTCCGCAGGGCATTACGACCAATGCTATAGCACCCCGGGTAATTCAGACCGAAATGCTGGATGCATTATATCCTGTCGGAGCGGCACGGGATAATCTGATACAGAAGATTCCGGTACGCCGTGTGGGACAACCGGAAGATATTGCTGAATTGGCAGCTTTCCTGGCTTCCGATAAAGCCGATTATATTAACGGGCAAATTATTCTTGTTGATGGCGGGCGTACGTATGCTTCGTAATTTGCCTCGAAAAATTGGAGGTTTTTGTATGAAAATTACCATTTGCCCCTCGCTGTTTGCAGCTCCTATGGGCTATTTGGCGGAGGAACTGCAGGAAGTCGAAGCCAGTGGTATTACATCGTTACATGTTGATGTCATGGATGGCAATTTTGTCCCCAACATAGCCTTTGGCCCCGATCAGGTAAGAATGTTACGGCCTTTAAGCAAGCTGGAATTTGACGTGCATATGATGGTGGTCAATCCGGACCGTTATATCCCTGATTATGTGAGTGCCGGAGCCGATTCGATAACCGTACATGCCGAAGCCTGTACACACCTCCACCGTACGATACAGCTGATAAAAAGTCATGGGAAAAAAGCCGGTGTAGCCTTGAATCCGGCAACTCCGCCTTGCGTACTTGACTATGTTTATGACCTTTTGGATAAGGTGCTGATCATGACTGTGAACCCGGGATACGGCGGACAGAAAACCATTGCCGGGATGAATATGAAAATTCAGGATTTACAGGAGATAAAACGAAACGGGGATTATCCTTTTGCCATTCAGGTAGACGGAGGGATCAATCAGAATAACATTCTTTCGGTTATTGACGCCGGTGCACGGAATATTGTTATTGGCTCGGCCGCATTCCAAAGACACAAAACCAAAAGCAATATTCAGAATTTCATGACTATGCTTGAAAGGGTGATTGTATGAAGGGGGCAAAAATTTATGGAATCAGGGACATCCGGGTAGAAGAATGCCCTATTCCGGAACTGAAAACCGTAAATGATGTGATTATAAAAATCAAAGCCGCAGGTTTTTGCGGCTCAGACATATCCAGGTATGGGAAGCTGGGGCCGCATACGGCGGGAGCCATCTTCGGGCATGAATTTGCCGGGGTGGTGGTAGAGACCGGAGAAAGTGTGACTGGCTTACAACCCGGTGATGCAGTTACCGCCTGTCCGACCGCGCCCTGCTTTACGTGTGAGTACTGTCTACAGGGAAAGCATGCCCGGTGTGAAACTTTACAGGTTATTGGCGCCAGGGAAGACGGGGCTTTTGCCGAGTATATCAGACTACCGGGCAGAAATGTTTTAAAGCTGCCTGAAGGGGTGGATTTTGAAACGGCGGCGGGAGTGGAACCTGCTTGTGTTGCTTTGCATGGCTTTTATCGTACCAACATACAGGCCGGGGATACAGTGGCGGTGTTGGGAGTAGGCCCCGTCGGGCTGTTTGCTGTTCAGTGCGCCAACCTCTTTGGTGCCGCCAAGGTCATTGCCATTGATATCTTTGATGAGAAACTGGCTATTGCGAAAGAGCTGGGGGCCGATTTATGCGTCAATTCCCAACAGATGGATGCCGTTAAGGCAGTTAAAGAGTTAACAGACGGGAAAGGCGTCACTATCGCCGTTGAGTCTGCCGGCAATCCGTTTACCAGTGCCCAGGTCTTTTCACTGCCCCAAAAAGGAGGAACTGTTGTTTTTATGGGGATTCCTTACGGTGATGTACCGGTAGCCCGGGACCATTTTGAAAAAATAGTGCGTAATGAGCTGACCGTACTGGGTTCATGGAATGCCATATCCAGCCCTTATCCCGGTAAAGAGTGGCAAACCGCTCTCCATTTTATGAAAGAAGGAAAAATTCGCGTGAAACCTATGGTAACCCATCGCATCACTCTTGATGAAATTCCTGAGACCTTTGAAAAAATATATAAGAGGGATACCTTTTTTGGTAAAGTTATGGTCTTTCCGGAGGGAAAAGAAGAGTAAGGGGGACGGTTATATGAAAATATCCCTGGGGTCCGATCATGCCGGATATGAAATGAAAGAAAAGCTAAAACAATTTTTGCTTGACCGATCCATAACAGTCATGGATTGCGGCCCTGGCAGAGGCGATCAACCTGTGGAGTATGTACCGATTGCCCAAAATGTGGCACAAAAAGCCGCTTCCGGTGAGACCGACGGCGGGATTTTGATTTGCGGTACCGGCATAGGGATGTCCATTGCTGCCAACAAGGTTCCGGGAATAAGAGCCGGGCTGTGCAATGAATTGTTTACCGCCAGGTATGCCAAAAGTGATGTGAATATTAATGTGTTATGCATGGGCAGCCGGATTGTAAGCCAGAGAATGGCCGAGGAAATTACCACCCTTTGGCTGGAAACTCCCTTTACGGGTGGCAGGTTTATACCGAGGCTGCAGCAGTTGAAGGATTTGGAAGATGAAATGAGGCAAACTCCATGATAAAAATTGCCGCCTCCATGATGTGCGCCGATCAGTTGACATTAAAAAATGAACTGGACCGCTTAGCGGCGGCTAAGGTAGATTTGCTGCACTGCGATGTTATGGATGGTCTATACGTGCCTAATCTGGCTATGGGTCCGGAGGTACTGGGGGCGATACGGCAATATACGATCATTCCGCTGGATATTCATCTGATGATCATACGCCCTGAGCGGTATATCGATAAGTTCACGGCCCTTCGGCCGGAATATATCTCTGTTCATGCCGATGCCACCGAACAGCTTTACCGGGTTGTAACGATGATTAAAGACAAGGGAGTTAAAGCCGCTGTGGCGTTAAGCCCGTCAACACCCCTGCCGGTCATTGAATCGGTTTTGCCGGAACTGGATATGGTGTTGGTTATGACTGTAGATCCCGGTTTTGCCGGACAGAAGTTTATACCCGGTGCTTTGAAAAAAATTAAAGAATTAAAGCAAATATGCATGATAAAAAAGCCGGATATGTTAATTGAAATTGACGGCAATATCAACAGCTGCACTATTCCGCCGGCTGTAGAGGCGGGGGCAAATGTACTGGTAGGCGGTACTGCATCGGTATTTAAGGGGGCAACTGCCGACTATACGCAACTGGTACAGGAAATGCGCAATGCAGCTCAATAAAGATTTGGGGGAAATAGAATGAAAGCATTAGTGAAGTTTGCGGCAGGTCCTTTGCATTTAGAACTTAGGGAGGTCCCCACTCCGGAGCCCGAAGCAGGACAGATCCGGATGAAAGTGGTGCGGTCAGGCATATGCCATACCGATCTTGATTACTACCGTACAGGAGGAGCGCCACTTAAACCTCCGGTTATTCTCGGTCACGAAGTGGCAGGAATTGTGGATGCAGTCGGCGAGGGGGTTACGGCAGTAAAACCGGGTGATCGCGTACTAACGCAGACGACCTACTCTGTTTGTGGCAAGTGCCGGTTTTGTAAAAAGGGACAGTTAAATCACTGCATTGCGCGCCAGGGTATTGGTTCGGTAGCCAATGGTGGTTTTGCCGAATATTTGGTAAATCGCGAAGAAAGCATTATGAAGCTTCCCGATACGGTGAGCTTTGAAGAAGCTGCCGTCGTGGAACCGCTGGCCTGCGGTGTGCATGCCTTAATGGAAAGAACCAATGTATGTGTTGATTCCGTAGTGGTTGTCCTCGGGCCGGGGGCCATCGGGCTGTTGGTGGCGCAGGTAGCCAAAGCTCAGGGTGCCTATGTCATCATGGCGGGGCTGACTCCTGATCAGCAGCGGTTAAATCTGGCGCTGGAACTGGGAATTGACAGAACTGTAGATATCCAGAAAGAAGATTTGGATGGTGTGGTAAAAAGCTATACGGAAAACTACGGTGCGGATATTGTGGTAGAAGCGACGGGAGCAAGGGCGGCAGTCGATTTGGGCATGAAAATAACAGCCAAAGACGGCGTATTTATTCCCATGAGCTATTTCCCCCGTTCGATAGAGGTGGATTACTACCAAATAAAGCAAAGAGAACTCAATGTATTTGGTTCATCCAGTCAGATACCAAGTTCCTGGCCGAAAGCTCTGAAGTTGATTGCCAATGGGAAGGTCAACGCTAAGGCTGTTGTATCGCATGTGCTTCCGATGTCGCAGTGGAAAGAAGCGTTTGAGCTTGTGGAAAATAAAAAAGGTTTAAAGGTCATGCTGGACCCTTCGCAGTAAAATTTTTTAGAAGCCGGAGTGAAAGCCAATCCCTTTAGTACAAGTAGTACAGCCGCCGATTAGGGGTCGGCAGCTATACTTACCTGTAGATACATGATTGCTTTTCAGAAAGGAGTGATTGTTGCGGTATAGGGATGAAGCGTAGCGAGATAAGAAAAACAATCTATGGGGGTGGAGAAATGGCACAAAAACGAATTTTATGTGCATGTGGTACAGGAATTGCAACTTCTACGGTAGTGGCAAACAAGGTAAGACAGTTATGCAAGGACAATGGAATTGATGCGACCGTAGATACGTGCAAGGTAACCGAAGCAGCGCAACGGGCAGTGGCGATAAAAGCTGATTTAATTGTTGGTTCCACTCAGGTTCCCGGGGATACAAAAGGAATTCCCATCGTGATTGGCATGGCTTTCTTAAGCGGGTTAAAACTTCCGGAGACAAAAGAGAAGATTCTGGAAATCCTGAAAAAATAACACGATCCCAACTCCAATAGATAAAGGAGGAATACTTTGTGGAATTGGTATTAGAATTTTTCAAATACGTCATTGATATGGGTACTGCTGTCGTAATGCCGCTTATTATTATAGTATTAGGTTTGGGTTTAGGTGTCAAGTTCAGCCAGGCAATCCGGGCCGGTATTACTGTAGGGATAGCATTTACCGGGTTAAATATTGTCATTGGTTTAATGGTTAATAATATTTCACCAGTAGCGAAAGCACTGGTAGAAACCTATGGATTCCAGCTAACCAGTATTGACATGGGGTGGCCTGTCGGTGCGACCCTGGCCTGGGGAACCATTGTTGTACCTTTTGTTTTTGTCGCTATTCTAGGTACGAACATTGTCATGTTAGCGATGAATTGGACGAAAACAATGGACGTGGATATCTGGAACTATTGGCATGCTCTGTTTACCGCTTCCATCATTTACGGTACAACCAATAGTTTTACACTGGCAATTTTAAGCTCGATTATTAATATGGCTTTAGTATTCAAACTGGCTGACTGGACACAGAAGGACTGCCAGGAGGTATTGGGGCTGGAAGGGGTTTCGCTGCCCCATATTCAGGCGACTTCCTGGGCCCTTATTGATTACCCGATAAACTGGGCCATTGACCGGATTCCCGGTATAAAAAATATTCGCTGGACAACCGACACGGTTCAGGAAAAATTAGGAATTCTTGGTGAACCCATGTTAATCGGTCTGATGATCGGTGCATTATTGGCTTTCTTCGCCCATATGCCGTTAAAAACCATTCTGGGAGTTGGTATTGCAGTATCGGCGGTATTGGTCTTACTGCCGAAGATGATATCCCTGCTTATGGAAGGGTTGATGGTTATTTCGGAAGCCACCTCGGAATTTATGAATAAACGGTTTCCGGGTCGCGAAGTCTATATCGGCCTGGATGCTGCCGTTGGTATCGGTCATCCTTTCGTTGTTGCGACAGCGCTTATCGCAATTCCCATTACGTTATTGCTGGCGTTTATATTGCCGGGAAATACTACTCTGCCGATTGCCGATCTTTCCGTGTTAACCTTTTTTAACATCTTCTCCATTGTGCCTAGTAAAGGAAATCTGTTCCGGGGTATCATTTGCGCCACTGTAAATTCAACGATTATTCTGTATCTGGCAACAGCCGGGGCGCCGTTAATGACCAAACTGGGCATTGCTGCCGGATTGCAGATCCCAGAAGGTGCTGCTCAACTCACTTGCCTGGCTGTAGGGGCACAATGGTATACCTGGCTCACCTACTGGGGTGCGGTGGCATTGCATGGTTTATTTGGCATCTAGTATAGAAGCTGATTCAATCAGAAAAATTTTTACACTTGTGAACCGATACGGCCGCTTTACCGCCGGCCGTATCGGTTACCTGTTAGACGGAACGGCCAAGGACAGCGAAAACGTGCGCTTAGCTGGAGGGGAAAATGGGAGAAAAGATGCTGGCAATGGTGTTGCATGGTCCGGGAAATTTAGTTTGTGAAACTATTGATAGGCCTAAGTGCGGCAGGAGAGAAGTTTTGATACGGGTAAAAGCCGTTGGTTTATGCGGGTCGGATATCAGGACAATTACTTTTGGCCATCACCGGCTGCATTATCCACAGGTCATCGGCCACGAAATTGCCGGTGAGGTGGTGGAAACCGGTAATGAAGCCGGTCAGTTTACAGTGGGTGACAGGGTGTACGTAGGATCTATCGTTCCCTGCCATCGATGTGAGCCCTGCCGAAGGGGTTGGCACGGGCTTTGTGAAAACATTGTTGTGCCCGGATCGGATATCCCCGGCGGGTATGCGGAGTACATGGTCTTAACCGGGGATATGCTGGACCGGGGCATTAATAAGATAATGCCGGATCATGTTAGCTATGAAGAAGCGGTGCTGGTGGAACCGTTGTCCTCGGTTTATGCCTGCCAGAAACATATCGATATCACTCTGGGCGATGTAGTTGTTATTATCGGCGCCGGTCCGGTTGGCTGCCTGCATGTGGAACTGGCGAAGCTAAGAGGCGCCGGACTTGTCATTGTCGTCGAACAATCCACCAAGAGACTAAATATGGCGAAACAATTTGGCACAGATTATGTAATTAATTCGTCAGAAGCCGATCCGGTTGCTGCTGTCAAGCGGCTTACCGGCCAGTGGGGAGCAGACAAGGTGATTTCCGCTTGTCCGGCGCTGGAAGCTCAGCAGCAGGCTGTTGCCATGACCCGGAAAATGGGCAAGGTCGTTTTTTTTGGCGGTGTAGCGAAAGGTACGTTAACACCGCTGGATACCAATTTGATTCACTACAATTTGCTTACTGTGTACGGGCACTATGCCTACAGTGAGATGGATTTACGGGAGTCTTATCAATTAGTGGTTTCCGGCAAGCTAAATGCAAAAAAATATATTACACACACTTTGCCTTTGCGGGAAATTGAAATGGCAATTAAATTAACCCGTAACGGTGATGCCATAAAAGTTGTTTTAATTCCCTGAAAGGAGGAGAACCTGATGCTGAAAAGCAAGGTAGCCCTGGTGACCGGCGGGTCGCGCGGTATTGGTAAAGCCATTGTAGAACGGTTATATAAAGAAGGGGCCAGCGTGGCGATTAATTGCGCCAATAGTACGGATGACGCCGGGAAATTGGCTTTTTCGCTGGATGAAAGTGAGGAAAGGGCTAAGGTATACCAGGCCAATGTTGCGGCGTGGAGCGAAGTGAAAACTATGTTCCAACAGGTGATTAATGATTTTGGCGGTTTGGATATACTCGTTAATTGTGCCGGCTTGGGGATATCACGTGACTCGGCTTTAGCACTTAGCCAGCAAGACTGGGATCTTGCAGTTGACGTGAATTTTAAAGGAAGCGGTTATTGCTGCATAGAAGCGATTAACTGGATGAAGAACCACGGCGGCGGCAACATTGTTAACATTTCCACGTCAGCCATCTTTGCCCCGCGCGGGGGAACCATTCCCTACAGTGCATCCAAGGCCGCTGTAGTAAATATGACCAGGGCGCTCGCCTGGGAGTTTGGACCGGATCATATCAGGGTGAACGCGGTTGCGCCGGGCCCCACGGAAACGGACATGGTAAAAATGTTTTTTACACCGGAAAGACTGGAAAAAACCATCAGGGAAATTCCTTTAAGAAAAATCGCCCGGCCGGAAGATATTGCCGGTGCGGTATTCTATCTTTTAACTACGGATGCCGCCATGATGACAGGACAAACACTGGTGATTGACGGTGGCAGATCACTAAGACATTTGGAGAGTTAAATCAATAGGTCGGATACGGATTGCCTGAAGAGCACTAAATAAGGTTATGGCTGAAAAACCGGATCATATTATTGAGGATATGCGAGCGTTGCGGCACATTATCGGGATAACTACTCCGGCAGCGTGTGATATTGGGGACGCTAATATAAAACGTGATAAAGGTAGGGATTAACTTATGAAAATCCTTGTTTTTAGTGGAACGAGTGATTCAAAAGCCGCAAAAATTACCAAGGATATGCTGGCCGAATGTAAAAAAAGAGGAATGAACCATATTGAAGCGGTTACGGCGAATATGTTTACAACGGATTTAAAGCAACTGGAAGAATCTCATAATCCGGATATTATATTACGTTTAAGCACAAAAACGCTGGATACTGCCCGCCCGGTTATCGACGGTATGCCATTGGTCTATGCGTTTATGGGACCTGCCAAAGTGTATGATGAGATACAAAAATATTATCACGAATAAGCCGGTGGTGATATGTTCATGGGAGAGGTGCGTATGTCTGTGGAATATTTCCGGGAAATTCTTAGAGAACTGGAGCAAACTCTGGAACGGGTGGCGCAAAAGCCAACAGAGGTTTTGACAGAAGCCATCCTTCAGGCAAACCGTATTTTTCTTGCCGGTGCCGGCCGGTCGGGACTTATGGCCAGAGCATTTGCTATGCGGCTGATGCATATGGGGTTTACTGTATCCGTCGTCGGCGAAACGGTAACTCCCGCGCTGGGACGACAAGATTTGCTGCTGCTGGCATCCGGATCGGGAGAAACGGGAAGTTTGGTTTCTATGGCCAATAAATGCAAGGCCATACAGGCTAAACTCGCTGTGATTACCATTGTCCCGCAGTCAACCATCGGGCGTATGGCGGATGTGGTCATTGAGATTCCTGCTTCCATTAAAGAAAATAATGGCGGCAATCGCACTTCCCTGCAGCCGATGGGCTCTCTTTTTGAGCAAACCTTGTTATTGCTGACAGACACAGTCATTTTAAAACTGATGGAGCTAAGAAAAATCCAGGCAGATGCCATGTTTGGCCGTCATGCCAATCTGGAATAACGAAAGGAGTTATAGCATGCTGGAAGAACTGAAAAAAGAAGTGGTCGCGATTGCCCGGCAGGCGGAAGCATCAGGGCTCTGCCGCCATAAGTCCGGAAATTTCAGTATCCGGGATGAAAAAACAGGATATGTAGTGGTGACACCTGCCGGTGTCGGCAGAGAAGAATTGACGTATTATGATATTTGCGTTGTAGACGGGAAAGCCAATGTGCTGGAAGCCATTCCCGGGCGCAAGCCGACCAGTGAACTGCTGTTACACCTAAAAGCCTATGCAATCCGGCCTGAGGTGATGGCCGGATTGCATACACATTCCCGTTTTGCCACTGCATTTGCCGTAGTAAACAAAGAGATTCCTGCCATTGTTTACGAAGGGGCAGCTTTAGGCGGGGCAGAAGGAATCATCCCGGTTGCCCCGTACGGGCGGCCCGGTACCAGCGCTTTAGCTGAAAGTATTACCGGACCTATTAAAAAAGCGGACGCGGCTTTGCTGGAGAGCCACGGTGTCATTACTGTTGCTGAAAATGCCAAGGACGCATTGCTAAAAGCCCATTATGTGGAAGAAATCGCTGAGATTTACTACCGGGCGTTGATGATAAGCGGGGGAAAAGAGCCGGCTATTATAGCACCGGAGGAATTTGCACAATGGCAATATCCGCCGGAATTTAAGCTTCACAATCATACGACTAAGGCATAGTGAGGCTGTCTTATATTTTTGGCAATACAGATACCGGTACTACCCGGTATCTTTGTTATTCTTCGGCAGGATGAAGCCTTTGGTGTGAAGGGGAATAGTACTCAAGGACGGTACGTAAATCCTGTGGTAGCGGGGCATGGACAGTGATGGGCTTTTTATCGCTTATCCGCCGGAAAGTAACCGATGCGGCGTGCAGAGCCTGCCGGGCTATGTAAGGTGAAGCAACACCATACATAGCATCGCCAATAATTGGGTGTCCGATATGGGCTAAGTGGAGGCGTATCTGGTGCGTGCGTCCCGTATCGAGAGTCAGTTCCAGCAGGGTGGCATCGCCAAGGCGGCGCAGGGTCCGGTAATGCGTAACGGCAGGATCACCTTGAACAGAAATGATTCGGCGATTGGGCCGGGACGGGTGAATAGCAACGGCAGCATTAATCGTTCCGCAGGCAGGGGCAGCATTTCCCTGAACCAAGGCCCAATACCGCCTGGTCAGTTGTTTGGTTTTCAGTTGTTCCTCTAATAAAAACTGGCTCTGTGAATTTTTGGCAAATAATATGCAACCGGAAGTGTTGCGGTCGAGCCGGTGAACCGCGCGGGGTACAGCGGTAATTTGCTGTGCCTGAAGGTAATGGGCTAAATAATTGGCAAGAGTGCCGGAAGTTGTATAACCGGTGGGATGGACAAGCTGGTAAGGCGGTTTGTTTAATACATACATATTGGTGTCTTCATACAGTATGGTAACCGGACCTTTTTCCGGTTGTACGCCATAGGAGGTATCTTGCAAGAGGCAGACTTGTATAATATCTCCCGGCCGTAATATTTTTTGCAAGAAACTTGGCCGCCCATGGATGCGGATTCCCTTTTTTCTGGTTAATTTCTGAAGGTGCCTGCCGCTGTACTTCAAAATTTGTTTGAGATAGGTTTCAACAGTTAATCCTGCATGTTCCGGAGCAATTTTATATGAAGTAAATTTTTTCACTTGCTTCTTCCCTTCCCGTAATGAATCTGCTGTTAAGTGCCATGATACAATACTTTTGCGCAGGAAACAACTCTTCAGAGTAGATTGCAAACCGTAAAATATAAATTAAAAATAGATAAATTGTGCGTATGGATAATTCTACATGTGGTATAATGACCATGTACGTTTGTGGCTGCTTTATAATAAAGGATACAGCTTACAATTTACGGTACATATACTGCTGATTGGAGGGGATAGGAATGGAAGAAATTGTAAATGCGGTTACCCATGGAGTAGGGGCTGTACTGGCCTTGGCCGCACTCGTTGTGCTGGCTGTTGCAGCCAGTATGTACGGCAGCGTCTGGCATACGGTAAGCTTCAGTATTTACGGCGGTTCGTTGGTTTTGTTGTATTTGGCGTCTACGTTGTATCACAGTTTTACCAATGAAAAACTAAAACATATCTTTAAAATTTTCGATCATTCGGCTATTTATTTGCTGATTGCCGGAACCTATACCCCGTTTGCCTTTGTGCCGCTCCATGGAACACTGGGCTGGATCGTATTTACCGTGATCTGGAGCCTGGCCATTGTTGGCATTGTTTTCAAAGTGTTTTTTGTAAAACGCTTTAAACTATTTTCGACTTTGTGTTATATCCTTATGGGGTGGTTCGCCGTTCTGGTGATCAAGCCGCTTATTATCACTTTGCCGCCGGAGGGCTTATACTGGCTGATTGGCGGCGGGGTTTTGTACACGGTAGGTGCTGTTTTTTATTTGGCGAACAGAATGCCATATAATCATGCAGTCTGGCACTTTTTTGTCATGGCCGGCAGTGCCGCTCACTTTGTTAGCATTTTTTCCTATGTGTTGCCTATTTCGGTTCCAGGGTAAGGCATGTTTTGGTTGTGAGAGGCGTTGGCTTTCGCATAGTGGCGAAGGGGCAACGCCTTTTTATATGGCCGCCGATGAAAAAAATTGCGGAGAGATTCCAAGGAGGATTTTAGTAGACAAATTTGTCAGCTCTATATTATAATAAAATACAAGTTTTTAAATAATCATTTTAAATGCAAATTTAATTGATAGGGTGACAGTCATGGTGGACGGATGTCTTGATAAGCCGACGGTTAATAAGATAATCGAAGCGGCAGTGAAATTATTTTCTTTAAAAGGGCTGGCTGGTGTTTCAGTTAAAGAACTGGCTGAGGCGGCTGGTGTCAATGTAGCATTGATTTCTTACTACTTCGGCGGCAAGGAGAAATTATATTCCTATATTATTGAGCATCAGCTCATGGTTATGGGAAAGGAACTGGAAACTATTCACCGAAAGACGCAGGATCCGGTAGAAAAAATCCGCTTATTTGTCTATACAGCCGTTGCTATACATAAGCAAAATCCGCATATTGACCTTTTACTCTATCGGGAATTATTCAGCCCAACCGACTGTTTTGAAGCCATTGTCAAGGTGGAGGCGGAACGGTTGCATGAGTTTTTAGATGGCTGTATCAGGGCTGCCATGGCATCGGGAAAGTTCCGTCGAGACCTTGATATTCATTGCGCCACGATATCGCTTTTTAGTATGATTCATTTTACTTTTTTTACGCGGTGTTTACCGAACACCAAGTTATGCGCGAAAGAGGATCAGGAGGAATATTATGTTGAACAGGCTTTGGAAATTTATTTTAACGGGGTGATGAGCCCAGGCGCTAAGAGAGGAGCGAGACCTAGTTGACTTGTTTTGAATGCTGGTATTAGTGAAAATCTGTATACTTACATATAGGGAGAGACAGGTATTTAAGAAATAGGGGGTTTAATCATTGGCTAATCAATATGGTAAAAAAATTGGTTGTTTTGCTCTTATCCTTGCCCTGACAGCCGTAGTGACAACCGGCTGCAGCAAGCAGTCGGCCAGTCAAACAGCGCAAGCTATAGAGGTTAAGGCAATGCAGGTCATTCAACAGGATACACCGATTACCTATGAATATGTAGGACAGGTGCAGGCCAAAAATGAAGTAAAATTGCAGGCTAAGGTATCGGGAGCCATCGTGGCTAAAATGGTCAGTGGCGGTGCCATGGTCAAAAAAGGACAGCCGTTATTTCAATTAGACCGGAGGCAGTATGAATCTTCGTTGCTTGAGGCCAAGGCGCAGCTGGCTCAGGCGGAAATTCAGCTGGCCAATTCCAGGCTGGATACCAACCGTTATAGAACGTTGGCGGCCCAGAATGCTATTGCGCAACAAACTTTAGATACACAAGTGGCTGCCGAAGAACAGAATGCCGCCTTGGTAAATGTTTATCAAGCGCAGCTAAAGCTGGCCGAAGAAAATATTCAGGACACTCTCATTCTTTCGCCTATTGACGGGCGTATGGATGTGAATGATTTGAGTGTCGGCAGCTTTGTAACCGCCGGCTCGACGGTTATGGCTACGATTTCTTCCATTGACCCGGTGTTTGTGCAATTCAGCATGAATGAAAATGAGTATTTGCAGTTAGCACAAGGCAATGGGGCCTTGCCGAATTCGTGGGGGAATAATTTGAAACTGGTTCTCAGCAACGGTGTGGAATATCCGGTAACCGGCCAGGTCGAACAAGTTGACCGTGGCATGAATCAAAATACCGGGACCATTACTTTGAAAGCCTCTTTTGCCAATGCCGACAGGCTGTTGGTTCCCGGAATGTTTGCCAGAGTGGTCGCTCCGGGGGAAGTCCGTCAGGGAGCTTTACTGATACCGCAGCGGGCAGTACAGGAATTGCTGGGAAAAACTTTGGTTACCGTTGTGGCCGAAGGGGATAAGGCAGAGTCCCGGGCTGTGAAGATGGGACCGAAAGTAGGGAACCTGTGGATTGTGGAAGAAGGCTTAAACCCCGGTGAACGGGTTGTTGTCGAAGGAACCAATAAGGTTCAGCCGGGAACGCCTTTGCAGGTGACTTTGATTGGATTGGATGAACTGAACAGTTCGGACAAACAATAGGGGGTGTTGACATGGCTAAATTTTTTATTGAGCGCCCCGTATTTGCCATCGTGCTGTCCATTTTGATTACATTAATCGGCGGAATTGCGGCATTTAATTTACCTATTGCCCAGTATCCGCAGATTTCGCCGCCTACGGTCAGAGTAAGTGCCACGTACCAGGGGGCAAATGCCGATGTAGTGGAACAGACCGTGGCCCAGACCATTGAGGAGCAGGTTAATGGGGTTGAAGACATGGTATCCATGAGTTCAACCAGCACCGATTCCGGTATGTATACTTTGAATGTCCAGTTTGAGACAGAGAAAGATGCCGATATTGCCACTGTTCAGACTCAGAACCGGGTGGCGCAGGCGGATGCCTCCATTCCGGATACGGTTCGGCAGTCCGGTGTAACTACTAAAAAATCCACTCAGGACATGGCGTTTATTTTTGCGCTGTGGTCACCTAACGATACGTATGATGCAAGTTTCTTGAAGAGTTATGGTACTATTTATCTAGAAGATGATATTAAGCGTGTTAAGGGTGTCGGCAATGTTATGGAATTTGGTGCCGACTATGGGATGCGTGTTTGGGTGAGACCGGATAAGCTTGCTCAATTAGGACTTACAATAGCTGATGTGCAAAGTGCGATTGAAACGCAAAATATCCAGGCTCCGGCAGGTAATATCGGTGCGATGCCGGCCCCGCAAGATCAAGAAAAGCAGTATACGGCCAAGGTGAAAGGCCGACTTTCTACTCCGGAGGAATTTGGCGATATTATTGTCAGAGCTGAAGCCGATGGATCTTTTGTAAGGGTAAAGGATATTGCTAAAGTTGAACTGGGCAGTAAAGACTATAATTTTAGTTCTAAATTAAATGGACATACGGCTGCGGGTTTTGCCATCCAGCTTAGCAATGATGCTAATGCGCTAGAAACCATCAGCAACGTGCGTAAGGTGCTGGAGGAGGCTTCCAAGCGTTTTCCTCCCGATTTAGAGTACACCGTCATGGTTGACAATACCAAATTTGTTCGTGAATCAATGGTCGAAGTTGTCAAAACGTTTGCGGAAGCATTAGTACTGGTCTTGCTGGTGGTATTCGTCTTTCTGCAGAACTGGCGGGCAACACTGATTCCGATGCTGGCAATACCCGTTTCGCTGATTGGTACTTTTGGTGCCTTTGTTGCCTTAGGGTTTTCGATCAATACGCTAACTTTATTTGCCATGGTTTTGGCTATCGGGCTTGTTGTGGATGATGCTATTGTCGTTATTGAGGCCGTTGAACATCATATGCGCTATTCCGGCTTAAGCCCTAAGGAAGCAACCAAGCGGGCCATGAGTGAGGTATCCGGACCGGTTGTAGCTATTGCTTTCGTTTTGGCTTCCGTGTTTATTCCTGTCGCTTTCTTTGGCGGAACGATGGGAATACTGTACAAACAGTTTGCTTTAACCATTGCCGTTTCCATGGGGCTGTCCGCACTTGTCGCATTGTCCCTTACGCCGGCCTTATGTGCCATGATGCTTAAACCGTATAATCCGGATGAGCATAAAGGTATGCTAGGGAGGTTTTTTGACCGGTTTAATGACTGGTTTGAAAGAACAATTGAAAAATACGGACATGGTTTAGGAAAATTAATACCTAAAGCCAGTGTGTGCCTGGCTATGCTGATAGTAGTGCTTATCTTAACCGGCGCGTTATTTAAAATGGTTCCGGGTGCCTTTGTACCGGAAGAGGACCAGGGCTATTTTATCAGCACTTTGACTTTGCCGGAAGCGGCCAGTGCCAACCGCACTGCTGAAGCTATTGACAAACAGACGACAAGCGTGGCTCAGCAGGCGGGCGTTGAAAATACGATGGCGATTGTTGGTTATGATATGTTAAGCGGCGGGTTAAAGTCTAATGCAGCTACTATGTTTGTCGGACTTAAACCATGGGATGAGCGTACCAATCCGCAGACTGCCGTTGGAGCGCAAATTGGCCAGGTATTTAAGAATAGTGGTCATTTGCCGGAAGGCAGGGTTATCGCTTTAAATCCGCCTTCACTGCCCGGTCTGGGGATTGCCGGCGGGTTTACGCTGATGCTCCTGGACCGCAGCGGCGGTACACTGGATGATTTTGACCGTGTTTCCAAGGAATTTATTGCCGCGGCCAGTAAGCGCCCGGAAATCGGGCAGGTGTATACCACGTTTCAGATGAATACGCCGGGGTATGAGTTTGAGGTCGACCGGGAGAAAGTTGAGAAACTGGGAATTCCGCTGGATGATGTATTTACCACCTTGCAAATCTATTTTGGCGGCGCGCAGGTAAATGATTTTAATAAATTCGGCCGTACGTTCAAGGTTATGCTCCAGGCGGATGTGGATTACCGTTCGCAGGTGGATGCTACGCGCTATTTCTTCTTAAGAAGTTCAAACGGTACGATGGTGCCGCTTAACACCCTGCTTAAGCCGAAACCGATGAATGCGGCCACATTAATCAGCCGCTACAATGGTTCGCGATCCATCCAAATTAACGGTATGCCGGCCAGTGGTGCCAGCTCCGGGCAGGCTATTACTGCCCTGGAAGAAGTGGCGGCACAGACTTTACCGACCGGCTACAGTTATGAATGGTCGGGGCAGAGCCGTGAAGAAAAAATTTCCGGCAGCCGGGCACCGGTCGTGTTTGGTTTTGCCATTCTCTTTGTATTTTTGTGCCTGGCAGCTTTATATGAAAGCTGGAGTGTACCGTTCGCCGTACTTTTATCCGTGCCTACCGGCATCTTTGGCGCTTTTCTGTTCCAGTACGCCCGTCACTTGGAAAATAGTGTGTATATGCAGATCGGCCTGGTCATGCTCATTGGGCTGGCGGCCAAGAATGCAATCCTGATCGTTGAGTTTGCCAAAGTCCGGGTTGATAACGGCATGGAACCGGTGAAAGCGGCTATTGAAGCGGCAAAAATCCGTCTGCGTCCCATACTCATGACCTCGCTGGCCTTTATCATCGGCTGCCTGCCCTTGGCACTGGCGACCGGAGCAGGGGCGGCGGCCAGAAATTCTATGGGAACTGCCGTGGTAGGCGGCATGTTTATGGCCACTACCCTGGGGATCTTCCTTATCCCGGTCCTCTTTGTGGTAGTAGAACGTTTTACGGAAAGAATTAAGCGCTGGAAGCAGGGGAACAACCATCCGGCTTCGCTTAACAAGTAAATCAATACCAAATACGACGATTTCCCGTTCGGGAAATCGTCGTATTTTAAATAAATGCAAAAAGAGAAAGGGAGATTCGATATGCCTGATCATGGAGCAAAAAGTTTGTTACATGCCTCGACACCGCGCGGTAGGGATATTGATGCAGTTATCTTCGATCTGGATGGAACTTTGGTTGACAGCGAACCCAATTATTTTGAAGCGCTCAGAAAAGTGCTGGCCGAGCATAGGGTGGATTTTACGCTGGAATGCAATAGAAGATATGTTGGTATTGGGGTAAAAGAGGTGGTGGACCATGTTAAAGCCGTTTATGCCATTGACGAAGCTGCTGCCGTTATGATGGAAAGAATAAATGCCTATTATATTGATTTTGCCAAAAAAAATACACCGGTTTTTCCGGAAATGAAAAAGCTGGTAGCCGAATTGAAAAAACATGATTATCCGCTGGCGGTTGCTTCCGGTTCTTCGCGGAGTATTATTGAAATGATTCTGTCCACAGCCGATATGGAACCATATTTTGATGTTGTCATTTCCTCCGAAGAAGTAGGGAAAGGCAAGCCGGAACCGGATGTTTTCCTGGAGGCGGCGAAGCGTCTCGGTATTTTGCCGGAAAGGTGCCTGGTTATTGAGGATTCACAGTACGGGGTGCTGGCAGCAAAAAGCGCAGCTATGCATTGCATTGCCATGCCGGGAAGTTTTGACGAAAGTATGCAGGCACATTATGCAATGGCCGATCTGCTTTTCAAAAACGGTATTCATGATTTTTCTGCCGAACAGGTGTTAAAATGGGTAAGAACGGATTGCCTGGCGGTCTGAGAGGATAAAAGGCAGCTCCAAATTGTTTTGGAGCTGCCTTTTATAGCAGTTTTTATTATCAGGCAAATTGAAGATGTTTGCTTAATTTTTTGCGGGCACGCTGAATGGCATTGTCTACAACCTTTGGATCAAAATTAAGTTTTTCTGATATATGACGCTGTTTATAACCGGTTATGTATAGTTTGAAAATTTTACGTTCATTTTGTGACAGATGGGTATCAATAAACTGCATAATTGTTTCCACCGACTCTTTATCGGCGATTAGATTAAGCGGGTCTTCGGTGCGTTTTTCTACGACAAGTCTGTCTACCAGCTTCATACCGCTGTCCTGCGTGAGCTCGTCACCGGTATAATAGAGAGAACAGGCGCTGTTGGCGGCTTTGTGCTTATTGCGGTTGGCTGTTTTGATTGCCGATTTCATCATGTTTTTTATGTTGATGATGGCAATGACGTCAAAATTGTATTTCCCATTCTCTTCGTAACGCATGACCGCTTTATATAAGCCGAGAAGTCCCCATTGGTAGAGGTCGTCGATATCGCCACCAGGCAAATAATACTTATGGGCATGCGCATAAATAATATTTTTGAAACGCTTGGCCAGTCGATTAAATTCTTCGTCGATAATCGTCCCTGAACTATCGAAACAGTAATTTAACATAATACCCCTCTTAGCTTTTTATTTTTTACAAAAAGTTTAATACTTTCAGAAAATATAACATCTTTTTACATTTTAAAACCTTTTTACCAAATGTGGAATCGGACTATGGTCATGATGAGATGGGGCACTAGTCCTATTTTAGTGAAATATGTCTGTTTTTAGGTCGTTATATGTAAAAATAACGTTTAATTTGCTGAATAAAGAGGTTGAATTCATGTTTACAAAGTTATAAGCGGTTTTACATTGAATAAAAAATAGTATAAAATTGTTGGCAAGAGGTGTTGGTTTTGAAATGCATAAAAGTATTATTGCAGGTGTTATTATTATGCTTTATTAGTTTACTCAGTAACGAAATTGCGCCGCTCCTTCCTTTTAAAATTCCGGGGAGTATTATTGGTATCCTGATCGTGTTTGTTTTATTGGAGCGTCAGTGGCTGCCGCTCAACTGGATTGAAAACGGCGCCAATTTATTGATATCTGAGTTATTATTGTTTTTTATTCCATCGGTGGTCGGTATTATGCAGTTTTCTGATGTTTTGTGGCCGCAGTCGCTGGGCTTATTTACGGTGATTGCCGTCAGTACTCTGGCTATGTTATCTTTTATTTATCTGGCGACTGTTTTTTTAGGTTATTACCGGGAAAGGCGGCAGCGGGTATGATGCTGGTATGGCTGGTTATCACCTTGGTAGTGTATAAGATTACCAAGCTTTGTTATAAAAATATTTCGCATATCCTGTTGTCACCCGTGCTGGTTTGCCCGCTAATACTGGTTGGTATGCTGACTTTGTTACATATACCCTATGAAAATTATAACAGCGGGGGACAAATACTCAGTTTAATGCTGCAGCCGGCCACGGTGGCTTTGGCTATTCCGATGTACAAGCATCGCCATATTATCAAAAAGTATTCGCTGGAGATTATTTTATGCGTGGTGGGAGGAGCCGTTATGGCCATCTTTACCTCCATGGGCATGGCCGAGGTGCTGGGGATGCCGCAGCAAATGGTGGACAGCCTGGCTTTACGCGCTATTACTACTCCCTTGGCGATCAGTGTTTCGCAAATTTTAGGCGGCAACCCGGCCATGACGGCTGTTTTTGTTGTTATTACAGGGATACTGGGAACCATACTGACTTCTATGATGCGCAGATATACCACTTTGCAGAATTCCGTGGCATCGGGCATGATGTTTGGCATATCGGCGCATGGCATTGGCACTTCAAAGGCGCATGAAGTGGGCCATTTGGAAGGGGCTGTCTCCAGTCTGGCAATGATTTTTATGGGCATCGTAACGGCTTTTATAGCGCCGGAGCTTATCCCGCTGTGCCATGAACTATTGCGTCGGTTTATTTTGTAAGAAAAACTGACGTTTTTTATAATCGACAGGAAAGAGGGATGGTAGTCTATGGTGACGGATAAAAAGATTATGCTGAGTGAAAACGAAATTCCGCGGCAATGGTACAATATTCAGGCAGATATGCCGAATAAGATGGCTCCGCCGCTTCATCCGGGAACAAAGCAGCCGATCGAGCCGAAGGATCTGGCGGTAATTTTTCCGCTGGAATTGATTAAGCAGGAAGCAAGTCAGGAACGCTGGATTGACATCCCGGATGAGGTCATCCATAAATACCGGATATGGCGCCCTACTCCGTTGATCCGTGCCTATGAACTGGAAAAAGCACTGGATACGCCGGCAAAAATTTATTATAAATACGAAGGCGCAAGCCCGGCAGGCAGCCACAAGGCCAATACTTCCATTCCTCAAGCCTATTACAATAAAATTGCCGGCATCAAACGTCTGGCGACCGAAACCGGCGCCGGGCAATGGGGCAGTGCCTTGAGTCTGGCCTGTAGCCTGTATGGTTTGGAATGCACGGTTTATATGGTAAAAGTCAGCTATAAACAGAAACCATACCGGCGTTCCTTTATGCAGGTTTATGGGGCTGAAGTTATTGCCAGCCCGTCGGAATATACGCAAGCCGGCAAGCAGGTATTGGCAGCCAACCCTGAGGCGCTGGGAAGTCTGGGCTTGGCCATTTCGGAAGCGGTGGAAGATGCGGCCGGTCGTGCCGATACGAATTATGCACTGGGCAGTGTTTTGAATCATGTCGTACTGCATCAGACGATTATTGGCTTGGAGGCTAAAAAACAGCTGGAAAAAGCCGATACGTATCCTGATGTTGTAATCGGCTGCAGCGGCGGAGGGAGTAATTTTGCCGGTATTGCCTTTCCTTTCCTTAAAGATAAAATTGCTGGTGGAAAAGTACGGTCGGTTGCTGTTGAGCCAACCGCTTGTCCGACCTTAACGAAAGGAATTTTTGCCTATGATTTTGGCGATTTGGCACAATTGACCCCCATGATGAAGATGTATACTCTGGGACATAACTTTATGCCGTCGGGCATTCACGCAGGCGGACTGCGTTACCATGGCGAATCGCCGCTGGTAAGTCAGTTATATCATGACGGACTGGTTGAAGCACAGGCTTACAATCAGAATGAAGTATTTAAAGCTGCGCTGTTATTTGCCAAAACAGAAGGAATTATCCCTGCTCCGGAATCGGCACATGCCGTTAAAGCCGCTATTGCCGAAGCACTCCGGGTAAAGGAAGCGGGGAAAGCAGAAACCATCTTATTTTCGCTGTCCGGGCACGGGCATTTTGACATGGCGGCTTATGATAACTTTATCAGTGGCAATATGGAAGATGTACCTTGTGATGAAGAGGAAATTCAGGACAATCTGAGGAGTTTGCCGAAAATATAAATCAAGGCCGGTACCACTCTGTAAGTGGATACCGGCCTTGACTGCCTGGGATTTACATTTTTCGTTTGTTGGTGAGTTTATTCCAGGCATAACGTCCGGCCATTAGGACCCCCATGAATAGCATCATGGCTATGAGCATGTCGATCATTTGGGCAAACATTCCGCCTGCGCCGAAGCCGAACAGGCTGCTTAACATGCCGCCCAGCAGCATACCACCGCCAAACATGCCAAGGTTGCGGAGAAAACCCCCGGTGTTGGTTTGCTGAGACATAGATTGCGCTGTCTGCGGATTGGCTTGTTTCGCCTCAGGAGCTTTTTCGTTATAACTCTTTGCCGGGGCGGAAGGTTTATAATCACTTGATTTTGAAGGCGCGGTCTGGGTTGTCGGCGGTTTGGAAGATGGGGCTATACGGCGTGATTTGGTGCCGCCAATGGCAGCAGAGGCGATTAATTGAAATGAAAGAACCAATACTAGTGTGCATAATATTATTTTTTTCATGTTAGCTCTCCTCCGTATGAGTTTTAATATCTTCAGGGAAGGTATAAATTTCGGCTAAATTAGGTAACTCTCCGGCTAAATAACGGTCAATGTCATGGACATCGATATAAAAAGTACAGGCAACTTCAAGGTATCCCTGTGCTGTGCCGTGACTGACATTGCGGATATCCATAAGCCGTTCGCGCAACTGCAGGCATTCTTCGGGGGAAGCCGTGACGTTGAGCTTGGTTAACGGAACGCCGTATTCGCGAAGAACTTCTTGCAAACTTAATCTTTCGGACATAATTAGCACCTGCCTATGTTTGTTTTTTTATACTGATTAGAGGCTATCTGCTGTTGCTATTGCTGCACCTCCTTGAAAATAAAAAACTTTGTTTATACGAATATCGTATAAACAAAGTCTCACCAACAAAATATGCCGATACAACCGGGTATATGCTACCGTAATGACGACTGTATCGTAAAGGTTACTCCCTTTGTAAGAGGTATATATTAACAATACATAGTATAGTCAATAATCGGACGGATGTCAATAACTGTTTATCGATATGCTGGTGCTGATCGGCAGGATTTATGATAACCATCACGAATTTGTATAAAATCTGCATATTATGGTTTGCCGCCGCGGCCTAAATGGTGCCTGCAGCAGGGGAAGGAGTCAACCGATGAGTCATATTATACCTAAAGTAGCAGCTGTCCAAGATATCTCCTGTTATGGGCGGTGTTCGCTAAGCGTGATTATACCGGTACTTTCCATTATGGGAATTCAAGTATGCCCGTTACCTACCGCTGTATTGAGTACCCATCTGGGGGGATTTAACAATCTGGAATTTTATGACTTTACTGATCGCATGCCGGCCTTTTTTCAGCACTGGCAACGGGAACAAATCACCTTCGATGCCTTATACAGCGGTTTTTTGGCATCGGAGAAACAGATAGATACTGTCAGACAGTTTATTGACGAATTTAAACGTTATGCTAGCCTGGTGCTGGTTGATCCGGTTATGGGTGACGGAGGAAAATTATACTCGACTTATACGCCGGTGATGCAGCATAAAATGAAGGACTTGGTGTCGCGGGCGGACGTCATTACGCCGAATTATACAGAAGCTTGTTTTTTACTGGGAAAACCCTATCAGGACAGCGAATATCATCCGGAAATTATCCGGCAATGGCTGCTGCGCTTGTCCGCTATGGGGCCATCCCGTGTAGTCATAACCGGCATACCCCATACAGGGGGGAGAATTGTAAATGCCGGGTATGACCGCGGGGAAAATGCGTATTGGGAAGTCAGCGGGAATTACATTCCGGTGCGGTATCCCGGAACAGGAGATATCTTTGCCAGCGTTTTGCTGGGCGCTTTGCTTAACGGCGCCTCGCTGGCCGACTCCATGCACCGGGCGGAGCAGTTTGTCACTTCGGCTATAGAGATTACTTATCGTGCAGGTACGCCCGTACGGGAAGGGGTATTGCTGGAGAAAATAGTAGGCCGGTTAGGGTCTTAGACTGGTGCTGATTAGTATCGGGAGGGGAAATTTATATGTTGGGGGCACGTGGTTTAAAAACCAGGGATTTGGCTTTTATTGGAGTATTGTCCGCTATGTGTGCAGTTGCCACAGCGGTTAAAATTCCTTTGGGAGTTGGGGCTATGGTTCATTTGGGAACGGCTTTCCTGTATATTGCCGGCATACTATACGGTGGAGTATATGCCGGTTTTGCCGGAGCGATTGGATCGGGGCTGTATGACCTGATTATGGGATTTTCGCCGTATACCTTATGGTCCTTTGTGATAAAGGGAATTGCCGGATTGATTATTGGAGTTGTCGCCAAGGGCATGTGGCCGGAAAGCGGAGTTCAGAAATCTTCGGCGGGGAAAGTTTTTTTGGCCTGTTTACTGGCTGCAGCCTGGACTGTTTTCGGATATGTATTTGCCTGGTGGCAGATTATCGGCAGTCTGACCGTGGCGCTAACCAATATACCAAGTTCTTTACTGACGTCAGGAATTGGGATGATCGTGGCATTATTTCTGGCGCCAAAGCTGCGTAACGTTATATAGAGAGTAACGCTTTCCAGTTGGACTAAAGTATGTTATCATAGAAGAAGGAAACGGAATAGGGAGGCAATAATATGGATAAACGTTCAAATGCAGTGACCTTCAAAGGTAAGGCGGTTACTTTAATAGGACCGGAAATTGCAGTTGGTATGAAAGCTCCCGATTTTACCGTGCTTTCTCCTGGCCTGGAACCAGTAAAACTTAGTGATTATCAGGGGAGGGTCCGCATTATCAGTGTGGTGCCGTCCGTCGATACGTCGGTATGTGACTTGCAAACGCGTCGTTTTAATGAAGAGGCAGGCTCTTTGGACGGTGTGCTGGTGTTGTCACTCAGTGTTGATCTGCCGTTCGCGTTGGGCAAATATTGCGCAACCAACGGAATTGAGAATGTCAAAACGGTTTCCGATCATAAAGAACTTGATTTTGGTTTGAAATATGGTTTTGTTATTGAAGAACTGCGGCTATTGACCAGGGGTATCGTGGTTGTCGACAGGGATGGCATCGTGCGATATGTCGAGTATGTCCCCGAGGTCTCTCAACACCCTGACTACGATAAGGCACTGACTGCCGTCAGGCAGTATCTGTAGACGAGCATAGCAACGCATTATAAAGATGAGATGCCCTGCCTAGGAAGCCGGGCATCTTTTTGTGTTTTTAAGCGCAGCTCTTTCGTAGGTTGGTAGGAGTGAAAAGCGCGGTAATATACTAGTTTGGAAAGTTAGGTGGAATAGATGATGAAACTTATTGTATCCGATATGGATGGGACACTTCTCAACTCCAAAAATGAAATAAGCGATAAAAATGTGGAAGCTTTGCTGGCAGCACAGCAGAGGGGAATAGAAATTGCCATTGCCACAGGCCGGACTTATAAAAACGCTTTCGCCTTGTGTCAACGGTACGGGTTAAAACCGCATATTATTTCCAATCATGGTTCTTTTATTTACACCAAAGAGGGTCAATTGATCAAAACGGTTGCACTTGAACCTGAGGATGTGCATCATGCGGTTGATTGGCTGGAGGAAAATTCCTATTTCTATGATCTTTGCACGGACGAATATACCTTTATGCCTAAACGAGCCAGAGAAATCCTGCTGCAGGATTTTGAACAGGCACAGGCTGAAAATCCGCAGGAAATTTTGGCGGAAAGAAAGCGTTCCATTGACTGGCTTTTATCGATGGAGGGCATTGTATTTGTTGATAATATGCGCGAGGTTGCTTATAAAAATTACTTTTTCGGAAATATCGCGGCGATGACTTATAATAAGAAACGTTTGGCAGTGGGACGGGAATATTTTAAACAATATCCCGGAGTCACGATGACGGTGGCTGCCGATGAACTCTTTGAAATGATTCACAGTTCAGCTTCAAAAGGCAATGCGGTTGAATACCTGGCCAACAGGCTTCACATTCCATTGCAGGATATTATGGCAATCGGTGATCATTACAATGATATTTCCATGCTGGAAAGAGTCGGCCTTGGGATAGCTATCGGCAACGCAAAGGAGGGTGTAAAAAAAGTCTGCCGGCACGTTTCACTCAGCAACGATCATCATGGTGTTGCCTATATTGTGGAGAGAATGCTGAAAGGATGGAAACCCACCTCGTACAGCGTTTAAAATAGGAATGACATAATCCCGCATACTGCCGCAAAATGTGAGCAGTGTGCGGGTTGTTTTTAGTCCGTGCAAAAGCAAGAAGTTTAAAAATTAGCAGAAAATAAAAAATTATACTAAAAAACTAAAATCAAAAGAGGATTTTTGAAATTTACGACTAATTATACTTATATAAACATTTTAAAAAGTGAAAATATTTATTTTATTTCTAGACGAAAAATATGGCTTATTGTTAAAGAAGTTCACATATATTATTACAAGGAGGAGTGCTGGGCTTTTTAATCTTGCTTTTTGATAGGTGGTAGAAATTTGATTTAATAAAGTGTTTAATAAAGTGACCTTTAATTTTGTGCATTGTTTTGTAGTTGCCAGTTGAAAAAGTTTATATTTTATTGCGGCTTTGGCAGTAATATAAGGCAGGAAGCAATTGGTTGGCTTGGGGGCAGCGGCGGTTGCTTTTGCTTTACCTGCTTTATATTTGCAATATTCTACACAAATTATGTATAGGAGGGTTATTAGTGAAAAGGAATTGGAAAGGGCTTATTTTATCAACGCTGCTGGCGGGGGCGCTGCTTGCCGGATGCTCATCAGGACAGCAGGCGGAAACCAAGCAGGGTGCCGGGGACAAACCAGCTATTGGTGTAGCGATTTACAAGTTCGATGATACGTTTATGTCGGGTGTACGCAGCGCTATGTCCAAAGCAGCAGAAGGTAAGGCACAGCTTGATATCGTTGACAGCCAAAACTCTCAGCCGACACAAAATGACAAGGTTGACCTATTTATCAATAAAAAAGTGAAAGCATTGGCGATTAATCCGGTTGACCGCAATGCTGCCGGCGTATTAATTGATAAAGCCAAAAATGCAAATATTCCAATAGTATTCCTCAATCGTGAACCTCTTACTGAAGATATGAAAAAGTGGGATAAAGTATACTATGTAGGTGCTAAAGCCGAACAGTCGGGTATTATGGAAGGACAACTTCTGGTGGATTACTTTAAAGCCCATCCTACTAAAGACGGTGTTGTGCGTTACGTTATGCTGAAAGGCGAACCTGGACACCAGGATGCCGAACTGCGCACTAAATTTGCCATTAAGGCTATGGAAGATGCCGGCCTGAAACTGGAGAAAGTGGCTGAAGATACCGCTATGTGGGACCGTGTAAAAGGACAGGAAAAGATGGCCGCTTTCCTGGCTGCTAACGATAATATTGATTGCGTACTGGCCAATAATGATGATATGGCCCTGGGTGCCATCGAAGCATTAAAGGCCAAAGGTTATTTTAAAGACGGCAAATATATACCTGTAGTCGGTGTTGATGCCACCGCTCCGGCATTGAAAGCTCTGGAGGAAGGTACTCTGTATGGTACGGTATTGAATGATGCGGTTAACCAGGGAAAAGCAACCGTCAACCTGTCTACCGTCTTGGCTTTGGGGCAGACTCCCAGCAAAGAAAATGTAGGGTATGACATTACCGATGGCAAGTATATCTGGATTGACTACAAGAAAATCACCAAGGAGAATATGAACGAGGCCAAATAGCCTTGCTATCTTACTAGGTCACTAGTCTTTACAAGTCTCAATGAAGAGGCAAGGATCAATGTACGCTGCGTTGTTCCTTGCCTCTGCGTTTTAAAGTCTTTGGGGAAAGAGAGGCGGATATCATGACGGAAACTCAATATTTACTTGAAATGAATCATATCTCCAAAGAATTTCCCGGCGTAAAGGCGCTTGATGATGTAACTCTAAAAGTGCGTCCCGGTACTGTGCATGCATTAATGGGAGAAAACGGTGCAGGAAAATCAACGCTCATGAAATGTTTATTCGGGATCTACTATCCCGACGCAGGAGAAATCATTTTAAATGGTGAAAAACTGGAGATCAAAAATTCCAAAGATGCACTGAACTATGGTATATCCATGATTCATCAGGAACTGCATCCCGTACCGCAGCGCAGTGTTATGGAAAACGTGTGGTTAGGACGCTTCCCTATGAAAGGACTGGGACCGTTTCAGTTTGTCGATCATAAGAAAATGTTTGAGGATACAGCTCATCTTTTTAAGGATCTGGATATTGATTTAGATCCCGAAGTTTTGGTAAAGACCCTGTCCGTTTCAAAAATTCAGTCCATCGAAATTGCGAAGGCCGTATCTTTTAAGTCGAAGTTGATTGTTATGGATGAACCGACATCCTCCTTGACCGGTAATGAGGTGGAACACTTATTCCGCATTATTCGGGATTTGCGGAAACGAGGCGTTTCTATTATTTATATATCCCATAAAATGGAGGAGATTCTTCAAATATCGGATGATGTGACGATCATGCGAGATGGTAAGTACATCGGAACCTGGCCGGCGCAAGACATGACTACCGATATGATTATATCGAAAATGGTAGGCCGTGATCTTTCGCAGCGTTTTCCTGACCGCGATCATGAGCCGGGCGATGTGGTGTTAAAAGTTGAGAATCTGACATCGACTAATCCGCGCTCTTTTAAAAATGTATCATTCGAATTACGCAAAGGGGAAGTTTTGGGCATTGGCGGTTTGGTAGGTGCACAACGCACCGAACTAATTGAAGCCATTTTTGGGCTTAGATCCATCATATCCGGCAATTTTTACATCAACGGGAAAGAGGTAAAGATAAAATCTCCAGCGGATGCCAAAAAGCATAAGATGGCATTATTAACCGAAGAACGGCGGGTTACCGGCATATTCCCTGTTCTGCCTATAATAGAGAATACCGCAATTGCCAATCTTGATCATTATCAGACGCCGTTTCTTCTTCTGAATGAGAAAAAAATGCGTCAAGATACTTTGGAAAGCATAAAAAAAATCCGCGTCAAGACTCCTTCGGAAAAGGAACTGATCAAAAATTTGTCGGGGGGCAACCAGCAAAAGGTATTGGTTGGCCGCTGGCTGCTTACCGAACCGGAAATTTTGCTTTTGGATGAGCCGACACGCGGTATTGATGTTGGCGCTAAATTCGAGATATATACAATTATTGCCGAACTTGCCAAGCAGGGGAAAAGCATTATCATGATTTCTTCGGAAATGCCTGAATTACTTGGAATGTCTGATCGAATTATGGTAATGTGTGAAGGGCGGCTGACTGGTATCCTTGACCGTAGCAATGCGACAGAAGAGGAGATTATGCGTCATGCGACACTGTATATGGCGTAAACAAGGGGAGGTTTTATCTAATGCATTTTGACAGCAATAAAGCAAAGAATTTTTTAACGCAGTATGCAATTTATTTTGTTCTGCTTGCCTTGATAGTGGCTATTGCAGTGTATAACACCAACTTTTTATCAATCAGCACATTACGTGATGTACTTTTACAGTCGGCAACGCGTATTATTATTGCATTAGGCATGGGTTTTATATTGATTACCGGCGGAGTTGATTTATCTGCAGGCCGTGTCGTTGGCTTGGCTGCCGTATTATCGGCATCTATGCTGCAAAGCCCGGACTATTCACGGCTCTTTTTCCCCAATTTGCCTCACTTGCCGTTAATTCTCCCCATTGTACTTGCGGTGGCTGCTGCGCTGGTGGTGGGCTTGATTAATGGATTTGTTGTCTCGCGGTTGAGTGTACCGCCGTTCATTGCAACGTTAGGCACTTATGTTGCCGTTTACGGTGCCAATTCGCTATATTTTGATATGAAACCGAATGAATCTCAGCCAATTGGCGGCTTGCGGGCTGATTTTACGAATCTGGGATCCGGCGCTATCGGCACTGGGCCGTATTCTCTTCCGTATATCGTTTTGATTGCCATCATCGTGGCTTGTATCGTTTGGGTTATATATAATAAAACCAAGCTGGGAAAAAATATGTATGCCATTGGCGGTAATGTGAATGCGGCCATTGTATCAGGTATCAATGTAAAATGGAATTTATTGGTTATTTATGCGATTGCTGGCGGACTTTTTGGTTTTGCCGGTGTACTGGAGGCTGCCAGAACAGGCGGCGCTACCAATAACTACGGGAATATGTATGAACTCGATGCGATTGCCGCCTGCGTAATCGGCGGAGTTTCCACTGCCGGTGGTATCGGAACCGTGCCGGGAATTTTAGTCGGCGTATTAATCCTTACGGTTATTAACTATGGTTTGACTTTTGTCGGCATTAGTCCATATTGGCAGTTAATTGTCAAAGGTACGATCATTGTTGCTGCCGTCGCAGTAGATATTCGGAAATATATTTCCAAACGATAAGCTGCTGATTGTCCGCTTAGGATAGCTCTGAGTAATAAGAAACCGTGTAGTTTTCACTACATGGTTTTTTTGTCTTCTTTTTTCTCCAGTACAGGATTTTAGAAAAGATAGTGGAATATTACGATAATAATATACTGTTCGACTATTAGCCGCCTTTATTTTTTTTTATGCATGGTCTATAATAAAAGTTATTTACTCATATCATGGAAGTGATTTGAATTTCCCGGGACGTTTTAGGTAGGCTATTCTTTAACTATAGGAGAGGGCTAATATGGATATCAATGCAACGCATTTGGTGTTTGATTCTGCTATTGGCAATTGTAAACCGGTTACCGTTATTGACAATCATGGCGAATGCCCGTTTTGCCGTCGGGAGCAACTGGAAGGTATACTTGTTGAAGACGGGCCGATCTTGCTGTTGAAAAATAAATATCCTGTATTGCGGGATTCTTTTCAAACCGTTTTAATTGAGACCTATGATTGTAATTCCGAACTGTCGCTTTACCCCAGGGAGCACTTGCATAAATTGCTTCGTTTCGGGGTAGAAAAATGGTTGGAAATGTCACGGGACAAACGGTTTAAATCCGTGATTTTTTATAAAAACCATGGACCTTATTCGGGTGGGACGATTCGTCACCCCCATATGCAAATTGTGGGGCTGACCCATATTGATTACAAAGAGCATATTACGCGGGAAAGCCTGAATGGACAAATTGTTGATCAGTGTCCTGGTGTGGAATTAAATATTTCAGACCGGCCTAAAGTCGGCTTTGTTGAGTTTAACATACGAATGAAAAGCATAGAGTATATAACTATTATGGCAGATTACCTTCAACTGGTGGTGCGGTATCTTCTAAATGATTTTCATAAAAGCATTAACAGTTATAATTTGTTCTTTTATGAAGTTGATCAAGAAATTATTGTTAAAATTGTTCCCAGATTTGTTACATCGCCTCTGTTTCTAGGCTATGCGATTCCACAGGTATCCAGTCAGATAACGGAAGTGATCGCCGATATACGGACAAAATATTTTGTTCAACACGATGAGTAACAGTTTTTCCATTTATATTATGATGGGATGAGGAAGCATGAATAATTTAGAACAGATATTGGCTGCTAATCAAAAATTTGTTAAGGACTTGCCGGCAGAATACATCCGATGTTCCACGGAAATCAGCAAGCTGCCGCAGCGACAGCTTGCGATTTTTACCTGTATGGATACGAGGCTGGTTGATTTTCTAGAACCGGCTATGGGAATTAAACGCGGGGAAGTGAAAGTCATCAAAAATGCCGGTAATTCCGTTACCGGACCATTTGAAGCGACTATTCGCAGCTTGGTTGTCGGCATTTTTGAACTGGGTGTGAATGAAATTATTGTTATTGGGCACAAAGATTGCGGTATGTCGCAAACGAATTCCCGCAGGCTGGTGGAAAAAATGCTGGCCCGGGGGATTGCGGGGGAAGCCATACAGATGATTGAAAAGGAACTGGAAGATTGGGTGGATCATTTTCAGCATCCGGAGGACAATGTCAGGGATGTGGTAAAAAGGATTTCTACTAATCCATTGATTCCTAAGGATGTTCCGGTTCATGGCTTATTGTTTAATCCCCATACCGGCGAGTTGGATATTATTGTGAATGGGTACCGGAATTTTTGACAAACATCCGGGGCAGGCTCATTACGGAATCGGAAGAGATATAGTAAAAGATTTAGTTAGAGATGGCGAGGAGGAAGCAGGTCAATGAAAATGCGGGGAGCAGAAGCGATAATCAAATGTTTGGAAGCCGAAGCGGTAGACGTTGTATTCGGCTATCCGGGAGGGGCTGTCTTAACGTTATATGATGCTTTATATAAACTCAATTTTCCTCATATTTTAGCCAGGCACGAACAGGGGGCGGTACATGCTGCCGACGGGTATGCCCGTGCTACCGGCAAAGTTGGGGTGTGCATTGCTACTTCGGGGCCGGGGGCAACCAATCTGGTAACCGGCATTGCCACCGCCTATATGGATTCTGTGCCTTTGGTAGCGATTACCGGGCAGGTGGGCGTCTCGTTAATTGGTAAGGATTCTTTTCAGGAGGCCGATATCCGGGGCATTACTACCCCTGTGTCTAAGCATAATTATTTAGTCAAAAAGGTAGAGGAGCTGCCCCGGGTGTTAAAAGAAGCTTTTTATATTGCCAAAACTGGGCGGCCAGGACCGGTGGTTGTTGATATTTCGAAAGATGTGTTTAATGCGGAGTTGGATTTTGAGTATCCGAAAGAGGTAAAGCTGCGGGGCTATCACCCTGTTGCTGATGGTAATCCGCAAGAAGTCGATGCTGTTGTCGAGGAGTTGCTTAAAGCGGAAAAACCCTTGATTTTTGTCGGCGGCGGAATCAACATTTCCGGAGCCTGCCAGGAACTTGCCTGTTTGCAGCAATTAACCGGCATTCCGGTGACCGCCAGCCTTATGGGGTTGGGCTGTGTATCCGGCGAATCACTTTATTTAGGTATGCTTGGCATGCACGGCACCTATGCTTCGAATATGGCCGTAACCGAATGTGACGTTTTGCTGGGAATCGGCGTCCGGTTTGATGACCGGGTGACCGGTTCGGTACCGGATTTTGCAGCGGGAGCCAAAATCATACATTTTGATATCGATCCAGCTGAAATTAATAAAAATATCCGGGCTGATTTTAGAGTGGCAGGAGATTTACGCTGGTCTTTGCCGCTTTTATGCGAAAAAATCCGTGCAGTGGATCTCAGGAAGTGGAAGGAACAGCTTCAACCCTGGTGTAAGCAGCTGGCAACCTGGAAACAGGAAAAACCGCTAACCTATGACCGCCGCGATGATGTGATTATGCCGCAAGCGGTGATTGAAAAGGTAAGTGAGCTGACCCAGGGGAGTGCGGTGATTGTTACCGATGTAGGGCAACATCAAATGTGGACGGCACAGTTTTATGATTTTTCTCATTCCAGGTCGTTCTTAACTTCAGGTGGGTTGGGTACGATGGGGTATGGTCTGCCGGCTGCTGTCGGCGCTCAGGTCGGTTTGCGGGATCAAATGGTGATTCTGTTTACCGGTGATGGCGGAATCATGATGAACTGTCAGGAAATGGTGACGGCTGCGGATAATGAATTGCCGGTCAAAATTATCGTTATGAATAATCAAGTGCTGGGTATGGTTTCGCAGTGGCAACGTATGTTTTACGGTGGGCGGTATTCCTATACCAGCCTGAAGGGGAAAACGGATTTTGTTAAATTGGCTGAGGCAATGGGTGTTACCGGAATGCGTATCAGCAGGCCGCAGGATTTGGAGCCGATGCTTAGAGAAGCATTCGCCATACCGGGACCGGTTTTGGTTGAAGTGCGATTACCGGAAGAGGAAGACGTGTTGCCCATGGTTCCCGCCGGGGGACGGTTAAATCAGATGATTCTCGAAGGAGGCTGCACAGGAAAATGAAATATACGTTAGCCGTATTAACGGAAAATAAACCTGGAGTATTGACGCATATTGCCGGACTGATCAGCCGGAGGGCCTATAATATTGAGAATATCACGGCCGGGCCAACGGAGGAAGAGGATATTACCCGCATTACCATCAGTGTGGAGGTCGATGATGAAATTGAATTGGAGCAGGTGGTCAACCAGCTTTCCAAATTGATTGATGTAATAAAAATTGTTAACCTTACCTCGGTGGATTCCATTCACCGGGAACTGGCTTTAATTAAGGTAAAGGCCAGTAAGTCCACACGCTCCGGTATTGTTGATATTGTAGAGATCTTCCGGGCTAAGATTGTGGATGTCAACCGGGAAACGATGGTTATCGAGCTTACGGGGGAAGAAAGTAAAATTGATGCATTATGTGAGGTACTGGCTGATTTCGGTATTATTGAAATTGTCCGGACCGGTAAAATTGCGCTTTCGCGTGGCCCCATAGCCGCAAAAGAAATGTAGGAAGCTTCCGGTTACTTTTGTGGCTGGCAGCGGAATTTTCCCAATCAGTAGAATCGGGGTATAGAGTATGATTGTAAAGAAGATAATGACATCAGAAAGAGTTTGTACTACGGTGGACGCAGAACGGGTTTGCCGCCTGGCAGATGAGTGCGGGGTTGTTGCAACCCTGGTTGACAGCGTGGTTAGACAGGGGCAGAAATGGATGAACGACTTTGAAGTAGAGGGGCCGTCCGGCAGAGTGGAAACCTTTTTAATTCGTCTTAGGGATGTGGAGGTGTCGTGACTGCCATTTATGCCATTGCCGATTTGCATTTATCCGGGTTTCCTCCCCGTAAGCCCATGCATATTTTCGGGGAACATTGGCTTAATCACTGGGATAAGATAAAGTCATCCTGGTGTCGTACTGTAACAGAGCAGGATACGGTCTTACTGCCCGGCGATATATCGTGGGCTCTTCATTTTGATGAAGCGCTGGAAGATCTGCAGGTTATCGCTGCATTACCCGGGCGGAAGATTATAATCAAGGGAAATCATGACTATTGGTGGCTGTCACAGGCTAAGATGCAGCGCTGTGTCCCGGAATCAATTTCCTTCATTCATAATTCCTATGTGGCGGTCGGTGATGTGGCTGTTTGCGGCAGCAGAGGCTGGCTGAATCCGGAGGATGAATATTTTACCCTGCAGGACGAAAAAATCTTCCAACGGGAAAAAGGACGCATTCTGGCTTCTTTAGCGGCAGCCAGGCAGGATGGTTTTTCCCGCATGATATTAATGACGCATTATCCGATGTTTTATCAGGGAGAAAGCTGCGAATGGATTAGTCGTTTAGGCGAAACGTATCATATTTTGCATTATATTTTTGGCCATTTGCATGGTAAAGCTATTTCGCAGGCGCCTGCCGGATTATGGACAGGAATTGAATGCCATTTGGTTTCCTGTGATGCTTTGGACTTTAGGGTGAAAAAAATTATGGAGATTGAAGTACCTTAACAATCGATTGCCTCAAATATAGACATATCTGAATTACCGCCGTCCATATATATTATCAATGGAGGTGGTCTGTATGGATGGATGTGAGACGGACTTACAGGCGGAGTATCAGTTGATGCGCCTTAAAGCCGCCTGCGAAACACTGGATATTTTAATGGGGTTATTGGAACAGGAAGCTGCCAAAACCCAAAATACGGTTGCCATAAACCAGATTGCCACGACAATCATTGCGCTGCTTGAGCTTGATATCCAATCTAAAACCTCTCAGACTGTTGTAACAAATCCGGTGGTATCTACCTACGACTACGAGGAATAAATAGAAAAAAGCGTCTCTTTTTTCGGTTTTATACGCTAAAAGAGACGCTTTTTCAGGTAGTGAATATAATGAAGTAGTATAAACTGGCAACGGGAGAGGGATATTATGTGGAAGCAAATCTTTTGCCTGGAAGATTGTATATCTATATATACCTTAGTGTTTGTTTTGATATGGTTTGTTGCATGGGTGCTGAATGCTTTTCAATATGCTGATTTCGATCTGGATCAGCTGTTGGAGCTGTATGCCTGGCTGATGACTCAGTTAAATGCGACCTATGCCATAAATTCCATCTGGAACAGTCCGCGGGGCTGTCTTCCCGACCGGAACGGAGAGAAATAAAAGTCCTGCCTGTACGCAGCGGAAAGGGAGCTTCTCTATTCATGAAAATTATGGTAAAATCCTTATAGTGCATAGACCAAACTAATAGCAAATTATACTGGTAGCAAGGGAGGAAAAACCATGGAATTATGGTTTACTGAATGGCAAACCAAGAATGTAGGCTTGACTTGCCGCGTAAAGGAAACGCTGTTTATGGGTAAATCCGAATATCAGGATATTGCGGTAGTTGATTCACAGGAATTCGGCCGCATGCTGGTGCTGGACGGCGTATTTCAAACATCGGTCTTTGATGAATTTATTTATCATGAAATGATCGCCCATGTGCCACTCTTTACCCATCCTACACCACAGCAAATTTTAATTATTGGCGGAGGGGATGGCGGCACCTTGCGGGAAGTGGTCAAACACACGTCCGTTAAGCAGGCGGAAATGGTCGAAATTGACGGCATGGTAGTCGAGGTTTGCAAAAAACACCTGCCCGAAATTAGTGTTGAACTGAACGGGAATAATCCGAAAGTGCAGCTAACGATTGGTGATGGTATCCGGCACATGAAACAGGCTAACAATAAGTATGATGTCATTATTGTCGATTGCTCCGACCCCATAGGGCCGGGAGAGGGACTTTTCACACCGGAATTTTATCAGGATGTTTATCAGGCGCTAAAAGAAGATGGACTTTTTGTACAGCAGACGGAGTCGCCTTTTTACCATCAAGCCCTGCTTAAACGTTTGGCGAAAGACATCCGCAGACTGTTTCCCATAACCAATGTATATTTGGCACCTATTCCTTTATATCCGGGCGGGCTGCACTGCTTTACCATGGGGTCGAAAAAATATAGCCCCATACAGGTTGATACTCCGGTGCCACCCTTTGCCACGCGGTACTATAACCAGCAAATTCACAAAAGTTCTTTCATGCTGCCGAATTTCATACAGGATTTGCTTATATAAATAAGAAATGGGCTTGCCGCCAGGCAAGCCCATTTCTTATCGTGCCATTTTAAATCAGGTTTTCCGGATTCAGACCGGATAATTCCGGCAGTACAAAATGTCCGTCTTTGCGGATCAGCCGTCCGTCAAAATAAATTTCCCCGCCTCCGTATTCCGGCGTTTGAATACAAACCAAATCCCAGTGGATGGTTGATTGATTGCCGTTGTTGGCGACTGTGTAAGCATTTCCCGGGGTAAAGTGGAAACTGCCGCGGATTTTTTCATCAAATAAGGTGTCTTTCATGGGAGTGGTAATATAAGGGTTGACTCCCAGGGCAAATTCACCGATGTAGCGGGCACCTTCGTCGGTATCCAGAATTTTATTGAGGGTTTCCGTATGGTTGGCAGTTGCTTTTACGATTTTGCCTTTGCTAAATTCCAAGCGGATGTTTTCATAAGTCACTCCTTGATAAACAGCCGGTGCATTATAGGTGAGACAGCCGTTTACGGAAGATCTGACGGGGGCGGTATAGACTTCACCATCAGGAATGTTGCGCAGCCCTGAACATTTTACGGCCGGAATATCTTTAATAGAGAAGACCAGATTAGTCTGGGGACCGGTGATTTTTACCTCATCCGTTTTTTGCAATAAATCGACCAGCGGAGTCATGGCATCCGCCATTTTCCGGTAGTCAAGGTTGCAGACGTTGAAATAAAAGTCTTCGAAAGCTTCGGTACTATTATTGGCCAATTGCGCCATGGCTGCATTGGGATAGCGCAGGACACACCATTTGGTGTGCGGCACACGGATATCCATATGAACAGGGCCGACCCAATGCTGTTGATATTTGCTCATTTGCTCCGGAGGAACGTCGGACAGCTCGCTGACATTGTCGCTGGCCCGGACACCGATATAGGCGTCCATCTGGCGCATGCGTTCCGACTCCCACTGGCTGATAAGAGTAAGTTGTTCCGTTGTTGCCTGCCGGAGCAGCGATCTTTGAAGACGGTTGTTCTTTAAGGTGACAAATGGCAGGCCTCCGGCCCGGTAAACTTCATCAACCAGGGCTTTAGCTAAGGGCAAAGCCTGGTCGAACACTTCAATCAGTACTTTTTCTCCGGGCTTGACATTGGTTGAATAGCCAATGAGATTTCTGGCTAACGTTTGAATTCTAGGATCCATGGTAACGCCTCCTGTATTGCTTGGGAATTCTTTCTAAAGCTTCTCAGTATATTAAATTGGCTGTAGCTGTTCATTATCCTGTTTAAGTTATTTTATAAAAAATAATGTAAAGAATACATAAAAAAATTTAGCTATTGCTTTTTTTATACGATTATGGCATAATACTAAATGTCCTTCCTCGATAGCTCAGTTGGTAGAGCAATCGGCTGTTAACCGATCGGTCGTAGGTTCGAGTCCTACTCGAGGAGCCAAATCGTGGCCCGTTGGTCAAGCGGTTAAGACACCGCCCTTTCACGGCGGTATCGGGGGTTCGATTCCCCCACGGGTCACCATAATTAGAGAACCAGGTTTTTAGGAGTGAAGCGACGCGAAAAACTGAGTGAATCGCTTAGTTCTGAGCGAAGTAAAGAACCTCCTAATCCTCTGTTAATTGGGCGATTAGCTCAGCTGGGAGAGCGCCTGCCTTACAAGCAGGATGTCGGCAGTTCGATCCTGTCATCGCCCACCAATTTGTTTTTAGATATCCGGTTCTTTGTGAACCGGATATTTCTGCTTACCGTACCGAAACAGGAAAATAAAAAAACAAGGTCAAAGTGACCTTG
>NZ_CYSP01000003.1 GCF_001298735.1 Propionispora sp. 2/2-37 | reverse complement strand
TTGGTATATATATGTTCAGGAGGATTTGGCGGTCCAATAGATTTCTAAATCAGAACCACCCCATCAAATGGGTGGTTTTTGATGAGGCTATAAGCTTTTGCTACAACAATATCCGTCAGAGGAAGCTGTCTCTAAAGTTAATACAATTTATTCTGATTGAATGAAATGATTATGGAGGGTTTTTATGGGTACATATCAGCGATGCGCTGTAATTCTTTTGGTACTTATGGGTTTGAATCAGTCGGCGTTTGCCGATCCTGTTAAACTATCGTTGGACGACAGTATTGCTATGGCTTTACAGAATAACCATGATATTAAGTACGCGGTATCTGCCAGGGAAAAGGCTTATTGGGCCGTATCCGAAGCGAAGGGAAACAAAAGAGTTTCCATAGACTATACGCACACGGATCAGCGTTACAACACTCCGCCGTCAACTACATCATCTACATATGTGTACACAACCGATTTTGATAATCAGCTCAGCCTTTCCCTGCCCCTTTATTCAGGAAAGAAGCTGGAGAGTCAGGTTGAACAAGCCAAATTGGACTTGCAGGTAGCGGATCTTGACGTCGAGGTTGCCAAGCAGGGACTTAAACTGGACGTTGTTACCGACTATTTTACTGTGCTGGAGTACTTAAAGGAGGTACAAGTAAATCAAGGAACCGTGAATAACTACCAAGAGCATCTGGATCAGGTTAATGCCAAATATGAGTTAGGTTTAGTGGCAAAAACGGATGTGTTGTCCAGCCGGGTTAATTTAGCCAATGCCCAGGATGATCTAATCAAAGCGAAAAATAACTATCATAATGCCATCGCTACGCTGAACAATGCGCTTGGTTTATCGCATGATACAGAATTAGAGCTTAAAGATGATTTTACCTATGAAAAATATCCTTCAACACTGGAAGAGTGCCTGCGGTATGCAGAACTTCACCGGCCCGAAATCGCCCAATACCAGGCGAAGGTGGCCAGTGCTCAATATGACGTCAAGATTGCCAATAGCGGTTATTCGCCAACGGTTGATTTGACTGCTGAGCAAGATTGGTATGACGACCATTTGCCTGGAGCGAAGAACAGTAATTGGCTGTTAAAATTGACAACGTCATTTAACGTCTTTGATTCAGGCGTGACAAAATCTCAGGTGAAACAGGCCGTGCATAACGTGGATATGGTAAAAGAGGAGGCGGCATCGGAACGCGATTCGATTCTGCTGAATGTGCGTGAATACTATCTCAGTATGCAAGAAGCCGAGAAGCGGATTGACACCAATAAAGTGTCGGTTGAGCAGGCGGAAGAAAATCTCAAAATTCAAAAGGTCAGTTATGACGTCGGCGTGGGTACCAACCTTGATTTGCTTGATGCCATATTAGACCTTGACTCGGCTAAAAAAGATTATTTCCAGGCTTTATACGACTATAACACCAATAAGGCGAAGCTGGAGCAAGCGATGGGTCTGCCGGTAAGATAACTTACGGTTTGTATTTTAGGAGGAAGAGAAGCAATGGACAAGAAACAGGCAGGAAAAGTATTTTTCGGGATAGCTATATTGGTGGTTATAGCGGGCATCGTTGCTGTACGCAGCGGGTTATTAACCAGAAGTTTGCCAGTTAAGTCACCGCAATCAATCCAAGTGAAAGCCATGCAGGTAATACAGCGGGATACTCCGATAACCTATGAATTCGTAGGGCAGGTAACCTCGAAAAATGAAGTGAAAATTATGTCGAAAGTATCGGGCAATATTGTGGCTAAGATGGTGAACGGCGGGGATGTCGTCTATAAGGGACAGCCGTTATTTCGCATCGATAATAAACAATACAAGTCTGCGATAAACTCCGCCCGGGCGACTCTGAATAAATCACAGGCGACACTTAACAATACCTTGCAAGATTTGGAAAGATACCGGAAATTGGCTGCCGTTAAGGGGGTAGCCCAACAAACGGTAGATGCCTATGTTGCTCAAGCCGAGGAAGAGGCTGCTACGGTGGAGGCTAACCGGGCGAGTTTAGAGGAGGCTGAACAGGACGAACAGGATACGTTAATTCTTTCCCCGGTGGACGGGCGAATAGACGTTAATGATATGAGCGTAGGCGGTTATGTAACAGCCGGTTCGACTACGCTGGCTACAGTATCTTCCCTTGATCCCATTTGGGTTCAATTTAGTGTAAGTGAAAATGAGTATTTACAGTTTTCCCGGCAAAACAATAATGCGTTGTCAACCAATTCCACGGACAATCTCCAGCTCATTTTGAGCGATGGATCGGAATATCCTTTGCTTGGCCATGTAGAACAGATGGATAAAGGGGTAGATGATACTACGGGAACCATTACACTGAAAGCTTCGTTTAGTAATCCCCAAAAATTTCTTATGCCGGGCATGTTTGCCAAGGTCACAGCCAGGAAAGAAGTGCGCCGGGGCGCTTTACTGGTGCCGCAGCGTGCCGTCAAGGATTTACTTGATAAGACTTTGGTGACGGTGGTGAAAGAGGATAATACGGTCGAAAGCCGGGCGGTCACGTTAGGAGAGAAGGTCGGCAATATGTGGGTGGTCGAAGAAGGGCTAACCGCCAATGACCGAATTGTCGTGGAAGGAATCGATAAGATTAAACAGGGGACCCCCTTGCAGATCGTTATGATAGGACCGGATGATTTGGAAAATCCGGTGGAACAATAGGGGGGATTCCAATGGCTGAATTTTTTATTAAACGCCCTGTTTTTGCGATTGTTTTGTCAATTATCATAACCTTGATCGGGATGATAGCGGCAATTAACCTCCCCATAGCCCAATATCCTCAGATTTCTCCACCGACAATTTCTGTTAGTGCAACGTATCAGGGAGCCAATTCCGATGTTGTCGACGAAACGGTAGCACAGGTGATTGAGGAGAAAGTCAACGGGGTAGAAGGAATGGTTTCGATGTCGTCGAATAGCTCGGATTCCGGCTCCTATTCGTTAAGCGTCCAGTTTGAATCCGACAAGGACTCAGATACTGCCGCAGTACAAACACAGAACCGGGTATCCGAAGCGACGGCATCCCTGCCGACTACTGTTCAGACAACCGGGATTACAACCAGGAAATCATCGCAGGATATGTCCATGATTTTTAATCTTTGGTCCCCCAATGACAGTTATGATGCAAAGTTCTTAAAAAATTACGGCACCATTTATCTCGTTGACGATATTAAACGGGTCAGCGGTGTGGGGGATGTGTCGGAATTCGGTTCCGATTACAGCATGAGAATATGGCTGCAGCCGGAAAAAATGGCACAGCTCGGTGTTTCCGTCGACCAGGTGACAGAAGCGATTGAAAAACAAAATGTGCAGGCACCGGCTGGCGCAATCGGAAAAATGCCGGTTGCGGCTCAGCAGGAGTTTCAATATACTACCAGGGTAAAAGGCCGCCTGACTGATGCGAAAAAGTTTGGGGATATCATTATCGTTTCGAAAACGGATGGTTCTTTCGTACGCCTTAAAGACATAGCCCGGGTGGAACTGGGAAGTGAGGACTATACCTATGAAAGTTTGATAAACGGTCATCCCAGCGCCGGTTTTGCTATCAAGCTGACAAGCGATGCCAATGCACTGGAAACCATCGGGAACGTAAAAAAAGTATTGGAAGAGGCGTCAAAAAATTTCCCGGCTGATATGCAATATAAGATAGTGGTGGATAATACCAATTTTGTCCGTGAATCGATGATTGAAGTTGCTAAAACCTTTGCCGAAGCACTGCTGTTGGTAGTCATCGTTGTTTTTATATTTTTACAGAGCTGGCGGGCTACGTTAATCCCGCTGCTGGCGATTCCCGTATCCCTAATCGGGACTTTTGGGGCCTTTAGCCTGCTGGGGTTTACCATCAATACGCTTACTTTATTTGCGATGGTCCTGGCAATTGGGCTTGTTGTTGATGATGCCATCGTTGTTATTGAGGCCGTTGAGCATCATATGCGCTACTCGGGGCTTTCGCCGTCGGAAGCCACTAAACGGGCGATGAAAGAGGTTTCCGGACCGGTTGTGGCGATTGCCTTTGTATTGGCTTCCGTGTTTATTCCGGTTGCTTTCTTTGGCGGCATGATGGGAATTTTATATAAGCAATTTGCTTTAACGATTGCGGTATCGATGGCATTGTCGGCCGTTGTCGCTCTGTCGCTTACGCCCGCTTTGTGTACCTTGTTGCTTAGGCCGTATGAACCTGATGCCCATAAAGGAATAGTGGGAAGATTTTTTGCAGCGTTTAATCACTGGTTTGAAAGAAATGTGGAACGCTATGGAGCCGGTCTGGCAAGAATGATTGCCAAAGCGCGCTTATGTATGGTTTTACTGGTTGTATTATTAATCCTGGCCGGCGGATTGTATAAACTTGTTCCTTCTTCGTTTGTACCGGATGAAGATCAGGGGATGTACATAACTTCCGTAACGTTGCCGGAAGCGGCCAGCTTAAACCGTACGATTGGCGCCATGAAAAACTTTACGGAAATGGTTAAAGAACAGCCCGGGGTTTCGGATATTATGTCCCTGTCAGGGATGGACATGCTGAGCGGCGGGGCGAAGTCCAGTGCAGGAGCTATGTTCATTGCACTCAAGCCGTGGTCTGAAAGGGAAAGACCGGAATTACAGGTCAAAGCGGAAATAGCGAAAACCTTTATGAATGGAGCCGGTTTGCCGGAAGGGACCGTAATCTCTTTTGCTCCCTCGGCGTTACCCGGTTTGGGAATGGTTGGCGGTTTCACTCTGATGCTGGAAGACCGCAGTGGAAATTCCTTGGATGAATTAGACAGTATAGCACAGAAATTTGTCGCTGCAGCGGAAAAACGTCCGGAAATTGGTTCCATCACTTCTAATTTTAAAGCCGATACTCCTGGTTATGAGTTTGAAGTTGACCGGGAAAAGGCGGAAAAAATGGGTATTTCGGTTGACGATGTGTTTACTGCCTTGGAGGTATTTCTTGGCGGGACGCAGGTTAATGACTTTAATAAATTTGGCCGCAATTATAAGGTCACTGTACAGGCCGAAACACCCTTTCGCAGTGATATTAACGCAACGCGTTACCTGTTTGTAAAAAGCTCGAATGATACGATGGTGCCGTTGAATACTCTGATAACCCCTAAGAAAGTACAGTCACCGTCGATTATTTCCCGATATAACGGTGTTAAAGCTGTCAAAATCAGCGGGACGCAGGCATCCGGCTACAGCTCCGGTCAGGCCATGACGGCGTTGGAAGAAGTGGCTGCCGAGGTTTTGCCAAGCGGGTACACTTATGAATGGTCCGGTCAAAGCCGGGAAGAAAAGATTTCAGGGGACAGGGCACCGCTAGTCCTTGGCATGGCTATTGTATTTGTATTTTTGTGCCTGGCGGCGCTGTATGAAAGCTGGAGCGTGCCGTTTGCCGTATTGCTGGCCATTCCGTCAGGAGTTTTCGGCGCTTTTCTTTTCCAATACGTCCGCAACCTGGAAAACAGTGTGTATATGCAAATTGGACTGGTCATGCTCATCGGCCTGGCAGCTAAAAATGCCATATTAATTGTTGAGTTTGCCAAGGTCCGGACCGATAATGGAATGGAACCGGTCCAAGCCGCTATTGAAGCGGCAAAGATCCGTCTGCGTCCGATTATTATGACCTCACTGGCTTTTATTATCGGTTGTGTTCCGTTGGCTTTGGCAACCGGCGCCGGTGCCGGTGCCAGAAATTCGATGGGGACGGCAGTGGTAGGCGGTATGTTTACGGCTACCACACTGGGGATATTCTTAATACCGGTTTTCTTTGTTGTGGTAGAAAAGATCACGGAGAAGTTCCGTGGTGTTCACGGAAAGAACAAGCTATCTATGAAAGCTGCAGATAACAAATAAGAATATAAAGTCTGCGAAGCCATGCAAAGAATTTACCGGTAGATTCACCAAATTTCTTTTCCGGCATAGTATATATCACATATTATTCATTCAGGGTTAATAGAATGAGGAAAGGAAAGGAAGGGTTATTGTGGACCTAGATAGATTTCAGAACAATGACTTTGGTGCTTTCTGGCTTATCATCATCGTACTTTTGATATTCTTGTTTTGTGATAATGGCAGGTTCCGATTTGCTAACATGTTCGAACCGAACAAGAAAGAACCTCCGATTGATTTGTTAAAATAGTGTTCGGCTCCCCCTATGTAGAGAACTCCCCGCTTGGCCGTTTTGGCCAACGGGGAGTTCTTTGTTACCTGTAAATGTATAACTTGTTTATTAATCAGAGGAGGAACGTTGGAAAATAAATAATTTACCTTATATGTAAAATATTTGTTTAAAATGAATAATATGGAAGGTATTTACTAAAAAAACGCGAACTTTTTTTATCAGTTTAAAATGATTGTAATGGAGAGTTGATACATTGAAATTACTGCCTACCATACTTCATAGACGCACATATGTAATTGTAACGTTTATGATTACTTTACCTATGTTGTTATTTGCCTGGATAAATACCTATAATGCAGGCAAGCTGCTGATGCTGGAAAAGGAAAAGCAATTGACGGCTATTGTGAACGAATTGCAGTTTAACCTACAGTATCCTTACGACACGATACTGGCGCAGGAAGGAGCTTTGCAGTCTTTGCCGGCGCAAAAGCGGGAAGTACTACATAAGCGGATTCAGCCTATTGTCAATGCATTAGCAAAAAAATATCCTGGATACGGTATAGGATGTTATCATCCGGAGTTTAAAATAGTAGCTATGGAACCGGATAATCCTGATTCTATCGGGGCGGAGTTGCCGTCGTCAGCTTTACAGGTGTACCGCGACAAAAGTGTTGTTGTGCATGAGATGGTAAAAAAAATAGAGCATGGCGGTGTTCCGTTACTGGTTATGGATTATCCGCTGTTTTCCCGGGGAGAATTAACCGGCCACGTCTGGGCCAATACATTGAATGATATAAATCGGGAAATTTACGTAACTGTGGGGAGAAACCTGGCAGTTATCTTTTTGTCCTGGCTTGCTATTATAGCGGTAATACGCTGGTTTTTTAGTAAAATTGACCGTTCGCTTGCCGAATTTGCTTATCAGGTGGAAAGTGATGAAATTCATGCGGAACGGTTACATGAATTCCCGCAGCTTGTCGCCATTCTTGAGATTATCAGCTCTTTACGGCAAACAATAAAAAAAGAATACGACCAGAAAGAAAAGATAAATCTGGAATTGGCGAAACTGGACCGTTTGGAGTTGATCTCGCAAATGGCGGCAGGAGTGGCACATGAAATCAGAAATCCCATGACGGTTGTTATGGGGTATATTCAACGGATGTCTCAACAGGTGGAGCAAAACCGTAAAATTCCATGTAATCTGATGCTGGAAGAATTAAAGCGGATTGATGGGATTATCTCCGACTTTTTAAGTCTGGCGCGGAATAAACCTATGGGATTAAGTAAACAACAGATCAATACCATTATATCCGGTATTTATCCCTTGATCCATGCCGATGCCGCCAGCAAGAATATCGCAATTCATTTGCGATTAGATGCCAGCCTGATTGAATTGGAATGTAATAAGAAAGAAATTACCCAGTTGATTTTAAACCTTTGCCGCAATTCGATAGAGGCGATGGAGGACAGAGGACAACTGGTTATCGCCACGCTGAATAAGAAAAGTAATATAGAACTATTGATTGAAGATACAGGATATGGCATTTCACCGGAAAAGATTGAGAAAATTTTCGATCCTTTTTTTACAACTAAAGAAAACTGTACAGGTTTGGGGCTTGCAGTATGCAGGGGGATAGTAAAAAGGCACGGGGGTATAATGAAGATCGAGTCAATTGAAGGTAAAGGGACAACCTGTATAGTAAAATTTCCTGTTAAACGGTAATTTTTCGTTTGATTTGTCTTGCAGGGCTTGGTTCTTTTGTTATAAAAGTTAAAATAGCAAAAAGGGGGCCGCATTGCGTTTTTTCAAAAAACGTTTTGCGACGCCCTTTTTTTACTAACAGGTATTATTTGCCGTAATCGACAGTAGCGAAGCCGCGGGACGGATTGGCGCAGTTGTCGGGAGCGATCGGAGTTTTCTCCGTGCGGGCAAAACCCATGCCGGCGGTACTGCAGTCGGTGGAAGTGCAGCCCTGGCAGCAGGCTTGTTCCGGTTTACTATTGCCAAAGTCAATAAAACCGAAGCCTCTAGGCGGCAAACCGCAACTTTCTGAAGCAATGTTGGTATCTTCCGTGCGGGCAAATCCCTGACCGGCTGTAGAACAGTCGGCAGCATTCTTTTCTTTCATAAATAAATCCTCCTAAATTGATTTGTAGTCTATAATGAATGGAATAAGCAGTAATAGATAATAAGAGCATTGTTATTAGATAACTATTATTATTAATTAGTAATTAAATGATAATAGTTGCTATGCCTTTTGTCAATATCTCTCAATAAGATTATTGAAATTTTTTCGCTACAAAATATAATCATTCCGCTCAAAGTGAGTACACCGGGAATGATTATATTCTGTTTTTGCAGGCATGGTGTTTGGGTAAATGGTAAAAAGATGCATGATTTTCAACCAGGTATACAAAAATTTAGGAAGGTAATCAAGATTGCCTGTAGGATAATGTAAAATAAAGACGAATTTTTGCGAAAAAACATTCTGATTGTAAAGAAAATGTAAACTAAGAAGGTGGAGTTCTGTGAAAATCAAAAATATCCGTAATCGTTTGTTGCTGGCATTGTTGCCGCTTATTATTATCATATTAAGTGTTTTGGCCGGGGTCAGCTATTATTTTTCCAGACAAGCCCTGGTAAAAAGTACGGATGAAACGGCTAGGGCGGTAGGAATGGATTACAGTAAGCGGGTTCAAGCGGATATGACATTAATGCTGGCTGAGCTGAATGAATTAGCAAACACCGAAGTACTTCGCAACGGTACTGACAAGACGAAAATAATAGCAGCAATGGCGGAGATGAAACAACGGTTAAACGTATTTGATTTGTTGGCCTATGTTTCTCTTGATGGATCGTCGGTTACACATGCCGGTAATGTAAGTTCGTCTAAAGGCCGTGACTATTTTAATAAGGTAATAAAGACGCAAAAGGCCGTCGTTTCAGAGCCAATGGTTTCCAGATCAACCGGAAAACTTGCAGTCGTTTTAGCTGTTCCGGTAATCAATAACGGTCAGTTAACAGCAGTCCTGATTAGTGATGTTTCCTTGGACCAGTTAAATACTATGATCCAGGATTTGAAATTCTTAGATACAGGCTACGGCCAGATTGCGGATTCTTCCGGTATGATTATTGCGCATCCTGTCAAACCGGAGCTTATTGGGAAGCTTAATTTGTTGGAAAGGACAATTAACCCTGAACTCAAGCTGCAAAAAAGTGAGTTGGACGAGCGTTTGATAACCATATTCAAGACGGCAGCCGAGTCGGACCGGCAGACACGCGGCCTTTATAGCTTTGTAGACGGAGTGGAAAGGGTGGCCGTATGTACGCCCATTAATCTTCCCGGTGATCAGCGGTGGGTCATTACGGTGGCAGCGCCGGCAGCAGAGGTCACCCGGGAGATAAGCAAGCTGGCCTATACGATGTTTGGAATTTCCCTGTTCTGCCTGATCATTGCAATAACGGCCATTACTTTTATTGCCAAACAGTTTGCCAAACCGATTGGAATCATAAGAGACGAATGCCTGCTGCTGGCTCAGGGAGATTTAAGGGAGAGGAAAGCCCATATTACGACTGAAGATGAAATCGGGCAGTTGGCAAAAGGCTTCCGGGATATGCGAACGCAGCTTAGACAACTGGTAGGTAAAGTATATTCACAGTCCGAGCAGCTGGCTGCTTCCAGTGAGGAACTTACCGCCAATTCTGAACAATCGTCCCAGGCAGCCAATCAGATTGCTTCTTCAGTTACTGAGGTGGCCGCCGGTGCCGAAACGCAAATGACGGTAGCCAATGAAACCTCGGCAGTGGTGGAACAAATGTCGGCCGGTATTCAGCAAATGGCGGCTACTGCCAATGAAGTTGCCGGCCAGTCGGTTAAAGCTGCGCGGAAAGCGACTGACGGCGGCAAAGCGGTAGATGAGGCGGTGAGCCAGATGAATCAGATCGAATCCACCGTCAATGCCTCTGCGCAGGTAGTGGCTAAACTCGGCGAACGCTCCCAGGAGATTGGTCAAATTGTTGATACTATTTCCGGTATTGCCGGGCAAACCAACCTGCTTGCTCTTAATGCCGCCATTGAAGCCGCCCGTGCCGGTGAACAGGGCAGGGGATTTGCGGTTGTTGCGGAAGAAGTAAGGAAATTGGCCGAACAATCGCAGGAAGCGGCTAAGAAAATTGCCGAGCTGATTGGTGAAATTCAGAGTGAGACCGACAAGGCGGTTCTGGCTATGGATGATGGGACCCGGGAAGTTCAAACCGGAGCGGAAGTGGTCAATAAGGCCGGCATTGCCTTCCGGGAAATTGCGGAATTAGTTACTCTTGTGTCCAGCCAGGTCAAAGAAATTTCGGCCGCCACGCAGGAAATGGCTTCCGGCAGTCAGCAGATTGTGGGTGCCGTTAAAAAGATTGATGAACTCAGTAAGCGGTCAACCGGCGAGATGCAAAGCGTTTCTGCGGCTACCGAGGAACAATTGGCCTCGATGGAAGAAATCGCAACTTCCAGTCAGGCTTTGGCGCAACTGGCGCAGGAACTGCAAACAGCAGTGGCGAGTTTTCGTGTGTAATAGAGAAGGAAGGGGATGATGGCAATGGAACAATTGGTGGCTTTCCGCTTGGGGAGAGAAGAATATGCGATATCCATATCCCAGGTAAAGGAAATCGTGCGGTACAGCGGAGCGACAAAATTACCCAATACGCCGGCGCATATGGAAGGAATTATCAACCTAAGAAGCAATGTGATTCCAGTGGTGAATTTAGCCAAACGCTTTGACCTGCCGGTGGAGGAAGTAAAAGCAAAACAGGTGGTTATTCTGGAAACGGCAGGACTGGAAGTCGGTGTAATTGTGGATGAGGTTACCGAAGTCCTGATGATTGAAGAAGAAAATATGGAACCGGCACCCATGATGGAGCAGCAAGAGGCCTTTTTTCGCGGAATCGGCAAGCTGGGTGACCGCCTCATGTTAATTCTTGATCTGGATGTATTATTTGACCGGGAAGAAACGGAAATGCTGCAAAACGTCGGATAGAGTTTGTTTATCAATTGATCGGCAGGAGAACTTGCGAATTATCGCAAGTTCTTTTTTTGTCACTCTTACTCAAAGGCCTGGGTCAAAAATTCGTGGTGCCGGCAAACAGTAACGGCTTGACGATTATCTTGTTTCAATTTATAATAATTTTGCAATTGATTATCATTTTCTAGTGTGGTTATGTTCTCCGCTCAGGATATCTCATGCTTATCGTAGGCACTGCTGCCAGGCTGACGGGGTAGTGTTTTTTAGTATTGCTGCTGCAAAAAATATGAAGGGGTTCTGCTGTTATCATGACGCAATTAAAAATACAACAACCGCTGGAATGGAAAGGCATGGTCCATAAAAAACGAAATTTTGTGCTGCTGCTTGCTTTGCTTGTTATGGCGGCGTTATTGTCCATTATTATTGCCGTATGTTTGGGAACGGTCAAAATTGCCCCGGGAGAAGCTTACCGTATCCTATTGTATAAAATGCTCAATGTAGATATTGGCAATGTGGCGACTCAGGCTTCGGCGGCGCATATGGATATTATCTGGCAGCTTCGTCTGCCGAGGGTTGTGATGGCTCTCATTGTCGGTGCCGGTTTGGCTATGTGCGGCACCGTCATGCAGGCTACGGTGCAAAATCCGCTGGCGGAACCTTATATCCTGGGTATTGCTGCGGGAGCCTCGCTGGGCGCTACATTTTCCATTTTAATTGGTGGTGCCGGAGGAATCTTTTTGGGACTGGGAACAGCCTTCTGGGCTTTTCTGGGGGCATTATTGGCTACCGTACTGGTTATGTTTCTGTCGGGACTTGGCGGACAGATGTCCACTGTTAAAATGGTTTTGTCCGGCGCAGTGATCAGTGCGTTATTCGGCGCTATTTCAAACTTTATCATTTACTTATCCAGTGATGCGGAAGGGATGCGGACCGTTACTTTCTGGACAATGGGGTCCCTGGCGGCCGCAAAATGGGATAACCTGTTTATTCCCGGTCTCGGGGTCGGGCTATGCTGTGTATTTTTTTTGCTGCAGGCCCGTCGGCTTAACGCGCTGCTGCTGGGAGAAGAGGCAGCGATCACCCTGGGTATTGACCTATTGAAAATCCGCCGTCTGTATATGGTATTAACGGCGCTCATAACCGGGATTATTGTCTCGGCATGCGGTATTTTTGGTTTTGTCGGTCTGGTCATTCCTCATGTTGTACGTGGCGTGGTGGGAGCCGATCACCGGCGGCTGATGCCCGGAACCATATTGGTTGGTGCTATTTTTTTGATTTGGGCGGATGTACTGGCCCGTACGGTTCTAACAAGCGGCGATTTGCCGATCGGTATTATCACAGCGCTGATTGGGGCCCCGTTCTTTATGCACTTATTATTTAAACGGTCGTTAAATTTCGGAAGCAATTAGGAGGGATGTCATGAATATCGCACTGGAACATATTGATGTCAATCTTGGCGAACAGAAAATCGTCCGGGATGTCTCTCTGGCGGTCAATAAGGGAGAGTTTGTCGGCATTATCGGCCCTAACGGCAGCGGCAAGTCGACATTGCTGCGCACCCTTTACCGTATTATCCGGCCGAGCGGCGGAACAATTTGGTTTGACGGCGAGGATATGAAATCTGTAAAACTTGCTGATTCGGCCAAAAAAATGGGCGTTGTCGGGCAGTTTAACACAGTGAATTTTGATTTCACCGTATTTGAGATGGTTATGATGGGGCGGACACCGCACAAAAAACTCTGGGGTTCGGATACTGCCCGGGATTATCAGATCGTCTGGGAGGCTATTTGCAAAGTAGGCATGGAAAAGTATGCCGAACGCAGGTTTTCCACCCTGTCCGGCGGAGAAAAGCAACGGATTGTTCTGGCCCGTGCGCTGGCTCAGCAGCCCGGCTTGCTGGTGCTGGACGAACCGACCAATCATTTGGATATCAAATATCAACTGCAGATTCTTTCTATTGTAAAAGCACTTGGTATTGGCGTGCTTGCAGCGCTGCATGATCTTAGTTTGGCTGCCATGTACTGCACCAGGCTTTACGTATTAAAAGGGGGGGAAGTAGTAGCCAGTGGCAGACCACAGGAGATTCTTACCCCCGAACTTGTGCGGGAAGTGTATGAGATAGAATGTGATATCAAGGTAAACCCGGATACCGGCTATCTGGCTATTACCTATCTTCCACTCTGCCGGCAAGTTTAGTACAACAGGAGCATGCCATGAAACTATATATGTCAAACATGTTAAAGATATTGTTGTGGGTCATTCTGGTTTTGCCGCTTGCCGCCTGCGGTCATGAAAACCCGGAGTCGGCCGGTTCCGTTCAGCCGGTCAGCCAATCTCCGGACGGGAGTTATTCCGTGACCATAAACAATTATGACAGGGAGGGAAACCCTCTTGCATATACCTACAGGCAAGTCCCGGAGCGAGTGATCATTACCCATCCGGGAGCAACGGAACTATTACTGGAATTAGGGCTGGAAAAACATATTCTGGCAACCATTGCACCTTATGGTGCCCCGCCGGCAGCAGTGGCGGAACAATATGCAAAATTAAATATACTGAAAGCCAGGTATGTACCTACACAGGAAGAATTGCTGGAGTTGCAGCCCGATATGATCATCGGCTGGGCCCATAATTTCTGTGATTCCGAGCTTGGAGAGGTGAAAACCTGGCAGCAGCGCGGCGTTGGAACCTATATCCTGTCCAGCACACTGTCAAAACCAAGTCCCACTTTGGAAAATGCCGTGTATCCTTTGATCCTGGATATCGGCAACATCTTTGGCGTGCAGGATAAGGCGGCCAGTTACATAAAAAAATGCCGGGAACGGATAGAGGCAGTGACGGCAGCAGTGAAGGGCGTGAGCATAAGGAAAACCTTAATTGTTCTGCAGGCTCATGGCAACGGTACTTTTTCTCTGTATGGCAGCCAGTACCTGACAGACAACATGGTTGCGGTAGCCGGCGGGGAAAACTTGTCCAAACTTCCGGCATCCTTTATCGGTCCGGAGCGGGTACTGGCTTTTGATCCCGATTATATTGTATTTGTTTCCTACAGCGGCAATGCTGCTGAAGATATTCAGGATGCGGCGGCAGTGGCACAACTGCGGCAGAGCAGGGAACTGCAGAGCATGAGGGCGATACGGGAGGGAAATATCATCAATATTCCGTTTAACGTTGTAAACAATGGCGGCGGCCGTGCCATAGAGGCCATTGAAAAGATAGCCCGGCGATTGTATCCTGAACGTTTTTCGCTGCAGCAAAAGGGAAATTAAACCCGAATGGAAATCTTGACAAAGGGGAATATTTCCTATACCATTGATAATGATTATTAAAATCAAACGCGTCCTGGTAAAGGGGGACGTACCGAAAGGGAAAGCGAGGGTATAGTATGCAATTCTTAACAGTCGGTATTGAATTATTTCATAAGGGCGGTCCGGTGATGTACCTGCTTTTATTGTGTTCCATTGTGGTATTGGCAGTAGCCATTGAACGGTTTATTTATTTTCGCAACGCCAAAACGGATGCAACAGTTTTTGTTGAGCAATTGGTAAAAGATATTGAAAATAAAAAATTTAATCATATTCTGGAACGGTATGCCCAAACTTCCAAACCGTTGGAATTGTTAGCGGTAGAGGGAATTACCGCCTATCAACAAAAACAGAACGTGGAAACCGCACTGGAAAGTACGGCACAGCTTGTGGCGGCTCATTTACGCAAACCACTGCCGTTTCTGAGCACAATTGTTACCGTAGCTCCGTTGTTTGGCTTGCTGGGTACTGTAATTGGCATGATTCAGTCTTTTAGTGTGTTTAATGTGGAAAATGGGCAGCCGATGGCTATTACGGGCGGTGTCGGAGAAGCTTTGGTTGCAACGGCAACAGGCTTGACTGTGGCTATTGTGGCACTGTTTGCTCATACTTATTTTACTCACCGGTTGGATGAATTTGTTACCGATATGGAGCAGGTTTGCGCCAAAATTATCAGGTATTTACCGAAACAGAATGCAGGGCGGGGGCAAAATAATGAAGTTGCGTAATATGAGGATCGAAAAGGAACCGGAGTTAATGATTATTCCAATGATTGATATTATTTTTTTCCTTCTGGTTTTCTTTATGATCAGCACGCTGTATATGGTGGAACAGCACACCATTCCGGTAAATTTGCCGCAGGCGGCGCATGCGCAGCAGGATAAGCCGAAAAGCGTCAATGTTACGGTGATGCAGGAAGGCGCTATTCTTTTTGAACAGGAGCAAATCCCGCTGGATTTGCTGGAAAAACGGGTGGCTCTGGAAGTTGCGAAAGATACAAAGCAAATTTTCATTTTACGGGCGGACAAAACGGTTGATTATGGTAAAGTGGTCAGTGTCCTGGATGAGTTAAAGGCAGCCGGGGCGCAGCGTATTTCTATTGCCACGGAATTAAAAGCGAGGTAAGGACAATGAATTATCGGCTAGGCTGGAATCAGGCTTTTGCTATCTCTATGGCCTTTCACTTTATCTTCTTCTTAGGGATTGGTTTATCGCTGCCGCTTTTTCCTGCGCCCGATGCTAGCGAGCAATTGATTGAACTGGACTTGGCCAGCTACGACTTGCCGCTTAACAGTGATCCGGGTCCCGCCGGTCCGCCGGAAGCAACTGCGCCTGCACCTTCTGCAGCGAAGGTCCAGGAGGCTGTAAAGCAATTTGTGCCGCCGGACGCGACTGCGCCTATTGAATCTGAAAAAGTAACGCAACCAGTTGCCAGCCGGCAAGCTGTTGCCAGGCGGCAGCCGGGTCATGCTGCCGTTCAACAGGGCGTAAGCAGCGGCAATCCCGGTTCGGGGAACGCAGGCGGTCAACAGCAGGGAAGTGCTGCCGGTAGTGGTACGGGGGGCGGAAACGGTACAGGCATACGAGCTCCGCGCGTTTTAGAAAGGGTCGAGCCGGTATACCCGCAGTCGGCAAGGCAAGCCGGGCAAGAGGGAACTGTATTGCTGCTAGTAAAAGTTCTGGCCAATGGACGTGCGGGAGATATCAGTGTGCTGGTTTCTTCACAGTTTAATGAACTTGACCGGGCGGCTATGGACGCAGTAAGAAGGTGGCAGTTTGTCCCGGCACAGGATAGGAGCAGTGGAAAAAATGTTGCCTGCAACACTAAAATACCTGTGACTTTCAACTTGGAATAAGAGATGGCGCCGGGCAGCATGTGAAAATAATTTTGTGAAATAAATCATTGTGTTGACCAAAAGAGAGAGGTCTATTACTCCTCATGTGGAAGCGGCGCTCAGGGAGAGCGGTAAGTGGTGTTATCCCCATCTCTGTTTCGGCAGATATGGGGATTTTTTTATTTCAGGCAGGAATATGCCGTTCTATGGAAAAAGTTTATCTATGGAGGAATTATGTCTGGTATGACCGTAATTGCCGTATAGTCTGCCGGAAAACCGGCGGATAGTTGATAAATGATGGAGGGAAATTAATGAACACAAGCAATAAACTTGTTATTGTGGGACTGGGCCATGTCGGGTCAGCCGTGTTAAATAGTGCTTTGGCTTTTAACCTGGCATCGGATATCGCTCTTATCGATATTGATGAGAAAAAAGCCGTTGGTGAGGCTTTGGACGCCAGCCACGGCACGCCGTTTACCTACAGTCCGAGCGTGAAGGTGTATGCCGGCGGCTATGAGGAGTGCCGTGATGCCAAAGTCATTATTATTGCGGCAGGTCCCAGCATTATGCCGGGTGAAAAAATGGACCGGTTATTGCTTGCCGACAGAAATGTCAAAACGATTAAAGAGGTAATGGCTTCGATTACCCGCTACACCAAGGAAGCGGTTATTATCGTGATTACCAATCCGCTGGATGTGGTGGCGTATTGTGCGCAGAATCTGTTTGATTATCCCAGGCACAAAGTATTTGGGACGGGAACCATGCTGGAAACAGCGCGGCTCAGGAGAATCCTGGCAAACAGATACGCAGTTGATCCGAAAAATGTGCATGGTTATATGCTGGGGGAACATGGGAATTCGGCTTTCCCAGCCTGGAGTCTGGTCAGGGTGGCAGGCATACCCTACGACAGACTGGATGAGTATTTTAAACCTGACGCGCCGCTGGATACGGAAAAGCTGGGCAAAGAGGTTGTCAATGTCGCTTATGATGTTCTTCAGTTTAAAGGATGTACCAATTCCGGCATTGCCATCGTTGCCTGCCGGCTGGCCAGGACGGTTTTATATAATGAAGGCAGTATTTTCCCGATTTCCACAACGCTGGAAGGCGAATATGGTTTAGATCATGTTGCTCTCAGCCTGCCCTGCCAGGTTACCCGCGAGGGGGTTAAAAGACGGCTGACGGTACCGCTGGTGGCAGCAGAGATAGAAAAATTGCAGCAAAGTGCGGCCAGTATTTCACAGGTATTGAAATCGGTAGGGGTAGTAAAATGATTTTCTGGGAAAAGAAGCGGTTACTTGCATAGGATTTACAGGTAGTTAATCTGGCTTTTTCATTGTTTGGCGGATAGAAAAATGAAAGACGAAAATGTATTATCTTCGGTTTGGATTGACTTCGTGCCTGGCAAAGAATAAAATTGTAATCAAAGAATCCGATACAATAATAGAATCGTGTAAACAAAAAGCAATGTTGCTGGCGCAGCTTTGCTTTTTGTTTTTTTGAAAGGAGGCTGTTTATGACTGTATTATGCCGGGATATTTTAAAAATTGAGTCTTTTAAGAGAGCGGAGCTGATCGGTGGCAAGGCGGGATTGGGACGGGTCGTTCGCTGGATCCATGTCAGTGATGTGCCTGATATTGCCAATTGGGTGCAAAGCGGTGACATTGTGGCTACCACGGGAGTTAATTCTGTCCCTGACAGTGACTACTGGACTACATTAATCCGGGAGCTAAGCAGCAAGAGGCTGGCTGCGCTGATTATTAATATCGGCCCTTATATTGACCGTGTCCCGGAGGGTGTAAAAGAAACGGCTGACGAACTGGCATTTCCTGTTTTTTCACTACCCTGGGAAGTGAAGCTGGCCGATGTCACCAGAGATTTAAGCAGGCTGCTGGCCAAGGATCAGTGGGTAGAAGAAACAGTACAGGATGTTGATTTATTTTTAAGAAAGGTTCATAAAAACAATAAAGTCCTGCAAATCAGGAGTTTTCATATGGTGAAATTTAAGGTGGTCAGCGGACTGGTGAATATGGTGGCGAGCGAGGACAGGGCGGATGACAGTTATGGCAGAGTGTATCTCCGGCGTCTGATATGCGATCAGGTCGTACAGCATCAGCCTTATATTGCCAGACTCTTAATGATAGACCAAGCAGAGATTGCCGTTATTTTTACTAATATTAAAAGCAATCAGGTGAAATTTTTGACGGAAAGCATCATTGCAAAGGCCGGGGCAAATGGACTTGCGCTGCAGGCTGGTATTAGCTCCGGTTATGTGGATGTTGATTACTTACGCATAAGTTACGAACAAGCGCTGTGGGCTTTACAATGTGTGAATGTATTTAAAGATAAAACCGTCTACGAATTTAAAAAACTGGGGCTTTTGAAACTGCTTTTCAATACGCATGACGTCCAGAAGTTAGAAAATTTCTATCATGAAACATTAGACCAACTGGTCGAGTATGATAAAAATTTTGAGACAAGTTTGCTGGAATCGGTGTGGATTTTCTTAAAGGAGAACGGTAATGGCATTAAGGCGGCGGAACGGCTGTTCATCCATCGGAATACGCTGCGTTACCGGATACAAAGAGCAGCGGAAATATTAGGGGTTAATTTTGACCATGTGGAGGAACGGATGACGATTCAGGCGGCAATGGTGATCGGAAAAATTCTTAATTTATAATTATGGCCGACGTTCGTCATTTTGCACAATACGATTCATGCAGGTGAACATAGACTCTCCGGAAGACAAATGATATAATCAAGGCAATTCAATACAGCTGTTTGATCTTGCGGTTATATGGGCAATGGCGCTCAGGGATTAAGAATCCTTGAGCGCCTAACTGTTTTTGGAGGTGATTAGCAGAAGTGATTAGCGGCTACTTGGTGAAAGGAAGAGGATTTGTTGAACCCAATATATCAATTTTTTATTAGGAGGGATAAAATGCTAAAAGAAAAAATGGTTGAACTTACTGAAGACGTTTCTGCCAGCCCTTTATACAATGAAGATTTAGCGCCGACTACATTAAAAGACAGAAAATGGACGACTTATAATTTTGCAGCCTTATGGATTGGCATGGCCCATTGTATTCCGACGTATATGTTGTCAAGCGGATTGATCGCACTGGGAATGAGTTGGCAGCAGGCAATATTTACGATAACTTTAGGTAATCTTATTGTACTTATACCGATGATTTTAAATGCCCATCCCGGTACCAAATACGGTATTCCTTTTCCCGTTCTGGCAAGAGCCGCATTTGGTACCAAGGGAGCCAATATTCCGGCATTATTGCGGGCCGGTGTCGCTTGCGGCTGGTTTGGCATCAACGCCTTTATCGGCGGTGTTGCCATTAATAATTTTCTGGTGGCCCTGTTTCCGGCCTGGAAAACCTTTGGCGGAGATTTTATGTTTGCCGGCCTGAGTTTACCCTCACTGATCACTTTTTTATTTTTCTGGGGCCTGAATATTTTGCTGATCTATAAAGGAATGGATGCTATCCGTAAATTTGAAAACTGGGCAGCGCCATTGGTATTGATTATGACCTTTGTCCTGTTGGTCTGGATCGTAGGAGAGGCAAAAGGCTTTGGTCCTATTTTGGAAACACCGGGGAAATTAGCGACCTTCGATCAATTCTTTCCGGTATTTGTTCCTTCCTTAACCGGCATGATTGCCTTTTGGGCAACCTTATCTTTAAATATTCCTGACTTTACCCGTTTCGGTAAAGGGCAGAAAGAACAAATGCTTGGACAGGCTATCGGTTTGCCGCCGACAATGACCATCTTTTCGGCTATGGGCGTTATTATTACTTCGGCAACGGTTGCCGTTTATGGTAAAGCTATCTGGGATCCGGTGGATTTGTTGCTGAATTTTTCTAATCCGCTGGTATTAATTCTGTCGCTAATCGGTATTATGATTGCGACACTGTCCGTTAACATTGCTGCCAATATTGTATCTCCGGCCAATGACTTTTCGAATCTGGCTCCGAAACACATCTCTTTTAAAATGGGTGGGTTAATTACCGGTATTTTGGGTATTTTGATGATGCCCTGGAAACTGTTGTCCGACCCCAGCATGTATATTTTCAACTGGCTGGGTGTTTATTCCGGCTTTCTTGGACCGATTGCCGCAATCATGATTGCCGATTACTTTATTATCCGTAAACGGGAACTTAATCTGGGCGATTTATATAAGACCGAAGGAGAATATACCTACAGCGGTGGTTTTAACCTGGCAGCCGTACTGGCACTGTTTGCCGGCGTGGGTGTAGCCTTGGTGGGTAAATTTATTCCGGCTGTAGAATGGCTGTTTAACTATTCCTGGTTTGTAGGTTTTGGCGTAGCCTTTACCATGTATGTCGTTTTGATGCGCACCATGGCGGAGAATTTTAACGCTGTAGTACCTTCAGCGGAAAAATAAAAACAGGTGGAGGATGTATTTGTATTATGCTGGAATTTGATCTTATTTTAAAGGGCGGTCAGATTGTTACAGCCAGTGATATATATACCGCCGATGTGGCCATCCATGATGGCAGGGTGGTTTTGCTTGGCCGGGATATTAGTTTTCCGGCTAAGAAGTTTATTGATGTTTCCGGTAAGTATTTGCTGCCGGGCGGCATTGATGTACACACCCACCTGGATATGCCCTTCGGCGGTACGGTGGCCAGCGATGATTTTGCCAGCGGAACCATAGCCGCCGCTTTTGGCGGCACGACAGCTGTTGTCGACTTCGCCATCCAGGGAAAAGGCCAGTCACTCAAGCAGACAACCGAGGTGTGGCAGGAAAAAGCGGCAGGTAAGGCAGTGATTGATTATGGTTTGCATATTGCCATTACCGATTTGAATGATGCCGTACTGGCAGAAATGCCGGAAATCATAGAGCAAGGGTACTCTTCATTTAAATTGTTTATGACGTATGATGGTCTGCGGGTTAATGACGATACCATGGTAAAAGCCCTGCATGTCACCCGTGAGCATGGCGGTTTGGTTTGCGTTCATGCCGAAAATTATTATATTATTGACTATCTGGTTAAAAAATTCCAGGCGGAGCAGAAAACGGAACCCATATACCATGCGCTGAGCCGTCCGGCGTTAGCCGAAGCGGAAGCCACCGGACGCGCCATTAAACTGGCTCAAATTGCGCAGGCTCCTTTATATATCGTACATCTTAGCTGCAAGGAATCTCTGCAGGAAGTAAAGCGGGCCCGTGAGGACGGATTGCCGGTAATGGCCGAGACCTGTCCGCAGTATTTGTTGTTGTCGGAGGACAACTATCGTGAACCGGATTTTCACGGTGCCAAGTATGTTATGTCACCGCCTTTGCGGACGAGGGACAATAATGAAATTTTGTGGCGAGCCCTGGCTCAGGGAGATTTGCAGGTAGTTGCCACCGACCATTGTCCCTTCTTTTTCAAAGGACAAAAGGAAATGGGACGTGACTTTTTTGGTAAAATTCCTAACGGTGCTCCGGGCATTGAGGCCCGTATGCCCCTGCTATATGGAGTAGGCACTGCGGAAGGAAAGATATCGCTGCAAAAGCTGGTGGAAGTATCGGCAGCCAATCCGGCTAAAATTTTTGGCATGTATCCCCGGAAAGGGACTATTGCTATCGGTTCGGATGCCGATATTGTAGTATTTGATCCGGACAAAGAACTGATTCTCCGCCAAAAAATCCTGCATGAAAATGTGGACTACACCCCGTATGAAGGGATCCGGGTGAAAGGATATCCGGTTATAACCATTGCCGGCGGCAGGGTGGTGGTTGAGAACGGCCGGTTCCTGGGCGAAAAAGGAGCAGGGAAGTTCGTTAAACGTTCGGCACCTCTGATTATTTAATATGATATTGAAGGGTGATTTCATGAGTGCAAATCCGGTTGATTTGAAGGTAACAGTAGGAACCCTTCAATTTGAAAATCCATTTATCTTGGCATCTGCACCGCCAACTGCAGATGGGAATTTTATCAGAAAAGCATTTGACTTAGGCTGGGCCGGAGCGGTCATTAAAACCGTTAAGCCTGATGAAATGAGTATTGAGGATGTGAGCCCGCGGTTTGGCGTCCTGCGTGACCGTAAAGGATCGGTTATTGGCTTTGAGAATTTTGAGCTGGTGAGTAAACGGGATACCGCTTATTGGATTCAGGAAATCGGGAAGCTGAAAAAAGAGTATCCTCAAAAAGTGCTGATCGCCAGTATCATGGCAGATATAAAGGAGAAATCCTGGCAGGATTTGTCCAGGGCGATGGAAGCAGCGGGGGCCGATGCGCTGGAGCTTAATTTCTCCTGTCCTCACGGAATGCCGGAACGGGGGATGGGCGCCGCCATCGGTCAGGATCCACACATTTCGGCCCTGATTACCGGTTGGGTTAAGAAAGCCGTCGGTATTCCGGTTATTGTCAAACTAAGCCCTAATGTCTCGGATATCCGGGTTATTGCCGGGGCGGCTCTGGACGCCGGGGCCGATGCCCTTGCCGCTATCAATACCGTACAATCGCTAATCGGGGTTGATATTGAAACCTTTGAACCGTTACCCAATGTCGGAGGGTTTTCCACTTATGGCGGTTATTCCGGGTTGGCGGTAAAACCAATTGGCCTGCGCTGCGTTTCGCAAATTTCTCAGGGTGGCAAGATTCCCGTCCATGGGATCGGCGGTATAGGCCGGTGGCAGGATGCCATTGAATATATTACGGTCGGAGCAGGAGCCGTCCAGGTTTGTACGGAAGTCATGCTGAACGGCTTTGCGGTTATTCAGCCCATGCTTAAGGGATTGAAAGCATACATGCAGCGCAAAGATATCAACAGTCTCAGTGAGATTTGCGGTTTGGCGGCACAAAAGATGGTCGCTCATGAAAGTCTGAGCCGGCAAACGGTGGCCAGAGCGGAAATTGTTGCTGCCGATGCGTGCATAGTATGCAAGAAATGTGCGACTGTTTGTAACGAATCGGGGTATGAGGCCATTTATGCTGTGCAGGATGGTGTTAGAATTGATCAGAACAAATGCGACGGCTGTTCGCTGTGCAGCATTGTATGTCCCCGGCAAATTATCGAAATGAAAATATGCCAGGGCTAAGTGTCGCTGACTATATTTTCATTGCACCCATTAAGGAGGAATAAGTTATATGAATGGCAATTTAGTGGAGGGAGCAAAACGGGTTATAGCTGATTTAAGAGAATTGGCAGCTATGACTTCCGATGAAAATGGAGCCCAGCGGGTGGCCTGGACGCCTGTCTGGCAAAAAGCGCGCGATTGGTTTGCCGCTAAAGCAAAAGAAGCCGGAGCGGAAGTAACGGTAGATGTTGCCGGGAACACTTGGGCGAAAATTCCGGGGAACGGCCCCGAGGCAGTGGCTATCGGTAGCCATTTGGATTGTGTTCCTAACGGCGGCTGGCTGGATGGCGCATTAGGGGCGGTAGTGGCGCTGGAGGTGCTGCGTCGTTACGGCAAGGGAACTGCTCCCAGGCATACCCTCTATGCCGTGAACTGGGCGGATGAGGAAGGAGCGCGTTTTGGCCGCAGCCTGATCGGTTCATCAGCGGCCAGCGGCACTTTAGATATTGCCGAGATTATTCACCGGGTGGATAATCTCGGAGTGAAACTAACGGATGCTTTAGCCGACCATGGTGTAAAAGTGGATGAGCTTTTACGCGCCCACGAACAACTCAAAGAAAAGAATATTAAAGCTTTTTTGGAATTGCACATTGAGCAGGGCCCTGTGTTAGAAAACATGAAAAAAGATGTAGCGTGTGTTTACGGTATTACTGGCTGCGAACGTCATTATATCACTTTCAAGGGGCAGGCAGCGCATGCCGGGTCATTTCCCACCTTGATGCGGCAGGATGCGTTCCTGGCAGCGGCTCAGGCTTCCCTGGCATTTAAGCAAATTGCATTAAAATATGATGCTGTTTGTACTGTCGGAAAAGTAAGCGTTAAGCCTGATGTGGTAACCATTGTACCGGAAGAGTGTGTGATTTCTTTGGATCAGCGGTCAATTGATCCGGAGGCATTGGCTAAAATGCATGCAGAAGCACAGGCAGTTGCCGCAAAAGCAGCCAGTGATCAGGGGGTATCCGTGTCCTGGGAAAAAATCTGGGCGATAGCTCCGACTATTTTTGATGAACGGCTGACTAAATTATGCCAAGAAGCAGTAAAGGAAGAAAGCGGCGAAGCGACCACGGTTTATTCCGGCCCGTTGCACGATGCGGCTGAAATGGCAAAAATTGTTCCCACGGTAATGATGTTTGCTATGTCCGAGCGTGGCCTGTCACACTGTAAACAGGAAAACACTGCGGATGAAGCATTGGAAACGGCAATACGCGCTTTTTTGCGTCTGGCTGATAAAGTTGTTGCCTGATATCAAGTTGCTGTCAGGGTGTAGGAACCCATATTGATAGGTAACACACAGGGTCCTTCCAGGAACCTGTGTGTTTTAGTTACCAGGCATAATAACTATCCGCAAATTTTTGCCGGCGGGCACAATGGAATTCATGCGCCGGAACATAGACGGTAAAAACGGGCAAGTGATATAATCGGGATGCGTAGGTATAATACGTATGACATTCTTAGCTGTTAGCCATCGGAGTGGTTACCGGCCAATATATTGTAGTTGTTTAGGAGAGGATAGCTAATGATGAAATTTTTTATGCCCACGAAAGTGTGTAGCGGCAAAGGTTGTATTGTGGAGCATGCCGCTCAGTTAAAAACACTGGGAAATAAGGCATTGATTATAACCGGGAAAAAGTCGGCGAAAGCCAATGGCTCGCTGCATGATGTACAAGCAGCACTTGATTCCCTGCAGATCGCTTACTGTGTATTTGACAGGATTAACAGCAATCCATCCCTTGCCACAGCAAGGGATGGCGCCAGGGCGGCAAAAGAATTTGGGGCGGAGTTTGTCATTGGCATTGGCGGAGGTTCAGCGATGGATGCTGCCAAAGCCATTGCTGTCCTTGCTTTCAATGAACTGGATGACAAAACCCTGTTTTCCGGACCCTATGCAAATCCGGTTTTACCGATTGTTGCCGTTCCGACTACGGCAGGCACCGGCAGCGAAGTCACGCAGTATTCCATTTTGACTGACGACCGGCTGGAAACCAAAAGCAGTATTGCCAGCGAAGCGATCTTTCCCCGGATAGCTTTTCTTGATGCAAGTTATACGGAAAAGCTGCCTGTCCCTGTAACCATTAATACAGCCGTTGATGCTTTGTCTCATGCTGTGGAGGGCTATCTTTCGGTGAAAGCTACAGAGGTCAGCAATATACTGGCAGCCGAAAGCATGGCGATTATTGGTAAGTGCCTGCCGCTTTTGGATAAAGGGCCGCTGGGCTTTGCCGTCAGGGAGCAGTTGCTGTATGCTTCCATGCTGGCAGGCATGGTCATTGCCCATACCGGTACCACGGCGCTTCATTCCATGGGGTATTCGCTGACGTATTTCAAAGATATTGATCATGGCCGGGCCAATGGGCTGTTGATGCATGAATATTTGGAATTTATTGCTTGCCACCATGCCGATGCCGTAGAAAAAATTACAGGCCTGCTGGGCATGAAAAACTTAAGTGAGTTAAAAGTTTGCCTTGACAGATTGCTGAAGGAAAAAGAAACCATCAGCAAACAAGAGGCGCAGCGATTCAGTGCCAAGGCATTGCAGGCTAAGAATTTGTTAAATACCATCCGGAAGCCTGCCCGGGAGGATTTGGAAAAGATTATCGCCAAAAGTTTTGCGGTGTAAATAAAAAAGTTGTCATTGGTTATGAAAATGCCATGTTTTTTTGATAAAAGGATCATGATTTCTTTGTGAACAAGAAGGAGAAAGTGAAAGAATCGTCACCGGCTTGTTCGTGCCGGAATAACCAAAATTACCGGGTGATGTTTGATTGACGTAACCAGGGTTTTATAGTAGTATGAGGGTAAAAAGATTTGCTGACAGTGTATTGTCAACCAACAAGGGATACCTTCCTTGTTGGTTGGCTTTTTGTTTTACCTGCCGGGTTATTTGGGCAAGGTTTTTCATATGCTAGTAGGAAAGGACAAGGGAGGGCGGTAGTGTGCCGAAGCATATAACAGAATGGAATATCTATGATATTATGACAAGATATCCAAACACGCGAGAGGTGTTTGTCCATAATGGTTTTGCTCCCTTTGCGGATGATGCGGTACTGCGGCAGTGGGGAGCGATGCTGAAATTGAGAACGGCTTTACAGGCAAAACATATTCAGGAGCGGTGGTTTCTGCCTCTTCTGGAGCAAAAAATAGAGGAAGCGGAAAACGCAGGGTTAGCTGTGGGGGCAGGCCCTGGCAGCCATGTTGGCCGGCTGAATCTGCTGGCGCTGTTGCCTTGTCCGCTCAAAGTGCCTATTGAAACCGAATTGAGCGATGTGCTGCAGCGGCTGCAGGAAAAGAAAGGCCTAAAACTGAATGTTTGCATTGAATCAAATGCGGATCATCCGGTCAAATTTCTGGATTATGTAAAGTACTTTACGGAGCCGGATGAGTTACCGGATATTATTTTACTTACCGGATTTCATTTTATGCTGCGGGAATTTGTCGAGCGTTTTGTGGAAACCGGCATATTTACTGCAGTACCCAATCAGGATGTGAACAGAAGGCTGACCGGAACCGAACTGGTTGACGCCGACGGGCATTTTTCCGTCATTGCGGCCAATGCGTTGGTTATGGTGGCTGATATCCGGCGTTTGGGAGAGGTGCCGGCTCCGCAATCCTGGGGGAATATTCTGCAGCCTGCATATGAAGGGAAAGTGGTTATTCGCGGGCATAAGGGGAGTTTCTGTGATATTGTCCAGTTAAATTATTATAAGGACTATGGCGCCGAGGGCTTGGCTAAACTGGCTAAGGCAGTCAAATACGGGCTGCATCCCGCGGAAATGGTCAGAGAATTAAGCAGCAGCCGGCCTCAGATTCCGCCGATTCACATTATGCCTTATTTTTTCGCCAGGACCTTAGCGAATCACTCGCATTTGGAAATTATATGGCCGGAAGAAGGGGCACTTGCTTATCCGATCCTGGTATTGGTGAAAAAAGACCAGCTGGAGACCGTGCGGGAACTGGCAGAGTGCCTGACCGGCCCGCGTATTGCCCGGATTTGTGCGGGAGCCTCTTTTCCGGCTATTCACCCGGAGGCCAGTTGGGCCATACCATCGGAGGCCCGATTAAAGTGGATCGGCTGGAATTTCGTTAAACAGCAGAATATTGAACAGTTGATTGAGCAATTAAATGCCGATTTTTTAGCCGTGCAGCAAGCGGAACGCGCGGACAAGAAGGTGGCGGAATGAAAGTAATCACCGTGGCCGGGCCGCCGGCTTCCGGTAAAACAGCCGTGATTATCAAAGTGGCCGGTACTCTGATGACGACAGGGAAACGGGTCGGAGTCGTAAAATTTGACTGCCTTTCTACGCAGGACCGGGACTTGTACGAACGGAAAGCCATCCCGGTAAAAGTCGGCCTTTCCGGCAATCTTTGCCCCGATCATTTCTTTGTCAGCAATATTGAGGATTGTCTGGCATGGGGCCGGGAAAATAAATTTGATTTCCTGATCAGCGAAAGCGCCGGGTTATGCAACCGCTGTGCTCCGCATATCCGCGGGGTAAAGGCGGTTTGTATCATTGATAATTTAAGCGGTGTCCATGCACCGAAGAAAGTGGGCCCGATGCTGAAGCTGGCGGATATGATCATCATCACGAAGGGCGACATCGTATCGCAGGCGGAACGGGAAGTCTTTACCTTCCGGGTTAAGCAGGTCAATCCGGGAGCTATCATTTTACATGTCAACGGCCTTACCGGACAGGGGGCCTATGAAGCCGGTACTCTCTGGGAAAAGGCGGGTGATCTGGAAGAACTGTCCGGACGTATGTTGCGCTTCTCCCTGCCGGCGGCAACTTGTTCCTATTGTCTGGGACAGACACGGATTGGTGAGAACTATCAAATGGGCAATGTCCGTAAGATGAATATGTAGACTGAAAAGCCGGATTCTGGAGGGACTTTTTGGTAGCATGAGGGGGAGGGTAGATGGATCATAATGAAGTGGTTTGTTAGCGAGATATCTCTGAAGGAATTGTGTAATCGCTATCCTCATGCCCGGGATTTCCTTCAGGCCTTTGGCGACTATCGGCAGTGGGAGCATGGTTCGATAGCCGAATATTTTGCCGCACTAGATGACAGCCTGTTGGAAAGCCGGGGATTCCGCCGCGAAGATCTGTCGGTCCAGCTCGATCTGTATCTGGATTTTATGCAGCAGCTGCAGGAACAGGCGGTGGACCGCGTTGAAGCTATCACTATTATTGGTGGACAAGATAAAGCGGGAAATCCTGAAGATTGTGAAATCACCGTTCGGGCGGGTGATATTGTTTGTATTGTCGGGCCGACCGGGGCCGGGAAAAGCAGACTTCTAGCCGATATCGAATGGCTGGCCCAGGAAGATACGCCTACCGGCCGCCGTATTTTGTTAAATGGGAAAATTCCGCCGCCGGAAATGCGTTTTTCCGTAGAACGCAAACTGGTAGCGCAATTGTCCCAAAATATGAATTTTATTATGGATTTATCGGTCAGGGAATTTATTGCCATGCATGCGGAAAGCAGGATGAGGGAAGATGTTCCGGCAGTGACCGATACCATTCTCAATGAAGCCAACCGTTTGGCAGGTGAGCCTTTTCAAGCTGATACGCCGATTACTTCTCTTAGCGGCGGACAATCCCGGGCGCTGATGATAGCTGACACCGCGTTTTTAAGTACTTCCCCCATCGTATTAATTGATGAAATTGAAAACGCAGGCATTGACCGCCAGAATGCTTTGTCTCTGCTGGTAAATCAACAAAAAATCGTATTGATGGCCACTCATGATCCGTACCTGGCGCTGCTGGGAAAACGCCGTATCGTCATTGGTAATGGCGGAATTCAAAATGTACTGGAAACCTCAAGGCAGGAACAGGATAATCTGTTGGTGCTGCAACAGCTGGATCATGTATTGACCGGTATCCGGCAGACGATACGAAGCGGTGGACGGCTGGACACCAACCTGACCGCGTTATTGAATCATTTGGGAAAGCCGGTTTAAAGCCGTGTTTGGGAATAATGGCCGGCTTGTCTGGAATAGGGAGAATCTTTTTATTGCCAAAAACGCGAGTGCAGTAAAAAAGCTAAGCCATGAGGAAAGGTTTTGTCATGGCTTAGCCGGATGAATCTGACTGTCTAGAGCAGGAGGTTAGATTTTGAACTGGCGGATGACGTTTTGCAGATTTTCCGCCATGTTGGCCAGGTGTTGGCTGGAGGCTGCAATTTCTTCCATGGATGCCGATTGCTCCTCGGTGGCTGCTGATATGGTCTGAGTCTGTTCCGCAGTATTTTTAGCCGCATGATTGATTTCCTGTACGGCATTTACCATTTGTTCGCTGCCGCTGGAGATTTGCTGAATGGAAGAAGAAATTTCTGTCACCTGCTGCGATATGTTTTTAATCATTTGTAAGATTTCACGGAAGCTGGCGCCTGCACGGTCAACGGCCTGGGAACCGGCTTTTACTTCTTTGATACCGTCCTGCATATTGGTAACGGCGCTGCCGGTTTTCTGCTGGACTTCGGCAATCAGGTTAGCGATATTTTTGGCCGATTGCGCCGACTGTTCGGCTAATTTACGCACTTCATCAGCGACGACGGCAAATCCCCGGCCGGCTTCTCCGGCCCGGGCGGCTTCAATGGCCGCGTTCAGCGCGAGTAAGTTAGTCTGACCGGAAATAGCGGAGATAGTTTCAACAATTTGTTGTATTTCCGTGGATTTCTCCGCTAAATCAGTAATGACTGCGGCGGTTGCATTGGTTTTTTCCTCAATGACATTCATTTGTACGATTGCCTGATGGATAGCGTGGTCACCGTCGGTTGCTGTTTGCGAGGTTTTTTCTGCCGCTGCCGCGACATTGACTGCGTTATGTGCCGCTAGCTGCATTTCGTTGGCTATACCGTTGACAATACCGGTAGTGGAATTGACGGAATGAAGTTGCTGATTAGCGCCGGTGGCCACTTCGGTAATGGATTCAGCCACCTGGTTCGAGGCCTGCGCCGATTGTTCGGCACTGGCATTTAACTCTTCCGAAGAGGAGGCCAGTTGTTCGGAAGTATGGGAAATTTGTCTGATTAAAGCCCGGATATTTTGATTCATTTTATCAACCGCCTGCGACAAGGTGCCAAATTCGCTTTGGTCTTGTAAATTCTCTGCCTTGACGTTTTGAGAAAAATCGCCTGCAGCGATATCGCTTAAAAAGGTGACGGCATCATGCAGCCGTTTTAAAATCTGCTTAACGATTGTCCAGCTTAATAACAAGCCGATCGTGACGGAAAAAACAATAATGCCTGAGAAGAGGAAAACTGCCCTTAAAAATTCACTTTTGTTTTGAATATTCATCTGCTCGGCTGCGTTTTTTTCTAAATCGCCCATTTCAATCAAGGTTTTTTGAAAAGCTGCAGCCAGCGGTTCCGCCTGCTTTTCATATAGCATGTAAGCTTCGTCATTTTTTTGCTGCAAAGCGAGTTCCAGTACCGGTTTGCGTGCTTCGCGGTATTTGGTTAGTTGGTCACGCAGTTCTTTTATTTTATTTTGTTCTGTTGCATTTAGCGGCAGTTTTTCGTATTGACTAAGATTTTTGTCAAATAATTCTGCGCGTTTGTTAAGATCGGCTAAAAATTTTTCTTTTCCATTCTTTGCCAGTATCAGGGCCCGGATATCGGCTTCTATAGCCCGTGCATGAGCCCGGTTATCATTGATCCATTCGACCGCTAATAAACGTTCGGCATACATTGCATTCATGGCATTGCTGGTTTTTTGCAGATAATAATATCCTGTGCCGCCCACACTTAATAAAGCAAAAATAAACAGGGTAATTAATATTAATAATTTCTGTGCTACTTTTAAATGATTTAACCAGTTCATGATACTCCTCCTAGTAGTGATATATATGTTGCTGATTCTTGATTCAAATAGTAATGATGTTTATGAATTAAGCCAAGCAACCTATCTATAGATAATATTAATTAATAAATATTATCTATAGATAAATATTATACATAAAAATGGCGAATCCTGCAAGATTTTGTTATTTGTTTGATTTTTTTTTGTTTTTCAGAAAAGGTTCACTAAAACAATGCAGAGACTTATCCAGGGATAAGTCTCAAAATCTGCAAATGAATTATTTAGCGTTCACCTTACTGTTTTTTAGCTGTTAAAAGCAGTTCAATAAAAGATTTCAGTGGAAGGCAGAGGGGTGACTTATGCCGGAAAGTTTGCCCAATTATAAAGGGGAGAGAGGCGGGAAGACCTAAAGCCGGTCAAAATTTCACAATGGAAACTATGCCTAATAAAATGATAATGAGACCGGATATTCTGTTTATTGCCATGATGACGGTAACTGTTATTTTTGTGCGAAAATAACAGATAATACTTGTCAGGGTAATCCACCAAAGCAAGGAGCCTGCCCAAACCCCTAACGAAGCTAAAATAATTGGTGGCAAAGTGGTTATCAGCGTTGCGATGCCAAGTGAAGAAAATGCGGCAATAAAGGCAAAGACAGTGACGGGGTTTGCCAAAGTCAGGAGAAAAACTTCCGAGAAGAGTTTGGTTAAATTTTGTATGGACTGTTTTTCGTTAATGGAAATACAGGGAGCGGCATAAAGTGATCGAAAGCCAAGATAAATAATAAATATTCCTCCCAGCCAACGTAGAGCTGCATGGTTGTGCTGGATAAAATTGGTCAAAATACTTAGCCCTGCTGCTGCAGCATAGCCGTATAGCGCATCGGCCGCTGCCGCACCTGCGCCTGCGATTAAGCCGGACAGGCGTCCTTCAGTCAACGTGCGCCTGATGCATATCAGGTTGACCGGTCCAATTGGCACTGCCAGAAAAAAGCCGCTGAGGATGCATTTAAGGAGAAGAATACAATACATAAGCCGGCCTCCTGCGTGGTCTATTACCAGTGTCGGCTAAAAGCCTGCAAGATATACCGGAATGCATAAGGCCATATAACGAGGACGTAATGATAATAATGCCAAAAAAGATTAGTGCTTTGTAAGAGAATAGTATGATTGCCGAGGTTGTAGATAAGGGCGGCAAAAAACAGATTGCACGACTAAGACTTGCCGGTTAGGGCAAGTCTTTATTATTACGGCACCGGGTATTAAGTTATAAATGTTGCAATAAAACCTCCGGTTCTTGCTGCGCCAGAAGATCTTCGCCGATACATCCTTTGCCTACCGCTGTCACGGACCCGGTCATGTATACGTGACCGTCCGGTGCGATTTTAATGGCAATGGTTCCACCGGGCATATGGACATTTATATTTTCATCGGCTAAACCGAGCTTATAGGCGACGCTTGCCGCAGCACAGCTGCTGCTGCCGGAGGCTAACGTATACCCTGCTCCCCGTTCCCAAATTTCTATCCTTATATTATTCCGGTCAATTATTTTCATAAGTTGCACGTTGATTCGATTCGGGAAAAGTTTGTTATTTTCAATAACAGGGCCCAAGCGCTCTGCAAGTTCCCGGGAAATCTCATCTAAAAGGATGACACAATGCGGGTTGCCGATAGAAAGACAATTGATTTTTAATTGCTGTTCATGGATAATTAATTCTTCATTTCGTATTTCCCTTATCAGAAACTTTTCGTTAAGCACTTCACGAACCGGGCCGGCTACCGGTATTTCAGAGCTGCTAAAGGTAATCTTTCCCATATCCACTCTGATTAAACCGGCGTTAGTGTCAAGTAATTCAACCCCTACTTTCCCTCCGGCGGTAACTAAATCAAATGGGCTGGAGGTTATATAACCCGCGTCAAATAAATAGCGGGCAAAGATTCGGATACCGTTGCCGCTTTTTTCCGCTTCCCGGCCGTCCGGATTTAATATCCGCAAATGAATAGCGTTATCGCGAAAAAATGGGCCATATAAAATGCCGTCCGAACCAATGCCGAAATTCCGGTGGCAGAGCAGCCGGATATTTTTTTCGGACAGGTTCAGGTTAGTCTTATTGGGATCAATTACAATATAATCATTGCCCAATGCATGATATTTATAAAAATCAATATTCATTGTGAAGCCCTCCTTGGATAGGAAAAGCCAGTTGCTTTTGCCTATTGCTTTTAATGTCATTATATAGAGAAATAAACAGGCGGACATTGCTTAACCTGCTAAAAAAGGTGGTAAAAGATGCTATGGCGAATAATAAGGAAATAAATGATCTTTGGGAGTATGAGTATATGGAAACAGAGATGTGCCTTCCCCATAAAAAAAGAGGTTACCTTTCGCGAGATTTCAACTTTTTCAATTTATGTGATACTAAGCAACTGCAGATTGAAGCCCACTATCATGATTTTCATAAGGTTGTTATTTTCCTTTCCGGAAATGTAACGTACTGCATTGAAGGGGTTGCTTATCAACTAAAGCCATGGGATATTCTGCTGATTCATCATGCTGCCATTCATAAGCCGGTTATTGATATAACAGTTCCTTACAAGCGTATGATTTTATGGGTAAGTCCTTCTTTTCTCCGGAACTGCCATGCCGAAAGTGATAATCTATTGACTTGTTTTGAACTGGCCTATCAACAAAAGTCCAATTTACTTAGTATGTCACCGGACATGCTAAGAATTGTTAAAACCATTCTTGAGCAAATGGATGCAGCCTGCCGGAAGGAGAGTTTTGGTAATCAAATCCTGCTTAACTCGTTGCTTTTACAATTCATTGTATATTTAAACAGAATGGCTTTGAACAGGGAGACCGGGGTGTTGCCCGCCGGTATTATGCGGGATGAAACTATCTGTAATATATTGCAATATATAGACAGTCATCTTACACAGGATTTGTCCATTGAAAAATTAGCCGCAATTTTTTATCTCAGTAAATATCATCTGATGCGCAAATTCAAATATCATACCGGGTACAGCATCCATAATTATGTTTTGCAGAAAAGACTGATTAGGGCCAACCAAATGCTGCAAGCCGGTTATTCGGTCACTATGGCCTGGATGGAAAGCGGCTTTCATGACTATTCCAATTTTACCCGGTCTTTTAAAAAGATGTTTGGCGTTTCGCCGAAACAGCATCACAATCTAGGAAAAAGTGAATCAAGCCAATTATATAACGAGGTGCTACGGTAGCGGCAGGAAATTCCGTAACTCTTTATTGCAGGGAAAATTAAGGTTGTTATTATTGACAACCTGGCCGGGCTATTAAAAATCAATAAATAATATCCATTAGAACACTCTTAGGTTAGGTATGGGAAACCCTGTAAAACGTTAAGGGTGTTTTTTATTTTTACTGGAGCGGGTTGTTTCTGAAAGCAATAGCTGTTCATTTTTAAAGAATCATCTGTGGTACAGTTATATTGTTTGGACTGGAGCCAAAGCTTAAATAAGAGATTTTCAATTGAATTTTTTTATTATTGATAGACAGAAATGGAGGAAAGGAAATCATGAAACGACGCGTTGTGATAACGGGAATGGGAGCAGTTACGTCCCTGGGGTTAGGCGCAAAAAATCTTTGGCAGGCAGTCAAGAACGGCACATCCGGCATTAGCCGGATTGAACGGATTGATGTGGCCGATCTTCCTACCCAGGTTGCGGCTGAAATCAAGGATTTTGATCCCCACGCTTTTATGGGAGCGAAAGAGATAAAAAGAATGGACCGGTTTACGCAATATGCTATAGCGGCAACCCAGATGGCGCTGGAGGATTCGTGTATTTCCAGCGAACGGATAAAAGAAGGAAAGATAGGCATGATCATCGGTTCCGGTATCGGCGGACTGGAGACACTTGAAAGCCAGCATCACGTACTTCTGGAGAAGGGGGCAAACCGGGTCAGCCCGTTTCTGATACCCATGATGCTGCCTAACATGGCGGCCGGGATGGCGGCTATCCGCTATGGAATCAAGGGAATCGTAGAATGTGTGGTCACCGCTTGTGCCACATCGGCAAATGCTATCGGTGATGCTTATAAAATTATACAGAGAAATGCCGCTGATATTATGATTGCCGGTGGCACGGAAGCGCCCATTACCCGTCTGGCGATGGCCGGCTTTTGTGCCAATAAGGCGATGACGACCAATTCGGACCCGTCGACGGCCAGCAGGCCCTTCGATAAAGAACGGGATGGGTTTGTTATGGGAGAAGGAGCCGGCGTCCTGATTCTCGAAGAATTAAATCATGCGTTAAAACGGGGGGCAAACATTATCGCTGAAATTGTAGGTTATGGCTGTACAAATGATGCCTACCACATTACAGCGGTTACTCCTAATGGCGAAGGAGCGGCGGACTGTATAAGGCTGGCGCTGGCCGATGCCGGTTTACAGCCGAGTGATATTCAATATATCAATGCTCATGGGACGTCCACCGGGTTAAATGATAAAGCGGAAACTGCCGCGATCAAATCCGTATTTGGGGAACACGCCTATCAACTTGCCGTAAGTTCTACAAAATCTATGACGGGACATTTAATGGGGGCTGCAGGGGCCATTGAGTCCATTCTGACTGCTTATGCCATAAAAGACAGCTATTTGCCGCCTACTATTAATTATAGGACGGCCGATCCGGAATGTGATTTACAATATATTCCTAATTATGGCAAGCCTGGGGAAATTACGCACGCTTTAAGCAATTCCTTCGGATTCGGCGGGCATAATGCAGTTTTGATTTTTAAAGACTATCAATGAGACTGTCGACGCAGGGGGATTCCGGTGTCAGGTTCATGAGGAGTGAGTACATGATTGACGTAAAAGCGACAATTTCGGCATGCATCCATTATATAGAAGAGCATTTATATGCAAAAATTACGTTGGATCAGATTGCTGCGCACTGTGGCATCTCCAAATACCACCTGCACCGGATCTTTAAATCGTTAACCGGCGAACCCTTGATGGAGTATGTCCAATCGCGTAAACTATCCTCCAGCATCGGTGAATTGACAGGTACTAACATGCGGATTATTGATATCGCACTGGAATATGGTTTTGATTACGAGCAGTCCTATATCCGGGCGTTCCGGAAGAAATTCGGGTATACGCCCCTGAAGGTGCGTTCCGAGCAAATGTCGTTTGTTATTCAGGAGAAACTCAATATTGAGGATATTATGTCGGTAAATAACTCAATTATTTATAAACCTTTTTTTGTGTTTCGGCAGAAATTTAACCTTATGGGTGTCAAGCATAAAATTATGAGCAAATCGGGTGATAAAGTAGCCAACCATTTCGGCCGGGAATTTTTTTATAACCAACGGAATAAGATCGCCAATGCCGTCAATCCGCAGATATATTTCGGCTATACGGACTGGAGCGCTAACAATAACGGCTATATTTATTATATGCCTTCGGTGCAGGTGGACGATGTAGAGCCTGTTCCGGAGGGGATGGAGGTGGTTTCCATCCCGGCTCATAAATATGTAGTATTTCGTTTTGTCGGCTTTTTCCGGCCCGATGATCTTAATGGCCGCCAGGTTGGCCGGCTGCTGGTTCACATGTATTCCAAATGGATTTTTAACTCGGGCTTTACCTTTGCCGATACCTTCCGGTTTGAATATATTGACACGGCGTTGTCGAAAGACGACTATTGTGAATTAGATATTTATCAGCCTATTGTGGATGCGGATAAAGTATGAACCGTTCAACTTTTTTACGGTAATAACGGTTTTAACACAAAAGCGGCTTTCTTGCCTTAAGGCAAGAAAGCCGCTTTTGTGTTAAAACATCGGAAGCATTACCAAGAACTGTTGGCTATTAGTATATTAGTTTGATATTATGTTTTTTCAAAAAATTTATCCAGTTTATATCCGGTTTTTGATCGGTAACAATATAATCAACATCGGCAAAATCAAGCGTTTTTGTAAACGCGATTTTATCAAATTTTGAATGGTCTACCAAAAGAAGGGTTGACCTTGCCTGGTGGATCATTTGTTGTTTTATATCGCTTTCGGCTTCATTGGATTCCATAATCCCCTTTTCCCGGTCAATTCCCTTACAGCTAATGATGGCGAAATCGACGTAGTAACGACTGAGCGTCTTGCAGGCCGCTGTGCCGACCTGGGCGAAGGAATGGGCCCGTAAATCGCCGCCGCTGGAAATCATGGTGAAATTCGTATCGGCAAAATCGTTTAACAGCTTAATCGAATTGGTGATAATAGTAATATTTTTTTTGTTTGCCAAGAGGTGAATCAGCGCCAGGGCAGTTGTGCTGGAATCCACCATGATCGTATCGCCGTCATTGATTAACAGCCTGGCTTTATCGGCAATGATTTGTTTTGCAGGGGAATTTTCTACCGACCGTTTGGAAAAAGACAAATCTTCTATGATGGGTTCTTTTAATACGGCTCCGCCATGACTTCTATATAATAAGCCCTCATTTTCGAGTTTCTCTAAATCCCGCCTGATGGTTTCTTCGGTTACTTTAAACAACTTGCTTAACTCATTCACATAAACCTTGCTGTCTTGCTTTAAATACTCCATAATTTTTTGGCGTCTTTCTAGGCCTAAAATAAAAATCACCTCTGTCACTGTACTTTTGTAGCGAATGCAAGGGCGGTTCTTGTCCGGTGTATACGATTATTTGACTTTAGTATACAAGTTTTTAGCTTAAAAAACAACAAAGGCGACAAAAAAAGAAACAATAAATCATAAAGAAATAAATTAAACAAAGAAATTTCAACATAAACAAAGAAAATTACAGAATATTTATATTGTTTTTTATTTGTTTATGTGGTAATATACAAACGGAAAGATGATTTAAAAGATTCGGATAATTATTTCGGTTAGGATTTTATTAATGCAATGGAGGGGAAAGATGAAGAACTATTACTTGGCTGTTGACATCGGTGCATCCAGTGGGCGCCATGTGCTGGGCTGGATTGAGAATCAAAAAGTTTGTATTGAGGAAATTTATCGTTTCGAAAATAAACTCATTGAACAAAACGGCCATCTCTGTTGGGATGTAAAGCGTCTTTTTCAGGAAGTGGTGGAGGGGATTGCCTGTTGCAAACGTTATAACCGTATTCCCAAGAGCATTGGTATTGATACCTGGGGTGTAGATTTTGTCTTGCTTGATGACAATCATGAGGTGTTAGGTAATGCTGTAGCCTACCGTGACAGCCGGACTCATGGTATCGATAAAAAAGTCTATGAAATCATCAGTGAACCAGAATTGTATTACCGAAACGGAATTCAAAAATTGCCGTTTAATACGATTTATCAATTGTATGCTGTTAAGCTGCAGAATCCGAAAATATTGAAGCAGGCAAAAAACTTTTTAATGATACCCGAATATATAAATTTTTTATTGACAGGCGAAATAAAAAACGAGTATACAAATGCAACAACCACCCAGTTAGTCCATGCCGATACGCAGGAATGGGATTGGGAATTGCTGGAGAAGCTGGACCTGCCCAAGCAGATGTTTGGCATGATACATTTACCCAAAACGGTGGTGGGGTGTTTGACAGAAGAAGTACAGAAGCTGGTGGGATTTAATACGGAAGTGGTTCTGCCTGCGACGCATGACACCGGATCCGCCATTTTGGCCGTACCGGCCAATGATGATGACTATATCTACCTGAGTTCGGGAACCTGGTCGCTAATGGGAATTGAGCGCAGAATACCGGACTGCACGGAAGAAAGCAGGGTAAGAAATTTTACCAATGAGGGCGGATATCATTATCGTTACCGTTATCTGAAAAACATCATGGGACTTTGGCTGATACAATCCATCCGCCAAGAGTTTAAGCATCCTTATTCTTTTGATGAGCTGTGTACGTTGGCAAAATTGGGTAGTTATTTTTCTTCTGTTGTTGATGTCAATGATGCCTCCTTTTTGGCGCCTAAAAGCATGATTCGGGCTTTGCAGGACTACTGTGAACGAACAAATCAGGAAAAACCGGAAACCGAATGTGAGCTTTTAGCTTGTGCTTACCATAGCCTGGCCAAGAGTTATGCAGACACGGTGCGGGAAATTGAGGACATTACCGGTAAGAGCTATTCCCGAATCCACATTGTCGGCGGGGGCAGCAAGGATGACTATTTAAATAAGCTTACCGCCGACTATACAGGCAAGGAAATCTATGCGGGGCCTGTAGAGGCAACTGCTCTGGGGAATATCCTTGTCCAAATGCTAAAAACGAAAGACCTTAATGAGCTTAGAGAAGCCAGGGAGATCATTAAGAGGTCGTTCGAAATAAAAAAAGTGGGGAGTGAAGGCTGAATGACAAGATTTGAGGCTGCAAAGGATTTATACAAGAATGTGGGGGTAGATGTGGAGGCCGCCTTAAAAAAGCTGGAAAATGTAAAAATTTCTATGCACTGTTGGCAGGGGGATGATGTTTCCGGCTTTGAAAATGCTTCAGCATTATCCGGTGGTATTGCTGCTACGGGAAATTATCCCGGAAAAGCGAGAAATCCGGAAGAATTGATGGCTGATATGGATCAGGCGCTTAGCCTGGTACCGGGAAAACATAAGATTAATTTGCATGCTTCTTATGCTATTACCGGTGAGAAAGTAGAGCGTGACCAACTGGAGCCGAAGCATTTTGAAGCGTGGGTACAGTTCGCAAAAGAAAGGGGGTTAGGCTTAGATTTTAATCCCACTTTGTTTTCCCATCCTAAAGCCGCTGACGGCTTAACTTTATCCCATCCGGATAAGGAAATTCGCAGGTTTTGGATTGACCATTGCAAAGCTTCAAGGCGAATTGCGGAATATTTTGGGAAAGCGCTGGGAGGTGTCGCTTTAAACAACATTTGGATTCCGGACGGTTACAAAGATATTCCGGCAGACCGTTTGAGTCCAAGACAACGGCTGAAAGAATCCTTAGATGAAATTTTCGCTGAGAAGCTGGATTCCCGGTATCTTGCCGACAGTGTAGAGTCGAAAGTGTTTGGTATTGGCCTGGAGTCTTACACTGTTGGGTCACATGAATTTTATTTAAATTATGCCGCAAAAAATGATGTGCTGTGTTTGCTGGATAACGGCCATTATCATCCAACTGAAGTCGTTTCCGACAAAATACCTTCGATGCTCTTATTTTATGACCGGCTAGCACTGCATGTAACACGGGCTGTACGCTGGGATAGCGACCATGTAGTGTTATTTGATGATGAAACAAAAGAAATTGCGAAGGAAATTGTCCGTTGCGACGCGCTGGATAGGGTATTTATTGGTTTGGATTTTTTTGATGCGAGTATTAACCGCATCGCGGCCTGGGTGGTTGGTATGAGAAACATGCAAAAGGCCCTGCTGTACGCTTTATTGACACCGCATCAAAAACTGGCTGAATTGCAAAATACAGGGGAATTTTCCGAATTGATGGCGTTGCAGGAAGAATTGAAATTGTATCCGGTTGGCGATATTTGGGATTATTTTTGCGCAAAACACAATGTGCCGGTTAGGGAAAATTGGATAAAAGCCGTACAAGAGTATGAAAAAACGGTCTTGTCAAAAAGGGGATAAAAAATGAGGATTACAGAGATGGAATTTGTTGAGGGTTTTATCCGGGTTACGGAAGATGGTTTTAAGAAAGGCTGGCATGAACGGAACGGCGGAAATTTTAGTTATCGCATAAAACCGGAAGATGTCACTGCCATCCGGTCCGAATTGAAACCGTCTAGTCACTTTACGCCAATCGGTGTAAGCGTGCCCAATCTAGGCGGGGAGTATTTTCTGGTAACCGGCAGCGGTAAATTTATGCGTAATGTGAGTTTATGCCCCGAGGATAATATTGCAATAGTGTACATTGATGAAAAAGGAGAAAATTACAGTATTGTCTGGGGGCTAGAAAAGGGGGGGACCCCAACCAGCGAATTTCCGACCCATTTGATGAATCATAGTATTAAGAAAGAATTAACCAAGGGGAAATACCGGGTGATTTATCATTCGCATCCTGTCAACATCATTGCGCTTACTTTTGTACTCCCGCTGGAAGATAAAGTGTTTACGCGTGCCTTGTGGGAAATGATGACCGAATGTCCGGTTATTTTTCCGGATGGAGTGGGCGTTGTTCCCTGGATGGTTCCCGGTGGCAGGGATATTGCCATAGCAACAGGAAAGTTGATGAAAAAGTATGATGTGGCAATTTGGGCGCATCACGGCATTTTTTGCGCCGGCGAGGATTTTGACAACACCTTCGGTCTGATGGATACAGTGGAAAAATCGGCGGAGATTTGTGTAAAGGTACTGGCAATGGGCGGGAAACGACAAACCATTCCTGTACAGGGATTCAGGGATTTAGCAAAAGATTTTAATATTGACCTGGCAGAAGAATTTTTAGATTGAGAAAAATGGGAAGGAGATGAGGGGGTATCCCCTCTTTCCCGAACCTTTCTCTATGGCTGACATTGTAGCTTAAATTATCGGAACATACTGATTTTATTGGTAATTGAAATTATTCATAAAGAGAAAAGAGGTAAAGACAATGGTAAAACAAGAACCTTCGGCATGGAAAAAAACGATAATTGCCGCTATGACGAGTTATATTGATGCCGGCTCCATTGTAGCAGGGGCTGCGGGCTTAAGCTTGTGGCAATCCTATCTGGGGATGGACGGAGTCCAACTGGGGCTTTTGGGAGCTCTGAGCTCAAATGCCGGTTCTGCTGCTGTGGGGGCATTAATCGGTGGCCGCCTTTGTGATAAATATGGCCGCAAGTTTGTGTATACCTATGATCTGCTTGTGTATATTATCGGGATGCTCTTTATTGTTTTTGGTGTGAACTATCCGATGCTCTTATGCGGTTATATTATTGTAGGTTTGGGCGTAGGCGCTGATGTCGTGGCGTCGTGGACGATGATTGCGGAAGAGGCCCCGGCGGAAAACAGGGCCAGACATTGTGGCTCGGCGCAATTTGCCTGGGCGCTTGGACCGGCGGTTGTGCTGCTCTTATCTGTTTTTGTAAACAATTTGGGGTTATTAGGAAATAGGCTGGTATTCGGCCACTTGATCCTTATCGCAGGATGGGTTTGGTATCAACGGCTGCAGATGCCGGAATCTAAGGATTGGCAGGAAGCAAAGAAGAAGGAGAATGAATTGCTTGCCGAAGGGCGCATGCAGAAAATTTCCTATAGCGTGCTGTTTAGCGGAATTAATCTTAAAACCGTATTATTTCTTTGCGGAGTGTATGCTGTCTGGAATTTATGCGCAAGCACCTGGGGATTCTTTATGCCGTATATCTTTGAACATGTCGGCAATCTTTCCAATGCGATGAGTAATGCTTTGCAAGTCGGGTCTTTCGTAATATCCATTTTAGCGACATTTTTTATCTTTATGGGTTTGGGCGACCGTATAAACCGTAAGCTTTTGTATTTTGTCATCGGCGCTATTTACGTTGTAGGCTGGTCTATGTGGCTCTTGCCGCCGGAATCAATGACAATGGGGATGGTTTTTGCTTTTACGGCTTTTGCGGGGATTAATAATGGAGCAGGTCAGCAAGCCTTTTATCAGCTTTGGTGCAGTGAACTCTTTCCTTCTCGTTATCGTGCAACCGCACAAGGGTTTACTTTCTTTGTTACGCGCTTTGCCGCCGCGGTCTGGGCCTTTGCTTTTCCGATTATCATGGAAAGTTTAGGTTTCCGGTATGCTGTTGCGCTCATGGTTGCTTTTGCGGCCATCAGTTTGCTCATTGGGACAATCGGAGCACCGGATACGAGTGGCAAGACACTGGAGCAGATTGAGGAAGAACGTTATGGAACAAAATATTCGCAAGGATTGTCTGCCGATGTGAAATAAAAAGACTTCCTTTTAGCAGAAGTACAATCCAAGCAGGATGGAGAGTGTGCGCAGTATGGAAAGATATGCGTGGAAAGCCATGGTTCATGAGGGAAAGCTGGAAGAGTATAAGAAGCGGCACGATGAAATATGGCCGGAAATGAAAAGCGTCCTGAAAGAAGCAGGTATCTGCAATTACACAATTTGGAATGTGGGCAATGAATTGTTTGGGTATTACGAATGTGAGAAGGGGGCCGATTATGCGGCTGAAGTTCAGGGAAAAAGTCCGGTTGTTGCCAAATGGAATGAGTATATGAAAGACGTTATGACAATGGCCATGGATCCAAAGACCGGTGCCCAGCCCAAGTTGGAGCAGGTATTTTTCTTAGAATAATCATATACCGCAGACCGTTTAGGGGATAAATAAAATAAATACGGAGGGATTAGTAATGAGCAACAGAATCGTGTTGAACAACATTTCCCATCATGGCAAGGGAGCCGTCGCTGAAATTGCCAAAGAGGCCCAAGCCCGCGGTTTTAAGAAAGCGTTTTTGTGTTCCGATCCGGATTTGCTAAAGTTTGGCGTGACGAAAAGAGTCACCGCTGTGTTGGAGAAAAATAACCTAGCCTACGAAATTTTTTCTGATTTGAAAGCAAATCCAACCATTGCCAACGTCCAGAATGCAGTGGAAGCTTTCAAAAAATCCGGTGCCGATTACATTATCGCGGTAGGCGGCGGATCATCCATTGATACGTCCAAGGCCGTCAGCATTATTGCCAATAACCCTTCTTTTGCCGATGTGCGCAGCCTAGAAGGGCCGGTTCAAACTCCCCGTAAGTCCGTATTTACTATTGCTGTCCCTACCACTGCCGGTACCGCTGCCGAAACCACCATTAATTATGTGATTACCGATGTGGAAAAAAGCCGTAAATTTGTCTGTATGGACCCTAATGATATTCCGGATATCGCTATTATCGACCCGGACATGATGAGTAGCATGCCTAAAGGATTGACGGCGGCTACCGGCATGGACGCGCTGACCCATGCCATTGAAGGGTATATTACCAAGGGAGCCTGGAGATTGACTGACATGTTTCACCTGACAGCAATCGAGATTATCGCCAATAGCCTGCGCAAGGCGGTGGATAATATACCGGAAGGCAGGGAAGGAATGGCTTTGGGGCAATATATTGCAGGGATGGGTTACTCCAACGTCGGTCTCGGCATTGTGCACAGCATGTCCCATCCGCTGGGTGCTGTTTATGATACGCCGCATGGCATAGCCAACGCGATTATTCTGCCTACCGTTATGGAATATAATGCGGAAGCGACCGGTGATAAATATAAGTATATTGCCAAAGCGATGGGCGTAGAGGGAACGGAAAGCATGGCCGTTGCCGAGTACCGTAAAGCGGCAATTGAAGCAGTCAAGCAACTGGCAGTTGATGTTGGCATACCGGCCAATCTTAAGGGGATCGCAAAGCGTGAAGACCTGGACTTCTTAGCAGAATCCGCTTACGCCGATGCCTGTCGCCCCGGCAATCCCCGTGATACCAGCGTGGCTGATATTAAAGCCTTATTTGAATCCTTACTGTAAAAGGTGTTAGCGACTGATTTAGCGTTGATAGGAATGAACACCCTTGGCTGAAGTTCCGGGATAGCCGGCAGCATTAAGGGTGTTCTTATTATATAGGATATACGCGTCGATCACGGCGTTACTTTTTTTGTCTTCCGGCGTTATAATGTAGTGAGGATTGTTTTTGCGCAGAAAGTAGGTGGCAGTGGCAGTGGCCGGTGAAAAGGCATTAATAGAAAAAGCAAAAGACGGTGACCGCGAAGCGCTGAACAGTCTGATTTTGCAGTATTGGCAGCCTGTTTACAGGCTTATTTACAATAAGCTCGGTAATGAGGAGGACGCCAAGGAACTGACGCAGGATACCTTCATGAAAGCATTGCGGGCGCTGCCGCAGTATAAAGTCGGGGATACTGCTTTTAAAGCATATCTGGGGCGGGTCGCCTCGAATCTGGTTATTGATTTTTGGCGTAAACAGGGGCGGACTCCCGGAATTGCCGATATTGCCGATTATCAGGAAGTACTTTCTGATAGTGCCGAAAAGCCGGAAGATTATGCGCTGCGTTTTGAACGGCAGCAGGAAATCGCGGGTCTGGTTGACAGCTTGCCGGACGAGCAGCGGCAAACCATCCGGCTGCGGGTCATATTAGGTTTGTCGGTAAAAGATGCTGCGCTGATGATGGATAAAACGGAAGCGGCGGTCAAGATGCTGCAGCAGCGGGCGTTGAAAAACTTACGCAGGCTGTACCTGAATGTCAATTTAGCGGAATGAGGGGGTGGAGCGAGTGCTGCAGGACCAAGAAAGCCAACCGGCGGAGGAAGTGTCGCGAGGTATTGATATGTTGAATGCGGGGAAAGAAACTGCTTCTGATAATCAGGAAATTGCAGAAATGCTGGAAATGGCCGGTCTGGTGAAACAGTCATACAACCAGGGAGATATACCAAAAGCTTTAATTGCTGAAATGGCGGATACGCTGGCGGCGGAGTTGGCGGTCAGCAAGAAAAAACGGCGCCGCCAGTGGCTGTACGGCAGTCTTGCCGGTACGGCGGCGGCTTTGTTTATTGCAGTGTCTGCCCACATGTTCCTACCGGGGCCGTCAGGACAGCATTTGGTACAGCAGAATGATACGGAGCAACAAGAGCAGCAAATGGCGGTAAACTCCGGTCAATCCGGGACAACTGACGTTCCGGCAACCCGGAAAGAAGCGGTGCCGCAGCCGGAAGGTTCCGGCAGTCCTGTGCCGGAGAATGGCAAATCCGGCATTGCGGAAAGACAGAAAAAACTTGTTCCCGGGATTGTCCAGGACATAGTGGGGGAAAATGACGGGAAAACGCCGGATAAAGAAGCTGAATCTGGGCAGATGGCAATTTTACATGAAGAGCATTCCAAGGACATTCACAGCAGCAGTGCGCTGCTGGCCAAAAACAGACAAATTTCCGGCACAGAGGAAAAGAGTCTCCAGGATGCCTCTATGGAGGTTATGCTGGTATTGCCGGACCGGACAGCACAGTCTGTAACGGTGGACCACGAAAATAAAATAATCCGGCAGGTTTATATTCTGGAGGACAATGCTGAAATCGTTATTACCCAAAAAGCAACTGCGTCGTCCGGCGCAAGCCGTGCTGATGGAGAAACACGTGCTTTGAAACTGCCTGACGGCAGCAGCACCGGAAAATCTCCCGGTGAAGGTAAATTGAAAAATAGTCTAAAGATAAGCCGTGGTGCGTATGACATAACGATTGAAGGCGCAAAGACGGAGGAGGAGCTTCGGCTGTTAGGGGCATCACTGGTGGTTAAAAAAGTGAAAGAATAAATAAAAAACGCAATATGATCCGTTACTTTTGGGATCGTATTGCGTTTAACGTAGTGAGAGGCAAAATAAAAGGAGAACGTTGGAGGGTTATATAACAATGATGAAAAAAGTGATTTTGTTTTTAGTAATGAGTTTGCTGCTGACACTTCCTGCTTTTGCAAACGCGGCTTCCAAGACGGTGGTCCAGGTTACCGGCAGCAGTCAGAAAGAGGTGACTCCCGATATAGCAAGAATTAATCTGGGGATTAACGCCATTAACAGTGATTTAGAGAAAGCCAAGGCGGAAAACACCCGGACGGTGAACCGGGTATTGGCTGCGCTGCAAGCGGAAGGAATTACGGACGAACAGCTTAACACGGGTACATACCAGATTAGTCCGCTGTATAACTATGAAAATGACCGCCTTCCGGTGTTAAAGGGATACCGCGTAACAGAAGGACTGGATATTCGCACCTCGGTAGACAAAGTCGGTATTCTGGTTAATGCGTTAACCAAAGCAGGCGCTAATGAAATTAATTCTATCCGTTTTGAAACAGCGAATGAAACGGAAGTTAAAAATGAAGCGTTACAGGAAGCTGTCCGGGATGCTTTGCGAAAAGCGGAGGTGCTTGCCGCTGCGCTGAACAAAAGAGTGGCTAATGTGACCATGATCAATGAATCCGGTGTCTTTTATAATCCGGTTATGCTGGAAAGCAGGCTGCTGAAAAGCGCTTCCATGGACGGGGCCGCTCCGAATATTCCGGCAGGCAAGGTAACGGTCGGGGCTAATGTTCAAGTAACGGTTGAGCTGGAATAAACTTCAAATGAAAGCAAAGAACGCCAAACCTGTGGGAGTTTGGCGTTCTTTGCTTTCGCAAGATATATCTGAATGGTAGGAGGTTACGATTATTCTAAAAGGTCTTCCAACGAAGTGTATTCCATACCTAAAGCATCGGCTACTGCGCGGTAAGTCAGTTTTCCGTTAATTACATTGACACCTTTGGCCAAGCCGGGATTATCTTTTACTGCCTGTACATAGCCCTTGTCGGCAATCTGCAGTGCGTAATTCAGGGTAGCGTTGGTCAATGCCAGCGTGGAGGTGCGGGCAACGGCCCCCGGCATGTTGGCGACAGCGTAATGGACAACTCCATACTGGGTGTAGGTCGGATTGTCATGGGTGGTAATCCGGTCGCTGGTTTCCACGGAGCCGCCCTGGTCAATAGCAACGTCTACGATGACGGAACCGGGTTCCATAGTTTTTACCATGTCTTTGGTTACCAGTTTAGGAGTTTTAGCACCGGGCAGCAATACGGCACCTACCAGTAAATCGGCTTTGCGTACCCATTGCGCAATGTTGTAGCTGTTGGACATTACGGTGGTTACTCTGCCGCCAAAAATGTCGTCTAAATATACTAAACGTTCAGCGGAGCGGTCGATGACCGTGACTCTGGCACCCATTCCCGCCGCAACCTTTGCTGCATTAGTACCTACGATGCCGCCGCCGATAATCACCACCTGAGCCGGTTCTACACCAGGCACGCCGCCCAAAAGAACGCCCTTGCCGCCGTTGGGCTTTTCCAGAAACTGGGCGCCGATTTGCACTGCCATCCGGCCGGCAACCTCACTCATTGGCGATAGCAACGGTAAAGTACGGTTCGGGCCTTCGATGGTTTCATAAGCAATGCCGATTACTTTTTTGCTGAGCAGTGCCTTGGTTAATTCCGGCTCAGGAGCCAGATGCAAATAAGTAAATAAAATCTGGCCTTCGTGGAATAACTCATATTCAGGAGCTAAAGGTTCTTTGACTTTAATAATCATTTCGGATTTGTCAAATAAGCTTTTCTTATCGCTGACAATCACCCCGCCTGCTTTTTGATATTCTTCATCAGAAAAGCCGCTGCCTATTCCGGCATTTTTTTCGATCAGTACGGTGTGGCCGGCTTTATGAAGTGCTTCGGCTCCTGCGGGAGTCAAACCCACGCGGTTTTCATTATTTTTGATTTCTTTAACAACACCAATAATCATAAGTGATCTCCTCCATAAAATTAAGGTAGTGGAATATACATCTGTTTGATATGCAAAAACCGTGCCAAAATATAATGGGCATTAAAAAAATATGAAATATTTCATGCTATACATGTTAATCGGCTGCTGTCTATTAATTTTTCTTTTTTTGACAACAAATTTTGTATATAATGAGTTATGAGGGAAATTTGGAAACATTTTATTCCGGATGCCGGAACAGAAAGTTTCCATTCGGAAACATTTTATTCCAGAAGCGAATGAGAATAGGAGATAACCTGGAGGAAAGAAGATGCGCCTTAGAATCCCCAATGTCGACCGTGTCGGCTTAGTTTTGGATATTTCACGTATTTTAGCCGCACGTCAGATTAATATTATTTCCATGGAAGTGGAACTGAAAACCATTTATCTTGAAATTGAAGATGTCGCCGAACCAATTCGGACAGAAATTATCCGTGATTTTCAGCAGATTGCCGGGGTGCTGGGCGTGTTTGAAATTAATTTGATGCCGCATCAGGAAAAATCAGAACAACTGAAGGCCGTTCTGGCTTCTACCGGTGAAGGCATATTGGCTATCGACCTTCATTGCCGGATCACGCAATGTAATCCGGCGGCGGAGGCCATTCTGGGATTGACTGCCGGTGAAGCTATCGGCAAACCGGTTCAGGACATCCTCCCCAAGGCTACCGCGTTGCTGGATACATTACGGCTTGGTACGGCCTACGACAATAAGGAGACGGTCATTGGCAGAAATAACAGTCATTGTTTAAGCAGTGGACGACCGATAAAAGACCAGTCCGGATTGATTATCGGTGCCGTGGCTGTTTTAAAGGATATCCGCGATGTTCGTAAATTGATTCATAAAGTCACCGGTCAGTTGACTTTTACTTTCGAAGAAATTATATATACCAGCAAGATTATGCAACGTGTGGTAGATATGGCTAAAGTATACGCACGCGGAGATTCGACCGTGCTTATTCGCGGAGAAACAGGAACGGGGAAGGAACTGTTCGCACGGGCACTTCATGCCGCTTCACCGCGTAAGAATAATGTCTTTATTGCCTTAAATTGCGCCGCCATACCGGATACCCTGCTGGAAAGCGAATTGTTCGGCTATGAGGAGGGGGCTTTTACAGGGGCCGCCAAAGGCGGAAAGCAAGGACTGTTTGAACTGGCCAACGGCGGTACGATTTTTTTGGATGAAATCGGTGAAATATCGGCTTCCCTGCAAGCCAAGCTGTTGAGGGTATTGCAGGATAAGAAGGTGCGGCATATTGGCAACAGCCGCGAAATTACAATTGATGTCCGCATTTTAGCGGCAACCAACCGGAATCTGGAAGACATGATTGCCAAAGATCTTTTCCGGGAAGATTTGTATTACCGGTTAAATGTAATTCCGCTGTTTATTCCTTCCCTGCGTGAACGCAGTGAAGACATTCCGGTGCTTGCCCGTTTTTTTCTTGCCCGTTTTTCCAATAAGCTCAATAAGACGGTGGATGAAATTAGCGAGAAGGCTTTAAGAAAGCTGTGTTTCCATAACTGGCCGGGCAATATCCGGGAATTGGAAAATGTTATGGAGCGTGCCGTTACCATTGTCGAGGGAAACCGCATTTTATCGGAACATATCGTATTGCAATATGACAATGTCGGCAAATCCTATGATCACTTGGAAGAGCGCACTTTGGCGCAAATGATGGAGGAAGCGGAGTTCGAAATTTTGCAGGCGGCATTGCGTAAATACCACAGTTCGCGCCGGCTCGGAGCGGCGTTGGGCTTATCACATACCGCGATACTAAGGAAACTGCATAAACATGGTCTTGACGGCAGCCGGCGGAACGGAGAAAGGCGGTGATTTTACAGTAATTACTGATATACTGGAAGCATTGACAAAAAAAGAGAAATTATGTAAGATATAAATGTGATTATTGGGAATAGTCGGATAATTGAATAAAAGCAGGATAAACAGAAGAGAATCCTCTTTGTGGTCGTGTTAACGGGTGCAGAGAGGATTTTATATTTAGTAGAAACCTCCGCGGGAGTAGAGGAAATTGCTGCTAGTGCCACTGTAGTGGCAGATGCTTCGCAACAGGCGCTGGAGCAATGTCGAAAATCTTACCAAATAACGGTAAACAATCAGCAGGAAATCATAGAATCAGGCAGGGGGATGCTGGAAATTGCAGAGGTTTTTCATACTTCAATGGGGTCAATGGATGAACTGATTATTGCATCGAAAAAGATTGGTGAATTTGTCGGTAAGATTCAGGGGGTCGCCAGCCAAACGAATTTACTGGCATTAAATGCAGCTATTGAGGCTGCCCGTGCCGGTGATGCCGGGAAGGGGTTTGCGGTAGTAGCCGATGAAGTCAGGAAACTTTCGCATGAAAGTGAAGTGCTTAGCCGTGAGATAGAAGCTACGGTTAAAAACATTATGCAGAAAACCAAAAAGGCTACGGTAAGCATGCAAAACGGAAAAGATAAAATTCAAGTGATTAGCGAGATGGCTCAAAAGTCAGCGGAAGGTATGCAATTCATCGTAACCCGGATGCAGCAAATGGAACAGAATATTGATAAGTTATATCAACTGTCTGCTGACCAGCAAAGAACAACGGGGCAAATGGCTGTTGCCGTTGCGAGTATCGGCGGCGCTACTGCCGAAGTGGCCGGAGGAACACAACAAACCTTAAAGAGCATTGCTCAGCAGAAGAAAAGTATGGAAGACTTTTTAATCCATGCCAAGCACATGACAGCCGCAGTCGACAGGATACAGGAAGTCGCTGCGTATTTTAAAAAAACTGATGAAATTATTTTTGGCTTTAATCCCTTTACCAACCCGCAGCACATCAAAGAAAACTATACTCCTATATTAGAAGCAGTGGCAGAGAAAATAGGCGTTCAGCTTCGTGTTATTATTGTGTCTGATTATGATTCATTGGGAAAATCGCTGCTGAAAGGTACCATTGATTTGGGGTGGTTTTCGCCGTTCGCCTACGTTTCAACGCAAGACAAGGGGAATATTGTACCGCTGGTTACTCGGTAGTGAATGGTAATGCAGCTTATACAGGCTATATTATTGCCCGTAGCGACAGCGGTTTTCAGTCGTTAGAAGATTTGCGAGGGAAACGTTTTGCATTTGTAGACAGGCAGTCGGCTTCAGGCTATATATATCCCCGCGCCATATTGCTGCATGGAGGCAAAGACCCTGAGCATTTCTTTGGCGAAACGGCTTTTTTGGGTAACCATAACCGGGTAATTGAGGCTGTGGCAGACGGGAGCGTTGATGCCGGAGGAACCTATTCAGAGGCATTGGAGGACGCCAAAAGCCGCGGGTTACCAATAGAAAAGTTGAAGATTTTAGCTCAAAGCGAGCATATACCTAAAGATGTTATTGCGGCATGCAGTGATTTGGATCCTTGTTTGGCGGAAAACATAAAACGCGTATTTATGGAGATAACAACGGCGGACAGGAAGTTATATCCGGTAATGAGAAAGACCGGGCTGACCGGATTTATTGAAGCGCAGGATGAAGCGTATCATGTAATACGAAGGGTTGCCAATATAGTTAAAACCGGGGTGGTCAATACAAGGTCCAAAGCCGTTTCTCCCTAGAGAAATATATAGCGTATCTAAAAAACTCTTGAAGTTGCGGAATTAACTTCAGGAGTTTTTTATAGATGAAATACAGCTTCCTCCGTTACGATTCAATAAATGCAGACAATTCTTGGTTGAATTTATCGCGTTCATCATAAAACAAGCCGTGTCCACTATAGCAAAACGGTACAAGCCGGGAGTTTTTGATGCCTTTGTTCTGGGCTTCTGCCAAGGGGAAGTGGCACACCTGGTCATGAATGCCATGTAGAATCAGAGTTGGGACGGTTATTTTTCCCATATCGGAAAATAGACGTTCTTCATCCAGCCAGGAGTAGGCAATTTTAGCTGTTGCCCAGCCTGCGGCCTCCAATCCCAGTTGGAAGAACCAGTCGGAAAATGGCTGGGTTACATGCTGGAAGAAAAACATGTCGCCAAATCCCCGCAACATATGAGGGCGGTCCTTATATGTTTCCTCGATCAAATCGGTAACTGCTTTTTTGGTTAAGCCGTAAGGGAAATAGGGCCGTTGAATCAGACTGGGGGCGGCAGCGGCAAATAGTGCAAGTTTGGCAACTCCGCATTCTTTGTGGCGGGCCATGTAACGGATGGCAATGGCTCCGCCGGTGGAGTGGCCGCATAGGGTAATGTTTTGCAGGCCGAGTTCCTTTACAATACAGAAGATGTCATCCGCCAACCGGTCATAGGAATAGCCGTTAAACGGTTTATCTGAATCACCAAAGCCCCTCGTATCCACTCCGATGCAGCGATATCCCTGACAGGGCAGTTGATTGAACTGATACTCGAACAATTTATGGCTTCCCGGCCAGCCGTGAATAAACAGCAGGGTTTCCCGTCCCCCGGGGTTTATATCTTCCACGAATATTTTTACAGTTGGCTCTACTGTGATATAGTATCCCATGCAATATCCCCCCTTTAAATAATCCTTCATAATCAGATTATGCATTTTTTCACTAAATGTTACCTTTATATGTCAGCCGTTGCTGGTATGGAAAATGCAGCCGGCAATGCAGGTGTAAAATTTCTTCTTGTGAATTTTTTCTGCTATTTTTTTTAGCAAATGTAGTCGAATTTTGCTTTGGAATTATTGACATAAGAGGACTAGGACTGCTACAATAATCCACATGTGAAGATTCTCGTATAATTTTGGGGATAAGGCCCAGAAGTTTCTACCGGCAACCGTAAATTGCCTGTCTACGGGTGAAAGTGTACCTAGGGTTCCACACTATGAAATGTTTATAGTGGTTGTGACCGAGTGGTACAAGTGCTGTTAACACTACACCGAGGGGATAAAAGCCCTGACGGGGAAATTTCGCTCAGTCCGAAAAGCGAAGGTCCCCTGTCAGGGCTTTTTTGTTTTTCGCTGTACACCACAATACAGGAGGTTATGATGGAGTTATTGAAAACAAAAATTCAGACGGATGGACAGGTTTTGAATGATTCACTGCTTAAAGTGGATTCGTTTCTCAACCATCAACTTGACCCGCAGCTTATGTTTAAGATGGGGCAAGAGTTCGCCAAGCGGTTCCAGGGAGAAGCAATTACGAAAGTAGTAACGATTGAAGCTTCCGGTATCGCTGTGGCGGTAATGACCGGGCTGGCGCTCAACGTACCCGTTGTTTTTGCCCGGAAAAAGAAATCGGTAGTAACAACCGATGATTTGTATTGCACCAGAGTGTATTCCTTTACTAAAAAGGAAAGCAATGATATTATTGTTGACCGCCGTTTCCTTCATGCCAGTGACAAGGTACTTATTATTGATGATTTTTTGGCCAACGGAGAGGCCGCTTTAGGCTTGGCCAATATTGTTCACCAGGCCGGCGCCAGTGTAACGGGTATTGGCATTGTTATTGAAAAATCCTTTCAGCCGGGAGCCGGGAAATTAAAACAGGCCGGATACCGTGTTGAGTCTTTGGCAAAAATTGCGTCCTTTTCTAATGGCAAAGTTAACTTTTTATAAAAAAACACACAGGGGGTTATTATGGAAAGCTCTAAGGGAAAAACCTTGCTGCTTGGCGCTCAGCATGTGCTGGCAATGTATGCCGGCGCCATTATTGTGCCGCTTATTGTCGGCGGAGCGTTAAAGCTGAATGCTGCGCAAATGGGCTATATTATTGCAGCCGACTTATTGACATCCGGCATTGCCACATTATTGCAGGCATGGCGTAATCCTTTTTTCGGGATTGGCTTACCGGTTGTCCTTGGCTGTACGTTCACGGCCGTATTTCCGATGATCAGCATTGGTGGTCAATACGGTTTGCAGGCGATGTATGGCTCCATTATTTGTTCCGGCTTGTTTGTTGTTCTTATTGCTAATTATTTTTCTAAGCTTGTTAAATTTTTCCCGCCGGTAGTAACCGGTTCGGTAGTAACGATCATTGGCGTTACCTTGGTGCCGGTAGCCATTAATAATATGGCCGGCGGTATCGGCAGTCCTGATTTTGGCGCATTATCCAATTTCGGATTGGCTTTTGGGGTGTTATTATTTATTATTTTATTGAATCGCTTTACCCAGGGATTTATTCGTTCCATTTCCGTACTATTGGGATTAATTGCCGGGACACTGGCAGCCGGGCTGATGGGCACGGTTTCTTTGGAAAATGTTACGCAGGCTTCCTGGCTGCATCTAATTACTCCCCTGTATTTTGGAACGCCGGTTTTTGAACCAAGTGCCATTCTGACTATGATTATTGTTGCTATTGTCAGTATGATAGAGTCTGCCGGCGTATTTATGGCACTGGGGGAAATTTGTAAACAGGAAGTGGCGGAAGCCGATTTGACCCGTGGGTACCGGGCTGAAGGACTGGCTGTTATATTGGGCGGATTTTTTAATTCCTTTCCTTATACCACGTTTTCCCAGAATGTCGGACTGGTGCAGCTGTCCAATTCTAAAACGGCCAGGGTGACAATTGTTGCCGGTTTTATGCTGATTTTGCTTGGCTTTATCCCGAAGTTTGCTGCGTTGGCGATGATCATTCCCAATGCCGTTTTAGGCGGAGCCATGATTGCAATGTTTGGCATCGTGGTTGCCTCCGGCATTAAAATGCTCAGCAAGGTAGACTTTTCCAGTAATGAAAATTTGTTGGTTATCGCCTGTTCCGTTACGCTGGGGCTGGGGGTTACCGTTGTTCCCAATTTGTTTGCCCAGTTTCCGCCGTTGCTTAAGATGTTTTTTGAAAATGGCATTGTTACCGGTGCTTTGACTGCGGTAATTCTTAACGTCATTTTAAACATGACGGTTTCCGGAAGGCTAAAATCTAACAAGAATAGTTTCTGACGGCATCCTTAGTTGTATAAATTAAGCATTATAGACCGGTTATGATGGAGTTTTTTCACTCAACCGGTCTTTTTTTAGAAGCGACAGAACCGTCCCTGCGTGATAGGCATAAACGAATAGCTGCTCCGGTGCAGCCGAAAGTTATGTAGACATATTGACATCCGGATTTACTGCCGGTTGTTTGCTGGTTTTTGTTCTATATTCGCCCTGTGAAAAAGAGGATTTCTATTTTAGGACTAAAAAAAATCAAAAAAATTTATGTAAAACATAAAAATTATGGTTGACTGGGAAGGATTTTTGAAATTTGTGGCAGATATAAAAATAATTTATATTTTCTTTGATCTTTTTGTCCACCGGAGATTGCGACAGTTTTAGCTGCTGCGGGTAGCGGCGGAATTTTCGCGGCGGTGGCTGACAGCCGGGATTAAAAAGATTTGTACGGATTAATGCTGAAGTGGTGATGATATGAAAGATGCAGGTTTTTTGGTGCCCCAAAATGGTCGTTATGAAATTACCACCAATGACACGGGGGTTTATGTCAGTGTTTGGGGGCCGGCCAATGGCGGGATGCCGGTCAGTACGGCCAGTATTGTGCAGGATTTGCTGGGACGTAATTGTAAGGATTTTGACCGGGCTTTTATCGGCACGGTTATCCGGGAGGCCATTGGTAAACCGGTGCTAATTGTTAATTCACAAGATGCGGTGGATGGGCGTTATGAGATTACGGCCAACGATACCGGAATTTATGTCAGTGTATGGTCGCCAGCCAACGGAGGGGTACCGGTCCGTAAAAGCGATATTATTCAGAATTTGCTGGAGCGTCACTGCAGGGACTTTGACCGAGATTTTATTGGCAGGGTCATTCATGAAGCGATCGGTCAGCCGGTATTGGTCGCTTATTCGGTCCCGGAGGCCCCGGTGATGCCTCATATCCGGGTTAAGGTGCGTCCCGACCATATGGAGGCCAGGATTGATGTTGCCGTTCCCCCGGGGGCTTTGCCGGTGACACGGGAGATGCTTCTCAACCGCCTGAAAGAAGAAGGCGTTGTATATGGGATTGATGAATCAGTACTTGAGCATCTCGTGGTGACCGGTGCGGGGAAAAATATTCTTTGCGCCAGCGGCACATTTTCGGTCAGTGGTACGGATGCTTGCCTAGCGTATCATGTTGATCCCGACAGTCAGGGGAAACCGGTAGAACTGGAAGACGGCAGGGTTGATTTCAAGGATATTCACAGTTTTCTCTGCGTGGAGAGAGGGCAGGTGTTAGCTGAAAAAATTCCGGCTACTCCCGGCATACCGGGGACGGATGTGTTTGGTCTGCCGGTTCCGGCAAAACCGGGGCGTGACCTTCGCCTGCCCGCTGGTAAAAATGTAGTCGTTGCTGGAAACCGCCTGCTGGCGGCGATTGACGGCCATCTGCAGGCTCTCGCCGGCAGGCGGATGGAGGTGGTGCCGGTCATTAGGATCGACGGAGATGTTGACTATTCTACAGGTAATATTGATTTTAAAGGCAGCGTGATTATTAACGGTTCGATTCAGGAAGACTTCTCGGTAAAAGCAGGAGGGAATGTCGAAATATTCGGTTCCATTTGCGGCGGCATGGTGGAGGGACAGAGCATTTTAATCCATAAGGGGATTCAGGGGATGAAAAAGAGCATCATCAAAGCGCGGGAACGGCTGGTGGCTAACTTTATTGAGAATGCTACAGTATATGCCGACCGCGAGATATTCATCGGTGATGTGGTGCTAAATAGTTCGGTATTTGCCGGCAGCCGGGTTGTCATTGAGGGCAAACGCGGTCTTGTGCGCGGCGGGCGTATTTCTGCCGGTGAGGAAATCCGGGCTGTTACCGTTGGCAATCCATCGGGCGTTAATACCGAGGTGGAGGTGGCCCTTAACCCGTTTTTAAAGGATGAACTGCTTACACTGGAAATGGAGAGAAAAAAGACGGATGCGTTATATGAGACAATAAACTCTTCGCTTGCCTACATTCGTAATCAGGGTGCTCATACGGATGCAGGAAAAAAAGAGCGGTATGAAAAATACCAGAACGATTTTAATGATGTATCGGAACGTCTGGAAGCTATCAAGCAGCGGAAGGCCGGCATCGAACAATTACTTTATTCGCTTAAACCGGGAAGAGTACGCGTGTCCGGGTTTCTCCATCAAGGGACACGGGTGTCGATAGGGTCGGTCACTAAAAATGTTACTGATCCACAGCAGTTTGTTTCCCTTTATGTGCAGGACGGCGAAATCAAATTTGTTCCTTTACGATAGTGCAAGACCGGATAATTTGTAATATGTATGGTATCAGCTCCTGTAAACGTCCATTGGACTGTTGTCGGGAGTTTTTTATTGTATTCTTAAGGAGATCCGGTATAATTAAGACGGTAAGGGTTTGTGAGGTTTTTATAGGAGGAATTTTTCCATGGTTAATTCATTAAATCGCCGGGAAAGAAAAAAATTGAATTCCAAAAAAGCAATTATTGAAGCGGCTGTGACTTTGTTTATTCAAAAAGGGTATAGCGAAACTTCCATTGCCGAGATAATGAATGAAGCCGATCTGGGTCTGGGCACTTTTTATAATTATTTTCAATCAAAAGAAGATATTCTGGAGTTTTTTCTGGCCGAAATTACGTCAAAAATCAATCAGGAATATTTGAAGCTGGCACAGGAGCCAAAAAACGCATCGGAAATTTTGACGGAAGTATTTTTGCTTACCGGACGGATCCTCAGTGAACATCGTTTTGTATTGCCCCTGTTTTTAAGCGCCGGTCATAAAGGTGCCGGAAATAAAATGCCGGCAGCGCCGCACAGCCGGCTAACCTTCCGGAGCATCTTTTTAACGATTATCCGGAAGGGGCAGCGTAGCGGAGAATTTCGCCAGGATATCCCTGCGGAAATCGTTACCGAGATGTTTCACGCCATTTTTCAGACGGCTTCCTTCAGCAGCCTGCCAATGCCGTTTATGGAGAATGTGGAATATAAGCTGAAAATGGTATTAGCCGGGATTGTCGTTCAAAGCTCTTGACAGATACGGCGGGAGGCTGAAAGCTGGCAGAAGATTTTTAAAATTTACAGAATTATCGGGATGGATTGACCGGTCCGCATAAGCATGATACACTACAATTAATAATGAACGCGATTCACTTATGAATACGATTCTTAATTTTACATATGTTACGTGATAAGTGAAAACGATGTGTTAGTGGAGGATATAGAATGATAAGTGTAACCAAACTGCTTTTTGCGACTGATTATTTTGGTGATTCGCTGCGTTACAATCCGACTTCCCGGGGGACGCGTCATGGCGTTACCAGCGGTGCGGGGCCGGTTGTTGTATGGAATTCCACCAGAACCTGCAATCTTACCTGTCGCCACTGCTATATGGATTCGGATGCACAAAAATATCAGGGGGAATTGACTACCGGTGAAGCCAGGCAATTCATTGCGGATTTGGCTGAGTTTAAAGTGCCGGTCTTGCTGTTTTCCGGTGGAGAACCGCTGATCCGGCCGGATTTTTTTGAATTGGCGGCCTATGCGGCGGATAGAGGAATCCGGCCCACCCTGTCGACCAATGGCACCTTAATTACACCGGAAGTTGCCCGGCGTATCAAGGAGATTGGCGTGGGCTATGTTGGAATCTCGCTGGACGGTCTGCGGGAAGTGAACGATAAGTTTCGCGGCAAACCAGGCGCATTCGCCGCTGCCATGCAGGGAATACAAAACTGTGTTGCTGTCGGTCAGCGGGTGGGATTGCGGTTTACCATCAATCGTCATAACCTTCAGGAACTTGATCGGATTTTTGACTTTATTGAAGAAGAAAATATTGACCGTGTTTGTTTTTATCATTTGGTATACTCCGGACGGGGCAACCGGATGGTGGATGAGGATGTGACGCCTGCCGAGTCGCGTCAGGCAATGGATATCATTATCCGCCGGGCCCGCGATTTCGAAGCGCGCGGGCTGGTTAAGGAGATTTTGACGGTAGACAATCATTGTGACGGTATCTATTTGTATTTGAAAGCGCTTGAGGAAAAAAATTATGTCCTGGCCGAACGGATTAAAGGGCTGATTTCCTTAAACGGAGGCAATCGTTCGGGTATTGCTTTTGCCGAGGTTGATCCCTGGGGCTTTGTCCATCCGGACCAATTTACGCAGCATCATACTTTCGGCAATGTCCGGGAACGTAAATTCGGCGATATTTGGACGGATTTGAGTCATCCCGTTCTTGCCGGACTGAAAGACCGCAAACCGCTGTTGAAAGGGCGATGTTCTCTGTGCCGTTTTCTTCCAAATTGCAACGGTAATTTCCGTACCCGGGCTGAGGCCGTAACAGGCGACTTCTGGGAGTCTGATCCTGCCTGCTATTTTAGCGACGAGGAAATCGGCTTACTAAAGGAGAATGCCGGATGATTATTTCCTGGAATACGACAAATGCCTGCAATATGTATTGCGATCACTGTTATCGTGACGCCGGCTGCAGGGCAGATGAGGAGCTAAGCACCTCGGAAGCCAAAATTCTGCTGGGGCAGATTGCCCGGGCGGGTTTTAAAATCATGATTTTCAGTGGTGGCGAACCACTGACGCGTCCTGATATTGTCGAATTGGTCGCTCATGCGACTTCTTTAGGCTTACGCCCGGTGTTTGGCACTAACGGCACCCTGATCACGCCGGAAATGGCCAGAGCATTGAAACAGGCCGGGGCTATGGGGATGGGTATATCCCTTGATTCCCTTGATGTAAAAAAACATAACGAATTTCGCCGTTTCCCCGGAGCCTGGGAGGGGGCGGTGCAGGGCATGCGCAATTGCCGGGAAGCCGGTCTGGCTTTTCAAATTCATACTACGATTATGGATTGGAATGCCCATGAAATAGAAAGCATTACTGATTTTGCCGTCCAGGAAGGTGCGGTGGCCCATCATTTCTTTTTTTTAGTGCCGACGGGCAGGGCGGTTTCCATTGAGGCCGAGTCCTTACGGGCCCAGGCCTATGAGGATACACTGACCCGGATTTTGCAAAAACAGCAGCAGGTTGATATTGAGCTCAAACCCACCTGTGCGCCACAGTTTATGCGTATTGCCAGACAGATGGGCATGAAGCTGCGGTTTGGCCGCGGCTGTCTGGCCGGTACTTCCTACTGCATTATCAGCCCCAAGGGTAAAGTACAGCCTTGTGCTTACCTTAACATTCCCCTGGGAGATGTCAGAGAAACTCCTTTTGATGAGATCTGGCGCAACAACGAGGTATTTCAAAAACTTAGGACTTTAGAATATGAGGGCGGCTGTGGTTCCTGTGAGTATAAGCGGATTTGCGGCGGCTGCCGTGCACGGGCTGCTTATTATCATGAGGGGGATTATATGGCGGAAGAGCCGTGGTGTTTGTATCATGGCCGTATGGGGAAATAAGTTTTTTGCTGTAAACCATTGTATTTTGGAGTACAATGGTTTACATTTTTGTTGCATAATGGCATTCGAATGTTTTATACTATCAAAGAAGGGCGCGTTTTCAGTAAATCAAACTCATCGTTACCAGTAGTCACTGTACCGGCTGGCAAATACATATTGGCAAACTTATCGAAAGGTAAGGACGCAAAGCTATGGATCTAAAGATAAATTATCTATGATTGCCAGGTTGCTGTTATAATGAACTCATTCGTCAGAGTGGCAACACATACAATCTGGCGATTTTTTTGTGCTTTCTTGTCGCCGAAAAAGCCTTACTATACGCCCGGAGAAAGGGTAGAAATTTATGGATGCTAATTTTATCAATTCAGTGCTTTTAGCTTTTTCTAATGTTTTGCCGCAGATCGGCTTTCAGCAAATCCAGAAAGGAACTGTATCGCTTGCAGAGTCGATGGTCGTCAATAGTGGTGTTATGGTCAGCATTGGAATTGTAGGCGCAGTAAAGGGAACGGTTTTAGTCGGAATGGATGTTGATGGGGCTAAACGTTTTGCTTCCGCCATGATGATGGGTATGCCGGTAACCGAACTGGATGCTATGGCGCAAAGTACGATATCGGAAATGGGAAATATGGTTTGTGCCAATGCCTGTACCAGTTTTAGCCAGGCAGGGATGGCCGGCCTTGACATTTCACCGCCGGCTGTGCTGTTAGGCTCAGGTGGAGTAGTCAAACTGCCTGTTCCTCAAACTATTTTGGTGAAGTTTTCTGTTGACGATATTCCGGTGGATGTATATGTAGGGATGAATGAATAAGGGACTATAGCTTATGATACAAAATAACATGGAAAACCGCTATTTGCCAAGGAGCAGATAGCGGTTTTGGTTGATTTTCATATATAAAGCCAGTTGACCCAACTTGTCCGTTAGGTCTTTTACCAATACTTAAAAAGCTACCGTAAGCCGGATTCTGTTTTAGGAAACATTTATCTCGCAGTTTCATGCGCCCTAATCTGGTTTTATTCCCTTCCTAGGGTTCCTCTACCGTAATTTGAGTTTCAGGCTTGCGGGGTTTACCCTTGCATCGTTCCGTCGCCGGAACGTTTCGTTTCTGTGGCACTTTCAGGCTACCGCCAACTCAGACAGAGTCGGTTTTGCCGCCGTAAGGAATGAGCTTCCTTCCGTGACTTCTTAGGTCACGCGCAATCACTACGGGCATCGCAGCCCGTGCCTGTCCGGACTTTCCTCTGCACAATGTACAGCGTTCCCTCGTATACTCTTTAAGTTTGTTATCGGATATTTATTATAAACGATCACAGCTTATCTGGCAATGGTACTTATAGCCAACCATCCGATAGCTTGACGGACGGTTCATTGTACCGGATTTCTTTTAATCCCAAGGATATTTTCAATTTTTTGCGCGATAAATAAATGGCTGTCCTCCAAGGCCTGCGAATAGAGATAATATCCGGTTTCCTGCAGCATGAACCGAAGAAAATGGACCGCTTGATTTTCGTCAATTTCTTCGTTTTTTTCCTCTAAAAAGAATCTTTGAATCTTTTGCACTAATTCCGCCTGTTTTTCATTATCCAGTTTAATTTCCACAATATACCTCCGCAGATCATAATTCCTGAATCAGGATAATACACCGATCTTTGAACAAGCTTTGAAAATCGGGGACGGTTCGCCGTCTTCTTTTGGTGAAAAATGTTGGTGCCGCCATATCGTTACCTGAATTTTTGCAGGAGGTCCCGGCGTAAATCCAGAAATATAGCCAAAGCGAGTAGCACCCTGTTCGGACTTGTAAATAGTTCAGATTAGGTGTTGCTCGCTTTTACAGTATTTCTTATATGTTTGAAATCTGAGTAACGTTACTTAATTATATAAAATCAGAAACCTTGTGAAACTTTTGTGTACTATACAAAGCAAAATTTGTGGTTTTGGTATGCGCAGGATGTTTTTTTTGTTTAGTTGAAAAATGAATTTGTCTTGGATTTATCTGGTCCGGAGAAAGACAGGGAACAGAAAAATCATCATTTGGCATATAACTTGCTTTATGTAAGGGTGAGGGGAGAAGTTATGAAAGAAAAACTGCAAAAGTTGATCCGGAAAGAGGATAGCAGGAATCCGCTGACGGACACCGAAATTGCCGGAAGATTGGGTATCCGCCGGGAGGAAGCGACTATCCTGAGGAATCATCTGGGGATTGGTAATTCGCGGCAGCGGAGAAAGGAGGGGTTATTACAGGCAATTGTCAATTTGCTGAAAAAATATCCGAATGACAATATGATGGACTTGACCAGAAGAGTAAACCAAGCAGGCTATGAAGTTTCAAGGTGTACGGTAACAAAATATACTGAAGACATTCGAGCCGGTACAGTGAAAAGAGGTCTCTCTGAAGGCGTGGGGCAGCCCGGTGTGAATCCATGTGCTCCGCAGTCAGAGTACAGAGATGTTTTTTCGCGGCTAGTCGGTTACAACCGTAGTTTAAAAGCCATAATTCAATTGGCAAAGGCCGCCGTCCTTTATCCGCCGCATGGTTTACACACCATCATTACCGGGCCGACGGGAGTGGGAAAAAGTGAGTTGGCCGAATGTATGTATGAATTTGCCGTTGCTTCCGGTGTATTTGAGCAGGCATCTCCCTTCGTTGTCTTCAATGCGGCGGATTATGCGGAAAATCAGCAATTGTTGTTATCGCAGCTCTTTGGGCATATCAAAGGTGCATTTACTGGTGCCGATACGGACAAGGCAGGACTGGTGGAAAAAGCGAACGGTGGAATGCTCTTTATCGATGAAATACACAGGCTGCCGCACGAAGGACAGGAAATCTTATTTCAATTGATTGATAAGGGAAAAATCCGGCGGCTGGGGGAAACGAAACTGTCTACTCCTATCCGGGTGATGTTGATCAGTGCGACTTCAGAACCGTTGGACTCGTATCTGTTAACAACCTTTAAAAGGCGTGTGCCTATGGTGATTGAAATACCGGATTTGAATTCCCGGCCTTTGGTCGAAAGACATCATATCATTACTAATTTTTTAGTTGATGAGGCAAGGCGGATTGGGGCCCCCATTTATGTAAAAGCAGATGTGTATAAAGCGTTGTTGTTATATCAATGCCATGGCAATCTGGGACAATTACGCAGTGATATCCAAGTGGCTTGCGCCAGAGGTTTGTTAAACCGTCTGTCGAGTCAGAGCGAAAATGTGGTTATCAGCATGCTGGAAGTCCCGGACTATGTTATGCAAGGTCTGATTGATATCCGCAGTCACCGCGAAAAAATAGACAGATATGTGACCGGTGATGTGGAAGTATCACCGGATGCCAATGTCAATGAATTAAGAAGCAATGACAGTCTGTACCAATTTCCGGCGGGAATATACAAATATACGGAAGAAAGGTATGTAGCCCTGTTAGCCGAAGGAATTGAGGTTGAATCAATCAACCGGATTGTTGGCGGGGAAGTGGAAGTCAAAATACAGCAATATATCAGAACTGTGAAGAGCGGTGATATGGATATCCGGGAATTGCTTTCTGTTGTGGGCAAGCAAATTGTGTCATTAACAGAAGAAATACTGGCAATTGCTGCCCGGCGGTTAGGCGAGCTTGATGTTAACCTGAAATTCAGCCTGGCCATTCATCTAAAATCCACCCTTAGCCGCTTAAAAGACGGTAAAAAGATCCAGAACAATAACTTAGGTGAGATCATTAAGAACTATCCTCAGGAGTTCTCCGCAGCACGTGAAATTTCCGGTTATCTGGAGCAGTGCTATCATATCGCTTTACCGGAGGAGGAACTGGGCTTCATTGCCATCTACCTTAATTCCGGTTGGCGAAAAGACGTACATCATTTGCCTAAAGTCGGTGTTTTAATTATTGCCCATGGCAGAGTTGCCAGTGCGGTAGTGGAGGTTGTCAATAAACTATTGGGGATGATGAAGCATGTCAGGGCCCTGGATATGAATCTGGATAAAAGTCCGCAGGAAACCTTAAATGATGCTATAAAAACAGCAAAAGAAATCGATGAAGGGAAAGGTATTATCACTCTTGTTGATATGGGCTCGCTGGCTTATTTTGGTGAATTGATCACCAGAGAGACAGGAATTGAAACCAGGACTTATACACGGGTGGATACCGTATTGGCCATTGAAGTCATACGGCGCACCACTTTACCGGACATGAATATGGACAGCATCATGACGTCAATCCATAATGAGTTGTCTCCGGTTATTGAAAGCAGCCGGGCGGAGATGGATAAAACATATGACAATAAGCCGACGATACTGGCCATTTGCCTTACCGGGAGCGGCACGGCCCAAATGATAAAGGACAAAATAATCCGGGCCATACCTAATGTTGAAAGCCGGTTCCATATTGAAACCAAGGGGATCGTGGAATTTCCGCGCATTGATCTCGAAATCAACAGGATAAAAAGAAACAGAAAAATTATCGCCATTGTCGGAACCATTGACCCGGTGATTGCCGATATCCCTTTCTTTAATGCGCAAGAGCTTTTCCGGGGGAAAGGCATGAAACGGTTTCAAGGTTTTATCAGCTGTAAATCTATTAAAAAGCAAGAGCCTTTTAATCCGGTTATATCCCTTGAGAGATTGATTGACGAACAAAACATATATATCAATTTACCCTATAACAACAAGAAGGATGTTCTTACTTTTCTATGCAATGGCCTGATTCAGCATAAGGCGGTCACTGCGGAATATTTACTTGATGTATTCCAGAGAGAAGAGATTTTCACCACGGAATTAGACGGCGGAGTTGCCATACCCCATGCCGATGAGAGCCATGTTCTTGCATCTGCAATTTCCATAGCTACGTTAAAGGAACCAATACTCTGGGAATATAAACAGGTCAACATCGTTGTCATGCTGGCGGTAGATAAACATTGTTTTAGTGCATTAAGTTCCCTATTGGGATTTATTGTAAAGGCCGATTTTCAGAAGATCGTGCAATTACCATCAGGAAGAGCCATAAAGGAGGCCATTGTCAATGCCTGTCAGGAATACCTTTGACAAGAGATTGATTTTTCGGAATATTGAGATAGGTGGCAGGGATGAAATATTACAATATATTGCCGGTAAAATGTACGCACTGGGCTACGTTAAAGAAAGTTATGTCCAGGCTGTAATTGAACGGGAAAAAGTATTTCCAACCGGATTGCCGACAGAAGCCTTCGGCGTAGCCATACCTCATTCGGACGCAGTTCATGTCAATAAAGCTGTTATTGCCGTCTGTATCTTAAAAAATCCTGTTATGTTCCATGTGATGGGAGCGGCAGCAGAAGAAGTCCTGGTAAAGTTTATCTTTATGCTGGCCATTGATGATCCCGCAAAACATATCGAAATGCTGAACAAACTTTCCGTTATCTTTCAAGATAGATCGATCATGAACGAGATAGCGGGATTGGAACATGACACTGTTTATCAACGGCTTACTTACTATATGAATCAATAGGAGGAAGAAAATCATGATAAAAAAGAAAGCCCTGGTAGCTTGTGGCTGTGGGGTGGCATCATCGACTATTGTAGCCAAGAAAATTGAAGATTATTGTGCCGAACGTGATATAAAAGTGGAGTGGCGGATTTGTAAAGCGGCAGAAATTCCCTCGTTAGCCGATATGATGAAACCGGATGTGATCGTTTCCATAACCGCAGTTCCCGATTTAGGCAATGGAATTCCTGTTTTTGACGGGAAACCATTTTTAACAGGAATCGGGGTCGATAAACGTTTGGCGGAAATTTATCAGGTTATGCAAAAATAAATAAGGAGGGGAAGGGGAATGGAGTTTATTGCCAATATATTTGGGTTTTTCCTCAGTCTGGGGGCGGCTGTATTTTTACCGATTCTCATTAGTATTTTTGCCATTATTCTCGGGCAAAAGCCTGGCAGGGCCATACGCAGCGGCATTACTATCGGGATCGGGTTTATCGCCATCAATGCCATACTTGGGATATTTGTAGATAACCTGGGACCGGCGGCAGAGGCAATGGTAAAACGTTTCGGCGTGAATTTGACGGTATTGGATGCCGGCTGGCCCGCCACTGCCAGTATTGCTTTTGCTTCCAAAATCGGCGCCTTTATTATACCCTTGGGCATTACCATTAATGCCATTATGCTGGTAACCCAAATGACCAATGTGGTTGATGTTGATATTTTTAATTACTGGCATTTTACCTTTGTGGGGGCAATGGTTTACGGCAGTACCAATAGTCTGATGCTGGGGTATGCTGCGGCAGGAATCGCTTTGATTGTCGGATTAAAAAGCGGTGATTTTACAGCAAAGTATTTTCAAAAATATTATGGCTATGAAGGGGTGTCCATCCCTCATATTTTGTCCAATGGTTTTGCCATCATTGGCTGGCCGGTCAATAAGTTAATTGATATGATACCGGGTATCCGGGATATCAAGGCCGATCCGGGAACCATATCGACCAAGTTCGGTATTCTGGGAGAGCCAATGGTAATGGGAATTATTTTGGGATCGGGTATTGGTATTTTAGCCGGGTACGATATTGCTAAAATCCTGCATTTGGCGATTGTCATGTCGGCAGTCATGATGGTGCTGCCCAGAATGGTGGGGATTCTAATGGAGGGTTTACTTCCTGTCTCCGATGCCGCTAAAGAATTTTTCTCCAGAAAATATTCCGACAGGGAATTTACCATTGGCATGGATTCGGCGATTGCTGTCGGTGATCCTGCAGTAATTGCATCGTCACTCTTATTAGTTCCCATTTCTTTAGGTCTGGCGATTATCCTTCCCGGTAATAAGGTACTGCCCTTTGGCGATTTAGCGACTATTCCGTTTATGATCTGCATGGTGAATATTTTTACCAAAGGTAATGTTTTCCGGAATGTGCTGATTGGAGCTTTTCTTACGGTATTTGCCCTGTATAGTGGAACGCTTAATGCAGAAACGCATACCATTATGGCTGTTTCCTCAGGGTTTCAGATGCCGGAGGGAACGACAACCTTATCCAGTTTTGTCGGCTCTACTAATCCGATAACGTTTGTTATCTGGAAGTTATTTAGTTTATTTGGGTAATGGCTATCCGGACAGTGCGGTGGAGGGAACGAAAATGAAACTGCAACAGCATACCCCTTTAGGCATTTATGAAAAAGCCCTGCCGGAAGATATAAGCTGGCAGGAAAAGCTGAGCATAGTTGCGGAATGTGGCTATGACTTCCTGGAAATATCCATTGATGAAAGTGAAGAGCGGCTGGAGCGTCTATATTGGCCGCAAAGCAAGAAATATGAATTATTACAGGCTATTGCGGCAACCGGTATTCCCAGCCTGAGTATGTGCTTAAGCGGGCACCGGAAATATCCCATGGGCAGTGAATCGCCTGTCATCAGAAAAAAGAGTCTGGACATTATGGAAAGGGCTATTCAGTTTTCCGTGGATATAGGAGTCCGGGTTATTCAGCTTGCCGGCTACGATGTTTATTATGAGAACGGCAATCAAAAAACCCGGGAGCTGTACTGTAAAAGTATGAGTCAGGCAATTGAGATGGCCAGTAAAGCCAATGTTATGCTGGCAATTGAGACTATGGATCATCCATTTATGAACTCTGTTAGCAAAATCATGGATTTTATTGATGCCTATCCATCCCCATTGCTACAAATCTATCCTGATATTGGCAACCTGAGTGCGTGGGGGTTGAATGTGAAGGATGAATTGAAAAAAGGTTGTGGCAATATAGTCGGAATCCATGTTAAGGATACTGTAAGCCAAGTTTTCCGGCGCATAGATTTTGGTACGGGAACCGTGGACTTTTGTCAGGCCTTTAAGGATCTGTACGATTTTCACTATCAGGGACCTTTTGTAATAGAAATGTGGTCCGGTGACAAGCAGGATCACAAAGAAAAAATTACTTATGCCCGCAGGTGGATTCAAGCAAAGATGAAACAGGCAGGCTATTGCTTTGATCATTGAGGAGGCAGAAACTATGCTATTAGAAGGTTTACGCAAAGAAGTCCTGGAAGCATCCTGGGATTTACTAAAATATAGACTGGTTACACTAACCGGCGGAAATGTAAGTGGGCGCGATCCCAAGACCGGCTACATTGCGATTACGCCCAGCGGTATGGCCTATGAAAAACTGTCGCCGGAAGATATTGTGGTGATTGATATGGAAGGGAAGGCGGTGGAAGGAAAGTGGAAGCCGTCTGTTGATACACCGGATCATCTATACATTTATAAGAAGCGTGAGGATATATTCAGCATTATTCATACTCACTCTACCTTTGCCTGTTCCTTTGCCATGTTGCGTCAGGAAATTCCCTGTGCTACGACCACTTTGGCCAATGAAGTGGGCGGGACAGTTCCTGTCGCCGCTTATTCGCCGGTAGCCTCCGGGTTGATCGGTCCAAGTGTTATCGAGGCTATAGGTGATAAAAGCGCCTGCTTACTGGCCAATCATGGAGTGATGGCCGTTGGACCGTCGGTAAAGCATGCATTGACGGCGGCAGTTATGCTGGAAGATAATGCAAAATCCTATTTATTGGCCAAACATATTGGTGAACCGGTACTGCTGGAACAAACAGAAGTTAAAAAAGCAAGGGATGTTTTTACGTACTTGTATGGACAAAAATAGCCGGATGCCGGCTGGTCAACAATGATAAAGAACAAGATTGGCTTTCGGGCTGGAAAGTTGATCTTGTTCTTTTTTTGCGAAAACAACAGCGGCTGCAACCTGACTTTTGGCAGTATTTGGTGTAAGATTATGCCGTAAGCCGGAAAAAAAACTAAAGGTTTTATCATAGTTTTGTCGAATTTGTTTACATAAACTTTTAGCCGTTCGACGTTTTCTGCCGACTACTTTGAGAGGAATGAATGCTTGGTTATGGTGGGGAAAAAAGCCAATCCTAGGCTGGAAATTTTTACTTATTTTATTATATTTGTCATGGCAGTACTGATTGCAAGAATGGGTTATCTGCAAATCGCCCAGGGGGTGTATTTCCACCAGCAGGCGGAAGATAATCGTATCAGGCTGATGCCAATGATGGCGCCACGGGGCGTTATTTATGACCGGGACGGAACCCCGCTGGTTTCCAACCGCCCGGGATTTTCCGTATCGCTGGTTCCAATGACCGGACCGATTCCGGATACGGTACTGAATCGGCTGTCTACCATTGTCGGTATGAAGGTGGAGGATATCAAGGCTAAAATCAAACAGCAGGGCAGTCCCTTAGCGCCGGTTCGTATCAAGGATGATGTGGGTCAGGATATTGTCAGTAAAATTGAAGAACGGCGGGGTGAAATGCCGGGAGTCGTCATAGAAATTCAATCGGTCCGCAACTATGTGAATAAAGAGCTGGGAGTTCATTTGCTGGGCTATGTAGGAGAAATTAGTGAAAGCGAACTTGAGGATAGAAAAAATGATGGTTATCAAAGCGGTGATATTGTAGGCAAGTTTGGCCTGGAAAAAGTTTATGATAAAGAAATACGCGGTATTGACGGCGGAGCGCAGGTTGAGGTGGATGTGACCGGGCGGCCGGTAAGGATGATGGGAAAAAAAGAGCCGGTATTGGGGAATAGTCTGGTGTTGACGATTGACAGCAGGATTCAAAAAGCTGCGGAGCGGGCAATGGATAACCAGTTGAATTATTTGCAAAAAAGGCTTGGCAATGTAAATGCGAAAGCCGGTGCCGCGGTGGTTATGAATCCCCAAACAGGTGAAATATTGGCTATGGTCAGCCGTCCGGCTTTTAATCCGAACCTGTTTAATGGTGGAATATCCGTTAAAGACTGGCAGGCGATTAACGATAATCCGTTTAACCCGATGCAGAACAGAACCATCAATGCCGAATACCCGCCTGGTTCGGCTTTTAAAATAGTGACAGGAGCTGCGGCTCTGGAACTGGGGAAAGTTACTCCGGAAGAAAAGATTCTGGATACCGGCAGGCACTGGATTATTCCCAAGGGCAATTCTCATGGTGCGGCCCTTGGCTGGATTGACTTTAATGTTGCCCTGGCGAAATCGGATAATGTATATTTCTATGAAATGGGCAACCGGATAGGCATTGATAATCTCGAAAAATGGGCGCGTGCTTTTGGATTAGGTGCGCCTACCGGTATTAATTTGCCGCACGAAAGTGAAGGATTGGTTGCCAATCGCAAATACAAAGAAGAAGTGTATGGAGAAGACTGGTATTTATCAGAAACCTTTGATGCGGCTATCGGTCAGGGCTTTCAATTGGCAACACCGCTGCAAATGGCGTCTTTGATTAGTCAAGTGGCCAATGGAGGTCATCGTTACCGTCCTTATGTTGTAAGCAAAATCATTTCACCTAACGGAGATACAGTAAAGACCTTTGCTCCGGAGGTATTGGGAAATGTTAGAATTTCAGAGCGGAACCTCTCAGCCATTCGCAATGCGTTGAAGGATGTTACCTCTCCCTCCGGCACAGCGGGGTACATTTTTGAGGGATTTCCCGTTCCAATTGCCGGTAAGACAAGCACGGCGGAGAACCCTCATGGCGACGACCATGGCTGGTTTGTTGCTTACGGGCCGTTTGATAATCCGACAGTTGCCGTTGCCGTTGTTATTGAGCAGGGGGGCTACGGCTCCGATGCTGCGGCCCCTATTGCCAGAAAAATCATGGAAGCTGCTTTTAACCTTCCGCCTTTTAAGGATGCGGCAGACCGGCTGGCAGAAGAAGAGGCGGCAAAAAGCTTGCCTGCTGATCCGCAGAAACGGTAAATTTTATTAATAGAAACCGGGTTGTTTACTTGAGACTCTGTGTCCGGCTGGATGTCAATAAATAGGATGATAGCGGTACTGTATAATGATTTTATGGGAGATGACTTGATTGATTCCCGGCGACCAGGTTGAAAGCAGGCGCTCAAGGCCGGTAAAGCCCATGATTTGTCCAAGGGTATTAAAAACAGTGTTGCTGTTTTTTTTATAGAAGTGTTGCCACCAGTTCGGATAACTGATTTTTAACGCGTTAATTGCCGGTATGGAATTAAGGGCAGCCTGCCATCTTTGGACAATCACACTTTCCTTGCCGGTAATGCAATTTACTGTTGGTTGACCAGGTTGCAATGACCAGGCAATCGTGGGATCATGAACGGCCTGCAATAAATAGGAGGAATTTCCGATGGCAGTGGTTTTTCCTGTTATAGGGTTGACTGCCAGCCCGTGAATTTGATCCAATACTTGTTGGCCGTCATCAATCAAGGCCCAAAAATTGTGAGTGAAAGGTGTATAGCGGATATGGAAAGCACGAGCCTGGATACCGATTATTTTTTCTTTCGTTTCATTCATATGTCTCACCTTCATAATTTCCCCAAAAGTGCGATTTTTTTCAAACAGAAGTTCATTGGGGGATTAAAGAGCAACTAGGGGGAATAATAATGAAAAACTTAAGTGCAGGGGGAGTGACATGACTAAACTTGATGCGGCTGTGGAGAGGATAAAAATACTTGAATGTCCGACAGGAGAAGTCGAAGCGCGGGTGGCGGATATTCTTGTTGATTATGACGTCGCAAACAGACATGAAGTTACGGTTAGACGGGAGAATACCCTGGATAGGGATGGAGCACAAGGTTATAAGGCCAGACTATCTTCGGACAGCAGGGTCAGTTTGAGCCTGTGGGCAAAATCGGGTGCGGAGGATTATGTGGCAAAGGTAGTCGGTGTATCTATAGATAGTATATGATTTATTCACATATCGTACAGACCGAAAATGACAACGAAAAGTCAAAGATTGTTCCGGCACGGACAGTCTCTGGCTTTTCGTTGTTTTTAGCAATATGTCTTTTTTTAGTCACATTTTGGCTATATAGTAAATAAAGACTATGGAATGGGGTGACAGCGTGAAAAAAAAGGTGACCATCGTTATATTTATCTTACTAACTGTTTTCAGTACAAATGTATTGGCGGCAACATCATTACATAAGGAAATTGAAAATGATTTAAGGGGGTTCCAGGGGCGGGTCGGGGTATATGCAAAAAATTTAAAGACCGGAAAGACATTTCAATTTAATCAGAATACGGTCTTCCCCACGGCCTCAACCAGTAAGCTGGTTGTCGCTTTGGCGACGTATAAATATCTTTATCCTGCAGCCGGAGCGGATAAACGCGATCAATACGATCAGAAAATCCGTTTAATGATGACCATCAGTGATAACGATTCTTTTTATGACCTGTTAAACGAAATGGATAGCAGCCATCCGGATGTATTGGACAAAGTGGTTAAGGATTTCCGTTTGCGGCAGACCAGAATACATAATGAAGATGCCTATAACAAATATCAATATCATAGTGTAACTACTCCTTATGAAATGGGGAAGGTGTTTGAAAAGATATATCTAAACGCCTATCTAGATAAGGGGAAAAGCGAAAAACTTAAAGCTGAACTGGCTAATACTATTTTTCACGATGAGATTCCCCGTTATATGATGACCCCGGTTTATCACAAGGTTGGCGAGTTGGATCAAATCTTATGCGATGTGGGTGTAGTGCAGGATGGGCATGATCCGATTTTGATTAGTTTTTATACGGATACTCCGGATCATACTTATTCCAGTAATTTTATTGCTGCAGAGTCTGCAAAACTTTATAATGCGCTGAGAAGAAAATAAACCGTTGTATACATAAAATCTGCCGGATTTTTGATTACCGGCATTTATAAGGACGTTTGTTTTGAATTTACAATAACGGGATTAAGTCAAATCCGGCAGAGCCAGTAACAGCCAACAGGGCGGAAGGGAGCCGGGGGAATGCCTTCGGGAGGAAGTACGGCTGTCTACTTTGTAAATTTTTTATATAAAGGTAAAAATATTCTTTACATTTTCTGAATTTTAGCGTATCATTAAATAGCCCTTAAAAATAGGTTCAGTGAATTAGTCATTAGTCCTTCTCAGTGTTTATCCGAGAAAGCCAGATGAGGAATCATGTAAAACTATTAGGGTACAACACTTTGAGGAGGCTATTATATATGGCGCAAGACAAAACTTTAACTTGCCGTGATTGCGGGGCAGACTTCGTATTCTCGGCATCGGAACAGGAGTTCTTTGCAGAAAAGGGGTTTACCAATGAACCAGGCCGCTGTCCTGATTGCCGGGCAGCCCGAAAACAGCAAAATCGCGGCGGCTTCGGTGGTCGCCAGCAGCGTGAAATGCATGACGCAACTTGTGCTGCCTGTGGCGCTCAAACTCAAGTTCCTTTCCGTCCCAGCAATGACCGCCCTGTTTATTGCAGAGATTGCTTTACCCAACAGAACCCGCGTTACTAAAACACGAACTCTCCTGCGTAGCAGGAGAGTTTTTTTTATAGGAAAGGCTTATGTGTCAAAAAAGAGCTGATTTTGCCGGATTTTAGTCTTTTTGTATTTACATTTTTAAAAATTAATACTAAACTTTATTCAAGAAACCAATGGGGTCATCGTAGAGACGATGATTTCTTTTTGTGTCGGGTGGGCAGTACTGCATAAGGAGATAGAACCGTGAAATGGAGTATTGTTAAAAAATTACTGTTTTTTTCCATTATGATTATAACGATTCCGGTACTTGCCCTAGGTATACTATCTTATCAGGCATCAGAAAAAATGCTGATAGACCGGCTAAAAGATAATAGTCTGCAGACTATGGAATTTGCCGCCGACTACTTTATTCAAAAATATGTGAGTGAGACTGAGGCCACTGTGAATTTGTTGACGAATAGTCCGGAGTTTATGGCTTCGGTGAGAAGCGGGAAAATAGATTCACAGGTAATCAAAGAATGGGAAAATCAGCGGCGCTTCAATGATCATATTTATTATATCTATTTTGGCAGTGAAAACGGTCAGCTTGCTATCACGCCTGCTTGGAAGCCGTATTCAGGATATGACCTGCGCGAACGTCCTTGGTACAAGGCCGCCTGTAACAATCCGGGAGCTATTGTCTGGAGCAGCCCGTATGTTGAACCCGCGTCGTCACGGACAGTCATTTCAGCAGTGAAATGTATAGAGGAGCAGGACCGGCTGCTGGGTGTGTTCGCTATGGATACCTCTTTATACAGACTTTCGGAAATTGTCAGGAATATGAATCTGGGAACAGGCGCTTATGCCATGCTCGTGAACAGGGATGCCAACGTCATAGCGCATGACGATATTCGGCAACTGGGTAGAAATATTGCTCAGGAAGACTGGTTTACCGGTTTGTTTCAGCAGGACAAAAGGTCGATTTATTATCATGAGGCAGATCGAAATTTCATCGTCAGTGCCGTAAATATCCCCCGGACAGGCTGGACCCTTATAGGCTTTATTCCGGAAGAAGCCTTTACCAATGAGGTATTGCCAATCAGAAACCGGACGATTGAGGTTGGTCTGTGGAGCATTGTCAGTGCAATTATTGTTAGCATGCTGGCAGCAAGAAAGTTTGTAAGGAGAATCGAAAAGCTGATTCTCGATGTTAAACGGGTGGAAAAAGGTGATTTTAGTATTCCTTTTGCCGATCCTTCTTCTGACGAACTGGCCGAATTAAACCGGAGATTCCGTAATATGGTCAGTCGTCTCCAGTCCTTCCTGTTGCAGCGGGACCAAACAGAAGCCGAATTGCAGCGTCAAAAGGTTTACTTTTCACAGCTTTTTGAAAATTCGCCCGAGAGTATTGCTATATTGGATTCGCACAAAAAAATCATCGATTTAAATAAAGAGTTTGAAGTATTTTTTCAGTACCGGCTGGATGAGGTTCATGGAAAAGATATCGACGAGGTCATCGTTCCGGAAAGCCTATATGAAGAAGGTATAGCCGTTTCAAGAGCAATACTAAACATGGAAAAATGCCAGATTGATACGGTTCGCAAACGTAAAGACGGAAGCCTTGTTGAGGTCCAGGTTATTGCCTATCCGATTATGATAGATGAAAAAATTATGGGCATCTATTGCATTTACCGGGATATTTCGGAACGCAGGAAAGCCGAAAAACAACTGCAGTATATCAGCTTCTGCGATGTGCTGACAGAGGTTTACAACCGTAATTATTTTGAGCGGGAAGTACAGCGCCTGGAAAGTGAAAAACAAAGTACCGGTTATGGTGTTTTGGTGTGTGATGTCGATGGGCTAAAGCTGATTAATGACACACTAGGTCATGAAAAAGGCGATGAATTGTTAAAAATAACAGCCGGTATTTTAAAAGCCTCTTTGCCCCGGGAAGCTATTCTGGCCCGTACCGGCGGCGATGAATTCGCTGTATTGCTGGCAGCAACCGGCGGATTGGAAGCGGAGGCAATCTACCACCGGATTCATAACAAGCTGCAGGTATATAATAAAAACCGGACCGATTTTGCCGTGAGTCTGTCCCTGGGCTATGCCACGGTAACCGGAGGAGTCACTTTAAAGGAGGCTCTGAAAACTGCAGACAATAGAATGTACAAAGAAAAACTGCATCGCAGCCAAAGTGCCCGCAGTGCTCTGGTAAAAACACTTATCCGCGCACTGCATGCCCGTGATTTTATTACGGAAGGGCATGGGGAGCGTATGCAGGAACTGGTTGAACGTTTTGCCCGGTTGCTACGTATTCATGAATACAGCATTAGAGACATGCGTCTGCTGGCACAGTTTCACGATATCGGAAAAGTGGCAATTTCCGACACTATACTGTTTAAAACCGGATTACTTACTGCGGAAGAGAAGCTGGAAATGCGCCGTCATAGTGAAATTGGCTACCGTATTGCCATTGCTTCACCGGAGCTAAACCACATTGCTGATTGGATTTTAAAGCATCATGAATGGTGGGATGGGAACGGCTATCCCATCGGACTCAAAGGGAAGGAAATACCCCTGGAATGCCGGCTGTTAGCTATTGTAGATGCCTATGATGCCATGACCAGTGACCGGCCTTACCGTAAGAGACTGACACAGCAGCAAGCTTTGGCGGAGTTGCTGCGTTGTTCCGGGAGTATGTTCGATCCTGAATTAACTCCTAAATTTGTTGGACTCATAATGGGAAATATTGAAAACTGTTAGGTTGAAAAAGCTACCTTTTCTCTCCCTTGGGGAGTAAAAAGTAAGCTGTACCGATGATAAACAGGATAATGCCTCCGGCATATAAACCGGGAAGCTGGTCCGGGTACAGCGCGGCGGACAAAACTGTCAGCAGGATCATAAAAAAGCAAATCCAGGAAAGATAAGGATAAAAAGGGGCTTTATATGTTATCTTCTCCGGCGCAATGGACTGGATTTTTTTCCGGTAGAAATAATGAGTGGCGGAAACGCTCATCCAGTTGACTAGGGCTAAGAAGCCGCTGGCACTTACGGTATAAATAAAAATGGTTTCCGGGAGGACATAGGATAATAGTGCTGTGAATAAAAGAAAACTGCCACTTAACCAAACGGCTGATACAGGCACTCCTTTTTGGTTTTGATAGGCGGTAATTTTGGGTGCCTGACCATTTCTGGCGAGTGAAAAAAGCATGCGGGAAGAAGAGTAAACCTGAGAATTTAATGCCGATAGTGTAGCAGTTAACAAGATGAAATTAACCACATCACCTGAATAGGGAATGTTGGCCAGCCGGAATAAGGTCACAAAAGGGCTGGTGTTTACGTCCAGCGCACTGGAAGGCAGGAGAACAACAATAAAAAATGCCGACAGGGTATACAAGAAAACAATGGATATGGTAACAATCCGGGTTGCCGGCGGGACAACCTCTGCCGCCCGTTCGGTTTCCGTTGCCGCAATGCCGATAATACCGGTGCCGGTATAAGCAAACAAGATGAGCAGCATGGAAGCAAGCAGGCCGAATATTCCCTGGACGGGAGATTGTAAAGCTTCGGCAAAGGGGGTAAAATTATGTACTGTTTCACCAACCGGAAAACCAAGGGTGGCAATCATTCCGGCAATAACAAAGAACACCAGTGCAATCACTTTGGTTACAGCGAGCACCAGTTCAAATTTACTTAACCCTTTTAGGTCGTTAAGATTAATCAGGGTAATGACAAAGGCAAAAAACAGACTGAAGAGCCATAGGGGGATTTCCGGCAGCCATAGACGGGCAAAGATGGCGCAGGCGGTTACTTCACTGGCCATACCCAGGATGCCGCTCGTCCAGAACATCCAGCCGATGACAAAACCCCACCATTCACCAAACACTTCCTGGGCATGGACCTTAAAAGCGCCCGGGACAGGGTCGATAATGGACATTTCGATCAGAAAGGCTACTTCCATCATCATGATTAATCCGCCAAAAAGATAAGCCAGTGGCGCCCAGGCACCGGCAATGCTGATCACCATACCGCTGGCCAAAAAAATACCCGAGCCGATAATATTGCCCAGCGCCATAACGATATACTCGGATTTATTGAAAGTATGCAAAGAACACCATCCTTTATGACCTGTTATACAATAGGATGAGCAACTATGCTTCATATTATGCCGGGAATTGCCGGAAGCGAAAGAACCGTCCCTTATCGTGAGCGATTTTTTGCTTCTTGCCACGGCAGGGGAGTGACGTCTGGACGCTTCAGTGATCTAGACAGAAGCCATTGGTTTTATGAGCCGGTACTGTCAAATTCGAACTTCAAAATTACTTTTTATTTCTTTTTTCTGTTTAGCGGGAGCGATTGTCACATTAGTACCGTGTTCCCCGGCCACGGGGCGGGAACTGGAAGCGTCATCCGGCCGGGCTTGGGAAGAAGGGGCAATATGAGGCAACCGTTGCTCAATGTAACGAACGGCCAGTATAGCTACGATCACCAGCAGTACAGTGCAGGCAGGCCAAAAATAGGAAACGATTGCTACCGGAGCAGCCGGCTGATTTTTATCAGGGCTAAGCGTTTGAGCAGTGGTGGTGCCGGCGGGAAGGTCCGCTGTCGCCGCAACTGCAGGAGCGGAGGCTACGGCAGGTTTTTCTGCAACCGCTGATTGCGTTTTGGGTGGACTTGCCTTTCCCTGAAAGGCATTTTCCAGTTCGGTCGCTTTTTTTACCGTAGTGGGCAATTGGGGATTGGCGGGACTCGTGCCAGCCGGGGCAGCGGAATGAGAATCTGCCGCCGGGGATTTTACTGAAGGCAAAGCAGGGGCAGTCGGTGGTATAGGTTTGACCGGGCGTTCCGGCGCTGTTGCCATAAAAAGACTCCTTTCGTATCAGCTAATCATCATCAGCTATATTCACTGCAACGACTTACTCATCCTTTATTTAGTTCCCCGGCCATCAAGCTTTTCAATTCTTCAAAGCAGGCGAGCTGCGTTTGAACTGGAATACGATTAAGACCGCTGGGAGAGGAAACTACAAAATCCAGCATACCGGGGATCGCCGGTTCAGGTTGCAGGCCGCAGGCAATTTTACTTTTTCCGGTAAACTGCCGGTAGACGCCGATACCAACATAGCAGGCAATTTGCGGCTTGTAGGTTTGTAATTTTAATTTTAGCTCAGCCCGGCCGGTTGCATATTCCTGACGGGTTATTTCCGCCGCTGACCGGGTAGGGCGGGAGACAATATTGGTAATGCCATACCCCCAGGTAAGCAAAAGCCGGTCTTCTGCCGGAGCCAGTTTTCGCGGCGTTAGCCCGGAATCAGCCAGGAGCCGCCAGAAACGATTGGAAGGTCCGGCAAAGTGGCAGCCGGTTTCGCCTGATTTCAGTCCGGGATTGAAGCCGATAAATAGTATGGACAGGTTATAAGCAATAACATCTTTTACATACATCTACATTCGTCCTTTAAAAGTGTCAAGTATAAGATTATCTTAATCCGATTATAAACTTTTGGCAAGAAATGTTTAAAAAGCGGTAGAAGAAGAAAGAAGGCATGGTAAAGCCGCAGAGGATGAACGGCTGTCACGGCAATGCAAGGGAGGATTTGATAGCTTGGCGATAAAAGGATATACTATGACTCGTACGGTTTTTTTAGGCAGCTGGCGTTGGAACGGCTCAAAGAGGAGTGTCTATGGATAGAAAACAGCGGGAATATGAGCTCGCCAGATTACGGTATATTGTTGCGCAGATTGAAAGCCAACTGAATGTAAGCGGGACGAAATGCGGTGCATCGCAGCAACAATTGCACGGTACTTTACAGGACTACTGGGAAAATAAGGGCGGCAGTGCCGTGGATGAAGCCCAGATAATTGAAGAAGTGGGGCGGCAAAAACAACTGTCGACAATGATGCAGCAAGAATATAAGCGCTTGCAGCGAATGGCTGATTCACCGTATTTTGGCCGGATTGATTTTTTAGAGAGCGGGACAACTACGGACGAAGCGGACCGGATTTATATCGGGATAGCCACCTTGGCGGAAATGGCAACCGGGGAAATATTGATATACGACTGGCGGTCACCGGTTGCCGGTATGTTTTACGATTTTGAAAGAGGAAAAGCCTGGTACGAATGCCCAGCCGGAAAAATCCAGGGGATGATTTTACTTAAACGCCAGTTTAAAATAGTAAATGGAAAAATGAAGTATATGTTTGATGCGGATATTAAAATTGAAGACGAATTGTTGCAGCAGGTACTGAGTAAAAGCGCCGATAATAAAATGCATACCATTGTGACCAGTATTCAGCGGGAACAGAACCGGATTGTGCGTGACGAAGGGCACCGGGTGCTTGTTGTCCAGGGGCCGGCAGGCTGCGGTAAAACTTCAATTGCATTGCACCGGATCGCTTATCTGCTGTACCGGGAACGCGGAATCATTTCGGCGAAAAATGTGGTCATTTTTTCTCCCAGCCATATTTTTAGTGACTACATCTCTCAGGTATTGCCGGAGACCGGTGAAGAAAATGTTTTGCAAACGACCTTTCAGGACTATATGCGGACTTCGGCAGCTGAAGGCGGGTATGAGGTGGAAGAACGGTCCGAGCAGCTGGAATATCTTCTGCGTGGACCTAAAGATGAGGAATATCAAGCGAAAATTCAGGGTATCCAATATAAATCATCGGCAGAGTTTGTGAAACTTTTAGATCTGTACATAGAATATTTACAGCAAAGTCTGGTGGATGATTACCCCGCCATCCAATTCCGGGGGCGTACGATTTTTAGCCGGTACGACTGGAAAAGGCAATATTGTGACCAGTTAACTTATTTGCCGATGAGGCGCCGCCTGCAGAAGATACGGAAAATAATCCAAAAACGAATGAAGACGGTTGTTCAACAGCTGCGGGAGGAGAAAGTTAAGGAAATTACGGCGGCAGGAAATGAAGTCAATGCTCGGAATATTGAGGCGCTGGCACGTATTGCAGCCAGGAAGGAACTGGTTTCAATAACGGAAAAAATTGAAAAGCTGACGGAATGTAATGTGTTTCATCTGTACCAGCGGATTTTTACTGAGAATGATTTTTTTGCGCTGTATGGTAAGGGGCTTAACGAACCGGAAGGATGGGACCGCATACGACGGCAAACAAAACGATGGCTGGCAAAGGGCCGTATACCTTATGAGGATTCCTTTGGATTTTTATATCTTTTAGGTTTGGCCGAAGGCTTTAAGACCAACCCGGACATTAAACATGTAGTTGTTGACGAAGCCCAGGATTATACCGTGATACAATATAAAATTATGAAAGCTATTTTCCCAAATTGCTCATGGACGATTCTGGGTGATCCGGCGCAATGCGTTCATCCTTATTTACAGACGGCTACGTTTCAGGCCGCTGCTCAACTCCTGCGTTTTGAAGAAGAACCGGTGTTTTTTTCTTTGACACGCAGTTATCGTTCCACCTGCCAGATCCAAAAATTTTGTCAGGCTTTACTAGGCCTGGAAGAGGCGGAAACGGTCAACCGTGCCGGACCTAAACCGGTCGTAGTACACCTGCCGGCCGGACAGGACGATATGGAGGAAATGCTTGCGGCCGTTCGTTCTTATCAACGGGAAGGATGGCAGTCCATTGCGCTGATTTGCAAGACAGCAGAGCAAGCCGGGGCTTTGTACGAGAAAGTTAGCGGAAAATGCAAGGCCAGTGTTATTCTGACGGAGGAGGATAAGTTTTACCGAGGAGTCGTCATTATCCCTGCTTATTTAGCCAAGGGATTGGAATTTGACGCGGTAGTAGTGGTTGGCGCAATCCGGCAAAATTTTCATTTTACTGAGGAAAAAGGCTTGTTTTACACCATCTGTACGCGGGCGTTGCACCGTTTATGCCTGCTAGTGCAAGGGCAGATGACACCATATATCAAAGACCTGGATCATTCCTTATATACATATTTCCAACGGGCCGTGGCAGCAAAGGATTCCGGGCAAGCAAAAGGGAGGAAGTAGTTCATGATTAAACGGATTTTATTCGCATATTTGCTTATTGCCGGCCTGAGTATCCAGGCGGTTTTGGCGGACACACCGCCGGCAGTGTCCGCCGAAGCGGCGATACTTATGATCGCCGGCGATCATACAGTACTTTTCGATAAACAAGCCAATGCCATTATGTATCCGGCCAGCACTACCAAAATTACCACCTTGATTACAGCCTTGGAGAAGGGGGATTTAAACAGCGTTGTGACGGTAAGCCCGCAGGCGGCCCAATGCGAGGGCTCCAGCCTGGAGTTGCGGGCAGGCGACAAGTTAACGCTGAAGGAGGCATTATATGGCATGATGCTGGTTTCCGGCAACGATGCGGCTGAAGCGGTGGCGCAATCTGTGGGGGGATCAATTCCCGCTTTTGTGGCGATGATGAACGACAAGGCTGCTGAAATAGGCGCAACCCGCACACATTATACCAATCCGCACGGGTTGCCGGATCCAATTAATCATTATACGACAGCTTATGATTTGGCACTGATCACTTCTTATGCCATGAAAAACCCGATTTTTGCCGATATTGTTTCCCGGCGTGTTTATGATGTGCATTTTATCAACCGGGAAACCGTTTATGTGACAACTACCAATAAATTTCTTTCCCGTTACCCAGGGGCTAACGGTGTGAAAACGGGTTTTACCAATGATGCCGGTGATTGTTTGGTAGCTGCGGCCAAACGGGGTAATGTGGAACTAATTGCCGTTCTCCTTAATGACGATTACCGGTGGGACGATGCCGTCAAGCTGCTGGACTATGGCTTTGAACAGTTGAATGTGAGCAAATGATTATTTGGCAGGTTCGGGGGAATTTTCTTGAGCCTGTTTTTTCTTTTATGGTACAATAAGGTCAGGCAAGAGACTTGTGGCAGAGGTCTGGAGGGCATGATATGTTTAAAACTATGAGACGGCAGGACCGGCAGCTTTCCACTCAGGAGGCAGAACGGATACTGTCTGAGGGAGAATATGGCATCCTTTCCACGGTAGGCGCCAATGGTTATGCCTATGGTGTGCCGTTAAGCTATGCTTATCAAAACGGAGCCATCTATTTCCATGCGGCAACGGAAGGACAAAAGCTGGATAATTTGCGATACTGTAACAAAGTATCGTTCTGTGTTGTAGGGAAGACGCAAGTCCTTCCGGAAAAGTTCAGCACCCGTTTTGAAAGTGTAGTCGCATACGGGACTGCGGCAGAGATTGAGGAAAATGAGAAACAACAGGCACTTTTGGCACTGGTGGAAAAATATTCGCCGGAATATAGGCAAAAGGGACAGATGTATATTGACAGTGCTCAGCATGAGACCGTTGTGTGCAAAATCATAATCGAGCACATAACCGGTAAGGGCAGAAAATGAACTAAACAAAATAAAAAAATTTGTTAACAGGAATTTTAACATTGTTGACGAATATGCTTCTTAGAGACATAAGATATTAACTTGAAATGCTAATCCTATTTTTGTTAGAAAGAAATGAATACGGCGGTTACGGGGCAGAGTTAAGGTGAACCCCCTAAAGTAGAGACGGTTATTTGTTGACCGTTTATCTATTTTAGGGGGTTTTTGTTTTGAGAATGGGAGGTTCAGAAAAGCCATGAAACAGCAAAAAGTCACACGCAGAAGTTTTCTGAAAATGATGGGCAGCGCAGGTATTGTAGCTGCCGGTGCAACGATAGCCGGATGCGGCAGCGAAGCGGTAGGGGGAAAAGGGTGGCTGCCCACTCAGTATAATGTCCCGGCAAGCTGGCCGGTACAGGTCAAAGGGCGCGTGCCGCTGGATATGGCCAATTTGTCGATTGAGCGTGATGATACCAAATGTATTCTTTGCGGACAATGTTTGGAAGTGTGCCGTAATGTCATGGGTGTATACGGGTACTATGATTTGCCGGTAAAGCGGGAGATTGTCTGCGTTAACTGCGGGCAATGCACCATGTGGTGTCCAACGGGAGCGTTAACCGAAAGGTATGATATCGACAGGGTGCTGGCAGCGCTGGAAGACGGCAATACTCATGTAGTTGTACAGACGGCACCGGCGACCAAGGTTTCGCTGGGCGAGGAGTTTGGCTTGCCGCCGGGCAGCATGATTCAGGAACAACAAGTGGCGGCGCTTAAGGCTGTGGGGTTTGATGCCGTATTTGACACCAGTTTTGCCGCCGACCTGACTATTATGGAGGAGGCATCGGAATTGCTGGAAAGAATGCAGAACAAAGCAACCTTACCGCAATTTACCTCCTGTTGTCCGGGGTGGGTGAAATTCCTTGAGTATTTTTATCCTGATCTGATGCCCCACTTGTCGAGTTGTAAATCGCCGCAGCAAATGCTGGGGGCGGTAGTAAAAACCTACTATGCGCAAAAAAAACATATTGATCCGCAGCAGATTGTCTCTGTTGCAATTATGCCCTGCACTGCCAAAAAGTTTGAATGCCGGCGCCAGGAAATGAATACCGCCGGCAGGGTGACAGGTCAGCCGGTACTAAGTGACGTCGATATCGTGCTGACAACCCGTGAATTTAGTTATATTCTCAAGAAAAAGGGAATCGATATGACCCAGCTTGCCGGCAGCGGTTATGATTCTATTCTTGGTGAAAGCAGCGGAGCCGGTGTTATTTTCGGCGCAACCGGCGGAGTTACGGAAGCTGCCGTACGCACAGCCTATTATATGGCTACAGGGCAGGAACCACCGGCCAGCCTGCTAAACTGGAACGAAGTGCGGGGGCTTAAGGGGGGGAAAGAAGGCAGCGCTGATATTCCCGGCCTTGGCATGCTGCGGGTGGCAATTTGCCACGGCCTTAGCAATGCCAGGGAACTGTTGCCGGTTGTGCGGGAAAGAAAAGATTCCTGGCAGTTTATTGAATTTATGGCCTGTCCCGGTGGTTGTATCGGTGGCGGCGGTCAGCCACGTACATCGCTGCCGCCAAGCGATGATGTCCGCAGGGCGAGAATTTCCAGTCTTTACAAGCTGGATAGTGCAGTACCGGCGAAAAGGTGCAGCTATCAGAATCAGGAAATTCAGCAGCTATACAAAGCCTGGCTGGGAAAACCACTGAGTGGAGAAGCCGAGAAGGTACTGCACACCCGTTTTGTCGACCGCAGCAGTCAATTAACGGTGAAAACATGAACTGCAGTGAATTGGGGAGGTGAAAAAAATGTCCAAAGGCGTACTGACTGATATTACGAAATGCATTGGCTGCGGCAGTTGTGTGGTAGCCTGCAAAATGTGGAATCATCTGGAGTATGATCACAAGCAGCCGGCCTCCGGCCCGGCGGCAAAATTAAACGATAAAAACTGGACAGTCGTTAATACCTGTGAGGTGCAGGATACCCGGAGTGAACCGGTTTGGCGTTTTGCTAAGCGCCAATGTATGCACTGTGAAGAACCGGCCTGTGCTTCGGCCTGCTTTTCGCGGGCGTTACAAAAAAATGCCGACGGGCCGGTGGTATATTATCCTGAGCTATGCGTCGGCTGTCGCTACTGTATGATCGCCTGTCCCTTCGATATCCCGAAGTATGAATGGAGTAAAGCCGCTCCACAAATCGCTAAATGCCAGCTGTGTTCGTCACGTCTGGCAAAGGGGGAAGCCCCGGCCTGTGTTGTTGTTTGCCCTACCGGAGTAATGCAGTTCGGAACACGGTCAGAGCTCTTGCAGCGGGCGCGGAATATTATCCAGTCTGATCCGCAGTATATACCGAGTATCTATGGCCAAGATGAGGTCGGCGGTACGTGCTGGCTATATATATCAGATGTTCCGTTTGCGCAGCTTGGCTTCAGAACCAATCTGGGAACTGTTCCGCTACCCTGGTATACCCACCGTTTTTTGAAAAATACACCGTTTATTGCATTAGGGTGGGGCGCCTTGCTTACGGCTATGTCTTTTTATATCAGGCGCCGCAAGGAAATGGCGGAAAACAAGCAGGAGACGGAGAAAGAGCTGGGGGATAAGCATGAAGATTAACATACTTGGCTGGAATTTTACAGTGACACCGGCACGCATAATGCTTAGCGCAATTGCAGTTTGCAGTGTCATAGCCATGCTTGTCCGTTTCGTTACGGGTTTTGGCCTGTTAACCAATTTAAATGATGACTGGCCGTGGGGGTTATGGATCGCTTTTGACGTGTTAACCGGAGTGGCTTTAGCCGGCGGTGGCTATTCTACCGCTTTGATTGTTCACATTTTACATAAAGACAAGTACCATCCGATAGCCAGAGGGGCGCTCCTGACTTCACTATTGGGCTATGTGCTGGTTATGCTGGGATTGTTTTTGGATATCGGACAGTGGTTTAATTTCTGGCGCCCGTTTGTTTCCTGGGGCCATGCATCGGTATTGTTCGAGGTCTTCTGGTGTGTTTCTATGTATACAACGATTCAGGTTCTGGAGTTCGGCGAAATTGTTACCGAAAAAATCGGCGTCCGCCTGCACCGGGTTTTTAAGAAAATGCTTCCGGTTCTTATCATCATCGGTGTTATATTCCCCACGCTGCATCAATCCTCTTTAGGCGCGTTGTTTTTAATAGCCGCGCACAAAGTATATCCGTTATGGTGGACCGAGTTTTTGCCGATATTCTTTCTACTGTCTTCCTTTTTTATTGGTCCGGCTATGGTCTGTGTGGAATCGGCCCTGGCGGGAAAGATCTTCGGGCATAAAATACCACTGCCGGTACTTACCGGCCTGGCCCGGATCAGCGGGCGGGTCATGGTATTGTACCTGGTCCTTAAACTATACGATCTTGTTGCCCGCGATGTGACCGGGCTGATGCTTAGGGGAAATTTAGAGGGTAATATGTTTTTACTGGAACTGGTAGTAGGGGTGGTGTTGCCGGTTGTGATTGTTTTCAGCGATTGGGCAAAAACGCAGCGCGGTTTGCTCCTTTACGGTTTACTTACCACAGCGGGGGTAATCATGAACCGGATGAATACCGTATTTACTTCCATGGTGAGTTATTCGGGCGGCGCTTATTTCCCGTCGATTTGGGAGTTTATCATCAGTCTGGGCCTGGTTTCCATCGGCTGTTTAGTCTATTGCTTTATTGTGGAGAATTTTAATATTTTTCCCCATCCGCAGCGGGAGGAAGGGCAACAAACCGGAAAGTAAGTCGGAAAAGGCGAGCAGCATAGCGCTGCTCGCCTTTTTTTAGACAGGATGCCGGGCAGCAAACTGTGGTGGCTATTTGCATTCAGCCGTTGAAGTAGTACAATAATCAGGAAAGGGATCATTCAGTTAAAGCGGAGTTATTATGGCCATGGAAACGGGGGAGCGTCATGCAGGTAAAAAAAATAGCATTTTTTGAATGCGATAAAAAACGGCAGGCCTATTTTAGTGAGCATTTATCCGGTTTTGAACTGGAGTTTTATGCGGATAAGCTGGGCGAACAGCATGTGCCGTCAGTAAAAGACTGCCAGATTATATCGGTGATCAATTATTCACCGGTAACCAGAAATATTATTGAACAATTGCCGGAGACAAAACTGATTGCCGTAGGCTGCACCGGCTTTAATAATGTGGATCTTAAGGTCTGTGAGGAGCACGGGATACTGGTCACTAACACGCCCGGCTATAGTGATGATGCTGTTGCCGAACACACGGTTTCCCTCATGCTGATGCTGCTTCGTCATGCTCATACTGCCTTGTTGCGGGCGAAGGACAATCAATTTTCCTGGAAGGGGATTAGGGGGAGACAGTTAAAAGACAAGACGCTGGGGATCATTGGTACGGGAAAAATCGGTCTTAAGGTTATTGAACTGGCCAGGGGATTTGGCATGAACGTTCTTGCTTACAGCAGGAACCAGAAGACGGAGGTTGCTACCAAACTGGGATTTTCCTATGCTCCTTTGGAAAAAGTCCTGGCCGGAAGCGATATTATCTCCCTGCATCTGGCCGCAACCCAGGCTACTTACCACTTTATTAATCAGGAGCGGCTGCTCAAGGTTAAGCCGGGCGCTTTCTTCATCAATACGTCGCGGGGAGAAGTGTGTGATACCAAAGCGTTGATCTGGGGGCTGGATCAGGGCCTTCTCCGGGGGGTTGCACTGGATGTGCTGGAAGATGAAAAAATATGTCAGGAAAATCGCGTAGTGGGACCGGATATTACGGCGGCGCAATTGGAGACATATGCTCTTAACCAGCATCTTTTGCGCCGGGATGACGTCCTTATTACTCCCCACATCGGCTGGTTTACGGAAGAGGCCATTACAGATATGCTTTCCATTCATCTGGATACGATACTGGCGTTCATTCAAGGAAACCCTTGCCATGTTGTCGGCGGCAGGAAAGGGTAAGGGCCGGTATACGTATGAAAACAACGACAATTGGCATAGCCTATGCCGCCGGTGCCTATGCAATATGGGGAATATTGCCGGCCTACTGGAAACTGGTTGCCCAGGTTCCGGCCTACGAAATACTGGCTCACCGTATTTTTTGGTCTTTTATTTTTATGATTTTGGTGGTTGTGCTGGCGAAGCATAAAAAACAGTTTTATACGGAAGTTTGTGGCCTTGTGTCCGAACGCAAAAAATTGCTGGCAATTATTATGGGGAGTATTCTAATCAGTATTAACTGGCTTATTTATATTTGGGCGGTTAATAACAATCAGATTATTGAGACAAGCCTGGGTTATTATATCAATCCGTTATTCAGCATTTTTTTAGGAATATTGATTTTAAAGGAGCGGCTGTCGTTTGGGCAGATATTATCTGTTGTCTTGGCTGCCATGGGTGTGCTGAATATGACGCTGCAGGTGGGGAAGTTTCCCTGGGTGGCCTTATCGCTGGCAGTTTCGTTTGGTTTGTACGGTCTTTGTAAAAAGATTACGGATGTGTCAGCCATTACCAGCATTACCCTGGAAACTTGCATTGTGACGCCGCTGGCGCTGCTGTATTTAGTATACCTGGAAGGACAGGGAGGGGGTATGTTTTCTGCCTTTACTCCCACGGCCGCATTGCTGGCGGGAACGGGAGTCGTAACGGCTATCCCGCTATTGCTATTTGCCGGCGGTGCAAAAAAATTAACCTTGACCATACTTGGCTTCATACAATATTTGTCGCCGACGATTGCCCTTTTGCTGGGAATTTTTCTATACCATGAGACCTTTACTGCCGCTCATCTGGTATCCTTTGCGTTTATCTGGTCGGCCATCGTGCTATTTTCCCTCTCGCAGGGCCGGTGGTTTGTACAAAAGAAGGCACTGCTGAAAAATATTGCCGTCACTAAAGAAAGAAATTAGATTATAGATACTCGCTTAGTAATTTTATAAATATTTCATCCGAAGGAAAACAACTGTGCAGTTTCAATTCGCCGTTGATAACCAGGGCCGGAGTGTATTTGTCGGCAGAACTGTCCCGGGGGACATAGTTGCAGCCGGGACAGTAGCCGATTAAGCAGCCGATATATACAGCATAGCGACGCAATTGCTCATCGTCTTCAATTTTCTCAATGGTATAGGTTAAGTTCAGAGACTGGGCGATTTTTTCCACCGTCTCCTGATAGTAGTTGCTGACGGCACACTGGGAGCCGAGAATTTTAATATTCATAGTTTCTCTCCTTACAGGCAGATGCCTGGCGTTGCAGAGCAATGCCAGGCTAAGGTTTGGAAAAAATATGATGCAGTCTGTTATTTAAACGGACCCGGTCAATTTTACCTGCCGCAGTAACCGGGATTTCTGTCACAAAGCTGATTCTTTGCGGTATGTATTGCGGCTGCAGCCGCCTGCGGCAATGCTGCAATACGGTTTCCAGGGTAACGCCAGGATGGTTTCTGACCAGCAGGGCACATACTTTTTTTCCGCGGATGGGATCGTCAATACCGCCAACACCGGCTGTTTGAATTCCCGGGCATTGCAGCAGGATTTTTTCCACTTCTTCCGGGACAATTTTAATTCCGCCGGAATTAATCAATCCGTTTTTCCTTCCCCCAATATATAAATAGCCGTTTTTATCCATTTCACCCAGATCACCGACGGTTGCTTTCGGCTTATAGGCAGGAGCGATATAAGGACTTTCTACCCAAATCGTCTGGTCGATAATGGAAATGCTGGCACCGGGAAAAGCGCGTCCCACCGAGCCGGGATGCTTAAGCAGTTCCTTAGCCGAATGGCAGCTGATATGTCCCAGTTCACTGGCTCCGTAATATTCGGTAATGACAGCCTGAGGAAAGGCCGTCAGCAGTTCTTCAGCGGTGGAAGGCTCCAGTTTGGCGCCGCCGCTGACAGCCGAGGTAATAGACCCCAGCGGTGAATGAAGTGCTTTCAGCAGCAATTTATAGTTGGCCGGTACCATAAAAACGGCGCTGACCTTATATTGACGGATTTCCTTTACCCAACTGCGCGGTATAGGAGCAGCGGACAAAACCACCGTGCCGCCGGTATAAAGCAGATGCAGGCAGGCATTCAGGTTGGCCGTGTAGCTCAGTGAACCGCATAGATATAAGGTGTCGGCCCGGCTTAAGTTAAATACACGATTCTGGACAGGAAAGGCAGTGGTCCAGCTTTGGTGATCACGCAGGATGAGTTTGGGCGTGCCGGTGCTGCCTGAGCTGAAGGCTCCTAAAAAGAAACTGGACGGAGTGATAGACGGCAGCTTTGCTGTTTTTTTTCCGGGAAGGATAAAGTCTTCCGTAATACAACAGGCAATATGCTGTTGTTCTATAATCTGACGACATACGCTGTCGCTGGCCGATGCTTCAAGGATGATACAAATGCCTCCGGCCCTAATAATGCCAAAAAAGTATAATAACTGCTGCAGGGGATCGTTGATTTTTAATAATACGGCATCCCCCTTATTTATACAAACTGCCAGGTGGCAGGCCAGCCGGCTGGATTGCGCCGACAACTCTCCATAGGACAACTGTCTGTTTCCGTGAATTAAACATGGTTTATCCGGGGATATCCGGGCATATTTTTCTAAATAGCTATGAATCAGCAATCGTTTCAGCACCTTTCCAGGAGAATGGCCGTACCCATACCGCCGACCGCCCCGATAGCAGCTACTCCGTAACGGCCCTTGCATTGTTCCAGTGATTTTAAGAGGTGCAGCAGAATAATGGCTCCTGAAGCCCCGTAAGGATGGCCGTAGGCCAGGGCGCCGCCGAGCCGGTTAACCTTTTCCAACCCAATGCCTAGTTTTTGGCAGCAGGCCAGTATTTTTACCGCAAAAGCCTCGTTAATTTCGATGGCATCAATCCGGTGCAGGGGCAGTGCGGATTTTTCCGATAGTTTTTGTATGGCACCTACAGGCGCCAGCGGGAAAAGATTAGGATCACAGCCCCGGCTTGCCGTTGCCCGAATAACTGCCTGTGGCGTTAAATGAAATTTTTTTACTGCGGCCGGGGAGGCGATCAATAGGGCTGCGGCGCCGTCATGCTTCAGGCAGGTGTTGCCGGCCGTGATGGCTCCGTCTGGTACAAAAGCCGGTTTCATTCTGGACAGCAATTTCCGGGAGAGGTGCTTACGGATACATTCGTCGGTCTGGATGGTTTTTCCCCGGCACGCCAGGGGAATGATTATATCGCTCAGCAGACCTTGCGCCGCTGTCTGAGCCGCTGTCTGATGGCTATGAACGGCCTGCAGGTCCATTGCTTCCCGAGAGATATTCAGATGCCTTGCGAGATTTTCAGCGGCTTCACCCACCGGAGGGTTGCCTATCGCATCCGGTGAAAACGGGGCCTGTTCGTAAAAAACAGTTTCTCCCTGAAAGCGGGGATCCAGGGGACTGAATTGTCTTCTTGGAGCCATGCTGGTGCTCTCGGTTCCTCCGGCCAGAATAATGTCGGCTTCACCGGCCCGGATTTGGCTGACAGCAAGCTGAACTGCGCTTAATCCGGAACCGCACTGACTGTCAACGGTCGTGGCGGGAATATCATAGGACCAACCTGCTTCCAGCACGGAGACCCTAGCAATATTGCCGCCAGGACCTACAGCATTTCCCAGAATTACCTGGTCAACAGCAGTATTGGGTATCCGGTATTGATGAATCAATCTGTTCAATACAATGGCTGCCAGCCTTTCCGGCAGGTAATCCCGCAGGATGCCGCCGGTTTTGCCGATGGGTGTTCTCGCACCGCCGATTAGATAAACTGTATTTATCATATAGACAGCCCGCTTTTCGATAATTGTCTGCGTACCGCTGAACCGATTAAAGCGGCGATCAGGACTTTGCCCACATCACCAGGGATATAAGGCAGGGCGCCTACCATAACCGCTTTACTCCAAGCCATTCCTGTAACCGCACTTAGCCATAGTACTCCTGACAGATATACCATTCCGATACCACCGGCAGTATTGGCCATAACAAGGCGCCAGACTGGCGGATTCTTGCCCCTAAGCCAGGCAATCATGATGGCACCGGCCAGAAATCCGAACAGATATCCGCCCCGGGGGCCCAACAAAATGCCGATACCACCGGTACTGCCGGCAAAAACCGGCACTCCGGCTGCACCTATCAGAATAAAGACTAATACGCTGAGGCCCGCCTGCCTTGCCGAAAGTATGCTGCCGGCCAGCATGATTCCCAGTGTCTGACCGGTAACCGGAACCGGACTGAAGGGAAGCGGAATGGAAATGAAGCCCAAAACGCTGATGACGGCAGCAAATAATGCGGCATAAATTAAATCGGGTAAATTGCTTTTGAACATAAATATCCTCCGTTGTCATCATAAGTATCATTCGCTAAGAGAAGTGTAAAACAATCCCGGTATATTGTCAACGTCAATGAAAAACGAAGTTGACCTAAAAAATATATTGAAAAGAATCAATTAATTTTTAAAGGATTACGGCAATTCATATCAGAAATTATTGTCTAAATATATTTGAGAGAGCCGTGGCAGTTCTAATGTCCTGAATGATTAGAAAGAGGGCTGTAATTTGCAAGGCGGATTTAGAAGAAAATTTCACAGTGAGTTGAAGAAAAATATACATTTAATTGCTGGGAGGCAGGTACCGTATGAATCAGAAACGGAGAGGAACAGCAAACGATCTTTGTGTGCAAGTCAGAGGATTAAAGCCATATCCGCTAAGTTTTGACTATTCCGATCCAGGAGGGCGCCAGCTTGTCCGGCAGCGTATCAGAGCGGTTCTGCAGCAGATGCCTTCGGCCGATCCTGCCAAGATCGAAGTAGTTATCGGCGAGGCCCTCAGCAATGCGGTAAAGCATGGCAATACGATTCGCATCAAGGTTAACAAAATTGGAAAACTGCTTGTCATCAGAGTAAAAGACAACGGGGACGGATTTGCCGGCAATATCAAGGTGAAAGCGGTGACGGCTATGGGGGTGGAAAAGGTGTTTGAGAGTTTGCTGATGGAAGAGCGAGGACGCGGCATTCCGGTGATGATGTTTTGGATGGATAAAATACTCTATAACCGGCAGGGCAATGAGATTATGTTGGTAAAAAGCATAACCGGCTGAGGGAACATAAAAAATCTTATGCAGCACATCATAATAGCTGCATAAGATTTTTTATGTTCCCGGGATAAGCGCATGCTTGCTGCCGGAAACAACCTTGCAAATTCCAGATTGCATTTATCGGTATTTTATTGAATATATTACCATGAAATTATCAAAAAATGATAAGATTATGGTGATATATACCTGGTTTATTGTGATGATACTTTATATTCCTGCTTGCTTATAGAAAAATAAATCTTTTGTTACCCATTCTTTTATATTAAAGCTGTACTTAATTACAAAAACAATAAATAATTGGTAATATTATTTTATATTGCGAAAAAGTATTGACAAAATAGTCAAAATATATTAATTTATACCCAAGATATAATCATAAAATTATCAAAATAATATCAATACTATTATGCTTATTAGGGGTGAGGACATGGGAAATGAATTTTTGGTTCCGTCTAAAATTTTATCAGGTTTTGGGGTTATTGATGAACTTGGTGAACACATTCAAGGGCAGGGAAGCAAAGCGCTTATCGTTACGGATAAATTTATGGTGCAATTTGGCAACGTGGCAAGGGTAACGGCCGCATTGGATAAAGCCAATATCGCTTATGCGGTTTATGATGGTGTGAACAGCGAACCGACTGATAAAATTGTGTCAGCCGGCGTTAATTTATACCGGAAAGAGCGTTGCGATTTTCTAATCGCTCTCGGCGGCGGCAGTCCGATCGATGCGGCAAAAGCCATCGGGCTTATGCTGTCAGGTTCCGGCAAAATCAGTGATTATATGCACAAAACAATCCAGGTGGCGATGCCTTGCCTGGTAGCAGTCCCCACGACGGCAGGTACAGGATCGGAAGCCACAAAGTTTACGATCATTGCCGATACGGAAAACAACGTCAAAATGTTGCTGGCAGGTCCTTCCCTTCTGCCGGCCCTGGCAGTGGTAGATCCGGCATTTACGATGACGGCGCCGCCTAAGGTTACAGCGGCAACAGGGATTGATGCTTTAACCCATGCGATTGAATCCTATACTTCCAGAAAAGCTCAGTTATTATCCGATACCTTTGCCTTGGCCGCAATCAAAAAAATTCATAGAAATCTGCCGATTTGTTTCAAAGACGGCAAAAATGAAGCGGCCAGGCTGCAAATGGCCATTGGTGCTCACGAAGCCGGTATTGCCTTCAACAATGCATCGGTTACCATTGTTCATGGTATGAGCAGGCCGATCGGTGCTTTGTTCCATATTGCACACGGCATATCCAATGCGATTCTTCTTCCGGCCTGCCTTGCTTTTGCCATAGAAGGGCATACGGCAAGATTTGCTGAAATCGGCAGAGTGATGGGGGTGGCGGATGAAAAGAGCACGGATCATGAGGCGGCAACAGCCATGGTAGCGGAAGTTGCGCGATTGTGTAAGGAGCTCGAAATTCCTAGGCTGGAAGAACTTGGTGTCAGGAAAGAGGATTTCTTCGCGCAGCTTGATAAAATGGCCGAAGACGCACTTGACAGCGGCAGTCCGCAAAATACGTACCGCGTTCCCGATAAAGCACAGATCATCGAAATCTATAAAGAACTGTTTTAGTTTAAAAAGAATCGGTTAACGGAGGATGGAAAATGCCAATTGTAAAATTAAGCAGTCTGTTACACAGTGCAGCAGAGAGCGCCTATGCCGTCGGCTCTTTTAATGTGTCAAATATGGAAATGGTAATGGGAGCCGTTCAGGCGGCGGAAGAAATGAATGCACCGCTTATTTTGCAGATTGCGGAAGGCCGGTTGCGCTATTCACCGCTGGCGGTTCTGGGGCCGATGATGGTGGCTGCGGCGCAGGAAGCCAGCGTTCCCGTAGCCGTGCATTTGGATCACGGTTTTGCCTTGGAAACGATCCGGCTGGCTTTGGATATCGGGTTTACTTCGGTTATGTATGATGGCTCTCAATATTCTTTGAAGGAAAATATAGCCAAAACAAAAACGGTTAAGGCGCTTGCCCGCAAGTACGGAGCCGATGTTGAAGCGGAAATCGGGCGCGTAGGCGGTGCGGAGGGTGATTATAAAAGTGTGGATGTACTGCTTACCAGTGTTGACGAGGCCGTAAGGTTTTCCGAGGAAACAGGGGTGGATGCCCTGGCGGTTGCCATCGGCACGGCACACGGCAACTATAAGGAACAGCCGAAGCTCAGAATCGACCGTTTGAGGGAAATTGCGGCGGCGGTAAGATGCCCGCTCGTACTTCACGGCGGTACGGGGCTTACGGAACAGGATTTTCAAAACTGTCTGGCTAACGGTATCCGGAAAATTAACATTGCAACGGCATCGTACGATAATGTGGCGCGTAAAATCAAAGAACAACTGACGGGAAAGCCCGAATCCAATTATTTTGATATCAGTCACGCCGCAGTAGCCGGTGCCTACGAAAGCGTAAAAAAACATATGATAATTTTCGGGCTGAAAGATAAAGCCGATACAGTAGGCCTGACAGGAGAACAATACGCTAAACTGTGATGTGGTGATTTTACGGATGCGGAGTCTAGCAGGAGCGTCGTCCGTGTTTTCATAAATATATCGGAAGGGGATATAACGTTATGCAATTAAGTATGAATGAGGCAACGGCACTAAAAAAATCGAGTTTGGAAAAAGATCTGGAATTATGCGAGAAATACGGCTACGACAAAATTGAAATCAGAACCATGGATTGTTTGCCGGAATATTTGAAGACCCACACGGTAGACGATCTTGCCAGTTATTTTAAAACACATCATGTAAAACCTTATGCCTTCAATACCTTATGTTTTTTTAACAACCGCACAGCTGAAGAATATCAAAAAGTTCTGGATGAACTCCGATATATGTGCGAAATCGGCCAGAGAATCGGCTGTGATACCATCATTACGGTGCCGACAGTGGAGCTTAAGAAAGTAACGAGAGCAGAGATCAGAAAGAGCTGTATCAAAACCCTGAGCGAAATGGCCGATTTTGCAAAGCCTTACGGCATGCGCATTTCTCTTGAATTTATCGGGCACCCGGCCGCTTCGGTCAATACTTTTGGCGAGGCTTACGATATTATCCGGGAAGTCAACAGGGACAATCTGGGCATTACACTGGACTGTTTCCATTTCCACGGTATGGGCTCCAGACTTGAGGACCTGGAAAAAGCAGACGGCTCGAAGATTTTTGTCGTGCATCTCAACGATACGGAGGATTTTCCGATCGGTTCGCTCCTTGATGAAGACAGAATCTGGCCCGGGGAAGGATGCATCAATCTGGACGACATCCTGTCCACCTTGAAAAAAATCGGTTTCCGGGAGGACGTTGTTTCCCTGGAACTTTTCAGACCGGAATATTACGAAATGGATCCGGAGGACGTATACAGGACCGGCAAAGAAAAATCCATGGCAGTAATCAACAGAATTTTCTGAGCAAATAAAGACGGGAAAGGGTGAAGGCAATGGCAAAAAAGCCTGACGGCTAAGCGGCCGAAGTGTTTCACAGGAGCTTCACGATTGCCGGCTATGGCGAGGTCTACGGTCATGTTTCTTATTTTTCTAAATTATTTCAGAATATTCCCAATTAATCATGCATCGATTTTAGGCCGGATGGCCGTAATTAATGGAGGGAGAAATAATATGGAGCAACAAGTAAGTGGCGGAAAACAAGGGACACCAAAACAATTTTTACGGACAGTCACCATTGTGTCCACCTTTGGGGGATTGCTTTTCGGATATGACACCGGCGTTGTCAATGGGGCGCTGCCTTATATGGCACGTCCGGATCAGTTGAATCTTACTCCGTTTCTGGAAGGTTTAGTTGCCAGCGGTTTGTTATTCGGGGCGGCCCTTGGTTCTTTTATGGGCGGCCAGCTTGCGGATAAGAAAGGCCGGCGTACCATGCTGCTTGGTCTGGCCCTGATCTTTTTCTTTGCCACACTGGGCTGCACCTTTGCACCCACAGTGGAATTCATGGTATTATCCCGATTTATCTTAGGTCTTGCCGTAGGCGGAGCCTCGGTCATCGTGCCTACGTATCTTGCGGAAATGTCCCCGGCGGAACGGCGCGGCCGCATGGTTACCCAGAACGAGCTGATGATTGTAACCGGTCAGTTATGTGCCTTTGTATTTAATGCGGTTTTAGGCGTTACGTTAGGGGAAAATGCTCATGTCTGGCGCTATATGCTGGCCATTGCCTCCCTGCCGGCGGTCGTTCTCTGGTTTGGCATGCTGGCCATGCCGGAAAGTCCAAGGTGGCTTGTCCTTCACGGCAGGATCGGAGAAGCGCTGGAGGTACTGAAACGGGCGCGCGATGAACGCAGGGCCATTGCCGAACTGAATGAAATTCAGGACACTCTTGCGCAGGAATCCGGTATGAAGCGGGCGACCTTTAAAGACCTCGGGATTCCGTGGGTCCGCAGAATTGTCTTTATTGCGATGGGAATTGCCATCTGCCAGCAGATTTCCGGTGTTAACTCCATTATGTATTATGGAACGCAGATCTTGCAGAAAGCCGGGTTCAGTACGGAAGCGGCTCTTATCGGCAACATCGCAAATGGTGTGATTTCCGTCCTGGCCACCTTCTTTGGCATCTGGATGATGGGAAAACATGGCCGGCGTCCTCTCTTAATGACAGGACAAATAGGCACCATATGCGCTTTGTTTTTGATTGGCGTTTTATCCCACACGCTGGAGGGGTCGGCAAATCTTCCCTATGTTGTGCTTTCGCTAACGGTAACCTTCCTATTTTTCCAGCAGGGTTTTCTTTCTCCGGTAACCTGGCTGATGCTTTCCGAGTTATTTCCACTGCGTTTACGCGGTATGGGCATGGGTGCGACGGTTTTGTGCCTGTGGCTCACCAATTTTCTGGTAGGCTTAAGCTTCCCGGTGCTTTTGGACGCATTCGGCTTATCTTCCACCTTCTACATTTTTGTTGTGATCGGTCTTTTAGGTCTTACCTTCGCGTATAAATTTGTTCCGGAAACAAGGGGGCGTTCACTGGAACAGATTGAGAAGGATTTTCGCGAGTACGACAAAAAGCTGGAAATGGCGATAGAACACGAATCCGTATAACAGGGCTTTATATCAAAAATGTATAAGTTAATTGTCTTTGCAATGCTTTCCGTAGAAGCTGATTCGCGATTGGCATATGGTTGCCGGAGGAAATGCAGACCCGCGTGAAAGCAAATAATAATAAATAGAGATTTGAAGGGGGATTTATCATGACAGTAAGATTTGGTGTTGTTGGCTGCGGTGCTATCGGACAGGAGCATATCAGGAGGATTACCAACACATTATCCGGAGGAAAAATTGTGGCAGTAAACGATATTAATGCGGATAATGCAAAATCGGTGGTCCAAAAGCTCGGCCTTGATGCCAAGGTGTATGAGAATGGCCATGATCTGATCCATGCGGCGGATGTGGACGCCGTTCTTGTTACCTGCTGGGGTCCGGCCCATAAAGAATTTGTTTTATCCGCCGTCCAGGCAGGCAAATATGTATTTTGCGAAAAGCCACTGGCTACAACAGCCGATGATTGCCTGGAAATCGTTGCTGCCGAAATGAAGCAGGGGAAACATCTTGTGCAGGTTGGCTTTATGCGCCGTTTCGACAAAGGCTACGTTGCCCTTAAAGAGGCGATCAGTGCGGGGAAAATCGGCACTCCGTTAATGCTCCATGCCGCCCATCGCAATCCGACCGTCGATGCCCGCTACAGCACGGATATGGCGATTAATGACACGATGATCCATGAAATTGACGTATTGCACTGGTTGCTTGATGACGAATATGTATCCGCCCAGGTGGTATATCCCCGCAAAACAAGCAAAGCTGCACCTCACTTAGCTGACCCGCAGATCGTCCTGGTGGAAACCAAAAAAGGCGTCCGCATTGATGTCGAAATTTTCGTTAACTGCGCATACGGCTATGATATTAAATGTGAAGTTGTCGGTGAGACAGGAGTGGCTTATCTGCCGGAACCTGCAACCGTTCAACTGCGCAGCGAAGCAGCTCTGGCCAGGCCCATTCTCATGGACTGGAAGGACAGATTTATTGAAGCTTACGACATTGAGCTGCAGGCCTTTATCAATGCTGTCAGTACGGGCAGCCGGTTAACCGGGCCCAGTTCCTGGGACGGTTATGCCGCAGCTTTAACCGCGGATGTTTGTGTCAAAGCTCAGTCCAGACCGGGTGAAATTTTACCGATCACTCTGAAAGAATGCCCGGAATTTTATAAATAGTTGCAATAAGGCCGTCTCCTGTATGAACTGAAGCAGCTGCTTAGTCTTACGGGAGACGGCTGTTGTAATGACAAAAATCCGCGGCCTTTGCAAGGCTGGCTGGGGATGGTGGAAAGCAAAAGGAACTTTTATGGAGACTAATAGGAAGACAACCTATATATTATTAACAATTGCGACTATATTTTGGGGCATTCAGCCCTTATGCATCAAATGGCTGGTTGCGGAGTGGACACCGGTAACCATTACCAGTGGACGGTATTTCCTAATCAGCGGAATTCTATTTTTTATCCTGTACCTGCGGCAAGATAGAGGGATTCTGCCGCCGAGGCATTGTTTTCTGCCACTTGTTTTTATGGGCGTAACGGGGATCACGGTCAATAATGTTGCCCAGTTTACGGGATTGCAATATTCTACGGTGACAAACTGTACGCTGATTGCGGCAGCCTCGCCGGCGTTTACGGCCTTTTTATCGGCCATTTTTATAAAGGAACGGCTCAATCGGCTGCAGTGGTCCGGTATAGCCATTTCCTTTGCGGGGGCGTTATGCGTAGTCAGCCAGGGGTCACTGGCCGTGATCAGAAATATTTCCTTTAATACCGGAGACATGTTGTTTTTTGTCTGTCAGATTAACTGGACGATTTATTCTATTATAGGCCGGAGGGTCATGGGGGATATTTCTGCGCTGGCGACAACGGCCTGGGCCGGCTTGTTTGGTGCGATTATTACGGCCTGTTACGGCATATATGCCGGACAGCTTACTTTTACTGTGCTGGAAGCAGTGACGTTCAGCGCCTTTTTGTATACGGTATTCCTCGGGGGTGTCCTCGCCATGCTTTTCTGGAATATTGGTGTAAAACAGGCAGGCCCGAGTCTGACCGCCATCTTTCAAAATGTTACACCGGTTGTCGGCGTGGCTGCCGGTGCCTTTTTTCTGCAAGAAGCCGTTGATATTCAGGAGATCGGCGGGGCTTTGGCTATTTTTGTTGGCGTATATTTTACAACCCATAGCGAACAGGTGGGGCGGTTGCTGCTCCGGAGTGAGCGGACGATCTGTACGGGTACGAGCGCCGGTCATAAATAAGCCTGACTGAAACACGTGTTTCAGTCAGGCTTATTTATGACTTACAAGATTATATTCGACACATTTTTCGTCAGAGGACTATTTTGCTTTGATTTGCAGGTAGAGATTAATGATTTCCTTGGTCATTTCTTTCATTACCATGCCGGTCATCACATAGTCCTGGGCATGGGCAATTAAAACATTGAATGGGTCCTTTAATAATCCGTCCGCCTCCTTTTTCAGGAGTTCTTCCGTTTGCTTGCGGTGTGCCTCAAGCAGTTTTTCATCTGCTTCTTTGACGAGAGCTTCCGCCTGACCGAAATCGCCGTTTCTTGCGGCAGATAAGGCTTTGGTAAGCGCGGCTCTGCCGTCGCCAGCCAAGGATATAATGGAAAATGCAATTTCTTCTGTAGTGGACATATTCATTTCTCCTTTTTTTTATTTTATAAAAAGTACTATGAATATAGCACTTTTTTATTTGCAGGCGGTTATGAATTATCCGGAAGAGTCTCTTTGTGCTTTCTTTTGTTTTGAACTGATGATATTTTGATTATTTTATGATATATAATGGTAATATCGTGATTATAAGTTATCATTATATAATTAGTTTGTCAACTGTTTTTAATTTATTTTCAAAATTGACTAAATTTTTATATAAGTCGGGCTTTGTTTAATGGCTTCACCGTTTTTATCATATTGTACTTTTGTTTTAAATAGTTTCGTTCTGTCTGTTTCGGCATAAACTAATCTGTTTCGGCACAAAATAAGCCGAAGGCGGTAATTTGCCTTCGGCCTGGTCGTTGCGCAGCGGTTTTGGGGTGATTTTCACACTGTTAGGGTTTCTGCTGACGGGTTATTTATACTGGTTTTGGCAGTTGACGGAGTTAAAAGCGTAATATTATGTTCCTGGAAAAATTCGACGTATTCCTCAGGCGGCAGTGCATCGCTAATAAAATAATCGAAATCTTCCAGTCTGGCGTAGGTCATTAAGGCGGCAATATCAATTTTAGAACTGTCGACTAACAGAGCTGCCGTCGCGCAATTTGCCATTACATATTTTTTGGCTTCGGATTCCAGGGGGGAGATATTGGTTGCTCCCCTGTCGATGGAAATGCCAGTGGAGGCCAGAAAAGCCTTGGTAATATTATAGCTTTTCAATGAGTTGATTACATTGGGCCCGGTAAAGGAGTAAGCCTCGCGGTACAGTTCGCCCCCGGTGGAAATAAGACGAAGATTAGACTGGAATAAAGACGCCACAATGACATGGAGGTTGGCCGTTATGATGGTTACATTTTCTTTGTTTTTGAGAAACGGCACAATGTGTTTGGTCGTTGTACCGGAGTCGATAAAAATAACGTCACCGTTTTCAACCAGCTGACTGGCTAATTTCCCGATGGTTTCTTTTTCTTCCTGATGAGTGATTTCCCGCGACTCAAAAACCTCGACGTTGTTTTTGGAGTTGATGGTAATGCCGCCGTATACTTTTTTTATGGAGCCTTTTTTTTCTAATTCGGCAATGTCCCGGCGAATTGTATTTTTTGATACCTTAAACATCTCGCATAATTGATCAAGAGATACGTTTTCCACTGTTCGTATATATTTTTCAATCTCGCTGATCCGATTTACTTTCATTTTCATAATCCTCACTTGTGTTAAAATCTTTGGGTGGCTATAAAATTAATTATATGCTAATTTGTTTTTATATTCAATAGTTTTTGATGATATTTTGATTAACTTTCAGTTAAAACAAATAATAATTATTAAAAATAAAAATTATATTGACAAAAATTACAGCGTTATAGTATATTTTTATCAAAAGATAACCAACAATTACTCATTGTTATTTTGGCGTATCTTGTCACAATGGGGGGGAGCGCGAATACAAGGATTAAACGTGAACAAGGAAGAGTTCTATAAACAATTGAATAAGATGTTCGAAGAGGCGCTGGATAACGGCAGTCCGGCCAATACTGTCCGCTATACCGGTAATTCGGACATCATTGACATCTATCAGCAGATTTGGGAAATCTCTTAAGCACGCTGGACAGCCCGCTTGCATAGAGAAAAAAGACAAGCGTTGCTGCCACTTACGCCAGGTTGATCCGGCGGACGGAAGCGTTTTGACAAGAACTGATTTTGTTTTGGGCTTGACGGCCGATTAAAGGGAGGTTACAAAAATGAATTCTATTCAGTTTGATGCAGCAAAGCCGATGGATATTATACCTGTCGGCAGGGCTACAATTGATCTTAATCCGAACGAAATGCACAGACCGTTGTTTGAAGTCAGCACTTTTTCGATGTATCTGGGAGGCTCCCCGGCTAATATTGCCATAGGACTGGCCCGCCTGGGGAAAAAGGTCGGTTTTTTGGGTAAGGTGTCCGATGATCAGTTCGGCGAGTTCATCAAGCGGTATTTTAGCAAGGAAGGCGTGGACATATCCCAGGTTGCCACAGCTCAAAACGGGGAATCGCTGGGCTTGACGTTTACGGAAATACTTAGCCCTACCGAGAGCCGGATACTCATGTATAGGAATGGCGTCGCCGATTTGCAGTTATCCACCGAGGATGTTTCCGAGGAATATATTAAAAAGGCCAAAATTTTGCTGATTTCCGGTACGGCTCTGTCTACGAGCCCTTCGCGTGAAGCCTGTTTTTTAGCGATGAAGTACGCCAAAAAACATGGTACACTGATTATTTTCGACATTGATTATCGCAGCTATACCTGGCAGTCGAAACAGGAAATTGGTGTATATTATTCGCTGGCAGGGCAAATGAGCGATATTATTATTGGTTCGCGTGAAGAGTTTGACCTGATGGAAATGCTGGATGCCGGCAACGCGGTGAGAGGATATGAGCTGGCTGATCAATATCTGGGATACGGCAATCAGATAGCCATTATAAAATATGGAAAAAAGGGATCTGTAGCTTATTGCCGTAATAAACGGGCCTATCAGGTAGGCACTTTTTCGGTTAAGTTGCTAAAATCTTTTGGAGGTGGTGACGCTTATGCTTCGGCGTTTATTTACGGCCTCTTAGAAGGATGGGATGTTTCAAGAGCTCTGGAATTTGCCACCGCATCTGCGTCGATGGTAGTGGCAAGCCATAGTTGTTCGGCGGCTATGCCTAGCGCGCAGGATATCAAGAATTTTATTGCCGGTAAAAAGGAGCAGGTCATTACAGAGATTGGATGGGAGGAAGACGTGGAGTGATTGGCTATCTTAATAAAATTCAAGGTGGTTATAACCAAATCACAGAGCGGTACAATAAACAGCAGAATATGCTGATGGATATTGGTCTTTGCTCCTGGAAGGAAGGAGAGCAGGCTGCTTTATTGGATGAAAAGCAGGAAACAGCCTTTCTTCTGCTAAACGGTAAACTGGCAATCCGCTGGGAGGGGAAAGAACAAATTATGGAGAGACATTCCCTGTTTGATGAAAGTCCCTGGTGTCTACATGTGCCGCGCAACACCAAGGTTGAGGTTAAGGCAATCGGTGCCTGCGAAGTCATTGTCCAGAAAACGGATAATCCCAGGATGTTTGCCAGCAAGCTGTATAAGCCGGAAGACTGCGACAGCGCCCAATTTGGCAAGGGAGTTTGGAATGAGACGGCATCACGGATTGTCAGGACGGTTTTTGATTATTCCAATGCACCGTACTCCAATTTGGTTATCGGTGAAGTCATCAATTATCCCGGTCGCTGGTCAAGCTATATACCACATCATCACCCGCAGCCGGAAGTCTATTTCTACCGTTTTGACAAACCACAGGGATTTGGCTGTTCCATTATTGGCGAGGATATTTTTAAAATAAAACACAATAGTTTCTCGATGATACCGGGGGGGCTGGTGCATCCTCAGGTGACAGCTCCGGGATATGCTATGTATTATTGCTGGATGATTCGCCATTTGGACAACAATCCCTGGACGGAACGCGTTAATGAAGCAGCGCATACCTGGCTGCTGGAAAAAGACCCACCAATATGGTCGCCAAAAGAATGATTTTGCAATGAATTATAAGAAAATTTTACATTATCAATATTTTTAGAAGGGGATGCGAATTCTCTCTGCACATGGTAATCGGAGAATATGGGTTAGCAACGGAACGGGGGATGTCCGTTCTTTATGGAGTCGGAAATAATCTGGGTTAGAACTGTAGGATAAAAACGAACGGCGTTTGGAGGGGAGCATATGTTGAACAGGGAAAAGGTCAAGGTAGGGGTTGCGCCGATAGCCTGGACCAATGATGATATGCCGGATTTGGGCAGGGAAAATACCTTTGAGCAATGTATCAGCGAAATGGCGCTGGCTGGTTTTGACGGATGCGAAGTAGGCGGGAAATATCCTCAGGATGTACAGGTACTGCAAAAAGCCCTGGCCTTGCGGGGCTTGCAGATTGCCAGCGCCTGGTTTAGTGCCTTTTTAACGACAAAACCTTATGCTGAGACAGAAAAAGCTTTTATCAAGCACAGGGATTTTCTGCATGCCCTGGGAGCCAAAGTGATTGTGGTATCGGAACAGGGGCATAGTATTCAGGGTAAGGATGTTCCCATATTCGAGGGAAAATACTGCCTTACTGATGCAGAGTGGGAAACCCTTGCCACAGGACTTAACCGGCTGGGGGCATTAGCCAGGGAAAAAGAGATGAAACTGGTTTACCATCATCATATGGGAACTGTGGTCCAAACTACGGAAGAAATCGACCGGCTTATGGCCATGACGGATGAAAATCTGGTCTACTTGCTGTTTGATTCCGGTCATTTGGTCTATTCCGGCGAGAACCCGTATGCCTTGTTAAAACAATATGTACACCGCGTCAAGCATGTCCATTTGAAGGATGTACGGCCGGAGATGAGATATAAGGTAAAGCAGGAAAAGCTGAGTTTTCTGCAAGGGGTAAGGGCCGGCGCCTTTACTGTGCCGGGTGACGGCTGTATTGATTTTGTGCCGTTGTGCGCCATCCTGGAGGAAAATGATTATGAGGGCTGGCTGCTTGTGGAAGCCGAACAGGATCCCGGCATAGCAAATCCGCTGGAGTATGCGTTAAAAGCCAGAAAGTATTTGAAAGATAAATTAAAAATCTGATGCGCCGGAGACAGTACGGCAGATGGATACCTACTGCAATATGGCGCATGAAAACGGGTGAGGTGAGAGAATGAAAACGTTAAGGCTTACAGTTGCACAAGCACTTGTAAAATTTTTGGATAATCAGTATGTGGAAGTGGACGGAGTCGAAACAAAATTCATTAAAGGGATATTTACCATATTTGGTCACGGCAATGTCCTGGGATTAGGGCAGGCTTTAGAGCAAGATCCGGGAGAGCTGATCGTTCATCAGGGACGGAATGAACAGGGGATGGCACACGCCGCTACCGGATTTGCCAAACAGAAGTTAAGAAGACAGATCTATGCCTGCACATCGTCGGTAGGTCCGGGAGCCGCCAATATGGTAACCGCAGCGGCCACGGCCACGGCAAACCGTATTCCTGTTTTATTTTTACCTGGCGACGTATATGCTACCAGGCAGCCTGATCCGGTTTTGCAGCAGATTGAACAATTTTATAATTTATCCATTAGTACCAATGATGCCTTTAAGGCGGTGAGCAAATACTGGGACCGTGTCCATCGTCCGGAACAGCTGATGACGGCCTGCATCAATGCCATGAGGGTCTTGACTGATCCTGCCGACACCGGAGCGGTAACGATTGCATTACCGCAGGACGTGCAGGGGGAAGCCTATGATTATCCGGACTATTTCTTTCAAAAGCGTGTCCACCGGATTGAACGCCGGCCGGCGACACAGGAGATGCTTGCTGATGCGGTCCGGCAGATCGTAGCCAAGAAAAAGCCGATACTTATCTGCGGCGGCGGAGTTAAGTATTCGGAGGCTGCCGAGGCCTTACGGGTATTTGCTGAAACCTTTGCCATTCCCTTCGGCGAAACACAGGCGGGGAAAAGTGCCATTGTTTGGGATCATCCCTTGAATTTAGGCGGTATTGGGGAAACGGGTAGTCTGGCCGCCAATGCGATTGCCAAAGAGGCGGATCTTGTCATCGGAGTTGGCACACGGTATACCGATTTTACTACATCGTCCAAATGGATATTCCAGAATCCGGACGTAAATTTTGTCAACATTAACGTGGCCGCCTTTGATGCTTACAAACTTGATGGTGTAAAGGTTATCGCTGACGCCAAGGTTGCTTTGGAAGCACTGACCGAGAAATTGAAAAAAGCAGGGTATAAAAGCGGGTACAGCACTGAAATTGCGGCTTGCAGAGAACGGCTGCGGGTGGAAGTCGACCGGGTGTACGGCGTGGAATACACCGGTAAAGCGTTTGTGCCGGAAATTGACGACCACCTGGACCGTGCCGTTTTGGAAGAGTTTAAGGAGCTTACCGGGTCCTGCCTGACACAAAGCAGGGTGCTGGGAGTACTGAATGAATTTCTGACGGGAAAAGACATTGTTGTGGGGGCGGCCGGCAGTTTGCCCGGGGATTTACAGCGGGTCTGGCGGGCAAAGGGCGTCAACACCTACCATTTGGAGTACGGGTTTTCCTGCATGGGGTATGAGATCAATGCCGCACTGGGGGTCAAGCTGGCCGAACCGGATAAGGAAGTATACGCCTTTTTGGGCGACGGGTCGTATATGATGCTGCATTCGGAACTGCCGACGTCTATTCAGGAACGTAAAAAAATCAATATCATCTTATTCGATAATATAACTTTCGGCTGCATTAACAATTTGCAGATGGAACATGGCAGCGGCAGTTTCGGGACCGAGTTCCGGTTTAGAAATGAAGTAACCGGAAAACTTGACGGCGGCTTTGTGCCGGTTGATTTTGCAATGAACGCAGCTGCTTACGGCTGTAAAACCTATACCGTAAAAACCGTTGAGCAATTGAAAGCGGCGCTGGCCGATGCCCAAAAGCAGTCGGTATCCACTTTAATTGATATTAAGGTCCTGCCTAAAACCATGATCCATAAATACAATTCCTGGTGGCGGGTTGGCGTTGCCGAGGTTAGCGGCAGCGAACGGATACAAACGGTTTATAAGACGGTTCGGGAGAATATCGACAAAGCCAGAAAATACTAACGGCAATGCAGAGCAGAAACTGCAGGGCAAATGATGCGGCAGGCCGCTTCCGCTTAACCGGCCTGCCGGCCCGGAGGGCGCGGCTGTGCTCTGTCGCAGTGGCGACGTACTGCAGGAAAGAATGCTGTCTTTGGCTGAACTGTAATCACAGTGTTTTTGCTACAAAAGATAATCAGGCGGGAGGTCTTGTTCATGAAAATTGCCTTTGATGTGGATGTCCTTGCAAAACAAATGAGCATTAACGATATGGTCCATCAGGTTGCCGACTGGGGCTATAAATATATTGAGCAGTCGCCGCATCCGCGAATTAACCCGTTCTATAAACATCCGTTATTTTCCAGGGAGTGTGAAGCCGAATACCGGAAAGCTTTGGCAGAGACGGGTGTTGAAATATCCTCTTTTATTGTTGTTTACCGCTGGTCCGGTCCGACGGAAGAACAACGTAAAATGGCGGTGGCAAACTGGAAAAAAATAGTAGAAATAGCGGTTAATATGGGTGTGCAAGTAATTAACACGGAACTTTCAGGGGATCCGAATCAGCAGGAAATCTGCAATGGTATGTGGTTTCGTTCGGTGGATGAACTTTTGCCCCTGTTTGAAAAAGAAGGGATTCGGGTCGAAATCCAGTCTCATCCTTATGATTTTTGTGAATTGAACAATGAAACCTGTGATCTGGTAAAGTCATACCGTTCGGATAATTTGAAGTACGTATATTCGGCGCCACACGGCTTTTTCTATGATCAGGGTAAAGGTGATGTACGTTCCATGCTCAAATATGCAGGAGAGGATTTGTCGCATGTTTTGTTTGCCGATACAATGAATCAGACGGTGGATTGCCGTTACATTTTAAATCCTCCCGGAGTCAATGCCACCATACATCAGCATTGCGGACTGGGTGAGGGAGAAGTGGATTTTGCCGGTATTTTCGAAACGTTGCGTGAAATGAACTTTGCGAATAGAAGCTTTAAAGTCGGTGGAGAAGCTATCGCCTGTGTATCCCTATTCGGCTATCCGGAAAAAATGGCAAAACAAGCTCCGGAAACCCGTGAAAGAATCGAGAGGGAACTTTTAAGCAAATAGTTAAACTGAAATAAAGAGGCTTACGAGGTATGGGTATGGGATGGCTTCCGGCCATCCCATACCATATAGTCCGATATAGAAAGGGAGGAATTTCATGAATTATGATCATAGCTGTTTCCATTGTACAAAAGATCAAAGACTGCAGGCGTTAATGCTAAAAATAGCGGAATTAAGAATTTCCACCCTGTATTTGTTTAGAGAACAAACTTACCGGGGAAGATGCCTGTTGTCTTTTAACGGACATAAAGGGGAACTGTATGAGCTCAGCAACGAGGAACAGACTTTATATATGCACGATTTGGCACAGGCAGCTCACGCTGTACAAAAGGCATGCAATCCTGACAACATTAACTATGGCGCCTATTCGGATAAATTACCCCATCTTCATTTTCATATTGTTCCTAAATATAAGAATGAGTATTCCTGGGGCAGTACGTTTGACATGAGTCCCGACAATAAAGCATGGCTTAGTGACGGGGAGTATGATCAATTAATTAAATCGATCAAGGATAATTTATAAAGATTGGTAGAAGGAGCTTCTGTGGACGGTATATTTATTTTTATTAGTTTGCTTTTGCTTATGTTTTTTGCTTATCGTGGCTATTCCATTATTTTAATAGCGCCTGCCTTTGCCATAGTTGCTTCGCTGGGCAGTGATTATGGTGTAATGCCTGTATTTAGTGAAATTTATATGACCAAAGCCGCAGAATATATTAAAACTTATTACCCGGTTTTTTTGCTGGGGGCGGTATTCGCCAAAATCATGGAAAAAGGTGGTTTGGCGAGTGCTGTTGCCGCTAAGATTGTTGAGTCGTTAGGAGAAAAACAGGCTATTCTGGCTGTTCTTCTGGGATGTGGAGTATTGACTTATGGCGGGCTTAGTGTCTTTGTGGTGGCATTTGTCATGTATCCTTTTTCCGCTATTTTGTTTCGCCGGGCCAATATCCCCAAGCGTCTCATGCCGGCTACTTTATGGATGGGAATTTTTACTTATGCGATGATTGCCCTGCCGGGGACTCCGCAGATTCAGAACGTAATTCCCACCGCTTTTTTTGGTACAACTACCTGGGCGGGAATAGTAACCGGTTTGGTTGGAGCGGCAGCCTATTTTTTGTTAGGCTGGGGCTGGATTAGCTATCGATATAAAAAACTTGTCTCAAAGGGAGAAGGGTACGGTGAGCACCGGCTTAATGAACCGGAAGCCGTAGCTGAAGGGATGCCGCACTGGGGCGCAGCGTCAGTTCCGTTGTTGATTGTGGTCATCATTAATCTGGTCATGAGCAATCCCTTTCACTGGAATTGGGCGTATCATTGGGACCCTAACAGCTTAGCAGCGTTGGTGCCGCTGAAAATTTCTTTATTAAGTCCAAATGTGGAGCGGGTACAGTCCATCTGGTCGATTAATACGGCTTTGATAGTAGGAAGCCTTTGTGCTGCCGTTATTGGACGAAAACGCCTGAAAATACGGGGCGGCTTACTTGAGCCTCTAAATTCCGGGGCTATATCTTCGGTCACTGCGATATTGAATGTGGCCTCCGGCTATGCTTATGGGAGTGTTATAGCAAGTTTGGACGGATTTCAGATCATAAAAAATACATTATTGAACTTGTCTATTGGCTCCGGTCCGTTGCTGTCCGCAATTGTTACGACCAACATCATGACGGGAATTACCGGCTCGGCTTCGGGCGGTTTGACTATTGCACTGGGAATGCTGGGGAATGAATGGCTGGCCTGGGCCAATTCAATTGGAATGCCGCCTGATATACTGCACAGGATCGTATGCCTGGCGTCGGAAGGGATTGATACAGTTCCCCACTCCGGTGCTCTGGTGACCCTGATTGCCGTTTGTGGTTTGTCTCACCGGGAATCTTACTATGATGTATTTGTTCTCACGTTAATTAAGCCGTTGATCGCTGTTATTTGTCTGCTGTTCTATAGTTTTACGGGACTGGCTTAATTCGCGACTCGGTTGTATGGATTGATAGGCGGCGCACTTCGTGATGTGACGGATAAAGGCTTGAGATGGCGGTTTTACGACAAATTTTAATGGGAATAGGGGAAGCGTGATAAGTCGGCAGCCCTGATGAGGGTTTATGACCGCAGAAAATTGTGATATTGCTCGCGCAGCCGCATGGGCCGGATATTACGGCGCAGCTACGGGGTAGGCTGATGTTCGGTAGCTGCCCGGCAGAGCGCACAGCGGCTGACGCTGGTCTATCAATAGATTTGTAAAGATAGTATATAAAAAGCGATGGAGGGAAAGAGTATGGCAATCAAAAGATTAAAGTATGGCGTAAATGGCGAATGGAAGGAATCGGCGACTTCAAAATATATGCCGATTACCGATTCGAACACAGGGCAGGTTATTGCGGAAGCGCCCTGCTGCACTGTTGACGAAGTAAATGAGGCGGTGGCTGCGGCGAAAAACGCCTTTCCAGCCTGGTCGGCCACTCCTGTCAGTGTACGGGTACAAATTATGTTCCGGTATAAAGCCATTCTGGACGCGCATCTGGAAGAGCTGACATTGCTGGTGGCTACTGAATTGGGGAAAAATTTGAATGAAGCCCGTGGCGATGTGCTTAAAGCCATTGAAGTGGTGGAACTTGCCTGTTCTGTTCCCTCTTTGATGCAGGGTGACTCGCTTATGAATGTTTCCAACGGCCATGACACCGTTATGTACAGGGAAGCTATCGGCGTATTCGCCGGTATTGTACCCTATAATTTCCCGGCGATGATTCCTTTTGGCTGGATGATTCCGCTTTGTATAACTACGGGAAATACCTTCGTGCTTAAGGCTGCCAGCATGGTTCCGCAGACAGCGGTCAGGATGCTGGAGTTATTAAATGAAGCCGGGTTGCCCAAAGGTGTTGTCAACTTAGTTACCTGCAGCCGGCATGAAGCGGAGTTACTGTTGGAGCATCCTGATGTTGTCGGTATTTGTTATGTCGGTTCCACTTCAGTCGGTCTTCATATTTACTCTACGGCAGCGGCGCATGGCAAAAGGGTTCAGGCTCTTTGTGAAGCTAAAAATCATGCGTTGGTCTTAAAAGATGCCCGCCTGAAAACGACAGCAGCACGGGTTATTAATTCCGGTTTTGGCTGCGCAGGACAACGTTGTATGGCACTACCCGTCGTTTGCGTAGAAGAACAGGTTGCTGATGAATTTGTTAAATATCTGGTGGAGGCAGCAAAGAATGTTAAGGTGGGGGCTGCTTATGACCCTGATACCGTTTTGGGGCCGGTAGTATCGGAAGAGCATAAGGCCAGAGTGCTGGAGTGGATTAATAAAGGGGTGGATGAAGGGGCCAAACTGGTTTTGGACGGCAGGAATGTGGTCGTACCAGGCTATGAAAAGGGCTTCTTTATCGGACCGACCATTTTTGATCATGTGACAGAAGAAATGAGTATCGGAACGAATGAAATTTTCGGGCCGGTTGTTTGCATTAAACGAGTAAAAAATTTCGAACACGGTCTTGCTGTTATGAATGCTAATCCGTTTGCCAATGGGTCCTGCATATTTACGCAGAGCGGATATTATGCAAGGGAATTTACCAGGAGGACACATGGCGGTATGGTAGGAGTCAATGTTGGTATTCCGGTACCCATTTCGGTATTTCCATTTTCCGGACATAAAAAATCCTTTTTTGGTGATTTGCATTGTATGGGTAAAGACGGCATTGCGTTCTTTACCGAAGCGAAGTGCGTGACAAGCAGATGGTTTACGGAAGAGGATACCGATACAAAAGTAGATACCTGGGAAGGTACTATCACCCGTTAATGGTCATGTTTATATCGTTTGGATTTAGTAAAAAAGGGATATTCACTGCGTTGAACAGTGAATATCCCTTTTTTGGGGGTTAATTCGGGTGCACTATCTTCCTTGCATTGCCTCCTGAACAGTAGGCCGGACTTTAGGGTCCAGGACGATGGCTTTTACAGTGTCTTTCATTGCCGGATCGGCCATCATTTCAATCACTGCCGGGCGTATCTCCGGATCGCTCAGCATTTGGACCATATTTTTCCGCAAGCGGGGGTCGCTTAGCATGTCCATCATGACCGGCTGCATTTCGCTGGAACTCATGATTTTAGTCATGGACAACCGTGCATCGGTAGAGGACATCAGCTGGCGCATCATGGTGGGATTATTGGCCATCATGGATAGCGTTCCCTGATCGATGACTGTTTGGGGTGGTGTGGTAGGCTGTTGCGGTTGCTCCGCTGCTTGCTGCTGCGTAGTGTTAGGCGGCTGATCCATCGGCTTTTGTTGTGGCGCTGTGGAACAGCCGGATAAAATCAGCAGAAGCAGGAGAGTTAGGATCAATACTATGCTTGGATGGCGTTTCATATACTAGACCTCCAGAAATAAGGATTGTTTACGGTGTTATTGTTGACCAAAACACCCATATTAATCCTCAAAAAAGGCCAAAATTTATTGTGCCCGTACGGCGGTAATCTCCCAATCATAGCCGGGATCCCTGTCCAGATAGACTAGAAAACGTTGTCCCGTATTGTATTTTGTTACTTGTACAACACTTGTTGTTCTTGATAAATTGAGTATTTTAAAATCGTCACGGTAGCGGTCGAAGCCGTATTGCGCTGCATAATCCTTAACTAATTCGATAGGGCTGCTGATTGTATAGCTATAGTAGTGATCGCGGTCGTAGTTACTACTGCGATAGTAAACTCGCCCGTCTTCGTACCAGGCCTGGTTTTCATTAGGACCGGGCCAGCTATGGCGGTGTTCATGCCAACCGTCTCGGCGGTTGTGCCGATGATGCTCCCTGCGTTCTTTTTTATCTTTGTCTTTATCTTTGTCTTTGTCTTTTTCGTAATCTTTATAAAAATTGGTGGTTTGTTCGGTTTTTGCTTTGGGAGAATCAGGATATTTTTCGCTGGCTGCTGCTTTGGCTACCGGGATTCCCGGCAGTGCGGCTCCGGTGAGCACGGCAGCACCGGCTACCGCGGCAGCATAATGTTTATATTTGCGTCCCGGAAAGCTTCGTTTATTCTGTTTTTTTTCCATGCAGTTCTCCCCCTTAGAATTTTATCTATTCATTAGTTTGGCGCGAATTTTCCCTTTCATGTGTGGGAAAAAAAGTATTTGCGGACTTTGCGTAATGACAAGATTTATAAATAAGTAGGCAAGGATTCGTAATGTAAACCAGAGAAAATAATCCTATAATAAAAATAAGTTAGAATATTATAACAATTGCTATGGGGAATTCGAGGAGGTCGGGGATGAAAAACGTTTTAGAATTTAAATCCATTACCAAATACTTTCCCGGAGTCAAAGCACTGGATGACGTTAGTTTTACAGCAGAAGGCGGTGAAGTGTTGGCCTTTCTCGGCGAAAATGGAGCCGGTAAATCCACCTTGCTTAAGGTATTGAACGGAGATTATCAGCCGACTTCCGGGCAATACCTGTTGAACGGTGAGACCAGGCATTTCTTCAATCCCAAGGAGGCCATCGAAGCCGGAATCAGCGTGATCTATCAGGAAAGACAAATCTTAATGGAGGTAAGTGTTGCCGAAAACATATTTGTCGGACGGCTGCCGGTAGGGAAATTCGGTTTGGTCGACACGAAGCGTCTTAACCAAGCCGCTCAAAAAATTATTGATGAATTTGGCCTGCCGATTGATCCGGGGAAAAAAGTAAAAGAACTCGGTGTTGCCCATCAGCAGATGGTTGAAATTATGAAAGCCTATAGCCGTGAATTAAAGGTAATAGCCTTTGACGAGCCTACGGCCAGCTTGTGTGATAGCGAAATCGATATTTTATTTAAAATCATTGAGAAGTTGAAACGTGAAGGGAAAATCATTATTTATGTGTCCCACCGGATGAAGGAATTGCGCCAGATTGCCGATAAAGTAGCCATCTTTAAGGACGGACGCTTTGTAAAGCTCGTTCGGCAGCAAGAGATAAGCGAGCAAGACATGATCCGGATGATGGTGGGCCGTGATCTGGGCGATGTGTTTAAGGAGCTTAACCGTAATGCGGCGATAGGAGAGGTATTGCTGGAAGTAAAGAATCTGTGTTCCGACCGGGTGAATCAGATATCCTTTCGCCTGTATAAAGGAGAAATACTGGGCTTTTCCGGTCTGGTCGGTGCCGGGCGGACCGAAGTGATGCGAGCCATTATCGGAGCCGATAAACGAAAAGCGGGTGAAGTGCTGCTCAGCGGTAGGCCCGTTCTTAATCAGTCCCCTGGAGAAGCGATTCAACAGGGGATTGTTATGGTGCCTGAAGACCGGAAAACACAGGGGATTCTGCCGAATATGACGGTAGGAGAAAACATCAGCATCTCCATTTTAGGCAACATCTTAAATGCCTTTCATCTGATTCAGGAGGAGCGGGAAGAAGCCATTATTGCGGAAACCATCAAAAAGCTGAATATAAAAACACCGAATCCAGGAAAGAAAATCGTTGAATTGAGCGGAGGGAATCAACAAAAAGTCATTTTAGCCCGCTGGCTGATCACCGAACCTAAGGTCCTGATTTTGGATGAGCCGACTAAGGGAATCGATGTGGGCGCCAAATCGGAATTTTATAAATTGATCTGTGATATTGCCCGGCAGGGGGTAGGGGTTTTATTGATTTCTTCGGAACTGCCGGAAATTATCGGCCTTAGCGACCGGATTATTATCATGAAAAACGGCAGGATCACGGGAGAAGTGAGCCGGGAAGAGGCAGCGGAAGACAAGCTTCTGGCCTATGCCATGCTGGACGAGGGGGAGAAACAGTATGCTTAAACCGGGCAGTATTACGCAAAAGATAGAAACAGACAAACTGGGCCTGATTGTTGCTTTGGTGGCTCTTGTCATTATATTTTCTTCTTTTAACAGCAATTATCTCAGCAGCGCCAATCTGATCAATATTCTGGTTGCCGCGTCGCTGCCAGGACTGGTAGCCATCGGGGAAACATATCTGATTATTGCCGGTTTATGTGATTTATCCACCGGCTCGGTTGCGGCGTTTGCCAGTGTGCTGGCGGCCGTATTGATGCAGAAGGGGCTTGGGTTTTTCCCCATGCTGTTGTTGGTCATTGGCTCGGGAATACTGGTCGGCTATATTAACGCCTGGGCCGTCAACAAGATCAAGCTGGAGTCCTTTATTGCAACGTTGGCTACCATGTCGATTTTCCGGGGGTTTGCCTATATTATTTGTGACGGAAAACCGGTCTATATCATGGATAGTACGTTTATTGACTTTGGCAGAGAGCGCGTATTGGGTTTGCCGGTTCCGGTCATCATCCTCATTCTTGCCTTTTTGTTATTTGGGATTATCCTGGCCAAAACGCGGTTCGGCCGAAGTGTCTACGTGGTAGGCGGCAGCAAGGATGCGGCCCGGCTGGCAGGACTGGACCCGGAAGGGATTACCAATGTGTTGTTTATGCTGACAGGAGCCCTGTCGGCGCTTGGCGGTGTCATACTGGGGGCCAGGATGAGCTCGGGACAGCCTGCGGCCAGTGTGGGACTGGAGTTTGACGCCATTACGGCTGCCGTTCTTGGCGGTACGGCCTTTACCGGCGGTGTCGGCACCATATTTGGCACTGTACTGGGTGTATTAATCCTTCAAGGTTTTAACACCGGACTGATTATGCTGAATGTTCCTGTATTTTGGCAATTTGTTGCCCGGGGCATGCTGCTCTTCATTGCCTTGGCCTTTGACTTTCTGCGCAAGAAAAACAGGGAAAAGAAGCTGCTGGAGCAAAGCATGGCGCTCTTGGATCAGAGGGAACAGCCGGCTAAAACAACCTCAGTCTGAAACTTTATGGACCTTTTGCAATCAGAGCTTGAAGGGGGAGATAGCAAAGCTTTGAAACGTAAGAACGAATACGATACAGAGAGGGAGTGGGCGGGATGAAATTAAAAAAACAGATGGCTGTATTGCTGGGGACTTTACTGGTGAGTACCCTGCTGTGGGGGTGCGGATCAAACTCGAGTGATCCGGGAAAAAGTACTGCCGGCGAGGAAAACAAGAAGACGGTGATTGCCGGCATCTATAAAGCCGGTGATCAGGTCTGGTTTATTGATGAAGGCAAAGCGGCGGAAAAAACGGCCAAGGAAATGGGAGCTTCCGATTTTCTGTTCATTGATGCCAAAATGAATCCGGATACGTATTTGCAAGCTATTGATAATGTAATAGCCCAGAAGGTGGATGGGGTAGTCACTTGTATTCCGGATCAGAAGCTTTCCAAAGTGACGGTGGAAAAACTGAAACAGGCCGGTATTCCCGTGGTAGCGGCAGATGATGCGCTGCAGGATGAAAGTGGCAAGAAACTGGCACCATGGGTGGGCATTAATGCTTACAAGATTGGTCAGGTCAACGGGGAATGGATGGCCAATTATGCAAAGACCAACGGACTCGACAAGGACAATCAGGCCGGACTGCTAATCCTGACCATGGATACGGTATCAAGCTGCGTGCCGAGAACACAGGGGGAAGAAGAGAAGTTTAAAGAATTGCTGCCCGGTTTTAGCAGTGATCGGATTTTTAAAGCCGATTACAACGGGGAAACGGATAAAGGCTTCAATGGGGCGGCCGCTATCTTTACCGCTCATCCGGAAATCAAGAAATGGATGGTCATGACCGCTAATGAAGAAGGGGCGGTTGGTGCGGTCCGGGCTTTGGAGCAGGCCGGGTTGGATAAAAGCTCTTGCGTGATCGGTCTTGGCGGCTATCTGGCTAAAGATGAATTCAAAAAAGAGTATTCGGCTATGAAGGCTGCTACCTATTTCTCCTCCGATGCGGTTGGCGGCACTTCGGTTAAAGTGCTGATGAATTACATACTGAAAAAAGAGGAAATGCCGATGGAAACAGCCGTGGATGCAGCCATTGTGACAAAAGATAACTATAAGCAGATTATGGGTAAAAATGCGGAATAGTCACAGCAAAAGCTTGTAGGATTAACCGGCGCCCGCAAGTTAAACGGGCGCCGGTTTTTTTAAGATCTTTGCAGGGAAACACCGGAGGCTTAAGTTATGATAGAAAAAATACGGTTTAAACATATGAACGCACTCCAACTGGAAAACGAATGGCTGCGGATTGTAGTCATACCCGAACTGGGCGGCAAAGTGGCATCCATGTATAAAAAGGATAAGCAGTTTGAACTTCTTTTTCAACATAAGGAAAATACCTACCGGAAGCCCGGAAGGTACGCTGCCTTTGTCGAATATGACGCCGCCGGGTTTGATGATGCCTTTCCTTCCATTGACAGCGGCCGTGTGCTGGTAGGAAACCGGGAACTAGAGTATCCTGATCATGGAGAAATATGGACGGCGGAGTTTTCTTATTCAATAGAAAGCGGCGATCGGGTAAGGCTGACCTTCCAAAGCCCGGTCTTTCCTTACCGGTATCAGAAACAATTGGTTTTGCAAGAAAAAACATTACTGGTGCGCTATGCCATTACCAATACGGGGGATGCAGCATTCCCGTGTATTTGGGCCATGCATTGTTTGCTGCGCTGCGAAGAAGATATGGAGATCGAGTTTCCGCCAGGAACCCAAAAGGTGCTGAACGTTCAGGACAGTGAGATACTGGGGAGCGCCGGGCAAATCCATTCCTATCCGTTCACGCAAGGTAAAGACGGCAGGGAGTACCGGCTCGACCGGGTTTTGCCTGCCGTCAGCGGCAGCACGAAAAAGTACTATTGTTATGGACCGGTGCAGGAGGGGCACTGCGGCGTTTATTACCCGACGCAGAAGGTACGGTACCGGGTTAGTTTTGATAAAGAAAAGCTTCCTTATGTCGGTTTCTGGGTAACCGAGGGAGGCTTTCGCGGCGATTATAATTGTGCGCTGGAACCGGCCAACGGCTACTATGACGCCATTGCTATTGCTGAAAAAAATAACGCCTTGTACCGTCTGGCTCCGGCAGAGACGTTATCGTTTGCTATTGCCATGGAACTGGACTGAAATAGCCGTTAAAAAGGAACTTTGCGGAATTCGGTCGGTGTGTTTTTGGTGTGCTGCTTGAAGCAAGTGATAAAATTTGCCTCGCTGTTGAAGCCGATGGCAAAAGCAATTTCCTTGACGGATAAATTGGTGGTTTTTAAGAGATCCTTGGCGCGATTCAGCCGGACCATGGTGACATATTCGTAAGGCGAATAGCCGGTGGTTTTTTTAAAAACCCGGCTGAAGTAATATACGCTCATGCAAAGATGATCGGCTAAATCATGCAGTGAAATTTTCGAAGCGTAGTTCGCCTTGATATACGTAATGGCTTTGAGCATCGGATGAGCCTGATCGGTGCCGTCGGTGAGATATTGGGCGGCTATGCCGTAGATTTCGGCCAGCATTCGCTGTATATGGCAGGAAACAAGATGTTCGTTTAATACTTGTCCGCTTTGCAGCGTTTTAAGAATATTATTCAGACAGTCGGGAATCAAAGGAGTGCCGTGTAACGGCAGGACGCAGCCGGAGCGGTTGTAGATCAGATTAAAATATTCGGTGCAGATATTGCCGTCGACGTGGCACCATACGGTTTCCCAGCCTCCGGTGCTGTATTCGTGCGGGCGGTAGCAGTTCAGCAGCACGATGTCACCGGCTTTGGCGGTTACTACTTTATCATCGAAGCAGACCGTTCCCTCGCCGGCACGGATATACATGAGCAAAAAGCTGTTATAGGAGGTTCGTTTTACATGATAATTGTTGTCGCAATAAAAGTGTCCGGCACAAATTACATAAAAAAGAATGGATTTTGCTAACTGGCTGGGAGTGTAAAAGTAGGCTTGGGAATGGCTTAGGACTCCTTTTTCATTGACGTGCATGGTTATCTCCCTTCCCGGTAGTTGGGCAGTGATGACTGTTAAGATGACCCATTATAATCTGACACTATTATACGATAAATCAGCGGTGAATTGAATGAATTTATGCTGTCTGTTTGGCAGGAAAAGAAAAAATAATAAAGGCAATATTTATAAATTAGTGAGCAATTATTAGTAGTGATTGTTGAAACTTATGCATCTATAATAAAAGCAAAATAACAAAATGATTGGGTGCGGGAGGTGCGATCATGCAAGAGGACTACAACGTAGCGATATGGGAGGAATGGGTGGACATTCCTACATATCCGGTGGGCAAACCGGATAAGAATCCGATGTTTTTAGAAAAAAGAGTGTACCAGGGCAGTTCGGGAAAAGTGTATCCTTATCCGGTAATTGACAAAATATATGACGATATCACCAATAAGAAATACAAGGCTGTTTTTCTCGAGAATCAGTATTTGCAGATCATGGTGTTACCGGAACTGGGAGGCAGGATACAAAGAGCGCTGGATAAAACCAATCATTATGATTTTGTCTATTACAACCATGTGATTAAACCGGCCTTGGTGGGGCTTGCCGGGCCCTGGATATCCGGCGGTATTGAGTTCAACTGGCCGCAGCATCACCGGCCGAATACATTCGGACCGGTAGAGTATGAGATCCGGGAAAACAATGACGGCAGCAAAACGCTGTGGGTCAGTGAAATCGACAGGATATATGGCACCAAAGGCATGGCCGGATTTACCCTCTATCCCGGCAAAGCGTTTCTGGAAATTACCGGCCAGCTTTATAACCGTACGGCACAGCCGCAGACCTTTCTCTGGTGGGCCAATCCGGCAGTGGCGGTCAATGATCATACTCAGTCGGTTTTTCCGCCGGATGTGCATGCCGTCTTTGATCATGGGAAACGGGATGTTTCCAAATTCCCGGTTGCTACCGGTGTCTATTATAAAATGGATTACTCGGCCGGGGTGGATATCTCCTGGTATAAAAATATCCCGGTGCCTACTTCCTATATGGCGCAGCATTCGGACTATGACTTTATCGGCGGTTATGACCATTCGGTGAAAGCGGGTATTTTGCATGTCGCTAATCATCATATTTCGCCCGGCAAGAAGCAGTGGACCTGGGGCTGTGGTGATTTTGGCAAAGCGTGGGACCGTAACCTGACGGATGCGGACGGGCCTTATGTGGAATTGATGACCGGGATGTTTACCGACAATCAGCCCGATTTCAGCTGGCTGCAGCCTAACGAGGAAAAAACTTTTAAGCAATATTTTATGCCCTATAAAGACATTGGTGTCGTCAAAAATGCCAATATCCGGGCGGCAGTCAGCCTGGAGGTGAAAAAGGGAAAAGCCTATGTGGGAGTGTATGCCACTGCCTGTTATCCGGATACGCTGATTGAACTGGCGGGAGAGAAGATCTATTTGTCCTGCCGGACCGATTTGTCACCTGAACAGGCTTATACAGCGGTGGTCAAGCTGGCGGGGGAAGAGAAAGCGGACTTGCGGCTGCGCGTGACGGCAAGCGATGCTACGGAACTGATTGTTTATCGCCCGGAGCGGGAAAGCTTGCAGCCTCCTCCGGCTCCGGCCCGAGCCATACCGGCAGATCCCAAAGAACTGCCGACCAATGAAGCCTTATACCTGGCCGGCTTGCATTTAGAACAATACCGTCATGCCACGTATGAACCGGACCGGTATTACCTGGAAGGATTGTCGCGCGATCCGGAAGACCTGCGGATTAATAATGCCTATGGCGTCTTACTGTTACGCCGGGGCTGGTTCGTGGAGAGCGAGAAATACTTCCGGGCGGCTGTTAAGACGGCTACGCGGCACAATCCCAATCCTTACGATGGTGAGCCTTATTATAATTTAGGTTTGTCTTTGCAGTACCAGGGTAAATATAAAGAAGCGTATGCGGCCTTTTACAAGTCTGTGTGGAATGCGGCATGGCAGGATTCCGGCTACTATGCCCTGGCGCAGCTTGATTGTATCAACCGGGATTATCAGGCAGCGCTGGAGCATCTGGAACGTTCGCTTGTCCGGAATTACCACAACTGCCGGGCGCGCCTTCTGAAAACGGCGGTTTTAAGAAATTTGAACCGCCGGGAGGCGGCAGAAAAGCTGGCACGGGAAACGACCGACATTGATCCGCTCGATTTTGGCACCTATCATGAGCGCTATTTGCTGGCTGCCGGTGCCGGGGATGAAGCAAGAGCTGCAGCTATGGACGAGAAGCTGACGGCCATTATGCGGGACGGGGAACATAACTATCTGGCCCTGGCGGCCGATTACGCGGCGGCAGGCTTTTTTGAAGAAGCGGTGCAGGTGCTGGAGTGGTTTCTCCGCAAGGGAAGTGCCGAGTCCAAAATGCATCCCATGATATATTACTATTTAGGATACTATCATGCCCAGCTAAAATCCCCGCAGGCAGAACATTTTTATAAGCTGGCCGAAGAGGCCAGGCCGGACTATTGTTTCCCTAATCGTCTGGAGGACATCGCCGTACTGCAGGCGGCAGGCAGAGCTCTGCCTGCGCCTGCTAAAGCGGCCTATTACCTGGGAAATCTATGGTATGATAAAAAACAGTCTGCTCAGGCGATTGCCTGCTGGGAAGAGTCTGCGAAAATCGATCCGTCTTTTGCCACCGTTCACCGGAATCTGGCGCTGGCCTACTATAACAAAAGACACGATGCCGGCAGAGCGCAAAAAGCTCTGGAAAAGGCTTTTGCCCTTAACAGCGGCGACGCACGGGTGTTTTTGGAGCTGGACCAGCTGTATAAAAAAATAAACAAACCCTGGCAGGAAAGGCTGACTCTATACCAGGAGCATCAGGAACTGATCAAACAAAGAGACGACCTTTATATTGAATATGTTACGCTGATCAATTTATCCGGCGACTTTGCCAAAGCGCAGCAGCTTCTTGCTGCCAGGCAGTTCCACCCGTGGGAGGGCGGGGAAGGCAAAGTTACCCGTCAGTATGTGTATTCCCATGTGGAAACAGCAAAACATAAAATCCGTCGGCAGGAATTTGCCGAAGCGGTTACGTCCCTGGAGCAGGCGCTTGCGTATACCGAAAACCTGGGGGAAGGCAAACTGGCCGGAGCTCAGGAAAACGATATTTATTACTATCTGGGGTTGGCTTACCGGGCCATGGGGGATGCCGCCAGGGCTGACGCCTGCTTTCAACAGGCATCCCAGGGACTGGATGAACCTGCCAGCGCCATGTTCTATAACGATCAGCCGCCGGAAACCGTTTTTTATCAGGGATTGTCCCTGTTGGCGCTGGGGAACAACAACCAGGCCAGGGGACGGTTTAACAAACTGATTAATTATGGCGAAGCGCATCTGTATGACAATGTAGCGATTGACTATTTTGCCGTATCTTTGCCGGATTTTCTGATCTTTGATGAAGACCTGACTAAAAAGAATCAGATACACTGCCATTATTTGCTGGGGCTGGGATACCTGGGCCTGGAACAAGAGGATATGGCCAAAAAACATTTAACCCTGGCGCAGACAATGGATGTCAGTCACCAGGGCGTACACACTCATCTGAAAATGGTGGAAGAGCAGGCGTCGTTACTGGCAAAATGAAAGCTGGATTTGACAAATTGACAGAGAATGCTTTATTTGCCTTTACAAGTTAGTCTTTTATGGCCGGTATACCGGCCTGTTTTTTTATTATTTCTTATGATTTTGGGTAAACCAATCGATCAGTTTTCGGCCGATACTGACACTTGGAGGAATGTTAGGAAGCTGATCGGCGGCAAACCAGCCGGCTTCGATGATCTCCTGGTTATCAATCGTTATTTTATCGCTGGCAGCCTGAGCCGTAAAGGCCACCATCAGTGAATCGGGGAACGGCCAGGGCTGGCTGCCGAAATAGGTGATGTTGTTTACCGGCATTCCTACTTCTTCCAGCAATTCACGCCTGACGCATTCCTCCAGAGTCTCACCAGGCTCGACAAAACCGGCAATAACGCTGTATAATTCCGGACGCATGCGGTTGCGGGCTAAAAGCAGTTTGCCATCCCTGATAACAGCTACAATAATAGCCGGCGAAAGGCGCGGATACATGATAAAGCCGCAGTGCGGGCAATGCATGGCCAATTCCTTGTCATAGATGTTCATTGGCTTACCGCAGCGGCCGCAATACTGGCTGTTGCGCAGCCAGCCGGTGAGATGGAAGGCGCGGAAAGCCAGCCAAAACCAGGGAGAATTGACGCAGCCGTAAAGTTGTTTGATCTTTGTGAAAGAAAAGCCCTCCGGAAGGATTTCTTTGGCGGCAGTAGCTATATAGCATTTTTTGCCGTTTAAGGAACCTATGGAGTGAGTATTGACCGCATTTATAGTGAGCGACGGCAGATCATTAAACAAAGGAATGGTCACAGCGCCGCCTTCCTCCTTAATCAATAACTCGTCCCTGCAAAATATAAACCAGTAAGCGTTGTCACGAACCGTGTTTACATCACTTTCTAATATCATAAATAGAACCCCTGCCTTACAATAGAATATAAGAATCTATGTATCATAATAACACAAAACAGGGAAAGGGGCGAAGTTCTTCCCAAAAGATTTGTGCGGGATGGTCAAATACAGTGAGGTTTGATAGAATGGAAGCCATAGGAAATGAAAGGGATGTTGTTGAATGCTGGATTTATCGAAGACGCAAATGGAGCAACTGGTTATCCATAAAGTGGGCAATAAATTAAGGGATGAAGGGTTTGTCCTCTCGGCGGCAGAGTATGAAATGCTCGACGGAAATATAGAGGAATTGCTGTTAAAGTACTTCTTTTCTTCCTTTAGGGAAAAGATATTGTATAAATTTTATCATCAAACCGATATTCACTTGCATGAACTTTACATGTATGTCAGTGCGATTTTTATTGACCGGACAAGATTTTATGAACAATCGGTCAATATTTTAAAACACTTATACGAAAAATCGGTGCATCCGCAAATAAAACGGGGTGAATTTTATGCTGCCTATTTTTCCGGCTGCATTGTCGACGGGCAGACCGTTGATGCCGTAGGTATTTTTAAAACCGAAAATAAGGAAAAATATTTAAAAGTGTCGGATCGGATGCAGGATGTTACGTTAGCTGCCGATCAAGGCATCAATATCAAAAAACTGGATAAGGGAGCGATTATTTTTAACCTGGATTCAACAGACGGCTACCGCGTAGCTATTGTCGATAACGTAAACCGCAAAGACAGTGAAGCGGCCTACTGGAAAGATGAATTCTTACGCTTAACCGATGTTCAAGATGCTTATTTTCATACGCAGAATCATCTGCAGCTGTGCCGGGATTTTGCTGAAACCGTTTACGGACCTTTGTATCAGGCGGATAAGAAAGACCAGGTTTTGTTTGTAAATGAAGCGGTCGCCTATTTTGACAAAAATGAAAAATTTGATATAGATGAATTTGCACAGAATGTTGTTAAACAGCCGGAGCTAATCGAACAGTTTAAGGAACATAAAGTGATGTTTGAGATGAACCAGGGATTGCAGCCGCTGGACTCCTTTGCCATTTCCGGCCAGGCGGTTAAAACGACCAAGCGAAAGCTGCGCAGCCTGATCAAGCTGGATACCGACATTGAGATTAAGATCAAACTGGCCGCGCTGGACCAGGCGGATGGAGATATTATCGAGCGGGGTTTTGATGAAACAAAACAGATGCACTATTACAAAGTGTATTTTAACGAAGAGGAATAGTGAATATCCAAATATAAGCTATTGCATAAACCCTCTTCCCATGCTATATTATAGATAGGCACCATCCTTATAGAGACTTATGTATCTGGTATTCAAGCGAAGGAAGTTTAGGTTCCCGATTGTATACGAGGTTGTTTGGTCGACAGGGTAGTGTTTTTTGTTTTCGGATTATCTGGTTTCAGGTTAACCCACTTATTTCAGAATTAGTGTTTTATGTATGTTAAGCGAACCGGTTAGAGTGTAAAGGAGTATGTACTTGTTTCAGTTTAGAACTCTATAGGGATGGCTGCTTTCATGAGGGGAAGGGAAACCTTCTCCTTTTTGCCGTGTGTTATGCGTACTTATTTACCCCAAAATGTTCGATGTGTTTTATGTGCAAACGATTGTCTGATTGAAGAGGATTAAAATCAAAAATATTTTTACATGCTTGTAAATTTGTTATTGACAGAGTAGCCAAAACATGTAATAATTTATCCCAAAGTAGTTCCAAACCGTATATAACCCGTTGATAAAAGTGATGACTGGGAAAAAAGGCAATAGGTAAACTGTCACAGAGAGCCGGTTTTAGCTGAGAGCCGGTGCAGGTTTATTGTTGATTAAATCCCCCATGAACTCTTCTCCGAAAATGCAGGATATTTCCTGGAGGACTAGGCAGAGGCGCCGCCCGGGCGTTAACCGGGGGTCGGTTGATGGACCGATGCCAAAAGAGTGTATAAACCAGGGTGGTACCGCGCAGTTATTTGCGCCCCTGTTCAACGATGGTTGAACAGGGGCGTTTTTGCATTTTATTGTTAATTTATAGGGTGGGGAGAGATCTTTTATGCCGAAGCAAACTAAGACGATGAAAACCATGGACGGTAATACGGCCGCAGCATATGTCTCTTATGCATTTACCGATGTTGCGGCCATCTATCCGATTACTCCGTCGTCCAATATGGCGGAACATGTGGATGAGTGGGCGGCACAAGGCCGGAAAAACATTTTCGGTCAGACCGTGCAAGTGCTGGAAATGCAGTCTGAAGGCGGTGCGGCCGGTGCGGTGCACGGATCGCTGCAGGCAGGGGCTTTAACGACGACGTATACGGCATCCCAGGGATTGCTGCTGATGATACCAAATATGTATAAAATTGCGGGGGAGCTTTTACCGGCTGTCTTTCATGTCAGTTCCCGGGTGGTAGGAGCGAATGCGATTAGTATTTTTGGGGACCATTCCGATGTTATGGCTACCAGGCAAACGGGTTTTGCCCTCCTGGCCGAAAGTAGTGTTCAGCAGGTTATGGATTTGGCAGCCGTGGCTCACTTATCGGCCATTAAAGGCAAGGTTCCCTTCCTTAATTTCTTTGATGGATTCCGGACTTCTCATGAAGTGCAAAAAATTGAAGTGCTGGATTACGCCGAGCTGGAAAAATTGCTGGACCGTGCTGCGCTGAATGAATTTAGGCGAAGGGCACTTCACCCTGATCATCCTGTGCTTAAAGGTACGGTGCAAAACGCTGATATCCATTTTCAGCAGCGGGAGATAGCCAACCGGTTTTATCAGTTGCTGCCGGATATTGTAGAAGGATATATGCAGGACATTACCAGACTGACCGGCCGGGAGTATCACCTTTTCAACTATTATGGTGCCCCGGATGCCGAACGTATGATTATTGCCATGGGCTCCATGTGTGAAGTAATTGAGGAAATGGTGGATTACCTGAATGGACGTGGTGAAAAGGTAGGTTTGCTGACCGTTCATCTATACCGGCCATTTTCGGTGAAACATTTTCTTAAATACATTCCGCAGACGGTCAGCCGGATTGCCGTGCTGGATCGAACGAAAGAAATGGGTGCTTTGGCCGAACCATTGTATCTTGACGTACAATCCGCATTCTATGGCAGGGAGCGGCAGCCTTTAATTGTCGGCGGACGCTGCGGTGTTGGCGGAAAGGATGTTCTGCCCGGACATATTCAGGCCGTCTTTGATAATCTTAAACAGGAACGGCCACAGGCTCATTTTACCGTTGGCATTGTTGATGATGTGACCCATTTGTCGCTTCCCTTGGGCCAAGCCGTCAATACCACACCGGAAGGAACCAAAGCCTGTAAGTTCTGGGGCTTAGGTTCGGACGGCACGGTAGGGGCTAATAAAAATGCGATTAAGATTATTGGCGATCGGACGGATATGTACGTCCAGGCCTATTTTGCGTATGATTCCAAAAAGTCCGGCGGGATTACCGTATCGCACCTGCGGTTCGGTAAAAAGCCGATTAAATCCTCCTATTTAATTCACCAGGCCGATTTTATTGCCTGCCACAACCAGTCCTATGTTGACAAATACCATCTGCTGGAGGGCCTTAAAAAAGGCGGCAGTTTTTTACTTAACTGCACCTGGACGGAACCTGAGCTGGATGAGCATTTGCCGGCGGATATGAAACGGTATCTTTGGGAAAATGATATTAAATTTTATACCATAGATGCGGTGGGCATTGCCCGGGAAATAGGACTGGGAGGCCGGATTAATATGATTATGCAGTCAGCCTTTTTTAAGATAGCCGGTATTATTCCCCTGGAGGATGCTGTTACCTATTTGAAGGAGGCGGTTGTAGCCTCTTACGGGCATAAGGGAGAAAAGATTATAGCGATGAACACCGCTGCTATTGACCAGGGGATTCAGGCTCTGAAAAGGATCCAAATTCCGGATTCCTGGCAGCAGGCGGAGGATAAGTCGAAACAGGAGCAGGCGGTACCCGACTTTATTAAAAGTATTCTTATCCCTATGAACCGCCAGGAGGGCGACAAACTGCCGGTAAGTGCTTTTATCGGTCTGGAGGAAGGGGCGTTTCCGCTGGGCAGTGCAGCATATGAAAAGCGCGGAATTGCCATTGATGTGCCTGAGTGGCAGCAGGAGCACTGTATTCAATGCAATCAATGTTCCTATGTTTGTCCGCATGCGGCTATTCGGCCGGTATTGGTGAATGAAGCAGAACAGGAGCAGGCACCGGCCGGTTTTCGGTCAAGGCCTGCCGCCGGCCCCAAAGAATTGTATTTCTCCATTGTGGTGTCTCCTCTTGATTGTACGGGTTGCGGCAATTGTGCCCAGGTTTGTCCGTCCAGGGTAAAAGCACTGGTTATGCAGCCGCTGGCAACGCAGATTGAGCGGCAGCGGATATGGGATTATGCTATGCAGGTTTCGGTAAAATCAAATCCGCTGAATCCCTTTACTGTGAAAGGAAGCCAGTTTGAACAGCCGCTGCTGGAATTTTCCGGGGCCTGTGCCGGCTGCGGCGAAACTCCCTATGCCAAATTGGTCACCCAGTTGTTTGGCGACAGGATGATGGTGGCCAATGCCACCGGTTGTTCGTCCGTATGGGCGGGCAGCGCGCCGTCTGTTCCTTATACCACCAATCATCGCGGCCATGGACCGGCTTGGGGAAATTCTCTTTTTGAGGATAATGCCGAATTTGGCTTGGGGATGCTGGTTGGTGTAAAGCAGCTGCGGGAGCAACTGGCTAAACAAATTCAATATGTTATGCAGCTGGATATTGGCGAGGAAGGAAAAGCCGCCTGCAGGGAGTGGCTGGCCGGCAGAGAAGAGGGCAAAGCGTCGCGTCAAAGAGCCGACCGCCTGATTCAGGCGCTGGAGGCAGTTCAGAATAAAGATGCAGCCTTACAGGATATACTTGACAAGCGCGACTATCTGGTCAAGCGTTCGCAATGGCTTTTCGGCGGAGACGGCTGGGCTTACGATATTGGTTTTGGCGGACTGGACCATGCCCTGGCAGCGGGGGAAGATATCAATGTTCTGGTTTTTGATACCGAGGTATATTCGAATACGGGCGGCCAGTCTTCCAAAGCAACGCCGACTGCAGCCATTGCTAAATTTGCCGCTTCAGGGAAACGTACCAAGAAAAAAGACCTGGGAATGATTGCGATGAGTTACGGATATGTTTATGTGGCCCAAATTGCCATGGGGGCAGACAAAAATCAGACGTTAAAAGCCATAACCGAAGCCGAAGCTTATCCGGGACCGTCGCTGATTATTGCCTACGCGCCCTGTATCAGCCACGGCCTGAAGTCAGGCATGGGCTGCAGCCAACTGGAAGCAAAACGGGCGGTAGACAGCGGGTATTGGGCCTTGTACCGATATAATCCCCAATTAAAGGAAACCGGGAAAAATCCTTTTGTTTTGGATTCTAACGAACCTGTTTTGAATTTCCGTGAGTTTTTAATGGGTGAGGTCCGTTTTTCGGCTTTAAAGAAACAATTCCCGGATATGGCCGAAAAGTTGTTTGAGAAAACCGAGCAGGACGCAAGGGAACGATTGGAAAATTATCGGAGATTAGCCGAACAAGAGTATGCGGAGCCGAAGGCGTTAGCCGGCAAGCGCGCTTAGACTACCGGCTGCCGCCCGGAAAGAGTAAAAAAACTAATAGGGATAGCATAGCCCTGTACAAGACGGCGGTTGCTATCCCTATTTTTCGCAAAGAATAGTATCAGAAGAAAAAATGGGGCATAATGTGTAATAATTACATTTTATTCAAGGAGCATGGATATGAGTGTAAAAAGCGGTTCGGAAATTGTGCGACTGCATAAAGAATTTGAAGAAAGAATTTCAGAAGTCAGCAGTGCCGTGGCAAAACTTGATGATTACAACTATACGAAAAATCTTTTGCATGAACAATTGGATAAACTGCGCGATGAGCTGAAAAAGCTGGAGGATACCCGCTTTCAGGCAATGGATCCGATTATTATCCATACTTCGCTGTTAGGGGGAAAAACGCAGGGGAGCTATCACAGTTAAACGGAATTGACCAAATGGATAAAACGATCAGCCAGCACCGGATCAAATTGAATTCCGGCATATTTTTTTATTTCGGTAACGGCCTCCTGATGCGAGAGGGCTTTACGGTATGGCCGGTCATTCGTCATGGCGTCGTAAGTGTCGGCCAGTGCCAGTATCCGGCAGGCCAGAGGAATATTTTCCCCGGTCATTCCCTGCGGATATCCCTGGCCGTTCCACCACTCATGATGCGTCAATATCCAATCGGCAATGGGGGCCAGATCGGGTGCCGAATTGGCAATGCGGTAGCCGATTTCACAGTGCTGACGCATAACGGCCCATTCTTCATCGGATAATGAGCCGGGTTTAAATAGTATGCTGTCAGGTATGCCGACCTTACCAATATCGTGAAAATGGGCCAGCAGTTTAAAGTCGGCAACTACCGTATCAGGCAGATTCAGCTTTTTGGCAAAAGCTTCTACCAGGCCCTGCAGACGCTCGCCGTGTCCTTCGGTTAGATAATCCCGGGCTTCCAGAGCTTTGATTAAGGCCTGGACAATTGCATTTTTAGCACTTTTCTGACGATGCAGCTTTTCGCGGTACATATTGTTGTCTGCTTCCTTAAACAGCGCATTCATATCCGGAGCGGTCTGGCTGACGGCATAGCCAAGAGAAAGGCTGATTGGCAGGGTCGGATTATTTTTATTATAGCGGGCGATGAGTTCCTGAATTTTATGACAGGCGGCTTCAAAATCGGCAATGGCATGATTGGCAAGCAGGACGACAAACTCATCACCGCCGATGCGGGCAATGATGCCGTTGTGACGGAAAGACTGACGCAGAATCCGGGCAACCCGTTTTAATACGTTATCGCCGGTACTGTGCCCCAGGGTATCATTGATGACTTTAAGTCCATCCACGTCACAGACCAGAAGGCCAATAGAGGCATAACCCATGGCCGGCAGTTTGTTCATCTGTTTTTCAAAAAAAGCCCGGTTATAGACACCGGTCAAACTATCATGCAGACTCATTTTTTTTAGTTGCTGCACCAGCCGTTTGCGGTCGGTTATATTGCGCACGATAATTAGGGCTTCATTTGCGTCGCTGGCGATGATTCTGGCTTCGTAATGTGAAATTTTACGGTTAACGGGGAGCTGATATTCAAGTAGCTGTATGGTTCCGGTAGCAAAAGCCTGGTCAAGGCATTGCATGGCTTTTGCTGCGATCGTATTTGGCAAAATATCCCGGATGTTTTTTTTCAGCAATTGTTCAAAATCAATCATAAAGATTTCTCTGCCTGGTTTATAGTCTAAAAACTTTCCGCTGCGGTCAACGATAAACAAGGGATCCGGAATGGAATTCAGCAAGGCCTGATTGTTAGCCTGGGCTTTGCGCAGTTTGTTTTCAGTTTGGCGGCGTATGGATAATTCCTGCTGGTAAGAAGCGATTAATATGGCATTATCCAGAGCGATGGAAGCCAGGTCGGCAAATTGAGAAATGGCTTCAATTTTTTCCCGGTTAAATGTTTTATTGCTTTCCGTATAGGAAAGACCGATCGTGCCGATAATAGCACCGTTTCTCTTTAGGGGAACTTGCAGCATGGACGAGATGGAAGCAAGGGACGTCCGGCCGGCGGTGCAAAGCTCCAGGATGGGGGCCGGTGGACTGGTATGCTGATACCAGGTCGGATAGTCATTCACAAGAACGTACTCGCCGGTTTGAAAAACCATGCCGGATATTCCTTCATTACAGGAAATTCTCATTCCGACAGTGGCTTTATGAATACCCAGACCATGGCTTTGCAGAAACATCTGTTTATTATTTTGCTGCTCCAGACGGAAAATAAATCCGTTTACAGTTTCCGTAAGTTCCGTGGCATAATGAAGGATTTTTTCCAGTATATCCTCCTGCCCCAAATGCTGCATCAGGCCAATGGAAGTTTCGTGCAGGGAATGGAGCAGATCGTTTTGGTAACGGATGGCTTCATCGCGGCTTAGTAATTCATCAAATTGCTGCCGCAGCTCTTCCTCTGAAGCCAGGAGTTCTTCATGTGTGGCCGCCAATTCCTCGTGAGCAGCCATAAGTTCGGTATGCAGTACATGATAACTGGTTTCCAGCTTATGGGCGTTTTCTTCTATGAGCATAGTTTCAGTAATGTCCCGAATGACCGTAATCAGTGCGGAACGGCTGGAAAAATGAAACAGGCTGGCACTGACCTCGACAGGAAAGGATTGACCATTGCGACGGTAATGTCTGGTACGGTAAAGAATGCCCTGTGCTATGGCGAATTCCAGGCGGGCATTGGTCAGGTCTTCTTCGGTTGCCGGGCTAAGGTTATGCAGCCGGAGACGGTAAAGGTTCTCTTTTGAATACTGATAAGCGGTCACCGCAGCGCGGTTGGCATACATGATACTGCCGTCAAGGGCTACAACCAAGATAATGTCTGGCGCCTGCTCAACTATATTACTGTAACTTTCCATGGTTAATCCATCCGGCGGAGTTGCAGCCGGAATATTTCTTTTAGCCATGTCATGCCCCCCTCAGGCTTGACCCATTATGATAAGCCATAACAACCGGTCACATAGGTCTACAGTATCTGCAGTGAATAAGGTATAGCGCTGTCGGTACGGAAACAATTCTTAACAGAAATTATATCACTGTCAGGAAAATAATGTCAATCAATAACAATGCGGGAAAGTTTAGCCATAAAGGCAATGGTTTATATTGGTATATATTTCTCTTGACGATAATGGATAACTATGATAAATTGATAATGATTATATGCCATATTAACTGGAAACAACATTATTAAGAGTATTTGTGTCCCAGTTAATCTCTTTCGATAATGTTTGTAGTATTGGTAGTAGTCGAGGGTAATTGCGGCTGTAACGCATTTTTGCGTTATCATTACCAATTTTTGATTGTGGAGGAAGTATGGATGGAACAATATATTAAACATCTGTTGAGTCGTTTGACTTTTTTGGGCTATCGCAAATTTGAAATCAGGAATATGATTAAAGATGCGGTTGGCAGCGATACTATCGAGGGATTAGACCGTGCCCAGGAAGTCAAAGTAATTCGGCATTTAAAAAAATATGAACGGCTTGGCTTGAATTATTTGCAAACATATAGCAAGTAACTGGCGGCAGCGTGTGAAAAGTGCGGTTTCGTCAGAGTCCATTTAAGCATAACGTGTTTTCAGCCAGGTAGAAAAGCCTGAACTCCCGGAGAGTTCAGGCTTTTTATTGGATGAGCGGGAATTTCCGGGAGCGTGTTGGCAACGGAGCGGGCCAGGCTTTACTGGACGAATACAGCAAGACGTGGTAAAATCATATATCTACAAGTAAATTATTGAAAGATGGGTTTAGTCATGATAAGTACAAATCGATTAACTTTGCAATTCGGCAAACGGATACTGTTTAAAGATGTCAATATCAAATTTACGCCGGGCAACTGCTATGGTTTGATTGGTGCCAACGGTACGGGAAAATCCACTTTTCTTAAAGTACTGTCCGGTGAAATAGAACCTACCCATGGTGAAGTATCCATTACCCCTGGCGAGCGCCTGGCAGTATTGAAGCAGAACCATTATGAGTTTGATGAGTTCGCCGTATTAAAAACAGTAATTATGGGGCATTCCCGCTTGCATCAAATCATGGAAGAGAAGGACGCTCTTTATGCCAAGGGTGATTTTACCGATGAAGATGGCTTAAAGCTCTCCGAATTAGAATGTGAATTTTCGGAGCTGAATGGCTGGGACGCCGAGCCGGAAGCAGCACGTCTGCTAAATGGGCTGGGGATCCCGGAAGAACTGCATGAGCAGAAAATGGGAGATTTAAGCGGCAAGGAAAAGGTCCGTGTGCTGCTGGCACAGGCTTTGTTTGGCAATCCGGATATTTTGCTGCTGGACGAACCGACTAACCATTTGGACATTCAGTCCGTCACCTGGCTGGAAGAGTTTTTGTATGATTTTCCGAACACCGTTATCGTGGTGTCCCATGACCGCCATTTCCTGAATAAGGTTTGCACGCACATTGCGGATATCGATTTTGAAAATATTCAGCTATATGTAGGAAATTATGATTTCTGGCTGGAATCCAGCCAACTGGCCCTGCAACTGGCCAAAGACGCAAATAAGAAGAAGGAAGAAAAAGCCAGGGAACTGCAGAATTTTATCCAGCGGTTCAGCGCCAATGCGTCAAAGTCAAGGCAGGCAACTTCCCGTAAAAAACAATTGGAAAAACTTACGCTGGAAGATATTAAACCTTCTTCGCGTAAATATCCCTATATCGCTTTTAAGCCTGAGCGGGAAGCCGGTTCCCAACTGCTCAATATCGAAGGCATCAGTACAACGATTGACGGTGAGATGGTTTTACGTGATGTCAGTTTTATGGTCAACAAAGGAGATAAGATTGCTTTTGTCGGTCAGGACGGGTTGGCGAAAACGGTATTATTTAAGATACTCATGGGTGAGCTTGAAGCTGATGCCGGCGAATTTAAATGGGGTGTAACCACCTCACAGGCCTATTTCCCCAAGGATAATTCCAGTTATTTTGACGGAGTGGAGTTATCGCTGGTGGACTGGCTGCGGCAATTTTCCCACGACCAGGAAGAATCGTTTATTCGCGGCTTTTTAGGCCGGATGCTGTTTTCAGGGGAAGAAAGCCTGAAAGCCGCCAACGTACTTTCCGGCGGTGAAAGGGTCCGCTGTATGCTGGCAAAAATGATGCTGAGCGGCGCCAATGTGCTGTTATTGGACGAACCGACCAACCATTTGGACTTAGAATCCATTACCTCACTGAATAATGGATTAATTAGTTTTGACGGGACACTTTTGTTTGTTTCCCATGACCATCAGTTCATTCAAACCATTGCCAATCGCATTATTGAAATCACACCCAACGGGATTATGGACAGGCGTATGACCTATGAAGAATATCTGGACAATGGGGATGTAAAAAAACAGCTGGCTGAATTATATAGCAAGTAAATGTGCATACACTAATCTAAAAAAGCCTTGCAGACAGCCGGTTGTCTTCTGTAAGGCTTTTTAGATTACCGAAACGGAGAAAGGATTATCGTTATGGCAAAGACACTGGTATTAGCGGAAAAACCTTCGGTGGGGCGGGATATGGCCCGAGTGCTTAATTGCAATAAACAGGGTAACGGCTTTTTTGAAGGTGACAGGTATGTTGTCACCTGGGCTTTAGGACATTTGGTGACATTGGCTGATCCGGAAGGGTACGATGAAAAATACAAGGCCTGGAGGCTGGAAGACCTGCCCATGCTGCCGGAGCAAAGCAAACTTGTCGTGATTAAGCAAACCGGCCGTCAATTTCATATTGTAAAAGAACAGTTGCAGCGGAAGGATGTTACCGAGATCGTTATTGCCACCGATGCCGGGCGTGAGGGAGAGCTGGTGGCACGGTGGATTCTGGAAAAGGCCCATGTATATAAGCCGTTAAAACGGCTCTGGATATCATCGGTTACCGATAAGGCAATCAAGGAAGGCTTCTCCAAGCTAAGGTCGGGAAAAGACTATGAATATCTTTATGCATCAGCGGTTGCCAGAGCGGAGGCGGACTGGATTGTCGGTATAAACGCTACCCGTGCGCTGACCTGCAAATACAATGCCCAGCTTTCCTGCGGCAGGGTACAAACGCCAACCCTGGCTATCATTGCCCAGCGGGAGGCTGAAATTCAAGATTTCAGGGCAAAACCTTTTTACGGGATTACGGCTAAGACCGGTAATTTCAAACTGGTCTGGCAGAATAGTCAAACTCATGACAGCATGACGTTTGATAAAGCATACTGTGATCATGTCCTGGCAGCTTTGGCGAACAAGGATGCAGCGATTACTGATGTAACGAAATCCTTCAAAAAAAGCTTTTCACCGCAACTGTATGATTTGACCGAGCTGCAGCGGGACGCCAACAGAGCTTTTGGCTATTCAGCCAAAGAAACCTTGTCCATTATGCAAAGATTGTACGAAACGCACAAATTGTTGACTTATCCGCGAACCGATTCCCGTTATCTTTCGCACGATATTGTGGACACCCTGAAGGACCGCCTGGAAGCCTGCGGTGCAGGTCCTTATGCCAAGGCGGCGTTTAGGATTAGCAAGCAGTCCATAAAATCGAACAAACATTTTGTAGACGACAGCAAGGTTTCCGATCATCATGCCATTATCCCTACCGAACAGTTTGTGGATTTATCGGCATTAAGTGATCAGGAGCGAAAAGTCTATGATTTGGTCGTTAAACGGTTTCTGGCCGTTCTGTATCCCCCTTTTGAATATGAACAGACAACGATCAAGGCAAAGATTGGCAAAGAGTTGTTTTCGGCCAGGGGTAAGAGAATCATTGCCACTGGCTGGAAGGATGTGTATGGCGGTCAAATGGATGAGGAGGATGCCACAGAAGAACGGGATCAGATTTTGCCAAATCTGAATATGGGTGAGACCCTGCGTATAGCAGCTATTGAACAAACCCGGGGAGAGACAAAGCCTCCGGCTCCGTTTAATGAAGCCACATTGCTTTCGGCCATGGAAAATCCGATAAAATATATGAGCCGGGAAAGTAAAGAATTAAAGCAGACGATTGGCGAAACCGGAGGTTTGGGTACGGTCGCCACCCGGGCGGATATTATTGAAAAACTGTTTAACAGTTTTTTACTGGAGAAGAAAGGTAAAGATATTTACATTACATCAAAGGGCAGGCAATTGTTGGCATTGGTTCCGGAAGACTTGCGGTCACCGGCCCTGACGGCCAAATGGGAGCAAAAACTGGGCGCCATTGCTAAGGGAGTTTTGAAAAAACACCTGTTTGTCAGTGAAATGAAGCAATATGCCAGAGAGATTGTGGCAAAAATCAAAAACAGCCAGGAGAGTTTCAAACATGACAATATGACAAGAACCAGATGTCCGGAGTGTGGCAAATATTTGCTGGAAGTAAACGGCAAGAAGGGGAAAATGCTGGTCTGTCAGGACCGGGAATGCGGCTATCGCAAAGGTGTTTCACGCACGACCAATGCCCGCTGTCCGAATTGCCATAAGAAACTGGAATTGCGTGGCGAGGGAGAAGCACGGCTTTTTGTCTGCGGCTGCGGCTATCGGGAGAAGCTTTCCTCTTTTCATGAGCGTAAGCAGAAAGAACAGGACAGAGCTTCCAAAAGAGATGTGGCGGCTTATTTAAAACAACAGAAAGCAGGCAGGGAAGAGCCGATAAATACGGCCCTTGCCGATGCCCTGGCAAAACTCAGATTATAATGCTGGCAGGGGGTGGATGCTTATGTCCGGAATAGTGGCCGATATTGTTTTGCAGGATGGAGTGGTTTACACGGCGGACGCAAAAGACACGCTATGCGAAGCAGTTGCTGTCCGCGGCAATCGCATACTCCATGTCGGTAGCAATGAAAGTGTGCAAAGATATATAGGAATGACAACCCGGGTTATTGATATAAAAGGAAAAACGGTGACACCGGGTCTGATTGATTCCCACATTCATCCGCCGGGTTTGTCTTTGCTGGAGTTGTATGAAGTTCGACTGTACCATGTTGATACTCTGAAGGGTTATCTCGCCGCTGTGAAAGAATTTATTGCACGGAACCCGGAAACTGCCATGGTGTATGGCCGGGGGTGGTCATGGAGCGTTTTTACCGGTGAGGAATTAATCAAGGGACCGCGTAAAGAGTATTTAGATGAAATCAGCAGGGACATTCCGATTATTTTGCGGGCTAATGACGGGCATACGCTATGGGTTAACTCCCGGGCATTTGAAGTGAACGGCATTACGGCCGCCACGCCGGTGCCCAAGGGCGGTGTAATCGACACCGACCCGGTTACCGGAGATTTGTGGGGGACCTTGAAAGAATGGGCTATGCCGCTGATTGCCCTGCCGGAGTATAGTATTGCGCAGTACTTGGAAGCCATGCTTCTTTTTCAAAAAAAGATGCATGCCTTTGGTATTACCGGCATTTTGGCTATGGGAAGCTTTTCTTTTGAGGCAATGCTGGAAACCTTTGCGGCTATGCAGAGAAAAAATAAACTGCATTTACGGGTCAGGATGGCAGCGACCATCCGCCAGGAAGAGGAAGCGGCCAGCCAATTCGAAACAGTACAAAGGCTAAAAAAGCAGTACGATTCTCCCGACCTTAAAATTATTACCGCCAAATTTTTTACCGACGGTGTTGTTGAAGGCGGGACCAGCCATTTGTTGAAGGCTTATAGCGAAAAAGCCGGTAAGGGGGAAAGATACTATGGGCAGTTTTTGTGGGATGAACAAAAGCTCAAGCAGGCCTTTGCAATGGCTAATCAACAGGGCTTGTCCATTCATGTTCACTCTACCGGGGATGCTTCCACCCGCAAAGTTCTGGATGCTATGGAATGGGTGCGGCAACAGTTGCCGGGCAGTGATTGGCGCAATACCATCACTCATTTGCAATTGGTTGCTGCCGGGGATGTCGAGCGGTTTAAGAAGTTGAACATCATTGCCAGTGTGCAGCCTTATTGGCACTTCAAGGGACCTAACTGGTGGGATAAGGTCGATTCCCAATTTCTGGGTGATCGGGCGGAAACCGAATTTCCGTTAGGCAGCTTTTTTGCAAGGGGCATTACGGTAGCATCATCATCGGATTATCCGGCTACGCTTACCCCCAACCCGCTGCTGGCTATGGACATCGGGGTAACCCGGAATATTGATAACGGACCGCTGCATGGTGTGCCCGATATAACGGATAGCGATGATGAGCGCTATCTTTTAAATAAAAAAGAACGGGCTACTTTGCAGCAGATGATTAGAAGTTTCACCATTAACGGTGCCTATATGCTGTTTCTGGAGCAAGAAACCGGTTCCCTTGAGGCGGGCAAACTGGCAGACCTGGTTGTTTTTGACCGTAACTTGTTTGCTGTGAATCCGGCGGATATTGACAAAGCGGAAGTGGACATGACAATTTTTAACGGCCGGATTGTCTATAAGAAGTCTGAAGCCGGCTGCAGAAAATAGCAAGACAATAAATCATCCTCCTGGTAGAACTTTTTGTCTACTGCAAGAGGATGATTTTTGTATACAAAATATAATAAAACTGTATACTTCATAAATAAGTGTTAAAAACATCTAGAACAGGTATTGAATTATGTAAAAAAACATGATACCATCTATGTAAGTCACAGAAGTTCCTACCCTTCAGTTTTGTTGTCGGCTGAATAAGTGAAAAGATGAACATTTGTCCTAACCGAGTAAGTGAAAAAATGAACAATTGTCCAGCCTGCATTGTTCCAATACCGCCATGGTTGCTTTAGAAATCCGTTACATTGTATATGGTTTATTTGTACACTATTTTGCCATACTAAAAGTACAACGGTGCTTCTTTGGCGCATAGGACATATACATATAATTGGGCCAGTTCTTAGAGACAGCGGCTGTTGACGGAAGAAGTCAGCAGCTTTTTGTTAATGGGTAATAGTTTCCGGTCTGTTCGTTCGAGCCTAAATGATTGAATTTTTGATCAATATAAACAGGAGGTTGTCGTATGCTGCAGGATTATGCCTTGATTGCCGTGCTGATTGGTATTGCTTGTATGGTTACTATTGGTGGTTTAATCACATCACGGATGATTCAAACGCGTAAGGCCAGTCCCGAAAAGGAACTGCCGTACGAATGCGGGATTGATCCGGTGGGAAAATCCTGGATACAATTCAAAGCCAGCTATTATTTGTATGCTCTAGTGTTTGTTGTTTTTGATGTAGAAACCATGTTTCTGTATCCCTGGGCGGCTAAGTTTCAGCAGCTTGGCTTATTTGCCTTTATGGAAATGATTATATTTGTTGGGATTTTAGTCTTGGGATTATGGTATGCATGGAAGAAAGGAGCATTAGAATGGAAGTAAAGGACTTGCAGAACGATATGCCGACGGACGAATTATTAAAACGAAATATTATTCTTACCACCATTGATCAGGTGCTCAACTGGGCCCGCAGCAACTCGCTCTGGCCGTTAACTTCCGGTCTGGCCTGCTGCGCAATCGAAATGATGTCGGCAGCAGCGGCCCGCTTTGACTTAGCACGGTTTGGCTATGAGGTATTCCGGCCTTCGCCGCGTCAGGCGGATCTCTTAATTGTTGCCGGTACGCTGACCTGGAAAATGGCCGGTCCTTTAAAACGGCTATACGAACAGATGCCGGAACCTAAATATGTGATTGCCATGGGTAACTGTGCTAACGCCGGAGGCCCGTTCGTTGATTCTTACTCGGTTGTGCCCGGTGTTGATAAAATTATTCCGGTGGACGTATACATTCCCGGCTGTCCACCCCGTCCGGAAGCATTGATTCAGGGAATGCTGGAACTCAAGAAGAAGATTCGAAATCCTGAAGTGGCGAGGCGGATGAGCGATGAGTAGACAAATCATGAAACGGGCGGAGCTGGAAAGCCTGGCGGCTGCAACGGGCCCGGACGTAGAAATCATCGGGGAAGATCCCTATTGCGCTATGCTGGTGGAGCAAAAGGTTTTGCTTACTCTTCTCCGCCGTATAAAAGACGGAGAAGAGTACCGCTTTGATCTTTTGAGCAATCTGACGGCTGTGGAATATCCGGAATACTTCGAGGTAGTGTATCATCTTTATTCTCGTGCCCTAAGGAAATTGGCTACTGTAAAAACTCGTTCCGCCAAAGAAAAAGCAGAGGTTGTATCCGTAACCGGTATTTGGCCGGGTGCCGATTTTCAGGAGCGTGAAGTGTATGATTTGCTGGGTATATCCTTCACCGGGCATCCTAACTTAAGGCGTATTTTGCTGCCGGAGGATTTCAACGGTCATCCGCTGCGCAAAGAATTTAAAGCGGTGAGCCGCGGGTAAGGGGAGAAAAAGATGCCGAAAACACAAGTTTATACATTAAATATGGGACCGGTGCATCCGAGTACTCACGGTGTGCTGCAGGTTATCTTGGATTTAGACGGTGAACAGGTGGTCCGGGCTATACCTGAAATGGGATATTTGCACCGGGGGATTGAGAAGCTGGCGGAGAGCCGGACTTATCCGCAATTTCTTCCCTATACTGACCGTTTGGATTATGTGTCTGCCATGGGCAATAATCTGGGCTACTGTCAAACGGTAGAGAAGCTGATGGGGATTGATGTACCGGAACGGGCGGAGTATATACGGGTGATTATGGCTGAACTCAACCGTATTGCCAGCCATATGATTTTTTTCGGTACCATCGCCATCGATTTCGGGGCTTCCACCGGTATGATTTACGCATTTCGCGACCGGGAAAAAATACTGGATTTATTCAATATGGTATGCGGGGCACGCATGACTTTTCATTATATACGGATTGGCGGGGTGGCCGAGGACCTTCCGGAAGAATTTGTACCGGCAACGCAGTCTTTTTTGGATGAATTTCCTGCTATTCTTAAAGAATATCACGGTCTTATTACCGGTAATGAAATTTTTATGCACCGCATGAAGGGGTATGCGAAGATTAGTGCCGGCCGAGCTTTGGAACTGGGCATGACCGGACCTTCCTTGCGGGCGGCCGGCGTGGATTATGATATCCGTAAGATCGATTCTTACGGAATATATGACCGTTTTGACTTTAACGTACCTCTGGGTACGACGGGGGATAATTGGGACCGCTACATGGTGCGTATGCAGGAAATGGAAGAAAGTGTCCGGATTATCCGGCAGGCACTGAGGGATTTGCCGGAAGGCCCCGTGAAAGCCAAGATGGCGAGGGTGATAAAACCTCCTGCCGGCGAAGTCTACCACCGCATCGAAAATCCGCGGGGAGAACTGGGGTATTATATTGTCAGTGACGGAAGTACCAAACCTTACCGTATACACATCAAGCGGCCGTCTTTTGTCAATTTGCACGCGCTGGACGAATTGTGCCGGGGGCTACTGATCGGTGACGTAGTTGCCGTTCTGTCCACTCTTGATCCGCTGATGGGAGAGGTAGACTGCTAGCGGAAATGGTCCGCAAGAATAAAAAAGGGAGTAGACATCATGAGCGAGTTGTTTGGTCTGGCGAAAATTGCAGAACTGATACGCAGGGTATTGACCGATTTTATTCCCAGTCCGGAAATCGTCAATTTTATTGTCGGGCTGGTGGGTATTGGCGGTATTTTTGCTGTTATTTTTTCGGCCGCTTTAGTTTTGGTATATGCGGAACGGAAGGTAAGTGCCTTCATACAGGTTCGGCTTGGTCCCAACCGGGTAGGACCGGGGGGGCTGCTGCAGACAGTGGCCGATATGCTGAAGTTATTAAGCAAGGAAGATATTATGCCCTGTGGTGTAGATAAGTGGATGTGGATACTGGCGCCGATTTTGCTGTTCATTCCGGCCGCTATGGTATACGCCGTTTTTCCTTTCGATGAGGCGGCCATACTGGCAGATTTGAATATCGGCATCTTTTTTGTTCTGGCCGTTTCGGCACAGTCGACCTTGCCTTTTCTGATGGCCGGGTGGTCGTCCAACAGCAAATATGCTGTAATCGGCGGTATGCGTACCGTGGCGCAGATGTTAAGTTATGAGATTCCGTTGGTATTTTCGGTTTTGGGAATTGTGATGCTGGCCGGCTCCATGCGCATGAGTGACATCGTGGCGGCACAGGATGGCGTATGGTTCGTTCTACTGCAACCGTTTGCTTTTGTTATTTATGTAATTGCGGCCACCGCTGAAACCAACCGGGCACCCTTCGACCTGGTGGAAGGGGAATCGGAGATTATCGCCGGGCCGTTTACCGAGTATACCGGGATGCGCTGGGCATTTTTCTTTCTGTGCGAATATGCCAATTTGGTAGCTGTTTCCGCTGTTGCCGTCACTCTGTTTTTAGGCGGCTGGCATGGACCGTTTCTACCGGGATGGGTATGGTTTTTCCTGAAAATAGGTTTTATGATTTTCTTGTTTATGTGGCTACGCTGGACTTTTCCGCGTTTTCGGATTGATCAAATGATGGGTTTTGGCTGGAAGGTTTTGCTGCCTTTGTCACTGGCCAATGTGGTTGTTACCGGAGTTGGAATATTCGTATACAGGCTGTGGAGTTAGGAGGAAGGTATGTATGCAGGGTAAAGGATTGCTTACGGGTATGGGCATTACGTTTAAACGGCTTATGGGCAAAAAAGTTACCGTACAGTATCCGGAAAAAAAACTGCCGGTGTCACCCCGTTTTCGTGGCGGTGCCCTGGATTTGGATTTGGATAAGTGCATCGCCTGCGGGCTGTGTGCCATGAGTTGCCCTAACCAAGCCATTGATCTTTCTACGGAAATGGGGGAGAACAAAAAAAAGCGGCTAACCTCTTATAAGCATCTTTCGGGCCGCTGTCTGTATTGTGATTTGTGTATAGAAGCATGTCCCACCAAAGCCATTTTGTGGGATAAGAATTATGAGAATTCCCAGTACCGTCGGGAAAGATTAGATGTCGACTGTATGGAAAGGGCCCGCAGAAAACGGCCTGCGCGCCAAGCGGAGCCGCAAACAGGCTCCGCCGGTCAGACGGAAGGAGGAGAGTGATGGTGGGCGATTTGGCTTATACCGCAGCGTTTTACTTATTATCGTTAGTAACATTAGGAGCGGCCGCCGGTGTGGTTGTTAAACGGAATTTAGTGCATAGCGCGTTATTGCTCGCTCTTTCCTTTATTGGTGTGGCCGGCTTATATGTACTGCTTGAAGCTGAATATCTGGCAGCCGTTCAGATTTTGGTATACAGCGGCGCGGTTGCCGTTATGGTGGTAATTGGTATCATGCTGACGGTAAGAGGGGAAATGGAGGACAGCAATCCTCCCAGCCGCCTGGGGTGGAGCGCAGGGATTGTCGCTGCGCTGTTCAGCGGTATTCTTATCCTGATTGTGACGGCTACCCCCTGGAAGCAGTCGGTTCAGGGTGCTATCGAAGACAGTGCGCCGGTGATTGCACAATTGCTGCTGGGCGAATATGTTCTGGCTTTTGAAGCAGCCGCGGTCCTGCTGCTTGCCGCCATGATGGGGGCGATTATTCTGGCTAAGGGAGCGGATGAAACATGATTGGTCTGGAACATTTTCTCATTGTTGCCGCCCTGCTGTTTGGCATCGGACTATATGGCTTGTTTAGCAAAAAGAACGTGATTGCTTTGCTCATGAGTATTGAACTCATGTTGAATGCGGTCAATATTAATCTGATTGCATTTTCAAGGTTTGTAACGCCGGATAAGCCGGTGGGGCAGGTATTTACGGTATTTAATATTGCTGTGGCGGCTGCTGAGATTGCTGTGGGGCTGGCTTTGGTGTTCCGCATTTATCGCGACCATACGGCTATTGATGCTGATAAGCTCAATAGTATGAAATGGTGAGGAGGGTGTTATACAATGAATAGTTATGCATTGGAGCATGCCTGGCTGATACCGCTCCTGCCGGCTGTTGCATTTCTTTTATGCGGGACACTTTTTCGCCGCGTTCCGCACATTGCTGCCGGTGTTGCCATCCTGGCGAGTCTGGCAAGTTTTGTTCTGGCTTTAGGGGTGGCCGGTGGAGTCATTGCACAAAATATTACGGTAGCGGAACCTCTGCTGTACCGGGCGGCATGGTTTACCGTTCCCGGATTAACGGTGGACATGGGCGTTTACATTGATCCGCTGACAGCCATGATGCTGTTTGTCGTTACTCTGGTTTCTTTAATGGTGCAAATTTATTCGCTGGGCTATATGGCCGGCGACCCCGGATTTTCCCGGTTTTATGCGTTCTTGTCATTGTTTGCGGCCTCTATGCTGGGGCTGGTCATCGCCGTCAATTTTGTGCAAATGTACGTCTTCTGGGAATTGGTTGGTTTGTGTTCTTATTTACTGATCGGTTATTATTTCCATAAGGTATCAGCGCGGGAGGCTGCCAAAAAGGCCTTTATGACCACACGTATCGGCGATTTCGGTTTGCTGCTCGGCATACTGCTGCTGCAAATTCTGTTCGGTACTCTGGACTTTGCCAAACTGGGGGTTGCTATCCCCGCTTATGTTGCCGAACATGGTACGGCGTTATTGACTATGGTGGCTGTTTTAATCTTTATCGGGCCAGTTGGCAAATCCGGGCAGTTTCCCCTGCATGTCTGGCTGCCGGATGCAATGGAAGGGCCGACCCCGGTATCGGCGCTTATTCATGCCGCGACTATGGTGGTGGCCGGTGTATATTTGATTGCCCGTTCCTATACGCTGTTTCACGCCTTGCCGGGGGTTCTGGGACTCATTGCCTGGGTTGGCGGCTTTACCGCCCTGTTTGCCGCCGTCATTGCCGTTACACAGCGGGAGATAAAGCGGATACTGGCCTATTCCACCATCAGTCAACTGGGATATATGATGCTGGCATTGGGTGTTGGCAGCCTGACCGCTTCGATGTTTCATTTGATGACCCATGCTTTCTTCAAAGCTTTGATGTTTTTAGCGGCCGGTTCGGTATTACATGCACTTCACGACAAAGCCGATATTTTCGAAATGGGGGGATTGAGGAAACAGATGCCGCTTACCTTTGCCGCCATGGGCATTGGTGTGGTTGCCATTGCCGGTATTCCCCCGTTTGCCGGGTTTTATTCCAAGGATGAAATTCTGGCTGCCGCCTATGCCGTCAGTATGCCGCTTTATGTGATAGCACTGGTAACCGCCTTTTTAACGGCTTTTTATATGGCCAGGTTACTGTTTGTTGCGTTTTTCGGCAGCCCGCGTTCAAGCTTTCAGGCGCATGAGTCGGGACCGGCTATGGTATTTCCCTTGGTGGTGCTGGGACTTTTATCCGTTGTTGGCGGCTACATTCCGCATGCCACCGGTTTTGGTCACTGGATTTACTTTGGTGAAACCCATGCGGAGCCTGTCAACTTGGTGGTAGCAGTTTCTTCTGTTGTCGCAGCTGTTGCCGCTATAGCACTATCCTGGAGCATCTACGGTGCAGGGACTATCCAGCCGGCCGTACTTAAAGCGAAATTTGGCGTGTTGTACCGGTTAAGCTATCATAAATTTTATGTAGATGAATTGTATGCCTGGATCAATCAAAAACTGGTCGATGGTTTGGGCAAGATGCTGGCCTGGATCGATGTTCATATTGTGGATGGATTTGTCAATCTGCTGGCCTGGCTCACGAAAGGCTCCGGCGATTTACTGAGACGGCTGCAGACCGGTCAGGTGCAGCATTATGCTTTGGTGTTTTTCGGCGCCGCAGTAATTGCACTATTGTGGTTTACGTATGGAGGCCATTCCCTGGCTATGGCGGCCTTGTTAGGAGGGCAATGAGATGAATGATTTTCCATTATTAACAATCATCCTGCTGCTGCCGGTTGCAGGCGCGGTAATATTGGCTTTTATGCCTCCATTGGCGGCTAAAGGCATTAAGGTTATAGCGGCAGCTATTATGGGTGCGGTAGCTCTTCTGGCAAGTTATGCCTACTGGAGATATGATTTTACGGCCGGCGGCATGCAGTTTACACAAAGTATTCCCTGGATTGCCGATTTGGGAGTCAGTTATTCCGTTGGTGTTGACGGTGTTTCACTACCCTTTTTATTATTGACGGCTTTAATTGGTTTTTCCGCCGTTTTTGCTTCCTGGAATCTGGAACAACGTCCAAAAGAATTTTTTATTTTACTGCTGATATTATTGGCGGGGGTAACCGGAACCTTCATTGTCCGCGATCTGTTTATCTTTCTGTTGTTTTATGAATTGGTGGTCATTCCCATTTATATCATGGTCATCATCTGGGGCTCGACAAAACGGGTCAGCAAAGAATATGCCGGCATGAAATTAACCATCTATCTATTACTTGGTTCCGCATTTATGCTGGTGGGTATTGTGGCCCTTTATCTTAACGCTTTTCCCGAAGGGGCGCGTACCTTTAGTATGGAATTGCTGGCTAAGGCCCATCAACTGGGGCATCTGTCCGAAGAGTTTCAAATTTTCTCCTTTTTCTTATTGCTGCTTGGTTTTGGTTCCTTGCTTTCCATGTGGCCCTTTCACAGCTGGTCTCCGGACGGTTATGCCGGTGCTCCCACGGCTGTATCCATGATTCATGCCGGGGTTTTGAAAAAAATCGGCGGATATGGCTTAATTCGCATCGGACTCTTGGTATTGCCGCTGGGGATGAAGTTCTGGGCCCCGCTGATTGCCGGTTTGGCCGTTGTTAATGTGTTGTATGCCGCTTTTATCGCGCTGGCACAAAAAGACCTGAAATATGTCATCGGTTATTCTTCGGTTTCTCATATGGGGTATGTACTGATCGGACTGGCCGCTTTAAATGGAGTGGGTATCAGCGGGGCGGTAGCCAACATGTTTGCCCATGGAATTATGAGCGCACTCTTTTTCGCCATGATCGGTTATGTTTATGAAAAGACGCATGTCCGGGAAATGAACGGGCTGGGGGGGCTGGCCCATCAAATGCCGCGTGTGGCTGTCGGCTTTATGCTGGCGGGGATGGCCTCCCTGGGACTGCCGGGCCTTATCAGTTTTGTGCCTGAATTCACTATTTTTGTAGGGAGTTTCAGCCGGTATCCGCTGTTTGCCGTGTTAGCTATTGCCGGTATTATTTTTACCGCGTTGTATGTGCTCAGACTATTGGCTAATGTCTTATTTGGTCCCAGACGTCAGGAGCTTGACCATTACCGGGATGCACGGGGGCCGGAATTGGTGCCGTTATTGGTACTGGGTACCGTATTGATTGCTTTTGGCCTGTTTCCCAATCTGTTGATGCAAAAAATAAGCAATGAAGTGCAGAACATGCTGCCGCTTCTGGCAAGCCTTCAGGATGCACCGGCGTTATGGGGGGGGATATGGCGATGAATTTTCTATTAATCAGCCCGGAAATTTTACTGGTGTGTCTAGCCGTATTTTTAGTTGTCCTTGACTTATTGCTTCCGGACCGGGAAACAAGAAGCAGTATTGGCTATCTGGCTGTTTTCGGCCTTACCGGTATCATGCTGGTGGTCATAAATCAGTTTGGTGCTGCGGGAACCTTCTATGCGGATATGTACCAATTGGACCGTTATGCCGCATTCTTTAAAATACTTTTTTTAGCTGCTGTATCGCTTACCCTGCTGTTTTCATTTGATTATGTGGATCGGCTGCCACGACACGTCGGCGAGTTTTACGCCATGATTGTATTTTCGGTTTTAGGAATGATGATGCTTGCTTCGGCGAATGACCTGATTACCTTTTTTGTTGGTATGGGAGTCATGAATGTCAGCTTTTATATTCTGGTCGGCTATCACTTCAATGATGGCAGGTCGGGTGAAGCCGGTGTCAAATACTTGGTGTTGAGTGCCGCTTCATCGGCAGTTATGCTGTATGGGTTAAGTCTTATTTATGGTTATACGGGAAGTGTGACTTTCGAGGGGATTATACAGGCCGTGCGCCCGGTACCGGCTATGCTGGCCGGCTGCGCTATGGTGTTGATCGGTCTCGGCTTTAAAATTGCTGCTGTACCGTTTCATATGTGGTCGCCGGATATTTATGAAGGCGCTCCGGTTCCGGTTACAGCCCTGCTGGCTATATGTTCTAAAATGGCGGCATTTGCCGTGCTGTTACGTATTTTGTTGCAGGCGGTACCGGCTTTGGCCGGCATGTGGCTGCCGGTTATAGTGGCGTTGGCGGCAGTCAGTATGATTGTCGGCAATGTGATCGCCATGAATCAAAGCAATATAAAACGCCTGCTAGCCTATTCGTCTATTGCGCAGGCCGGCTACCTGCTGTGCGGACTGGTGGCGGCCAACGCTGCAGGAATCAAGGGGATTCTGTTTTACGGCATGCTGTATGTATTTGCCAACGTTGGGGCCTTTGCCGTGATCACGGCAGTGAAAATGCATACCGGAGCGGAAGATATTGAGGCCTTCTCCGGTTTGAGCCGGAAGGCGCCGCTGCTCGCCGTAGTTATGACCGTCTCCTTGCTGTCTATGGCCGGTATCCCGCCGATGGCCGGTTTTGCCGGAAAGCTGTATTTGTTTCTGGCAGTAGTAGACCAGGGCTATCTCTGGCTGGCCTTGCTGGGGTTTGTCATGTCCATGATATCGGTTTACTATTACCTGCTGGTTGCCAAAGCTATGTATTGGGGAGAGGCCAAAGACTGGCACAGCTATAGTGTCAGTACTTCGCTGACTTGTACGGCGATGCTCAGTCTGGTAGCCACTTTGCTTCTGGGAATTTATCCCGGACCATTGGCTGATCTGGCCAGTATGGCTGCGGCCAGCTTGTTTTAAGCCGACAGGGAAGAGGGCACAGCCTGGTGTGCAGCAACGTTTGTGAGTAAATGAAGAGCAGGTGGACACCTGAACGGAAAAGCAGTGGCTTTCCCGGCAGGTGTCTCTGTGCGTCTCAGGCTGTAATTTTCGATCTTTACGTAACACTGCCATTTTCAAGAATAAAAAAAGTGAATTTCCCAAACTATATCCTAAAGAAACTTTTTCGTAATTCCAGATGGCAATTTTGATAAGTAAACTTTTCATATACAAAAAAAGAGAGTTAGGGATATAATAGGAATAAAGTTATGTATTAGTTAGTAAGATTCTGTTCGTTTGAAGGCAGGAGGCGCATATGTACAATAGAATTTCCAGGGAAGCGGTTACGCTGATTATTGTAATGGCCGCTTCTTTTTTAACTCCTTTTATGGGCAGTTCGGTCAATTTGGCCATTCCCTCCATAGGAGCTGAGTTTGGCGGAGACACTTTCTTACTCAGTTGGGTGATCACGGCCTACCTGTTGTCTTCCACTGCCTTTTTGCTGCCCTTTGGCAGACTGGCCGATATTGTGGGAAAGAAAAAGATTTTTCTTATCGGTATTTCGTTTTTTTCGGTTTCTACTGTTATGCTGGCGCTGGCCTGGTCGATGTGGACGCTGATTTTTTTCCGGATTTGTCAGGGAGTGGCCAGTTCTATGATATTCAGCACCGGCATTGCCATCGTCTCTCTGGTGTATCCTCCGGAAAAAAGAGGGCGAGCCATGGGACTCAATGTTGCAGTTGTTTATCTCGGGCTATCCCTGGGACCGGTAGTCGGGGGCGGTTTAAATCATTACTTTGGGTGGCGCAGCATATTTGCCGTTACGGCTGCTATCAGTGTATTTGCCCTGGCGCTGGCTTTATGGCGGCTTAAGGGGGAGTGGAAGGGCGCACAGGACGAGCCGTTTGACACAGCCGGAAGTCTCGGCTATGTTCTTGCCATGGCGGCGCTGTTGTACGGATTTTCTTCCGCAGCAGAAACGGAGTGGGCGAAATACGTATTTGGTCTGGGCTTGCTATTGTTTCTGTTCTTTTTATATTACGAACGGCGGCAGCCTTATCCGATTTTAAATCTCGGCCTTTTTCGCCGGAATGTTGTCTTTTTATTTTCGAATCTGGCAGCTATGATTAATTATAGCGCCACCTTTGCTGTTGGTTTTTTACTTTCTTTGTATTTACAGATTGTAAAAGGGTACGATTCCCAAATGGCCGGGATGGTTCTGCTGGCACAACCTCTTTTGATGGCTGCATTTTCACCTTTTGCCGGGAGATTGTCGGACCGTACGGAGCCCAGGATAGTGGCGTCCCTGGGGATGGGATTATGTACCCTGGGCTTGCTGCTGTTTATTTTTTTGACGGAGGTTACTCCGCTGTGGCTTGTCATGGCCAATCTGGGGATGATTGGCTTGGGGTTTGCCTTGTTTGCTTCTCCGAACAATAATGCCATTATGGGCGCGGTGGAGAAACAGTATTATGGGGTGGCCTCGTCTATTTTATCCAGTATGCGCCTGGTTGGGCAGACAGTCAGCATGGCGATTGTCACATTGCTTTTATCTGCCGGCAACACGGGGGTCGAAAAGGGAAGCGACCAGTTGCTGCTTACCAGTTCCCGGACGGCCTTTTTGATTTTTACGGTCATATCGGCCGCCGGTATATTGGCTTCCCTGGCCAGAGGAAAGGTCAATGCTGCAGAATAAAGGACCTGCGAGGTGAAACCTCGCAGGTCCTTTATTCTGCAGCAAGACTATTGCCAGTCGCATACTTGTTCCTCATCCAAGTAAATCCAGTCGTGACCTGCCTGTTGCAGCATTTTCAGGCATTTGTCCTTATCGGACACCAGGGTGACCGCACAGCGCAAGCGGGTTTTTCTTGGCATTTTCGTCTACTCTATCCGGAATTCTCCGCAGTTGATCAGTGTACAGCGTAAAAGCCCGGTACATAAAATTCCTCCTCGTTCAGCGTGCTCTTTGGGTAGTTTCAGTATAAAGAAAAATGTAGTGCAAGCATAGAACGGGAATTTTCGGGAAATAAGATGAACGTAAAGGAAAGCATATTGACAGAAAGAAAAAGAAAGGCTATGATAAAAATACAAGATATGAACAAATGATTTTTTTATGCACATATGTTCAGAAAGGGATGGGATATGGATAACAGTGCGGAAAGATCCTTGTTGACAAGAATTGCCTGGATGTATTATGTGCAGGATTTGACACAAGGAGAAATTGCCCAAAAACTTAACGTTTCCCGTACGAAAATTACGCGGTCTCTGGCCAAAGCAAAAAACATGGGAATTGTTGAAATTCATATTGACTCCGAGTACCGGGCTTGTCTGGATACCGAGCATGCTTTGAAACAAAAATTCCCTTTTTTGGAAGCCCTTGTGGTTCCGTCGGGCAATAGTGTGGACGAATCAAAAGAAGGGGCGGGAAAAGCTTGTGCCAATTATTTGGAAAGTATTCTGGCAGATGGTGATATCGTTGGTATTGCTTGGGGATCTTCCCTATATGAGGTGGGTAAGTTTCTGGGATTGAAAAAGCCGCTTAATATTACGGTAGTCCAGTTAATGGGCGGTTTAAACAGCAGCGAAAAAATTAATCCGGAAGAAATCGTCAAGCAAATTGCCCGGCGCCTGCATGCCAACGGCGTGTGGCTTAATACTCCGGCCATGATGGATACACCGGAAATTAAAAAGGCTCTTTTGAGCGATGAAAATGTGAAACGGGTTTTGAGCAAAGCCACCAGTTGTACAAAAGGTCTGTTTGGACTTGGTGATGTCAGTGATGACGGTTCCCTGGTCATCAGTAATGCTCTGACGGTCCGGGATATGGCTGAGCTCCGTGCTATGGGCGCTGTGGGAAACTTGTTAGGCTGGTTTTATGATGTGAATGGCAACCCTATCCATTCTTTTGTCAGTGAACGGGTGATCTCTGTCCCTTTTGAAGATATTAAGCGGATTCCCTGGAAAATTTGTGTAGCCTCGGGGAAGAATAAAGCGCTGGCCATTTTGGGTGCCATTCGGGGCGGTTGTATGAATGTCCTGGTAACTGATGAAATTACGGCACAGGAAATACTCAAAGTAGCTGATTGACCAAATTTTTTTGTCTCTATCTGCACAAAAGTGCAATTGCTAGACAAATGTGCTTTGGGCAATGAACCCTGTCCCAAGGGGTGGTCTGTATTGTCACATGTCTGTTTAGCTAGATCAATAAAATACAGGAGGGAATACGAATGAAAGTAAGGAAGGAAGAATTGTTGAAATGGTACAGAAAAATGCTGCATACGCGTTTTTTTGAATCGCAGGTGGATGCATTTTTTGCTAAAGGAATGATCCATGGCACGACGCATTTATCGATAGGCCAGGAAGCCTTTGCCATTGGGTCGACGGCAGCACTCAGGGAGGACGATTTAATTACCAGTACCCATCGTGGACATGGTGAGTGTATCGGTAAGGATGCCGATGTGAATCTGATGATGGCTGAACTTATGGGGAAATCGAATGGTTATTGCAAAGGGAAGGGCGGTTCCATGCACATTGCCGATCTGGAAAAAGGCAATCTGGGAGCGAACGGTGTTGTCGGCGGTGGATTTGCCATTGCCGTTGGTGCCGCTCTGACCCAGCAAATGAAAAAAACGGGTAAAGTGGTTCTTTGTTATTTCGGTGATGGCGCCAGTAACGAAGGATCATTCCATGAATCTTTAAACATGGCTGCTATCTGGAAACTTCCGGTTGTGTTTATGTGCACCAATAATAAATACGGCATGTCTATGTCAACGCAGAGGAGCATGAAAATAGAGCACGTGGCTGAGCGTGCCGTAGCTTACGGCATGCCGGGAGTTACTGTTGATGGCAATGACGTGCTGAAAGTATATGAGGCCACACTGGAAGCCGTTGAACGGGCCAGAAGAGGCGAAGGGCCTTCGATTGTTGAGGGCCTTACTTACCGTTGGCTGGGACATTCCAAGAGTGATGCCAATCGCTACCGGACTAAAGAAGAAATCGAGTCCTGGAAGGAAAAATGCCCGATCAAGGCCTTCGAAAAATATCTGGTAGATAATAAAATATGCACGCAGGCCGAATGCGAGGTCATGACGGCAGCTGCCAAGGAAGATATTGCCCGTGCTGTGGAATTTGCCCAGCAGGGTTCTTACCCTGGAATTGAAACCTTAGAAGAAGACGTATACGCATAATACGGCAAAGGAGTGTTTACGATGGCATTGATAACATATAAAGAGGCAGTAAGACAGGCTATGCAGGAAGAAATGCGCCGGGATGAAAATGTGTTTTTGATGGGCGAAGATGTGGGGGTTTATGGTGGTGCGTTTGGGGTATCGCTGGGGATGCTGGATGAATTTGGCGAGGAAAGAGTGCGTGATACGCCGATTTCTGAAGCGGCTATTTCCGGTGCGGCGGCTGGTGCAGCTGTAACCGGTATGCGTCCGATTGCGGAAATCATGTTCAGTGACTTTGTCACTATTGCGATGGATTCCCTGGTCAATCAAGCTGCAAAAATGAGATACATGTTTGGCGGCAAGGCCAAAGTTCCGATGGTACTTCGCTTACCGGGCGGTTCGGGAACCGGGGCGGCTGCACAGCATTCGCAAAGTTTGGAAAATTGGCTGGTGCATGTTCCGGGATTAAAAGTGGTCATGCCAACTACCCCCTATGATGTAAAGGGGTTATTAAAGACTGCCATTCGTGATGATAATCCTGTTGTATTCATTGAAACCAAGACCTGTTATAACCGGAAGGGCGAAGTACCGGAAGGCGAATATACCATTCCGTTTGGCGTAGCCGATGTAAAGCGTCAGGGCAGGGACGTAACGGTATTGGCCACCGGCGTAATGGTTCACCGTGCCTTAGAAGCGGCTGAAATTTTGGCGAAAGACGGTATCGATATCGAAATTATTGATCCCCGCACCCTGGTGCCGTTTGATAAAGAGACTCTGGTTAAGTCGGTCATTAAAACAGGCAAGCTGATTATTGTGCATGAGGCTTGTAAACGGGGCGGTTTTGGCGGTGAAGTGGCTGCTGAAGTGATCGAAAGTGAAGCATTCGACTATCTGGACGCACCGATTAAACGTCTGGCCGGAAAAAATGTTCCGATTCCGTATTGCATGGAATTGGAAAAAAGTGCTGTGCCTCAGGTCGAGGATATTGTAAAAGCCGTTCGGGAAATTGTATAAACAGGAGGAATAGGAATGGCAGCGGAATTGTTGATGCCCAAACTGGGAATGACCATGGAAGAGGGAACCATTGTGAAATGGGCCAAACAGGTTGGCGACAAAGTAAGCGAAGGCGAAATCCTGCTGGAAATTATGACGGATAAGGTCAATATGGAAGTTGAGGCTCCGGCTACCGGCGAAGTTCTGGCTTTGCTGGCGGCAGAGGGTGATGTGGTTGAGGTTAATAAGCCGATTGCTTATATTGGGCAACCGGGTGAAAAGATAGGAACAGGCGCGGCTGCCAAACCGGCAGCCGAAACCCAGGCGGCTCCTGATCCGGCAGCTGTTCAGCCGGCCGCCGCACCAAACGCGGCAGCCGGTGTTGCCGGCAAAATAAAAGCCAGCCCGGCAGCCAAAAGGGTAGCACGCGAAGAAGACATCGATTTACATCAGGTTCCTCCGACCGGGCCAGGGGGACGGATTATCGAAAAAGATGTGAAAAACTTTAAAGCCAGCCCGCTGGCGCAAAAAATTGCACAGGCTAAAGGGATTAACCTGGCGGCTGTTTCCGGATCGGGTATCGGCGGCAAAATCATGAAGAGTGATGTGGAAGCTGTCGTTACCCCAACGGTTGCAGTTCAACCTGCAGCAACAGGGAAACGTAACCCGCTGGTCGGTTTGCGTAAAGCAATCGCCAAAAATATGACCGAATCCTGGGCTGCACCGCATGTGACTTTGAATACCGAGGCCGATATGTCAGGCATGGTAGCCTTACGCAAACAAATTATACCGGGAATTGAAAAACGCACCGGCCTTAAACCATCTTATAATGATTTAATGATTAAAGTAGTTGCCAAGGCCCTTCGGGAAAATCCGACAATAAACTCCCGCTTTTTTCCTGAAGAAGGGGTTGAAGCCTGCGAAGAAGTAAATGTCGGTATGGCTGTTGCCATTCCGAACGGCTTGGTTGTTCCCGTAATTAAAAATGCCGATACCTTAAGTGTGGAGCAGATTGCACAGGCTTCTAAAGGATTGGCTGCCAAAGCCAGAGAGGGTAAGCTGGCACCTGACGAAATGTCCGGCGGCACCTTCACCGTTTCTAATTTGGGGATGTTTGGTATCGATACGTTTACTCCGATCATTAATAAACCGGAAATCGCCATTCTGGGTGTAGGCCGCATGCTGGAAAAACCGGCAGTGAAAGACGGCCAAATTGTAATCCAGCCGAGAATTTCTCTTTCCCTTTCCTTTGACCACCGGGTTGTAGATGGCGCGGAAGCCGCGAAATTCTTAGGACGAATCAAGGAATTGTTGGAAGACTATCTCCAACTTATATAACGATGGAGGAATGAGGATGGCAACGGAACTGTTGATGCCCAAACTGGGCATGACTATGGAAGAGGGAACCATTGTAAAATGGTTTAAGCAGGTCGGCGAGCAGGTAGCTGAAGGTGAAATCCTGCTGGAAATCATGACGGATAAGGTCAATATGGAGGTAGAAGCTCCGGCTAGCGGTGAAGTATTGGCCCTGTTGGCAGCCGAAGGTGCTGTTATTGAAGTGAATACACCTATTGCTTACATTGGACAGCCGGGTGAAAAGGTAGCAGCCGGGGCTGCTGAGAAACCGGCTGTAGTACCGGCTGCAGCGCAACCCGGTCAGGGCGGCGGCAGGGATTATCAGATGGTCGTTCTGGGCGGCGGTCCCGGCGGTTATGTCGCCGCCATCCGTGCCGCACAATGCGGTCTGAAAACGGCTTTGATTGAAAAAGACGCGCTTGGCGGCACTTGTCTTAACCGGGGCTGCATTCCAACCAAGGCTTTGCTGAGAAGTGCGGAAGTGTACGAAACCATCCATAAGGCCGGTGAATTCGGCATTGCGGTCTCGAATGTGAGCAGTGACATCAAAGCCGTCTTTGCCCGTAAAGACCGGATCGTTAAAGGCTTGGTGGGTGGTATTAAAGGTTTGCTGCAGGCCAATAAAGTGGACGTATTTGCCGGTGCCGGCAAGGTGCTGAATCCGAATGAGCTGGAAATCACGCAAAAGGACGGCGTGAAGAAAATTACTACGGAAAAACTGATTCTGGCTACCGGTTCCACACCGTTTTTACCTCCCATACCCGGAGTTGACAGTCCCGGGGTCATAACCAGTAATGAAGCGCTGGAACTAGGAACTGTCCCTAAGTCCCTGGTTATCATCGGCGGCGGGGTTATTGGGCTGGAGTTTGCCTATGTGATGCAGACTTTTGGTGCGAAAGTGACTATCATTGAAATGTTGCCCCGTATTTTGCCGATGGCGGATAAAGAAGTTGTCGATGTGCTGGTGGGAGCGCTGAAAAAACAGGGAGTCAGCTTTTTTACCAACGCGAAGGTCAACAAGATTACGAAAACCGCAACCGGTTTGGCGGTCGAATACCAGATTGATCATGCTTCCCAGACGGTTGAAGGCGAAACCGTACTGGTATCTACCGGACGGGCGGCTAATTTCAGCGGGATTGAGGATTTGGGCATTCATGAGAAAAAGGGAATTCCGGTCAATGAAAAAATGGAAACGAGTATTCCCGGCGTATATGCTATTGGGGATATTGCCAGTAAAATTCAGCTGGCCCATGTGGCTTCCGCACAGGGTATTGTAGCGGCGGAGAATGCAGCCGGTATGAATTCCCACTATTCGGATGCCGTCATTCCTTCCTGCATCTACACCAGTCCGGAGGTGGCCTGGGTTGGTATGAGTGAAGACGAGGCCCGGGAAAAGTATCAGGATATTAAAGTCGGTAAATTCCCGTTCCGGGCCAGCGGTAAAGCTATGGCCTACGGTGAGACGGAGGGGTTTGTCAAAATTATTGCCGATGCCAAATATGGTGAAGTGCTGGGCCTGCACATCGTCGGGCCGCATGCCACCGATCTGGTTTCCGAAGGGGTGCTGGCTAAATCCATGGAAGCAACCCTGGATGAGCTGGCTCATGCCATTCATCCCCATCCTACCTTGTCTGAAGCCATTATGGAAGCCGCTGAAGTAACGTTAGGCAAAGGAATACACTGGAAATAGACCGTGTTAATGTTTTAAACCCGGAGAATGCCGCCACACTGTCTGGTGTTGCCGGACCCGGGCGGCATTCTGATTATCTGCCGGTTTTCCGGTGATATCTTTTGGGAGGTGAAGCCATGATTGCGCTAAACTGGGGCCTGACTCCCTATGTGCAGGCCTGGCAGTTTCAAGAAGCCTATGTTAAGGCAAGGCGGCAAGGCAAGATTGAGGAAGATGCGCTGGTTTTATTGGAACATCCGCCGGTGATCACCATAGGACGCAACGGGGTTGACGGGCATATCCTGGTTGACAGTGTAACGCTCAATGAAAAGCAATGTGAAGTATATCATGTTGACCGGGGCGGTGATGTTACTTATCATGGACCGGGGCAACTGGTGGGGTATCCCCTACTGGACCTCCGGCAGCATGGCCGTGATGTTCATGCTTATGTGAATAACCTGGAAGAAGTGATTATCCGGACCTTGGCCGACTTCGGCATCGTTGCCGGCCGTGACGAAAAATATACCGGAGTATGGGTAGGCAATGAAAAAATTTGCGCGATTGGCATAGGGGCAAGAAACTGGCTGAGTTTTCATGGCTTTGCCCTCAATGTGAATACGGATTTATCTTATTTTTCTTTGATTACTCCCTGCGGCATTGCCGGCCGGGGTGTCACCAGCATGGAAAAATTCCTTGGCACGATACCTGAAATGGAGGAGATCCGTTCAAAAATTACAGCTCATTTTGCCGCTGTATTTCAGATTGAAGACATCCAGATCACCGACGGCAGATGGCAGGGGGAGCTGCAGCCGCCTGCCTGGCTCAAAGGCCGTATAGCCGGTAATCACCATGCTAAAGAAGTGCATCATTTGCTGGATGAGTTAGCTTTAAATACGGTGTGTTCCGGGGCGCATTGTCCTAATATGGGGGAATGTTACGCATCCCGTACGGCTACCTTTATGATTTTAGGCAGCCAATGCACCAGGAACTGCCGCTTTTGCGCCGTGCAAAAGGGACCGGCGCAGCCGGTTGATGCCGGGGAACCGCAGCGGGTTGCCCGGATGGTGGCAAAGCTGGGATTAAAATATGCTGTTGTCACATCGGTTACGCGTGATGATTTACCGGATGGCGGGGCCGGACACTTTGCCCGCACCATTGAAGCCATACGCGAAATTTCGCCGGAAACCCTTGTGGAAGTATTAATTCCCGATTTTCAGGGCGATGGAGCGGCTCTGGACCAGGTTATTGCAGCGAGGCCTGAGGTAATCAATCATAATATGGAAACGGTTCCGGCACTCTACCAGGATGTGCGTCCTCAGGCGAGCTATCAGCGTTCCCTGGAGGTGCTGGCCTATGTCAAACAAAGGGCTCCGCAGATCCGGACTAAGTCGGGACTTATGGTCGGTTTGGGCGAAACAGCACTGCAAATTGCGACCGTATTAACCGATCTGCGGCTGGCTGGTTGTGATTTGTTAACTATTGGCCAATATCTTGCTCCCTCCTCGCAGCATATTGCCATTAAAGAATATGTTGCACAAGAGCAGTTCGTCCATTATCAGGAACTGGCGAAGGCCGTCGGCTTTTTGCATGCCGCATGCGGTCCGCTGGTCAGATCTTCATACCGGGCGGCCGACGGTTTTTTTGAGAACCGGCGCTGCACGTCTTAATCTTGACAGCGATAAAAACCCTGCAGCAGGATGACAATATCCTGCTGCAGGGTTTTGTCTTGTAATTTCTCTACGATATGTGCTGTTTTTTGCTATAATCAGGTCATGAAGGAAAACAATTGTACGGCGAGAATTCCTTGAAATTTGCATGCAAATTCCTTTTGGGGAAAAAGTAATATAATGAGAGGACTATATGGAGGATTGCGGATGAATATACGAACAAAAGTATCGTGCCCCGGGCGGTATGATTATGAAATATAAGCTAGTCTGCATTGATGTTGACGGGACACTTCTGACTACCGGGGGCAAGGTAACAGAGCAAACAAAAGCAGTCTTGCAGGAAGTACACAAAAGGGGAATCCATGTTGTGGTAAGTACCGGGAGAATGTATACGGATGCAGCTTATTATTCGGATTTAATCGGTGTCCGGTCTCCTGTTATTGCCTCAAACGGCGCTTTGATTAAAGAAAAAGAGAATAATCGCATCATTTACCAGAGTATTCTTGGTGAGTCGCTGTCTTTAAGAATACTGGAAGTGTTTCGTGCCCATGGTGTCACTCCTTTCTTTTGTACTCCGGATAAGTTTTACTATGGCAATATTTTATTTAAGATTTTTTATTTACTGGCAAAAATCCGCGGGAGACGAAATAACCCGATCTGCTCGGAATATGTGTTTTCCTGGCAGCGCTGGCGGCATGTCCTGCGGAAAGAAAAAGAAAATATGGTAAAATGCGAAATTATCCATAGAGATATCCATTCCTTACAAAGTCTTTGCCGTGACTTACGCAGCATTAGTCAGCTAGAATTGGTGGAATCATCCAAGCACAATATAGAAATTAATTGCAAAGGCGTATCCAAGGGCAAAGCCTTGGAGTTTTTGGCGGATTTTTATCATTTTGCCCGTGAAGAGGTCATTGCCATAGGTGACAGCGGCAATGACACATCCATGTTAGAGTACGCCGGCCTGGGCATTGCCATGGGAAATGCGGCGGCAGCCGTGAAAGAGCGGGCCGATTATGTCACGGCTTCCAATAATGAGGACGGGGTGGCTGAAGCTTTGATTAAGTTTATCCTAAAAAGGCAGTTCTAATATCAACAAATATAACCCGGCAGGTAATCAGATGCTGGTCAGGCAGATCCGGATAGGGGCTAACGCCATGGGCGGAAAAAATAAAGCAAGGTATTTAATGGCAGCGGAATTGAGTCCCCGGAACACAGCTACCAGCATTAATATGGAACAGACTTTGTATTTTTCAATATTTATTTTCAAAAAAGCCACTTTCGGCTTAGTCTCTAATAATTAGCAATCCTATCATATTTTTTTAGCGGCGGAAAGCCTGTTTGTAATTTTTATAAAAAAAATAACAGAACAGGCAGGAAGATGGGGATAAAAAAATAATCTTGTAAAGATAGCCATAATGATTAATAGTTAGGAGGATTTTGTAATGTCGTTACCCCAGATTGGTTTCATCGGAATCGGTGTTATGGGAAAAAGTATGGCAGGACATGTATTGAATGCCGGTTATCCGCTTATGGTATATAACCGGACAAAAGAAAAAGCCCGGGAACTGCTTGAACGGGGGGCACTTTGGGCCGATACTCCGACTGCCGTGGCCGCCCGGTGCGATATTGTGATTACCATGGTAGGATATCCTCAGGATGTTGAAGAAATTTATCTTGGCAGTAAAGGTCTATTGGCCAATGCAAAACCGGGCGCTATTTTTATTGATATGACGACCTCATCGCCGATGCTGGCCCGTAGATTGTATGAAACTGGGGCTAAGCAGGGTGTGAAAGTTATGGATGCGCCGGTATCCGGTGGTGATATTGGTGCCAGGCAGGGCAAACTTTCCATTATGGCAGGAGGAGATGCAGCTGTATTTCAAGAGGTTTTGCCTGTTCTGAACTGTTTTGGCACCAATATTGTTTTACAAGGACCTGCCGGAGCGGGGCAGCATACAAAGATGTGCAATCAAATCGCTATTGCCTCCAATATGATGGGCGTCTGTGAAGCGATGGCTTATGCCCGGCAGGCCGGACTGGACCCGCAAAAAGTGCTGACAAGTATTGCAACAGGCGCTGCTGCCAGTTTCTCTTTGAGTAATCTGGCTCCTCGTATGCTGGCAGGCGATATGGCACCGGGTTTTTATATCAAGCATTTTATTAAAGATATGAAAATTGCTATTGAGGCGGCAGAAGAGATGAGCCTTAAACTGCCGGGGCTGCTGCAGGCAAAAACACTGTATGATCAAATGGCTGCTGCCGGTTATGCCGATCATGGAACACAGGCATTATTCCTGCTGTATACAGGGAGAACATCAGTTTAAGACGGCTGTAAGTTTTTTGGGGGGAGAATATAATAGTAATGGAGGATGCAGGTGGATGATTGTTGTTATCGCTAAGATGAAGGTCAAGATGGGGAGAAAGGCGGAGATATTTTCTCTGGCACAGGATTTAATTATTGCCACCCGTACCGAATCAGGGTGCATCAGTTACGAGTTGCTGGATGATCCATATGATGTCAGCAGCTGTGTTTTTGTGGAACAATGGACAGACAAAGAAGCTCTTAGACAACATCTTAAAACTCCGCATATCAGTTCATGGCGGGAAAAATCAGAAGCTTTATTGTCGGAAAAAACGATAATTCAGCTTTATCAGTCGGAAGAAACAGATTTATAAGAAGTATGCCGCTTACGGCAATTTGGATAAAACAAAAGCTATGAGGAAATGGATTATTTTAAGATAAAAACTCCTGCAATTGATGCAGGAGTTTTTATCTTAAAATAATGAATATGTTGTAAAATTTTGGTATGGCATGCACAAAAGTGCAGGATTTTTGCTTGGATTTACCGAATAAGCACAAAGAGTTCTATTACTACACTAAAGACTAAAGACGAGGTGGCTTTTTTGGCGAAAAAAATTGCAATCTTAGGTTCCACGGGTTCTATTGGAACCCAGACACTGGATGTGATAAGCAACTTAAAAGACGTGACGGTATTGGGGCTGACTGCAAATGAAAATATTGACTTGTTAGAAAAGCAGATTTACGAAAACAAGCCTAAATTGGTTGCTGTCATGAATGAGGACAAAGCAAACGAACTCAGACTAAGACTCAGAGACAAAGCGGTTAAGGTGCTTTCGGGTCTTGACGGTTTAGTGGAAGTGGCAACAATGGAAGGGATCGATACGGTTGTCACCTCAGTTGTCGGCAATGTAGGCCTAAAACCGACTTTTGCAGCCATCAAATCCGGTAAGAATATTGCACTGGCCAATAAAGAAACCCTGGTTTCTGCGGGTGAACTTATCTTGAAAGCTGCTAAAAAACACAATGTGAACATTTATCCCGTTGACAGTGAGCATTCCGCTATTTTTCAATGCCTGCAGGGAAACTCCGGCAATCGGATCAACAGGCTGTTGCTCACGGCCTCGGGAGGGCCTTTCCGGGGAAAAAACGTCGGGCAATTACAAAAAGTAACGGTTCAGGATGCTCTCAAGCATCCCAATTGGAGTATGGGGAAAAAGATTACTATTGATTCGGCAACTATGATGAATAAAGGTCTTGAAGTTATTGAAGCCAAATGGCTGTTTCAGGTAGATGTCAGGCAAATTGAAGTGCTGGTACATCCGCAGAGCATCGTTCATTCCGCGGTTGAATATGAGGACCATTCTATTATTGCGCAAATGGGGGAGCATGATATGCGGGTAGCCATCCAATATGCGCTTACCTATCCCCACAGAGTGGCAAGTACCTATCCCCAAGTGAATTTTTCTTTCCGGAATAGTCTTACCTTCGAAGAACCGGATTTTGAAACATTCCGTTGCTTGAAATTAGCCTATCAGGCGATTGAAATCGGTGGTACGCTGTGTGCCGTATTAAATGGTGCAAATGAAATAGCTGTTGAGCGATTTCTGAATAATGAAATTGGCTTCCTGCAAATTGCCGATGTTATTGAGAAAACCATGCAGGCGCATCAGGTAAAATATGAATATGATTTACAGGATTTGCTGGATGCCGATCAATGGGCGAAAACTTATGCGAGTCAGGTGAAGGGGTGGTAAAACAGTCGTATACCCTGACGGAATCAGGCAATGTGTTTGCTTTGTACAAATAAAGGAATGTAATATGGTTTCAGTTGTGGACATATGATATTGTAAATTAGGGCAGATGCATTGGCATTTGGGTTACCCAGCCGCCGATAAATTCGTCGTTGTACTTGAATACATACTTATAGGTGCTTTCATCAATCTGAACCATGAATACTTTCGTATCTTCGTATCTGTACCACTTTCCCCAATCCTGGTGATAGAAGGGAAAAGGATCATCGGTAGGTTCCCAACCCCAGGCCGTATACGCTGTAGCTGGAAGCCATAACAGCATCATAAAAACAAAAATTAATTTTACGGAATTTTTTCTCATTTATATTACCTCCACTTCTATTAATTTTTCCATAAAATGTAATTTATAAACCCGGTTATAAAACTAAATTTATTGACGATATTGATTTGTTATTTTATAATAAATCTGTATATCGGCGATGGGGTTCGCCATACATACCGTACATCGGTTATGACTCCTACCACATCGTGGTAGGAGTTTGTTTTTATGTTAGAGAAGCGTAAGAAAAGTTTATAGCTTCTCTAGCGCTAAAAAGTGGGAGGTGGAAAGGATGCTTAAAAAAGCAGCTTTAAAATTGTTGCTGCGCAATTGGAAACAGGGTGCTTTTACCGTAGTTTTTTGGGATGGGGAGGAAGAAAGCTACGGGAATGGCGAACCGACATTTAAAATTATCTTTAGACAGGAACCATCCTGGAAAATCAGCAGTAATGATATTGTATTGATTTTGGGTGAAGCTTATATGGATGGAATCGTTGATTTTGAGGGATCCATGGATGAGATGATACGTGCCGTTGCCCTCAATAATCATCACGAAGAAACTGGAAAAAGTAAATTGTTTGATGAAAAGAAGAATGAAGGTACTGATTCTATGACACAGCGGGAAAATATCCACCATCATTACGATTTAGGCAATGACTTTTTTGCCCTTTGGCTAGATAAGACCATGAGTTATTCCTGTGCTTATTTTAGATCACCGGACGATACTTTATATCAGGCACAAATACAAAAAATCGACCACATTCTTAAAAAAATCAATCTCAAACCGGGCGAGAGACTGTTGGATATTGGCTGCGGCTGGGGCTGGCTGATTATCCGCGCTGCTGAACAATATCAGGTAAAAGCAACGGGGATTACCCTGAGTGAGGAACAATATGAAGGGACAAAACAGAGAATTAAGGAACTGGGACTGGAAAACTTGGTAGATGTGCAATTTGTCAACTATCAGGATCTAGATGAAACCAAGCTGCAATTTGATAAGATTGTCAGTGTAGGCATGTTTGAGCATGTAGGCAAAAACAATTTGCCCCGTTATATGGATAAAGTGAATAAGTTGCTGGTTCCGGGAGGAATGTCGCTTTTGCATACGATTACCGGCATGTTTGAGGAAACGGCAAATGCCTGGATCGGCAAGTACATATTCCCGGGAGGATATGTGCCTTCACTTCGAGAAACAGTTTGGCTGTTGCCTGAATTTGATTTTCATTTACTGCATGCGGAAAGCCTTCGCCTGCATTATGCTAAAACCCTGGATTGCTGGTACAGCAATTTCCTAGGCCATGTGGATACCGTGCGGCAAAAATACGGTGAAAGGTTTGTAAGAATGTGGAGTTTATATCTGCGGGGCTGTGCCGCTGCTTTTCGGGCTTCGGGATTGGATATCGACCAGTTGCTGTTCACGAAGGGCTTAAATAATTCACTTCCCTTGACGTATGAGTATATCTATGAAAAATAATCCGGAGAGTTTTTTACATAATTGGTATAATCGGCAGGAAGGCATAAATAATCCGCTGGTAGACGGAAAAGTTTACCAGCGGATTATTTATGCTTATTTATTAATATATATTACAAATGGATTAAGTTAAATTAAGTAAAATGTGATAATTCCCATTTGTGTTTTAGTAAAGACACAAATGGGGTGATCGAAATGAAAAAATAGATTTAATAGGAAGATAGGGTTAGTTTATGGGGATTTTATATTAATAGTGCCTTTTATAAATGAATATAGCGTAAAAAAATAAAAATAGGTAAAAAATTTACTAAATTAATCAGGATAAAATAAGTAAAAATTTATTGACAGTTTGTTTGCTGTATTTTAAAATGTAGATGGAAAAATTAGGAAATTAAATACAATTAAGTGCGGCTGTTCTAAATATTTTCATGAGACAAGGGGGGTTCAAAGATTTAATTTGAAATGGTGGATGTACTGAAGGGCGTTATATGTTACCGCAGGAACAAGACCTATCGGACTGAAATAATGGATTCAGCATGGAGACACACAATTCAAAAATGGAATGGGGGAGAATAGATTGAATAGAAAAATCGTTGTTCTAATGATGGCATTCGTTTTGATGGCCTTTAGTTTGGCCGGCTGTGGCAGTCAACCGTCTTCGACCCAGGGCAAGGGTAATGGACAGACGGTAATAAAAGTAGCAGCCTGGAATGATGCGGCAGACGCATTAAAAGCTGAAATTGAAGGTTTTCAGAAGAAATACCCCGACATTAAGGTAGAAGTGCAATATGTAGATAATGACTATACAAAAATTATGCCCCGTCTGGCATCGGGCAGTGAAGTACCGGATATTATCCAAACACAAGCCCGTGATTTCCCTGCTTTTATGAAAAAGTTTCCGGGAAAGTTTGTGGATATTACGGATAAAGTATCGCCGTTAAAAGATAAATTTATAGCTTCTGCCTGGGATTCGGTCACCGTAGATGGCAGGGTTTATGCAATGCCCTGGGATTTAGGACCGATGGCGTTGTATTACCGGACGGATATGTTTAAAGAAGCAGGTATTGATCCGACTGCTATTGAAACCTGGGATGATTATATCCTGGCCGGACAAAGGCTCAAAGATCATTTTGACGGCCAGGTGGTCATGACCGGTTATGCTCCTGACTTTGATTTTTTTGAAATCTTTTTTAATCAATTAGGAGGAAATTACGCTACTCCGGACGGAAAAATTGCTTTGCAATCGGAACCGGCCAAACAATCTCTACTCCTTTGGAAGAAAATGGTTGACTCAAGGGTGGCTATCGATATTAAAGACTGGAACAATCGGATTACTGCTGTGAAAAACAATAAAATCGCTACTGTCCCCTACGCTGTATGGTATGCCGGAACGTTGATGAACAGTGTGGCGGATCAAAAGGGAAAATGGGGAATCATGCCGCTGCCTGCCTTTACCAGAGGCGGTAATCATCAAGCAAATTTAGGTGGCTCGGTGCTAACCATCTCCAAGACATCGCAACATGCCGCTGCTGCCTGGAAATTTATTGAATATTGTCTGGCAACGGATGAAGGTCAGACGGTTATGCTCAACTATGGTCTGTTCCCTTCTTATACACCCTTTTATGCCAATGATGCTTTTAAGGCTCATAACGAGTACTTTGGTTTACCCATGTATCAATTCTTTGCCAAGCAATCTGAAAATATTTTACCGCTGCATCGGGGCCCGATTATGCTGGATGCGGTAAAACCGCTTAAAGATCTAGGGGCTGCCGTCATTTCCGGGAAAAATGTGGATGAAGCTCTTGCTTCTGCTGCACAGGAAATATCGAAGAAAACCGGTTTGCCTGTACAATAACCGGACAATGGCTTTGCATAAGAATTCCAGTGTACTTGACGTTAGGAGGTGCCTTGTGCATCAGGCGACAGCAAAAAAAATTACACCTATCTTGTTCATTCTCCCTTTTTTTATCTTGTTTTTGTTTTTCATGCTATACCCCATCTTAGAATCGTTTTACCTGTCATTTACCGCTTCTGAAGGCAGCACAAGCGCCTGGATCGGCTTGGAAAACTATTGGCGGTTGTTTACAGATGAATTATATTGGAAGTCCATGTTCAATATTGTGGTCATTTTGTTAGTACAGGTACCGGTCATGTTATTTTTGGCATTTTTATTAGCTGTAGCCGTGAATAATGAAAATATAAAAGGGAGAAGTATTTTCCGTTTAGCTATTTTTATGCCCGTGTTAATCGATCTGGTTACTTATTCCATCGTCTTTTCCATTTTATTTAACGATCAATATGGTTTTTTTAATTATGTCCTTCAGTTGCTTTATTTACCGGGCATACACTGGACTCAGGATACTTTTTGGGCGAAAGTGACTATCATCATTGCCATTACCTGGCGCTGGACCGGCTATAATGCCATTATTCTGCTGGCAGGGCTGCAATCGATACCAAACAGCATTTATGAAGCGGCAGACATTGATGGCGCTACGGCATTTACAAAATTTTTTCGCATTACCATGCCTATGCTAAAACCCATATTCCTGTTTTGCGCCATCATGTCGGTTATTGGGACACTGCAGCTATTCACCGAACCGTTTCTGCTGACCAATGGCGGCCAGCCGGACAATTCCACCGAAACACCGGTGTTGTTTATTTATCAATACGCTTTTCAAAGTTTCCATTTTGGCTATGCATCGGCAGCCGCTTATGTGCTGACGGCAATTATTGCCATATTCAGCTATTTGCAAATCCGTATTTCTAAGGGAGGGGAACTATAATGCCAATACCGGGAGTGCATACGGCACGGGTGTCATTGACTGTTAAAAACAGGGCAGGATGCAGAAATAGCCACTGGTTTGTATATCTGTTGCTCATTGCGGGTTTGGTGGTATCCGTATATCCTTTTTATTGGATGTTTACAGCGGCAACCCTCGATGACTCTCAGATATTTCAATTGCCGCCACACTTTATGCCAGGCAGCAATTTGCTAAGTAATATCAGCGGGCTAGAGGAAAAGGGACCGGTTTGGCAAACCTTCGGCAACAGTTTGTTTGTAGCGGCTACCTTTACGTTGCTGACAGTATATATTTCAGCGCTGACCGGATATACCTTCGCAAAATTTCAATTTAAGTATAAAGAGGGCTTGTTCTTTTTAATATTGGTGACGATGATGCTGCCGCAGCAAGTCATTATGATTCCATTGTTTAAAATGATGACGGCCATTGGTTGGCAAAATGAGCTCAAAGCGGTGATTATTCCGGCTTTAGCCAATTCTTTTGGCGTTTTCTTTATGCGGCAAAACATGATGAATGTTCCCAATGAGCTGTTAGAAGCGGCCAGAATTGACGGTTGCCGGGAATTGAGTATCTTTCACCGGATTGTGCTGCCGACTGTATATCCTGCATTGGCGGCACTGGCCATTTTGAGCTTCATTCAGCAATGGGGCAATTTTATGTGGCCGCTGATTATTTTACAGGACCAGAGCCAGATGACTCTGCCGCTTTTTTTGTCCATGCTGGTGCAGCCCGGCCAGGTTATCCATTACGGGCAAATATTGGCAGGGGCTGCTATTGGTATACTGCCGGTTTTGTTTATATTTCTGTTTTTCCAGAAATATTTCGTTTCAGGCGTATATGGTGGTGCGGTAAAAGGGTAAATGACCCGGGCGTAAGATGACTATCATTTCAAAGGAGATGCATGCCGGTGAGAGAAATATTGAATTTCAATACCGATTGGCTGTTTACGGCGGAAGATGTAGAAAATGGTGAAAGGCAGGAACTGGACGAGCGGTTTTTTTGTAAAGTGCACCTGCCGCATACAACGATGGAACTGCCGCATCATTATTTTAGTGAAACGGCGTATCAGTTTATTTCCTGGTATCGGCGGCATTTTGTTCTGGAGCAAAGCTGGCGCGGCAAAAAATTGTGGGTGGATTTTGGCGCAGCGATGAGTGTGGCGACAGTTTATATTAATGGACATCGCTTAGGCGAAAATAAGGGCGGGTATGTGCCTTTTTCGTTTGAGCTCACTGATTATGTATCCTTTGACGGTGAGAATGTTCTGGCAGTCAGACTGGATTCGACAAGGAGAAACGACATTCCGCCGGAAGGTAATATTGTGGATTATTTGTTGTTTGGCGGTATTTACCGTGATGTGCGGTTGCGCATTGTTCATCCGGTTAATTTGGGAAGAACAGTCATTACCACCCCGCGGATAGCAGATGATTTTGCCACAGTGAGTGTGCTGACAGAAATATGCAACCACACGGAGGCTCCGGGTGACATTACTATCCAGGCGGAACTTTTTTTTGACGGACAAAGTGTTGCCGGTGCAACTAAAGAACTGGCCGCTGTCTTGTCCCAAAGCACAACCCAGGTTAGTTTTCCTGAGATAAAAGTGAATAACCCTAAGATTTGGGACTTGAATACTCCCCATTTATATAAAGCCGTACTTACTTTGGAGAATGCCGGGAAGCCGGTAGACCGGACTGAACAGATTTTTGGTATACGAAGTATAGCGTTTAACGAAACCGGTCAGTTTTGTCTTAACGGGAAACCGGTTAAGCTGCGCGGATTGAATCGCCACCAGATGTTTCCCTACGTGGGGCAGGCAATGGGACGGCGTATGCAGCGCAAAGATGCGGAGATACTGAAATATGATTTGGGGTTAAATTTTGTGCGTACTTCCCATTATCCGCAGGACCCTTCTTTTCTGGACCGCTGTGACGAACTAGGTCTTTTGGTACTGGAAGAACTGCCGGGCTGGCAGTTTATCGGCGATGCCTCCTGGAAAGAAATTGCTATGGAACATTTGACGAAGATGATCGAAAGAGATGTTAATCACCCCTCTATTTTCGTATGGGGTGTCCGTATTAACGAATCGCAGGATGATCATGACTTTTATGTAAAAACCAATTTCCTGGCCCACAAGCTGGACCCAACGCGACCCACCATTGGCACGCGTTTCTTGGATAAAAGCGAATTTTTAGAAGATGTCTACGGGTTTAATGATTTTAGAGACAATGTGGCCGGCAAGCTGTCGCTTCCCCGCTATCAGCCAAGCATAGTGACGGAATACATGGGGCATATGTTTCCCATAAGGCGGTTTGATAATGATACCAGGTTAATGCAGCATGCCGCAAATCATGCTTCCATACAGAATGTATCACATGGCTTGCCGGAATTGGCCGGTGCTTCCGGCTGGTGCGCTTTTGACTACAATACCCATTACAATTTTGGTTCGGGTGATCATATCTGTTATCATGGGGTAATGGATATTTTCCGTATCCCTAAATATGCGGCTTATTTTTATCAGAGTCAGCGGGAGGTCAGTGATGGCGTTGTCTTATTCATCGCCAGAAGAGTTGTGCCGTCCATTTACGAGGACGGGGGCGATACGATTACTGTTTACAGCAATTGCCAGAAGGTGGAATTATTTATTAATGGCGACTTGGTCGGCAGGCAAAACCCTGACCGTGTGCAATATCCAAACCTGCCGCATCCGCCGTTTACTTTTCATAAGGGCAATCAATGGCCGAATGGATATGGACCCTATAACCGGGATTTTTCAATCCGTGCAGTGGGGTATATCCATAGTGAGAAAGTTGCCGAACAGGTTTTGTTTTTGGAGGGAGAACCTGATTGCCTGCAGGTAACGGTTGATCATGACGAACTGATCGCAGATGGGGCAGATATGACCCGGGTACTAATTCAGGCGGTGGATAAGAATAAACAAACATTATCGCTGGCCAACGGAATCGTGAGTTTAACGGTACAGGGCGAAGGGCAGCTGGTGGGAGAAAATCCGCTGGTTTTGGAAGCCGGGCAGCTGGCCGTATACGTCAAAGCAACGAGGGTGCCTGGAGAGATTGCTATACAGGCATATAGTAAAACCTTTGGTTCCGGTATGGTCAAACTTAAAAGTACGGAGTTAAAGGAAAAAACTGTTCCATGTTCCAGGTGACGGACGTACGGTGTATGCCGCCGTTCAGCTAGTTATAACAACTGTAGAGAGGTTAGAGGATATGGCTACAATTCGGGATATAGCAGAAAAAGCGGGGGTATCCACTGCGACTGTTTCCAGAGTGCTGAACTATGATCCGACTATGTCGGTCAGTAATGAAACCAGGAAACGGATTTTTGAGATAGCGGAAGAACTGTCCTATGAAAAGCGCACGGCACGCCGGGGAGAGAATGGCAGGATTGCGCTGATTAGCTGGCGTACGCAGGAAGAAGAACTGAATGACTTATATTATATGTCTATCCGTTTGGGCATTGAACGGCGCTGCGAGCAACTAAACCTGGGATTGGTCAAGATCTTTAAAAATAGCATTGATGATCTTTGCAGGGATAATTTTCAGGGGATGATTTTGCTGGGCGCGTATAGTCAGGCAGAAATTGCAAGTTTTAAGGATATTACGCCGCACATTGTCTTTGTAGACTGCCTGTTAACAGACGAAGAGGCTTTTGATTATGTTGTAATCGACCACCAACTGGCTACCAAAAGAGTCATTGACTATTTTATTGATAAAGGTCATAAGGACATAGGCTATATTGGCGGTAATTCTGCTTCAGCGTATGACAGCCGGAGATCAACTTTCAAAGTGTATTTGGCGGAGAAGGGGATGCTGCGGGAAGATTATGTGTATAGCGGCAGGTTTAACGTTACCGATGGCTATGAGTTAATGAAAAAGGCCATAGCCGATCATGGCGATCATCTGCCAACGGCATTTTTTGTCGGCAATGATTCCATGGCGATCGGTTGCTTACGTGCTTTGCACGAAAATAAAATTGATGTTCCGGAGAGGGTAAACATTATCGGGCTTAATGATATCAGCATTTCACAGTTTGTGTCTCCGCCGCTCAGTACCGTTAAGGTGCATACGGAATTGATGGGTGAAACCGCAGTAGATCTATTAATGGAAAGTTTAAACGGCAGGACAGTTGCTAAAAAAGTCGTTGTTGCAACCGAACTCAAAATTAGACAAAGCAGTTTTTAGCTATAACCGTGCCGGCGGAACGAGTTGTAGGGGGGGGATTGTTTTGGCCAAAGTAGTGTTGGAAGAGGTATGTAAACAATACGGACCGGTTGATGTGGTGAAAAACTTCAGCCTCGAAATCAATGATAAAGAACTGGTGGTTTTTGTTGGCCCTTCGGGATGTGGGAAATCGACAACTCTACGAATGGTAGCCGGCTTGGAAGAGATCAGTTCAGGTGAAATCTATATTGCGGATCAAAGAGTAAATGATGTTGCACCCAAAGACCGGGACATAGCCATGGTTTTCCAAAACTATGCATTATATCCGCATATGAACGTATATGACAATATGGCCTTTAGCCTAAAATTAAAAAAGATGAAGAAAACAGAGATTGATCAAAAGGTACGGGAAGCGGCTAAAACTTTGCAAATTGAACATTTGCTTGACCGTAAGCCCAAAGCCTTGTCTGGCGGTCAGCGTCAGCGCGTGGCGATGGGGCGGGCGATTGTGCGGGAACCGGCAGTATTTTTGATGGACGAACCGTTATCGAATCTGGACGCAAAATTGCGCGGAACCATGCGGACGGAGATCATCCGTCTGCATCAACGGCTTCAGGCAACTACCATTTATGTGACGCATGATCAGACGGAGGCAATGACAATGGGAGACCGGATTGTAGTTATGAAGGAGGGCGTCATTCAGCAAGTGGGTACTCCGATGGATGTATACCGTAACCCGCAGAATTTATTTGTGGCTGGCTTTATTGGCAATCCGTCAATGAATTTTGTCAAAGCAACCGTAAAAGCCGACAGTGAAAAAATGTACTTGCTGGGAGATAGTTTTCAAATCGAGGTACCTGGCGGTAAAGTGGGAAGGTTGGAAAAATACTGCAATAAAGAAGTTGTTTTCGGCATTAGGCCGGAAGATATGCATGACGAGGCAATTGTGTTTGAAACTTTTAATGTCATGCTGCATACTAAAGTAGAGGTTGTAGAATTATTGGGGTCAGAAATCATTTTGCATTTAAAACTTGGCAGTCAATTATTGGTTGGGCGTGTACCGTCACGTAATACCTACAAAGTTGGGGATCAACTAACCATGGCTTTGAACATGAATCATATGCATGTTTTTGATCCTGAAACCGAACAGGCTATTTAACTATATATAGGCTGGACGGCCCGCAGGAATATTCAGCGTTCTGTAGGATGCTGAATATTCCTGCGGCTTTCCTTTTTTTCTTCCTTATACCCCTAGCCGGTTATACCGCTGAGCTGGATGCAAATCTTTTTCCCATTGCAAAAGCTTTTCTACAATCCACTGGAAAAATTTCTTTTCTCCTTTTGGCTTTATCCGCTTCGTTAAATGCCGTTGTAACATATTTGGAATAATCGGCAAACTGGTAAGTATCGTTTACATACAGGGGTTCAGAGCTGCCGAAAATTCTCGCCAGGGCCATTTCTGTCCCGTCTAAATTTTGCATATAGCCCATGGCTTTCATTCTGTCTTCGCTGACATTCATAGTGTAAATAAAGCCGACGGGTATCTTTCTTTTGAAAAGTGATGAGTGATTCGCATCATATACCAGATACTGAAAGACCAGGCGTTCAATAAAGGATCTCATTTCCCCGGTAACATTACCAAGATAGATAGGAGAGCCAAGGATAATCGCATCAGCATTTTCAGCCTTTTCCAGTAAAGGAGTCAGTCCGTCTTTAAGCGCACATTTGCCATAACTTTTCCCGGCTTTTAACTTACAGCCAAAACAGCTGATACAGCCTTTGAAAGTAAGATCATAAAGATGGATCAATTCGGTCCCGGCACCTTCTGAGGCTGCGCCTTCCAGCGCTTTATTCAGCAAAATTGCAGTATTCCAATTTTTCCTCGGACTTCCGTTGACAGCTAATACATGCATAACCATACCTCCAGAATATTCTTTTATCTGATCTGATTGCATTATATAATAAATCTGCCAAAAGAAAAGTATGCACTTTTATAATAGATACTATGTAAAAAGATAGTAATGGATAGTTATGCTAAACTTATAAGAAAATTTATATTAATTTAATTCACTAAAAATTTATTCTAAGCGAAGATAAGAAAAAGAGACTGCCTAAAAGCCAACGACTTTTTTAGGCGGCCTCTTTTCGTTGTATTTAACTAATACTACGATGATTTTCGATGGTTGCGAAACTCTAAGGGCGTGTGTTTCATGAATTTTTTAAACACCATATTATAATAGTTTTGATTATTGAACCCGACGGACAGGGCGATATCCAGAACCGACATGTTTTGTTTCAGTAACAAATCCTTGCTTTTTTCGATCCGTATTTCATTTAAATATTGAGAAAATGTTTTTCCTGTTTCTTTTTTGAACAAGCTGCAAAGATAACTCTTGCTGATTTTCAGTTGTGCTGCAACACCCGATAAGGTGACGGGCTCGTGATAACGGGCGTCAAGGATATCAATGGCTTTTTTGACATTAGGGTTGGCGGCCGAGTTCAAAAACAGTTTTACCTTTTGTTTAAAAAAAATACTGTCTGCTGCAATATTGCTAAGTAAAGTAAGTAAATGAGGGATGCAATTGATCGGTTTATAGCAAATACCGGTTAGATTGGCATCTTTTTTTGTCGTATATGGTCCAAGAATGTGAAAACCGCGATAAACATTTTTGACACAAATCGAGCGAGCGGTAAAATAAATGCAACCGGGACAAGCAATGGTAGTCCGACTGCTGGCAGTATCATTTTTTATGGAATTACGGACTTGCTCAAAAATGTTATTATGCTCAAAAAGTTCAGTTAATTTTGCATTGTAGCCGGCGGCGTGGATGAGATTCCCGCTAAAATCAAATGACTGTAAAGGAAGACAGGTGCAGGCGTAAAACTTGTCACCTAATTGCCGGATATGTTCGTAAATAGTCATGTATACACCTCCCTAAAAACAATTGGCAAAAATAGCAAATAGATGTATAATTGATTTTGATAATTATTATCGTTTTTCGGTTTATTATAGAATTTTTTTCTTTAACTGTCAACCTTATAATTGTAGGGATTCCTGGAGTGCATTTTGTTTTTTGGCATGCCGGATTAGAGAAATATAGTTAAATAACATTCTAAAAACCGTAATATTCTTCTAAAAATTTTCGCGAAAGCATGGTATCTTTAGTTTGCGTGCATCATTGCTTAAATATCGTAATCTAGAATCGGTATGCTAAACATGGTGAAGGCCAGAACGAGTATATTGCGAATGGAAAGCGAAGAATGATTAGTTTAGTAAGGAGCAATCAATATTATGGCAAAACGAATATGGCTCTGGGGAGTGGTGGTGTTACTGGGCGCCGCTCTTGTATCGGGCATTTATATTAATAAAAAGGGAGCGCAGACGGAAAACCCCGCTACAGCCGGAAACGTGGATAGTGGTAAACGGAGTATTGCCTATCTTGGCAAAGCGTATGCTGTTCCGGTTAAAGTCGAAAGAATCGTGGTTACCGGGGCGTTGGAAGCATTAGAGGACTTATTGGTGTTAGGGGTCAAACCGGTGGGCGTTATGACGATTGGCGGGAGTTTTCCAGCTATGTTTGCAGACATTACGCAGCAGGCCAAACCGGTTGGTGAACGGGTACAGCCAAATTTTGAAGCTATTTTGCAGATAAAACCCGATATTATTCTCAGCAGTGATAAGTTTGTGGCGACAACAGCCGACAAATTGCAAAAGATTGCTCCCACTATTCCGCTGTCCCATTTTTCTAATGATGGAGAGGCTAGCCTGCGCTTCATAGGAGAATTGACCGGTCAACAGGGGAAAGCCGAAGCTGTGATACAAAAATACAGGCAGGATGCCGCTGTAGCTAAGAACCGCCTTCCGGAAACGGTGAAAGAGAAAAAGGTCATTGCGGTACGGCTGCGCAGCGGGAATATCTGCATCTATCCGGCCGATTTGTTTTTTAATGACATTCTGTATTCGAAACTAGATTTGCCTGTGCCGGAAGAAATTAAGAAAGCAAAACCTCAGGAAATACTTTCGCTGGAAAAACTTAGTGAGATGGATCCTGATTATATTTTCGTGCAATATGCTGAAAGTGAAAGCCCGGCGCATCCCCGGGTTATGGAGAGCTTACGGCAAAATCCCATTTGGCAAAATGTCAAAGCGGTAAAAAACAACCATGTATTTGTCAACGTGGTTGATCCGCTGATACAGGGAGTGGCGATAGGCGGTAAAATTGCGTTTTTACATGCTGCGGTTGAAAGATTATCTCAATAACATTAACATTGTAAAGCGGGTGGACTCCATGCCTAAGGAAAACTATTTTTCTCATATTCTTTTATTGACTGCGCCGCTGCTGCTTGCTGGCATGGTGGTTGTATCCTTGTTGTTCGGTGTAAAGCATATCGATCTCACGGCCATCCAGGGGGCATTGCTGAATTTTAATCCTGATAACACAGATCAACAGATTATCATGAGTTCAAGACTACCCCGGGCGGTGGGAACGTTATGTATCGGCGCTGCGCTGGCCATAGCGGGAACTCTGATGCAGGGAATTACCCGTAATGATTTAGCCGATCCCGGCATTATGGGGATTAGCGACGGATCCATACTAGCAGTTACCCTCAGTATGATTCTATTACCCGATGCAGCCGGCTGGGAGCAAATGCTGTTTTCTTTTGCCGGTTCGGCTTTGGGAGCAGGCATTGTTTTTGGAATTGGTTCGCTGGTGCCCCGGGGGCTGTCACCGGTGAGGTTGGCGATACTGGGTACCATTATTGGTACTTTCTTAAGCAGTTTAGCTTTAGCCTTGGCTGTTTATTTTCAGATTTCTCAAGATATCGGCTTTTGGTATCATGCCCGGCTGCATCAAATGCAACCGGACACGCTGCAATGGGCGTTGCCGTTTTTTATCATAGGAATTTTTGTTGCTCTATGGGTTGCCCGGTCAGTGACGGTAGCATCTCTAGGCGAAGAAGTGGCAATTAGTCTGGGTCAGCGAATCATCGTGGTAAAATTGGCAGCAGCTATTGCCGTCATGTTGTTAACGGGAAGTGCCGTAGCTTTAGCCGGTAAAATTGCTTTTGTGGGACTCATTATCCCGCATATTACTCGTTTTTTGACAGGGGCTGATTATAAATGGATAGTACCCTGCTCCGGAGTATTAGGAGCTGTGTTTTTAATTTTTGCCGATGTAGCAAGCCGTTTTTTCAATCAGCCCTTTGAGACTCCGGTCGATGTGATCAGTTCCCTGGTAGGTGTACCGTTTTTCCTGTATTTAGCGAGAAAAAGAGGAGGACATAAATATGTCTGATTCTTCAAGACGTTTTGCCGGCAGTATGCTTGCCGGTGGCGGGGTACTGGCATTGCTGGCTTTTTGGAGCTTAAGCTACGGCATGATCGAACTTTCTTTTACTAACGTGATTGAAATCTTATTGGGAATACAGGAAACCAGTGAATATGATCTGTTAATTTATGATTTCCGGCTGCCACGGTTAATTATTGCGGCTTTGGCTGGAGCGGGACTGGCAATTGCCGGATGCCTGTTTCAGGGGGTTTCCCGCAATGGACTGGCTGATCCGGGCTTATTGGGTGTTAATTCCGGAGCCGGTTTGGCTATTGTTATATTTATGTTTTTTTACCAGGGAACGTTTACCGGAACCGACTGGTCAGCGGTCATGGTCATGCCGTTTTTCGGATTGTTGGGAGGATTAGGGTCTTCTGCTGCGATTTATCTTTTTTCTTGGAAAAATAACCGATTAGATCCACAACGCTTTTTAATTACTGGAATTGCTATGGCCTCCGGTTTTACCGCACTTACTCTTTTCTTTACCCTGAAAATGAATCCTGCAGACTTTCAGGCAGCGATGGTGTGGAGCCTGGGGAGTCTGCAACAGGCCAATTGGCAATATATCGCTTCCGTTTTACCCTGGTTTTTATTGATCCTTCCGGTTGCCTTTCAAAAGTCGAGAATCCTGGATTTATTTCAACTGGAAGAAAGCACTGTGAAAAGCCTGGGAATCTCTGTCGGCAAGGAGCAAGCCATTCTGTTGTTAAGTGCCAGCGCTTTGGTCAGTGCCTGTGTTGCGGTAAGCGGGAGTATTGGGTTTATCGGGCTGATCATTCCGCATATAGCCAAGCGTCTGGTGGGAGTCCATCACGAGTATGTGCTGCCGTTTGCCGGGCTGTTGGGGATGATTTTTTTGGTAGCGGCTGATTTTATTGCGAAAAATGTTTTTGCACCGGCAGAGCTTGCCGTAGGAATCGTTATATCCCTGCTGGGGGTGCCCTATTTTATTTACTTGTTGGCTAACAGCAGGACAGATTGAGGTGTTTTTAAACGATGAGCATACTTCGGGTAGAGAATCTGACAGCAGGCTATGAGAAACGCCTTGTGTTTCAGGAACTTAATTTTGCCGTTAAACAAGGGAAAATCACCACCATTGTCGGCCCCAACGGCTGTGGCAAATCAACATTGCTTAAAACCATGGGACGGATTATCAAGCAAAAAAAGGGAACGGTTTATTTAAGAGAACAAGAGTTGCAGCAGTTGCATACTGAACAAATTGCCAAAGAATTGACTTTGCTGCCGCAAAATCCGCTTGCCCCCCAGGAAATCAAAGTAGGGGAACTGGTTGCTTACGGGCGATTTCCATATCGACGTAATTTGCTGCAAATGAACAGACAAGACCGGAGTGCTGTTGAGCGGGCGCTGGAAATAACCAGAACCATTTCATTCCGTGACAGGGAACTAGGCAGTTTGTCCGGCGGCGAACGGCAAAAAGTGTGGCTGGCGATGGCGCTGGCTCAGGAAACAGACATCCTTCTTTTAGATGAACCTACTACCTATTTGGATATGGTACATCAACTGGAAGTTTTGAAAATTGTTCAGCAGCTAAACCGGGAAAGGCAATGTACCATCGTTATGGTATTGCATGATATTAATCATGCCGCCCGCTTTTCTCATGAGATTGTAGCCATGAGAGCGGGACGTATTCTTGCTGCCGGTACTCCACTGGAAATCATTACGCCGGAAGTGTTGAGACAGGTCTTTCAGATTGAGGCCAGGGTTATGCTGGACCCCCAGGATGGGACGCCTATCTGTTTCCATTACGACAGTGTAGCAATAGAAAAAGAAGCAGAAGGAGACGGATCATGCAAGGAAGTTTAATGGAGACAACCTACAAGGGGCATGCAATTTGTATCTATTTACCACCTGCTTATCGGCAGAAAGCTTCAGCATTTCCCGTGACTTATGTCCAGGATAAGGGATACTTGTTTCTCGAATCTCTGGATGAGTTAGAAAACCGATTCCGCCGGAAAACCCTGAGGGAGATGATCTTTGTCGGGATTGCACCCAACCGCCGAAACGATGAGTATACCCCCTGGCAAACCAAGGCGAGGGTTGAACAGGAAAGGGATTGTGCCGGCCAGGGTGCGGTTTATCTCAATTACCTGGCAAATGACTTGAAACCGTATATCGACCAAACCTACTGTACACTGAAAGCACCGGAAAATACGGGGATTACCGGTGCTTCCTTCGGTGGATTGATTTCCATGTATGCCGCATACCTGCATCCCGGAAGTTTTGGCAGAATTGCTTCCATTTCCGGTTCGTTCTGGTATGACCGGTTTATTGAATTTATGCGTTCCAATGAACTTGCCGTTACCGGCCGCAGAATTTATATGGATGTAGGAACTAAGGAGGGCATTTTCAAGAAAGGGTTGAAGCAGAACATGGTCGGAAAAAATGAAGAAGCGTATGCTGTTTTGCTGGAGAAGGGATTTTCGCCGGAAGATTGCTGTTTTAGTAAAATTGAGGGCGCTGTCCATGGCCATGATGTTTTTGTCAGCAGATTTCCGGAAATTCTGGAATGGTTGTTTCCGGTCGAAAAACAAGAAACGGGCATATAGTTGTATCGGCAGGATCATTATACCCGATAGCATTTAGCGGGCAGCCAGTTTTTCAATTCGTATACTGTTGCTTATTTATTGAAATAATAAGGATGACCGCTGCAGCAAAGAAGGGAGAATGACTATGTCTGCAAACCTTATACCTATTTTATATACGGTAGTTTTTGCCATATTACTCGTAATTCTTATCCCCAGGGAGGAAATTCGCCGTTTATCAATTTACGGGATTATTTTCGGGGGTATCTTTGATATATTCGTCGTTGGTATAGCGAACTTTTTCGGCGAATTCCGGTATATCAATTATGAGCCATTTGGCCTTATGGGATTGCACTTTATGGCGCCAATTTCCTGGTCGATATTTTTTATTTTGTATTTTCATTTTTTGCCCAGAGAAACAGTATATGTGTATATATACACTGTTATGGGAATTTTCTACAGCATGATGTTTTGCCAGATGATAACTAAACTGGGGGTGCTGTCTCTTGCCCGTGGTATTGTAGACTCGATAGCCCCATTTGTGCCCTGGTTTACGATAGCTACCTGGGGCTATATCCGGCTGAGAGAAAGAGAGGAAAGGATAGAAAGCCGGCACGAAACGGAACAGGAGCATGGTTCTTCTTTGGTGCCGGGCTGGCAGCCCTTGGCTAAGCCGCTGCCGAAAGGGGACTATGATGAAAAGGGTGGGAGGGTTAAGTGACCCACCCTAATTTTTTGTGTTGTCATGCATTAAGGCTTTCAGAGTCCTTCTTTCCAAAATGCAGTTAGTAGGATATAATAGCACTAAGTAAAAATATGGATATTATTGCGATGGCAACAATATGAATAATTATACCATGGAAATAATGATCCTTTACGGATGGAGCGCATTACAACAAGGAAAGAAGTGATTGATTATGATGCATGGTCTGGTGAGAAAAATATGTATTTGTGCAGTTCTGGGAGTTGTACATATTTCTTTTTATATGCCCAGCGCCTTTGCTGAGAGCAGAATGCTGACTAAAGACACTAAGCTTCATCCACAAGGCTGGGCGGTCGGGGATGTTGTTGAGTTCAGAAAAGATACGTTAATAACCGTAAACGAATTGGGGGAAGTGGTTTCTGGCACACTGGAAAATGATACCTTTCTTCGCCCAACTGGCTGGGACCGGATTATTGGTGATTATTATCAAAAAACGACCTACGACGGTATGGGATTTTTTCCCCATCGCTACTACCATCCTTATGTGGAACGGGTTTATCATACGGATATTCCCGGGTACGGGCATTTGATGTATAAAAGCGGAACGACTGTAATTTTTGATGCCCAGGGACATGTTGTCACGGGGACCATTAAAGACGGGGCAACAGTCCAGCTGATCAAGGGAAAATATGGATTTATTACTTTTAAAGGCGGCACTGTTCTTACTTTTTATGATTCCGGTGCGGTCCGGTCAGGCATATTGGAAGAAGACACCTATTTGCGCCCGCTGGGCTGGAGGAGCCTTCCGGCGGAACTGCAATCAGCCGGGTTTCTCAAATTCAGTGCCAAAAAATCGGTCACATTTAATGAAAACGGTGAAGTGGTTTCCGGTACCTTAAAAGATCCGGCAGAATTGCGGTCGGAGGATGGCGGCATCAAAGCCGTTAAAGCCGGTAGCGTCATACATTTTAATGAGGCAGGGGAAATTTCGATCGAAGCCGGTGAAACAAAGTAAAGGGGCGGATAAAAGTCACTCCGCGGCAATCTCCGTTAGGCCGGCAAGAACTCGGCAGCCAGGCAGCCTGCCAGGGACATGGGTTTGTAGCTTCACAGATTAAGGGAACCTGAAAATTTTTTCTGGCGATTAAATAACGATAAAGGCTATGTTTCTTCCAATTGGGGGAAAAACATAGCCTTTATCGTCAATGAAGACAAAACCAGCCGGTATGAACAATCAATTTCGGAGTTTATCCATAAAGTTAACTTAGCGGATAAAGTTGGTAAATATTTTTTCCTGTTTGGCGGGTTCTGTTATATTTCCTCTGCCATATTCAATAAGTTTCAACAGCCAGGCCATATTTTGACCGAGCACCTTCATGATTAGTTTGCCTTCCTCGTCCTGTTCGGTTTCTCCCGGTTCCGTACCGTGGATGACATTCCAGTAGTTTGAAGACGGAACCAGCATTTCTGAAATAGTAAAATAATGATTGAGCTGGTCAAAGGTGGGAATTCCGCCGGAACGTCTTACGGCAACAACACTGGTGCCAACCTTATGCCTGAGCAGCTGATTATTTGCTGCGCATACGTAAAAGGCACGGTCGACAAATGCTTTCATGGTGCCCGCTATGGCAGAGTAGTATACCGGCGATCCAAGAATAATACCGTCTGCTTCTTTCATTTTCTGAATCCATTCATTGACAGAATCGGTATTGATCACACATTGTTCATTTAAATTTTTGGCACAATGATTACAGGCTAGACAGCCGCGTACCGCTTTATTGCCAACATGGACAATTTCAACGCTGATATTTTCCTTTTCCAGTTCCTGAGCTACCATTTGAATTGCAGAATAAGTATTACCTTCTTTTTTAGGACTGCCGTTAAATGCGACAACTTTCATAAATTACTAACCCTCCCTCTAATATGGTAATGCATTTGGTAATCATCAGTACATATTACTGCCCTATGTAAGATAAAATGTGCAGAACGAAATTTCGGTATCACCTTCCTTTGTTATTTCGGTAATACCGAAATAACTTTAATAATAATGAATTAATGATAAACCCATCTATTGCTTTTTGTCAATCAGCAATGTATAATGCCAGATATAACAATTGCGCATCATAGTGGGGGAATTATGAAAACTATACAATCTATTGATCGGGCGATGTTAATTTTAAATTATATCTCGAAACATAATGGGAATTGCACGCTTACCGACATAGGTAACGAACTTGAACTTAAGCTTCCGACGCTGCACGGAATTTTAGCCACTCTGGAGCACTGGAATATAATTAACAAGCAAGAAAATAAGTATACGCTGGGCGGCAAATTGTTTGAACTGGGAAAAATATTTGAAGCCGGCTTGTCCATTCAAAAGCTGCTGCATCCTTATTTAGAGCAGTTGGCGGCTGAATTCGGTGAAACGATCTATTTGGCGATTCCGTCAAATCATAGGCTGCTATATATTGACGAAGTCGTATCGAAACATCCGCTGCGGCTGACTTCCATTGTAGGCAGTACAGAGGAGTTCGGCAGTTCCGGCATCGGTATGGTTGTTCTGGCTAACCTGCCGCAGACGGAATGGGATGAAGCGGCATCTCAGGCCGGAATAGATGCTGCGGTAATGAGAGAACGGCTTATCAGTATCAGGCAACAGGGTTATTTTGTGCATCGTAAACAAAATTGTGACTGTTATTGCATTGCCATATCGTTAGAAAATATTTATAACACGGCCGTCGGTATGAGTACTTTTATTCCTGCCTACCGGTTTACGGAAGAGCTTGCCCGTAAAGTTACTGACAGGATGAGGATAATAAAACAAAACATTAAAGCCGATTTAAAATGAATAAAAGGATGAAAGAATAAGTCCCCGAATATTTATAGAGTACAATTAGAACAGTGTGTGCTTTGCCTTGCCAGGCAAAAATAGTTTTGGTTTATAAGACTGATCCTGATAAATAGGGGATCAGTTTTTTTGATAATGCAGCAAAAGTTTAATATAAACAGGTTTGGCCAAGAAATGAGATGTTTTTTGTTTAGTGCGGCCTTAGCCGTGGCTGATTGGCCGGCAGAAAGACGGTCAGAGATCGAGCGGAAGAATTTCGAGTTGACATCGGCAGTTTTTGCATGTTACAAATATAGTGATAATGTGATGGGAGTGAAAAGTTATTCTTACGGAAGAGGAAAAATATATCCGCTGTATTGAGGATATGGGAGAATTATTGCAGAAGACGGTACGGACTTTTCAAATGCTGGAAAGGGAACAAATCAGGGTTCATGGTTTTACCAGTTCACAGTGTTATATTTTGCTGGAAACATATAAGCATCAAAATCTTTCGATGAATGAGCTTAGTGAGAAAATGCATTTGGAAATCAGCACCATCACCCGGATTATGAATAATCTGGTGCGGGACGGTCTGATTATCCGGAAGAAATCTTCCTATGATAAACGCGTCGTAGAAGCGATACTTACTGATAAAGGCCAGACAGTTGCCAGGAAACTAAAAGATAGTATTAGCATTTATTATCGGGACATTATATCCAATTTACCGCGCGGTCATGTACGCGAAGTCATGAGTGCGGTAGAACGGCTGGTCAACGCTTTGGAAAAAGCCAAATATTGAATAAGCAGTGCACTATAATAAAAATTCCCTGCAATCGATCGATTGCGGGGAATTTTAAAAATCTTACCACTTACCCTTCCCGATGTGGTTTTCAATTTCCGCTTTGGCACGCTGCTTAATAATATAGCCTTCACTGATGGCTTGCTTAAAACCGCTGACACAGGCCGGATCAAGATCCAATTCAATTCCTTCGCGGGAAAGTGCAATTATCCTGTCGATTAACGTAATGATTTCCGCGTGGATGTCGTTGGTTCTTTCCGATTTGTAAACTTTATCGGCGTTTTCTGAGGTTAGTTCTGCGAATTTTTCATGAGGCTGACCACATTTGGGGCAGACGGCGGGAGGGTTTTCACCTTCCCAAATAAAGTTGCACACAGTACATTTAAATAACTTTTTCATCATTTACAGCTCCTTCATTATGAATTGAGTTTCTATAAGTTATATTACCTTGTTCCCAGCTAATTCCCTGCTCTAGACAATAAAATGTAAAAATTACTTAAGCTGGCTTGCCGGCATGCTATAAAAAATGATTATCGTCAGCTGAATTGACGAAGCAGGAAAAGTCGTGGTACAATCTTCCTATGATATAGAGTTGCTGTGATCGATCAGAAAAACTGAAGGTCAAGGGAATTTCCCACGGGGAGGTTGCTTTGACCTTTTTTCTACATTAAAGCAAGAAAAAGAGGTGTTCTGTGATGGAGAATGAACGATTATTAAAGGTAATGCAACGGCTGGAAGAAGAACTTATCACGGTGTACCGCAAATTTCATCAGTTGCCCGAGTTATCTAATGAAGAGTTTCAAACCACCAAAACTTTGCGTGAACTGTTAACGGCAGTTGGTATACGGATATTGGATTTGCCGCTGGCGACCGGCCTGGTGGCGGAAATTGCCGGAGATACGAAGGGCCCGGTGGTAGCTATCCGTTGTGATATTGACGCACTGCCGGTTCAGGAAGAAACGGGGTTGCCGTATCAATCGCTGAACCAGGGAAAGATGCATGCCTGCGGACATGATTTTCATATGACGGTTATTTTGGGGGCAGCCTATTTATTAAGACAACGTGAAAGGGCATTGGCAGGAACAGTAAAGATTATTTTTCAGCCTGCGGAAGAAACGGGACATGGTGCGGAAGCAATTATGCAAACTGGCGTTTTATCCGATGTGCAGGCCATTTTCGGCTTGCATAGTCAGCCCCATCTGCCGGTCGGGACAATCGGTACCTGTACCGGACCGCTAACTGCTGCCGTTGACCGCTTTGAACTGGATATTATCGGTGTTGGAACGCATGCGGCGGAGCCGGATAAAGGAATTGATCCCATTGTTGTGGCGGCACATGTGGTTACGGCATTGCAAACCATCGTCAGCCGTAATATCAATGCTTTTGACCAGGGCTTGGTGAGTGTAACGCACATCAAAAGCGGTAATACCTGGAATGTTATACCGCAGTCGGCCTTTTTGGAAGGAACGGTACGGACTCTCAAAGCTGAAACCCGCAAGCTGATCCCTGCAAAAATCAAACAGATTAGTGAGGGGATTGCGGCGTCTTTTGGTGCTAGAGCCGAACTCAGGTGGTATCCTGGCCCGCCGGCAACTAACAATACGGCAAAGTGGGCGAAACTGGCTGCTCAAGTTGGTGAAGAAACTGGTTATGAGGTACGGGAGGAAATACCGTGGCTGGGCGGTGAAGATTTTGCCTATTATCAGGAGAAAATGCCCGGCGCCTTTATTAATGTGGGCACAGGGCAGTCTTATGCGCATCATCACCCTAAATTTTCCATTGATGAAGCAGCCATTTTACATAGTGCACGGTATTTTTCCCGATTAGCTGAGCAAGTACTGCTGGCACTGGAAAAAGACATTTAAATTTCAGGGAATGGGGAGACAGTTTGCTTATTTTATCGGAAGAACAGATTCGTTCATTATATTCAATGAAAGATGCAATTCTGGATTTGGAAAAATTACTGCACTATTATCTAGCGGGGAAAATACTAAATCCACATCGTACCGTTATCTGTCGGCATTGCTTATTTTGATAGAAAGGGATTTTCCGTACAGGTAAAGCCGGAAAAAGAGTCAGAATTATGCACCTGACTCTTTTTCTACTCCTTCCAGCTTTGAATTTCGACAATATTTCCTTCCGGGTCTTTGGCGAATACAAGCGTTAAGAGGCCGATTCCATCATAGTCATTTTCAATGACAGCGCCTAACTGACTACCGCCATGTTCAATTATTTTTTGCAAGACAGCATACAGGTCAGTTACTTCAAAAGCAATATGGCTAAATCCCTGGTTATTCACCTGTGCGTTCTTATTTCTGAAACAACCCGGGTTATATTCCAGTATTTCCAGTGTTTCTCCGCTTTCACAACCAGGCAGGCTGATATGGGTGCCGATAATTTTTACCCTGTCGATAGCCGTTAACCGGTTGATCCATTCGCCTGTAAGATTTAGGTACCTGCCGGTAGGTTTGCAGCGAAACACCTTGATATAAAATTCAGACAGTTTTTTCCAGTCCCTGGCGATGAGGCCGGCATGAATATAGCGGATATCACTCATTTCGTTTCCTCCAGTTTACTAAGGTATTACAATAGAAAGAACATGATTTTTTACAGTATCCAATTTGATACTATTGCACAATTAAGTGAGTACTTGTTAAGTCTTGCATTAGCAAGTATTATTATAGCAGAAAAAACTTTTAGAAATCAGACTTTAACGCGAATTTAACGTCAAGCCTGAATAGAAGACGATGAGAGGAGGGAGGGGAATGAAAAAACTTATTGCTATTAACGGCAGTCCCCCGTCCGCAGGGGTGTACGGCTGCCCTGATAGGCGAGATTATCAAGGGGACGGGACAGAACACGGAAGTGGAAGTATATAACTTGAATGCGATGAATATCAGGGGCTGTCAAAGTTGTTATGCCTGTAAAAAGGAAGGACGATGTATTTTGCAGGACGATATGCAGCCGCTGCACAGGGCAATTGCTGCTGCCGACGGCATTGTTTTGGGTACACCGGTATACATGTGGCAGATGTCGGCACAGTTAAAACAGATGATTGACCGCTTATATCCCTTTTTGAAGCCTGCTTATTCAAGTTATCTGACTCCGGGGAAGCGGGTCCTGCTGGCCGTTACTCAGGCCAGGTCCGATACGGAGCTGTTTCGCCATTATTTTGAACATGCTGGTAAAAATTGGTATTTCTAGGCTTCGGCGAATATAAAATCATAGTGGCCGGGGGAACAAGAAAGCTGGAGGATGTATACAAGCAGACTGAAGTGCTGACGGAAGCCGGACATTCAGGTGCATGGCTGGCTGGTGCAGACTCATTTAGAGAAGAATAGGGGGATCAATATGGAAGTACAGCAATGGCATAAAGAAATAATTGGGAACAAAGTAGTGGAAGCATTAAAGAAAAACGAATTTGATGCCGTTTTTTTTCCTACCTTGGAGCAAACTGCCAACTTTATTATGGAACATGTAAAACCGGAGATGAAAGTCGGGTTTGGCGGCTCCATGACGATAAAGGATATGGGAATCCAGGATAAGGTGCGGGCGGCAGGCGGCACGGTACTGGATCACGGAGAATCGGGGCTTACCAGCGAGGAAAGAGTAGCTACGGCCCGGGAAGAATTGCTGAGTGATTTATATTTAAGCAGCAGCAATGCCATAACCATGGATGGCAGTCTTGTTAATATTGACGGCATGGGAAACCGGGTAAGTGCGTTGAGTTTCGGACCTAAAAAAGTTATTGTGGTAGTCAGTGTGGATAAAGTATGTAAGGATGAAGAAGCGGCGTTTGAAAGACTGGAAGCAATCGCATCACCGATGAATAACAAAAGGCTGGGTATCTTAAACCCCTGCACTAAAACCGGCAGCTGTATGAACTGTCAGGGGAGTACCAGAATTTGCCGGGTCTATTCGGTAATCCGGAAAAAGCCGGTAGCAGCGGATATGACGGTTGTCATTGTAGGTGAAAGTGCCGGATATTGATGAAAAGCCTTTAGTGCAAAAGGAATTGACGATTATATCTTATAGGGCTACAATAGAAAGTGAATAAAAAATATGTGTCCTGACCGGTAGGGAATGCTTTGCCGGAAGGGAGGTTTGGGACTGCCTGCGGAAAAGAGTTAATTCTGATCTTAGGGATGGATCCGTAAGCTGTTTATTGTCAAAAAACCTTCCGCTATGGAGGGTTTTGCTTTTTGGCAGGTAAGCCACAGGCCGGAAAGAGGTAGAGACATGGGAAAAAACTATGTGGCCGATTTTATTGATGAAATGGTTATCAGCCAACTGCTGGAAGAAACGGCAGCTTTGCCGAAAAGCGAATTGGCGGCCATTATTGCCAAAGCTCAAGCGGCAAAAGGGCTGACGCCGCGGGAAGTGGCGGCGCTGATTCAACTGGAAGATGAAGAACTGCTGGACAAGATGTTCCGGACGGCTCTGGAAGTCAAACAAAAAATTTATGGGAAACGTCTGGTGCTTTTTGCACCGCTTTATCTAAGTAATTACTGTATTAACAACTGTCTTTATTGTGGTTATGGCTGCCGGAATAAAACTACCCGTAAAAAACTGACCATGGAGGAAATAAGGGAAGAAGTAAAGGCATTGGAGGAACTGGGGCATAAACGCTTAATGCTGGATATGGGAGAAGATCCGGTCAGAACACCGGTAGAATATGTGACGGATGCAATGAAAACCATTTATGAAACGACAAAAGACAATGGTGAGATACGGAGAGTGAATGTTCAAATAGCGGCCACCACGGTAGAAGAATATAAAAAACTAAAAGAAGCCGGTATCGGTACTTACATTCTTTTTCAGGAAACCTACCATCGTGAAACCTATGCCAAAATGCATCCTTCCGGACCTAAGCGGGATTATGACTGGCATACAACGGCGATGGACAGGGCGATGGAAGGCGGCATTGATGATGTAGGCATGGGAGTACTTTTTGGCCTGTATGATTACCGGTTTGAAGTGGTTGCCCTAATGTTTGGTGTCCTGCATTTAGAAGAAAAATTTGGGGTTGGACCGCATACTCTTTCTTTCCCGCGTATGCGAGTGGCGGAGGGGGTAAACTTAGATACCTTCCCTTATTTAGTCAACGATTTTGAATTCAAAAAAATTGTGGCGGTATTGCGTTTGGCAGTTCCTTATACGGGCATGATCCTGTCTACCAGAGAAAAGCCGGATTATCGTGATGAAGTCATTGACCTGGGAATATCGCAGATGAGTGCCGGTTCCTGCGTCGGGGTAGGCGGCTATAAAGCACAACTGGAAGCGGTGAAACAGGGAAGGCATACGGTTAGGGAAGAGTCTGCGCAGTTTCAGGTAGAGGACCATCGCTCGCCGGATGAGATACTGCGCCATATCTGCCAGGCCGGTTACATTCCCAGCTATTGCACAGCCTGCTATCGTAAAGGACGGACCGGTGACCGGTTTATGCCATTGGCTAAAAGTGGCGAAATCCAAAATGTATGTCAGCCGAATGCCATTTTAACCTTTAAAGAGTACCTTATGGATTATGCCAGTCCCGAAACCCGTGAACTTGGGGAAAAGGCCATTGAAAATCATTTAAATAGCATTACGAATCAAAAGGTAAAACAGCTTACGATTGACGAATTGAAAAAGATAGAAGCAGGAAGCCGGGATTTGTATTTTTAATGCTGGGATTAGGCGTTGTAAAGGAAGCAAAGTGATCATCAAGTGGACAGGGAGTGGAATACATGATCATAGCCAGTGCCTGCCTGGCAGGGGTGGAATGCCGCTATAACGGGCAGGCTTTTCCGGTTCCGCAAATTATTGAATGTGCGGCAGGGGAAAGCCCTTCCACTTTGCCCGGAAATATTGGGAAATCTGCCTACTCCCCGTCCGAGTGCCGAGCAGTGTAATGGAAAAATTCTCTGTCAAGACGGACAGGATGTCACACAGGAGTTTCAGACCGGTGCCCGGATTGCCTTACAAATTGCTCAGTTAGTTCATTGCAAGATTGCTGTACTCAAGTCAAAGTCACCAACTTGTGGTTGTGGTATAATTTATGACGGAACATTTTCCGGGAAGCTGATCGTTGGTGACGGGATATTCTGTGCCTTGCTTCAAAAAAATAATATACAGGTCTACACGGAAGATAATATGACGCTTACATTGTAAAATAAGGGCTGCCATTTGGCAGCCCTTATTTTACAACTGCAATTGAGTTCTTATGACTGTTTTTGTTGTTTGACTTGTATATAAAAAAATAATACCATTAATAATGATAAAAATAATATAAGGATAAGAGGGAGTTTATGGCGATAAAAAGTAACGATTATTTAAGTTACATGAGGCTGGTTCTGGGGCTATACATACTAAGGATATTACAGCAGAAACCGGCATACGGAAATAAACTGGCGGAAGAAATAAAGCGGCGGACGCAGGCGGCCTATAATCCGAATACCAATGCTCTTTATCCTTTATTACGGATTATGGAGGATAAAGGATATATAGTAGGGGAATGGGAAAACTCCGTTACGCGCAGTAAACGATTTTATACGATTACCGAGGTTGGAATTGCCCGTATTCCGGCTTTGGAATTAATGCTGAAAGAACGTTTAGAGCAGTTCGAGTGGAAAATAACGATCTTACGGACTGATTTACTTGGGCATTTGGATCATCCTGAGCAGAAGGTGTGATTTTGTCAGGCTTATTCCCTGTAGAATATTGCCGCAGGATGAATGATTAAAATATCTTGTATTTTATTTTTTGATAGATAGAAGGTTTTTCGTTTATGGTGAAATATTTCATTTTATGCGCTGTTTGTCTTGGAACAGTGCTTAGTGCCTATGTCAGTAGCTGTGTCAACATTGCTCTCCCTAATATTATGGCGGCTTTAAATTTTAACATGGATTCTGTTGTTTGGGTTTCATTGGGCTATATGTTACCTTATGGCTCCATCCTTCCTTTGACCGGGAAACTGGGCGACCAATTTGGGGCCAAACTGGTGTATGTGTTAGGGATGATTATATTTACTGTAGCCTCCCTGTTATGCGGCCTTGCCACCAGTTCAACGGCGATGATAGTTTTTCGCATTATTCAAGGCGTGGGGGCCGGGATGTTGTTGCCCAATGCCATGACTATTGTCGCGCAAACGTTTGAACCTCACGAACGGGGACAGGCTTTGGGCATATGGAGCGCGATGGCGGCTGCTGGCAGTGCGATGGGGCCAACCATTGGAGGTTATCTGATTGAATTTTGGAATTGGCGGTGGGTTTTCTTTTCCGTTGGGCCTGTCTGCATCATCAGTGTTATTTTTGCTCTGGCCGTAATACCGAGATCCAGTCGCAGTGCAGGTGTTTCGATTGATTATTTAGGTGCCGTTTTTTTAATAACCAGTATCAGTTCACTACTTGTGGCGCTGAATCAAGGACAAAAAGAAGGCTGGGAATCTTTGTATATTTTTTCGCTTTTTTATGTAGCTTTTGTTGCATTTGTCATTTTCTTACTGGTAGAATTCAGCGTGGAAAAACCTATGATTGATATGCGGCTGTTTAGTGACCTTACCTTTTCTGTTGCCAATCTTGTTGGTTTCATTTCTTTCGTCGGTTTTTATGGCGGAAATTTTCTACTGCCTTTTTTCTTAAAATCAATTATGGACTACAGTTCCACTACCGCTGGACTAATGATACTGCCAATGACTGCTTCCATGGTAATATTTTCCCCTATTGGCGGGCGACTAGCGGATCGGTTTGGATCACGCCTGCCTGCGGTTACAGGGATTATGTTGATTGCCTTTTCGCTTTATTTGCTGGACACCATCAGTGCCGATTATTCAAACCGTGATTTTTTTATTCGGTTGTCCCTATTTGGAATGGGGCTTGGCCTCACCATGTCACCGTTGACCAATTGTGCCGTATCAACCCTTCCCAAAAATAAAATTGGCGTCGGTTCCGGGATATTTAATCTGGCGAAAATTATAGGTGGCAGTATTGGTGTGGTTTTTGCCGAAACATTGCTGACTCGCCGGGAAATATATCATACGGCGGTACTAAAGGAATACTTGACTCCTGCGGCTTATTCTTCGCAGGAAATATCCCGGGTATTGCGGGCGCTATGGGGAGACAAGGGAATGGATGATGCCATGATATCTGCTGCGGCCCATGGATGGTTAACCGGACAGGGGCTTTTGCCGCAGCAGTATGCCCAATTTAAACTCCTTCTGAATTCAATGATTACACGCCAATCATCTATATTATCTTTTCAGGATGTATTTTTTACTGTTTCCATAGTATGTTTTGCCGGGGGGATACTGGCTTTGTTCATTCGCCGCAGGGTTGCTGCGTAAAGCGAAGAATTGATTTGTTTAACAAGGAGAGGAAGAAGAGTAATCTAGCTGTATAATTAAATGTACACGGATATCAGGTGAAATCATGAATAAACAGTCGATATGGACCAAAGATTTTTTAGGAATGAGCTTTAGCAGTTTTTTTCAATATATGACACACTATGCTTTAATTGCCGCCTTGCCGGTTTTTGTCATGGAAGCCTTGAATGGAAATGCGTGGCAGGCGGGGTTGGCTATGACTTTTTTTCAGATTGGCGCTGTACTCTGCCGGCCATTGGCAGGCAAGTGGATCGACGAGTGTAATAAAAAAAAGCTATTAGTTTTGTCACTGGGGATTTTTCTAGCAATCAGTATCATGTACTTAGGCGTAAATGCCCTTCATGTTTTACTGGCGATACGTTTGCTGCACGGAGCCGTGTTTGCCGTAGGCACCACCGCTGTGGCGGCAGTGGCAGCCTTGCTCCTTCCTGCACAATCCAAGGGGGAAGGCATTGGCTATTTTGCCATGTTTTCAAATTTAGCGATGGTAATGGGGCCCTTCTTTAGTTTGACCATCATTTCTCATTATCCGTTCCGGGTCTTAATTGCTGGATGTATTATTTTGGCAGTATTAGCTTTTTGGACTGGTACCGGCAGCAATTTTAAGAAGCTGGGCAATGGGGCCGTTCCTAAAAAAAATCAGTCCTTGGACTGGAATAACTTTATTGAAACCGCAGCCTTGCCCATGGCATTAGTTGGCGGTCTGGTATTTTTTGCTTATGCGGGAGTGTTGATATTTATTCCCTTATATGCTAAACAATTGAATCTGGCGGAGTATACAAGCTTATTTTTCGCCGTATTTGCGCTGCTGATTGTGATTACCCGGCCGGTGGTGGGGAAGTTATTCGACCGTGCTGGTGCAAATAGTGTTGTATATCCGGGATTTTTCTTGTTTGCCGCTGGTTTGATTGCTTTGAGCCAGGCTCAGGGGTTCGCCGGTTTGTTAATAGCTGGCGGAATCATTGGCATCGGTTTTGGTGCGCTTAGTCCGGTCTTTCAGACGCTGGCCGTACAACTTTCACCGCTGCAAAGGGCGGGGGTGGCTACTGCTACGTACTTTTTAGCTTTGGATATCAGTGTTGGACTTGGTTCTTTCTTGCTTAGTATTGTGGCTTCTCATATTGGATACCGGGGCGTGTATCTCTTTGCCGCGGCACTTATTGCTTGTACAGCTTTTGTTTATTACACGGTTTGGGTGAAGATTGTCACCGGTAAACTGTCGGAGTCGGAAAGTTGATACGGTATACTGAGTTTATCTGGATAGTCTGACATAACTTACACAGGCTAGTAAGTTGGCAATTGTTATGACTAGCGTCATGGGAATGGCTGTTGTTCCGCTACCTAAACCAACCAAAGGAGAGGCTACAGCGCCCAAGATAAAGGACACTACACCAAGCAATCCAGAGGCGCTGCCAGCCGAGTCAGGCTGACGCTGTACGGCAAGGGAAAAACTGGCGGTAGTTGTGATTCCGATACAGGATACCATGATAAACAGCGGGAGTAAGAATAAAAGGATAGATACGTTGATCAGGCTCATAACAAATAGCAACACGCTGCAGGCCAGCGCAAGGTTGAGCCCGAAAGCAAGCAGTTGTTTCTCGTTAAATTTACCGGTAAAATATCCAGTTAATTGGGCGAACAACATAATTCCCACTCCGTTACCGGCAAAGCATAAACTAAAGGCTTCTGCCGATAGGCCGTAAACGGTTTGCAGGACAAAGGGAGAACCTGCTATGTAGGCAAACAGACCGGCTACGATGAAGCCTTGCACCAAAACATAACCGACAAAAACCCTGTCAGATAAAAAATGGCTAAATGTAGTGAAGGTCATTTTCAGACTACCCTCATTACGACGTTCTTCAGGCAAGGTTTCTTTCAGACCCCAGACCACCGCTAAAAGCAAGAGTATGCTGAATAGGCCTAAGGTAAAGAAAATTCCTTTCCAATCACTTATTGCAAGAATTTGACCGCCGATTACCGGTGCAAAAATAGGAGCAATGCCATTGATTAGCATTAACAGGGAGAAGAATTTTGTCAGTTCCCTGCCGGAATACAGGTCGCAAGCAATGGCTCTAGCTAAGACAATTCCGCCGGATCCGGCAAGACCCTGGATAAAACGAAATAGGATCAACTCACCTATGGAAGTTGCAAAAGAGCATAAGAAAGAAGCAGCAATAAAAATAATTAAAGATAGAACTAAAGGTTTCTTACGGCCGTAAATATCACTGTTCGGACCAATAAAGATCTGGCCAATGGCGACACCGGTCAGGGTTGCTGTCAAACTAAGCTGCACCAGGGATGCCCCGGTACTCAAATTCGTTGCAATTTGTGGTAGTGCCGGCAGATACAAATCGGTGCACAATGGCCCCATGCCTGCTAAGCAGCCTAATATAACTGCCATCCACAAACGGTTAGTCTGGATTGATTGAGTTGCAGTATTCATAGATTCACCTCATAGACTGTAATCATGGTTTTTATTATAACACCATTTAATTAGTTTGGAAACTAATTAAATGACAACAGAAAACCTTTTTCTAACGTATTACGGTTTTAATTGATTTTAGCATACTTATTAGTTCTTTTTTCTCATTTTTCGTTAACATATGCAATAATCTGGCTTCCGTTTCCTCGCGGATTTTGCATAACTTTTCTTCTTTTTTCCGGCCTTCATCCGTCAAATAAATTCTTTTGATACGAGCATCTTCCCGGGAGGTTTCTCTCTTTACCAGTCCTTTCTGTGCTAAAACATCAATTAACTTTGTAATCGAGGATGCTTTAATTAGCAAATCCTGCTGCAGCTCCGATTGTGTCATACCATCATTCTGATATAGGAGATAGATCACCCTGGCATGGGAAATCGATAAGTCTTCATTGGCTAAATTTTTATTATACAGTTGTTCCAATAGATGAGAAATTTGTTGAATCAGGTGTCCTACATGATTTTCAACGCTGGTATTCATGGTATTACCTCCTTAAATCGTTTTTATTATATGTGATTTATGAAGGATTTTCAATCTTCCCGCAATTAGCAAAGGTTGCAGATTTATCCCTTCTTATGCAGAGAGGGGTCTGTCGGTAAATAAAAATAACCTAAAGTTAACCTAAGTTGCCTTGTTTCCCTGGCGGAGAATTATACAATGAAAGTAGTTGCAGTAATTTGACAGGAAAGTCATGGCGAGGAGATGTTTTATTGCTTAAGCTGCTGCTGAAATTTGCTATTGTAGGATTGTCCGGAACGGGTATTAATCTGCTGATCTATGGGTATATGCTTCTGAACGGGGCCGGCTATCTGCTGGCTTCCGGCTGTTCTTTCGTCGTTGCTGTTACCAATAATTTTATCTGGAATACACTATGGACTTTTAAAGGCCGTGCCAGGGAAAAAGGTATTTCCCGGAAATATGTGAGTTTCTTTATGATCAGCACGATGAATCTGGCTCTTAATCTTCTTGTCTTAGAGTTTCTGGTCAAGTACATACAAGCCGGCAAGTTTGCGTCACAGGTTGTTTCGATTGCTGCAGTCAGCGGTCTGAACTTTCTGTTGAACCATTGGGTTACGTTTGGTGAACAAAACGATAAACCGGAAAAGAGGGTACCTGCCTATGAAACTGATCGTTATACCCACTTATAACGAGAGAAGAAATCTGGAAGCCTTATTAAGGCTGATTTATTGTCAGGAGCAAGACTTTCATATCCTTATTGTTGATGATAATTCGCCTGATGGTACTGGCGAACTGGTATGTCAACTGATGCGAAATGAGTATCCTGAGCGTTTGTTCTTATTGAAACGGCCGGCGAAAATGGGGCTGGGAACTGCTTATATAGCCGGTTTTAAATGGGCTTTGGAAAGAAATTATCAATACATTTTTGAGATGGATGCCGATTTTTCTCATCATCCAAAGTATTTGGCACAATTTCTGGCGGTGGCTGACCAGTATGATCTGGTGCTGGGCAGCCGTTATATTCCCGGTGGCGGAGTTTCCAACTGGGGCGTAATTCGCCGCGTCATTAGTTATGGCGGCAGTTTATATTCCCGCCTGCTGCTGGGGCTTCCGTTTAAAGATCTGACAGGCGGCTATAAATGTTTTCGCCGGGAAGTACTCGAAACGATCAATTTAGATGATGTCCGGTCTAACGGATATTCCTTTCAAATTGAGTTGACGTATCGTGCTTTTTTACAGTCCTTCCGCATCCGGGAGATTCCAATATTGTTTGAAGAACGGGCGACAGGACAATCCAAGATGTCCGGTAAGATTTTCCTGGAAGCGGTTTGGATGGTTTTTAAGCTGAGAATGGTTAAAAAACGACTGCAAGCGGTAAAATCCAAGAAACTTCAACATATCCGGACAACAGCAACACTTTCGGATTAACATTTTAAATACAAAAGGAGCCGGCGGTACATGTCTGTAAATCCATCTTTTCTAGTCATAGTGATCATTATCATCAGTACACTGTTTCGCATTGTTCTGGCCGGAGCTATCGGCCTCGGAGTAGATGAGTCGTATGTGGTATCTATGGCCCGGGATGTTAGCTGGAGTTATTTTGATCATCCGCCGCTGCATTTATGGATAATATGGCTGACTGCCCGGCTTACCGGAAGCGAGGCCGGTCTGGTGCTGCGCCTTCCTTTTATCGGGATGTTTGCCGCTACAACCTGGATGATGTACCGTCTTGGCGGAAAACTTTTCGGCGATCGGGCCGGATATTACACTGCCTTGTTTTTAAATATTTCCGCTGTTTTTAGTCTGAGTACCGGCAGTTGGATTTTGCCTGACGGACCATTGATGTTTTTTATGACGGCTGCCGTATTGCTGCTGGTAAAGTTGATTTTTACGAATCAGAGTTCCCCACAACTGTGGCTGACAGCCGGTTTTTTTATTGGTTTGGGCATGCTGGCCAAATATCACGCTGCGTTTTTGTTACTTGGCGGTTTTCTTTTTCTGGTGACCAGCAAGGCGCATCGCCGACTGCTGGTAAACGCAGGGCCTTATCTTGCCGCCGGAACTGTTGCACTTGTGTTTTTGCCGGTTGTCATCTGGAATCAGGAGCATCACTGGATATCTTTTTTGTTTCAAAGTGGCAGGGCTGTGGCTACAGGCTTTTATCCATTACGTATGTTAGGCAATATTGCCGGGCAGGCAGCCTGGGTTTTACCCTGGATTTGGCTGCCGTTAGCCGGTGTTTTACTGAAAGCCTGTCTGTCTGGTCCGGGAAATGAAAAGTCGGACTCTTTGCAGCAAAAACAGTGGTTTTTATGTTGTTTTGCTATGGGGCCGATTGTTTTTTTTACCGCCGCAACATTATGGGGTGCGCAGGGATTGTTTCACTGGCAGGCTCCGGGCTATCTTATGGCCATGCCTCTGTTGGGGCGAGCGGCCGCAGAATGGCTACCGGTAAAAAGAATTGCCCAGGTATGGCTGAAAATTTGTGTGTTTTTATTCTTATTTCTGATAACCATACTTGGCAGTCATACGGCAACCGGCTGGTTACGCCAGGTTGAGCCGCAATGGTTTCAGGCAGGCGATCCGACAGTGGAAGCATTGGACTGGCAGAACCTCTCGGTATTTCTTGAAGAGCAGGGAGTGCTTCATGCTGAAGGACAATTTATTGTTGCTCCCCATTGGATTGATGCGGGAAAGATAGACTATGTTCTAAAGGGGAGATTGCCGGTTTTATGCCTAAGCAATGAACCCCATCATTACGCTTATTTATACAATGTAAAAAGCTATTGGGGGCGGAATGCTCTGATTATTGGGCGAAAAGATGCGGTAAAAAAAGCTTTGCCACGATATCAAGCTTATTTTGCCGATATTGAGTACGTGGGAATGGTTCCCATAACACGCGGCGGGATACCTGAAATGGAGATTGCGGTGTATTCTGCTAAAGATTTCAGCGGAATTTTCCCGATGCCTTATGGACAATAAATTAAAACGTACAGGAGGATATTCATGAAAGCACTGTTTGAATTCCTTGGACACAGGCACTCTTTGCGTAAAGCTTTGGTGATGGCGCTGCTTGTAGGAGTGATAACCGGAATTGTAGTTCTTACCGTTCCGGTATACCGCAACCACCTGATATGGTCTGCGGCAGAGTTTCTGGGCGGCACAGGAAATGATCTGTTTTTAATATTCTCCAATTTTCTTATTATTGCCTGGGCTTGGCGCAAGCGCCTGACAAGTGTCATTAAACTGACATTGGCAGTTGATCTTTCCGTCTGGCTTTCCGTTCAGGGAATTAAACTGCTGCACCTGGAGCCCTGGTATCTGCGTCCCAACGGTGGCACCGGCGGGTTCCCCAGCGGGCATGCGACACATTCTTTTGCGATGGCTTTTTTGCTAACGCTCTATTTTCCGCGGTTTGCCTGGATATGGTATTCCTGTGCGGCTGCCATATCTTGGGCAAGAGTGGAGACGGACTGGCATACCGGTTTTCAAGTATGTGCCGGAATTGTACTGGGGCTTACCCTGGTTTGGACGCTTGTCAACCGCTGGCTCCTCCATCCTGAAGCTGTGATTATTCAATCTAAGTTACCGGGGCGAAATACCCCGCAACTTCACGGAGCACAATCATATGCAGCCGAATAGTAAGAGGAAAAACTAGCGGATACCATGGATCTATTGGTATTTGACAAAAGACTGGAGATTGGCATATAATTAGTTTTGCGAAACTAATTATTGAAAGGGATATCCTCATGGCGGCTGAAGATGTAATCGTCAAAGCGATCGGTATCTTGTCTGAATCAATGCGCGAGTGTATGCGAAAATATAAGGAAGAGACGCCTAATAGTAAAGAATTATTTAATTTATCAATAACCCAATTGCACTATCTTCATGCAATAAGAGAGCGGACTAATCCTACAATTACCGAACTTGCCGAGGGATTTGGAGTTCAAAGATCAACCGTAACCGTTGCCGTAAATAAACTAATGCAAAGCGGGTTAATCGAAAAATTTCCGTCAGAGAACGACTTGCGTGTAGTATATGTACGGTTATCGGATAAAGGAAAACAAATCATTGACGTTGAGGATGAGGGTTACTATCATTTTGCCAGTTATATTACGGCGACACTGAATGAACGTGAGAGGGAAACGCTTGCATTGCTTTTAAAGAAAGTATTAGAAAATATAGCCCGCAATTAGCGGGTTTTAAATAGACTTTAGTTAGTTTTATAAAACTAATTTAAATACTTAAGGAGGATATAATTTGCGAAGGCTTTGTTACATTTTTGGTATTCTGATAATGATTATGAGTAGTATGGGGGTGGTTAGCGTAAGTTTGGCACAAGAGCATAACGACATGTTTGAGCAGAATATTCTTTTAGCTGTTGTAGACAAATCAAAGGAAACTTACGGTAGTCAATTGCAGCAGAAAGTTTTCGCAGCTTTAAAGAAGCATTTGGAGAGCAAGGTCTTGCTGGATAGAGAACTGCCGGTGGGAGATATCACTAATGATTTATCTAAAGCGGAACGGCCGGAATTACTGAAATTGGCTAACAAGACAGGTGCAAAACAAGTGCTGGTGGTGGAAATATTGCCGGCTAAGTCGGATTTTAGAGAGATTTTATTTTATAAGGCAATTAAATCGGAAGCAACCTTGAAAATTCGCCTGTATGATGTAATAACTCAACAGTACGTCCTGGTAGACGAAGTAAGCGGGATGGCCACTAATAAAACCTATATTCCTTATACCTTTGTAGGCAAAAAAGTAACGGTACTGGAGGCTGTTCATAAAGCGGCTGATATTGCAGGGCAAAAAGTAGCTCAATACACAAAAGTAAGTCAATAAGTTTGTAAATTCGATGTGGAGGTAATTATGAACCGGCGGCAATTTATGAAATATAGTGCCTGGGGACTTGCCGCAGTAGGGGGATTCTCCATGGCAAACTCTTTAATGCAATTGCAAACCGTAAGCAGAGAGCGTTTTTCCGAGAATGCGAAAAGAGAAAGGAAAGAATATACCGATTTACTCTATCTGGCGTCTTTGGCTCCCAGCGGACATAATGCCCAGCCCTGGACAGTGAAAATGATTACAGATCATCATTGGATTATTGGTTCGTCTGAAGCCAGGTGGCTGCCTGCAGTTGACCCGGATAACCGGGAACTGTTGATTTCAATCGGGGCTTTTCTGGAGAACCTGGTTGTGGCGGCAAAAAGTCAGGGATACGAGGCAAATGTTCATATTCTGGCTCAACAGCCCAAGGCTGAAGAACTCGTAGACGTACAACTATATAAAAGGGATGTTTCGGAAGCTGTTGCCGTTAAGCCTATGAAACTGCGCAGAACGGTAAGAAATCATTTCCTTACGGATGAAATATCCCGGGAAGATATTAAATTTCTCACCGGTGAAAACAAAGAACATTTCATTTATTACCCAAGAAAATCACAGGAGGGGAGTTATCTTGCCGAGGGGACTGTTTGGGCCAATAAATTACAGGCTGATAATCATGAGAAGCAGGCGGAGTTAGCTCAGTGGATTCGCTGGTCGAACCAGGATATCAAGCAGTACGGAAATGGGTTAACACCGGAAACTATGGAAATAGAAGGGCTGGCCAGATGGTATGTTAAAAATTTTTACTCCCGTCAGTCGGTATTGACGGACAGTTTCCGGGAAGCAACGATAAAAAACATACGAGAACAAGTAGCAACAGGCGGCGGCTGGTTGGTGATTACCAGTAATGGAGCTTCTGTTCCTGAATTGATCGGTGTGGGAAGAAAATTGCAAAATATATGGCTTAAGATCAGGGACAAAAAAATAGCAATCCATCCTATGACACAGATGCTGGAAGAAATTGTAACGAAAAATGAAATTTCAGCTGCATTAGGAATTCGCGAAAATATTCAGATGCTCCTGAGAATAGGCTATATCCATACTTATCCTGAACCGGTGAGTCCCAGGATGCCACTGAAGAAGATACTATTATAGGATTTTCGAGAAGCTTGCCCGAAACTAATATGTTGGCCTTGGGGGCACGGATTGTTGTGCCAGGAGGGTCTGTTTGGACACGATACCATTGGGTCGTACGAATTTAATGGTTAGCCGCAGTGGTTTTGGCGCATTGCCAATACAGAGAATTTTTTTAAGGAAGTCAAAACAATAATGCGAAGGGCTTATAAAAATGGAATTAATTTTTTTGATAGGGTGCGCGCCTACACGGATAGTGAGGAAAAATGGAGACCTGCAGGAGCGTGACTGGACATGCAGGCAGGATTTTGTCTTTTTGTGGCAAAATAGGACTAAAGAGCTTATCTGGAGGGGATACGCATGAAGTATAGCGGTATACTATTCGACTTAGACGGGACATTGTTAGATACGCTGGACGATTTGGCCAATTCTATGAACGTCGTACTGCAAAAGCACGGTTTTCCTGTGCATGATACGGAAAAATATAAATATTTTATTGGCAACGGCATGGAAACGCTGGTAAAAAGGGTGCTGCCGGCGGCAAATAGCGAAGATAAAAAGTTGAGAGAAGCCTGTTTGGAAGAATTCCGGACCGAGTATGGCCGCCGTTGGCATGAACAAACAAAACCATATGACGGTATCAACCAGTTGCTTGACGCTTTGGAGACAAAAGGGATTCAGCTGTCCGTCCTGTCCAACAAAGCCGATTCGTTTACCCGGATTATTATTGAACGGTATTTTGGCAGTCAGCGATTTCGCTTCGTTTTTGGTGCACGAGAGGGAGTGCCGAAGAAACCGGACCCGGGATCAGCACTGGAGATAGCCGGACTTTCCGGCATCCCGGCGGCAAAATATCTGTATCTTGGCGATTCCGGTGTCGACATGCAAACGGCCACGGCAGCCGGCATGTATGCCGTAGGTGCTGCCTGGGGTTTCCGGGAGGAAGAGGAACTGCTGCAGAATGGTGCCAGGGTAGTTATTAAACAACCGGAGGAACTTTTAGCATTGCTGTAAACTGTAGCATGGTAAAGTGGTGCCAGGTATTATAAAAAAGTCCATGAAAAAATTCTGCAGGATAGTTAGCTCCTGCAGGATTTTTTCATGATGTGGTAAATTAAATCTAGGTAAAACTTTTTTCAGGCAGGGGTTGCTGTTCAGTAAGAGCAACCCCTTGTATATTCTGGATTCAAGGAGAATGAGGCTGATCAGTAAGAAATTCCTCGTAATTGGCGGGACAAAATCGAGGAATTTCTTTCATTTCCTGAAGACAGGTTACTCACCCGGTGAAAATGCTGCGATTTAATAAAATATAACATGAAGGGGGCGGTGTAATGGAGGAAACCGAAATAGTGCGTTTTGGTGTTTCCATGAGCCGGGAATTAGTGGAACAATTTGACCAGATGATATCCGGGCAGGGATATGGAAACCGTTCAGAAGCGATTCGCGACTTAGTTCGGAAAGCGCTGATAGACCCCAAGCGGCTTCAGCTTGAAGAAAGTGTTGCCGGAACGATTGTGATTGTATACAATCATCATTTGTCAGATAGTCTTACTGATTTACAACATCATTATCATCATGAAATTGTGTCGACTATGCATATCCATTTAAATTTTCATCAATGCCTCGAAATTATTGTAGTACGCGGGGTGCTGAAGCGGTTGGCGGAATTGCAGCAGCGGATTCAGGTGTTAAAGAATGTCATATATGCGGAGTTATCGGTTACGAATATTGATGCCGATGGGGAAGAACATGTTCATTCTGATGATTGTGATTGATTAAGAGCGGCGCATCTATTCAATTGATTTAACTGCTGTAAATGATTGAGATCTGGAACATGCCGTTGCCCAGACCTCATTTTTAATTAATCATTTATAGTTAGGCCAAGCCCAAAGCCCTGGCGCTTTGTGCAACAATAAAACAGACTGTAAAAGCGACGATGGTGGGGATAAGAAAGGAAAGAAACGTCCACTTGGCACTGCCGGATTCCTTATAGACGGAAAGCAGTGTGGTTGTGCATGGCCAATGAAGAAGACAAAATAACATCGAACAAGTTGCTGTAAGCCAGGTCCAGCCATGGCTGACCAAAATTTGGCGAAGTTCTTCCAGGCTTTCAAACTCCATCAATTGACCTGTTGCTAAATAACTCATGAGCAAAATGGGCACAACGATTTCATTGGCGGGCAGGCCAAGAATAAAAGCCAGGAGGATAAATCCGTCTATGCCAATAGCATGCCCCAAAGGCTGTAAAAGGGCTGCCAAATGTCCGATAATGCTCATATCACCTATGTAAACATTGGCAAGGATCCAGGTGATCGCACCGGCAGGAGCTGCCATAATAACGGCACGCCTTAGGACAAAAAGTGTCCGGTCGATCAGGGAGCGGTAAATAATCGCGCCGATTTGTGGCGGCCTGTAAGGCGGTAATTCCAGTACCAGAGAGGAAGGCTCGCCTTTTAATATGGTGTGGGACAAAATCCAGGATGCGGCAAAGGTTGCTGCAATACCAAGAAGAACCAAGCAGGTAATCACCATGGAAGCAACGGCTGTTTCCAGCTCGCTGGCGAAGGCTCCGCCGACAAAAATGGTTGCAATAGCGATAAGGGTAGGAAAACGGCCGTTACAAGGTACAAAGTTATTGGTCAGCATGGCAATCAGCCGTTCCCGCGGTGAGTCAATAATCCGGCAGGCCACAATACCGGCAGCGTTGCAGCCAAAGCCCATACACATGGTTAAAGCCTGTTTGCCGCAAGCTTTGCATTTTTTGAAAAGATTATCCATGTTGAAAGCAACTCTTGGCAGATAACCGAGATCTTCCAACAATGTAAATAAGGGGAAGAAAATAGCCATTGGCGGCAGCATAACAGATACCACCCAGGCCAAGCCGCGGTAGAGACCCAGGACCAGCACACCATGCAGCCAAGCGGGAGCGGCGGCAGCTTGAAACCATATAGTAAGCTGCTCTTGAAAGGCAAAAAAAGCATCGGCCAGCAAGCCGGAAGGTACATTAGCTCCTTCAATTGTTATCCAAAATACCATTCCTAACAGTGCTAGCATGATGGGATAGCCAAACAGGCGGGAGGTAAGGATATCATCAACTTTTGTTTCCCAGTTGGCTTTCGTTTGCATTTGGCTTCGAACTACTTTGTGTGCTATCTGTTCAGCGTTAGCGTAAATATCGGAAACAATCTGATCACTAAACGTATTACCGGAACTGAGACGCAGTTTGTCTGCCACAGTGCAGATTTCGGCAAAAGTTGGCATTGATTTATCTATTCCGTTCATAAATAAGCAACCTCCCTTAAGTCAGTTTCATTTTGAAAATTTAAATAGCGAGTGATGTTTTCAATCATTGTTTTATCTCCATCTAATAAGCGCAGCGCAACCCAGCGAGGATTTAGCTTGTGACTTACAATAGGTTGGATAGAGGGGAGGAGTGCTTGAATGGCCTCTTCAATTTCCGGGGAATAAATGGTCTGTTTAGGCTTGCTTTTACGAAGGCCGCTGCTAACCTGGTGGATTATTTCTTTTAAATTGTTTATTCCTTCTTCCCTACGGGCAATAGTAGCTATAATTGGAACGTCTAGTTCTTTTTCTAATTCTTGTAAATGAATTGTAATATTTTTTTTGTTGGCTTCATCCATAAGATTGACACAGATAACTACGCTGGGAGTAATTTCCATGATTTGCAGGGCCAGGTTCAGGTTGCGCTCCAGGCAGGTTGCGTCTAAAACGACAACGGTAGTATCCGGCTTGCCAAAGCAAATAAAGTCACGGGCAATTTGTTCTTCTGTGGTGTGTGCCAATAGAGAATACGTTCCCGGCAGGTCAACCAATAAAAATTTCTTTTTACGATGGGAAAAGGTTCCCTGTGTATTATCAACGGTTTTACCCGGCCAGTTGCCGGTATGCTGGTGAAGTCCTGTCAAAGCATTAAATACAGTACTTTTGCCAACATTCGGGTTCCCGGCCAGAGCAACGACATATTGCTCCGGAACAGAGGATATTCCGAAATGTTCCCGTAATATCCGACAATGATTCTCTTCATTCATACTGATTCGCCTCCATACACTATATAGGGATATACCTTGATCATACTGGCATCGTCACTGCGCAGGGCAACAGTGGTATTGCGGACTCCAAAGGCGATAGGGTCGCCGGACGGACTTTTCCGAATGCATTGCACGGGGGTTCCGGGAACCATTCCTAAATCCATAACCCTTCGGCGCAATAACCCTTTAAGCTCTACAGAGGATATTTTGCAGGTTGCGCCTACCACAAGGTCTGCCAGTGAAGTTGATTTTGCTGTAATATTCATACGTTCACCTCCTTCTAAGTTTACCCAGGCTAACTTTTTATCAGCTCTATAACATTGAGGATAAAATAAGGTTAGCTAAAGCTAACTAGGTGCTCAAAAAATGATTAGCTTCAGCTAACATCAGCTCTTCAACCTGTTGCTATAGAATATGGTGTAAGCGAAAAAGTGCCACTGCTGCTAAAATATTTTTTAGCAAAAAAAACTAGCGGCCGCTTATACTGGCTTGCTAGTTTTTTGTAAACAAGATAAAGGTATAGGGATATTAGGGATTTTGTAAATAATACGAACGTAGTGGTTGCAGGCCGGCAGCGAACTCATATACCAGCGGTATGCCGGTTGGGATTTCCACTGCCATGATGTTATCAGGACTGATTTTATCAATATGTCTGACCAGGGAACGTAAACTGTTGCCATGGGCTACCACCAGCAAGCTGCGTCCCTGAAGAATTTCCGGTGTCAGGGTTTCCTGCCAGTAGGCAATAACCCGTTTCTCGGTATCTTTCAATGATTCGGTGGCTGGCAACTGATCTTGCGGAATGGCGGCGTAACGGACATCATGACCGGGAAAACGCGGATCTTCTTTTGACAAAGCAGGAGGAGCGATATCATAACTTCTGCGCCAAATTTTAACTTGCTCGTCACCAAAGATTTGAGCGGTTTCCGCTTTATTACGCCCCTGCAGAGCGCCATAGTGGCGCTCATTCAGTTTCCAGGTTTTATATTCAGGTATCCAAAGCTGATCCATTTCCTCTAACACGATATGCATAGTTTTAATGGCCCGTTTCAGGCAAGAAGTAATAGCCTTATCAAACTGATATCCAGCCAGGTGCAGCAGCTTTCCCGCTTTACGGGCTTCATCCACTCCTTCAGCCGTCAGATCAACATCCGTCCAACCGGTAAAGCGGTTGGTCCGATTCCATTCGCTTTGTCCGTGACGGATAAAAACAACCCTGTAAGTATAGTCTGTTGAGTTCGTAGCCGACATGGTAAACACCTCGCAATAAGTAGTTTTAAGTATAAATTCGACAAAATACAAATATTACCTCTGTCATAGCATCGTGGTTACTCAACTGTTGGTTTGTTTTATATATCCATTACGGTTGTTGCAGGAAGGCGAGACGACCGGGAAGTTACCGAACTTAGAGGAATTTATAAAATCTTTGGAAGAGTATACAGGATATTATAGATAAAAATAGGTATTTATGTTATAATGAACGCAATCGAATATTCCGGGGAGCTTGTATGGCAGGCTGAGAGGAAGTAATCAAACTTTGACCCATATACCTGATTTGGATAATGCCAACGTAGGGAAGCCTGTGGTGTTATGTTATAAATACAAGAAGGATATGCCGATGGGTGTATCCTGTTTTTATGTAGTACAAAGTATGCTAGGTGGAGGAGGAGCGTCCTGCGCCTGGAGCTAAAAGACAGCTAAATAGCGAGGGAGCTCGTGTTTCGAGATGAGAGGAAGCTTTTTAGCTTCGACCGGCCTGATTGGTTATATGCCATGGGGAAAAGCTATTTAGTTAGTCATACCTTGCTGACGATATTTATTCCCCTGTATGGCGTAATCCATTCGGACAGGGGTTTAAGCAGGTTATGCTTAAAAAATAAATATTGTTTGTGAGGTGTTTTTTTTTGAAAGAGAAATCCGGACTTTTAAAAATGGTTATGCTGTCAATGTTGATTGCCGTCGGGGTAGTTATCTCGCCTATTCTTCGGATTGAAGGAATGTGTCCGATGGCTCATTTTATAAACATTGTTTGCGCTGTGTTCCTCGGTCCGTGGTATTCCCTGCTTTGTGCAACGCTGATTGGCGTAATCCGGATGATGTTCATGGGTATTCCGCCGCTGGCTTTGACAGGAGCGATTTTTGGAGCCATGTTATCAGGAATCTTGTATAGAATATCTGGAGGCATATTGATTTGTGCCGTTATCGGAGAGGTTGTCGGAACAGGCATTGTTGGAGCTATTGTTTCTTATCCTGTCATGACTTTTCTCTGGGGCAAAGAAGGGCTTACCTGGATGTTTTATGTCCCGTTATTTATTTCCGGCACGCTGATTGGCGGACTGATTGCATATGTTTTTCTTAGCGCACTGAGAAAGGCAGGCATACTGGCAACTTTTCAAAAGAGATTAGGAGCAAAAGTGTATGATCAACCCAAAATTCAGTATCACTGATCTGCTGAAGATACGATGCCAGGTTAAGGCACAGAAACCGTTAATTCACTGCATTACAAATCCTATTTCCATTAACGACTGTGCTAATGTGGTTCTTGCTGTTGGCGCAAAACCTATTATGGCAGAACATCCGGCGGAGGTTTCGGAGATCACAGCCACAGCAAAGGCATTAGCTGTAAATCTCGGCAATATTACTGACCAGCGCATGCAGGCAATGCTGCTTTCCGGTAAAGTAGCCTGCGAAAGGCATATTCCTTCGGTTATTGATCTTGTTGGTATTGGCTGCAGTCATCTAAGGCTTGACTTTGCCAAGCGATTTATTTCCAAATGCCACCCTAACGTTATTAAAGGCAATATGTCGGAAATTAGGGCACTTTGCAGCGTTGAAAGCCATGCAAGGGGGATAGATGTTGGTGATCAGGATATTCTTACTAACGATAATCTGGATGATAGCATAAAACTGCTACAGGCACTTTCATTAAAAACCGGTGCTGTTGTCGCCGCAACCGGTAATGTTGATATAATTACGGACGGAAGGGATACCTATCTGATTGCAAACGGCTGTGAAATGCTTTCTATGATTACAGGTACGGGTTGTATGTTAAACGTTTTGATTGCAAGCTTTATTTCCGGTAAACACATTATCGCCGGGACGATTTTGGCGACCGCTTTAATGGGAATCGGCGGAGAAATTTCTCAACGTGTACAGGGGACCGGAATGTTTAGAACGGCCTTGTTAGACAACCTCTTCGGTATATCAGACAGTGTGTTTTCAGAAAAAATCAGGTACTCAAAACATTAAAATACTTTACAGAGGCCCTGCGGGGAGAATGCTCCTTGCAGGCTTTTTTGTTGGGGCTGGATTATTTCATTTGTTAAAGGCCAGCAAACGGACAGGTTAGAAGAAGCTTGATTATTGTGAGTTGTGACCGGACAACTAGGGTTGTTTTAGTTTGTTTCCAGTGGCTTGCGATGATTGCTTAAGGTTGCGGGATAAGAGCATCGACAAAGAAATGTTTATTGACGCTTTTATCCTGGTTGAAAGAAAATTATAGTGCTTGAATATACTGAATAATACAAAAATAATGACACTATAGTTTCATTATGGTAATATAAATAACCGGGGGTAAAAATAGTACACTGAATAATTGCTGAAACTTAGAAATGGAGAGATGCATATGGAAAAAGATAATGCATTGCATGAAGATTTACATCGGGGTTTAGAAGAACGGCATATTCAATTGATCGCTCTTGGCGGGGCAATTGGCGTAGGTTTGTTCCTTGGAGCCGGTGCAGCGATAAAAACAGCGGGTCCGTCGTTGATGCTTGTCTATTTATTTGCAGGTATCATTATGTTTTATATTATGCGGGCCTTAGGTGAAGTGGCTGTTGCCTATCCGGTATCCGGGACTTTTAGTGCACATGCGAATATTTTTCTGGGACCGCTTTACGGATATATTACTGGCTGGACATATTGGTTTATGTGGGTCGTGACTTGTATGGCCGAGATTACGGCAGTTGGAGTGTATGTTACTTTCTGGCTGCCTGAAGTTCCGCAATGGATTCCTGCGCTATTGGCACTGGTTGTTATGACTGCTGTTAATATAATCAGTGTTCGTGCATTTGGAGAGTTTGAATTTTGGTTTGCCCTGATAAAAATAGTAACCATTTTGATCATGATTTTTGCCGGCTTAGCTATGATTATCTTTGGTTTGGGTAATGACGGTGTTGCCATTGGTATTTCCAATCTTTGGACTCATCAGGGATTTTTTCCGCAGGGTATAGGTGGTATGGCAATGGCTTGTGTTATGGTGATGTTTTCTTACCTGGGGATTGAGCTGGTCGGAGTCACGGCTGGTGAAGCCAAGAACCCGGAAACATCACTGCCGGCAGCCATTGACAAAGTATTTTGGCGCATTCTGATTTTTTATGTTGGTGCATTATTCGTAATTATGTCTTTATATCCATGGAATCAAATTGGTACTATGGGGAGTCCTTTTGTTTTAACATTCAATAAACTGGGGATAAGAGCAGCGGCCGGGATCATTAATTTTGTAGTATTGACAGCAGCGCTGTCCTCCTGCAACAGCGGTCTTTTCAGTACAGGGAGAATGCTGTATAATCTGGCATTGCAGGAAAAAGCGCCGGCGGTATTTAAGAAATTAAGTTCGCATCAGGTACCTGTTAGAGGTATTTTGATTTCAGCCGTTTTTTTATTAATTGGGGTGGTTCTCAACTATTTGGTTCCTGCCCAGGTATTTACTTATGTTACCAGTGTAGCTACATTTGGGGCACTTTGGATTTGGGGGATAATTTTGCTTATTCAGAAAAAGTACCGGGAAAGCCTGACTGCTGAGCAGATAAAGCAAATAAAATATCCCATGCCCCATGCTCCTGTTTCAACCTGGCTTGGCTTGGCATTCCTTATTTTTGTTGTGCTGGTTATGTTTTTTGATAATGATACGCGAGTTGCGTTATATATTGCACCAGTTTGGTTTGGCATTGTTGTTGCCTCTTACTATGTGTTTGGCATGGCTAAGGATAAAAAAGAATAATCTTAACTTATTTTTGCAGCAGCCTTTGATATTTTACTATCAGGACATCAAGCTCTTGACTAATTTTTAGAATTTCGGGATCAGTAAGAGGCACAGTGAGGGCCAGGTCGTTCAGTCTTTTGCGCAATTTCTCGATTTTTTCTTGCAGCTCAAATAAATCCGACATGGAGTGGAGCCCCCCCTTTCCCGCAGTATTCACGGAAAAGGTGATCTTTATGTAGCAAGGATAGGATTTAAATTTGTATTACTATCAGTGCCCTTAAAAATAATTATTACTGGAAATGATAACTTTAATTGCCGTCGATCCTCGCGTCATTCCTCTTGGCTCAAAGGTTATGAAAAAGATGTCATTTCACTGTCCCTGAGAGTTTCAGGCAGAAATAAAAATCCGCCGTCACCAGAGCGTAACGGTGGATTTCTTGATTTTCCTTAGCCGGATAAAGGATCAAGTGTATTTCTTCAGACGTCAGGTATTTCTTATTATTGTTGCGCAGAAGCTGTTAATTCGGTTTTTACTTGCTGGATATCAGCCGGATTTGCAGGGGCGGCCGGTTTGTAATATCCTTTTTGCTGAGCCGTTTGCACAATCTGATACTGGCGCTGTTCATCCTGATTTCTCATTTGCTGGAAAGTCGACCGTAATTGAGAATTATTGGTTTCAGCAATAACATTAGCATATGTAGCTAAACTGCCTTTTATCATGGCCAGGTAATCATTGAGCATATCTTTATCATTCATTTCCAATTTCCTCCTATTGCAAAAATGACATTAGCTTTTGTTTAGAATTTCTGGCCTCCGATGCATCCTGTATAAACAATTGCTTGAGCTGAGAATCGTTGCATTGTTGGGCGTATGCCTCAAGCTTGTTGGCTACGGTCTCATGACCACCAATCATGTGACGTAAATGCTGAAGTTCCATTTGATTTAGCTGTGCCAAACTTAACACTCCTTTCGAATATAATACAAGATTATTATTGTTTTTTTGGATAAACTTATTCAAAATAAAATATGGTAATATAAGGGAAAATGGCTAAGGGAAGTAATTGCGGAAGAGGGATACGTCGTTCTTATCAGATTTTTTCTTTGCTTCATTGCTTTATTCGATAAAATTTTGCTATTGTCAGTATTTTTATCCGTAAGCTGCACTGTGATTCTTGAGCTAGCCGGCAGGGGCAGTTAATTTGAGACGTGGAAAAGAGCCAGCTGTCGTTGGCTCTTTTGGGGGGACGATAATATCATCGGCATGGCCTGAACGGACATAAGTCTTCAAGCCACTGTGGGGTTACTGGTTTACAGCAAAGCCGGATTTTTCCTTGTTTTAAATTGTGCTAGCCAATAGGATCTTCAATTAATGTTGCAAAAATAAAATCATGTTCATGATCCTCAACTTCAGTAGTCGTTCCGCATACAAAATGCACATGTCTGTCCTCATCGACAAACACGGCGGGGCCTGAACGAACACAGATTTCATGAAAATGATCCTCGTAGAAGTCTGTCTTTGTTCTTATTTCATGGATGTGTTGACAATTACCGATTGGAATTACTTCGTCTGAAACTCCGGCAAAGCGATGATTGTGAGGATCCTCTTCCAATTCTGCGAGTCTGGTGCTTCCCAAAAATTCATGTACGTGAGTTTGCTGCTCTTCCTCGCAGTACTTTCTTGTATCATTGGACATCGTTACACCTCCTTTATGTAATATTCTATGTTACATAAAACGGTAATGTGTTTTTAATATTATGAACGAAGAGAAAGACGCGAGTGCAGAATTTGCCGCAGCATTCCGTATTCCTCATGCCGGAAAGAATTGACTAACATCGGAAAAACGCCAACAGCAGATTAGTAGTTGGCGTTTTTCTAATGTATGGTATGCGTACATGTTGCATAAAAGCAGGATAGCGGTTAATTATTGCCATTCTCTTCTATATATCTTTATATCTTTTCATCTAGTTGTAAACGATGATACAATAAAGTGATACGTTACATATGGGGAGGTTTTATGGTAAAACAAAGTTTGTCCGTTTTTTTGTGTTTGATAGTAACAGTGCAGCCGGTGGTTGCCGGGGCTGGCTCTTTTACTTCCGGATCGCCGTTCCGTCAGATAGAGTTAACATCGAGCTCCTCCTTTGATTTATCTATTGCAGGGCCTGCGCTGGCGACCCAGGAGCAGTGCGTACAATATTTGCTTAGACACAACCCTTTGCCGCTAATTACTGTTTCACCGAAACAACTGGTAGCATATTATTATGAAGAGGGTGAACGTGAGGGAATCCGGCCCGATGTCGCTTTTGCCCAGGCGTTGCATGAAACAGGAAATTTCCGCTATGGCGGGGATGTAGTACCTTTACAAAATAACTATTGCGGTCTGGGAACTACCGGCGGTGGGGTGAAAGGAGCCTGGTTCGATTCGGCTCAAATCGGGGTACGGGCTCAAATACAGCATTTGGTCGCTTACTCCTTGACGCGGAGACCGGTGCTGCCTGTTGTTGATCCACGGTATGAACTGGTTCGCAGGTCGCCTTCTTTTGGACAAGCGGTAAGCTGGACGGATTTAAACGGGAGATGGGCTGTGCCGGGCACTACCTATGGACAAAAAATCCTGCTGATTCACCAACGGATTTTGGCTGGTATGTAGGCTGCTGAGAGCAAAAAGCAGGACCAAAAGTTTATTTGAGAGTGTGCAGCGAAAGTATATGGGCACTGACACCAATACCTACAACCAGTAATAGAAGTTTGATGTATAGAATCTGTATCCCGAAACTGGATAAAGCGAGAGAACTCCATAACAGGAGCAATGCCAGAATTTTTGTCCGGCGTTTCACTGCCCTGTAGGTTAGATAGTTATAAATATAACTGCCCAATATTCTATGGTGAATCAGCCAGTTATGCAGTCGCGTTGAACTGCGGATAAAACAGTAGGAAGTAAGCAGCAGAAACGGTGTAGTGGGCAGCAGGGGAAGAAAGAGCCCAATAACCCCTAAACATAGCGATAAGCAGCCAATTCCTATTAAAAGATATTTCTTAATCATACCGGTTTGCACGATAATGCCCTCTTCTTTCCTTGGCGCTAAAGAATCAACTGTAATGTAATCTTTATTATACAGCATTGCAGCGGGCTGCTCTAGCTTGGCAGTTGGAATTTTATTTTCTATGCACGGTGTGTTGTTTTTTTGAATAAACTAATTCGATGTGATAAAATAAGATATAATGCCGATAGAAGTGCTCGGAATTGATGGAATGCAGGGAAAGAGGTGGAAGCAATGCATTGTGTACAACCTGTCGCACCGCAGATTTTTTGGGTAGGCGGCAATGACAGAAGGCTGGAGCGTTTTGAAAATATGTTTCCGCTGCCAAATGGCGTGGCGTATAATTCATACTTAATTGTAGATGAAAAAACCGCACTTGTGGATACAGTTGATGCTGCTATCAGTGCGCTGTTTTTGGAAAATGTCGTTCATGTGCTGCAGGGGCGTAGTCTGGATTATCTGGTTATCAATCATATGGAACCGGATCATTGTGCCAATATTGAGGAATTAGTGCGGCGCTATCCGGATGTGAAAATTGTGGGCAATAAGAAGACTTTTCAGTTCATTGAGCAATTCTATACCCTGGATAAACGGGAAAACTATCTTGAAGTGAGTGAGCGCGACGAGATCAGTCTGGGCAGGCATGTACTTAAATTCTTTTTTGCACCAATGGTGCACTGGCCGGAAGTGATGTTTACCTATGAACAGCAGGAAAAAATTTTATTCTCTGCCGATGCGTTTGGTTCTTTTGGAGCGTTGTCCGGCAATTTGTTCAGCGATCAAACCGATTTTGAGTCGGCTTACCTGGAAGAGTTCAGGCGTTATTATGCCAATATTGTGGGAAAATACGGAATACAGGTACAAGCCGTATTAAAAAAGGTGGCCGGTCTGGAAATCAGGATGATTTGCCCGTTGCACGGCCCGGTCTGGCGTAGGGATTTGCCGTATGTTTTAGACAAATATGACCGCTGGAGTAAGTATGAGCCGGAGAAAAAAGGGGTTGTGCTGCTCTATGCCTCGATGTATGGCAATACCGAAAACGTCATGAATATCATTGCCAATAAATTAGCGATTAAAGGAATTTCCGATATGCGAATGTACGATGTATCCAAAACACATCCTTCTTATATCATCGCGGATGTGTGGAAATATAGCCACCTGGTTATTGGTTCGCCTACCTATAACATGGGGCTGTATTACGTGATGGAGGCTCTGCTGCGTGAAATGGCGGGTTTGAAATTACAAAACCGGAAAGTGGCACTTATCGGCAATTACACCTGGTCCAGCATGGCAGTTAGAGTGATGCGTAATTTGATAGAGGAAATGGAAAATATGGAGATCATCGGAATGCCGTTTACGATAAAGTCCTCCATGAAAGTTGAGCAGGAGGCGGAACTAGACAAATTAGTAGACGATATCTATGTATCGGTGACTGTGTAAAGGCACTGCCGGCAAAACGCCGTGCCCGGCAGTCCTTGTAACCCGGTTTGCAGTGTCTCAATAAGCAAGAATAAATATAGGTTCAAACTGCAAAACAGCGGAGAAGTTCAATTATAACTTTCCGCTGTTTTCAGTCTGAATTTTTTACGATATCTTATCAGACGGAACCGGTCAAACCGGTGGCAAGCTGGTAATACCTGCCTCGCTGGGCGAGCAGTTCTTCGTGATTGCCGCGTTCAATGATGCTGCCATTTTCCAGAACCATGATAGCGGCGGCATTGCGGATGGTAGAAAGGCGGTGGGCGATAACGAAAACTGTTCGGCCTTCCATAAGGGCGGACATTCCTTTTTCCACCATCCGTTCGGTACGGGTGTCGATGGAACTGGTTGCCTCGTCCAGGATCAGCACCGGTGGTGCGGCAACGTAGGCCCTGGCAATAGCAAGCAGCTGACGCTGGCCCTGGGACAAGTTCGCTCCATTAGCATTGATGACGGTGTGATATCCTTGCGGCAGACGCCGGATAAAAGAGGCTGCACTGGCCCGCTCGGCAGCTTCCATACAGTCTTCGTCGCTGGCGTCAAGTCGTCCGTAGCGGATGTTGTCCAGTATTGTACCGGTAAATAGCTGGGTATCCTGCAGTACCATGCCGAGGGAACGACGCAGGCTCTCTTTTTTTATCCGTTTGATATCAATGCCATCGAAGGTTATACTGCCTTCATGGATATCGTAGAAGCGATTGATCAGATTAGTGATAGTGGTTTTTCCGGCACCGGTCGAACCGACAAAGGCAATGGTCTGACCGGGCTTAGCGTAAAGGGAGATATTGTTAAGCACTGTTTTTTCCGGTCCATAGCCGAAGGTGACATTATGGAAGCGTACATCACCCTTCAGGGGGATGTACTGACGGCTGTCCGGTAGGTACCAGGACCAGATATCGGGGTGGGACGGATCTTGAAGTATTTTGTAGCTTCCCTGGTTGTCGGTTTCCGTACGAACTAGTACGACATCGCCTTCGTCGGGCTCGAATTCCTGGTCCATAATTTCAAAGATCCGTTCAGCTCCGGCCAGTGCGGATAAAATATTGTTGAATTGACTGGATAGTTGCGTAATCGGTTGGCCAATCTGGCGGGAATATTGCAAAAAGGCGGCCAGGGAACCGATATCAAACCTTCCCATAATGGTTAGGATGCCGCCAAAAACTGCCGTAGCTGCATAACAGGCATTATTCAAGTTGACCATAATCGGCATGATGATACCGGCTAGAAAATTGGCTCTGGCAGCTGTCTGGCGAAAATTTTCATTCAGGTGGTTGAAAGAGCGTTTGGCCGATTCTTCGTGGTTAAATACTTTGATTTCTTTCAGACCGCTGATGCTTTCTTCGATGTGGCCGTTTAGCTCTCCAAGGATTTTCTGCTGATTTTTAAAATACTCCTGACTTTTTTTACCGAACTTGATGCTGAGACAGACCATCAGCACGATGATTAATGCGGTAACGACGAATAAAAGCGGGCTGAGTACCAGCATGAGCACGATGGCGCCGGTAAGGGTGATGACGCTGGATAAAAGCTGAGTCAGGCTTTGTTCGAGCATGGTTTGTATATTATCGACATCATTGGTATACCGGCTCATCAGTTCACCGTGGGTATGAGTGTCGAAATATTTCAGCGGCAGGGTTTGCATGTAGTTGAAAACATCATGGCGCAGGATATTGCCGGTACGCTGAGCGATTCTGATGGTAGTCCGGCTTTGGACATAGGCGGCTGCCACACCGGTCAAGTAAAGCAGACTGAGACCTAGTAAGGCCAGTGCCAGTCCGGAAAAGTTCTGAGGGAGGATATAGTTATTGATCAGCGGCTTCAAAAAATAGGAGCCGGCCAGCATGCTGGAAGAGTTAATTAATAATGCTGCCAGCATAATCAATATCAGCATGCGGCTGTCTTCAAGATACCTGGTGAGGCGAATAAAGGTTTTGCGAAGATGTTTTGGCTTTTCCGGGCTGACCGGCATACCGCTGATATGACCTCTGGATTTTAAAATTCCTCGATTTTCAGCCATTATGACACCAGTCCTTCCTGCTGTGAAGTGCAAATTTCCCGGTATACCGTATTGTTCTTCAGAAGCTCGGTATGTGTACCGATACCGGAGATTTTCCCGTCATCCAGTACGATAATCTTATCGGCCTCTTTAACAGAACTGATGCGTTGAGCTACAAGCAGCACGGTGGTATTGTTAAAGTTCCGCTGCAACGCCTGACGGACCTTAGCTTCGGTTGCTGTATCCAGCGCACTGGTGCTGTCATCCAAAAGCAGGATAGCAGGTTGTTTCAGCATGGCTCTTGCGATACACAGGCGTTGTTTCTGACCGCCGGATACGTTAACGCCTCCCTGTCCGAGTTCGGTGTCGTAACCGTGCGGAAAGTTCATGATAAAATCGTGGGCTTGAGCATTGCGGGCTGCTTGTTCGATTTCATACTGCGTTGCCTGTTCATTGCCCCAAAGAAGATTGTCACGGATTGTGCCGGAAAACAGCATGTTTTTCTGTAATACCATACCGATACTTGCCCGCAGACTGTTTAGCGTATAACTGTGGACGTCCTTGCCGTCAATCAGTACCTGTCCGCCGGTTGCATCGTATAACCTGGGAATCAGACTTACAAGAGAGGTTTTGCCTGATCCTGTGCCGCCGACAATAGCAACAAACTGCCCAGGTTCGACACTAAAGCTGATATCGGTTAGGACGTTTTTTTCATTACTGTCCGGGGCATAGGAAAAATCTACATGACGGAATTCAATTTTCCCTCGCGCAATGGCAGCATTGGCAGTGCTTTTTTGCTTACAGGGTGAACATTCCGCTTCGGTATTTAGCACTTCCAGAATTCTTTTGCCACTGGCCTCAGCACGGGCCAGCAGAATAAAAATGAGAGAAAAGATCATAACACTCATCATGATTTGCAGAAGATAACTAATGAAACTGATTAAGGCTCCGGTTCCCATTTCCCCTGTACCCACCATATTGCCGCCAAACCAGATAGTCGCCACTGTCGCGCCATTTAGGATCAGCAGCATAAGCGGCATGATCAGGCTGATCAGGTTGCCGGCATGTACCGCCGCTTGTGTCAGTTCGTCGTTGGAATGTTTAAATTTCAACTTTTCATAGGCTTCACGGACAAAAGCCTTGACTACCCGTATGGCAGTCAGGTTTTCCTGAATTGTGCCGTTTAAATTATCCAGTTTGTGCTGCGTTCTGGCAAAGCGTTGTTCTGCTGACCGGATAATTAACAGGACGCCAAAAGTCAGCAGAGGAACGGCAACGAAAATGACCATGGAGAGTTTCAGGTTAATGCTCATGGAGAAAAATATGGCGCTCAGGAGCATTAACGGAGCGCGAAGCAGCATACGCAGTGCCATCATCAAGGCGTTTTGCAGTTGGGTAACATCGCTGGTTAGCCGGGTAATCAGTGATGCACTGCTAAACCGGTCAATATTGGTAAAAGAAAAAGACTGCACTTTGTCAAACAAGGACTGGCGCAGATTAGCGGCAAAGCCCTGACTGACTTCGGCCGATAGTTTCATGTTTAAAACACCGAAACTGATGGCAATACCCGCCAGCAAAACCATAAACAGGCCGGTTCCGGCAATATAGCCAATATCCTGGCTGGGTATGCCGCTGTCTACAATTCTCGCCATGAGCAAAGGAATCATCATTTCACAGATAACATCAATACCTACCAAAAGCAGAGAATACAGCAAGGCCTTTTTATAAGGTTTTATATAAGGATACAGGTTACGTATCATGAGCTTCGCTCCTTCTAAAGGGAATCGGTGTTTGTGCACCCATGTCCTCAAGGTTGTGTATCATACGGAGATAAAATTGTTTTAACTGTCCTGTTTCCGCTTCACTAAATCCCCGGAAGGTACCCAGGTCAATTTTCTTAATGGCGTCTTCACACTCACTGATAAAGCGCAGCCCTTTATCGGTAAGGGTGATATAGTTGCGCCGCAGATCGCTTTTATCTGATACTTTGCGGATAAGACCAGCCTTCTCCATGCGTTTTACGGAGATGGCGACGGTAGCCGGACTGATGCCGATTCGTTCGGATAACTCTTTTTGGGTGGCCGACATGTTTTTCATATCGCCTTTCAATGTAAATAAAATGGCCGGATGGCTGGCTTCACTAAGGCCGCGCTCTACCATTTCCGCCTTCATCAGGTTGTAATGCATCCGGTTAAACGTGCGGAACAGCCATTCCAAAGCATTTGAATCATAAAGCATGAGGATATCACCGTCTCTGTAGTTTTTTGTTTGCCGACAAATAATTTGCCGACTAAATAATTATAAGCGTTTCTGACTCTATAGTCAAATCGGCTTACGGAAACTAGCAGAGTACAAGTCAACGGTATTAGGGTGTAGAAATTAAGCTATAAAAATACTAAAACTACATACCCTAAAAATGGTTATTGTTTATCTATTCTTGTATTTGGGGAGAATATAGGTTATAATAAATTTGACTACATTGAGCGGTTTAATAGCTATTTTCGGTATTGAACGGACGGCTTTTGAGTTACGACGAATTTACAACTAACGATCTCGGCGATGGACGGAACGTGGGTTGTTATCTAAAAATATATATAATAGTGGAGGTAGTATTCTTTGGAATCAAAAAACAAACTGCTTGTTATCCCCTTAGGCGGACTAGGGGAGATAGGCAAAAATATGACGGTTTTCCAGTATGGTGAGGATATTGTTATTTTAGACGCCGGCCTTGCCTTTCCGGAAGACGATATGCTGGGGATTGATCTGGTTATACCGGACTTTACCTATCTTTTGGACAACCGGGATAAGGTACGTGCCGTTGTTTTGACGCATGGGCATGAAGACCATATCGGCGCATTATCCTATTTGCTGAAAGAGATTAACGTTCCGGTTTATGGGACGAGACTGGCATTGGGGCTGGTGGAGGACCGGCTGAAAGAAAACCGGGTGGGCAATTATAATTTGGTGCCGATTAAGCCGGGCAATCAAATTTCGTTAGGGGCTTTCCAGGTAGGGTTTATTCAAGGCAGTCATTCCATTCCGGATTCCTGTGGTTTGTATTTTAAAACGCCTGTGGGTACGGTTGTCCATACCGGGGATTTTAAGATTGATCAAACGCCGGTGGATGGCAAATTAATCGACATTCATAAGTTCGCCGAATTGGGCGATAAGGGTGTTTTGCTTTTGATGTCGGATAGTACGAATGCCGAACGGCCCGGCTATACGGGATCGGAACGGGAAGTTGCCCGGGCTTTGGACGAGGAGTTTCAGTATGCAAAGGGCCGGATTATTATGGCCACTTTTGCTTCGAATGTATCCCGCATACAGCAAGCTGTTCATTCCGCTTGCAAGTATGGGCGGAAAGTGGCGGTGCTTGGCCGCAGTATGGTCAATGTAGTCAATATTGCCATGGATTTGGGATATTTGGAAATTCCGGAGGGAGTACTGATTGAACCGGAAGAAATGAAACAGTTCCGGGAAGATCAAATATTGATTTTGACCACCGGAAGTCAGGGGGAACCGATGGCCGGATTGAGCCGGATGGCCACCAACAATCATCGCAGTGTCTCCATTAGTCCGGGAGATACGGTGCTGATTGCCGCTACTCCCATTCCAGGCAATGAAACGTCCGTATCGAAAACAATCGATAACCTGCTTCGTCTGGGAGCTCATGTAGTCTATGAAAAAATATCTGGAATCCATGTTTCCGGTCATGCCAGCCAGGAAGAACTGAAGCTGATGCTGAATTTGGTACGCCCCAAGTTTTTTATCCCGGTACATGGTGAACACCGGATGCTGAAACGCCATGGGAAACTGGCGGAGGAATTAGGTGTGTTGCGGGAGAATATTTTTATTGGTGAAAACGGTCATGTGTTTGAATTTACGAAAAACACGGGGCGGATTTCCGGTAAGGTAACATCGGGAAAAGTCTTTGTTGATGGTTTGGGTGTCGGGGATGTCGGTAATATCGTTATTCGCGACAGGCAGCAGCTGTCTAAAGAGGGAATTCTAATTGTTGTTGTTACTTTAGATAAGCAGCGGGGCGCTGTGGTAGCGGGTCCTGATCTGGTATCGCGTGGGTTTGTTTATGTACGGGATTCGGGCGATCTGATGAACGAGGCACAGAACCGGGTCAAGGGAGTGCTGGAGCGTTGTGAGGCCAGCAATATTACTGAATGGTCAACCATCAAAGTACAGGTTCGCGAGACACTAAGTAAATATCTGTATGAAAAAACCGGCCGTCGTCCAATGATTTTACCGATCATTATGGAAGTGTGACAAGTTAGGTTTCCTGAACTTAGAAGGGGGTATCTTTAAGGTACTCCTTTCTTTTTGTTAATCACGGGGATAAGGTTGAGATGGAGGTTGAAGAAGCACGGGGATGGTTCCCTGGATAATTTTAACAGAAAAGAGAGAAGACTGTCATTTGACGAAAAAGCTGGCTGGAATTCAAAAATACTTGACGGATGCCATACCATGTTTTATAGTGTATATATACTGTACAGGAGTATAGTATAACAAGGAGGGGGAATCATGGGCCAAAATGGTGAAATAATAATTAAAATTGACGGTATGTCCTGTGGACATTGCAAAGCGGCTGTGGAAAAGGCATTGCGGGATGTTGCCGGAGTTATCACTGCCGAAGTGGACTTAGGGAAAAAGCAAGCGGTGGTAACCGGGGCCGCAGCCCTGTCCGATCTTCGGGCCGCTGTGGAAGATGCAGGTTATGACGTCGTCGGCTAAACAGCCGGAGGGTAAAGCGCAAGCGGAGACAATAATTTATGCCTGATCCGCTTGCGCTTATTTTTTCAGCCACTCTCCTCCGACAAGCAGTGGAATAGCTATTCTTTTGTTTTAACATATCAGGTAAGCGGGTTTGAGTTGACATAAAAGAAGCAATGCACTATGATTATAATACGGTCATTATGATTGCTTAAATTTTATAGTGAAAAGGAGAGTATTCCATGAAGAAAGTTTTGTTAGTATTGTGTATGCTGTTATTCGCCACTTCCGCTGTTTGTTCGGCTAGTCCTATGCCGGAATTTTCTTTGGGGCAGATTGCTCTTGATGTAAATATGGGCGCCCCTAATTTATCTACAAATCATGGTAAAGTTGATGGTGACAGTCATGTAGGGTACAGTCTGACGGTAGGTGTCGGCTTGGGGTATGCCGGACAATATACATATAACAAATTTAAGGCCGACAGTCCGTTGCATGGCAGCGGCAGCATTAAATCCCAGCAATTTTATTTGGTCAATAATATCGTTGATACCATCGCCAATGTTTCGCTTTTTGGCGGCCTTTCTCAAACACAAGCTGACGGCGGACCAAAACGCAGTGGGTTGGTTGTGGGGATTGCCGGAAGTGTGCCGGTTGCACCCAAAACGAAAGCTTATGGCGTATTGAGTGCCGGCAACCGTCTTTCCGGTTATGAAGTTGGCCTTAGTTATAAAATGACCGATAATGCTAACTTTAACCTGGGGTATCGTGACACTAAGTATAAAAATATCACCTTCAGCGATGACACCAAAAGTGATGTTACGGCCAAGGGACTGGTCGGCGGTTTTACATTAAAAATCTAAGCCCGGATGATTAAAAGCAGTGCAGGCAAAATTAACAAAAACCATTAACCAAACGGTTAGTGGTTTTTGCTGTTTATGGGAGCTTTCGGTTGGTGCATGACTTGGTCGCGGTACAGAGAAGGCATTTTATCGTAGAAGCAACAAAATATTGAAAATTCTGTATATTTTGCTCCCGATAGTTGTAATCAATACCCGGGCGCGCTATAATAAATATGGCACAGAGGATCCATTTTGCAAACTTTTTTTATGTTTGATAGAGGCCGGCGGTAGGATGAGGAATGTGCAATATAAACAAGACCAAAAGCACTTTCGGGCTGGAAGGCTTTTGGCTGAAGCAGGGTTGGCTAGGCAGTTTCGTCCAAAATAGCGCCGATATAATTTTTTATTTTGCCGATCATATCCAGATATTCCTCAGGAGGACATTCTTTTAGAACTTTGCCGGATTCAATATCAACCACCTCTACCATAAACTGGTCACTTTCTTCGTGAAGCTTAAACCGGAGTTTGGTATTAATGGATTCCAGAAAGTTGTTTAATATGTTATTTAATTTCTCTGCTTTTTGTTCGTCTATTTCTTGCTTTTGTTTGGGGCTGGCTTCCTGGCCTGCTTCAAAATCCACTCCTGTGGCAACAGCAGTTATATTTTGTCCGCTGCTATAGTAGTTTGATAACGAAGGCGGCATAGAAGACAGTGGGCTTAAGGACGTAATGCTATTGATATCCAAAAGACTCACCTCGCTATGGTTTCTTTGTGAAAATTGTATTATACATATTATCGGGAAAAATACGAAAAACTTTAGCACTTTTTTTCTTTTTTTATTATTTAATATTTTTCTGTTTAAAACGTTTCAGACGCTGAAGGCATAAATAAGGATATGAGAGGCAGGGGTGTGTGATGAAAGCCAGTGGGGCAGACAAATCAAGAATGTATTTTTTTGATAATTTGCGGGCTGCCATTATTTTGATCATGGTTTTCTTTCATGTGGCTATGGGTTATACTACCTGGGACCTTAAGTGGTGGTATGTGAATGACATCCAGAAAAATAGTTTTTTTGACCTGTTTGTTTTTGCAACCGATGTGTATATTATGCCGGTCATGTTTTTTATTGCAGGCTATTTTGCTCCTGCTGTGTTACTTAAACAGGGCTTGGTACTGTTCTGGCGCAATAAACTGATACGCATAGTCCTTCCCTGGCTGGGCGGAGTGCTGATGATTGCGCCGCTTATTGCGTACAGTGCAATTTTCAGCAGGACTGAAGCTCCGCCAAGCTATTTTTCTTTTTGGCTGTATGATTTCTTTGGGGCTTATTATCAACAGGCTCATTACTGGTTTTTAGAAATATTGGCTGCTTTTTTTCTCTTGTTTACCACGGCGTATTCGTATAAACCGGAGTATTTTAAACAACAGTTGCCGTGCAAACAGCCGTCAGTTCGTTTTTTTACGTTCTTTGCTTTACTTTCTGCGGTTCCTTTCTTTGTTGCCAATTTATTTTTCTGGGTTGATGCATGGGTACGTATTGATATTTTGTTTGTAATTCAACCAGTACGTATTGGTTTATATCTGTGCTATTTTTCACTGGGAATTTATGCCTGGAAACAGGCCTGGTTCAGTGAAACCGGTTATCGTCCGCCTTTATTCCAATGGGGTATTCCGGCAGTGCTGCTGTTGTTTCTTTTTTTGTTCTATCGTGTGAATTTTACTCTTTCACCTGAAATTTCACCACTACATAAAGCGGGGCACGCGCTCCTGTTTTCCTTCTTTTCTTTAACTGCAACATTTACATTTATCGCTTTTTTTCAAAAGTTTGCCGACAGTGATGCCTATTTGTGGCGTAGGTTAGCCGCTAATTCTTACACCATTTATTTTATTCATCAATGCGTGGTCATCCCTCTGGCGTATATGGTAAAAAACCTTTCTCTTAATGTGTGGGTAAAATATGCCGGAGTATCGGTAGTGTCGGTGGTTTTATGTTTTTTAATTGCCGAATATTGGATTCGGCCCTTAATAGTTCGGGGAAATATGGAGAAAAGAAAGCGATTGACAGGGTGACGAAAAAATTGTTACTATAAGGAAGTAATATTGTAGAATAGTAGATATTGTGTAGAATTTGGAAAATGCAGGGCGGCGGCATAGTAGATTCAGGCACTCCGACTTCGGAGTGCTTTTTTACATGACGGACTGCCAAAGGTAGAAAGGTAGGATGGAGAATTGAGCATTCAGCTAGTCATTATTGTTGCTTATATTTTTGTATTATTCGGGATTAGTATGTATGTAAAACGGCGTACAGCGAACAGTTCCGGTTTTTTATTTGCCGGACGCAGGCTGACTATACCTCTGGTTGCAGCGAATATTGCCGGTACGGCGCTTGGTGCGGCATCAACGATCGGGGTATCGGAGAATGCCTTCCAGTTTGGTATTGCCGCTGGGTGGTATAATGTGGCTTGGGCCGCTGGTGCCGTCAGTATGGCTTTGGTGGCCGCTAAAAAATACCGTGAATTGAATTGTACTACGATACCGGAGCTGTTTGAGCGGTATTATGATAAAAAGGGACAGATTGTTGCTGTAATCGGTATGATTACTATTCAATTGGTGATTACCTCTCTGCAGTATATTGCCGGAGGAGCTATCCTTTCTTCACTGCTGCCGGATATTTTTTCGCTGGAGGGCGGCATGATAACCAGTGCCATTGTGTTTATCGGCACCACGATACTGGGGGGATTATGGTCCTCCGGTCTGTCCAATATTTTAAGCGTAAGCTTAATTTATGCCGGTATCTGCGTCAGTACGGTTACAATTGTTATCCGGCAGGGCGGGCTGGGGACTATTGCGGCAGCATTGCCTGCCGGCACTGACTGGTTTGGACCTTTGGGAGGCTTTGGCCTGATGACGGTTGCCGGCTGGTTCGCCGTTATGATGACCCAGACCATTACGGCTCAGGGCCCTGTTCAGGTGGCCTGCGCGGCAACCAACGGTTCTGTGGCCCAAAAGGGATTTTTGTGGGGAGCATTATTGATGCTGCCAATAGGGTTCTTATGTGCGATTATGGGACTGGCGGCACGGGCTGTCCATCCGGACATGCAGGCTACGCTGGCAATGCCATATATGATTATGGGACTGGAACCGGTAGTCTCCGGATTGACATTAGCGGCTCTTTGGGCGGCAGATGTAGCCACTGCCTGTCATATTTTACTGGCGGCAGGGACTTTGTTTACACAGGATATCTATAAGCGTTTTTTTCAGCCGGGAATTAGTGATGCCAAGTACACGCTGGTAAACCGCTACGCCATATTGATTTTGGGTTTAATGACTTTGTGGTTGGCTTTTAACGCGGTTGGCATTGTGAGAACGATGATGATCGGCCTTAGTCTTACTACGGCATTTACTTTGGTATTTTTGTTTACTATGTTTGCTCCAAAGTTTTGCCGGAAAAATTCGGCTTTTTATACGACGGTGGCCGGTATTTTAGTGTTGGTTGCTTATCAGTTTATACCGGCGGTTAGGGCACTCGGACATCCGATTTATTTGGAATGGATCATTTGTCTGATTACGTTCTTTGGCACATATTTAGTTGATAGAACTCCTATTTCAAACTTTGAGGGGATTAAGCAGGAGGCGGCGTAACGTGGAAGGAAACAGCGTGGAAGTCGGTAAAGCGGCCTTAGCGATGGCGATCAGTGAAGGGCGGCAGGCCGAGCAGGTTATTCAGGAACAGCTTAAAAGCCGTAGTATTTATGCGGTGGCTATTGATTTTGGCGGTGAATACCTGCCTTCCGTTAAGAAAATTATTGAACGGGCCGTAGTGGCCGCACAGCGTCAGGGCCTTGTCAGGAATGATCATGTTGGTGAAGGCGCGGTAGCCGGTGCTGCCCATGCTGCGTTGGAACAAATTACGCCGAAAGCTGCCGGTCTGAATGTCGGCGGAAAGATCGGTATTGCCCGATCAGGTGAGCATTTGTGCGTAGCTGTTTATTTTGGCGTGGGTGTACTTAATCTTAATGAGGTTGCCGTGGGTTTGGCACACCGCTCCATCGCCCAGGAAAAGTAAAGCAAACCTTATTAAAAAGGAGTCTAGAACATGCAAGAGATGGAATTGGCCTTTGGAAAGGGTATGGTGCGTCTGGTCCTGCCGGAAGCGCGGCATATTGAAGTGGTGGAAGGCAGCCAGGCGGCCGGAGTGAGGGATATTACCAAAGCGGCACAACAGGCTCTAACCCGGCCGATAGGCGCTCCGCCCCTGAAGAAGATTATCAGTTCTTCGGATACCGTAGTAATCATAGTATCGGACATTACCCGGCAATGGGTTAGGCATGATTTATTTTTGCCTGCACTTATTAATGAATTGAATGCCGCAGGCGTTCCGGACAGTCAGATTACGGTTATGGTTGCTCTGGGAGCGCACCGTCCCCATAGCGACAGGGAGAATGTTCTGAATTATGGTCAGGAAGTTGTAGACCGGGTTGCCATAGTACAAAGTTATGCCCTGGAGGAGGAGCATTTTGTGCAGATCGGGACCACGTCCCGCGGTGTGCCGGTGACTATCAACCGCCGTATAGTAGAGGCCGACCGGATCATTTTAACAGGCGGCATTTGTTATCATCCGATGGCCGGCTTTGGCGGGGGGCGCAAAGCCATTTTACCCGGGGTGTCCGGCTATGACAGTATCCAGGGAAATCACCGCTTTTGCCTGAGCCCCGTGGTGGGAGAAGGGGTAAACCCGCTGTGTACGTCCGGAAATCTGGAAACCAATGATATGCACCAGGATATGATGGAAATGGCACGTATGCTGGAGCCGGATTTCTTGTTTAATGTGGTGCTGACTCCGGAAGGTGAAATTTCCGGATTTTTTGCCGGTCACTGGATTGAAGCCTGGCAGGCCGGCTGCCGTAAAGTGGAAGAGATTTATGGGGTCGCGGTTGAGCAGCAGGCCGATCTGGTGGTTGTTTCTGCCGGCGGTTTCCCTAAGGATATGAATTTTTACCAGGCCAGTAAATCCATTCATAACGCGGTGCCTGCAGTGAAACAGGGCGGGATGATGATTGCTGTCATGGAATGTCTTGATATTAATGATCCGCCGGACTTCAGCCAATGGTTCGATTATCCGTCGCTTTTGGAAGCAGAATTGGCGTTGCGTAGGGCGTTTACCGTCCCTGGTTTTATTGCTGTAAAAATGAGATATACCGCCAGGGAGATTCCGATTGTAGTCGTAACATTGGCACAAAACGCCGAATTTTTTTCGAAAACCGGTATTAAGGCAGTGAACAGTATGGAGGAAGCCATCCGGGTTGCCGCGCAAAGGCTTGACTTGTCTAACTGCAGGATTATGGTGCTGCCACACGGCGGGAGTACGCTGCCTCTAATAAAGAAATAAAATATGGAAAAAATACCTGTTTATCTTGCCGGGCGGCATGTAAACGGGTATTTTTATTTAAAGCACGTAGCAAGTATATTCCCAGCACTCTCATAATAAATTGCAGGGAATCCGATCCAAGTGATATTCCCGTTTATTTCAGTTCATTTCATTGGGTATGCAGTATTTGCTTTGTGTATAAATCTTCATTATCATGTTCATTTAGGGGGAATTCTCCGTAAACGAGTTATAAACATTGATTCTGGAGAGTGAGAATATGGAGATGGACAAGTCATACAGGATGATGGAAATGTTAAGAAAGAGGCAGAGTCGCTTGCTTAACCGTATCAGAGCATTGCAAAATGAACTTAGCAAAATAACGCGAATGCAAAAAGCATACGAGCAGGAAAGCTGCCGGTTGCAGACGATTGCTGAAATAACAAAAGCGGGCATATGGGATTGGGATGTGGTTAATCAAGTTTTTTATCATAACAGCCGTTGGAAAGAAATTTTTGGCTATGAAAGTCACGAACAGATTGTCATACCGGATGACTGGAGTATTTACTGCCATCCGGCGGAGAAAGAATCATTGCAGCGTATTCAAGAGGAACATCTGCAGGGAAATACAGATTTTTTCAAAATGGATTTTCGTTTGAAACAACGAGATCATTCCTATCGTTGGGTCCGGGTTTGCAGCAGGGCGTTTTTTTACCAGCATAAACAGCCGGTACGGTGGATAGGAGCTATTGTCGATATTCATGACAGTAAAATGCGCGAGAAGTGGACAAAAGAACGAAAATCCCTGCTAAAGGATTTTGTATCCGCGATATCCGATGCAGGTTATATTTTTGATGAAAGTGGTAATTGCGTTGAAAATTTCAGTAATCGGAAAGAGCGTCTGCCGTTTTGCGAGAGCAGAGAGGGGGATAAAACAATCTTTGATATTATTCCTTCTGCCCAGGCAAAACAAATATATGAAAATATCAGCAGGGTTATTGCAACACAAACCACCGGGAGATTTACATTAAATATAAATCTCCCGGCTGTAGGCCGGCGGACTTTTATTATCCGCATTACACCAATGGATTACCAGACCGGGGGAAAAAAGACGGTTGCGATGATATTGCTTGATGTGACTGAACAGGAAAAATCCAGATATATGCTGCAAGTTGCTTATGAAGCGCGACGGCGAAGTGAATTGTTAAATGAATTTTTGTACGAAGAACATTCTGTAACAGAGGAAAAAATGGTTCATGCAAGCAATATGGGACTGGAGTTCACTGGATTTTTATTTTGCCTGGTTATCACTATAGAGGTACAGAATAAGGATTTTCTTAATCATGGAGGTACCTATATTGATATTCAGGCTATTAAAGACGAAATCATTGACGATCTGCAGGGTATTAATGGTTGTACTACCTGGAGAAACCGGAATCAGATCGGGGTCTTATGCCGCATTACCGCTTTAGACCAACCATTTGTAAACAGCACGATGGAATTGGCACAATATATCAAACAGAGAATAGGGGATCACCATGAGGATTTGCGGGTGACTATTGGTGTCGGCGAGATTCATAATGGCTTAGCAGGGTTCCGGGAAAGTTTTCAGCAGGCATTAGAAGCCAATATGGCTTCTAGTTGTGTTGAAGGGAACGGTGAAATTATCCATTATAAAGATTTAGGAATATTGCAGCTTTTTTTAGATCAGGGAACACGTTCGAGAACCGCTGCGTTCGTCCGGGATACGATTGGAAAACTCATAAAATATGACACTGACAAAGGAACTGATTATCTGACGACTTTGGAAATGATTTTACAGAGTCAGAGTTTAAAAGAAACTGCAAACAGATTGTTTTTACATCACAATACGGTCGTTTTTCGTAAACACAGAATCGAAGCTATATTGGGAGTATCGATTAGTCATTTTGAAACAAAATTAACATTGGCAACGGCAATCAAACTGTACCGGCTCAATTTGCCAAAGTGACCTTAATTTATTTGGAGAGCTGTTGATATTGGTTCTTAAGTACAATAGACAGGTCTTTTTTGGGAAAAAGTTTGATATCCGGTGCCAATAGTTTTTTTGTCCTATCCGTTCTAAACTAATTAGTAAATGCTGTAGCTTACTGTACAGGCAGGAAATTATGCTACGAGGAGGGCTATGATGAATTTTAAACATACCAAGGGATCTAACGTACTTGGTTATGCCGCACATGATATAACGGATAAGTTCGGGAGACTGTTGCTAGCCAAGGGGACTCTGCTTACGCCCAGTGTGATTGAAAAACTGGAGCTCAGGGGAATTAGTTTTGAAATTTTACCGGCTCAATTAAAAAAACATAGTATTGTTTCCGGCAACCATCTGTTACAAGGCCATGATCCCCGCTTTCGGGTACCGGCAAAATTGGACCCGAAATTTCAACGGCTGGATATGGAAGTTGTCGGTCCAGCATCAAAATACTTGAATAAATTTTTGAAAGAAATCCAGGAGGATCCTTTTTTAAGTAATAATATCAAAGTTCTTGCTCAGGGGCGCAGGGTCACGTATTCCCATTCGATTAATGTCGCTTTGCTGTCCATCTCCATCGCAAAAAAACTGAAATTTGATGAGGCGGCTTTGCGCGATCTTACTTTGGGGGCCCTTTTTCATGATATAGGAAAGATACTGTTGCCTAAGTCGGTTTTAAACGAGGAAGAAGAAATCAGTGCGGGAGGAGAAATGATATTTCAGCAACATCCCGTGTTAGGAGGGGAACTGCTGGCAGGAGACATGTTGCCGCCAAGTATATATTTGGTAGCGCAGCAGCACCATGAAAAATATGCGGGAGACGGTTATCCGCAAGGCCTGGCCGGGGAGGAAATTCATCGCAATACCGTTATTGTAAGTGTTGCCAATGATTTCGACAAACTCACAACCGCCACTACGCAACGGGAAGTTCTTTTGCCGGATGAAGCTCTCGTCCATATATTACAATATAAAGAAATTGACTATCATCCTTTAGTTGTGGACGAGTTTAGTAAACTATTCATTTAAACAGGTTATAGTTAATCTTTGAAACTGACCGGGACGGTGATTGACGAGCCAACTAAGCAAGTATTTACTAAGCCGGCTACATATAGAAAACCCCGCTTTCCATCTGAAAGCGGGGTTTTTCTAGAGTCGTTTTGTTAGCAGAGGTACGGAAAGGTAAAGGCCTGTTATTGTCAGGAGAATCATGCCAATGGCAGTTATGTCAATAATCCAGCGGAAGTTTTGGTTACCGATCATTCCCTGATGGAGTTCTTTTAACATGGGCAGCGATAATACTCCGGTTGAGGCGGGAACTGTTTTACTTATGTTTGGGTTATTACCGGCAGTTAAATCAGAAGGGGGTGTTTCCTGAACGGTTTTTACGCCGGACCTTTGCGGCGGATGGTTTTTTGTCGCTCCGATCAGCCCGGGTTCAGCCAGAATAAGACCGGTAAAAGCCTCAAGCAGCAGAAAGATGGATAAAATGAGTCCCAGCCACATATGCAGCTTCCGGGCAATTTGTATATCGTTCACATTTAAAGACCTCCAATATTTTCCTTGCTGCCAGTATAGTAGAAAAATATGATAAATGTATGACAGGAAGTAGTATAGCAAGAGTCTGCAGCCAATGATTGAAGGAAAATAATGGCAATATAAGACCGGAATTTTTAATATGGGATAAAGAAAAAACCTTAATTGTAACTGCATGATGTAGCGCAAAAACAGAAACTGACACCGGATATAAAACGGTGTCAGCGTATTTTGAGCAATCTTCTGCAAGGCGGTTTTGTTTACTCCTCCTTAACCGGGGTTCACTTCCAAGTAAGGTAGTTTATTATTTTCAGTATAGGCGCCGGTACACTCCTGTAACAGGGTCTTGATCGTTTCATAACAGGGGGCGTCTTCATATAAGATCCGGTACAGGCCATTTAGCAGCGGCAAATCACGGATAGCCAGTTTCTGTTCTTCCTGAAGCTGTTGGGCCATTAAGTAACCGAACCGGATAGCTGGATATCCCTCTACAGTAATTCCCTCGGCTTTCATCTTGGCAATGGCCTGACTGGCAGTAAGGCCGGCTCCGAGAACTTCGCCAAGAGTACGGTTACGCCCGGCTTCACCGGTTACCTCAAGATCTCCCACTCCGGGAAGGCCGTAAACCGAGGATAGCCTGCCGCCCAGCGCTTTGGCCAGAAGACCCATCTCAGCAATAGCAAAAGTGAACAGGGCGGACTTTGTATTGTTATGCAAAAAGCCCTGACGGTCTTTAAAGCCTTCGGCCATGCCCAATCCCACGGCATAGGCATTTTTCATGGCAGCACAAATTTCCGTACCGATTACGTCGGTATTGACTTCGACCCGGTAGGCATCGGTCATTAGTTTGCTTTGCAGGAATCTGGCAGCAGCCAAATTGGCACTGGAATAAGTAACCGATGTGGGCGATTCCCATACTACTTCAATGGCTTTGCAGGGACCGCCGACGAAGACAAAAGAAATGCTTTCTTTCAAATGTTCGGGTAAGCGTTCTTTAAGAATATGGGGTAAAAGGACGACTCTGCCGCTTGCATCATATTCAAAGCCCTTGGTAACGCTGCCGACGATCATACCGGGAGTTAAATAGGGAATAACACGTTCAAAAATCATCCCCAGCGCATTAGAGGTTATCGCCATAATCACCATTTCGGTATTTTGCATGGCCGCAGTCAATTCTTCTTCATAGAAGGGTTTGACTGCCGGCGGCAAAGGATGTTTATGTTTCGGATGATCCTGGCCTGCTTTTAAAGCCTTGATAATCTTATTGTCGAGTTCGGTGCCCCAAAGCCGTACTTCATGTCCATTTTTAATAAGCGGCACAGCTAAAGCGCTTCCCATCGCACCTGCTCCAATAATTGTTACTTTTGACATTTGTCAACACTCCTCTTTTTTGTTTGGTGGAGTAAGAGAACAACAGTTGACAAAATGGTGCCTACCGCCTTTATCATAACAGATTTTATTGAAAAATCAATAGTGTGGAATACAGAGTCATATAAGTGTCTGTGGTCCCCAATGTGCTCCAGTTGTCATAAAAATAGCCAGCCTGGCAGAATTTGTGTATAATAATCCCGTAAAAATAGCGGATTTCTAATTAAATTCTCTATATTCGCAATAATCTGATCTGTTGGAAATTTTTCGAAGGGTGGTAGTATTTGTTCAAAAAAAATAATAATTAATTTTAAAACATTTATATAAAAAGGGATTGCCGGTTTTTTGCGCAAAACGTGTCAGAGCTTGGCACGCTAATTGCAGTATATAAGGGCGGTGGGGTAAATGCAACAGTTACAAGACATTATCAATCAGGAAAACAAAAAAAATCCTCTGACTGACGAGGAGATTGCCAAGCAGCTGGGGATGGGAAGGAGTGATGTGGCCAAAATAAGGCGTTCTCTGGGAATCGGCAATTCCCGGCAGAGAATGCGTGAACCGATGAAAAAGGCAATTCAGGAAATACTGGCTGGTTTCCCCGCACTGTCCGAACGGGCATTAACGCAAAAATTAAATGAAGCCGGTTTTTGTGTGTCGCGCCATGCCGTCAGTGAGGTATGGCAGCAGATTAAGGCGGCGGAACCTACTCAGCCGCTTAACGGTAACAGGATTAGGAGGGCTGATAATCATTCTCCGGCTACTAGCAAGGAGAGACTGCAAACAGCATTTGATGCTTTAATCGGATCACAGGGGAGTTTGCGGACTCAGGTGGAGTTGGCCAAGGCGGCTGTCCTCTACCCGCCCAAGGGTTTGCATACCCTGATTGCGGGGGCGACCGGCGTTGGTAAAAGTGAACTGGCGTTTTGTATGCACCGTTTTGCCGTAGAGTCCGGCAACAAACCGGAACATACGCCCTTTGTTGTCTTTAACTGTGCAGATTATGCCGAAACTCCGCAGTTATTAATGGCACAGCTGTTCGGATATGTAAAAGGTGCTTTTACCGGTGCGGATACGGATAAGGAAGGGTTAGTGGAAAAGGCTAATCAGGGGATGTTGTTTTTAGATGAGATTCACCGGCTGCCGCCGGAAGGTCAGGAAATTTTGTATTATTTAATCGACAAGGGGAAATTTCGCCGTTTGGGTGAAAGTGATACCTTTCGTGGTGTCACCTTAATGCTCATTGCGGCAACTACGGAGAATATAGAATCCTTTTTATTACTGCCTTTCCGCCGCCGCATACCAATGGTAATTGAGCTGCCGGGGCTTGCCCAGCGTCCGCTGGAAGAACGGTTTCAAATTATAGTGAGTTTTGTCAGAGAAGAAGCCAGCCGCATTCAATTGACTATTCGTGTTGCGTATAACGCCGTTGTGGCTTTGCTCATGTACGAATGTCACGGCAATATCGGTCAGTTGCGGTCGGATATTCAGGTAGCGTGCGCCCGTGCCTTTTTAAAACATATGGTGCAAAAGGAAGAGTTGTTAAAAGTGGAAATAACCGATTTGGCGCCTCAAGTGGTGAGGGGCTTGCTGTATCTGACGGAACAACGCCATGTGGTAGAAGCCATTTTACAGGGCGACCTGGAGGTCTCGCCAACGGACCAACAACGCTATCCCTTGCAGGAGACGCCTTATTTGCTGCCAGGTGCGGTATATCAGGAAATTGAAGACAATTATATCAAGATGGAAAATCAAGGGATTGATATTTCTATTATTAACCGGGTGATCAGCGATGAGTTGGAAATGAAAGTCCGCCAGCTGATTAAGCAGGTGCAAAAGAATAAGCGCACCTTAATCCGGCAGGATTTGGAGAAAATTGTCGGTGAAAAAATTGTCAATGCGGTGGACCGGATGATTAAACTGGCGAAAACCCGGTTGCCGGATATTGATGATAGCCTGTTTTATTGTTTATCCACTCACCTGGCAGCAAGCTGTGAACGCTTACGCATGAATACGAAACTGATTGTAAATCCCCAGTTTCAGCAGCTGCAAAATGAATATCCGTCAGAATATGAACTGGCCGGTAAAATGATACAGATTGCATCTTACTACCTGGGCAATGATCTGCCGGAGGATGAAATCGGTTTTATTACTATGTATCTCAAAGCGTATGCAAAAAAGGATCCGCTAAATGGAGCGCATGTGGGGGTTGTTGTACTAACACACGGCCGGGTAGCGGAAGGTATGGTGCAGGTAGCTAACCGGCTGCTGGGGGTTGAGTATGCCAAAGCCCTGGAAATGCCACTGGAAGAAAGCTCAGAGGCTGCTTTGCAGCGGGCGCTTCCGATTGTCAGACAGGCCGACAGTGGCAAGGGGGTGCTGATACTGGCCGATATGGGATCTTTAGTGGGTTTTGGCAAGCTGATCACGGATGCGCTGGGTGTTGTAACGCGTACGGTAACACGGGTCAATACGCCGATGGTTATCGAGGCTGTACGCAAAGCGCTTGTGCCGGATGCGGATATCGACGAAATAGCTAATGCCTTAAAATGGGATAATTTGAGTTGTGAGTTGGATGAATATCATGGCGGGCCGGAGAATAAGCTGCCGGATGCCATTGTCAGTATTTGTTTGACTGGTCGGGGGACTGCAGAGTGGGTTGCCAGGATGATTGACGATTTTATGCCGGAGAAACAGGTAAAACTGATCACCCTGGGGGCTTTAACTGATGAAGATGTCCAAAGCCGGCTGACGCAAATCGGCCAAAGCTATAACTTGCTGGCGGTGGTTGGAACGATCAGGACGTTAGTACCGGGAATTCCTTTTATTACCGCTAAGGAAATTGTCAAAGGGAACGGGCTGGAAAAACTCAAAAAAATTGTGCGGTTGCGGGGCGGTTATTATAAGCCTGGGCCTGAGCTGCCGGATACCGCCTGCCTGTTGAATGGGCTGATTCGGCCGGAACTGGTGTTCTTAAAACAATTCTGTCATAACAAGAATGAAGTGCTTAATAGTCTCGGGCAGCGGCTGATCCGGCAGGGGTATGTGCGCGAACAGTACATTGTATCCATCCATGAACGGGAAGCGTTGGCCCAGACTGTATTTCAGGATGTGGCCTTGCCGCACGGCAGCCCGGAATATATCGTCAAACCGGCAATTGCCGTTATGACCCTTAAGCAGCCGATTGAGTGGGTTGACGGACATCAGGTGGAGATCGTCTTTATGTTGGCTCTGAACAGCTATCAAAAAGATGCATTCCGCAAGCTGTATGCACTGCTCAATGATGGTGAACAGCTGCTGAAAATGAAACGATCGGAAAATATAGAACAATTTATACGGGTGGTTACAGATGGGGAAATGTTTTGAGTTTGATAAAAAAGCGATGGCCGTTGGTTTGGAGGCCAGCGATCAGGAAGACGTATTAAAACAGATGGCGCAAACGTTGTACAATGCAGGCTATGTTCTGGATTCCTACGGTGAAGCGATTATTCAGCGCGAACGCAGCTTTCCTACCGGTTTGCCAACAGGCGAGAACGGGGTAGCCATTCCGCATACGGATGTTTGCCATGTTAAAGCTCCCATGATTGCGGTCGGGACCCTTAAAGCACCCGTAGAATTTAAAAGTATGGGTGGACTGGAGGAGGTTGTACCGGTAAAAATCATTTTTATGCTGGCGATGAAGAATAGCGATAACCAGGTTAAGTTATTATCGCAGCTAATGCAGATCATTCAGGACCAGGAGTTGCTGGAACAACTAGCCGCGGCACAATCGGTCAGTGATGTGATTACCCTGTTGAATGGCAAAATTTATCTTTAGATACTGTAAAGGGGAGAGGAAAACATGAAACCCTTCCGGGTGCTTACCGTTTGTGGAACAGGAATTGCCACATCGACCGTGGCAGCTGAAAAATGCAAGGAGTTTTTGACGAAGCGTGGGTTGAATGTAGAAGTCATCGAGTGCAAGGCTGTGGAGGTAGCCGGAAAAATTCCTGTATATAATCCTCATGTGGTGGTAGCAACCACTCCGATTAATGATAGTGCCTTACATGGGGTGAAAAAGTTTGTCGGTTTGCCGTTTTTGATTGGTGTGGGCATGGATAAGTTAGCTGATGAAATTGCCGAATATTTAAAAAGCTTAGAGTAGTGATTGTCTGCTTTAAGCTACGTTGCAATTAGACAGGTACTAAAATCAAAATATGGGAGGGTAATTTATGGAATTTATTAAATTTATTCTCGATCTAGGCCCCACGGTTATGATGCCGATTATCATTATGGCATTAGGCTTGCTATTTCGTCAGGGATTTCCCAAGGCATTCCGTTCCGGTTTGACTATCGGCATCGGTTTTGCCGGTATCTTTTTGGTTATCGGTATGCTGACCAGCAATCTTTCACCCGCCACGCAGGCTATGGTTAAAAACTGGGGACTGCATCTGGACGTCATGGATGTCGGCTGGCCAATTGCTGCGGCGATTAGTTTTGGCACCCCGATAGTTCCCGCTGTATTTGCCTTAGGCCTTTTTATCAATGTTGTGATGCTGGCGATGAATTGGACCAAAACCATGGATATTGATTTATGGAATTACTGGCATTTTATCTTTTCCGGAGCGTTGGTGATGTACCTGACCAATAGTGCGGTATTGGGCATCATTGCCTCCGGTATTACGATCGTGATTATTTTTAAACTGGCCGACTGGACCCAGCCCTACCTGGAAAAGGTGTTTAATATGCCCGGTATTTCCCTGCCCCACACCGAATCCATATCCTGGGCACCGTTGGGCATTTTTTTTAACAGTGTCATAGATAAGATTCCTGGTATTAATAAAATTGATATTAACCCGGAAAAGATTCAAGAACGGTTCGGTGTTTTTGGGGAGCCGATGCTGATCGGCTTAGTATTAGGCGCGTTCATTGGTGCGCTGGCCGGCTACGATATGAAAGGAATTGTTCAGTTAAGTGTCAATATGGCTGCAGTACTGTTCTTAATGCCCCGCATGGTAAGGATTTTGATGGAAGGGCTACTGCCTTTATCGGAAAGCGGACGGGAATACCTAAATAAACGTTTTCCCGGTAAAGAAGTATTTATCGGACTGGATGCCGCGGTTGTCATTGGAAACCCTTCGGTTATGGCTGTTTGCCTGTTGATGATTCCGATTACACTGCTTCTGGCTGCCGTACTCCCAGGAAACAGGATACTGCCATTTACTGACTTGGCCGGTTTGCCGTTCTGCCTTTTGTGGGCAGTGGCACCAACCGGGGGGAATGTGTTCCGCGGATTGATCATCAGCACCATCTTTATGGTTGGTATCCTCTACATTGCGACTGACCTGGCGACGGTAACCACGCTGATGGCTAAGGGCGTAAATTTCCCCTTCCCGGAAGGCACGGCTGCTATTTCATCATTGGACGGCGGCGCACATTTAATCCCGTATATCTTATTTAAAATTGTCGAATTCTTCCACTAATTAAGGCAGTCCAATGTTCCGGTACAGGGTATGGTTTCTCATACCCTGTACTTTTATATAGAGGTCAGTTGACGAAGCAAGAGTCAATGCACGATACGGACTCGAATAATATAGTAAGAAAAGGTTGATTATATCGGACGGTATTTGCATAAAATAATGGAGCTTTTTTTTAATACATGATACAATAAAAAGGTATTTACATGAGGGAGGTAACTTATGATTTATGAAATGATGAGAGCGATGGCGGGCCCTTATGTTTGTAGTGTGGCAGATGCCTATATTGCTCACCAGGATGTTCTCAATAGCATCGTAGTTGCCGGGGGGATAGCTTGGCTGGTATATGATAGAAAATACCGCAGCCGTCACAAAACCGATGCAGATCAAAAAGCAAACTTTTATGGTCTGAAAGCACCGGAGAAACGCTAGAGCGGATTTTTACATGTTTTTGCAAACGAACTTATAGTATTCCAAAATATTTTTGTAATGGGAAAAGCATAATGAAGGGCTGGCTGGAATAGAAGGTTAGCTTTACACGGTAAAATTGTCAAGAAAGATTTTCCTGTAGAGTGGATCCGGCAGGATTTTCGTCACTTGCTGGCGAATGTTAGCAACCATTAGTTTGTTTGCACAATAAACTAATGGTTGCTAAATTGTTAAGGATAGGTAAATGCATATGAAAACTGCTGATCAGATATTAGTAAAACAAATTAATAAAATGATTGTCTTAAACACCATCTATAGAAAGTGCCCCATATCCAGAGCGGATATTGCCAAGGTTACCGGCCTTAATAAGTCGACGGTATCTGCTTTGGTGGATGAGCTGTTTATGGAGGAATTAGTTCTGGAAACAGGCATTGGCGAATCACAGGGGGGCCGCAAACCCGTTAATCTGTCAATCAATAAAGATGTCGGCCATATCATCGGGATTGATTTAGGTGTTAACTACATCTTAAGTGTTATGACGAATTTTGCCGGAGATATTGTCTGGGAAAAACGGGTTGACTTGCAAGCCACACAAAAATTTCCGGTGCAGCGTATCGCCGATCTGGAAGACTTAATTCAGGAAACCATTATGCATGCGCCACAGTCTGTGCGGGGAATCATGGGAATTGGGATCGGAGTTCCGGGCATTGTGAACTATGAACAGGGGCTTATTTTGTCGGCTCCCAATTTAGCCTGGGAGAATATCGCCCTGCGGGAAATTATAAAAGAGCGCTTTGGCATCCCTGTGTTTATTGATAATGAGGCCAATGCCGGTGCAATCGGGGAAAAATGGTTCGGAGCCGGGAAAAAAGCCGACAATCTCTTATATGTTAGTGCCGGAACCGGGGTGGGGGCGGGAATTATTATTAATAATGAACTGTACCGTGGCTTTAAGGGGCTGGCGGGTGAAATCGGTCATATGACACTGGCGCTGGATGGTATTCCCTGTTCATGCGGCAATACAGGCTGTTGGGAAGAATACTCTTCCGAAAAGGCGTTGTTCCGGTTTATGAAAGAGCATATCAAGGGGGAGACGCTGACTATATTTGATGTGCTCGAGCGAGCTGCCGGCGGTGATGAGCTGGCCCGGGCGGCATTCCGGTATGTGGGAAAATATCTGGGGGTGGGTGTGGCAAATTTGATTAACGCTTTCAATCCTCAATTGGTGATAATCGGCAATACCCTGCCGCTTGCCGGCGACATACTCATGGATGAATTAAGACGGGAAGCAGCCATGCGCTGTTTTTCTTCCAGACATTTTAACGTAAGAATTTTATCTTCGCAACTGAATATGCATGCCTGTGCCATGGGGGCTGCGACCTTAGTGATTTCCCGGATGTACGCCTTGCCCGTGTCCTAAGTTGCTGCTATACACGGGATTGTTCCTACGGGAATAAAAGGATTTGAAAAAATTTTATTTTATATAGAAGGAATATTCTGTTATATATCGAATTAGTTTATCTATCCAACAAACCAAATAAAACCAATACATGGTGTGACGAGAAAATTGGTATTTATTTTTTTAATTAGTTAGTTTATCCGAACAACGAACTTTTGTGAATTAAGGAGGAGTTCAAGTGTTTTTTTTGGGGATTGATCTAGGAACATCGTCGGTAAAAATTTTGTTGCTGGCGAACGATGGGAAGGTTTTACAAACTGTAACCAAGGATTACCCTGTCTATTATCCTAAACCCGGCTGGGCTGAGCAAAATCCTGAAGACTGGTGGGACGCAACCAGAAAGGGTATTCGCGAGATTTTAGATATGACCGCTGGAACTGCACAGGAAGTGAAAGGAATTGGTTTAAGCGGGCAAATGCACGGAATGGTGTTACTTGATCAGGAAGATCGTGTGCTTATGCCGGCTTTATTGTGGTGCGATCAGCGGACGCAGGATGAATGCGATGAATTAACGGAACAATTAGGCTTTAAATTGTCGGAATATACAGGCAACAAGGCGCTGGCCGGCTTTACGGCACCGAAAGTGCTGTGGGTAAGACGCAACCGTCCGGAGATTTACCGCCGCATTGCACATGTTTTATTGCCGAAAGATTATATACGCTGGCGGTTGACCGGAGATTATGCAACCGATGTCTCCGACGCCTCAGGAACTCTGTTTTTTGATGTAGCCAGGCGGGAATGGTCAAGAGAAATGCTGGTATTTTTAGGGCTGTCTGAACAGGTTTTACCTACATGTTATGAATCTTATGAAATCACCGGTCATGTGTCTAAACAAGCCAACGCTGAGACCGGTTTGTGTGCCGGAATTCCCGTTGTCGGCGGTGGCGGCGATCAGGCAAGCGGTGCAGTGGGAACGGGGGTGGTTGCTGCAGGCGGGGCTTCGGTCGCATTGGGGACTTCGGGTGTGGTGTTTGCCTGCCAGGAAAACTATTCGGTGGATAAAGAAAATCGCCTTCATTCTTTTTGTCATGCTAACGGGAAGTGGCATGTCATGGGCGTTATGTTATCGGCTGCATCTTGTCTTAAATGGTGGGTTGAAGAGGTTTGTCAATTGGATGGTTCGGCGGGCTATACAGCCTTGCTGGAAGAAGCCGCAGCAGTGCCGCCAGGCAGTGAAGGACTGGTTTTTTTGCCTTACCTGCTGGGCGAGCGGACACCTTACAGCGATCCTTATGCGCGGGGAACGTTTGTCGGACTGACAATGACACACACTCGTAAACATATGACCAGGGCTATTTTGGAGGGAGTGGCTTTTGGCCTGCGCGATTCGCTGGAAATTATCCGGCAGCAGCATATTCCCGTAGACGAGGTAAGGGTAAGCGGCGGCGGGGCTAAAAGTGTCCTGTGGCGGCAAATTTTGGCCGATATTTTAGGTTTGCCGGTTTGCCTGGTTAACTCAGTGGAAGGTCCGGCCTTCGGAGCGGCCATTTTGGCGGCTGTGGGAGTTGGTGCGTTTGAAGGAGTGGAAAAAGCTTGTAGTGCGATAATTAGAACGGTGGAACAAACGGAACCGTTAACGGCTAATATTGCAAAATATAACGAGTTATATGCGATTTACCACCGATTATACGGCACTCTGCGACAGACCTTCCGTGAACTCGGTAAAATCTAGCGGAGTGGTTGTATAAAATACAATGGTTTTAGGAGGAGAAAGCATGGCGTATTTTACTGGATTGGGGAAAATTACCTATGAGGGGGCGAAATCCAAAAACCCGTTGGCATTTAAGTATTATAATTCCAAGGAGGTAGTGGCTGGTAAGACGATGGAAGAGCATTTGCGTTTTTCTGTTGCTTACTGGCATACGTTCACGCATGAAGGCTCCGATCCGTTTGGCAGCAGTTCCATGCTGCGGCCCTGGGATAAATACACAGGGATGGATAAGGCAAAAGCACGGGTGGAGGCCGCTTTCGAACTGTTTGACAAGCTGGATGTTCCCTTTTTTGCCTTCCATGACCGGGACATTGCCCCGGAAGGCATGACACTGCAGGAAACCAATGCCAATTTGGACGTTATTATCGGCATGATAAGGGATTATCTAAAGACCAGTAAGACCAAATTGTTATGGAATACGGCCAATATGTTTACCCATCCCCGCTTTATGCACGGTGCGGCCACTACCTGTAATGCCGATGTGTTTGCCTATTGTGCCGCCCAGGTTAAGAAAGGGCTGGAAACAGGCAAGGAATTGGGTGCCCAAAACTATGTTTTCTGGGGAGGCCGGGAAGGGTATGTCACTTTGCTGAATACGGATTTGAAGCTGGAGCTGGATAATCTGGCGCGGTTTTTCCATATGGCGGTCGACTACGCCAGGGAAATTGGGTTTGCCGGACAATTTCTGATTGAACCTAAGCCCAAAGAGCCAACCAAGCATCAGTATGACTTTGATGCGCAGACGGCTATGGCTTTTCTCCGCAATTATAATCTGCAGGATGCTTTTAAAATGAATATCGAAGCCAATCATGCCACACTAGCTGGTCACACCTTCCAGCATGAATTAAGAATGAGCCGCATCAACGGCATGCTGGGATCGGTTGACGCTAATCAGGGCGATATGCTGCTCGGCTGGGATACGGATGAATTTCCGACCGATCTATATGAAACAACCTTGGCCATGTACGAGATTTTGCAAAACGGAGGACTGGGGAAAGGCGGGTTGAATTTTGACGCCAAACCGCGCCGCGAATCTTTTGAACCGGAGGATTTGTTCTATGCCCACATTGCCGGTATGGATACCTTTGCCAGAGGGTTGAAAGTGGCGGCAAGACTGATTAAAGATCAGGTGTTTGAAAATATAATAGCCGAACGCTATAAGAGCTTCCGTGAGGGAATCGGCCTGGAGATCGTATCCGGCAAGGCGGATTTTCATACGTTGGAACAGTATGCGCTGCAAAATAAACCAATAATAAATAAGTCAGGCCGTCAGGAACAAATAAAGGCAATTTTGAATCAATATTTGCTGGAAGTGTAGTTAACCACCGGGGAAGTCTGAATTCAAAATAATAGGAGGGGACAAATCGTGTTTAAGAAAAAAAGTGTTTGCTTGCTTATTACGGTGTTTGTTTGTATTGCTTCCTTATTCATGATGGCCGGGTGCACAAGACAGGAGACTACCGCTTCAAAAGATGCGGCAGCCCAGAAAAAGACAGTGAAGATTGGCCTTAGTATGGATGATTTAAGGCTGGAAAGATGGCAGCATGACCGGGATATGTTTGTAGCCAAGGCCAAGGAACTGGGTGCTGAAGTGGTTGTGCAGTCGGCTAACGGAGATGATCAGACTCAGTTTTCACAATGCGAAAATTTAATTGCCCAGGGTGTGGATATCCTGGTTATTATTCCGCATAACGGGGATGTGCTCGCACCGATTATTGAGCAGGCCCACAAGGCGGGAATTAAGGTATTGAGCTACGACCGCCTGATTACCAAGTCGGATGTTGATTACTATATTTCCTTTGACAATGTAAAAGTCGGTGAGTTGCAGGCCAAGGCCATTACCGAACTGGTACCGAAGGGAAAGTATTTCTTAATGGGCGGTTCACCGGTTGATAATAATGCGAAACTGTTCCGGCAGGGACAGATGAATGTGTTAAAACCGTTAATTGATAAAGGGGATATTGAGGTGGTTGGCGATCAGTGGGTTAAAGACTGGCTGCCGGAAGAAGCCTTAAAGATCATGGAAAATGCACTTACTGCCAACAACAACAAGATCGATGCCGTTGTAGCCTCCAATGACAGTACTGCCGGTGGAGCCGTGCAGGCGCTGGCTGCTCAAAATCTGGCCGGCAAAGTGCCGATTTCCGGTCAGGATGCGGAGCTGGCTGCCTGTCAGAGAATTGTGGAAGGCACTCAGACGATGACCGTATACAAACCGATCAAACTATTGGCTCCTTCAGCGGCTGAAATTGCAGTAAAAATCGCCAAAGGCGAGCAGGTGAAAACCGACGGAGTTGTCAATAACGGCAATAAGGATGTTCCTTCCGTCTTGCTAACACCGATAGCGGTTACTGCTCAAAATATGGCTGATACAGTCATTAAAGATGGCTATAACAAGCTGGAAGATGTATATAAAAATGTTTCAAAAGACAAATGGCCTAAGTAATCACTTCCATGGCAGGTGGGGCAGCACCCCACCTGCGTAACTTAAATATGAGGGGATAGTAATGGACGACATGATTTTGGAAATGCAGGGCATTGTCAAAGAGTTCTCCGGTGTAAAGGCTTTGAAAGATGTTTCTTTTGCTGTAAAGAGAGGCGAAATTCATGCGTTGTGTGGAGAAAATGGCGCTGGGAAATCAACTTTGATGAAGGTGTTGAGTGGTGTATACCCACATGAAACTTATCAGGGGGATATCATATTCAATCAGCAAAAGCTGATTATCCATAATATTGCCGATGCGGAGCAGGCCGGCATTGCCATTATTCATCAGGAACTGGCTCTTTTTAAAGAACTGCCTGTATATGAGAATATTTTTATTGGTAATGAAATAAGCTCACGGGGCAGGATTCATATTCCGGCTATGCTGGCGAAAACACAGGAGCTGCTGCAGGAAATGAAACTGGATGTCAGTCCGTATACACCGGTCAAGCAATTGGTGGAAATTTGTAAAGCCTTATCGAAAAATGCAACTTTGTTGATTTTAGATGAACCTACGGCTTCTTTGTCGGAAGGAGAAGTAGAGATTCTTATGGACATTCTGGGACAATTAAAAGCGAAAGGTGTAACTTGTATTTACATATCACACAAACTGGATGAGGTTCTCCGTTTAGCGGACACGGTGACAGTCCTTCGTGACGGCCGGACCATTGGTTCGCGCCCGGCCAGGCTATTGACCAAGGCTGATATTGTACAAATGATGGTCGGACGGGAAATCACCGATTTATATCCCAAGCAAGTCCACGTGCAGAATGAAGAAATTCTTACCGTTAAGAATTATACAGTATACAGCAGCAGTGATCCGGATAAAAAGCTGGTTGACAACGCGAGTTTTTCATTAAAACGCGGTGAAGTGCTTGGTTTTGCAGGACTGGTGGGAGCGGGACGAACCGAATTGGTGTCGGCGATTTATGGCTTTCACAACGGGAAATGTCACGGTGAGGTCTTTCTGGAGGGCAACCGGTTAACTATTCACCATCCCAAGGATTCCCTTAAGCAGGGAATTGCCATGATACCGGAAGACCGCAAACGTCACGGGATTATAGAGATTATGTCGGTAAGAACGAATATGACGCTGGCTAATATTGAGAAATATCGCCGGACGATGGATTATATTGATGATTGCCAGGAATTAAGCGATGCTAATCGTTATCTGGAACGGCTAAAAATTAAAGCTCCCGGCTTAAATACCCGCATTAAAAATCTAAGCGGTGGCAATCAGCAGAAAGTAGTACTGGCTAAGTACCTATTGCGCAAAGTAAAGATATTGATTTTGGATGAGCCGACGCGCGGAATTGATGTGGGGGCAAAATATGAAATCTACAATTTGATTAACAGTCTGACGGCGGAAGGAATTAGTATTATTCTGATTTCATCCGATTTGCCGGAGATATTGGGAATGGCCGACCGTATACTGGTTATGAATGAAGGACGGATTAAAGGTGAATTCGTCAATAGCCAGGATTTGGACCAGGAACAAATCATGCATTGTGCTGTGGGGGGGACTACCGCATGACAACGGAAGTGGAAAGAAAACAAGCTGGTCTTGAAAGCGGACCAAAGATGTCGTTTGCGTCCATGTTTCACTTTGACGTAAAAACATATACCATGATTTTAGCGTTGATATCGATCTGGGCTATTTTTACATTTGCCACCAGCGGGGATTTTTTAACGCCCAGAAACCTGTCCAATTTATTCCGGCAGATGTCTATTACCGGTATTTTAGCGATTGGAATGGTGTTTATTATTATTGCCGGACATATTGACCTGTCGGTCGGATCACTGATGGGACTTCTGGGCGGTGTGGCGGCCGTTCTTAATGTCTGGTACAGAGTGGATGGAATGGTAACGGTGGCGCTAACGCTGGTGCTGGGATTAATGATTGGTATTTTTAACGGCTGGCTGATCGCCTATAAGAAAATACCGGCATTTATAGTGACTTTGGGTGGCATGCTGGTTTTTCGGGGGATATTGGTCGGCATGACCAAAGGCACCACCGTAGCCTCATTGGATTCGAAACTCCGCTTTATCGGCAATGCTTACCTGATTGATGAAATCGGTATTATGCTGGGGCTGGCTGCGATTGCTATTCTGGTGTACCACTCCTTTTCCGGGCGGAAACTGCAAACCCAATATGGCCTGGCGGTTCCGCCGGCGTCAGCTGAAATCGTAAAGATCGCTTTTGCGGCGGTGTTAGTCGGCTTATTTATTATGATTCTAAATTCTTATCAGGGATTTCCGGTGCCGGTGCTGATTTTGGCGATTACGGCGGTAGTGTTTGTGTATGTTTTAAATAAAACGGTTTTTGGCCGCCGGGTTTATGCGATTGGCGGCAATGCCGAGGCGGCGAAGTTGTCCGGAATCAATGTCGAAAAAATGACATTAAGCATTTTTGCACTTAACGGATTATTAGTTTCTATTGCCGGAGTATTACTTTGTTCTCGTTTGAATGCAGCCTCAGTGGCTGCCGGACAAAATGCCGAAATGGATGCTATTGCAGCCTGTGTAATCGGCGGTGCCAGCCTGATGGGCGGCATCGGCAGCGTGGGCGGAGCCATTGTTGGTGCGTTGGTTATGGCCAGTCTGGATAACGGCATGAGTATGTTGAATATAGAAACTTTCTGGCAGTTTATTGTCAAAGGTTCCATTCTGGTGCTCGCGGTATGGGTGGATATTGCAACCAAGAATAAAAGTAAGTAAACGAATAGCGTAACAGTAGATTCGGTTTTCGTGTGACCTGCAATCACATAAAGACCGAATTTCTTTATGGCATCCTCTTTACTAAAATGGAAAGCGAGTGAATCAAATGGCTGTTACCGTTAAAGAAATACAATATAAAACACTGGGAAAATGCGTTGAGTTATCTAATGCTACGATTGAGCTGGTTATTACGACCGATTGTGGGCCCCGGGTCATCCGGGGCGGATTTGTTGGTAAGGCAAATGAATTTTGCGAGGACAGTCCGGCTGTTCAGGAAACATACGGCAACAGCACCTGGAAGATGCGGGGAGGTCATCGTTTATGGCATAGTCCGGAGTATTTTCCGCGTACGTACATGCCGGATAATGAAGCGGTGGCATGGAATCGGGTGAATCATGGCATACGGGTTGTTCAGGAATGTGAGCGCTGGGTGCAGATACAGAAATCTATGGAAATTACGCTGCAGGGCGATAATAAGGTGCGGGTCAAGCATTGCCTGTTGAACCGTAATGCCTGGGCGATTGAAGTGGCGGCCTGGGCTATCACGGTTATGGCTCCGGGCGGAACGGCCGTTGTAGCGCAGCCGTCGCGTGACACCGGCTTCCTGAGTAACCGGGTGCTGGCTTTGTGGCCGTATTCCAAAATGAATGATCACCGGGTATATTGGGGAGAAAAATACATTACGCTGACACAGGACTTAAAGCAAAAGCAGCCTTTCAAGTTCGGTATAGCTAATGAGGCAGGGTGGGCGGCCTACTTTAACCACGGTAACCTTTTTATTAAAAGACATACTCATACCATCGGTGGAACTTATCCGGATTTTGGTGTTTCTTATGAAACCTATACGAATGATTTTATGCTGGAGATGGAAACGCTGTCTCCGGTTGTGAAGCTGGAGCCCGAAAGCAGCTTGCTGCATGAGGAGGAATGGGAATTTATAGCAGGGATTCCTCTAACGGATCCTAGTGAAGACAATATGGATGCGGTTGTAAAAAAATATATACGCTGAGATTCCAACTCGGCACACAGAGCCGGTAAATTTCCCGCTACGGCCGGAGCAGTGCCCTGGAGTGTACAGTTGTTTAGATTCATAACGATCTTTTGCAGGGAAAGATAATATATTGTATTCAATCTGATTTTTGGTGGTTTGGAGCGGTTTTTTGCCGTTACAATGTTTGACAATTATTATGTGACGTGCTATCATGGCAATGTAATCGACTTTTTGACAAATGAATAAATAGTCTGAGGTTAGGTGCCCGAAAGGGCTTAATAGGGAAGTCCGGTGTAAGGCCGGCGCGGTCCCGCCACTGTAATGAGGAGCAAAGCCAAGATATGCCACTGGGAGAAATCCTGGGAAGGTTTGGTTGCGCGATGATTCTGAGCCAGGAGAACTGCCTAGCTGTTAGTCACCGTTTTACCCACGAGCGATGGGGAGGGGATTTCAGTGCAAAACATTTGTGCGTATTTCTTCCCGGCTTACATGAGGCCGGGATTTTCTATTATGATGCCATGTTATTGTCTGTTTTCGAATCTCTCGCTGGCCGGGGGATTCTTTTTTTGATATGTGACACTTCGTTTAGGCTGCGGAGTGGTGACATATAAAACTGTTCAACTCACTATTATTTTATTTATTTTTTGACCGGCAGCCGGTCGATCCGTGCAAACGGATTCCCTTTTTCTACTGGGAAGCGTAATACGGCACTAACCGGTGCGCTTCCTTTCCATACTTGGTTGTAGCAGCATTTCCATCTTTTGATAGGATTTTTTATGACTAAAGGAGTGATCAGTACCGTATTGCCAGGGATGTGAAAAATTGAACAAAAGAAAGGATTTTATACGATGGCCATGGAGAGTAAAAGTGAACAGGAAGTCCTGCCTAAGGTAACGTTTGACGAATTTTCCATTCCGGAATATGAACAGTGGAAACAGGAAGCCGTTACCTCATTAAAAGGCGGTGTTTTTGAAAAGAAGCTGTTAACAAAAACATATGAAAATATCATGCTTCAGCCGATTTATACCAGAGAGCATGTCAAAGCGGTAGGAGACTCCCCTGCTTTGCCCGGTACAGGAAATTATCTACGGGGAACCAGAGTTGATGGATATATAACCGAACCCTGGCTGATTTCTCAGGAATGCGACGAGTTTTTGCCGGAACAGTTTAATACCCTGCTAAAACATGAACTGGAGAAGGGATCAACCGGTATCAATGTTGTCCTGGATACGGCAACAAAGGAAGGCAGAGATGCAGCACCGGAAGTCGATGGTTTGCTGCTGACAACCATTCAGGATGCCGACGAGGCCTTCGCGGGAATTGATTTAACCCTCTATGATCTGCATATGGCTACCGGTGCTTCCAGTACGATGATCTTAGCCATGGTATGTGCCATGCTGAAAGCCAATGGCCGCTCATTTTCCGGTTTGTCGGGATGTATAGGTGCCGATCCGGTAGGCACGTATGTGCAAAATGGGACACTTCCTTGTTCGCTGGATGCGTTGTTTGATGAAATGACTCAAGCCTTGCAATGGGCAGAAGCTGAGATGCCGAAGCTTAGAACCATTTTAATTTCGGGACAGACATATCATAATGGCGGTGCCAGCGACATACAGGAAATAACCTATGCGCTGGCTACGGCCATAGAATATATCCGTGCCCTGCAGATCAGGGGCATAGATTGTAACCGCAGCGCCAAGCGGATGCGTTTTAGTTTTTCACTCGGTGCCAATTTTTTTATGGAAATTGCTAAAATGCGAGCCGCCAGAATGGTATGGGCCCAGATTGTGGAAAGCTTTGGCGGGGATAAAGAAGCGCAAAAAATGAATGTGCATGCCCGGACGTCCCAGTTTACGAAGTCGGTTTATGATCCTTATGTCAATATACTGAGAACAACTACCGAGGCTTTTTCCGGGGTGGTCGGCGGAGTGGACAGCCTGCATGTGGGATGCTTTGATGAGGCTTTGCGGATGGGAGACGAGTTTTCCCGCCGTATCGCCCGGAACACACAGATCATTTTGCAAAACGAATGCAATTTGCGGCAGCCAGTCGATCCAGCCGGCGGTTCCTGGTATATCGAGACCCTGACACAGGAGATTGCGGAGAAAGTATGGAATTTATTGCAGGAGACCGAAAGTTCCGGAGGGCTTTTGAAAGCTTTAAGGCAGGGGCTGCCGCAGCAGGCCGTACAGGAAGTCCTGGAGAAGCGCTTTGGTCAGCTTGCCAAACGGGCTGACCGGGCAGTGGGCATTAATATGTATGCCAATACCCGGGAAAAGCTGCTGGAAGTTACGGCAATCGATACGGAGAGTATCCGCGGCAAGCATACCCGGCAGGTTACAGAATACTGCCGGGACATTGATCAGGTATATTGCGCGGAAAAACTGAAAATAGTAACCGATTCCATGAGTAAAGAGCCGGGAGAATTGCTTGCAGCTGCATTAGAGGCATTTTCCGGCGGCGCCACGATAGGACAGGTAACGGAAGCCATCCGTCAGGACGAGTTCCCGGAGGCGGAGATTAAATCTATCGGCAAACACCGGTTTACCGAACAATTTGAGGCTTTACGCCAAAAAACTGATGATTATAAAGCCAAGACCGGAAATAATTTGAAAATATTCCTGGCCAATATGGGACCTATACCGCAGCATAAAGCCCGTGCTGATTTTTCTACGGGATTTGTTGAAGTAGGCGGTTTTGAGGTGCTGAAAAACGACGGATTTCCTGACGTGGATAGTGCCGCCGCGGCAGCTTTGGCATCCGGAGCGCAGGTGACGGTTATTTGCTCGACCGATGATACGTATCCGGAACTGGTCCCGCCTCTAGCTAAAAAGCTGAAAAGCGAAAAGCCGGAGATGATTGTCATTCTGGCGGGCGCACCGGCGCCCGAATATGAACCTGCCTATCGCGAAGCGGGTGTTGACGAGTTCATTCATATACGGGCTAATTGTTACAAGATACTAAGCTGGCTGCAAACAGCAGGGGGGATTGCCTGATGTACCGTAAACCTGATTTTACCAATATGCCGTTGAAAAAAGAAGACCGGCCCGCTGATGTCGCCGAATGGAAACAACAACTGCAAAAGAAGAACGGAAAGAGTTTTGAAGAATTATACTGGCGGTCCATGGAGCAGATTGATGTGAAGCCGCTATATACGGCCGAGGATTTACAGGGCATGAATCACCTGGAATACATGGCCGGGATTCCGCCGTTTCTGCGCGGGCCATATCCGACTATGTATGTAACGCGCCCCTGGACGGTGCGCCAGTATGCCGGTTTTTCCACAGCGGAAGAAAGTAATGCTTTTTACCGCCGGAATCTGGCTGCCGGGCAGAAGGGCCTTTCTATTGCCTTTGACCTCGCCACACATCGCGGCTATGATTCCGATCATCCGCGGGTTGTCGGCGACGTCGGCAAGGCCGGTGTTGCGGTCGATTCCATTTTGGATATGGAAATTTTGTTTTCCGGTATCCCCCTGGATAAAATGTCGGTTTCGATGACAATGAATGGCGCCGTCTTGCCGGTTATGGCTTTTTATATTGTAGCGGCTGAAGAGCAGGGAGTTAAGCAGGAAGTGCTTTCCGGCACAATTCAAAATGACATTTTAAAAGAATTTATGGTTCGTAATACGTATATTTACCCTCCGGCGGCTTCCATGCGGATTATCGGCGATATTTTTGCTTATACCTCGCAATTTATGCCGAAGTTTAACAGTATCAGTATTTCCGGTTATCATATGCAGGAAGCCGGAGCTACCGCCGATATCGAGCTGGGATACACACTGGCCGATGGGCTGGAATATATACGGACAGGTGTTAATGCCGGCCTGAATATCGATGCCTTTGCGCCGCGGTTGTCTTTTTTCTGGGCTATGGGCAAAAATTACTTTATGGAAGTGGCAAAAATGAGGGCCGGACGTTTATTGTGGGCTAAAATCATTAAACAGTTTGGTCCGAAGAATCCGAAATCCATGGCCCTCAGGACTCATTCGCAGACTTCCGGCTGGAGTCTGACCGAACAGGATCCCTTTAATAATATAGTACGTACCTGCATTGAAGCGATGGCGGCGGCTTTAGGACATACCCAGTCTTTGCATACCAATGCGCTTGATGAAGCCATTGCTCTGCCGACCGATTTTTCGGCCCGGATTGCCCGGAATACGCAATTATATTTACAGGACGAAACGCAGATTTGCAAGGTGATTGACCCCTGGGGCGGTTCTTATTATGTGGAAGCATTGACCGACGAATTAGCCCGCCGCGCCTGGGCGCATATCCAGGAGGTAGAGGAGCTTGGCGGTATGGCTAAGGCCATTGATACCGGTTTGCCGAAAATGCGTATTGAAGAAGCTGCTGCCAGACGGCAGGCCCATATTGATTCCGGGAAGGAAATGATTGTTGGTGTCAATCGCTTCCGGTTGGAGAAGGAAGATCCGCTGGATATTCTGGAAGTCGATAATACGGCGGTACGGCAAGCCCAACTTAAACGGCTGGAAACGTTGCGGGCCAACCGTGACGAAGACAAGGTACAGTCTTGCCTGGAAGCGATTACCAATGCAGTGGAGACCGGTGAGGGAAATTTGCTGGATCTGGCAATAAAAGCCACAAGAGCCAGAGCCAGTCTGGGGGAAATCTCCTATGCGGTGGAAAAAGTCTGCGGACGGCATAAGGCGGTGATTCGATCGATATCAGGCGTATACAGCAGTGAATTTGCTGATGAGGATGAGATTGCCGAAGTACGGAAAATGACGGATGAATTTGAAGCAAAAGAAGGTCGCCGGCCCAGAATTATGATCGCCAAGATGGGGCAGGACGGTCATGACCGTGGAGCGAAAGTCATTGCCACGGCTTTTGCCGATCTGGGATTTGATGTGGATATCGGACCGCTCTTTCAAACGCCGGAGGAAACCGCGCAGGACGCAGTAGATAATGATGTCCATGTTGTGGGCATGAGTTCATTGGCGGCCGGACATAAGACACTTTTGCCACAGTTGGTGGAAGAACTAAAAAAACGCGGACGGGAAGATATCATGGTTGTGGCCGGCGGAGTTATCCCGGCGCAGGATTATGAATATTTAAAAGAACATGGCGCGGCTGCCATTTTTGGTCCGGGAACCGTCATCCCGGTGGCAGCAAGAAAAGTGTTGGAAGAATTAATGCGACGTTTGGCCTGGGAAGAGGCATAATATGAGTACCTATAAGCCGGACTGGGCACCGAAAAATGCCGGCAGTGAATTTGCCTGCCGGGTGATGACCGGCGTTGCCGGAGGCCATGACGGCATGCCGGGAATCATTACCGGTGCGGCAAAACCGGCCGATGCCAGCAAGAGAAAGAAACTGGGTGTGGAAGACTATGTGCAGGGCGTTTTGGCAGGCGACCGGGTCGTATTGTCAAGGGCGATCACATTAATTGAGAGCAATGCACCGGCGCATATGGATATGGCACAACAAGTACTGCAACAGCTTCTGTCTTTTGCAGGCAACTCTCTGCGTGTGGGGATTACCGGGGTTCCCGGTGCCGGCAAGAGTACGTTTATTGAAGCACTCGGCTGCATGCTGTGCGACAGTGGGCATAAGGTGGCTGTATTGGCTGTTGATCCCAGCAGCAGTGTGACCAAAGGCAGTATTTTGGGCGATAAAACCCGCATGGAAAAGCTTTCTAAAGAGCCGGGAGCATTTATCCGGCCATCCCCGTCAGGAGGTACGCTTGGCGGGGTGACCCGTAAGAGCCGTGAGACACTGCTTCTTTGTGAGGCTGCAGGATATGATGTGATACTGGTAGAAACGGTCGGCGTCGGGCAAAGTGAGATTTCCGTACGGTCTATGGTGGATTTCTTTTTGCTGGTGGTTTTAACCGGAGCCGGGGATGAATTGCAGGGAATGAAAAAAGGGGTTATGGAACTGGCGGATGCCATTTTGATTAACAAAGCCGATGGGGATAATATGCGCCGGGCCATGGCAGCCAGAGTAGATTATGACCGTATTCTTCACTATCTGCGCCCGGCTACCGAAGGGTGGCAAACCAAGGCCTATACCTGTTCGGCACTAAGCGGGACGGGAATTGCCGATATTTGGTTTGTTATTACCGAATTTCAGGAAAAAATGAAAAAATCGGGAGTGTTCAACCAGCGGCGTAAGGCGCAAACCATTTCCTGGGTATATTCCATGGTGGAGGAGCATTTGCATAATTTGTTTTTTCAGCATCCGAATGTATTAGTTAATAAGGCCGCAATTGAAAAAGATGTGATTGAGGGGCGGCTTTCGGCAACTATGGCAGTGAAACAGCTCATTCACGCTTTTGAGGTAAAATAGCCGGCGGTTGGTTGCACCCGGATATAGGATTTTACAGGCAGCCGGTGAATGATTACGCTATCTGAAAAAATAGTATTTGAAAATAGCGCATTAGAAAGTGGGGAAGGTTTTGGCAGATCATAGGATAAACGATAAAGCTGAGAAAAAAGCCATTCTGGTGATTAGCTTTGGAACAACTTATCCGGAGGCATTAAAGGTTAGCATTGAAGCTATTGAACAAAGAATTAAAGAAGTGTTTGCCACATATGAAGTTCGCCGGGCGTTTACTTCCCGAACGGTTATCCGTATTTTAAGTAAACGGGATGGATTTAATATTGATAATGAAAGGGAGGCCTTGCTTCGCCTGCAGAAAGATGGCTATAGTGAAGTATATATTCAGCCGCTGCATGTGGTACCGGGTGCGGAATACGATAAGATTAATCAGCTGGTAAGTGAATATACCCGTATGGACTGCCCGGTTTTTAAAAAAATAGCCTTGGGCCGGCCGCTTTTAGCGAACACAGGACAGGGAGAAACTCGGGACGATTATTTGACAGCTATTGCGGCTGCCTGCAAGCAGGTTCCTGACCTGGAGGAAAAAGAGGCTGTCGTCTTTATGGGACACGGCGGGCAACACCCGGCCAATGCCGCTTATGCGTTGCTGCAGCGGAAATTTGAGGAAGCCGGATATAATCATATTTTTGTTTACACAGTGGAAGGTGCGCCTTCCCTGCAGCGGGTTATGGCTAAACTAAAAGAGAAATCTTTCAGCAAAGTATTGCTGATGCCATTTATGCTGCTGGCCGGTGACCATGCGCTTAACGATATGACCGGTCCGGACGAAGATTCGGCGCAATCTCAGCTGACGGCAGCAGGGTTCCAGGTCCGTTCTTATGTTCATGGCCTGGGAGAAAACACTTTTATTCAGGACTTATATATACAGCATTTGCAGGATGCGATTGCAGCTTTTGCAGGGCATAATGTTGTTAAAAACACTAACTAAAGGTGTTTTAATAAAAATGTTAAGGAGTGGATTGAATGGTTAGAAAAAGGGTACTCATGATTCTAGCGGTGTTTGTTATGACGCTGTGTATGGGATTTGCAGCTTTTTCCCCGGTGACGTACGCAGCGGAGGCAAATGCTGCCAAGAAAGCGATTTTGGTGGTCAGTTTCGGGACAACCTTCCCGGATACCCGTAAAGCGACAATAGACAGTGTTACGGAAAAGATACGCACAACTTTCCCGGATTATGAAGTTCGTCAGGCGTTTACTTCCCGTATTATTATTAAACGGGTACAGGAGAATGAAGGCATTAAATATGATACGGAAAAGCAAGCGTTGGCAAAACTGCAGGCGGACGGGTATAAAGAGGTTATTGTACAGCCGCTGCATATGGAAGCCGGCGATGAATATGACAAGGTGCGCAAGGTAGTTGAATCGTATCAAGGAACAAAAGCCTTCGATAAAATTGCCTTAGGCCGTCCCATATTGTATTATGTAGGCCAGGAGGAAAAACCGGACGATTATATGATTGCCATCAAAGCATTGCAAAAGCAATTTCCTAAAATCGACCGCAACGAAGCTGTTGTCTTTATGGGCCATGGCGGAGTACATCCCTCCAATGCCGCCTATGCCGCTTTGCAGATGAAAATAAAAGACGCCGGTCTCAACAATGCCTTTGTATTTACAGTGGAGGGCTATCCCAGCTTTGAGAATTTATTGGAAACCTTGAAAGCCAATAAAATCAAGAAAGTTACGTTAATGCCGTTAATGGTGGTAGCCGGTGATCATGCCAATAACGATATGGCAGGAGATGAAAGCGATTCGTTCAAGTCGCAATTGCTTGCAGCCGGTTACAAGGTGGATACCTATCTTCATGGCTTAGGTGAAAACGCAGCCATCCAGGATATTTATGTTCAACACGTAAAAGATGCTATCAGCGGTGAACTGACCCAAAGAAGTGCCGATGCACCGTCGATCCCTGTTATTGAATAATAAATAAAAGAGCGCCGTTTCCGGCTCAAAACCGGCAACCGGCGTTTTTTTTGGTGTGAATAAAACAGGATGCGGAAGCTGTTATCTTCTCAGGATAAACATGGTACAATAAAGAAGTACAGACAAATAAGGAGCGTCATAATAGATGTTTAGAGAAAAAACGGTTTTAATTACAGGGGGAACATCGGGAATTGGCTTGGCAACCGCCAAATTATTTCTGGAACAAGGGGCAAAAGTTGCTTTGGTGGGACGCAACGAAACAAGAGGTATGGAAGCGTTGGAAACACTCGGGAGATTTTTCCGTCAGACTAGCTATATCCAGGCTGATATTGCTAAAATTGAAGAGTGCCGGAAATGTGTTGAAGAAACGGTCCGGCAGTTTGGCAGTATTACCACTGTCATTAATTGCGCCGGTACATATATGGAGAAAGCGATTGACGAGATCACGGAAGACGAGTACGAGTACGTCATGAATGTCAATGTGAAAGGCACGTATTTTGTTTCCAAATTTGCTATACCTGAATTAAAAAAAGCAGATCAAGGGGCGATTGTGAATATATCCTCCGATGCCGGACTTCAGGGGAACTGGCTTTGTACGGCATATTGCGCCGCTAAAGGCGCAATTAATACGTTTACCAAAGCATTGGCGTTGGAACTGGCTCCGTACGGTATCCGGGTGAATGCGGTATGCCCCGGTGATGTGCATACACCGATGTTGGACAGGCAGTTGGAGCGTGTCATGGACCGGGAGAGAGCCATCAAGGATATGAACAGTATTTATCCCTTGGGAAGAATGGCTTTGCCGGAGGAAGTGGCTAGGGTGATCTGTTTTTTGGCCTCTTATGAAGCCTCTTTTGTTACCGGTGCGTTGTGGCCGGTGGACGGTGGATTAACTGCCGGCTGATTAAAAGAATGACTTCAATCATCAAATGGTATCTTGAAAAGGAAGTTTTAAATCACAATAACATACAGAGGGATAGGTGCCCTACGGGGCTTAATAGGGAAGAGCGAAAGACTGGTGCAGTCCCTCCGCTGTTAGGTTTCTTTTATAATCAACTTTTACGGCTGTACAGGTTAATTATAAAAGAACCCTTTTTTTAGTCTGCTTTGCGTCGGCAAGCAACCATAAATGCCGGTGTCCGTCTATTTATTTGTTTGATTCGTTTGAGAATTATTGTGTTTTCCTTTTATTGACAATTTCTTTGAGGAAGAGTATGATTAAAGGAGATTCAAAGAAAAATCAAATGATGTATATTCGGCAATATATGAGACAGGTGCCTTTAGAGGCTTAATAGGGAAGACCGGTGAAAAACCGGCGCGGTCCCGCCACTGTAACAGGGAGCGAATCCAAGGTATGCCACTGGGACGGAAAGTTCCGGGAAGGTTTGGACGAGCGATGATCTGGAGCCAGGAGAACTGCCTGTTTGACAGTCACCGTTTTTCACCCACGAGCGATGGGGAGGGGATTTATTTAGAACAATCCATCCTTCCCGGTATAGTAATGCCGGGATTTTAATTTTGATGGACAGAACACAACCCTCCCTGTATAACCCGGGGAGGGTTGTGTTCTGTAGCCGGATTGAAATATAAAACATGAATAGAATATAGCGAGACGGGTGCCCTTAGGGGCTTAATAGGGAAGTCCGGTTAAAAGCCGGCGCGGTCCCGCCACTGTAACGGGGAATAAGCTCATGATATGCCACTGGGATAAATCCCGGGAAGGTTTGAGTACATGATGATCCGGAGCCAGGAGAACTGCCTGTTTAACAATCGCCGTTTTGACCTGCGCGTGACAGGAAGGGGATTATTGGAGTGTCTGGATGTCGCTCCGGCAGGGTACTGCCGGAGTTATGATAAACGGGTTTCTCTTATGATCAGTCTTGTCATGACGAAAAAGACTGGTATAAGGGGAACCCGTTTTTTGCTGGTAAGGAACCACCCTTTGAGACACTGGTACAACTGATTCTGGAAAATCGCAGCGAGCAGGAAATCGAAACAGTGATCTTCTTGTATCCAGGTCGGTTTGCCGGTTACACTGGCACAGGTCGGTATCCGGTTTTTTTCTGAGGATGAAATATACCAGGTCGTGGAAGTGGCCTGTGCTGATGGTGAGATGATCCATAATGAGCCGTTTGCCGTGACGGTGGACAGTGTATACAGTGCCATTCTGGCTGCCGATGCACTGGGAAAATCCTATTTGCGGGCATAGTTGCAAAAAGAATTTTGGGCAGATAGCGGATCGTTCAATGAAAGCCTTATCTCCTGCCGTGAGCCGGAGATTTTTCTTGATAAAAGCGGTATTGACGCCGGATTTAGGGCAGACGTATTTAGTGTAAAGGAGGTGATTCACCGTTCTGAAACAGGAATTTTCTTATAGAGTACCTGGTAACGTCAGACAGGTAACTATCATAAATCAGGGAGAGAAAACATGAGAAAATGGAAGCAGGATATTTTGATTTTACTGGCAGGGTGTTGGCTGGCAACACCGATGACAGCGGCTGCTGGGCAAGAAGAGCAACCGGAATTCAGACTGGAGGCTGTCAATGTTACGGCCTTGCGCTATGAGGCGACCGATTTGGAAACGCCGGCAGACATTTCCGTATATACTCAGGAGCAACTTAAAAGGACGGGGGCCAATACTTTAGTAGATGCCTTGAAGTTTACCAATGGACTGATGTACCAGTCGATGGGGCCTTACGGACAGGCTAACGGCAGCATGACCAGTAAGCTGGCGATCCGCGGAGTGGAAAAGGGCACCCTGGTATTGTTAAACGGCGTCCCGATCAATTTGAACGGGTATTACTATTTGGATCAGATACAGCTTGACCAGGTGGAAAGGGTGGAAATACTGAAGGGCAGCGGTTCGGTATTATATGGCAGTGAAGCGTTTGGCGGTGTTATCAATATTATTACGAAAAAGACCGTCCAGAATAGTGTCCGCTTTTCTCCGGGCAGCGAGGGGCCGGTTTATGGAATCACGCTGCAACAAGACAAGCTGAGCATGATTTATGATTATAGCAGGCCCAAAGATACAGGAATTATTGCTCCCAAGACGCTAACCGGCTATGGTGATAGTGAGAAAGACAATCTGTCATTGGGTTACCGGCTCAATGATCATGTTAATATCAATTATCTGTACAGTCGTACCGACTACCCGCTATATAAGAAGAATACCGATAGGACAACCAAAGAAATCCGCGATTATACCGACACCAAACATTTTTTACAGCTGGAGTATAAAGAAGGAGATTGGTTAAACAAACTTTTTTGGAATCACCAGACACTGGATAATGAAAAAACTGCCTATAAGTATCCGTCGGGAGGCGTCAAGGCTACCATTACCAATGAAAGCAGTAAAAATGATGTCTGGGGGCTGTCAACCCAGAAAAACTGGAACCATCATGGCGCGAACTGGGTTTCCGGCCTGGATATCCAGTACGAAGCTTATGAAAGTTCAAAAGCAATGACAGATCATTCCCGCAATCATTATTCGGCCTTTCTACAGTGGGATAAAAACCTTACGGATAAGACCAAGGTTATTTTAGGTGCCCGTGAAGATTTGGTACATACTGATGATGGTCAGCATATTGATGCATTTTCGCCGCAGTTGCAAACGGTGACCAAAATTACGGACAACAGCTCTTGGTATACAAATATCGGAAAATCATTCCGTATGCCGACGTTTACCCAGTTATACAAGGACAAGGAAAGTGATTTTGTTTCTAATCCGGATCTGAAACCGGAAACGGGCTATAACTATGAAATCGGTTACAAAAAACAATATAATAGTTCCCAGGTAAAAGTAGCGTTATTTCATGTGGATATTTCCGATCAAATTGACTGGAAAGCAATTGGCGGAGGGAAAAGTCAGGCACAAAATATGGCCGGTTTCCGCAATACCGGTATTGAGGTGTCCTACGACAAAAAAGCCGGAGAACATGTATCTTATTCTTTAGGCTGCAGCTACGGCAATCCCAAGCAACAGGCGACTGCAGAGGACCCCTGGATACGCACCATGGGACGAATCCAGCTGACCGGTTCGGTCAATTATCAAAACGGCCCGGTAACGACTGCTTTAAGTGCCATGTATTACGGGGACAGAATTGCTGAAGATGATTCAGGTACCCCTGTCAGCCGGAAAGCTATGTTGCCGGTAAACCTGCATATTGGTTATGAATTGGCCAAGCATCAAACGCTTACTTTTGATGTGGACAACCTGCTTAATCGTAAAGATATCACTACGAATGGTTCTTCTGAATATTATGCAATGGAACGTTCCTATAAACTGGGATATATTTATCGCTTTTAAAAAGAGGATACAAACCGGAGTATACAGTATTTCACAACAGAAGTATTTGACATTCTTGCTATAATGTGCTATTTTTAACACGAAAGTTACAGATTGTACGAACTGAATATGCTAGAGACAGGTGCCCGTTTAGGGCTTAATAGGGAAGACCGGTTAAAAGCCGGCGCGGTCCCGCCACTGTATTGGGGAGCAAACTCAAGTGACGCCACTGGGATGAAAATCCTGGGAAGGTTTGAGCGAGCCATGATCCAGAGCCAGGAGAACTGCCTGTTTGACAGTCACCGTTTGTTTACCCACGAGCGATGGGGAGGGGATTTTGGATACGGAACAAAGCAGTATCTTATTTTCCCCGGCTATAGTATGCCGGGCTTTTTATTGGCTTTGTTTTAGCAGACATGCAAAGGCCTTCCCTGTTATGGGGAAGGTCTTTTTTGTTTAAGACAACACACGATACAGGGGGAGAAATAAAAAATGTTCAAAAGAGAACTACGGGGCAGAGTGATACTCTGTACTTTGATCGGCAGTATGTTGCTATTTGAACTTTCGGGTGCGTCCCTTGCGGAGGAACAGGAAGAGATTTTTTCCTTTGATCCGCTGGTAGTTACCGCCACAAAAACACCGGTAAGACTTTCTGAATCCAATGCTAATATGACGATTATCTCCCGTAGTGAGATTGAGGACAATCATTATTCCAACTTAACAGAAGCATTGCGGACTGTGCCCGGAGTAACGATTAATAATTTCGGTACCGGTATTGGTTATGAACAGTCGAATATGCTTCGCATTAACGGTTCTGATAAAATAGTTGTACTGGTTGATGGTGTCAGGGTTGATGCTGCTGGAGTGAATTTTGCCGCCAGTGCGTACAGCAACCTGGATAATGTTGAAAGGATTGAAATTTTAAAAGGGTCGGCCGCTGCCTTATATGGTGCAAATGCCAAGGGCGGGGTCATTCATATCATTACCCGCAAGGCAACGGAGAATAAAACTACGTTGACCTATACCGGCGGTAGTTATGGTAAAGAAAATTATTCTTTTATGAATCAAGGCAAATCCGGTGATTACAGCTGGTTTATTACCAGTCAAAAAGATATCATGGGAGACTATAAAGATGCTAACGGCACTACCGTTCCGGAACACCGCAATGCGGAAACCAACACCTTTAAATTAACCAAAATAATCAATGATAGGTCTGATATAACCTTTGATTATCAGCAGTATCAATCAGATTATATGTATTCGGGTACCAATCATTATTTGCATCAGCGTAATCCGGGAAGTATGGATAATTACGACTGGAAGCTGATTTATACGAATCAATTAACAGATAGTCTACAAAACCGGCTGACTTTTTTTAATGGTGTATATGACAATACCTTTCAGACGCAAGATCCTTATTTTGGGTACGGAATTTCTACATCCTGGACAAAAGTGAAAACTTTGCGGCTGCAAGACGAATTTACACAAAAGTATACTGAAAGACATACGATTGTCGGTGGTTTTGAATATTCCCAGGATAAGGTGGTCTCCAGTGAAAATAAGAAGCTAAGTAATTCCGCCTACTATATTCAGGATGAGTGGAATTTTGATCAACGGTGGAAATTAACTTCCGGAATGCGCTACGATGATAGTTCTCAATATGGATCGAATACATCGCCACATATGAATATAGGATATAAAGCCAATGAAGATACCAATTATTATGTTTCTTATAATAAATATTTTATAGTACCGACACCGTATCAGGTGTTTAACAATGTTTATGGAAATTATAATTTAAGGGCAGAAGAGGGCGATAACCTGGAGTTTGGTGTAAATCATAAGCTGAGCAATACGCTGAGCGCCGCATTTCATGTTTTTAAAAGAGATTCCAGCAATGCTGTAGGTTTTGATATGAATTCGTACAAATATGTTAATTTTGATGAAAAGGCCCATGGCTGGGATGTCCAGCTAAACAAACGTTTGACAGAGCGAGTGAATACCTATGTCGGCTATACGCATACGACTGTCGATTCCACTGTTGAACGATCTCGAAATGTAGATGGTTATATTCCGAAAGGGTACTGGAATGTCGGAGTGGATTATCAGCAAGACAAATATGATGTTCATTTGCAAGGGCGCGGTGTAGTTGATAAACCGGGGCCGCAAAACAGTTATACTTATGACAGTTATTTCCCTGAAAATACATACTGGGTGTGGGATTTGGCGGTCAATTACAAGATAGCCAAAAATACAAAGACCTTCTTGCGCGTTAATAATCTGTTTGATAAATTTTATGCAGAACAGTCTTATGCCAGATCCGATTATGGCGGCAGTTCAGGTGAATGGTACACCAGCCCCGGGCGCAATTATCAGATTGGAATCCAGTATCAATTTTAGTTAGGGATTTAACGGAATAAAAAAGGAGAAGCCGGAAGCTTAATGCATTTTCTTTTACAAATTTAATTTTAAGGAAATAATTATGTTACATCTTGTAAACTTATCGAATTACAGCTCGGATTTGGAGTTAATCAATCATAGCGCCACTTGCCTGCGGTTGTTTTTGGAACAGCACCGGTTGGATGGGGTGGAAATGATGTTTTGCGGACCGTGGGATGGGCGGATTCATCGCCGGGAGTGGGTCCGGGGAGTGCATCTTAAATTCTGGCCCTACTGGCTGGATTTTTGGCGCGGGGATTTTCCTGCCCTTATACAGCATTTTGGCAACGAAGAGATGATCATAAAGTCATATGGCGGACTCCGGAGGGAAGACTGGTTGCAGGTTTACCGTGAAAATATCCGTCAGGCAAAAGCGACGGGAGCGGAATATCTTGTTTTTCACGTCAGCCATGCCCGCATTCCGGAAATGTTTAGCGGAAGCTTTGGTGTGAGTGACCGGGAGGTGGTAGAGGCCGCAGCCGAAGTAGTCAACCGGCTGGCCGATGAAATACCGGACGATATGATGTTGCTGTTTGAAAATTTATGGTGGCCGGGATTAACGTTGCAGGAAAGTGAACTGGTTGCCTGGCTGCTGGAACATGTAACCCCCGCTCAGGTCGGTCTTATGCTGGATACCGGGCATCTGATGAATACCAATACGGAATTAAAGAGTGAGGAAGAAGGCGTGGATTATATTATCCAAACAGTGGAACAACTTGGCAGTTACAAACGGTATATTAAGGGAATTCATTTGCATTGTTCCCTGTCGGGACAGTATAGCAAAGAAAGCAGGCAAAAAGCAAACCGGGCCAAACGTGATTACAGTATGAAGGAGGTAATGGACCATGTTTTACGTCTTGATGAACATCGGCCGTTTTCCTCGGCGGCAGTTCGCCGGATTATTGATTGTGTACGGCCTGATTATGTGGTCCATGAATTTATGCAGCTTTCGTTGCAGGACTGGATGGACAAGGTAACCACACAGCAACTGGCGCTGGGAGTGAGACGGTAAGACGATGAAAAGATGGCTACTGTTAGAAATGATGATCTCCATACTGATTGCCATAGCAGTTGGTGGTTGTGGTGCGCCAAATGACCGGACCGATACAGCGGCAGCACATGAGATCACCGACAGCCAGGGGCATGTGGTAAGAGTGCCGTATAAACCGGGGCGTATTGTGTCTTTGACGCTGGGGACGGATGAAATGCTCATGAGCCTGGTGCCGGCGGAACGGATTCTTGCTTTAACGTATTTGGCGGACGATGCGGGTATCTCCAATATCGCTGAACAGGCAAAACAAGTTCCGCGTAAAGTGCGGGCGGAAGTGGAACCGGTAATCGGCCTTCAGCCTGATCTGGTGCTGGCCGCGGACTGGCAGCCGCCTGACCTGATACAGGTCTTGCGGGAGGCCGGGATTGCTGTTTATGTTTATAAAACACCGTCAACAATCGCTGAGATCAAAGAAACCATTTTGTTGATTGCCCAGGTGGTCGGTGAAGAACAGAAAGGGACGGAACTCGTTGCCGGCATGCAGGAGCAACTGGACGGCATAAGGGCAAGATTACAGCCGCTTACCGCTAAGGAAGAAAAGGTGGTTGTTCAGTTGACGGCGGCCGGTGGTGTTGGTGGTACGGGGAGTATTTTTGAGGATATCTGCCGGTATGCCCGTGCTTCCAGCGGTGCTGCCAATATTGGTTTAACGGTAAATGAAGTGCTGACCAAGGAACAGTTGGTAGCAGCCAATCCGGATGTGCTGCTGCTGCCGGCCTGGGATTATTCTGGAAAAACGGACTGGCAGTCCTATGCTGCGATGATTGCCTCCGATTCCGGCTTGCAAAGTGTAAAGGCGGTACGGAACGGACAAATGGTTGCGGTACCGGAACGTTACCTTAGCTGCACTTCACAATATATTGTGCAGGGAGTGGCAGCAATAGCGCGGGCCGCCCATCCGGAATATATGAACACGGAGCCGGGAAAGGCTGGCTATTATGAGTAACGATAAAAGCAGAAAACGCATGTTGTTTTTATCATTGACCCTACTCTTGCCGGCTGTTGTGTTATGGTCTCTGGCAGTAGGCCAAGTACCTGTCCCCGCGGAAACTGTGATGGCGATTATTGGGCAGAAGCTGCACATAGCCGGCCTCACCAATAGCAGTATTTCACCGGAACAGACCGCGGTTATTTGGCATATTCGCCTGCCGCGCGTTCTGGCCGGCCTTTTGGCCGGAGCGGCTTTAGCCGTGTCCGGTGCCGTACTGCAGGGTATATTCAGCAATCCCCTGGCGGATCCGGGTATTATTGGCGTTTCCAGCGGAGCTTCGCTGGGAGCTGTTATTGCCATTGCCACGGGTGTTACCGCCTACAACGTCTTATATATGCCGTTTTTTGCCCTGATCGGAGCTATGCTGGCGGTTATGTTGATTGTCGGGTTAACGATGCGGCATGGTAAAATTTCGGTCATGCTGCTGCTGCTATCCGGTGTCGCGGTGAGCATGCTGCTGGGGGCTATGACTTCGGGGATTTTGACCTTTATGAATGAGCAGCGCATCCGGGAATTTTTATTCTGGTTGGTCGGCGGTCTGGATTACCGGCGGTGGGAACATGTTTATATGACGGTTGGGCCGGTCATGGCCGGAATTATCTCCTTATGTTTTGTCGCCCGGCATCTGAATGTTCTGATTCTGGGAGAACAGGAAGCGCGTTCTGTCGGAATGCCGGTAAACACCTTGCGCTTTTTCTTGCTGCTGGCCGCCTCGCTTACTACAGCGGCAGCGGTGTGCATCACCGGTACTATCGGTTTTGTCGGATTGGTAATACCCCATATCCTGCGGTTGATTATCGGGCCGGAACACCGTGCTTTGATCCCCGCCTGTGCGTTAGCCGGCGGACTGTTTTTAGTATTTTGCGATACGTTAGGGCGTCTGATTTTACAACCGCTGGAAATACGGGTGGGCATTATGACGGCATTAATCGGTGCACCTTATTTTCTATATTTGCTGTATAAAGCGCAGAGAAAAGGAGAGCTGTCGTGATTACTGAGGATAACCGGAGAATCATAGCAGTAGAAAATCTTGCCGTGATGCTCCAGCAGCAGTTGGTTTTACGGGACATTCATTTTCAGGCTGCAGCAGGAGAGTTCATTGGTGTTATCGGGGCCAATGGGGCCGGAAAAAGTACGTTGCTGCGCAGCTTACGCGGCTTAATTCCGGCTTCGGCAGGACAAGTCGCAGTGTTTGGCAGGCCGGTGAATCAAATGAGTGAGAACGAAAAAGCCCGGCATATGGCTTATATGCAGCAGGAAGTCCGTATAGGCTTTGACTATACCGTCTTAGAACTGGTTTTGACCGGAAGGTATCCTTACTTATCGTGGTGGCAGAACGAGGGAAGCGAGGATTACCGTATTGCCCGGAAATATTTGGAGTTTACCGGAGTTGGCGCCTTGGCCGATAAAAAGGTTACTCAGGTGTCTGGCGGAGAACGCCAACGTATTTTATTGGCGAAAGTACTGGCCCAGGAAACTCCTGTAGTATTTCTTGATGAGCCGACCGCGAGCCTTGATTTGGGTTATCAGGAAGAAATTTTTCGCTATTGCCGGGCCATTTGCCGGGAAGGGAAAACCGTACTTATGGTAGTTCACGATATAAAAACTGCGGCAAAATATTGCTCCCGTTTACTGCTTATGGCAGGAGGACGGGTCGTTGCCGACGGGACGCCTGCAGCCGTTGTCACTCCGGAGCATTTATCAACGGCGTTTGGCGTGCACTCGGCTGTTTACCTAAATAAAATTACAGACTGTTTGGACATTCACATCTACAGGGGGATGGAGGATGCCGGTAAAAGGGGAACCATTCACGTTATTGGCGGCGGCGGGACAGGTGGTACCTTTATCCGGGTGTTATCCGAAAATGGTTATCAGGTGAGCTGTGGTGTGCTGCAGGAAGGAGATACCGATACGGAAACAGCCCGGGCGTTTTGTGCGACAGCGATAGTGGGACAGTCCTTTCGCGTTATCGACGAAATAGCAGACCGTGAAAACCAAGCTAAGATTATGGAGGCTGAGTGTACAGTACTGGCCAATATTTGTTACGGGAAAGAAAATATGGCTAACTTACAAGCCGCTTTTCTGGCAAAAAAATTGATTGTCATTGAGGATACTTCTGTCCAGGAACGGGATTTTACCGGTGGTGCAGCAACCAAACTATATGAACAACTGGTCATGATGCCCCAGGTAACAGTGATGACGGCAATACAGTGTCTTGATAAAATCAGCATGCGCGAAGGAAGCTTTACATAAAAGAGATGCCGCTTTTTCTGTAACGTAATGAGGGGGGGAGAACATGGAAATATATCAATTAGCTAACGGCGATTCTGTTTACCGCCGTCACAAAAGTATTGTCATTCCTTTTGCAGCGGTGCGGAAAGTTTTGAGTACATCGGTAATGAATGGCGGCTACCGTGAGGATCTTACGGCGGTGTTTAATCATGACTGCAGTCCGGAAACAGGGACAGCTTCCGGGCTGCAGGCGTCAGGTTATGAAGCATATATGTGTTCGGTGGCTGAAAATATGGGCCTTAATCCACCCCATGTCTCGGGAATGGCGACGGCGGCATTAATGGATAATGTGGCTATTCAAGCCGATGAATATAAAAATCTGAATGTGGCGGCTTTAGTTACCGGCGGTATTGAAGTAAACGGCGGACGGGTGGGAGATCCTGCAGCCTATTTTAAACCAGTGGAAAGAAGCAGCCTGCAAAAGTCCGGGACGATCAATATTATATTATCCGTGAATGCGGATATGCCGCCCGGTACGCTGGCGCGGGCACTGGTTACCTGTACGGAAGCGAAAACGGCGGCTTTACAAGAATTAATGGCCGGCAGCAAGTATTCCAGCGGTCTGGCAACCGGCTCAGGGACCGATCAGACCATGATAATCGCGAATCCTTCTTCGCCACTGTACCTGGAAAGCGCCGGCAAACACTCGAAACTTGGCGAATTGATCGGAAACGTTGTAAAAAAGGCAGTGAAGGAGGCCCTGTTTAAACAGACAGGCTTATCGCCGGAGAAACAGCATAGTTTGCTGCGGCGCTTACAGCGCTTTGGCGTTAATGAGGAGATGATCTGGGAAAAACACCGGAATTTTTGCCGGAACCCAATTGACAGGGCCAGGTTTCGGGAACTGCTGTCCTGCTTGGACCGCCAGGATGGTTTAGTTGTGTTTACCTCTTTATATGTTCATTTACTGGATCAACTGAATTGGCAATTGCTGTCACCTGAAGAAGTCTATTGGGGAGGAACGGCCTTGCTGGCTGTTGCGGCCCGGCAGTTTGGGGTAGAAGCACCCTCCATAACGGGGACGGATATGGAGGCCTATCTGGAGGCCTGGGCGAGTATGCTGGCCGGAATTGTTGAACAAACCGTTAAAAAGGAAAGCGGTGGATAGCAGATAGAGTCAGTCTAACTTAGTATAGGGGAGTGGTAAGAAAATGAATGCTATTCTGGAGGGCATGGAACTGTTTCATAAGGGCGGTCCGGTTATGTATTTGCTGTTGTGCTGCTCCCTGCTGGTGATTAGCATTGGCGTGGAACGGTATATATATTATCGTGGGGCAAAGACTGAAATGGCAGGGTTTATTGATCCGCTATCGGCTTTTTTAGCACAAGGGGAGTGGGAAAAGGCGGCTGGGTTTTGCCGGCAGAGGGGTGGCGTGGCAGCCAGACTGGCTGAAAAGGGGCTTCAGTGCCGCCAAAACGGCAGCCGGTACATGGAAAGTGTGCTGGAAGGGGAAGCGGCCTTGACAGTCGGCAAGCTGCGGCAGAACCTGCGCCATCTGGACACGATCGTAACGGTTGCACCCCTATTGGGGCTTTTGGGAACGGTTATAGGCATGATTGGTTCCTTCAGTGTATTCAATCTTAAGGCAGGCCAGCCCATGGCGATTACCGGAGGGGTGGGCGAAGCTCTTATTGCCACCGCCACCGGCCTTTGCGTAGCAACCTTGTCCATGCTGGTATATAGCTATTTTAATCATCGGCTGGATGGGATCATTACCGATATGGAACAAGTCTGCCTGCTAGTGTTAACCTGCCACCGCCGGGAGAATCACCATGAAACTGCGTAATTTGCGAAACGAGCAACAGCCCAGGCTGATGATTATCCCGATGATTGATATTATCTTTTTTTTACTCGTATTTTTTATGATGAGTACCTTATATATGGTGGAACAGCATACCATTCCTGTTAATCTGCCGCAAAGTGTGTCAGGTCAGAGCGATGTTACCGGCAAGGTTATCATAACGGTAACCCGGGAAGGAAATATCCTTTTTGGCGAGGAAGCCATACCCCCAAGTCTGGTAAAAAAAAGGGCGCAACTGGAACTGGCCAAACAAAATAATGTCGTTTTTTTGCTGGGAGCCGACAAAGAAGCGGCCTATGGTGCCATAGTTGCCGTACTGGACGGTCTTAAACAGGCCGGAGCGCAGCGAGTGGCAGTATCTACGGAAAGGAGGCCGTAGGCCATGCTGCAGTTGACGGCTGACCGGCGTTGGCGAAAAGCGTTTATGATATCTTTGATCCTGCATGCGGTTATTATCCTTGGTGTTGGCTGGTTAGCCGGAAAAAGCCCTGTTCCGAGAGACATGCCGGAGGAGTACATCGAGCTGGAATTGGCTCTTACTCCCGATGCAGGGGAATCCGGGGGACTGCAGAGGGAAGAAGACGGGCTCGCAGCAGTAGCAGAGCAATTAGCCGGCTTACCGCAGGTGCCGGTCTCTTCCGAAACTTCTCAGCAGGAGAGGGCGGTTTCTACCGCTAGCCCGGACAGTACGCCGGTTCCGGCAATTGAAACCGGGAGGATGTCGCTTGTAGCCGCTGAAACAAGTACTGATTCCGGACCAAGCGGGGTTGGCGGTTCGGGCGGTAGAGGTACCGGTGGTAACGGAAATGGCGGTACCGGTGCTGAAGGCTCCGGTTCCGGTACAGGCTCCGGTTCGGGGACGGGTAATGGCAATAATGGAGGAAAAAGCAATGACGTGATTGCCCCGGGAGTTTGGTCACAGGTCAAGCCGGCTTATTCGGAAGCAGCCAAGCGCGCCGGGCAGCAAGGCACGGTCATTCTCAAGATTCAGATTCTGCGAAACGGGCTGCCCGGACGGATTAGCATACAGGAGTCGTGCGGTTATACGGGCCTGGATGCTGCTGCAGTTGAGGCAGTGCGGCAGTGGCGTTTTATTCCGGCCAAGGAGCGCAGCACCGGGCGGGCGGTTACCTGCTATACCGTGTTACCGGTAATATTCCGGCTGGAAGAATAACCAGAGAGCCGGTCAAGGTATTGCCACCCGGTATGTTATAATAAAAAATAAACAAGCGTCTGCCAATAGACAGAGCTAATGTAGTAACAGGGAGTGATAGTATGCAGGAACGGCAAGGGTTGATTATTGTTCATACCGGAAACGGCAAGGGCAAGACAACGGCAGCCCTGGGTATGGGGCTGCGGGCCTGGGGACAGGGGATGCGGATTATGGTCATTCAGTTCATTAAAGGCGGCTGGAAATATGGTGAGTTGACGGCAATCGAAAAACTTGGGCCAAATTATGTGATACGTCCTATGGGCGAAGGGTTTGTAAAAGGGGCGGCAGAGAATGAACTGCCGGCTCATCAACTGGCCGCCCGGGAGGCTTTTCAGGCCGCAGAAGAAGAGATAAAATCCGGTAACTGGGACATGGTGATTCTGGATGAGATTAACTATGCTATCGGGATGAAGCTGGTTTCGGTGGAAGAAACGGTAAGGCTGTTGGAGCAAAAACCGGAGGAACTGCATCTGGTTCTGACCGGGCGCAATGCTGCTGCCGAAATCATCGACCGGGCCGATTTGGTTACTGAAATGAAAGAGATTAAGCATCCTTATCAGGCCGGGATAAAAGCGCAAAAAGGCATAGAGTTTTAAAGCCCTGCTCCAGTTGACCTGAGTGCGGAATATATGATAGTATTAAAATTGTATGGCATTAATTACATAACATGAAGCAGGTGCCCATTAGGGCTTAATAGGGAAGTCCGGTGATAAGCCGGCGCGGTCCCGCCACTGTATTGGGGAACAAGCTCAAGATATACCACTGGAAGAGGTTCCGGGAAGGTTTGAGTGCGTTATGATCCAGAGCCAGGAGAACTGCCTGTTTGACAGTCACCGTTTTTACTCACGAGCGATGGGGAAGGGGATTTTACATGTTAGGTGATTCCCGGCTGTTTGCAGGCCGGTTTTTTATTGATATTTTTTAGATAAGAAAGCAGGAGATGCGCATGTCAGGTATATTTTATGGAATTGGTGTAGGACCGGGAGATCCGGAATTACTAACGTTGAAAGCGGTTTCGGTTATCCGGGAAGCGGATGTGATTATTGCCCCTAAAACGGAAAAAAAAGAAGACAGCGTGGCATTATCCATTGCCAAACCATTTTTAAAAAAGGATGTTGAAATTCTAAAGCTGGTTTTCCCGATGGTGTCAAACAACGAAACTCTGACAGAAGCCTGGCAGTATAACAAGGATGTGATTGTAAGTCAGCTAGATGCCGGTAAGAAGGTAATTTTCCTGACTTTGGGTGACCCCATGTTTTATAGTACTTATATTTATGTTTTCCGCCTTTTAGAAAATTGCGGTTATCCGATTGAAACCATCCCGGGAGTACCGGCATTTTGTGCAATCGGCAGCAAACTGGGATATCCCTTGGTGGAGGGAAATGATATTTTAAGTATTATTCCCGCCACCGCTTCCGAGGAAAAAGTGGAAAGGGCACTGGCCATAACGGATAACGTAGTATTAATGAAGGTTTATAAAAATGTAAATGAAATTATAGATAAACTCGACCGGCATAATTTGTCCGGCAATGCGGTGATGATCAGCCGCTGTGGCTTGCCCGAAGAAGAGATTATCCGTGATTTTAGCGAACTGAAAGATAAAAAAGTGAATTATCTATCGACGATTTTATCCCGGCGGGTTTAGTAGCCCCGCGCAGATGCAACCTTATACAAGAGGCTGCTCTCAAATATTCAAAGGCTGAGCTTTTTCTAAACCAACGATGAGGGTTAGGGTAACGGGAAGCTGGCCAATGAAGTTTGGAGTAGCCTTTCTATCTAGGATTGCTGGTTATATATAGAAACGATAGGGGTGCGAATTTCATGGGAGTTAGCAGAAGATTAGTTCTTTTTGTAATCATCACGTTGATTGCCATTCTTCCCGGCTGTGCAAACAAGCCTTCTCAATCAGGAGACACAACGGCCGGTACGGAATACATGTCCATTACGGATGATGGCGGCCGCACAGTAAAACTGGAGCATAAGCCGGCCAGAACGGTTGTGCTGTCTCCTTCTTTTTTGGATATATTATATACTGTTGACGGCACTGCTGTCGGGCGTCCGTCCACCAAAAATCTGGATGTTCCGGCAGCTGCCCGGCAGGTTGCGGAGGTCGGCTATGTATATAATATCAATATGGAAAAGGTAGTCGCCTTAGGACCGGATTTGGTGATTGCCTTCCAGGGTATGCATGAAAAACTGGTGCCGCTGCTGGAAAGCAATCATATACCGGTTATTCTGGTAAAACTGAAAACCTATCAGGATGTGTTGGACAAGGTGAGGTTATTCAGCGCTATTGCCGGGACAAAGGATAAAGGTGAGCAAATAGCACGCCAATTAGAAGCTGAAGTCCGGGCGACTACGGACAAAATACCGGATAAACCGGTTAAAGTCGCTATTTTACATGCAACTGCCAAATCGGTGACCGTGGAACTGGAAAATAGCATAGCAGGAAATGTCGCCAAAATCCTAAAGCTTTCCAATATTGCTGAAGGCAGTCTTCCTTTGGAAGGAGACCCGGACAATACCCCCTTTAGTCTGGAAAAGCTGGTAGAATCCGATCCGGATATCATTTTTGTTACTACCATGGGCAAAGATCCGGAAATTGAAAAAAGAATGCAGACTGATGTGAAAAGTAATCCGGCCTGGGCGGGAGTGAAGGCTGTGCGTAATCAGAAGGTGTATTATCTGCCGCAGGATTTATTTCTTTTAAATCCGGGACTGAAATACCCAGAGGCTGTAGAGTATATGGCCAGTATTGCCTATCCTGAGGTTTTTGGACATGAACAGTAGGCTTGCCGGCACGGTATGGGGAACCAGAAAAATCCGACGGATGCTGCTTCTGTCGCTGTTTGCCGCAATGGCAGTAGTGACGGCTTTATTAAGTATTGCCAAAGGTGCTGTTTATATTGGGCCGGGAGCCATATGGCACATTATCTTTACCGGCGGAACCGATTCGCTTAGTCAGGTTATCTGGAATATCCGCCTGCCCCGAACCCTTGTAGGTGCTTTGGTCGGCTGGAATCTGGCTTTGTCGGGGGCTATTTTGCAGGCAGTTATGCGTAATCCGCTGGCGGATCCTCATATTATCGGTATCTCTGCCGGAGCCGGATTAGCTGGTGTTGCGGTTATGATTCTGTTTCCGCATTTGGAAGTATTAATAACGCCGGTTGCTTTTATCGGTGCCATGGCTGCCGCTGTTGCTATCTATAGTCTGGCCTGGAAAGGCGGCATTCGTCCAGTCCGGATGATTTTAGCCGGCGTAGCCGTTTCTGCCTTTTTAGGTTCCGGTATTTCGGCTTTGATGATTTTTTACAGTGACCGGGTGCATGGTGCATTAATGTGGATGGTAGGAGGCTTGTCTGCCCGCAGTTGGCCTCACGTTGAGATCATCTGGCCTTATGCACTTTTCGGAGGTATACTGGCATATTGGGGTGCTGCCCGACTGAATCTCCTTCAACTGGGTGATGATACCGCCAGAGGGCTTGGTCTGCAGGTGGAAGCAAATAGAACGTTCCTGACTGCGGTAGCTGCGCTGCTGGCCGCCAGTGCGGTCAGTGTCGCTGGATTACTAGGATTTGTGGGATTGATTGTACCCCATGCCGCCCGCCTGTTGGTAGGATCGGATTATCGCTATCTGTTGCCGGCTTCGGCACTGTTAGGCATGAGTGTGGTTATGGGCAGCGATACACTGGCCAGGACGATACTGGCTCCGGTTGAATTGCCGGTTGGCATTATCATGGCTTTTGCCGGTGCGCCGTTTTTCCTTTATTTGCTAAGGAGGGAAATGTAATGGCTATTCTGGAGGCAAAGACTGTATCCGTGCAGCTGGAACAGAAAATGGTTCTGAACCATATTGATCTTGCCATACCCTGTGGCAAGATTACCGCCATTATTGGTCCAAACGGTTCCGGGAAAAGTACTTTACTTAAGACTTTGTCAAAAAATCTGCTTCCCAGCAGGGGCAAGGTTTATTTTAACGGCAGGAATATGGCGGCAATTTCCAACAGGGAACTTGCGCGCAGGCTGGCGGTGCTGTCCCAATCCCCGCAATCTCCGCCGGATTTGACGGTAAGAGATTTGGTGGAATATGGACGGTTCCCGCACCGGAACTGGTGGCAGGGAAGTTTGTCAGAAGACGAAACCGTGGTGGAAGATGCACTGACCGCAACCGGAATGACGGTGTTTCAGGAACGGCTGTTAAGTTCGTTGTCGGGGGGCGAGCGGCAGCGCGCCTGGATTGCGATGGCATTGGCGCAAAGGCCCGAAGTTTTGCTGTTGGATGAACCTACGACTTATTTGGATATCAGCCATCAACTGGAAGTATTGGAACTGGTGGCTGATTTAAATAGAAAAAACGGCATTACGGTTGTTATGGTAGTACATGATATCAATCAGGCGGCACAGTATTCCGACTTTATTGTGGTGCTTAAGGAGGGCACTGTGTTTGCTTCCGGTACGCCAGCGGATTTGATTACCTCTGCCATGCTGCGGGACGTATTCGGTGTGGAGTCTGCTATTCTTCAGATGGACAATCACCGGCCGCTGTTTTTTGTGCGGGGGCTGTCCGGAAAACGGGAAAGGGAAAGTAAGGTGGACATGGATTCATGATAGAGTTGGAAAACTTGACTAAACAGTTTGGCAACCGTACGGCTGTTGACCAACTGACGTTAACGATTGCAAGAGGCGAAACGTTTGGTTTATTAGGTCCAAACGGGGCGGGAAAAACAACGACTATCCGTATGCTGACCATGCTCACGAAACCAACGTCCGGACATATCAGGATTGAAGGGCTGCTGTTGCCGAAGAATGAAAAGAAAGTGAAGGCCTTGATCGGTGTAGTACCGCAATTTTTTAATCTGGATAATGAACTTACCGCGAAAGAAAATCTTGAGCTTCACGGCAGGCTGCATCATATGAGCGTGGCCGACAGGAATGAAAGAATAGAAGCATTGCTGGACTACGTTGACTTGGCCGACCGCAGTTATGATCAGGTTACGACCTTTTCAGGGGGAATGAAGCGTCGTTTAATGATTGCCCGGGCCTTGCTGCACCGGCCGCAAGTATTGTTTCTTGATGAACCCACGGTAGGGCTTGATCCGCAGGTTCGCCGGCGGTTATGGGATCTGGTCCGGCGAATGAATGAAGAAGGACTGACCGTGCTGTTAACGACGCATTACATCGAAGAAGCGGAGCACCTGTGCAGCCGTGTCGCTATTTTGGACAAGGGCAGGCTGATAGCGCTGGATAGCCCGAAAGCCTTATGCCGGCGGTTAGGACGCTTTGTGGTGGAGTGGCCGGAAGGCGAGGAGACAAAGGCACGTTTTTTTGCCGCCAGAGAAGAAGCGGCCAGCTTTGCCGGTCAACTGGCAGTAGCTGCTACCATACGCCATTCCAACCTGGAAGATGTGTTTGTAGAACTTACAGGCAGAAGGGTGGCCGGGGCATGATAAACGATATATGGACAGTATTTTGGCGGGACTGGCTGGTGTTAAAAAGGCGATTAGGCCGTTATGTTTTTGCCCGGATGATATCTCCCCTGTTGTATTTAGTGGCTTTCGGCTGGGGGATAGGAAGGAATATTTCCGTCGGTCAATCCAATTATCTGGATTTTATTGTACCGGGAATTGTAGCGCTTAATTCCATGACAATCAGTTTTAATGCCGTCGGCTCACCACTTAATATGAGCCGTCTCTATCATAAAACGCTGGAAGAGTATCTGATCGCCCCCATTGGCGCCGTTTCCTTTGTAACCGGGAAAATACTGGCAGGAGTTTTGCGGGGCATGATTTCGTCCGCTGTGATCATTTGTTTATCGTTTTTATTTGGAGCGCAATTTTTAGTAAACGGCTATTTTTTACTGATTCTCGTATTAAATTGTGCATTATTTGCCGCATTGGGATTTGTGGCGGCAATGTACCTGAACTCACACGAAGATATGAGCAATTTCAGCACCTATGTACTGCTGCCGATGTCGTTTCTCTGTGCGACTTTTTTTTCGACCAGTCATTTCCCCAAAGTGGTGCGCTGGTTCATTGAATTGCTGCCACTGACTCATGCCAGCCAGGCATTGCGCAGTGTTGCCGGCGGTGGAGCGGTTTCCTTCCTGTCTGTTGCGGTTATGATAGTCTATTTCCTGTTATTTTTCGGCGTCGGAATCTGGCAAATAAAAAAAATGAGCGATTAGGTAATCCCTGTCGGATGATTTGTAACAACATAAGAAAAGCTTAAGAGAACTTCGGCCAATATCTGTCGAAGTTCTCTTTTTATTGACGACTGGCTTGCATGGAATAGCAGATGCCTGGTATTGACAAAAGGGATAGGGGATGATATTATTATCGATAATGATAATCATTATCTAACAGTTTGCTCTAATGATAAAATATTCATGGTGGAGGGCTGTTTGGTGCTTTTGGGGCAAGGCTGGCAATCATCACGCTGCCGGCATAATTTATGCAATAACAAAAAGAGAGGGATAGATCAATATGGCAACAAGAAGCGAGCCAAGGTTTAAGTTGTGTAGAAGGCTGGGGGTGAATATTTTTGGACATCCCAAAGCGATGAACCGGGCGAAGAAAGAAAATGCCAGAGCGGGCAGGAGATTATCGGAATATGGCCTGCAACTATTGGAAAAACAAAAAATTAAGGCATATTATGGATTGTTAGATAAACAATTTGTAAGATATCTGGACCGGGCCAAAAAAAGTAAAGAGATCAGTGGGGTTGCCCTGTTGAAAGCATTGGAATGCAGGCTGGATAACCTGGTATACCGGATCGGTTTTGCTAATTCCATCCGCCAGGCCAGACAGATGGTGACGCATGGGCATATAACGGTTAACGGTGGTAAAGTGGATATTCCGTCTTATGGGGTTAAGGTGGGGGACGTCATTGCTTTACGGGAAAAATCAAGGGAAAATGCCATGTTTGCTGCTAATTTTCAGGAGTTGAAATCATTTGATTTACCTTACATAGAAAAAGATTTTAACGCATTTAGCGGTAAATTGCTGCGCTTGCCCAACCGGGAGGAAATTCCGATTGAGGTCAATGAAATTTTAGTTATTGAGTTGTATTCCAAATAATTTTTGAAAGTACACTCGCTGTTAAGGAGAACTTACATGTGCAAATATGATAATTACCTGTTTTGGGAAGGAGCGCTGGCCAGAAAACAGGATCTTTGGCAGAGTACCTTTGGACCGCTTGCATCGGCTGAAGAGGCTGTTTTTGTCAATACAGCGATTGTTGATTACAGACGGAATATGCTGGATAATAACTGGGCCTGTTATGCCAACAGTAAGTCGTTGCTGGGCTTTGTTCAGTATGTTTACTTGCCGCTGGCGTTTTATTATACGATTCACCAGGACAACGAGCAACTGTTTATTCCGCTGTGTTCCAGAGCGGATTTCCTTGAGTATGTCCGGAATTCCGGTTCGGGCTATGCTCCGCTTATGGAAGCTGCGCTTAACGAACTTGATGGTTATTGGAATCTGGACGATGCTGGATGCCTGGGAAAAATGAAAATGTTTTGCATCGATTTTAATCTGTTGTGGAACCGGTCTGATTTTGTGCTGCATGTCCGTATCTATTCCGACACAATGGAAGTTGCCCAGGATATTATCGATTCCGCTGTTTTTCCGGAAGTATTGGAGGAGGATACCGGGCTGACGGTTCAGCAGCTTCGGAGCATGTGCCGGAATTTCTATGATGGTCCATTCATGCAGAAAAATTTTATCAAAATTTTAAATAACAAAGTCGGGTGTATCGTTTAGAAAAAAGTTGGTTTACTGATAGGCGTGACAATTATTTTGAGGCCTTGATAGAAATGATTTGACAAAATTATTGATAATGACTATCATTATTAATAATCGATGAAATCCTTACATCGGAATGGCAAGCGGGGAGGTTAAATATGTCAATTTGGAGCAAGCTTGATTTTCGTCAGGTTACGATTACGGTGAGTGGTGAAATGTTTGCTGAGCATGTTGATATGCTGAAACACAATTTACTGGACCGCTTACAGTATGGTTATCACCGTGTTTTGCTGGACATGAATTCCGTACGGGAGTTCCCTGTTTCTTTGATTGCCGTACTGGCAGAACTGCGTCAACGGTTTGCCAAACACGGAGGGGAACTGGTGATTGATTATCAAAACGGAATGATCCGGGAATGGGATTCATGAAACGCAGGTAGTAGGGCCTGATGTAAGCCGGGTTTACAATACATAATTTAAGGAGGCAGGACAGATGAAAAAGATAGCGGTTATTTATTGGAGCGGGACAGGGAATACGGAACAAATGGCTAAGGCGCTTGCGGCGGGAGCCGAGGGGCCGGATGCGGAGGTAAAAGTGCTTTCGGTTGATGATGCTACTGTGGACGATGCGATTCAGGCCGATGCGCTTGCCTTGGGTTGCCCGGCTATGGGAAACGAGGTTTTGGAAGAAGGGTCGATGGAGCCGTTCGTTGAATCGCTGGAAGGACAAAAAAACGGCATTCCGATCGTACTATTTGGTTCATATGATTGGGGTAGCGGGGAATGGATGAAAGAATGGGAAGAACGAATGAGGAATCAAGGGTTTACCTTACTGGAGGATGGTCTTATTATTCAAAACACTCCGGATGAAGAGGGATTGGCTGCCTGCCGGGCATTAGGGAAAAAATTAGCTGCTGCTGTTGTCTAAGCGGCATGGTAACGGGAGAAAAGAGGTGAAGGGTATGGCGGACAAGGTTGTTCTTGAACAAAAAGAATTTTTGGCAGTTAAAGCTGAAATAGATGAAGAGGAAGCTTTTTTGAAATGGTTGTCTATCGAATTGGCTCCAACCTTGTGTGGCAGTAAACCTTCTACTATTTTATCGCTGATTGATACAAAATACCGGGCAGCGCTGACAATATGGCGTAAAACGGGTAACAAGATGCTTGCGGTTTCACCGGTACGAACGTTATCTTTGAAAAGTTTGAAAGACAGGGAATGCGTCTTGTTTTACCGGAACGATAAACTAAAACAGTGCATTTGCCAGCCCTCGCATCAGCTATTTCTTGGCAAGATGGGTTATCCGGTGAACCGTGGGATAGGTGCTTGTCTGCAGGAACTCCAGGAACGTTTTCGCGTGTGCTGCCCGCATGAAATTGGCATTTTTCTGGGGATTCCGCTGAAGGACGTACAGGGGTTCATGGGGATTGGTTCTTTAACGGAAACGTGTCGCAAAGAATGGTGTATATATGGCGATATTCAGGAGTCTCTTGACGTTATGGAACGCTTTGCGGCGGATAAGAATCATGTTAACCGATTGCTGCTTAACGGAATGAATCCCGAGGAAATTTTAGCCGGTAGCAGAATATGGCGGAACACGGCATAAAAGAAATACAAGAGATTTCACTGGAGCAGCGCTGTTTTTAAATTTAACTTGCCTATTACTTTAATTGCCAATTCTTGGCCTTAACATGATGTCCGGAGGTAACTGCGTCTGTTCCGGCGGATACGGACCCGCTGGAACAGACGCTCTATAGAGTCTTCGTTCGTGACTGGTATAAATCTGCCAATATGCTTACCAGCAATAATAATCATTATCTACTAAAAATACCAACGTAAATAAGACGGCAAGCGCTAAGGCGTTACAAAGACCAGAATGGGTTTTGAAAAACATAGTAAAATCCTCCTTGCTGCAGTGTATGTATGCAGAAATAAAAAAGTTCTGGACAATGATTTTTCTTCTTGCTTTGTATTGACAGATGAAGTTTTTTTTTATATTATTTACATGAAAATGATTATCAATATCCAACTTACTATAATTGGAAGTACAGGAGGAGAAAAATTGAAAAATACGAATGTAACTGTGGCACTAGCCGGTAACCCGAACTGTGGTAAAACTACGATTTTTAACAATATTACCGGTTCACGCCAGCATATTGGAAATTATCCCGGTGTCACGGTGGAGAGACGGGAAGGCTCACGCCGTTTTCGGGATAATGATCTGGTAATAGTCGACTTGCCTGGTACGTACAGCTTGACGGCTCATGCACTGGATGAAGTTGTGGCCCGCAATGTTATTATTGATGAAAAGCCGGACATTATTCTTAATATCTTAGATGCTTCTAACCTGGAAAGAAATCTTTATCTCACTGCCCAGCTAATGGAGCTGGAGCGCCCGATGGTGTTAGGGCTCAATATGAACGATATTGCTGCCCGTATGGGATTGGAAATTAATGATCGTGCATTAGAGAAGAAACTTGGCGTGCCGGTGGCCAGAACGATTGGAAACCGCAATCAAGGCACGGAAGAATTGTTGAAAACTGTTGTTGATTCGGTGGCTGCAAAACAGGCTAAAGGTTTTAAAATTGACTATGGCGCGCAGATTGAAGAGAAAATTATGCGGCTGACAGCTCAATTAGAGCCTATCGTGGATGCCAAATATCCGGTTCGCTGGCTGGCCATTAAAATTCTGGAAAATGATGAAGATGTAATTAACACGTTAAATTCCGTGCCCGGGGGACTCGCGGTATTGGCGGCGGCAAGAATTGCCAGGGACGAATTGCAGGATGCTTTTGGTGAGGATTTGGAAATTGTAATTGCCGAGCAGCGGTATCGTTTTGCCGGCGAGTTGTACCGTTCGGTTACAAAAGTGCGCAATGCGCAAGCGAATTCTATTTCTGACCGCATTGATAAAATTGTCACACACCGTGTGTTGGGATTGCCAATCTTTTTTGGTGTTATGTGGCTGCTGTTTAACTTCGTATTCTGGGTTGGCGGTTATCCTCAAGAGTGGATTGAGAATGGCTTTGGCTGGCTGGGGGAAATGGTTGGCAGCTATCTGCCGGACGGCGATTTAAAGGCCCTGATTCAGGATGCCGTTATCGGTGGTGTTGGCGGTGTGCTTGTATTCCTGCCTAATATTATATTCCTCTTTTTGGGGATTGCCTTACTGGAAGATACCGGTTACATGACTAGGGCCGCTTTTGTTATGGACCGGGTTATGAGAGGCGTCGGCCTTCATGGCAAATCGTTTATCCCCTTATTGCTGGGATTTGGCTGCGGTGTTCCGGCTATTATGGGCGCCCGTACCCTGGAGAATCCGCGGGACAGGATGGTTACCATTCTGATTGCTCCGTTGATGAGCTGTAGTGCGCGGTTGCCGGTATATACACTGTTAATCAGTGCCTTTTTTGCCAAGGAATATGCCGGTAGTGTTTTGTTCTCTATTTATGTCCTGGGTATTGTTTTAGCTATTATTATGGGGGTTATATTCCGTAAATATCTTTTTGCCGGGGCGAAAGAACCGTTTGTTATGGAAATGCCGCCGTATCATACGCCTACTTTGCGCGGCGTTGTGGTTCATATGTGGGAGCGCAGCGTTCTTTATCTGAAAAAAGCAGGTACTATTATTTTGGCGGCTTCCATTATTGTTTGGTTTTTGACTAATTATCCTAGTGAAGTACCGTTCAGCAAAGATTATGATCAAGCCAAAACGCAAGCGGAAGAACAGGCGGATGCAGAATTAACAGCAAAAATATATCAGCCGCTAAATATTGAAAAAATGGAAGACCATCCTGATCTTGCCGAAACGGTACAAAAAATAGAAGAAATTGAGCAACAGACAGACGAAGAAACGGCCGACCTGGAAGAGGAAAGTCCGGAAATGACGGAAAAAATCCAGGAGAAGGAAAGTAAGCTGGCTGAACTGGAAGCGGAAGTGCCGGAATTTTATCCTTTAGCAGTAAAATACTATGAAATTGATCAGCAAAAGCAGGCAACCCTGGATGAACTGGATAAAGAACAAGCTGGTGAGAAGCTGTCGTTAAGCTATGCCGGGCGTTTAGGCAAGGTGGTTGAACCTCTGCTTCGGCCGCTGGGCTTTGACTGGAAAATTGGTGTTGGCCTTGTTGCCGGGTTTGCGGCAAAAGAAGTTGTTGTTAGTACGATGGGGACTATTTACAGTGTTGGTGATGCGGAAGAAGATGAAGGTGCATTAAAAACCGCCCTGGAAAACGATCCGGTACTTACTCCGCTGGTAGCCTATGCACTTATGGTCTTTGTCTTGATTTATACTCCGTGCATGGCTGCTTTAGCGGTTATTAAACGGGAAACAAATTCCTGGAAATGGATGACATTTAGCGCGCTTTACTCACTGGCGTTGGCCTGGGTCGTTACCTTTATTGTTTACCAGGCGGGGACTATACTGGGCTATTAAATTAAAGGAGGATGCTGTCATGGAAAATATTATCTTAGCGCTTATTGGTTTGTCGGCCGTAGGGTTCGCGGTACGTAAAGCCTGGCTCGTTTTCCGCGGAGCAAGCTCCTGCGGCTGTGGCAGTAGTACTTGCTCGGGAGCACGGCCTTCCAAAGAATGCTCCTGCCATTCCGAATCGTCGGTGAAATAAGGCTGTTGTTACCTGCATCGGATCGTCCGGTGCAGGCTCTCCCGGGAGAGGAGGCGTTGTTTTGGAAGGGAAACTTCGCCTGATTTTTTTTCCTTACGGCATTAATACCTCAATTTGTCTTGTTTTGGATGGCGCAAGGATCGGAATTAGCGGCGAATCGAGATTTTAGTCAGGCGCAGGCCTTTTCACTGGCTGCGGCATTGTTAACGGCCTTGCTTTTACCCAATGTTACTACGGACTGGTTGGTGGGCAGTAAGATTAGTGCTATGCGGAGCCTATGTGAGAAAGTAAAGAAAGGGAATTATACCGATTTAATTTCGGTGCCCAATGAATCTTCCGAAGGCGATGAGGGCGATGCGGTCCTTTCTTTAATGCGGGATATGAATTGGATGGCGCGCCGCATTCAGAGCCGGGAGCAGGACTTGATGAAGGCTGTGGAAGATCTGCGGTGCTCGCGCGAGCAAATTCGTGAACAAAATGTTTATTTGGTAAATTTCAATGAAGAGTTGTTAGCTGCCCAGTCGGAATTGCAAGAACGAAGTGCGGAGCTGGAAAAGGCTTATGCGCAAATGGAAAACATGGCCATGACGGACCCTTTAACCTCCATAGCCAACCGGCGCTGCTTTTTTGAACACTTAGAGCGTCATTTTGTTGAAAATCTTTGCTGCTGCAGGCCTATTTCACTAATGATTCTGGATATTGACTGGTTTAAGCGTATCAATGATACTTATGGGCATCAGTCGGGTGATTTAATTTTGAAAGAATTGGCGCTTATTATCCGCAAACAGAGCAGAGCAACCGATTTACCGGCCCGGCTGGGCGGAGAAGAGTATGCTTTGCTGTTACCGGATGCCGGCTCGCAGGAAGCAATCACAGTGGCTCGCAGGATTCAAACAACGTTAGCCGGGTATACATTTTCTGTAGAGAAAGAGAAAACGGTGACTGTAACCGTATCCATAGGAATATGTACATTAACATCACATCCCTGCTGGGACAGGGACAAGCTGTACAGTTATGCTGACCAAGCCCTTTATTATTCCAAAAACAACGGACGTAACAGTATATCAATTTATAATCCCGAATTGGAAGCATTTATTGGGATTGGGTTAAACTAGGTACCCGGAGAGGATAACATATGGTATCTCAGGTAGTTACATTAGAGGATTTACATGATGTTGTTGAGGCGTTGGCGCTAGCGTTGGAGGCTAAAAGTTCTTACACCTGCGGACATTCGGAACGGGTGGCGGATTTGTCCTTGTTATTGGCAAAAACGATGGGGTTTTCCCGGGAAGAGCAAATGAAAATCCATATCGGCGCACATCTGCATGATATCGGAAAAATCGGCATTCCTGACGTTATCCTGAATAAGCAGGGGAAGCTGGCGCCGGAGGAATTTGTGCGAATGCGGAAGCATACAGTTATTGGAGATAGTATTGTCGGACATATTCAAGCTTTTCGCGAAATTGCCGATATTGTCCGTTATCATCATGAACGCTCTGACGGCAAGGGATATCCGGATGGACTGGAAGGAGAGAAAATACCATTAGCTGCCCGTATTGTTGCGGTGGCCGATTCATTCGATGCCATGACTACGGTAAGGACATACCGGCAGGCGGTTACATTACAGGAAGCGCTTGATGAAATAGAACGCTGCCGGGGCACACAGTTTGATCCTGGGGTAGTGGACGCGCTGCAAAAGCTGGCTGCTGACGATAAATTACATAGGTTGCCATGTGAGGGATATACTAAAGTTGCAGTTAATGAATAGGGACTGCAATTTTTAAAAAAATTATATTGAGAATAATTATCAATATCGAACAAGGAGAGGGATGACAAACATGTCAATTGTAGTTATTGGTGGTGACTATTTGGGAAGTATTGAAAAAAATCTCTATGCTATGGGTGTGAAGGAGCTGGTACATATTTCCGGCCGCAAGCCTATTGACCGCAATAAAATAAAAATACCGCAGTCTACCTCATTTATTTTAGTACTGACAGATTATATCAATCACTGTACTGCACAAAATGCTAAAGCTATAGCTAAATCTAAAGATATACCCATGGTATTTGCCAAACGTTCCTGGCGTTCAGTGGAAGAAAAATTAAAGCAGTTTGTACCTGCACAATAATATCATTGTGGAAAATGAGCCTAGAACCACTGTTCGATAGAAAGGAACAGTGGTTCTTGATGTTTGTCCGTAAAAGCCTTAAACCATTGTCAGCTTATAAAAATTAACATCAGAAGTTAGCCTGTTTTCAGGGAATACCTAGTATGGTATTATAACGGAAGAAGAAGACTAAAGAGAGTCTGTACTGGTTAAGGAGATGAGCAGGATGAATTATGAAAAGGAGTATTCCGAGGAATCATTCTGGCAGAAAGTAAAAAGCGTTGCCAAAAAAGCAGGAAGCAAAACCATCTACACGGCGCTGCTACTTTATTACGCCACACGCCGCCCGGAAACTCCCAAATGGGCTAAGGCTACCATATACGGCGCCCTTGGCTATTTTATTTCCTTTATTGATGCCATCCCCGATATTACACCACTGGTTGGCTATTCTGACGATTTAGGGGTACTGGCATTAGCGCTAACTACCTGTGCCATATATATTAACGATGCGGTCAAGAGCACTGCGAGAGCCAAGCTGCGGGAATGGTTTGGGGATGATATTTTTGAAGAGATTCAGGAAGTGGAATCTTCGCTGGACAATGAGGACCGGCAGGATACACGGTGGTAAAATTTCCTTTTTTCATCTTGCATAGTTATTGTCAAGTGTGATATCATCAAGATGATTTCCTATACGGTGGATAGTTGGGTGGCATCCTATGGAGCTATACCATATAACTAACTGCCGGTAGCGTGCTGAAAGTATTTGTTGATTTAGAAGAGAACACCGCTTGGATCCGCGAGGACCGGGACGGAAGGTAATAAAGGTTAGCTATGCCTTTCGGACAGGTTCCGGAAGGCTTTTTTATGTTGTGCGGACAGTGGCAGAAAGAAGGAGAGTGCAGATGGAAAGACCGGCAATAGCTATTATTGGTGCAGGAAAGGTAGGCAGTGCATTAGCTTATGCCTGCTGGCGGTTGGGATACCGGTTAGCCGGAGTTGCCAGCCGGACGGCCGGATCGGCTGCAACACTGGCCGATCGAATAAAAACCAACTGGTCGCTGCATGCCGAAGAAATAACCCGTCAGGCAGACATCGTTTTTATTACCGTGCCTGACCGCTATGTTGAGACCGTAACTGAGCAGATTACCTTTTCCGGAGGAGTGGTACAGGGACAGTTCATATATCACGTTAGCGGTTCCCTACCGGTCAGTGTACTGGCAGGAGCAGCGTCGTGCGGGGCAAGAATCGGCTCTATGCATCCCCTGCAGTCATTTACCTTTACAGAAACGGCATGGCAACAGTTTCAGGGAGCTTACATGGCATTGGACGGTGACCGGAAGGCCGTGGCCCAGGCAAGGGAGTTGGCCCTTCAATTAGGCAGCATACCTTTTTCTGTGCCGGGTGGGCAGCGTACGCTTTATCATGCCGCTGCCTGCATGGCTTCTAATTATTTGATTGCTTTGGCGCAGTGCGCCGCTCAATTGCTGAAGCCCTGTGGGTTAAATGAACAACAGGCTGTGATGGCATTATGGCCGCTGATGAAAGGAAGTATGGATAATCTTCTAAAAGTTGGGCCGGCCAAAGCGCTAAGCGGCCCGATCAGCCGGGGTGACGGGAATACTGTACAGCGGCATGTTGCAGCATTGGCAACAACGGATCGGGATACACTACGGTTGTATACAGCACTGGGGCATTATACCCTGAATATGGCTAAAAAACAGGGTTTACTTGACGAAAGGCTAATGAATGAGCTGATAAATAGTTTGGAAACGGAAATGGGGGAGACAATCAATGAAACAAGATAAAATCACGACTGCTGTGATCCGTCAGCGCAAAATGGAGGGAAAGACTGTTTCCATGCTAACGGCTTATGATTACAGCATGGCCCGTATTCTGGATCAGGCCGGGGTGGATATGCTGTTAGTCGGAGATTCGCTGGGAAATGTGGTACTGGGCTATGAATCTACCTTGCCGGTAACCATGGAGGATATGATTCACCATGCCAAAGCAGTCTGCCGTGGTGCGCAACGGGCGCTGGTGGTTGTGGATATGCCGTTTATGTCCTATCAGGTATCGAGAAGCGATGCGGTGGCAAATGCCGGACGGCTGATAAAAGAGACAGGTGCACAGGCGGTAAAGGTGGAAGGCGGTGAAGAGATTGCTGAGACCGTGAAGGCGATCCTGCGGGCCGGAGTCCCGGTGGTTGCCCATCTTGGCCTGACACCGCAGTCGGTACATCAGCTTGGCGGTTTCAAAGTGCAGGGAAAGGATCAGCAGACGGCACAGAAGTTACTGGACGACGCCAGGGCGTTAACGGCTGCCGGCGTGTTTGCACTGGTTCTGGAATGCGTTCCGGAAGCGCTGGCCCGTAAAGTGACCCAGTCGTTAACGATACCTACCATTGGCATTGGGGCGGGGGCCGGCTGCGACGGGCAGGTTTTGGTTATCAATGACCTGCTGGGCATATATTCCGGTTTTACCCCGAAATTTGTCAAGGCATATGCCAATTTAGCAGAGCAAATCAAAGATGCAGTTCAAAATTATATTTACGAGGTGCAGGAAAGACAATTTCCGGGGCCGGAGCATTGTTTTAGCATTACGGATACCGTACTGGAAAAACTATATTGACGCGACAGGGAGAGGATATAATGAGAGTGATAGAAACGATTGCAGACATGAAAGCTTTTATAAAAATGAACAAAGAAAAGGGTAAATCGATTGGCTTGGTACCCACGATGGGAGCCTTGCATGAAGGCCATCTAACGCTTATGAGACGGGCACGGGAAAGCTGTGATGTTGTGGTGGCAACGATTTTTGTCAATCCGACCCAATTTGGCCCGGGTGAAGATTTTCAAAGTTATCCTCGTGACCTGAGCGGAGACAGTGAGAAAGCAGCAAGTGCCGGGGTGGATGTCCTTTTTCATCCACTGGCTGCCGAAATGTATCCGCCAGGGTATGCCACTTTCATTAATGTGCGGGGAATTACCGAAAAATTATGCGGGATATCCCGTCCGGGACATTTTCAGGGAGTTGCAACGATTGTTACGAAACTGCTTAACATTATTCAGCCGGACAGGGCTTTTTTTGGCCAAAAGGATGCCCAGCAAGTACTGGTGATCCGGCGCATGGTTCAGGATTTGAACCTGGATGCGGCTATCGAGATGGTTCCTATTGTGCGGGAAAGCGACGGGCTGGCTCAAAGCTCCCGGAATGTATATTTATGCCCCGAAGAACGTAATGCAGCCCTGGTGTTATTCCGTAGTCTGAAAAAGGCGGAACAGGCGGTAAGCAATGGCGAACGCAGCATCGGTAGATTAAAAGACCTGGTCAAAAAGGAAATTGCGGCAGAACGGCTGGCTTCGATTGATTACGTCGAAATGTATGGGTATCCTGATTTGCAGCCCCTCGAAGAGTTGCGGGGTCAAGTATTATTGGCTCTTGCTGTAAGGATAGGGAAAACCCGGTTAATAGATAATATGATTCTGGAGGATTCGCCGGCGTGCTGTTAACATCGCTTAAAGCTAAAATTCACTGCGCCACCGTTACGGAGGCCAATTTGCATTACATGGGCAGCATTACCATTGATGAAACACTGCTAGCTGCTGCCAACATTTTACCCAATGAGAAAGTACAAGTGGTAAATAACAACAATGGCTGCCGTCTGGAAACCTATGTCATCAAGGGGCCAAAAGATTCCGGAATCATATGCTTGAATGGAGCGGCGGCCCGGCTGGTACAGCCGGGTGATACAGTCATTATTATTGCTTACGCGCTGATGACGGAGGCAGAAGTGAGAGATTTTTCTCCCCGCGTGGTTATGGTCGACGGCAATAACCGTATTGTTGAGGTAAGGAGTGCCGAATTTCACGGAACAATAAGCTGACGCCGTATGGAGTTTTACTCGCCTTATAAAAAATGATTGACGGGAGAAAAAAAGTATATTATCATTTACTCAGACATTGTCTGGCTGTAAGCTGGTATTGTAGGTTGACCTAAGTTGAAAGGAGGCCTGCAATGAGGGTCTCGTTTCTATGAAAACCGAATTAAATGCTGGCTCATTGGATAACCAAAGGCTGGAAAATACTCGATGGGAGTATTTTTCAGCCTTTTTAGTTTATCGATTGATTACCGGTGAGCTGAACTAAATTTATTAAGGGGGGGCAACAAATGAAGAAAAAAAAGTTTGGTCTGGTTGCGGGGTTATTGCTGGGTATAGCGGTTGGAATGACCGGTTGTTCCGGCACGAATACGGGAAAAGACAATGAGAGTGTAAAGGTCCGTGTGGCGCTTTTCCCTAATATTACACATTCCCAGGCGCTTGTCGGCAAGGAAGAAGGGCGCTTTGAAAAAGCTTTGGGTCCAGCCAATCCTATCGAATGGAAGGTATTTAATGCCGGACCGTCTGAAATAGAAGCCTTGTTCGCCGGTGAAGTGGACATTGGCTACATAGGGCCTGGACCGGCCATTACCGGTTTTGTAAAATCCAAGGGAGACCTAAAGATTATAGCCGGGGCAACCGATGCCGGTTCTATTTTAGTATCCAGAAAAGATCTGGTTATCAACAATGTCAAGGAGCTTAGCGGTAAAAAAATCGCTGTACCGCAATTCGGCAATACTCAGGATTTGTCTCTTAGAAATATTTTATTGGAAAATGGCCTGCAGGATACTACCAAGGGTGGTACGGTGGAAATACGGCAGGCGGAAAATCCGGACATCAAAACTTTGCTGGACCAGGGTGAAATCGATGCTGCGCTGGTACCCGAACCCTGGGGGTCGCGTCTGATCAGGGAAATCAAAGCCAATGTGGTCTTAGATCAGAATCAGGTTTGGCGGGACGGTAAATATACTACGGCAGTGGTGATCGCAAGAACGGAGTTTATCAAAGAACATCCGGAACTAGTGGAGAAATTCCTCCGTACACATGTTGAATTAACCAGTTATATTAATGAAAATCCGGCCAAAGCACAGGAGACAGTGAATGCCCAGATTAAGGCACTTACCAATAAGCCGCTGGGAAATGATATTTTAGCAGACTCTTTCAAACGCCTGACCGTAACGTATGATCCGCAGAAAGATTCGGTCATTGGTTTTGCCAGGTTGTCTACAGCCGCCGGATTTATTAAAAGTGAACAGGATCTCACTAATTTATTTGATTTTTCCATTTTGAATAAAGTGCTTAAGGAAAAAGGGCTGCCTGAACTACAGTAATAATGGATTTGGAATAATCCAGTGCGGCCGGGGCTCGGGTATCCCAAATCCACGGTTCGTTAGAAAAGAGGTGTTGAGCTTGAGTGTGGTTGTTGCAAATGTCAGCAAGCGGTTTGTCAGCAAAAATAATAGTGTTCATACGTTGGATCAGATTAATCTGGAATTCAAACAGGGTGAGTTTGTTTGTTTATTGGGGCCATCCGGTTGTGGAAAATCAACACTCTTAAATATTATTGCGGGTTTGGAAGTTGCGACTGCGGGCAACGTGCTGCTGCATGGAAGGAAAGTCAGTGAAGCAGGCCCGGACCGGGCGGTTATGTTTCAGGAGGCTGCTTTATTTCCCTGGCTTAAAGTAATTGACAATGTGGAGTTTGGCATGAAGATGGCGGGCCTCTCCCGGCAAGAACGCCGGGAAAAAGCGTTAAAGTACTTAAAAATGGTGCATTTAACCCGCTTTCAGGATTGTTACGTCCATGAATTGTCAGGCGGGATGAAGCAGCGCGTTGCCTTAGCCCGGGCACTGACGCTGGATTCGCAGGTATTGCTTATGGATGAACCTTTTGCCGCTTTAGACAGCCAGACCAAAACTATTTTACAATCGGAATTGCAGCGAATTTGGTGGGAAACAAAAAAGACCATCTTGTTTGTTACCCACAATGTAGAAGAAGCGGTTATTCTGGCCGACAGGGTGATTGTCATGGCGGCGAATCCGGGGAAAATTAAGAAAGAATTTGCCATACAACTGGCCAGGCCCCGGCAGCCGGAAAGCAGGGATGTTTCTTATTTTGTGGCGGACATTCTTAAAGAATTGAAGGAAGAGGTGGAAAAGGTTGCCAAAGCTGAATTCGACAGTGACTGGAATATTAAAAAAGATACTATTTTATCTGATTTTGATCATGATTTGGGAAGTGGCTTATAAGGTCGGTGTGGATATACTGCGCATCTGGAAACCGTATGTCTTTCCATCCTTTTTTGACGTTACCAGGACATTGTTCGGTTTAATCAGCGACAACAGCCTAAGTATTGCCGTTTTGGCTAGTGCCAGGCGTATTTTTGCCGGATACCTTTTGTCGGTAGCTTTGGGTTTGGTTATTGGATTACTGGTGGTGCGCTTCAAATACCTGGATGAAAATCTTAGCCCTATCATATTGGGGATGCAGACGTTGCCCAGCATTTGCTGGCTGCCATTTGCCATTTTATGGTATGGATTAAATGAAAGTGCTATTATTTTTGTTATTGCGGTGGGGTCCACTTTTGCGGTGGCCATGTCCATTGAGTCGGGAATTAAGAATATCAGCCCTTTATACATAAGAGCTGCTAAAACCATGGGAGCAAGGGGAATCAAGCTTTACTGGAATGTAACTATGCCTGCCAGTCTGCCCAGCTTGATTGCCGGTTTAAAACAGGGCTGGTCATTTGCCTGGAGGGCACTGATGGCCGGGGAAATGATGTCGGCTACCAAAGGCCTTGGGCAGATATTAATGGTGGGCCGTGACTTGGCGGATATCAGTCAGGTTATGGCGGTAATGATCGTTATCATTGTACTGGGAGTAACGGTTGACAAACTGATATTTGGCCGGATAGAAAGGAATGTGCGTCAGCGGTGGGGATTAAATAAGGCATAGTAGCAAGGCATGATGGAGAAAGGAGCAGGAAGCCTATGAAACTCGAAATTAAAAAGCTCTATACCGACATTCTGGTCATTGGCGGGGGAACGGCAGGCTGTTTTGCTGCCCTGACCATTGCCGAACGATCGGCTGCTAACGTTCTTATTGTGGAGAAGGCCAGTATAAAACGCAGCGGCTGCCTGGCAGCCGGTGTGAACGCCTTAAATGCGTATATCGTCAAGGGACAGACACCGGAGAATTACCTGGAATATGTTAGGCAGGATTCGGAGGGATTGATCAGGGAAGACCTTGTTTACACTATGTCCCGGCGTTTAAATGCGGTTACTGAAAAAATCGAACAGCTTGGTTTGGTGCTGCTCAAGGATGAGAAGGGTAATTATGTGGCCAGGGGCAACCGGAATATAAAAATTAATGGTGAAAATATAAAAGTGGTTTTGGCTGATGCGGTAAAGAAAGCACCATCAATCCGCGTATTAAACAGGGTGAATGTTACCGATTATATACTGCAGGACGGAAAGGTTACCGGGGCGTATGGATTTTCTATTGAGGAGCCTGTTTTTTATGCGATTACGGCCAAAGCGGTCATTTGCGCTACCGGCGGTGCTTCCGGCCTGTATCGTCCGAACAATCCCGGATTTTCACGGCATAAGATGTGGTATTCCCCTTTTAATACCGGTGCCGGTTATGCGATGGGAATTCGGGCAGGAGCCGAGATGACTACATTTGAAATGCGTTTTATTGCCTTGCGCTGCAAAGATACCATTGCACCGACCGGTACCATTGCTCAGGGAGTACGGGCAGAACAGGTAAATGCTCTTGGACAGGAATATGAAAGAAATTACGGTATTCCCAAGACATCAATTCGTCTGTATTCCACTGTGCAGGAAAATCAACAGGGCCGTGGCCCCTGTTATTTAAAAACCAGAGGGATTGATTCCGGGCAGGAAAACGAACTGTATAAAGCCTATCTGAACATGGCGCCGTCGCAAACGCTGCGCTGGCTGGAGCATGGACGGGGACCGGCCGGAGATAATGTGGAGATTGAAGGCACAGAGCCATATATTGTCGGGGGACATACGGCCAGCGGTTATTGGGTGGATACCGCCCGGCAGACAACATTGGCCGGTTTATATGCTGCCGGTGATGTTGCCGGTGGTTGCCCGCAAAAATATGTGACCGGTTGTTTTGCGGAAGCCGAAATTGCCGCCATGTCGGCACTGACATATATCAAAAACAGGGAAAGTCCGTTGCCTAATCCGCTGGAGGCGGCTGCTAAACTGGCAGAAGTCAACCGGTTTTTTTCTGGAACGGCTGCGGTTTATTCTGTGGAAGATATTGAAGAGGCTATGCAAAAAATAATGGATGAATATGCCGGCGGTATTTCAGCCGGATATGTTTATCATGCTGAAAAACTCAAAATTGCAGCGAGGGAAATAGAGGAATTGCTGGTGTTGTCCCAAACACTGCGGGCCGGTGATTTGCACCAGTTAATGTTTATTTATGAAGTGATTGACCGTTTATATGTATGTAAGACACTCATCTGCCATTTAGCGGCGAGAAAGGAAACACGTTGGCATTCGTTTCAGGAAAATGCCGATTACCCTGACCGGGATGACGAACATTGGCTAAAATATGTAAACTCACGCTGTAAGAACGGGGAGATTGAGATAGTGCTGCGTGATTTGGTAACAAAGGATGAGGTTTATGAGCATACGAATAGATAAAACGAAGTGTGTCGGTTGTGGACAGTGCCGTATGGTCTGTCCCGGCAGCCTGTTGTATGCCGATACGGCAGGCAAGGCCGAGATCCGGTATCCCAGGGACTGTTGGGGATGTACTTCCTGCATTAAGGAATGTACTGTTCAGGCCATCCGGTTTTATTTAGGTGCCGATATAGGCGGGCGTGGCAGTTTTCTTTATACCAAAAGGGAAGGCGATTTACTGCACTGGACTATTGTTCATCCGGACGGGCGGGAACAAACCATAACCGTTGATAAAAATGAAGCCAATGCATATTGAGGAGGCAGTAATGTTATGGATCATTTAGATAGCTTGGAAGCGCAGAGTATTTATATTTTGCGGGAAGCGTATAAAAAATTCGGTAAACTGGGAATGTTGTGGTCTATCGGCAAAGATTCCACAGTACTGCTGTGGCTGGCAAAAAAGGCTTTTTTTGGTCATTGCCCTTTTCCGTTTATCCACGTGGATACCACTTATAAAATTCCTGAAATGATTGCCTATCGCGACCGAATAGCCAAAGAGTACAATCTGGATTTAATTGTTCATACCAATGAGGAAGCGCTGCGCGCCGGAATGGGACCGGGAAAAGGCCGCCTTGTTTGCTGCAAGGCTTTAAAAACGGATGGTTTGCAGCAGGTGGTGACTCAATATGAGTTTGAAGGACTGATTCTGGGCATCCGCCGTGATGAAGAGGGATCCCGGTCTAAAGAGCGGGTATTCAGCGAACGCAATAAAGATTCGGAGTGGGATTATACCAATCAGGCCCCGGAATTGTGGGATCAGTTTAAAACCGATTTTCCCAAGGGGAACCATATTCGGGTGCATCCGATTTTGCATTGGAATGAAATCGATATATGGGCTTATATTGAACGGGAAAACATTCCACTGGTAAGCCTGTACTTTGCAAAAAACGGCAAACGTTATCGCAGTCTGGGCTGTGCCCCCTGTACCGGCCAGATTGATTCCAATGCGACGACTGTGGCAGAAATCATCGAAGAATTAAAACATACTACAGTCAGTGAGCGGGCCGGACGGGCTCAGGACCAGGAGGATTCCTATGCAATGCAGAAACTCAGGAAAGACGGTTATATGTAATGGGACGGGGAGGACTTAACATGGAAACAGTTAGAGAAACACTGAAAATAGTTGTGGTTGGTCATGTCGATCATGGAAAGTCAACCGTAATCGGCAGATTGCTGTATGATACCAAGTCCTTGCCGGAAGGTGCTGTGGAACGGGTGAAACGCATATCCAAGGAGAAAGGAAAACCCTTTGAATATGCGTATTTACTGGATGCATTTGAAGAGGAACAGAAGCAGGGTATTACGATTGATACCACGCAATTGCAGTTTCATACCGAGCAGCGTGATTATGTTATCATTGATGCTCCCGGGCATAAGGAGTTTTTAAAGAATATGATTTCCGGAGCAGCCAATGCCGAAGCTGCGCTGCTGATTATTGATGCCAATGAAGGTATACAGGAGCAGTCAAAGCGTCATGGCTATATCTTATCGCTGCTGGGGATACAAAAGGTGTATGTATTAGTTAACAAAATGGATTTAATTGGCTATTCGGAGATAAAATACAATGAAATCAAGCGGGAAATGAATGAGTTTTTAAATAACCTACATGTCTATCCGCTTACTTATATACCGGTATCGGCCTTTTTAGGCGAGAATATTACGTATCATTCGGATAAAATGCCCTGGTATAAAGGCGAACCGCTGCTAAATGCCATGGATCTATTTGAAAAAGAAAAAGGTCTGGAAGATAAAGCATTGCGTTTTCCTATTCAGGATGTATATAAATTCGATCACCGCCGTATTATTGCCGGACGGATCGAATCAGGGACACTACGGGTTGGTGATAAAATCCTGGTTGTCCCCGGCAATAAAATGACAAGAATAAAAAGTATTGAATACTGGGCGGACAAAGATACAGTAAAAAGTTCAAAGGCTGGCATGTCGGTAGGGATTACTGTCGAAGATGAATTTTTTAATCAGCGCGGTCAAATCATTGTCCACAAGGATCATGTGCCGCTTATTTCCAATACCTTTAAGGCGAACATATTCTGGATGGGTAAGAAACCTTTAGAAAAACGGCAGGAGTATAAGCTGAAACTCGTTACGCAGGAGATTGAGTGCGAGATTTATGCCATTAACAAGGTGGTGGATGCGACAACCCTGTTAACCACGGAAGATGCGGAACAGGTTAATACCAATGATGTAGCGGAAGTCATTATCAAAACCAAGAAGGAAATCTGCTTTGATGAATTTAAAAATAACCCCGTCACCGGACGTTTTGTGATTGTCGATGGCTACGATGTTAGCGGTGGCGGCATTGTTTCCGGTTTAGTGCAGGGGTTGCAGACGGTTAACCGTTTTGTAAAAAATAACTTGGAAATGGTTATTGGCTGTTTTGATGAATATTATTATATTCTTTCCGAAAATAGGGTGGAGAAAACAGGCGGAAAGGCCCATACCTTTCATATTGGTGATGTGCTGCCCCAGAACGGAATGACATATGAATATCCTAAAGATATTGATGTTATTGATTGGGAACAGGGGCTGGCTGCCAAGATAAGAAACTCCAAACTGCAGGATCTAATCCCCTTAGCGGCTTATGAATACAGTGGAATACCGACGGTTGATGTCCGGGGTTTCTACATTCGTATAACCTCTGCTGCCGATTTAGCGGTGTATCGTGAAGAATTATCGCTTACGCAAGAGGCGAACAGTTACGCTGCGAAAGCTAATAAATGGCTTTCTTTTGGCAGGTACCGGGAAATCCGTTTTGTTAAAGCACTGAATTCGGCGGAAGCGGAATATCACATTTGACCGTGGCTTTCATTGAGAAAAGAAGAATTTTCCGGGCGGATTCAGGCGGCAGCGGTGGCTGTTCGCAAGGGAAACAGGATTGCAGATTTGCGGAGAAAAATTCGAATAGTCTCTTGCAAATGAAAATAATATGTGTTAAATTATATATAGTCTTATTGTTGAAAAGTAATGAAGAGGAAAAGTAGGCATATTGCGGTTGCTACAGAGAGCCGGGGTGAGATGAGAGCCTGGTGCGCAGTGTATGCTGAAGTTCGCCTCGGAGCTTCATGCTGAATTCCTTAGGTTTATAAGGATGGTAGGTGGTGACGGAGACCTTCACCGTTATAGGAAGGGGAGTATCGGCCAGTGCCCGTACTTTATTGAGCCGGTCCGTTAACTGACGGACAAAAAAGGTGGTACCGCGAGAACAGTTCTCGTCCTTTCTGGATGAGGACTTTTTATTTTGCGTAAAATAATTAAAGTTAAGGAGAGGGATAAGATGGTCATTGTAATGAACGCGAATGCGACCAAGGAACAAGTTCAACATATTATTGATCGTATTGAGGCTGCCGGTCTGCAGGCCCATTTAGTGGATGGACAGTATCGTACGATTATCGGTATTATTGGTGATAAAAAGGCGATTATGTCGTTGCCGATCGAAGCCTTTGAAGGAGTTGACAAGGCGTTACCGGTTACTTCCAGTTATAAACTGGTTAGCCGGGAATTTCATCCCGACCCGACTGTTGTCGATGTTGATGGCGTTAAGATCGGCGACGGATCTTTGGTCGTTATGGCCGGTCCCTGCGCTGTCGAAAGCCGCGAGCAACTGCTTGAAGCGGCTAAAATAGTACGGGCCGCCGGGGCACAGTTTTTGCGGGGCGGTGCTTATAAACCCCGGACATCTCCTTATGCTTTTCAGGGATTGGAGGAAGCAGGTCTGGAGTTCATGGCCGAGGCCAAGGCACTCACCGGTTTAAAAATCGTTACCGAAGTGACCAATGTCAATGCCTTGGAATTGGTCGTGAAATATGCCGATATGCTGCAGATCGGCGCTCGAAATATGCAAAATTTCCACTTGTTGAAAGAGGTTGGGCGTACCGGAAAACCGGTACTTTTAAAGCGGGGCCTTTCCGCCACCTATGATGAATGGCTGCATGCTGCGGAATATATTGTTAATGAGGGAAATCCCAATGTGGTTTTTTGTGAACGGGGTATCCGTACTTTCGAATCCTATACCAGAAATACCCTTGATCTGGGAGCGGTTAGTGTAGTCAAGCGGTTAAGCCATTTGCCCATCATTGTGGATCCCAGTCATGGTACCGGTAAATGGCATATGGTAAAACCCATGAGTATGGCAGCGGTTGCTGCCGGAGCGGACGGATTGATGATTGAGGTACATCCGGAGCCGGAACGGGCGTTATCGGATGGTCCGCAATCATTGAACCCGTTTAATTATGCGTCACTTATGGCGGACGTACGTGAACTGGCGGTGTTTTTGCGCCGCCAGGCCAATCACTAGCAGGACCGAGTTAAGGCTTTTTTTCCACCAGATGCCTTATTTGTTCGTCCAGATGATCCAATTTTCTCTGAATAAGGATACTTGCTTCAACACCGACTTCATTATTTTTCTTGTGGGAGGAGATGGCAAGAATGAGGCCGCCGATGGCAATGATCAGATTGCCTAGGGTGTCGAGTTCTTCGCAATTTTTTTTCTCGCAGATCATCAGTGTGAAAACGACAATGAGGGCAATTAGATCCATTGTTCCCAATGACCGGAAAAACATTTACACCACCTCGGATTAGTCTATGCAGCAGGAGGATGGTTGCTGCTACGGCAATTTATTTTGGTACTTACTAGTTATTATTTATTTCGGAAATCAGCAGAGGCTGTTCCCTTAGGAACAGCCTCTGCTGATTATGTTTCGCTTATTCTATCTGTTGCCCAACCAAATGGTTGATGAACTGTTGCGCGGTTCTGCCCGAGCGTCCGGTATGAGAGATTTCCCACTGTAGTGCCGCAGTCTTTAATTCTTCAGGAGATAAGGCTATAGCGTATTTGTGTGCCAGCTCGCTGACAATCGCCAGATATTCCTGCTGACTCGGGGCGATAAAACTCAATACAATGCCGAACCGGTCGGAAAGCGATATTTTTTCGTTAACAGCATCGGCACGATGCAGTTCGTCCAGGTTTTCACTGCGGTCGGCCCATGTCTCCTTAATCAAATGCCGGCGGTTGGAGGTAGCGTAGATCAAAACATTGGGGGGTTTGGTTTCCACGCCGCCCTCGATCACAGATTTTAAATACTTATATTCTACCTCGAATTCTTCAAAGGACAGGTCGTCCAGAAAAATAATGAAGTGTTGGCGGTATTGGCGCAATACCTCCATGAGTCTGGGCAGCGACTGGAGCTCACTCTTGGCTACTTCCACCAAGCGTAAACCACGGCTAAAATATTCATTTGCCAGTGCCTTAACGGAAGAGGATTTACCGGTGCCGCGTGCGCCGACAAGCAGTACATTGTTGGATGGGCGATCAGAGAGAAAAGCCTCCGTATTTTTCACCAGAGTCGTTTTCTGACGTTCGTAGCCAATAATATCGGTCAGGCGAATGGTATCGTAATGTTCAATGCCGGTAAGGCCGATAGCACCCTGCCAGCGGAAGGCAGTATAACCGGCAATATCACCATAACCGTAACGGAGGTAATACTGGACTAACATATCAATAAGTTCTTCCGGACGGCGTGAAACACCAAGAAAAGCATTCTGGAGCACAGTTAGTGCATGCTGGTCTCTACAAACCGTTGGCTCATAATTTCCCAGCAATTCCATGTCCACATATTGGCGGAAATCGGTTACAAAAAATTCCTGGAGTAAAGTGATATCCTGTACAAGGGCCTGCTGCAAACCCTTACCAAGCTTCCCGCCTGAATGTTGAAGAGTTCTACTGAAGACATTCTCGTCACGGGCAATTAAATAGAGCAGATACTGATGGAGAAGATTGCCCCGCAAAGAAAGATGCTCCGCTTTTTCCAGTAATCTGCCATACCAGTCGGAGGTTTGGGAAAGACTGGCGGAGCCGGAGATAATCGACAGCATAGACTGTACCAGACTGTCCTTTATAACATTCCGGTAGATGATTAAGCGATTTAGTTGAGAAACGGTATCTGTCATAGCTAAGAATACCTCTTTTGTTGGTTTAGACCTTCAACCGGGTTTTAATTCTTTCCACAGCTTCCAGCGTGTTTTCCTGATTGCCGAAAGCGGTTAAACGGAAATACCCTTCGCCGGCCGGACCAAAACCGGAACCCGGTGTTCCCACTAAATGCGCTTCTGTCAGCAGTTTGTCGAAGAAAGCCCAGGAATCCAGGCCATTAGGAGCTTTCAGCCAGATATAAGGAGCATTTACACCGCCATATACTTCAATGCCGATACTGGCGAGACCTTCACGAATGACTTTGGCATTGGTCATATAATACTGTATCAGGGTTTTGATCTGCTGTTGGCCTTGTACGGAATAAACGGCTTCCGCGCCCTTTTGAATGATATAGGGAGTACCATTAAATTTCGTTGTTTGGCGCCGGTTCCAAAGCTTGTTTAGCGGATAAGCTTCACCCGCGGAGGTCAAAGCGGTAACATTCTTGGGCACCACGGTGAAAGCGCAGCGTGTTCCAGTAAAACCGGCATTTTTGGAAAAAGAGCGAAATTCAATTGCGACATCCTTGGCACCTTCAATTTCATAAATGCTGTGTGGAATATCTTCATCCTGTATGTAGGCCTCATAAGCGGCATCGTATAGAATAACCGAGTGATGTTTTTTAGCGTAGTCCACCCAGACTTTTAATTCTGCCTTGGTTAATGTGGTACCGGTAGGGTTGTTGGGCATGCAAATGTAGATGAGATCAACTTTTTCGGCAGGCAATTCGGGAACAAATTTGTTTTCCGCATTACAGGTCAGATATACCACATTGCCAAATTTACCGTCTTTACCCAGAACTCCGGTCCGTCCGGCCATGACATTAGTATCCAGGTAGACCGGGTAAACCGGATCGGTAATGGCTACTTTATTGTCAATCCCAAAAATTTCCTGAATGTTCCCGACATCGCTTTTGGAGCCGTCGCTAACGAAGACTTCATCAACGTCAAGCTGAATGCCGCGCGGCGTATAATCAGTTTGAATGATTTTTTCAATTAAGAACTGATAGCCTTGTTCCGGACCGTAGCCTCGGAAGGTGCGCTCATCCGCCATTTCGTCAACGGCTTTATGTAGGTTGCCGATTACTGCCGAGGGTAAAGGACGGGTCACATCGCCAATGCCGAGACGGATTACATTCGCGCTGGGATTTTCTTCTTTGAACTGGGCAACTCTTCTTGCAATTTCAGCAAATAAATAGCTGCCAGGAAGTTTCAGATAATTTTCATTAATTATTGCCATAAAGTAACTCCTTTCCAAAATAAAGCAAGACTTAATCTATTATACTATAAAATACAGGTATTCTGCAGCTTTTCACATAAAAAAGTTGCGAATTTCAAGGCCAAAAGGCAATAAAAGTCCTGCTGGCGATTGGCCGGCAAGACTTTTGTGCAATTAGTGAAGAGGCGCAGGAGGAGCTTCTTCACGGTTTTCATAATCGTTGCTATGTTCTAATGCCGCTTTTTTTCGGCGTCTTTGTCCTGCATAGCGGATGCCAATGCATTCCGCTAGATATTTATCGACCGTTACCAGGTCGTCGAGCCCTAATTCTTTGCAGGAATGTTTTCCTAAAGCCTGTAAAGCCAGCTTCATTTCCGCAGAACAGGAACTTAAAAAATTAAATAAGCTGTGTGCTGCTTTGTCGATGTCCAGTTTATCGGTCATTTTACCGGAATAGAGAGCAAGCTGTGACGGCGGTGCCTGTGGCAGTACTTTTACCGCCTGGGCCTGCATAGCGGCCATTAATGCTATGGAACCGATATAAATGGCATCGGCTCCTAATGCCAACGCCTTCAAAAAGTGGCCGGGAGTTGTCATGCCGCCGGTAATAATGATGCTAAACCGATCACGCAGATTATTTTCTTCCAGCCAGTTAATGCAGCGGACAAGTGAGTACAGAGTAGGCAGACCGACATCATCCTGTAAAGTGGGCGGCGAAGACGAGGTTCCGCCTTCGGAACCGTCAATGACGATATAGTCGGCTTGTGTTTGGGCAAGAACAGCCAGTTCATATTCTATATAATCGGTGCCGGCAATTTTGACCCCTACCGGTACATCGTACTGGGACTTCATAGAATTTACCATGTTGATGTAGTCTTGCGTTGACTGTTTGCCAGGCATACGGGAATACACTGTGGCAAAGCCATGTTCACTGTCAAGCTTCCAGGTTTCTTGCAGATGTTCATCTTTTATATAGGTTACCGGTTCCTCGACAGCACCGCCCCAGGCACCCTGGCCAAGCTGAATTTCAATAGCATCCAGTTGACTAAGCTGTTCTTTGCCGCTGAGCCAGCCGCCGCGGTGGTATTGACCAATGAGAAATTTTGCGGCCTCACGTTCCTCGTGAGTTACGGCTGACTCACCGGTATTCGTTGCGGTATTGGCCATGGCCGCCCCTTTGGCCAGGGCAATTTTCATCGGCAGGCTTAAGGAGCCGCCGTAGGACATGCCGGTGATCATGACCGGCATATCTAAGATAAGCGGTTTTTTAGCCGTCGGACCAATGACTGTCTTTAGGCTGATTTCCTGTAAACTGTCAGTGGGCAGTGAAAATAGCTGCCGGGGATTGAGCAGAATTTGCTGCCAGGGAGAAAGAACTACCGGACTGCCAAGCGGACGGGATAACTCCTTGCCGGTTTCTGCCCGGATAGATGCTTCAATCACCGCTCTGGGGCTGAGCTTTTCGGCTGCCGTAACCAGGAGAAAGGGGTTGTCTTCATAATTTTCCGTCATCACTTTGGCCATGGTTTCGTCCAGCATGGGGTCCATCATTTTCATTGCCAGTAAACTGAGCAACATAGGTATCGCCTCCTATAGGTAAGTAGGGAATTCTAGTTATTTTATTGTGTCCCAATTTTGTGATTGTATATTGTACAGGATGATAAAAATTTGTTTTGGGAAAAATCAGGAGGGTTGATGCATATATATAGTCATATTGGAAATCTGTATTGAGGTCGTGATGACATGGGGGATGCTGCAATTCTATCGATAGGTACTGCGGTACCTGAATTTCAGGTAAGTCAGTCGGAGATAAAAGAGGTGGTCCGGGTATTGTTCCATAACAAGATACGGTATTTGGAACATATGCTGCCTATCTTTGACCATGCCTGTATTAACAGGAGGTTTCTGGCGCAGCCATTGGAATGGTATACGCAACCGCATTCCTTTGCCGAACGAAATGATCTCTACCAGATCATGGCCCTGCAGTTGGCCGAACAGGCTGCAGGACAGGCAATGGAAAAAGCAGGCATCAGTCCTAGTGATATCGGGATGGTCGTGTTTGTGTCTTCTACCGGAATAGCAACACCAACACTGGATACTAAATTGATTCAGAGTCTGGGAATGTCCAGGCATGTCCGCCGCCTCCCGGTATGGGGTCTGGGGTGCGCCGGAGGATCGGCCGGTTTGGCCAGGGCGGCGGAAGCCGTGCAGACAATACAAGACAAGGTCGTTTTGCTGGTGGTGGTAGAACTTTGTAGTTTGACATTTCAACAAAACGACTTTTCCAAATCCAATCTGGTCGGTTCAGGATTGTTTGGCGATGGCGCTGCTGCGGTACTATTGGCCAGAGAGGGAGACGGACCGTATATTATGGGCAATTACAGTACATTGTTTGATCATTCGGAGGGTGTTATGGGATGGGATATTATAGAGTCCGGTTTTAAGGTACGCTTTTCCCGTGATATACCGAGTATTATCCGGAACTACCTGCCGGATTTGGTGGCGCAGGCTTGCGCCAACTGGCAAGTGGACAAAAGCGCGATTGAAAATTTTGTAGTGCATCCTGGAGGAGTAAAAGTGTTAAAAGCCTATGCCGAAAGTTTAGCGCTGGATGATGCTGTTTTTCATGATGCTTATGATGTTTTAGCACGGTATGGCAATATGTCCAGTGCCACTATTTTTTTTGTGCTGGAAAAATTTCTGGCTGAAAATGCAGCAGCCGGACGTTTCGGATTGCTGTTATCCATGGGGCCGGGGTTTTGTGCCGAACAGGTGCTATTCCAATGGTGAACGCATTCTTTTGGGGAGTCATGCTGATTCTTATCTGTCAGCGACTGGGCGAATTAATACTGGCAAAAGTAAATTATCGGTATATGATAAACCGGGGGGCAGTTGAATTCGGTGCTAAGCATTATCCCCTGTTTATCCTTTTGCATGGAGCCTGGATGTTTTGCTGGATACTTGAAGTTCTGAACGGGAAAGCGGGGGTAAGCAGCAGCTGGGGTGTATGGGTCACTTTCATTTTGTTGGCTCAGTTTCTGCGCTACTGGTGTATTGCAAGCCTGGGACGCTGCTGGAATACCCGTGTACTTATCCTGCCCGGAGAGCCAAGAATCCGGCGTGGTCCTTACCGGTATTGGCGGCATCCGAATTATCTGGCGGTCTGCATCGAAGTGTTTTGTCTGCCGATGTTGTTTTCCGCCTGGAAAACGGCCGCGGTTTTTTCGGTCCTGAACGGCCTGCTGCTTTTATACATCCGTCTGCCGGTAGAAAATCATGCCCTTCAATCACTCAAGCAGTAAGGGGACTCCCAGGCAATACAATCAACAGCAAAACTTTTGCTTTACAAAAACCAGGTTATACAATACAATTTAACTAACTAAAATAGGGAATTTCTGTGGCTGGGGGCGCCGAAAGGCTGAGATGTTACCCTTGGAACCTGACGTGGTTAGTACCACCGTAGGGATAGCTTATATAGTAAGTAACGGGCTGTTCATACGCAGCCCGTTTTTTATTTTCAGTATACAAATAAAGGAGAGAAGGATATGCAATATACCACTCAAATGGATGCGGCCCGCAAAGGAATCGTCACTGGACAAATGCGTATCGTCGCCGGAAAAGAAAAAATGGAGGTTAACCGTCTGCGTGAACTGGTCGCAGAGGGCAAAGTCGTGATTCCGGCCAATAAAAATCATGTTAGTCTGGACCCGGAGGGAGTGGGTACCGGACTGAGAACGAAGATAAATGTAAACTTAGGTGTTTCTAAGGATTGCTGTGACCTGAATCTGGAACTGGAAAAAGCCAAAAAGGCAATAGAACTGAAAGCGGAAGCTATTATGGATTTGAGCTGCTACGGCAAGACGCAGGAATTCCGCCGTCGGTTAATCGGCTTTTCCCGGGCTATGATTGGCACGGTGCCGATGTACGATGCGGTAGGTATGCTGGATAAAGAGTTAAAAGATATCACCGTGGACGAATTCTTCAGTGTAGTGGAACAGCATGCTGCCGATGGTGTTGATTTTATCACCGTTCATTGCGGCATGAACCGAACCACTGCCGAGCGAATTAAACGCAATCCCAGACTCACCCATATTGTATCCAGAGGCGGCTCGCTTTTGTTTGCCTGGATGGAACTCAACAACCGGGAGAATCCATTTTATCAGTATTATGACCGCCTGCTGGATATTTGCGAGAAATATGATGTAACCATTAGTTTAGGTGACGCCTGCCGGCCGGGATCAATCAGCGATGCGACCGATGCTGCTCAGGTGGAAGAATTGATTACTTTAGGCGAATTGACGAAAAGAGCATGGGCCCGCAATGTGCAGGTAATGATTGAAGGGCCGGGGCATATGGCGCTGAATGAAATTGCTGCCAATATGCTGCTGGAAAAAAAGCTTTGTTATGGAGCACCTTTTTATGTACTTGGTCCCCTGGTAACCGACATTGCCCCCGGGTACGATCATATTACCAGCGCAATCGGTGGTGCCATTGCGGCAGCTAACGGGGCGGATTTTTTGTGCTATGTAACACCGGCAGAACATTTAAGACTGCCTGATTTGGAGGATATGAAAGAAGGAATTATTGCTTCCCGTATTGCCGCTCATGCGGCGGATATCGCCAAAGGAATCCCTGGTGCACGAGACTGGGATAATGCAATGAGTGCGGCCCGGGCTGAAGTGGATTTTCCGAAAATGATTGAACTTGCCATTGATCCGGAAAAAGCCGGGCGTTATCGGGCGGAATCAAAGCCGGAGTCGGAAGATACCTGTACCATGTGCGGGAAGATGTGTCCGATGAAAAATATGAAGAAAATCATGAATGGCGAAGATTTGTGTATAAAATAATAGGCTGATAACATAAAAAGCGTTATGGGAGATTGAACTGTTCCCCATAACGCTTTTCCGTTTTATTTTATGACCATGACCGGACATTTGGCATTATGCATGACATAGTGACTGACACTGCCCATAACCAGCTCTTTCAGAACGCCTAAGCCCCTGCTGCCCATGATAATCAAATCATAGTTATTATTTTTGGCAAATTTGGGAATGATGTCGGCAGGTGATCCTACTTCTAAAAAGGTAGTACTGGCTACCTTAGCGGATAGCAGCGTTGTAGCTTCTTCCAACACTTTTTTGCCAAACTCCTCTGCATTACTGAAAAAATTTTCCGGAATATAGGTAGTGCCAACCGGACTGTATACTTGTAGATCCTTATACGGGAGCAAGGCGTAAATTAATCCGATTTCCGCACCGCAGGCACAGGCAAGATAGTCGGCATGAGCAACCGCCTTGAAAGCGTTCTCGGAACCGTCAACCGGAACTAAAATTTTTTTATAGCTGACTGTACTCATCAGTTAAGCCCCCTTTATAAAATAGATGGGTATCGGAAAAAGCGGTTCCACATACCATTGTGTGGGTAAAACTTAACCTTGCATTGACGTATGTATGTAAACTATCCTTACTACATATGATAATGTAAATTTTTGTATATGTCAAAAAAATAAAAATAAGTAATGCCTTTCTTATGTATGAAAAATTTGCTATAATTTCCTCTATACTATGAAAAAACAGGATTTTTGTTCTGAATGACGAACACCAGATCAGTATTATGTCAGAATATGACAAAAGGAGTAGAAAAATGACCAATCCAGTGCAACCTTCTAATTTTATTCACGATATAATTAATGAAGATTTAAAAAACAATAAAAACAGCAGCCGGGTCCATACCCGGTTTCCACCGGAGCCTAATGGATATTTACATATTGGACATGCCAAGTCGATTTGCCTGAATTTCGGCACTGCCGCGAAATATCATGGTTTGTGCAATCTTCGCTTTGACGATACCAATCCTACTAAAGAAGATGTAGAATACGTGGATTCTATTAAAGAAGATGTTAAGTGGCTGGGGTTCGACTGGGCTGACCGGATGTACTATGCGTCCGATTATTTTGCCCGGTTTTATGAGTATGCCCTTCAATTGATCAAAGCGGGTAAGGCCTATGTTTGTGATTTAAACGCTCAGCAAATCCGGGAATATCGCGGTACACTGACTGAACCAGGAAAGGAAAGCCCTTACCGCAACCGTTCGGTGGAAGAGAACCTTGATCTTTTCCAGCGGATGAAAGCCGGTGAGTTTGCCGATGGATCCCGGGTGCTCAGGGCTAAAATAGATATGGCTTCACCCAATGTCAATATGCGTGACCCCGTTTTATACCGGATTTCCCGGGCCGTCCATCACCGTACCGGCGATACCTGGTGTATTTACCCGATGTACGATTATGCCCATCCTATTTCCGATGCCATAGAGGGAATTACACATTCTATTTGTACCCTGGAATTTGAAGATCATCGGCCTTTATATGATTGGGTTTTGCAGGCGCTGGAATTTGAACGCTGTCCGCAGCAAATCGAGTTTGCACGCTTGAATTTAACGAACACCGTGATGAGTAAACGGCATCTGAGGGCTTTAGTTGAAGAAAAGAAAGTTAACGGATGGGATGATCCCAGGATGCCAACCATTTCCGGCTTGCGGCGTCGTGGCTACACGCCGGAAGCCATCCGGGATTTCTGTGAACGTATCGGAGTGGCCAAAAGCAATAGCACGGTAGACATATCCCTTTTAGAGCATTGCATTCGTGAAGATTTGAACAGCCGTGCAGCCCGGGTTATGGCTGTGCTGAATCCTTTGAAGCTGGTTCTGCTTAATTATCCGGAAAATCAGGTAGAAGAACTCGATGCGGAAAATAATCCGGAAAATCCGGATATGGGTACGAGGAAAATTCCATTTTCCCGTGTTCTCTATATTGAAAAAGAAGATTTTATGGAAAATCCGCCGAAGAAGTTTTTCCGATTGGCGCCGGGGCAGGAAGTGCGACTAAAGCATGCCTATATTATTAAATGCGAACAGGTAGTGAAGGACGAAGCTACCGGCGAAATTATCGAACTTCGTTGCACTTATGACCCGGATACAAAAAGCGGGGGACCGGCCAGCGGACGTAAAGTTAAGGGGACGCTGCACTGGGTCTCCGCCGCTCATGCACTGGAGGCGGAAGTACGCTTGTATGATTATTTGTTTAAAGAAGAAAGCGACGACGGCAATGCGGTATTTAATCCGCATTCCCTGGAGGTTCTGACAAAATGCAGGGTGGAGCCGAGTTTAGTGAAGGCCGTTCCCGGAACACGCTATCAGTTTTTGCGGCAGGGATATTTTAATACCGATTTAGACTCCCGGGATAAAAAACTTGTCTTTAACCGGGTGGTCGGGCTGCGTGATTCCTGGGCTAAGACCCAAAATAAAAACAATGCATGAGATAGTAGCCGGATGTCAACATCCGGCTACTATTGTGCAGCACTTATTTGCAGGAATAATATGGTAATAGCGGTTTCTAATACAAAGCGAATTTGTATGCAAAATTCAACAATATACGCTGATTTTTTATTAAAGACTTAAACAATTTATTGACCTGTGGTATAATCAATAAGGTTCTAAGAAGCTATTACAGGAGGAATTTAAGTGGGATTTCGACTAAAACCCAAGGAAGAGAAGTTTTTTCAGTTGTTGTCTGAACAGGCCAAGTTAGTGCAAAAATCAGCAGATATCCTGTCCCTGGCCATGCATGAGCAGGACAAAATAGTGGAATTGATGGGTCTGATAGATTCGGTCGAAAAAGAAGCTGACAATATCGTCGATAAGGTTACTGCCAAACTGCAAAAAACTTTTATTACTCCGTTTGACCGCGAAGATATTTTTACCCTGACACAAAAACTGGATGATGTGGTTGACTCGATCAAGGGCATTATCGAAAGAATGCATCTGTATAATGTGGGGACAACAACTACGGGGGTTCAGGGATTAACTGAGCTGGTTGTAAAATCTGCCAAACAGATTGAAAAAGCGGTTTCTTATTTGGACGATGTAAAGAAATCTCATCTTAAACTTGAGGCGCGCTGTAGCCGCCTAATGGAATTGGAAGCTGAGGGAGACCGCCTGTATCGTGAAGAGATGGGCAAATTATTCCGTGATTGTAAAGATCCCATTGAAATTATTAAATGGAAAGAAATTCTGACTAATTTGGAAGATGTACTGGACCTTTCTGAAGATATTGCCGATTCGTTAAAAAAGGTAGTGCTAAAATATGCCTGATTATATGCTCGTTTATATAGTCGTGTTTCTGGCGGTGGCTTTTGACTATATTAACGGATTTCACGACACGGCCAATGCCATTGCGACTTCGGTATCGACCAGGGCACTAAAACCCCAGCATGCGATTTTTATGGCAGCCGGCCTTAATTTCCTGGGTGCACTGTTTAGCACCGGTGTGGCAAAGACCATTGGCGGTGATATTGTAAAAGCAGCTTCGCTTGTTAACCAGGAAGTTATTATTGCCGCTCTGGTGGGGGCTATTGCCTGGAATTTGCTTACCTGGTGGTACGGTATTCCCAGCAGTTCATCGCATGCGTTGATTGGCGGCATTATGGGGGCCGTAATTGTTGGTTCCGGCTGGGAGACGCTGAATTATACCGGGATTGAAAAAATAGTGCTGTCCCTGGTGCTTTCACCGATTATCGCGTTAGTTTCGGGCTATATTATTATGGTATTATTATTATGGATATTCGGCCGGTTTGCACCGATGGCTTTAAATTCCGGGTTTCGCCGGATGCAGCTTTTATCAGCCAGTTTAATGGCTTTTTCCCATGGTTCTAATGATGCGCAGAAGGCTATGGGTATTATAACCCTGGCATTGTTAAGTGCCGGACAAATACCTTCGCTGGAAGTTCCCACCTGGGTTAAGCTAATTTGCGCAACTGCGATGGGGATGGGGACGGCCGCCGGTGGCTGGAAAATTATTAAAACAATGGGTACCAAAATTTTTAAATTGGAGCCAATCAATGGTTTTGCTGCAGATTTAAATTCATCATTAATAATTTTTTCGGCTACATTTTTACATTTGCCGGTTAGTACAACCCATGTCGTGTCGGGATCGATTATGGGGGTAGGAGCGGCTAAACGGGTGAAAGCGGTTCATTGGAGCGTCGCTCAGCAGATGGTGTATGCCTGGTTTTTGACAATTCCGCTAAGCGGTCTTACCAGTGCAATTGTCTATAAATTATTGCATATATTTTAATAAACCAGATAGATGCATCCTATAAGAGCAGTATCGTACTAGTGCGATGCTGCTTTGCTTGATGATTAGAGGGTAGGTGGACACTGATGGCTAAAATAAAAAGGAATCTTAGTGATGCGGATATGCTGAAAGGCTGGCAGGAGGAAGTCTCCTTTGAAAACGATATTTATAATGAGCAGGCAAATCCCCGGAATGTCTCACGCCAGGCAAAAGAAAAGCGAGACGGTAAACCGTTTCATTCGTCCTTTTTGACACCGGAGCTTGAAGAGAAGATTGGCAGGGCATTACTGGAGCTTAAACTGGAGTTGTATAAGCAGGGCGTTGTTGATTTTAATATCAAAGTATCCCGTTCCGGCGGGCAAGTCATACTTTCGGCTGTACCGCAAAAGGCAAAGCAAGTATAATATGAGCGGTATCTGGCAAAAGGGAATAGGGTTTCAAAGTATGGATCTCTTGTTTATGGATTGTTGTACCATTGGCGGAGATTTTTTTTTGCAATACGAAATGTACAAATAAATATGCTATTCTATACAAAATTCAGTAAATTAAGAGAAAAGAAGAGTTAGGCCATGATAATTTGGGATATTTAAGTGAATTCTATCACTAAGGCTAATTATGGATATTTGTTCTTTACATATGTAAAACAAAGGTGTAATATTAATAATGTGTATTACCTATGAATAAAAACAGGGTAATATGAAAGTTCTTGATAAATTACTATATGAGGCTAGCTATATAGTGTTAACGACCAAGCAATATACAATTTGACTGCATAAATATGCAGTCTGCGAGTTATTTATAAGCAGAGAGGAGATTGATTGATGGCAAGGAAAATGAAAACAATGGATGGAAATACGGCGGCAGCCTATGTATCGTACGCGTTTACCGAAGTGGCGGCAATCTATCCGATTACCCCCTCATCACCAATGGCAGAACATGTGGATGAATGGGTTGCCCAGGGCAAGAAAAACATCTTCGGGCAGCCGGTGCGGGTAGTGGAAATGCAGTCGGAGGCCGGAGCGGCCGGTGCGATGCACGGATCGCTGCAGGCCGGAGCTTTGACCACGACCTATACGGCATCCCAGGGGTTGTTGCTGATGATCCCCAACATGTACAAAATTGCCGGAGAATTATTGCCGGGAGTTTTCCATGTCAGTGCCCGGGCGCTGGCAGCCAGCTCATTGAACATTTTTGGCGACCATCAGGACGTGATGGCGGCCCGTCAGACCGGCTTTGCCCTGTTGGCAGAAAGCAGCGTACAGGAAGTCATGGATTTGGCGCCCATTGCCCATTTGGCGGCAATAAAGGGGAAAATTCCGTTTGTGAGCTTTTTTGACGGCTTCCGGACATCCCATGAAATTCAAAAAATCGAAGTGCTGGAATACGAAGAACTGGAAAAACTGCTGGATAAAGATGCTTTGGAAGCCTTCCGCAGGAATGCCTTAAATCCAGATCACCCGGTAGTAAGAGGAACGGCGCAAAACCCGGATATTTACTTTCAGGAAAGAGAAGCCGTAAACAAATACTACGAACAAATACCGGACCTTGTCGAAGAATACATGGGCCGAATCAACAAACTGACCGGTCGTGACTATCATTTATTCAACTACTATGGTGCACCGGATGCCGAACGCATCATTATAGCTATGGGATCAATATGTGAAGCCATAGAAGAAACCGTTGACTACCTCAACCAAAAAGGCGAAAAAGTAGGACTATTGACCGTGCACCTGTACCGTCCGTTTTCCATAGATCATTTCTTCAAGTATATTCCGGAAACCGTGAAAAAAATAGCCGTATTAGACCGGACCAAAGAACCGGGTTCATTGGGCGAGCCGCTTTATTTGGATGTTAAAGCCGCCTTTTACGGAAAAGCATGGCAGCCGGTCATCGTCGGCGGCCGGTACGGCCTGGGCTCTAAAGACGTAGTGCCTGCGCATATCGTGGCGGTTTACGATAACCTAAAAGCCGAACAACCTAAGAATGGCTTTACCATGAGTATAGTCGACGACGTTACCTTCACTTCACTGACGCTTCCCGACTATGACCTGGATACCACCCCGGAAGGAACCAAAGCATGTAAATTCTGGGGTCTGGGCTCGGACGGCACAGTAGGGGCCAACAAAAGCGCCATCAAAATCATTGGCGACCATACCAATATGTATGCCCAGGGCTATTTTGCCTATGATTCCAAAAAATCAGGCGGCATCACCGTATCGCACCTGCGGTTTGGCGAAAAGCAAATCAAATCGCCGTATCTCATCAACAAGGCCGACTTCATTGCCTGCCATAACCAATCCTATGTAGACAAATATGATGTCCTGGAAGGACTCAAAAAAGGCGGCAACTTCCTGCTAAACTGTATCTGGGACAAAGACGAACTGGATGAAAAACTGCCGGGAGCCATGAAGCGCTATATAGCCAACAACGACATTCAATTCTATACCATTGACGCGGTGAAAATTGCGCAAGAGCTGGGGCTGGGCGGACGCATAAACATGATCATGCAGGCGGCTTTCTTTAAGATTGCCAATATCATTCCCCTGGAAGATGCCGTAAAATACCTGAAAGATGCGGTTGTAAAATCCTACGGCAACAAAGGGCAAAAAGTAGTGGACATGAACAATGCGGCTATTGACCGGGGAGTGGATGCCATTGTCAAAATTAATATACCGGCAGCCTGGAAAAACGCAGCCGACACAGTAACCGAAAGCAAAGAAGTACCGGCCTTCATCAAAGACATCTTAGTACCGATGAACCGTCAGGAAGGCGATAAACTGCCGGTCAGTGCCTTTGTCGGCAGAGAAGACGGGACCTTCCCGTTAGGGACGGCAGCTTATGAAAAGCGCGGCATCGCCGTCAACGTTCCCGAATGGCAAATTGATAAATGTATACAATGTAATCAATGTTCGTACGTATGTCCCCATGCCACCATCCGTCCGGTGCTGATCAGTGCCGAAGAACAGGCAGCCGCCCCGGAAGGATTTACCTCGAAACCTGCAGTAGGTGCGAAAGACCTATTATACCGAATCGCCGTAGCACCGCTAGATTGCACCGGCTGCGGCAACTGCGCTAATATCTGCCCGGCCAAAGAAAAAGCGCTTATTATGAAACCGCTGGAAACACAGCAGGAACAGATCGAATTGTGGGAATATGCAGTATCACTAAAAACAAAACCCAATCCGATGAACAAAAATACCGTAAAAGGCAGTCAATTTGAACAGCCGCTCCTGGAATTCTCCGGTGCGTGTGCCGGCTGTGGCGAAACCCCGTATGCCAAGCTGGTGACCCAATTGTTTGGCGACCGGATGATGGTGGCCAATGCCACCGGTTGTTCCTCCATCTGGGGAGCTAGCGCGCCGTCGATACCATACACCACCAATCAAAAAGGGCAAGGACCGGCCTGGGCTAACTCCTTGTTTGAAGACAATGCCGAATATGGTTTGGGTATGCATTTAGGCGTAACGCAGGTACGCAACAAACTGGCTGCTGATGTACAGGCCGCCCTGGAAGTGTCCAGTCCCGAATTAAAGGCTGCGCTGGAAGCCTGGCTGGCCGACAAAGATAACGGTGCCGAAACGCGTGAACGGGCCGAAGCCGTAATCGCCTTATTAGAAAAAGAAAAGAACAATGCGCCGATTTTAAAAGAAATCTACAACAACAAAGACTTTCTGGTGAAACGGTCCCAATGGATTTTCGGCGGCGACGGTTGGGCTTATGACATCGGCTTTGGCGGTCTGGACCATGTCCTGGCTTCCGGAGAAGACGTCAATGTGCTAGTATTTGATACCGAGATTTATTCCAATACCGGCGGACAATCATCGAAATCGACCCCGACGGCAGCGATTGCCAAATTTGCCGCCAGCGGGAAGAATGTGAAGAAAAAAGACCTGGGTATGATGGCGATGAGCTATGGCTACGTATATGTGGCGCAGATATCCATGGGAGCGGATAAAAATCAGACCCTGAAGGCCATTGCGGAAGCAGAAGCGTATCCCGGACCATCCTTGATCATAGCCTATGCGCCCTGTATCAGCCATGGAATTCGCGGGGGCATGGGAAAAAGCCAGATCGAAGCCAAGCAGGCAGTGGACTCGGGATACTGGGCAATGTACCGGTATAACCCGCAACTAAAAGACGCTGGTAAAAATCCGTTTGTGCTGGATTCGAAAGAACCGACGGCTGATTTCAGAGAGTTTCTGCTGGGTGAAGTACGGTATGCGTCACTAATGAAACAAAACCCTGAAATTGCGGAAAGTCTGTTTAAGAAAACCGAGGAAGAGGCCAGGGAACGGCTGGCTACCTACAAGCGGTTGGCTCAAAACTAGAGCAGGGTTATAAAGAATACATGCGCAATTGAGGTATTTGAAACCGCAGTGACGGTTTCAAATACCTCTTTGTACATAAAAATAGAACAGAACTACAGGTTCTGTTCTATAAAAGTCAACACAGCAGGTTGAAAAAGAATGGAGTCAACCTTTTATGAGATACTGCAATAAGAGCGAAACATCTTCCGGTTCTGAGGCAATAATTTCAATTTCATCAATTTTTGCTTCACTAAAGAGTCTGGACAGGGCAACGTACTGAGATAGCTTCGATTTCAGGTTCAATCTGTCACCTTCATTTGTGACTAGTTCCACGCGGCCTTTGCATTGGTCAAGTACTTCAAAAAAACGGTTTATATCGGTAATATTTTTTATTTTCATAGGTAACCTCCTTTCTAAATTTATTTTTATATAAATAGTTTATCATGTGGAATGAAAAAAGGGAAATTAAGTAAGACTTTTTTGAATCCCATGTTATTTATGCGGGCATAATGTTATGATAGATCTGTATTTGGAGGGATTTATGCAAGATTCTGCAGCTATGGGAACCGAAAAGATCGGGACACTGCTTTGGCGTTTTTCTGCCCCGGCTATTATTGGTATGCTCGTTAACGCATTATATAATATTGTTGACAGTATTTTTGTTGGTAATGGCGTAGGGGAAATCGCGCTGGCGGCGGTGGCCATTGCGTTTCCGGTTATGACGGTTCTTATGGGGTTTGGCATGTTGATTGGCATTGGAGCCGGTTCACTCGTTTCCATCCGGATGGGAGAAAACCGTACTGATGAGGCAGAGAAAATTTTGGGGAGTGCTTTTGTATTAACGCTCATATTAGCCGTTTGTCTCAGTCTGACTTTTTTGGTGTTTTTGGATCAATTGTTAGTGGGACTGGGAGCAGAGACAAATGTCCTGCCGTATGCCCGGGAATTTACCAGCATTATATTATGGGGCAGTGTATTCTTGTTTATTGGTTTTGGTATGAATAATATTATCCGGGCTCAGGGAGATCCTAAAACGGCTATGGCCACCATGCTGATTTCGGCCGGTATTAATATTGTGCTGAATCCATTGTTTATTTTTGTATTCCATATGGGAATCGGCGGATCGGCATTAGCCACGGTAGTTGCTCAGACTGTTTCTTCTATTTGGGTCATTGCCTACTTTTTAGGGGAAAGAAGTTTTTTGAAATTGCGACTGCAGTATTTTACTTTTGATGGTAAAATTATCATGCAAATTATTAATATCGGCCTATCACCATTCCTTGTGCAAATCGCCGCCAGTGTAGTCAGCATAGTTTTTAATTATAGCTTACTATCATACGGTGGGGAATTGGCGGTTGCTTCCATTGGTATTATCAATAGGATGGCATTACTGCTATTGATGCCGATTTTTGGTATCAGTCAGGGGGTTCAGCCAATTATTGGCTATAATTATGGAGCGAGAAATTATAAACGGGTTATTGAGGCAGTTAAGCTTGGTGTTTATGCGGCTTCTGCAATATCTTTATTTGGCTTTATCGTTGTACAACTGTTCAGTGAGAATGTGGTCGCTTTGTTTAATCAAAATCCACAACTGATTGAAATGGGGTCCGGTGGTTTGCGATTGTTTTTATGCATGCTGCCGATTATCGGTTTTCAAGTTATTAGTGCCAACTATTTCCAAGCGGTTGGTAAGGTAAAGCAGGCTATTTTTTTAAGCATGTCAAGGCAGGTGTTTTTATTGATACCTTTAATTATTATATTGCCGACAATATTTGGCTTAACTGGTGCCTGGATAGCGGCACCAATTGCCGATTTGGGTGCGGCAATCATAACAGCATTTTTTTTGTTTAAAGAACTTAGCAAGTTCAAACAGGTTATGCAGTAAAGCCGCATACTGTAATGGATAAAATAATAAGCAAAATGGATCGGTTATATTCTATGGTTAGGAGGAAGCACGATGGTAAATTGTGAACGCATGCTGCATGAGTTTCTTGAATTAGTTAAAATAGCGGCTCCATCACGACAGGAGCGTAAGGTTGCCGATCTTCTAAAAAATCGGCTAAAGCAAATGGGATTGAAGGTGGAGGAAGATGATACCGGAAGAAAAATTGGGGGTAATAGCGGGAATATCTTTGCTTTTTTGCCGGGGAATGTGCCGGGAAAACCGGCTATTTTATTCACTGCCCACATGGATTGTGTAGAACCCTGTGAAGGCATTATTCCCGTACTCAGTGACGGGGTAATCACGTCTTCAGGTAATACTATTTTAGGTTCCGACGATAAGGCCGGAGTCGTTGCCATAATGGAAGCTTTACGGGTAGTACTGGAGAAAAAAATTCCTCATGGCGATGTGCAAATCGTTTTCACCGTTTCCGAAGAGGGAGGACTTGAAGGCTCTAAACATTTGGACAAAACCAGATTACAGGCCGATTTCGGTTATGCGCTGGATTCGGGCGGAACACCAGGGAAAATTATCACCAAAGCACCTGGGCAGGATCATATTGCTGTTGTTATCCATGGCAAGACGGCACATGCCGGTGTTGCTCCGGAAGACGGAATCAATGCTATTATTGTTGCCGGGAAGGCTCTGGCACAACTTAAACACGGCCGTATTGACGATGAAACAACCGCCAATGTGGGGATTATCAGAGGCGGGCAGGCTACGAATATTGTACCGGACCGGGTCGAACTGGCCTGTGAGGCCCGAAGCCGGGATTTGAATAAACTGGCTGAACAGACCCAGCATATGAAAGGGATTTTTGAACAAACCGCCAGAGAAAATGGATGTCGTGCCGAAGTGCTTGTGGAACGTGCTTACGGGCCGTATGAATTGTCCAATGATAGCCCGGTAGTTAAATTGGCTGTTAAGGCGGCTGAACATATTGGATTACAACCGCTGCTGGAAGCTACCGGCGGAGGCAGCGATGCGAATTTTTTCAATAACTACGGCGTTCCTACTGCTGTTTTGGGAGTGGGAATGTCAAAAGTGCATACCACAGAAGAATATATCAAAGAAACGGATTTATACAAGGCGGGAGATTTGGTTATTGCTATTTTGAAAACAGCGGCTGGAAATTAGACATCTGTCCACTTTTGAAGATATTATACTCTATTCATGCACCTTTTTGATAGATAGAGAAAGAGGGGAAAAAGTATGCAGGAATTTCAGGTACAGACACCAAGAGAAGGCTTTATTGATATTACGGCTGAGGTTGCTGCCGCAGTCAGCGCAAGCCGGATGAAAGACGGCATCTGCCAAGTTTTTGTACCACATACGACAGCCGGGGTAACAATCAATGAAAATGCCGATCCGGATGTTGTTGCAGATATGTTAAAAGCCTTAAATCATATGGTACCTGAGCTTAATTATCAGCATGGGGAAGGAAATTCGCGGGCCCATGTAAAAAGTTCGCTGTTAGGATGTTCGCTTACTATTCCTTTTGCTGATGGTAAGTTGGTTATGGGCACCTGGCAGGGTATTTATTTTTGTGAATTTGACGGGCCTAGACGGCGTAAATACAGAGTGCAGGTAACCGGGCAATGATACTATCCTTAAAATCCGGATTTTCGTTAATTATAAGTGTAATTCTTATTGACGAATATCGGCGCTTTATGTTAGTATATAAAAGTCGTTGAGATCAATAGCGATAAGTGCTAACGCATTTAT
>NZ_CYSP01000002.1 GCF_001298735.1 Propionispora sp. 2/2-37 | reverse complement strand
TACGTTGCATTTTGCAACGTATTTTTTATGGGTTAAGGGAATAAAGCCGGTTTAGCAGATTCTATCATGTTGGCATGGTATTTGCATTATTAAAGAAGCGGGTGCTGCCAAGGGAAGGTGAGGTCATGACAAAACTTGTAGTAATTGCCGATGATATAACCGGCGCAAACGATACGGCCCTGCAATTTGCCAAACGTAATGTACGAAGCTCCGTAAGAATTGATTTTGATCAAAAAAAATTATTGCAGGAAACCGCTGCAGTCCTTGTTATTGATACGGACAGCAGGGATCTGGCGCCGGAGGAAGCTTACCGCAAGGTGAAAGCAACTTGTGAGGTTTTACGAACTGCGAATGTACAACACATTTATAAAAAAGTAGATTCGACACTGCGGGGGAATCTCGGTGCTGAAATTGAAGCGGCGGCCACCGTTTTTCAACCGGAATTGGTGGCGATAGCACCGGCATTTCCGGAAAATCGCCGTGTTACTGTCGGCGGCTATCAACTGGTAGAGAGCATGCCGCTGGAGTTAACGGAGTTTGCTTATGCCCCCAAAAGTCCGGTGAAGGAGTCGCGGATTGTCGAATTGTTGCAACGCCAGACCGATCGTAAGATTGGTTTAGTTCCTTTGCATACAGTTATGAACGGAGAACAAGCGATCGGGCAGGCCATTGAAAACTGTGTAAAACAGGGGAAGAAATGGGTTGTTTTCGATGCGGTTTTGGATAAACATTTACGCAGTATTGCCAAAGCCGCTAAAGCCTACACCCACGTGTTATGGGTGGGATCGGCAGGTTTGGCGGAACGGCTGGCCGACTTTTATCAGTGGGCTGTGGAGCCCCGGAAAGAGACCGCGGCTTTGGGAAAAGGGACGGTATTGGTTATTGCCGGCAGTGTGAGCCGGATTACGCAAGCCCAGATCACGGCGGCGCTACAATTGCCGGGCACCAAATTAATCAAGCTGGATGTGGCCGGTCTGCTCAGGAACAACAAACTGGAAATCAAGCGTTGCATTAAACAGGGCAGAGCGTTTTTGCTGGAAGGCAAAGATGTTGTGCTTGCCAGTTCGGGTATTGACAGCGATTTGCTGACGATGGACCGGGCGGCGGAAAAAGCGGGTTTCAACCATACCGAGGTCAGCGGGTTAATAGCGGCTGCATTGGGAGATATTGCGAACCAGCTGGCGGACTGCCGGCTGGCAGGCATGGTGCTTACGGGAGGTGATACGGCCATACATGTTTGCCGGTCTTTAGGTGCTGAAGCGATAGAGATTGTAGAAGAGGTTGCCGTAGGCATACCGCTTGGCCGCCTGGTCGGAGGCTGTTGTGACGGCCTGCCGGTGATTACCAAAGCCGGTGCCTTCGGGAGTGAAGATTCTTTTGTGCTGGCGTTGCAGAAACTGCGGAGTGCGGGTGATGGGCAGTATGAACAGGCCGCAGTAAAGGGTCCCGGGCATGAAAAAACAGAATTATTCGCAGGGAGGAGCAAATCATGAAACCGATATTGGGTATAACGATGGGGGATGCAGCAGGAATTGGACCGGAAATCATTGTAAAGGCACTGGCGGATGAAAAAATTTACGAGGTTGCAAGACCGGTAGTATTTGGCGACAAAAAAATAATGGAGCGGGCAATGCGGATTGTCGGTGCCGGTTTAACCTGCCGGGCCGTTCAGGAGCCGGGTTCGGCGGGTGAATGCTTTGGAAGAATCGATGTGGTTGATTTGGATAATTTACCGGTGGATCTGCCTTTTTCCCAGGTGGATGCCAGGGCGGGAAAAGCGGCTTATGAGTACATTGAAAAAGCTGTCGGCTATGCCCTGAAACAGGAAATTCATGCCATTGTTACAGCACCCTTGAATAAAGAGGCGCTAAATCTGGGGGGCAAGCACTTCCCGGGACATACGGAAATCCTGGGAGCTTTGACGGGACAGAAAGATTATTCCATGATGCTTGTCAGCGGGCCCCTTACCGTGATTCACGTGACAACGCACGTAGCGTTGAATAAAGTCAGTTCTTTGATAAAGAAGGATCGTGTGCTCAGGGTTATCAAGCTGGCCAATGAAGCGGTTAAAATGATGGGCAAACCAATTCCCCGGATAGCGGTAGCCGGACTGAACCCGCACTCAGGAGAACGCGGCCTGTTTGGCCGGGAAGAAGAACTGGAGATTACACCGGCGATTGATGCGGCGAGGGGAATGGGCATGAATATTACCGGCCCGGTACCGCCCGATACGGTATTTTATCAGGCTGCAGTGAAAAAGGAGTTCGATATTGTCGTAGTCATGTATCACGATCAGGGGCATATTCCGGTAAAACTGCTGGGATTTGAAACAGGGGTCAATGTGACGGTCGGCTTACCCTGCATCCGGACGTCGGTTGATCATGGTACGGCCTTTGCCATAGCCGGACAGGGCGTTGCGGACAGCCGCAGCATGACGGAATCTCTGCTGCTTGGGGCCCAAATGACAAAAATCAAATTTGCCGGTTTGTTCAATGATCGTTAAAAAACGAGGTTTTTCATATGTAGAGCCAGAGTATGGTTCAGATATCTGATGGTATATATGACGAGAAAGTAATCGTCTGAGAATAACTGAAAAGGAAAGCGCAGGCTACACCTAGTCCTGCCTGTATACAAGGGGTGCTGAATATGAAAAAAGTGGTTTTGACACATCGGTTACATGACGATGGGATGGCTGTTTTAGAACAGGCCAATATAAAAGTCGCTATCACCAATAATGGCGATCCCCGGGCGATGTTGTCCGAACTCTTGGATGCCGAGGGATTGATTATCCGTATTGGATCCATCGACAGAAAGACGATGCTTGCCGCAAAAAATTTAAAGGTCATCGGGCGGCCGGGAGTTGGCGTTGACGATGTTGACGTGGAAACCGCCACTGAGCTTGGTATTCCGGTGGTGATTGCTCCGGGAGCCAATACCCGTTCGGTAGCGGAGCATGCTTTTGCTTTTATGTTTGCTGCCGCCAAAGATATGTTGCATAGTGACAGGGAACTCCGTAAGGGCAATTTCAATATAAGAAGCAATTATAAAGCGTTTGAGATATTTGGGAAAACACTAGGACTGGTTGGTTATGGCAAGATTGGCAGCATTCTTGCCGGCATGGCAGCCGGAGTCGGTATGAAGATCATTGTTTATGATCCCTATGTCAAGCCGGAAGCGATTACCGGGCAGGGGTTTCAATACGCCGCTGATTTGAGTATGATTTTGCGGAAGGCGGATGTGGTTTCTTTGCATGTGCCATTAACACCTAAAACCAAACATCTAATTGGCGAAGCGGAGTTAAAAACCATGAAATCCAGTGCCGTCTTAATTAACTGTTCGCGCGGGGGCATTATTGATGAGGCTGCATTGGCAAAAGCGCTGGAAGAGAACCGGCTGCATAGTGCGGCGGTGGATGTATTCAGCCATGAACCTGTAACCGCTGATGAACCGTTGTTTAAGTATGACAATATTATTGTCTCGCCACATATGGCGGGACAAACCAAAGAGGCTGCCTCCGGGGTGGCGACGATGGCTGCCGAGGGCGTTGTGGCGGTAATGAACGGACGGCGCTGGCAGCATGTATGCAATCCGCAAGCGTATGAACACCCACGCTGGAATCAATAGGTAAACTGCAGTATGAAGGAAGGGACGGTTTTCATCATAAAAGAGTGAGGGGGATGGATTATGAGTAGCCTGTATTCGTTATTAAATATCGGGAAAATTGTCGCCGGCGCAGGCAGTGTCCGGCAAATTACAGATATCGTCACTGCTTATGAAGCCGGTAAGGTGATCATCATTACCGATCAGGGGGTGTGGAATTCCGGTTTGGTGGATAAGCCGAAAGCATTACTGGAACAGGCCGGCATCCAGGTTTGTGTAATCAATAATACACCGCCGGAACCGTCTGTCGACCAGGTACAGGCCATCTTCCAGGCTGCCAGGGAGTTTAAAGGTCAAATGGTTATTGGTATCGGTGGCGGCAGCTCGATGGATACGGCAAAAATTGTTTCTTTGCTGCTTACCAATGATATCGGTTTACGGGAATTGGTTAAAGGCAAAGTACAAATAAAGAAACGCGGCGTACCTACGTTGATGGTTCCTACTACGGCAGGCACAGGGTCTGAAGCAACGCCCAATGCCATTGTATTGGTGCCGGAAGAAGAGCTCAAGGTGGGCATTGTCAGCGAAAAGATGGTGGCGGACTGCGTGATTTTAGATCCGGAAATGACGGTGAATCTGCCAAAACATATTACTGCCAACACCGGCATGGATGCCTTGTGTCATGCGATTGAATGTTACATTTCTAAAAAGGCTAATCCTTTCAGTGATACCTTTGCCTTAAAAGCGGTCAGTTTAATTTCCCGGAGTATTCGTAAGGCCTATCATGACGGGCACGACCTGGCTGCTCGTGAAGATATGTTGCTAGGTGCCATGTTTGGCGGGGTTTCAATCGCCACTTCAAGCACGACTGCCGTTCACGCCCTGTCATATCCGCTGGGCGGAAAATACCACATTCCACACGGCCTATCCAATGCAATCCTGCTGCCGGATGTAATGAAGTTCAATTTGAATGTCTGCGAAGAAAAATTCAAGGATATTGCCATGGCGATGGGTATTGATGTTGCCGGCAAAACCGCTAAAAAAGCGGCTGAGGAAATGATCGGTAATTTGTATGCTTTAGTTAACGATCTGGAGATTAAATGTGATCTGCGGGCAAAAGGCATTAATGAAGAAGTTCTGGATGAACTGGTGGAAGCCGCCGCGAAGGTTACCCGCTTGCTGGATAATAATCCTAAAGCGGTAACCAAAAAAGATATGAGGGCCATTTATGAAAAGCTGTTGTAAGCTGCTACGCTGAATCAAGCAGTTAGACACCGGCCGGTGCAAAATATATTTGATCTTTAGAATGGAGGAAACGAAAACATGTTACAACCAAAAGGAATCATTTGTCCCATCGTCACACCGATGACCGATGACGAAAAAATTAATGAAAAAGAATTGCGTTTGCAAGTGAACCGTTTAATCGACAGTGGAATTTACGGGCTGTTTGCTTTAGGAACTAACGGCGAAGTATATGCTTTGTCTACAGAAGAAAAAATGGAAGTGTTAAAAATTGTTGTCGAGGAAACTAATGGCAGAGTTCCTGTTTATGCCGGTACCGGCTGCGTAAGTACCAGGGAAACTATTCTATTGTCGCAAAAAGCCGAAAAAATTGGGGTCGATGCGTTATCGATCGTTTCTCCTTATTTTGTTGCCGTCTCACAGGAGGATCTATACCGGCATTTTAGCACAGTAGCAAAGGCTGTCAGTCTGCCGATTGTGCTTTACAATATGCCCGCACGGACGGGAAACAATATCGATTATACAACGGTTTGCCGGCTGGCAGAATACGGAAATATTGTTGGGATTAAAGATAGCAGCGGTAACTTTGATAACACGCTCCGGTATATTGAGAATACCGACAGACGCTTATCCGTATTGGCAGGAAACGATTCATTGATTCTCTGGACGTTGCTGGCCGGAGGCAAGGGGGCGATTGCCGGTTGGTCCAATGTATATCCCGGGTTACTGGTAAGCATCTATACATTGTGGGAAAAAGGGAATATTGAGGAAGCCAACCAACGGCAAAGCAGTATCCGCCCGCTGCGGGATGTTATGAAAATGGGCAATCCGAACTCTGTCGTTAAAAGGGCTCTAAATCTGTTAGGGTACAACGTAGGTCCGGCGCGGGAACCTGCCAGTGGTACAAGTCCTAAAATTGATGAGGCACTTTTGAAAGCTTTTGAGTTATACAAGTAAAAGAGTAATGGATTGCAATATTGTCTGAAAGTCTGACTTAGGAGGGGATACAATGAGTGAGGTCATGGTCAGGAAGATTCCCAAAGGTCGATGGTTTCACATACTCCCGCCAGCTATTATCATAAACCTTATTGCTTATATGGACCGGATGAATGTCAGTTTTGCAATGGCCGGAGGGATGAACGAGGCTCTTGGTCTATCAATGACCATATCCGGTCTGGCGGCTGGGATATTCTTTTTCGGATACCTGGTGCTCCAGATTCCGGCCGGTCATATTGCCGAGCGCGGCATGGCCAAAAAGTATATTTTGTGTACGATTATTGCCTGGGGCGGTATATCTCTGTTAACCGGATTCGTACAAAATTCATGGCAGTTACTGGTAATGAGGTTCCTGCTTGGAGTTGCGGAAGGTGGTGTATACCCGTCTATCCTTATTATTATTGCCAATTGGTTTCCCAGTAAAGAATTGGGGCGGGCTAATGCCATGTTTATGCTGTCCTTGCCGATTGCTGCCATTCTTACGAATGTGGTATCCGGCTGGATCGTTTCCAATTTTGACTGGCGCTGGTTATTTTATATTGAAGGTATGATTTCGTTAGCCTTGATATTTATCTGGATGCCGCTCATCAGTGAACATCCGAAGGATGCCAAATGGATTAGCGCAGAGGAAAGGGAATATTTAATTACCACACTGCAGCAAGAGAAAGCGGAACGGGAAAACCGTTTCAAAAAGCAAATGGGAACGGAAAGCTTCTCTTATAAACAAATGCTTTTCAATAAAAATCTATGGTTAATGACAGGAATCTATTTATGCCACAATACGGGACAATATGGTTATTCAATCTGGCTGCCCACACTGGTAAAAAAGCTGACCCAAACCAATTTGACTGCGGTGGGCTTTTTGATTTCGCCTCCTTTCATTATCGCCTTAATAGGGTTATACCTGTTTGGGGTATTATCGGACAGAAGGGGAAATCGCCGGATGTACACGGCAGTTTCGTTTTGCGGCTTTGGCTGCTGCTTATTGCTGGCAGTATTGTCTGCAGATAATATCTGGCTTTCCTATTCCTTTTTAGTTGTAACGGGATTTTTTAATAAATCAATGAACAGTCCGTTCTGGTCTATGGCTCCCTCTTTATTCCCACCCGGTATTGCCGGGGGGGCCAGGGGCTTTATTAACTCCTTCGGCAATTTAGGTGGTTTTGTAGGGCCGACGTTAGTGGGATGGCTCACGGCGTTTTCCGGGAATATGATGATTGGGCTTTACGGCTTAATCGGCATGTTATTGCTGGGAGCTTTGCTTACCATGTTGCTACCCCCGGTCACTGCCGGTTTTACCAAAAAAGAGGCTGATGAACAAAAATCTTCTGATTTCTGTTCTGTAAATTCCGTTAAAGCCAGGTAATATTAGTTATAATTTTGATGTTGAAGATTTTTAAATTATGGAGAATATAGGGAAATCACCTTGTGTTAACAGGGCGGCTCAGGAGAATAGCTATCGCAAGTTCCGACAAAGCAGTGATCAATTATTGCCTTATATAGCAAACCATAGAAAGGGCAGAATTAGCGGCCTTCCATTTATTTTCTGAATAGTTGCAAATATCTATCAGCTGTAGTGTAGGGCTGAGGCAATATCTGCTAACCCTGAAGTGGCAAGAGACTGAATAATATGTAATGCGGAGGGATTGTCTTGCTGGCAGAGAAAAAAACAAATGTACGCTGGATTGTTGCCGCGCTAATGTGGACGGCAATTGCCATTAATTATATTGACCGGACGGTGCTTGCAGCCGCGGCACCTTATATTACCAAAGATTTTAATATAACGCCAGGTCAAATGGGGATTATCATGTCGGGGTTCTTTTGGTCATATGCTCTGCTTCAGATTCCGGCGGGCTGGTTTGCCGACAAACTTGGGCAGAAAATAACGCTTGGCTTTGCCGTTGCCTGGTGGTCGGTAGCAACAGCCTTAACCGGATTGGCGACCGGATTTAAATCCATATTGGGATTCCGTGTGGCCCTCGGTATTGGTGAGGCGGCTGCCTATCCAAGCAATGCCGGGATTTCCGCCAAATGGTTTCCGGATAAAGAGCGGGCAACGGTTGGCGGAATTTTTGACAGTGGTTCCAAGTTTGGCGGAGCGGTTGCCATGCCGTTGATTGTTTGGCTTATTGCGATGTTTGGCTGGAAGCTGACGTTTGTCATTATCGGTTTGGCGGGAGTTGTCTGGTCAATCATCTGGTTCCTGTATTTTAAGGAAATTCCCGAAGAGCACAGCAGTGTCAATAGCGCTGAGCTGAAGTACATTCGTGATGGGCAGATAAAGAAAGAAGGTCTCGACAAGGAACAGCCGATGAAATGGTACGAACTTTTAAAATACAGAAATATTTGGGCCATGTGCATCGGGTTTTTTATGATTAATTATACGTCCTATTTTTTTATCACCTGGCTCCCGACTTATCTGGTCAAAGAAAAGGGCATGGGAATGCTGGCTATGGGCTTTGCAGCCATGTTGCCCCTGTTAATCTCCATGGTGGTTGAAGTAGCTGCGGGGTGGGCATCCGATAAAGTATACGCCAAAGGATGGCTCTCGCTAACTGCTACGCGCAAGGTCTTCTTGGTTGGCGGTCTGCTTATGGCTTCTTGTATAGGCTTGGCTGCTTTTGCCGAGTCGGCGATAACCGCCGTAGTGCTTTTATGTATTGCCAAGTCCGGCACTACGGTGGCTGCCTCCCAGGTGTGGGCACTTCCCGGCGATGTTGCACCTAAAAATATGACTTCGGTGGTTGCCGGACTGCAAAATTCGGTTTCTAATATGGGCGGAGTGGTCGGTCCTATTGTTACCGGTGCCATTTTGCAAGCTACCGGTTCATTTACAATGGCTTTGCTCCTTTCTTCGCTGCTTTTGGTTATTGGCATTTTGAACTATCTATTCTTGCTGGGGAAGGTAAAGCATATTGAGGTCAAATGGCCGGTTGATGCTGCAAAGACGGAAACGGCAGAGTAATGGAAGCATGCTGCCGGATTTAATCCTGTCATAATAAAACTTAAAATGGATTGATTGGCATGATATAGGTTTATAAAGGTAACAGGCACAGCAAACTATGGAGTGGAAACTCCTGGTTGGCTGTGCCTGTTTTACCTCGTTGCTCCGAAGGCTGAACAACAGTGGACATCATTTTATTACAATCAACAGCATTTTAAACTTTTCTATTGCCTCCAGCCCGTGGGGAATATTGGCCGGCATAACGATGGTTTCTCCGGTTTTAACGGTTGTTGTAGTGGAACCGATTGTGATCTCGGCTTCTCCGTCCAGGATGTATACCATGGCGTCGCCGGGGGCCGAATGGGGGCTTAAGCCCTCTCCCTGGGCAAAGGCAAATACAGTCATGCTGGTTGCCGGGTTTTGTACCAGCGTCAGGCTGACAACCTGGCCGGGCTGGTAGCTGACCAGATCAGCCAGGGGCAATGCGGTGCCGAATTCGATATTTTTGATAAACTTTTTTTCCATTCTATTCACTCCTTGTATAGTAACTCGCAGATTAGTTTAGTATTAGTATATCCTTTACTGCAGAAGATTACCGTGACGGATATCACAATGGCTGGAAAAAAGAGCGCGTGTGTCAAATGAATAGGGGGCTACATATATATATTTTATAGCTTGAGGCGGCAATGCCGCTCCCAGGCAAAACAAGGGAAAACCATTCATTGATATAGCAAGAATAAAATAGGAGCCTTAAAAAACCGGTAGTAAAGATTGACAATCCAAGGAGATGATAATTCGTGTGCGGTATTACCGGATGGGTTGACTGGGAACAAGATTTGGCCCGGGAACGTGATGTTCTGGCGGCTATGACGAAAACATTAGCGGCGCGGGGGCCTGATGCGGCAGGTATGTATATCCGCAATCATGTGGCGTTTGGCCATCGGCGCCTGAGTGTGGTGGATCCGGCCAACGGTGCACAGCCTATGACGAGAAAGCGTGGCGGCAATACATACGTAATTACGTATAACGGTGAATTGTATAACACGCTTGAACTGCGCTGTGAATTGGAAAGCAGGGGATACGGGTTTACCACCAACTGCGATACCGAAGTGCTGCTGACTGCCTATATGGAATGGGGTCCGGGCTGTGTGGAAAAACTTAACGGTATTTTTGCTTTTGGCGTATGGGATGAAAAAGAACAGCAACTATTTTTGGCCCGGGACCGTATTGGGGTGAAACCGCTGTTTTACAGCGAACGGGCTAAAAGTTTTCTTTTCGGTTCGGAGATTAAAGCCCTGTTGGCCAATCCGCTGTTAAAACCGGAGGTGGATGCCGAAGGTTTGGCGGAAGTCCTGCTGATTGGTCCGGCACGCACCCCGGGGCACGGTGTCTTTAAAGGGATTAAGGAACTTAAACCGGGATATTGCATGAGATATGATCGCAATGGTATTCATATACAGCGTTACTGGTCGCTGGAAAGCCGGCCGCATACCGATGATTTTGACACGACTGTCCGTACCGTCCGTGAATTACTGGAAGATACGGTTAAAAGACAGCTGGTTGCCGATGTGCCTGTTTGCACTTTCCTGTCGGGAGGGCTGGATTCCAGCGCATTGACGGCTATGGCCGCCAATGAATACCGGTCCAACGGCTTACATCCCCTGCATACCTATTCGGTGGATTATCTTGATAATGACAAATATTTCCAGGCTAGCAGTTTTCAGCCCAATGACGATGCTCCCTGGGTAGTCCGGATGGCCGAGAAATTTGAAACCGATCATCGCCGGGTACTCTTAGATACTCCCGAACTGGCGGGAAGCCTGTCAGCGGCTACGGTGGCCCGTGACTTGCCGGGAATGGCCGATGTGGATACCTCGCTATACCTGTTCTGCCGGGAAATAAAAAAAGGGGCGACGGTGGCGCTGTCCGGGGAATGTGCCGATGAGGTCTTTGGCGGTTACCCCTGGTTCCGCCGGGAAGACATGATTCAGGCCGATACCTTCCCTTGGTCCATGAAACCCGAAATACGGCTGGAATGGCTGTCTCCTTCTGTTACAGCCAACTTGAAGCCGCTGCAGTATGTGGCGGAACGTTATCATGAGGCTTTGCAGGAAGTGCCGCGTTTGCCGGGAGAAGAACCCTATGCAGCCCGCATGCGGGAAATCTTTTATCTCAGCCTGACTCGCTGGATGCCTACTTTGCTTGACCGGAAAGACCGGATGAGTATGGCTTTCGGCCTGGAAGTCCGTGTGCCTTATTGTGATCACCGTATTGTCGAATACGTGTGGAATGTACCATGGGAATTCAAAAACCACCAAAACCGTGAAAAAGGATTGCTGCGCCAGTCGCTTACCGGTTTGCTGCCTGACGATATTTTATGGCGGAAGAAGAGTCCGTATCCCAAAACGCATAATCCTTCCTATTTACAGGCGGTCAAACAACAGGTATTGGCGATACTGGATACATCGTCAGCCGAACTTCGGTACCTGGTAAATGAACAAACCGTCCGGAATATGGTGCAGCAGGCCGATAACGGCTTTCATATGCCGTGGTTTGGGCAGCTTATGTCCGGGCCCCAGCTGTTTGCTTATTTGATTCAATTGGATGCCTGGCTGAAAGAGTATAAGGTCAGTTTGGTATAAACTGGATGTGACGGACCAGAAAATATTATGATATACTTGTTATGTCTCCAATAACAGAGAAAGGTGCGTCACGAAACATGAACAGCAGAAAGTATACACGGGTATTTGCCGCGCTTACTTTATTTTTACTGGTAGCCGTTATTGCCGGCTGTGGCGGCGGATCGGACCTGAGCCGTGTAAAAGGGTTATCCTCCACGGCAGTAGTGGATACCTTTTTTAATCTGGCTAAAGCCGGCAAAATGGAGGAAGCGGGCCTGTATGTTTCTTCTTCTTCCAGGAACAACGCACGGGCGGCAGCCAAGTTTATCTCCGGGGAAGCGGGACTTAAACAACTCAAAAAGTCGAACTTGCTTTCGTTGCAGCAGGTGGCTGCGCAAGATAATTATGCCGTAGTAGCCGCAACGCTGCAGGAACAGGGTACGCTAAAAGTTTCGGTTACGCCTGTGGGCCTGGAAAAGGTCAAGGGGGAATGGTACATTGTTGACTTGGACCAAATTTATCAGAATGCTAAATATCAGGTGCTGAATCAGTTATTAAAAGATGTAAATTTGAAACAGCGGTAATAGAGTAAAGAGACCTTGAAACCTATATTTGGTTTTAGGGTCTCTTTACTTTTTTTACAATGACAGAATGATAGCATTACAATTTTTAAAAAATAAATTACAATATTTTACATATGGCGGAGGAGTTGGATTGTTTTTAGCTAATTATACAAGCTAAAGCTGGTTACAATTTTTCAAAATCCCCCAACCCACAAATGAAATATAAAAAAATGTAATTGAATGAAAGGAATTTTAAAAAAAGGTAATTAAAATTATCAAAAAAGGTAAAGATACGTATGAAAAATGTAAATGTTTTTTTTGCGATTCGTCATGTGAAGGCTGAATATACTGGGATTGCGGACTTCTGTAACAATTTTAGCAAAATGTTGGCATACTTTTTGCAATATTAAAAGGCAGGAGGGCTGGAAGTGAAAGAAAAACTCCACGACATCGTTTTGCAAGAAAATCGCAAAGAACCTTTGACTGACATGGAGTTGAGCGAAAGGCTGTCCGTAAGCCGGGAGTATGTGACTTTACTCAGGAAAGAGTTGAATATTGCCGATTCCCGGGAACGCAAAAAAAAGTATATCTGCGAGGAAATCAGCAACCTGCTCGCCAGTCACAGGCACATCACCTACCGGGAGCTAAGCCAGCTTCTAAAACAGGAAGGTTATCAGGTTTCGCGCTATTTGCTGGATAAATATTTACAGGAAGTCAGGGAGCAAACACCGGAACATATGCTCAGGACGGCGGATAACCGCGGTGCCCTGGCGGAGGCGCAGCAAGAACAAGAGCAGACTGGTTATGCGGCCTTCGGCAATTTAATAGGGATAAATGGCAGTTTGGAAATGCAGGTGCAGCAGGCTAAAGCGGCCATGTTATATCCGCCAAACGGTTTGCACACGCTGATTTTAGGTGAAACCGGCGTGGGTAAGAGTGAAATGGCGGAAGCCATGTATAAATTTGCAGTGGAAAGTAAACGCCTTTCACCCGACTCACCGTTTATCGTCTTTAACTGCGCCGACTATGCGGACAATGCCCAGTTATTAATTTCACACCTGTTTGGCAGCGTGAAGGGGGCTTATACCGGTGCGACCAGTGACCGCAAGGGCCTGGTTGAACAGGCTCATGGCGGTATTTTATTTTTGGATGAGGTCCACCGCCTGACATCGGAAGGCCAGGAAATGCTCTTCCATCTGATGGATAAGGGGCGGTTTCGCCGGCTGGGTGAGTCGGAATTTGTACGGGAAGTGCAGGTTCAGCTCATTGCGGCGACAACGGAGAATATTGAAACCAATCTGCTGGCCACATTCAAACGGCGTATTCCCATGATCATTGAAATGCCTTCCCTGCGGGAACGGCCGCTCAATGAACGGCTGAAGCTGATTAAAGCTTTTTTTGGCTATGAATCAACCCGCATGAATGCGCCCATCCATGTCTCCATGGATGTAATGAAGTCCTTTTTGCTTTATGAATGCCTGGGAAATATCGGACAGCTTAAAAGCGACATTCAGGTGATCTGTGCCAAAAGCTTTCTTGCTTTTGTTATGGATAAAGATGAGTGTGTCAACATTGATGTCCGGGATTTGAATGTGCACGTAAAAAAAGGATTAATGAAAATCAACAGCCAGCGCCAGGAAATTGATGCTCTGATCTGGCAGGATTTTACCTTCAGTCCGGAGCGTAACAAAGCTGCCGATGGCATTGAAAATGATATTTACAGTTTTTCCAAAGAGTTTTACGCCTATATCGAAAAAACCTATTCGCAGTACCTGGAGCAGGGTTTGACCACTCATGAAATCAGCCGTATTCTGGGAAGCCAGATTGAAAAAAAACTGCAGAATGTGATTAAGCATGTAAAAGGCAGCTTGTCGCCGATTTCCCACGACGAGGTTGCCAAAGTGGTGGGGACCGAAACCATTGCCCTGGTGGAGGAAATTCTAAAAATTGCCGAAGCGTCTCTGGGCAAAATGGATTCATCCATATTTTATTGTTTAGCCATTCATTTAAATGCGACCTTTAACCGGATGAAACAGGGGCGGGAGATTGTAAATCCCAATCTGGAGGAAATCAAGATAAAATGCAGCGAGGAATATGCCGTTGCATTGGCGATGGTCGATTATATAAAAAAATACTATGGCCTTGAATTGCCTGAAGATGAAGTTGGTTTTATTGCGCTGTATTTACATGGCAATAAAGAAGAAGATGAAGGCAAAGTGGCCGTCGTAGTGGTAACTCACGGCAGTGCCGGCAGCGGTATGGTGGAAATTGCCAACAAGCTTCTGAATGTGAATCACGGCAAGGCTGTGGTAATGAACCTCGATGAGAATCCCCATGAAGTGCTGGAACGTTTGATTTCGGTGGTGCATACCGCCGATGAGGGAAAAGGCGTGCTTTTGCTGGTGGATATGGGGTCGCTGCTGACCTTTGGTGAAATGATTTATGAACGGACCGGCATCACTGTTGAAACGGTCGACCGGGTGGATACGGTTATGGTGATTGAAGCCATTCGCCGCAGTATCCTGCCGGGAGCCAATTTGCGCGATGTGGTTTATGCCATCGAGACTTTGAATTATACCTTTAAGAAAACCCGTGTCAGTCAAAACCTTCCCAAGCGGAAAAAAGCCATTATCTCATTGTGTCTGACCGGCGAGGGCATGGCCCTGCATTGCAGCCGTTTGCTGAAAAAAATGCTGGGCGATAAATTAAAAGAAATCGATCTCATCCACATGGGCGTTATCGGCAGACGCGATCTTTATAAGCAGATTCAGGAAACCATGGACCGGTATGAAATTGTTGCCATCATCGGCAGCATTGATCCGAAATATTATGGTATCCCCTATGTTTCCATGGAGGATCTGCTGAATAACAACGGAAAAGAGCAGATCATCAACCTGCTGGATCATGGCAGTAAGTTCAGTTTAATTAGCGATTATCACAAATTGATTCCCAATGTGGTGCGTGAAGCTAAAATAATCATGGCGCCTGCGGGAAAGAATAAACAGGAGCTGCTTCGCCTCCTGTGTGACGGCATTATCAGTGAAGGCTATGTGAATGCCGGATATTATGAAGCTGTATTGGAACGGGAGAATATGGGCAGCTATGTAATCAGGCAAAAAGTGGCCCTGCCTCACGCCGACAGCAGCTATGTAAACCACTCTGTAGTTGTGATAGCCAAAACACCGGAACCTATTGAATGGGACGAGGAAAGCAGCGTATCCATTATCTGTCTGCTGGCACTCGACATTAACGGCAAGGACGGTGTGCGGTATTTATACAATACATTTAAAAATGACAACATTGTCGCACAACTGGAACAAGCACAAAGTGAACAGGAAATTAGGGAGGTCTTATTAAATGAGCAAGATTAATTTTACAGAAGCGTTAATATTAACAGATGTGGAAGCAAATACTAACATGGAAGTGTTGGACTGTTTAGCCGATAACCTTTGCAAACAGGGTATGGTAAAAGAAAGCTATAAACAGGCTATTAAAGAAAGAGAGAAGAATTTTGCTACCGGATTGCCTACGTCCAGCGTAGGCGTGGCTATACCGCATACCGATATTGAGCATGTGAATCAGGCCTCTATCAGTGTGGGTGTTTTAAAAAACACCGTGGATTTTTGCATCATGGGCGAAGAAGACAGCAATGTGCCTGTTAAACTGGTATTTATGCTGGCCATGAAAGAAGCTCATGCGCAATTGGAATTGCTGCAAAAACTTATGCAGATTTTCCAGGATGAAGAAGCGTTAACTACGCTGGCAAATGCTGCTTCCAAGGCAAAAATAAAAGAAATCGTCAGCGCAAAGTTAGGCTTGGAAGGAGGTGAATAATTGATGGCTAAAAAAGTAGTATTGGTTGCCTGTGGTACCGGTATCGCAACTTCGACAGTCGTATCCGAAGCAGTTAACAAAATTGCGAAAGACAACAAACTGGATGTGGAAGTTGTACAGTGCAAAATCACGGAAGTCCCCGGATATGTTGACCGTGCGTCGCTTCTGGTTACCACCACCATTGTTAAACAGGAATACCCGTTCCCGGTCATTAATGCCAGGGCCTTTTTAACTGGCATTGGTCTGGATGCTGTAAAAGCCCAGATACTGGAAGAGTTAAAGAAATAATAGAATAAATAGATGGAGGGATTGCAGTGGAAAATTTAATTCCTATGTTTCAGGCGTTTTTAGGCTTAGGCCCTACCGTTATTCTACCGGTGGCCGTCTTCTTACTGGGCATGCTGTTCGGGCAGACACCCGGTAGATCTTTCCGTTCAGGTCTTATTATTGGTGTTGGTTTTACCGGTGTATTCATGGTAGTTGACCTGCTGGTTTCCAACCTGGCGCCGGCCGCGCAGGGGATGGTACAGCGCTTTGGCATCGGTCTGAATGTCATTGATATCGGCTGGCCGGGTGCCGCCAGTATCGCCTGGGCATCACCGGTAGCAGCGCTGGTTCTGCCTGTTGGTTTGCTTGTTAACGTACTTTTGCTGGTAACAAAGCTAACGAAGACAATGGATATTGATATTTGGAACTACTGGCATTTTACCTTTATTGGTGCATTCGTTTATTCCTTAAGCGGCGGCAGCCTGGTACAGGCGCTGATTGCAGCAGTTATTTTCGAAATTATCGTTCTGAAAATTGCCGACTGGACTGCTCCTCTGCTGGAAAATTATTTTGAGTTGCCTGGTATTTCTACTCCTACAGGAAGTACAGTTTCTTACGCACCGATTGGTATTCCGCTGGTTTGGCTGATTCAGAAGATTCCTGGAATTAAGGATTTGCATGCTGATCCGGATACAATTCAAAAACGCTTCGGTATCTTCGGTGAACCGATTTTCATGGGGTTAATCCTGGGTTGCATACTTGGGGCCTTGGCCGGCTATGATGCAGGCAAAATCGTTAAAGTGGGCGTAGCCATGGGGGCTGTAATGTTCCTGATGCCGAGAATGGTAAAAATCCTGATGGAAGGTCTTATTCCCATCTCGGAGTCGGCCCGCGAATTCTTGAATAAGAAATTTGGCGGAACCGACGTATATATCGGTCTGGACGCTGCGGTTGCTATCGGTCATCCGTCCGTTATCGCTACGGCACTAATCCTGGTTCCGATTACCATCTTCCTGGCCGTTATTCTTCCCGGCAACAAAGTGCTGCCCTTCGGTGACTTGGCCACTATTCCGTTTGTCGTAGCCTTCATCGTCGGTGCCGCCCGGGGCAATATCGTTCACTCCGTGCTGGCCGGTACGGTTGTGCTGGCAATGTCGCTGTACATGGCAACCGACGTGGCCGTATTCCATACCCAGATGGCTGTGGACGCACACTTCAAAATGCCGGAAGGAACCAATCTTATCTCCAGTATCGACCAAGGTGGTAACCTGATTCACTGGGTGATTTATAAATTATTTGCTTTGTTTAATTAATAGCTGAATTGAATAAGCTTTCTGTTGGGCTGGCATTTAGAAATGCCAGCCCAACAGGCGCATAAAAAACATGGAGGCGGTATCTGATGAAAGCACTTGTAAAGCAGGAGTTAGGGCATGGCAACCTGATTGTCGTTGACCGGGAAGAACCGGTGGTAGGTCCTAATCAAGTGAAAATTAAAATCAAATATGCCGGTATCTGCGGTTCTGATTTACATACGTATGAAGGCAAGTATAAGGTGGCCGTTCCGGTAACGTTAGGACATGAATTTGCCGGTGAAGTGGTTGAAGTAGGTGAGGGTGTTACCGAATTTAAAGTGGGTGACCGGGTTACTTCCGAAACCACCTTCCACATTTGCGGTGAATGCCGGTATTGCAAATCCCAGGATTATAATCTATGCAGTTCGCGTAAAGGACTGGGATCTCAGGTACACGGCGCTTTTACCAATTACCTGATCGCACGGAAGGAAAGTGTACATAAACTTCCGGAAAACGTGGATTATTTGGCTGCCTCTATGACGGAGGCCGTGGCCTGTGCCCATCATGCCGTTATGAAAAGCAGTGTAAAACCGGGTGATGTGGCCGTAGTTCTTGGGCCCGGACCGATTGGTCTTTTAGTTGCCCAGATAGCGAAACATTATGGAGCGAAGATTGTCATTACCGGTCTGAGCAAAGATAAAAGCCGGTTGGACAAGGCTATCCGCTTAGGGATTGACAAGGCCGTGGATATTCAGACTCAGGATTTAAAAGAAGTGGTTAATGGGTTGACTGACGGTTATGGTGCCGATATTGTTTTTGAATGCACCGGCGCACCTCCCTCTTTGAATACCGGACTGGATCTGTTAAGAAAACAGGGAGAATATGTTCAGGTAGGTATTTTCCCGCAGGCTGAGATTTCCACAGACTTTGAAAAGATTATCCAAAAAGAAATCAAGGTGATGGGCTGCCGCAGCCAGAAACCCGCCGACTGGGAACCTTCCCTGCATTTGATGAATATTGGCGCAGTAAAAGCGCATGAATTGGTATCACATCAATTTAAAATCACCGAATGGGACAAGGCATATGATACCATTAAAAAAGGCGAAGCCATAAAAGTCGTTTTATCTCCGATTGAGGAATAAAAGCATTTTGCCTGGTTTTTCCCGCCCTGTGCCAGGCAGAAAAGAGATGGAAAGCAGAATACTGGTATTCATGATACATAAAAAATATTTTTCAGCATGTTTTTTTATCTGAATATATAGTATATAATATATGTGATCTGCTGGATTTTTCCTTAAGCTGGTTAAGTGAGTTGCGTCTATGGCAGGCAACTGCTTCATGGGGATAGATGCAATGTGAAAATCTTAACAGACTTTAAGGCGCAAGTAGGCCGTAAGGCCGCTGGCAGAGCATTAACCAACCATACTGGCGTTAGTGCCGGGCAGTACATTCAACTGCAATTAGAATGGATACTTTTAAACGAAAGGTGAATGCGGATGAATACTATGGAGCTAAAGAAAATAGCGCAAAAAGTAAGAATTAACATCGTTGACATGTTAGCTGAAGCCGGTTCCGGACATCCAGGCGGATCTTTGTCCATGACCGACATATTGACTGTGTTATATTTCACAAAAATGAATATTCGTACAGAAGACCCGAAATGGGCTGACCGGGACAGATTTGTCCTGTCGAAAGGCCATGCAGCGCCCGGCCTGTACTCGGTACTGGCGGAAAGGGGCTTTTTCCCGGTTGAGAAGTTAAAAAGCTTGCGGAAGTTTGAATCCACTCTGCAGGGGCATCCGGACATGAAAAAGACTCCTGGGGTAGATATGTCAACCGGATCGCTGGGACAGGGACTGTCGGCGGCTAATGGTATGGCTATTGCCGGTAAGCTGGATAACAAAGACTACCGTGTATATTCCATCCTTGGTGACGGCGAACTGCAGGAAGGACAGATTTGGGAAGCCGCCATGTCTTCGGCGCACTACAAACTGGATAACCTGACAATTTTTGTTGACTTTAACGGTCTGCAAATTGACGGGCCGAATACTGAAGTTATGAATGTAAATCCGATTGCCGACAAATTTGTAGCTTTCGGCTGGAACGTAATTGAAATTGACGGCCATAATATGGACGAAATCAGTGCTGCCATTGATAAAGCCAAAACGGTAAAAGGCAAACCGACGGCCATTATTGCCAAAACCGTAAAAGGTAAGGGCGTTTCCTTCATGGAAAATCAGGTCGGCTGGCATGGCAGTGCCCCGAATAAAGAACAAAGAGATCAAGCAATCGCTGAATTGGAAAGGAGCCTGTAAGCATGAGCGTTGCAACGAGAGAAGCCTATGGTCAGGCTTTAGTAGAACTTAGCAAAAACCCGAATGTAGTGGTATTGGATGCTGACCTGGCTAAAGCCACGAAAACTATTGACTTTAAAAAAGCATGCCCGGAACGTTTTTTTGATATGGGTATTTCTGAACAAGATATGATCGGAACTGCTGCCGGCCTGGCAACTTGTGGTAAAGTTCCCTTTGCCAGCACCTTTGCTATCTTTGCTGCCGGTCGTGCTTTCGAGCAAATCAGAAACTCGGTTGCCTATCCGAAACTTAATGTAAAAATTGCAGCTACCCATGCCGGCGTAACGGTTGGCGAAGACGGTGGCAGCCATCAGGCAGTGGAGGATATTGCCCTGATGCGAAGCGTACCGAATATGGTTGTTTTAAACCCGGCCGACGATGTGGAGGCAAAACAGGCCATCCATTTTGCTGCGGAATATGTGGGACCTGTCTACATAAGATTGGGCAGAGCCGCTACGCCGACCATTCACGGTGACAATTATAAGTTTGAAATGGGCAAGGGCGAAGTATTGCGTGAAGGCAAAGACGTGGCCATCATTGCTACCGGCATCATGGTTGCCAAAGCTCTGGAAGCTGCCGACAAGCTGCAGGCAGAAGGTGTTCAGGCAACGGTTGTTAATATCGGTACCATTAAGCCGCTGGATAAAGAATTGGTATTAAAAGTGGCAAAAGCAACCGGTAAAGTGGTTACTGCGGAGGAACACAGCATTATCGGCGGCTTGGGTTCTGCCGTTTGTGAATTATTATCGCAGGAACTGCCGACCAAAGTGCAAATGATCGGTCTGAACGACTGCTTCGGCAGTTCAGGAAAACCGGCTGATTTGCTGGCATGCCACAGCCTGACGGCCGAATGCATTGCCAAAACGGCTAAGTCTTTCTAAAAATAAGGAGATTCATGATGTCGATAAAAATATCGCCGTCAATATTAGGAGCTAACTTTTGCAATCTGGAGCAGGACATCAAGGTACTGGAAAAGAATTCAGTACCTGTCCTGCATCTGGATGTTATGGACGGACATTTTGTTCCTAATATTACGTTTGGACCGGATCAGATCAAAATGCTGCGTTCCGTTACCTCGGCTATGGAATTTGACGCCCACTTGATGGTCACTGATGCCGATGCCCTGCTGAGCCGCTTGGCAGAGGCAAAGGTAGATTCCGTTACCGTCCATGCGGAAGCCTGCGTGCATTTATACCGGACGCTGGATACTATTAAAAAACTGGGCATGAAAACCGGTGTGGCTTTAAATCCGGCTACTCCGGCCGATACCATTAAACATGTGGCATCCATGCTGGACCGGGTTTTGATTATGACTGTGGAGCCGGGTTTTGGCGGACAGAAGTTTATCCCGTTGATGCTGGACAAGATCAGCGGCCTTTCCCGCTGGAAGCAGGAGCAGGGACTGACTTTTGACATTCAGGTAGACGGAGGAATTAATCTTGCCAATATTGCCGAGGTAGTACGGCAGGGGGCCAGTGACATTGTTATTGGTTCATCTATTTTCAGCGGCGGCTCTATAGAAAAGAATGTACAGGCCTTTTATGCAGCCTTGAAATGATAAAGCAACCGTATCATCATGCCTGTTACACTCTATATACTATGATTTATTCAGGAGGTGAGTTGGCATGATAGCTTTAGGTGCCGACCATGGGGGATTTCAACTCAAAAATGCAATTAAAAAGCATTTAGAGAGCAAGGGCATTGCCTGCAAGGATTTTGGGACCAACTCGAAGGAGAGCGTGGATTATCCTAATTTTGCGCTGGCAGTGGCAAAGAGCGTAAAATCCGGTGAATGCAGTGAGGGGATACTCTGCTGCGGTACCGGAATAGGCATTTCCATTGCGGCGAACAAGGTTCCGGGCATACGGGCGGCCGTAGTAGGCGACGTGTATAGTGCTAAGATGACCAAAGAACACAACAACTCGAATATTCTTTGTTTAGGGGAACGGGTAATTGGCGAAGGTCTGGCTTTGATGATTGTGGATACCTGGCTGGAAGCAAACTATGCTGGGGCTCATCATCAAAAGCGTCTGGATTTGCTTGCCGAAATAGAAAACACCAAATGGTGCTAAGAGAATAGGCTTAATGCCAATATAAATTGTGAATTGCCTTTGAAAGTGTTATTTGAAAAGATTTACAGTTTATATTCCAGAATGTGACTGTAAATCTTTTTTATTTTCTTTAATATGTGAAAAAATGAACTTTTTTTCGCAAAGGTACTTGAAATTGATGCTATAATTCTGGTACAATAACACACAATACATCTGTGTATTCTTTTACAATATTTATGCGTTTGAAAGAGTGAAAATAATCACAGATAAAAGAGTGAAAAAAATCACATATGGTAAATACTGAAAGCAGAATCAGCATTTAAAGCGAAAGGATGTTTAGTTTATGGGAGAAAATAACAGACCACATGTAGTCATTGTAGGAGCAGGTTTCGGCGGATTAAAAGCTGCCCAATCGTTGGCCGATGCACCGGTAAGGGTAACGCTGGTTGATAAACGGAATTATCAGTTGTTTCAACCGCTGTTATATCAGGTGGCGACTGCCGAACTGGAGCCGTCCGATATCGCCTATCCACTGCGGGATATTTTGCGTAATCAGAAAAATCTTGAGTTTCGCATGACAAGGGTAACCAAGATTGATGCAGATAATAAGAAAGTGCTGACAACCGACGGCAAGGATATTGCATACGATTATTTGATTGTTGCCACCGGCGGCTCCAGCAATTTCTTCGGGATGAAATCCATTGAAGACAATGCGTTTGGCTTAAAAGATATGGAAGATGCTATTGGCCTGCGCAATCACATTTTAAGCATGGTGGAACGGGCCGAATACGAACAGGACCCGGAAGTGCGTAAGGCCCTGTTAACGTTTGTGGTTGTTGGCGGCGGTCCTACCGGTGTAGAAACAGCGGGAGCCATTTCCGAACTGATGAGCATGGTGCTGGTTAAAGACTTCCCGAAATTAAACCTGAAAGAAGTAAATGTCATTCTTCTGGAGGCGGCTACCTGCCTGTTGCCGGTTATGCCCCAGAAGCACCGGGATTATACGGTGGAAGTATTGCGTAAAAAGAACGTCGATGTGCGCCTGGAAGCCAAGGTAGTTGATTTTAACGGCGAACGCGTATTGCTGGACGGCGATGTGGTTATTCCTTCGCATACCCTGGTATGGGGAGCCGGTGTGCAGGCTGCCAGCGTAGCCCGCGAAAGCGGTTTGAAACTGGCCAGCATGCGCCGCATAGCGGTCACCTCCACGCTGCAGGTAGAGACTCATCCGGAAGTATACGTCATTGGTGATTCTTCGCATTTTGAACAGGACGGGCGTCCGCTGCCGATGATTGCGCCGGTGGCAACCCAGGGTGCTGCAGTGGCGGCCAAAAACATCTGTCATGCGATTAAGGGCGAAGCGCAGGAAACCTTCGTGTATAAAGATCCCGGAGCTATGGCGATCATTGGCCGCAATGTGGCGGTAGCCAGAATGGGAAATTGGGAACCGAACGGTTTCATCGCCTGGGTGCTTTGGCTCATCGTTCACGTTATCCGCTTGCTTGGTGCAAGAAACCGGATTATAACCATGATCAACTGGGCCTGGGAATACTTCTTCTATGACCGCAGTGTACGCCTGATTATGCCGAATGTTAAGAAACAGCTTAAGGGATAATTACCATTTGACATTTACGCCAAACTTGGTTATTATATAAACAATAAATGTTCAGCTGATTTATTTATTGATAGGTTTTAACAAAGAAATACTGGGCAATAAAGCCTGACCGGGATGCTGTTTGTGCAGCATTTCGCGTTGGGCTTCTTGTTTTTTTGCATAGGAGGCTGAGGGAAAAAGAAAGCGTAAAGAAAGTCCAAGCGGGAAAAAATATAATAGCTGCTGAGCAAGGGAGCTCATCATAACTATGCGGGAAAACACTTATGGTTATGATGGGCTTTATTTTTTTAGTTTGATCTAAGGTTTTAAGGAGGATCTGGTATATGGAAACTAGTATTAAAAGCACTGCAGTCCGTACGGCAGGCGAGGAAAGTGTGAAATTAACCAGGGTGCTGAAACCCGTTCATCTGTGGGCTTTGGCGGTGGGACTGGTTATCTCCGGCAATTATTTCGGCTGGAGTTATGGTTTTGCGGCAGGAGGAGCGATTGGTCTGGCGCTGGCCTTGATTCCGGTTACAATATTCTATGTTACGTTTATTTTATCGTATTCCGAACTGGCGACCGCCATTCCCCATGCCGGTGGGCCGTCGGCTTATGCCCGGCGCGGGCTGGGTAAATTCTGGGGTTACATGAACGGCATCAGCTGCTTAATTGAATTTGTGTTTGCTCCCCCGGCCATTGCCCTGGCGGTAGGCGGCTACATTCATAATATGCTGCCGGGCATACCGGTGCTTACAGCCACCGTCATTGCCTTTCTGTTATTCATCTTTATTAATTATTGGGGTATGAAAACCTCAGCAACCTTTGAACTGATTGTTACCGTTGTTGCCCTGGTAGGTCTGGTTCTGTATTGGGCGCTGGCTTTACCGCATTTTGAGCTTTCGCGGCTGATGGCCGAACCGCTGCTGCCTAACGGCATGGAGGGAGTTATGGCCGCCGTACCGTTTGCCATCTGGTTTTATCTGGCCATCGAAGGCGGTGCCATGTCGGCGGAAGAAATGGTCAATCCGCAAAAGGATATATCGGTTGGCTTTTTAAGCGGTATGGGCACGTTAATGGTTATGGCCTTTGCGACGTTGCTGTTGACCGCCGGCATTACCGACACCAAATTGGTTGACTCTATTGATTTTCCGCTGCCGATGGCGTTAAGCGGCATTTACGGCGAAGGTTCTTTCCTGGTGCTGTTGATCAACTTTATCGGCTTGTTTGGCCTGATTGCTTCGTTGCACGGCATTATTTTCGGTTATTCCCGGCAGACTTTCGCCATGGCCCGTACCGGCTATCTGCCGAAGTTTTTAGCTTATATTCATCCTAAGCACCGGACTCCGGTATGGGGATTGATTTTACCGGGTATTATTGGCCTGGGGGCTGCCCTGACCGGTCTGACCAACGTGGTCATTACCATTTCCGCTTTCGGTTCGGTCATCATGTACATTATCAGTCTGGTCAGTTTATTTGTTTTACGGTCCAAAGAGCCGGATTTAAAACGCCCGTTTAAAGTAGCCTACCCGGTTGTGCCGGTTATCAGTGTGGCGATGGCCGTCTTTTGCCTGGGCAGCTTAGTATATACTTCCAGTGAAGCCTTAACCTGGGTTTTGGGAGTATATGCCCTAGCCGTCATTTACTACTTCATTTGGGGAAATAAAAATATCCGGCCGTTTGAAGAAGAATTCGGCGTATTGGATGAGCTGGACTCATAAAACACAGGATACCGCAAAAAGCTAGAAGGAATTGACTTCTTTCAAAAAAGTATGCTTAACTAAAGTAGTAGCAGGGGCAGCGGAGGATGGGCAAATGACAAATACAACGGGATTACTGAGGCGATTATGTATTGAACATACGGAATTGACTCTGCCGGATATTATGATCCTGGAAAATATAGCCGGGCAGATCGGCATAACGGCAGAATTAACCGGAACCGACGTATTTATCGACTCGCTTTGCAAAAACGGCAGTGATTCCATTGTGCTGGCCTGGGCCCATTCTTCCGCCAACCGTTCTTTATACCGCAAGAGTGTGGTCGGACAGCTGGCCTATGCGGAAAAAGAGCCGGCCGTTTACAAGGCATTGACCGGCAAAGTCATTATGCGGGATATCCGTGGTATCAGCCAGGAGGGACTGCCGATTGCGCAAACGGTGGTACCGATTACCAACCCTTCGGGGAAAATCATTGGCGTGTTAATTATGGAAAAGGATATTTCCGCAGAAATACGCCAGGAGGAGCAAGTGGAATTTTTAAGCCAGACGGCCGAACATTTGAGCCGTACCCTGATGGAATTTACTATGACCGGCTGGGGCTGGGAAGAATGGTTGGGCAGCGGTATTTTTGTACTGGACAGTAAGGGGCAAACCACGTATGCCAATAAGCATGCGGTGCGGATGTCCGCTGCTTTGTACGGTACGGAGGCACTGGGCGGCAATTTTATTACGGCTTTGTCGTACGGGTCGTTGGAAGAATTGGTGGAAGGCTTAAAAAAACCGGCTAATTTTGAATTCGCTAATGCCAGTTATATGTTTCAGGCCCATCCGCTGGTAACGGACGGAGAGTTAAGCGGCTGTGTGGTATCGGTGCAGGATGTGACGGAACTCAGGCAGAAAGAACGGGAACTGGATGTACAAAGTGCCGTTATCCAGGAAATTCATCACCGGGTGAAAAACACCCTGCAAAATGTGGTGTCGTTGCTGCGGCTGCAGATGAACCGTTCGAAATCACAGCCGGTTCAGACCGAGTTTGCCACCTGTGTGAACCGGATACTGTCCATATCCAAAGTACATGAGGTGCTGGCGCATCAATCCTGGGAAACGGTGAACTTAAAAGAACTGGCTGAATATATTTTATCCAATATTGTGGAAGGCTACAGTTTGTCGGAACAAGTCATTCACACTCCGGTACAGGGGGAAAATGTCACCATGGCGGCCCAGCAAAGTGTACCGGTGGCTCTGGTGTTGAATGAATTGATTACCAACAGTCTGAAGCATGGGATCAAGGACCGGTCTTATGGCGAGATCCGGGTTGTGATTACGGAGACGGCCGGGTATATTACGGTGCGGGTGATTGACAGCGGCGGCGAAGAAATCATACCTCGTTCTGTACCAGGGAATAAACTGGGATTATATATTGTACAGTTATTAATCTGTGAACAATTGGGGGGGCAATTTGAACTGAAACGCCAAAACGGTTTGACGATTGCCACAATTTCATTTCCCTCGCGCAGAAGGGAGTACGCATTGTGAAACCATTATCGATACTACTTGCCGAAGATGAAGTGTTGATTCGCGTGGATATCAAGGAAATGCTGGAAAAGGCCGGACATATTGTGTGTGCCGAATGCGGCGACGGGTTGAAAGCCATTGAGCTTGCCAAACAGACGGCACCGGAGCTGGTCATCCTTGACGTGATGATGCCGGGGCTGGACGGGATAGAAACAGCGAAGGTCATGCATGGCCTGAATATTCCGGTGGTGATGGTTACGGCCTATAGCCAGCCCAACACGATTAAACGGGCAGAAGCCGTGCATGTTTACGGGTATCTGGTCAAACCGGTATCGGAGAAAAACCTGTTGGCCACACTGCAAATTGCTTATGGCCGCTGGCAGGATATGTGTCAGGTGAATCAGGAACTTAAGGAGACCAGGGAACAATTGGAAAATCACAAGCTGATTGCCAAAGCACGGGCCTTTGTCCAGGATCATCTGGGCCTTTCGGCGCAGGAAGCCCATAAACGGATGCTGCGGGAGGCCATGCGTCATCAGGTCACTGTGGCGCAGATTGCCCGGAGGATTATTGATCAGGAGAGAGAACGCAGGCAGTAAAAAGGAATAGCTGACGGCAAAAGCGCCTATATAAGTATGTATGGAGTTACGTCCTTATATGGGCGTTTTTCTTTTGATAAAGCAAGGGAGAGGGGAGAAGCGGTGAATCAAACGATGCTGAGCGTCGGGATCGACATTGGGACGACGACGACACAGGTCATTTTCAGCCGGATGACAATAGAGAATACTGCCGGACCGTTTTTACTGCCCGAAGTCAAAATTACCGCTAAGCAGGTTGTGTACCGCAGTATGGTGCATTTTACCCCCCTGCTGGCGGCCGACCGGGTTGATCTGGCAAAGCTGCAGGAAATCATTGCCGGGGAATATCGCCGTGCCGGCATAGGGAAAGAGCAAATTGACACCGGAGCGGTGATTATTACCGGTGAGACGGCCAGAAAGGAAAATGCCGAAGAAGTGCTGACGGCCCTGGCGGATTTTGCCGGTGATTTCGTGGTAGCCACCGCCGGACCGGATTTGGAGGCGGTGCTGGCCGGTCTTGGCGCCGGTGCCGGCGAAATGTCGAAAGAAATGGCGGCAAAAATCATCAATGTGGATATTGGCGGCGGGACCAGCAATGCGGCGGTGTTCTGGGAAGGTGAAGTGCTGGATGCTTTTGCGCTGGATATTGGGGCCAGAGTTATCCGGCTGGACCGGCAGGGCCAGCTTACCTATATTTCCGAGCGGATAAAGCCACTGCTTCATTCTTTGGGAATGGATCTTAAGGTGGGTACGGTTCCCGAATTGGCACAATTAGAAAAGCTGGCAGCCGTTTTTGCCGGAATTTTCCGGGCGATTCAGGATAACCGCCGGCTTACCCCGGCCAGCCAAACGTTATTTATTGATCATACTCATCAGGGCATTGCCGCAGAGCGGATTATGTTTTCCGGAGGAGTGGCGGAGTTTATTTATGGTGATCAGGAAATACGCACTTTGAGCGATATGCTGGTATTCGGCGATATGGGCCCGCTGCTTGGTACCGCCATCCGCAACGCGTTTGCCGGCTGTCCCGGCAAGCTGCTGGAATCAAGGGAAAAAATCCGGGCCACCGTAATTGGCGCCGGCAGCCATTCGGTTACCATCAGCGGCAGCACCATCGCCTATGATGAAACCGTACTGCCGCTGAAAAATATCCCGATTATCAAACTATGTTCCGGAGAAGAACAAGTTTCCACGATGGCCAAAGTCATTGCCCGGCGCAGCCGGGTCTACGGTCAGGAGCAGGTTGCCATTGCTTTTCAGGGGCCGATATCTCCCTCCTACCAGCAGATAAAAGACATGGCCCGGGGAATCGTGGACGGTTTGGCCTATAGCCGGCTGCCAATCGTCGTCATTGTGGAAAATGATTTTGCCAAGGCACTGGGGCAGACCCTTCGCAATCTGGTAAACCAGGAAAAACCGGTGATTTGTATTGATAAAATACGGGTTAAAGCCGGTGAATACGTGGATGTGGGCAAGCCGATAGCCCAGGTTGTGCCGGTGGTGATTAAAACATTAATCTTTACCTAAAAAGAGAGCAGGTGTCTATATGCTATTAAGGACGAGGTTGTTTGGTAAAAGCTATCAATTTAAAGATGTTAAAGAGGTGCTGGCGAAAGCCAACGAAGAAAAATCAGGTGACAGCCTGGCCGGTATTGCGGCTCAGGACATGGCGGAACGTGTGGCCGCCAAGGTGGTCCTGTCGGAAATGACCCTGGAAGACTTGAAAAATAATCCGGTTGTACCTTACGAAGAAGATGAGGTTACCCGGGTGATCCAGGATGCAGTGTCGATGTCGGAGTATCGAAAAATCAAATCCATGACGGTGGGTGACTTCCGGGAATATCTGTTAAAGGCTGATGGTCAAACAATCAAAGAGGTCAGCCGTGGTTTGACGGCGGAAATGATCGCAGCCGTTGCGAAAATGATGAGCAATTTGGATCTGGTATATGTTTCCAGAAAGATCGAAAATACGGCAACCTGCAACACTACCATTGGACGCAAGGGAACCTTTTCATCCCGGCTGCAGCCGAACCATGCCACTGACGATGTAAACGGTATCATGGCCTCGGTGATGGAAGGGATCAGCTATGGTGTGGGCGATGCCGTGATTGGGCTAAATCCTGTTGCCGATATGGTGGACAGTGTGTCAAACATTTTATGCAAGTTTAAAGAGTTTATGATCACGTGGGATATTCCTACGCAGAACTGTGTTCTGGCGCACGTGACCACCCAAATGGAAGTGCTGAAAAAAGGGGTGCCTATGGATTTAATGTTCCAAAGCATTGCCGGATCGCAAATCGCCAATGAAGCTTTCGGCATCAGCGTGCCGTTAATGGATGAGGCTTACTCCCTCATGCAGGAGCGAAAAAGCTCGGCCGGTCCTAATTTTATGTATTTTGAAACCGGTCAGGGGTCCGAACTTTCGGCCGAAGGACACCATCAGGCCGACCAACTCACCATGGAAGCCAGATGCTACGGCTTTGCCAAACGGTATAAGCCTTTCCTGGTGAATACGGTTGTCGGTTTTATCGGCCCGGAATATTTATATGACGGCAAACAGGTTATCCGGGCGGGGCTGGAAGACCATTTTATGGGTAAACTGACCGGCCTGCCGATGGGAGTTGATGTCTGCTATACCAACCATATGAAAGCCGACCAGAACGATCTGGAAAATTTGGCGTTGCTGCTGGCTGCTGCCGACTGCACTTATTTTATGGGGATTCCCGGTGGTGATGATGTTATGTTAATGTATCAGACGACCAGCCATCATGATGTTGCCGCCATCCGGACCATTACCGGTAAAAGGCCGATCAAGGAATTTGCCGACCGCATGGAAGCTTTGGGGATTATGAAGGATAACTGTCTGACGGAAAAAGCGGGTGATCCGTCCATATTTACAATTGCGGGGTGAAGATTATGAAGTTAAAAGAAATCAACGATATAGCGGCCATTGATTATAGCGAGCGGGTGACGATTGATCATCCGGCCGATAAGGAAGTTTGCAAACGCCTGAAGAAGACAACCAATGCCCGTATTTGCGTCGGAAGGGCAGCCGACCGTTTGAAAACGGAAACGCTGCTGCGCTTTCGTGCCGATCATGCGGTAGCGGTGGATTCGGTTTGGTCGTATGTGGACGAAAGCCTGATGGATGCAATGGGTTTTTTTAAAGTGCAGACCATGGTAAAGGACAAAGAAGAATATATTACCCGTCCGGATCTGGGCCGGCTGTTTTCCGGCGAGACGCTGGACAGAATAAAACAACAGTGTATTTATGCCCCGGAAGTACAGATACTGGTTGCCGACGGATTGAGTTCCCATGCCATTACGGCCAATATCCGGGACATTTATCCGGTTATTGTCGATGGTGCCCGGGCCGAAGGATACCGGGTGGGCACGCCCATATTTATTAAGTACGGGCGTGTGGCGACTATGGACAAAATCAGCCAGGCCCTTAATGCCAAAGTGACGGTGCTCCTGATCGGCGAGCGTCCGGGACTGGCAACCGGAGAAAGTATGAGTTCCTATATGGCGTATGAATCCAGTCCGCTAAAACCGGAACACCAGCGGACCGTCATATCCAACATCTATAAAAAAGGTACGCCGCCGGTGGAGGCCGGGGCGCAAATTGTCCATTTAATAAAATTGATGATGCAGGAGAAAAAAAGCGGCATTGAATTAAAAATTTGATTAAAGTCCGCTGCTGATAGTATAATCTAATATGTAGAGCTTGTTTTGTTGTGGGGGAGACTAGTGAATACCAAACGACTGGTTTTGCTTGCCTTGTTTGTTGCGGTAAGCTATATAGGTGCCAATCTGAAGATTATGGGAACCATTGCTTTTGATTCCATGCCGGGCTTTTTGGGCGCACTGCTGTTAGGACCGGTTGAAGGTGCCTTCATCGGTGCCGCCGGACACTTTTTTACCGCTCTGTTGTCGGGATTTCCTTTGTCATTGCCTGTTCATTTGCTGATTATGGCCGATATGGCAGCGGCTATGGCGGTGTTTGGCCTGATCTACCGGCACATAAGTGCACGACAGGGAAATGCCTATACGGCACGGCTCCTGGCAATGATGGCCGGTACGGCGGTTAACGGCCCGCTGGCCTTGCTGCTGCTGGCTCCCTGGCTTTTGCCGGCAATGGGGCGGAGCGGTATGCTGGCCTTGCTGCCGGTTTTGACCGGAGCAGCCTTGCTAAATATCGTTCTGGCTTTTTTATTGTACCGGATTTTATCAAAACACTTACAACACAGATAGAGGACAAGCGATGAAGATACGAAAGGTAAGAGACCTGACCCTGGTGGATATCGGACAAGGGAAAACCATGGTGATTGCCTGCGACAGCTGTGGCGGCGCCGGCTTAAAAGACGGCGACACACTCAAGGTTTCCCCCGTCGTTACCGGAAAATATACGGCGAGAGTGGTTCTGCTGGAGATTCTCTGCGCGGGAGCGGAAGTCGTCTGTCTGGCCAATGCCGTTTGTAATGAGATGGAACCGACGGGAAAAGGGATTATACAGGGTATTGAAGAGGAACTGGCTTTAGCCGGTATTGACCAGGTTGTGCTGACTGGCAGCACGGAAGAAAATTTCCCGACGATTGCTACCGGACTGGGCATTACGGCAGTCGGCCTGGCCGAAAGTTCCCGCTTAAAGGTGAACACCTGCCGGGACGGGGCAGCGGTGCTGGCCATAGGAAAGCCCAGGGTCGGACAGGAGGTCCTGCAGGCACGGCTGATTGATTATGCAACAGTAACCCGGTTGGCAGGACTGAAAAACGTTTATGAGCTTTTACCGGTAGGATCACAGGGCATTCTGGCGGAAATACGGCAGTTGGCTGCCCTTAACGGGCTGACTTTTGTGCCGGCCAAGAAGATTGCGGTGGATATGCAGAAATCGGCCGGTCCCAGTACGGTCGTTCTGGCCGTGGTCAAGAAGTGCTTTCTGGAACAGCTGCCCCGGCTTAACGAAACGGAAGTGATTGGCGAACTGGTTAACCGACAATAAGGCCTTTATAAAAAAGATTCACGGCTCGGTCTTGGTACTGTAGCACATGAGTCTTTTTTTTGTCAGAATATATGGCCATGTTATTAAAATAAGCTAAAAAATTTTGATTTTATATATTGCAATTTTCTAAAAAATATATTACGATAAAGACGAAGCAACAAAAGTTACGTACCGTCACAAATGTGACGATGAATGACAAATTCGGCACAGGATGGTTATCGTATGTTGGCTGTAGATAAACGTTTGTTAATAAAAGTCGCACGCATGTATTACCTGGAAAATAAAAATCAGAATGAAATCGCCGCTAAACTGGGCATTAACCGTACCACGGTCAGTAAATATTTAAAAAAAGCCATGCTGGCCGGGCTGGTCCAGATATCGGTCGTAAATGATGAGTTCGAAGAGTTGGAAGCCAAACTGGAAGAGAAGTTTGATCTGAAGGAAGTTTATATCATTTCTTCCGCGGCAGATTTGGGAAAAGCCGGTATCCGGTTTTTAAAACGGATCATTCATGACGGTGACGTGGTTGGCTTTGCCTGGGGGGAGACCATGGCTTCGATCGCTAATGCCGCGGCTATGGAGCCCTGCGAAAAACTGAATGTGGAAATGATTCCGCTGGTTGGCGGACCGGGAAATGTTGACAGTGATTTTCATGTCAATACAATAACCTATAAGGTGGCCAATGCCTTTAAAGCCAAAAGCCATTACCTATATGCGCCGGCGATAGCCGGGTCCGCGGAAGCCAGGAACATTATGATCCGGGATGATAATTGCCGCAAGGTGATTACCATGTGGGAGCAAGTCAGCATTGCTGTTGTTGGGGTGGGAACACCGCTTAAGTCTTCCAATCTGGTTTGGATGGGCGCGCTGGGCAGGGAATATGCCGATGCGTTACAGGAGGCAGGAGTTGTCGGTGATGTTTGCTCCTGGTTCTATGATGTGCATGGCAATGTGGTGGATACCGTCTTAACCGACCGGACCATCGCCATTCATCCCGATACCATTAAAAGAGTGAATTATTCTATCGGAGTGGCCGCTTCGCCGGAAAAGGTGCCGGCTATTTACGGGGCCTTGAAAGGAAAGTTTATTAATGTATTGATCACGGATGAACTAACCGCAAAGCTGTTGTTGGATTTTAAAAACGAAAGGCAGGGGGATGACAGGTAATTGCGGGTGTTTCATTCTAAATAAACATGGTTTAGGAGGGTTGGATTTGGCAAATGAAATGAAGACTCTGCAGCCAGGAGATAAGATTTACAGCTTATTTGCATATAAGGAAGTTATGATCAAGGGAAAGCAGGAACAGTTTTTAATCCGGATTGAAAAAGTAGCGGATGATAACAAAACGTATGACAATACTTTTCGTCAGCATGTAAGAGCCATGGGCTAAGCACTGATTGCTTATACCATGGCTTTTTCTTATCCTGGCAAATCGTATTCCATAAGCAATAATTTTAATGTATCTCAGGAGGTAATGAACATGGCAAAAATAGCTTTGGTTATTGGCGGCGGCAGAGGACTAGGCGCACATTTAAGCAAGCGTATGGCACGAGAGGGCTACGAAGTTGCGGTTGCCGACCTGGTAGGGGAAAATGCCAGGAAGGTGGCGGCGGATATTTCGGCCGCCGGCAGCAGGGCGATGGCCTTTACAGTGGATGTCTGCGTGGAAAAGGATGTCCGGGAACTGGTTGCAGCGGTCGTCCGGGAATTTGGCAGGATTGATTCTCTGATATACAATGTGGGCGCTACCATTAGTGCAAAAATTACGGAGTTTGAATTAAAAACCTTCCAGTTTTTACTGGATGTAAACTTAACGGGGTATTTCCTTTGTGCCCGTGAAGTCGCTAAGCAAATGATAAAGCAGGGCGGTCCGGGTTCCATTATTGTCATTAATTCCAAGACCGGTAAAGTCGGCAGTAAATTCAATCCCGGCTATTCCGCCGCTAAATTCGGTGTTGTCGGCCTGACGCAGAGCCTGGCTCTGGATTTGGCCGAACACAATATCCGCGTCAATTCGATGATGCTGGGCAATATGCTGGATTCGGAAATGTTTGAAAGCCTGATCCCGCAATATGCCGTCAAGCTGGGCATACCGGAATCCGAGGTTAAGAAGGTATATATCGAAAAAGTGCCGCTGAAACGGGGCTGTCAGGTAGAGGACGTAGCCAATGCCGTGGCTTTTTATTCGTCCGATCAGGCCAGTTATCTTACCGGCCAGGCCGTTAACATCACCGGCGGCCAGGTCATGCATTAAATATCAGGTAAGTATAGGAAGGGGGGATTTGTATGTGGGAAATGCTGTTGCTGGCTGCCGGACTCTGGGGACTGCAAGGTGTGCTGGGCTTTTTTCAAATGCGAAACTTCAACGGCCGCTTTAAGGCGCTGCGGCAGCGCGGAAGGGTTGTGGCCGGCCGCTCGAAAGGCCGGATGGTAGCCGGCGTGGTGGTGCTTTTCTGCATTGATGCCAACGGTACGATTCTGACAGGGGAGCGAATGTCCGGAGTTTCCAGCTTTGCCCGTTTTCACCCCTTCCCTGCCTTACAGGGCAATCAGTTAAACAAGATAGACGAAACCATTTGTGAATACATCAGACTGGACAGGCAAACGACCAGGGCTGTTTTAAACGCGGTAGATAACTACCGGGCGTTTATTCAGGCAAATACGACCATGGAGGTGATACCGGCAAAGACAGGTGCCCTATTACCTTGACGGATTGAAAATTCCGGTCAAGGTACCGGTCTAACAGAACTTTTATATTCAATAAGAAAGAGAGGAAAAAGAAATGGATACTCTAATCTGGTTTGCAACCGCTTTCAATGGGGTATTTGAGACGGGAGCGAAGACGTTTGTCGGTATGTTTACTGGTATTGTTCCTAAGTTAATTATGCTGTTGGTGGCCATGAACGCGTTGATACGGTTTGTCGGACAGGAAAAGGTGGAACGCTTTGCCTATAAGAGTGCCGGCAATCCCATATCCCGTTATTTGATACTGCCGGTAGTGGGAACCTTCTTCTTTTGTAACCCGATGACCTTGTCGCTTGGCAAGTTTATGCCGGAAAAGTACAAACCAAGCTATTATGCGGCAGGATCTTTTTCCTGCCATACGTTAAACGGCTTATTTCCGCATGTAAATCCGGGCGAGCTGTTCGTATTCCTGGGGATTGCCGCCGGAATCACGCAGCTGGGGCTGCCTACCGTTGATTTGGCTGTCCGCTACTTTCTTGTAGGTGTGGTTACCAACTTCTTCCGCGGCTGGATTACCGACTTTACCACGGCTTATGTGGAAAAACAGCAGGGAATCCGGCTGAAAAGCGAAGTCAGTACGACACAGTCAAGCATAAATGCGTAGAAGGGAGCAGAAAAGATGGCAAATTATCATTCTATTACCATTACGGCCGGACGGGGCGGCTTTGGAGGTCCTCTGGTCATAACCCCGAATGAAGTGAGAAATAAAGTGGTAAATGTTACCGGAGGTGTTATGTCGCCGGTAGCCGAACGGATTGCCGAACTTTCCGGCTGCACCCTGGTGGACGGTTTTAAAACCAAGGTTCCCGATGAGGAAATTGCCTGCGTCGTTATTGACTGCGGGGGGACTCTGCGCTGCGGTATTTACCCGCAAAAACGTATTCCCACGGTTAACTTAATGCCTTCCGGACCAAGTGGCCCGCTGGCGGAACACATAAAAGCCGATATTTATGTATCGGATGTGAAGGAAGCGAATGTGCAGCTGAGCGGCGAAGGGGCGCCGGCGCCGGTTTATGAAGCCGTCACCGCCAAACAGCCTAAATATGATACCTCCAAGAAAATCAGCCAGCAAAGCGGCGGTTTTATGGCTAAAGTCGGCAAATTCATGGGTTCGGTAGTTGGTGTTTTTTATCAGGCAGGGCGTGATACCGTGGACACCGTTATGAGAACGATTTTGCCGTTTATGGCCTTTGTCTGCATGTTGATCGGTTTGGTGTTAAGCACCGGTGTGGGTGATGTGTTTGCTAACATGCTAACCCCGCTGGCCGGAACGATTCAGGGACTCTTAATCATATCGGCAATATGCTCGTTTCCGGTATTGTCCCCGTTTTTAGGACCAGGCGCCGTTATTGCCCAGGTTATCGGCGTGCTGGTGGGGGTGGAAATCGGCAGGGGGAGCATTCCGCCTCATCTGGCATTGCCGGCATTATTTGCCATCAACTCCCAGGCTGCCTGTGACTTTATCCCGGTAGGTCTGGGACTGGCGGAAGCCGAAGCGGAAACGGTAGAAGTCGGTGTTCCTGCCGTATTGTATTCCCGTTTTATTACCGGGCCGACAACGGTACTGGTTGCCTGGCTGGCAAGCTTTGGTCTTTATTCCAACTAAAATCCGCTAGGGCAATGCAAGCAGTGCTGCTGCTTGCATTGCCTTTTTACTAACTAGGGAGGTCGTAGAATGAAACTGATTTATCAAACCCGGGTAACCAATATTGGCAATTCGGCCACTGCATTTTTAGGTGAAAAGATGATTATTTTGTTTAAGGACAACGCTCCGGAAGAATTAGCCGACTACTGCATTTTACACAGCGGCAACCAGGTGCTGCAGGCCGTACGGGCGGGCGATATCCTGCGGATAGGTAATCAGGAGTATGCCATTCTGTATGTAGGGGATGAAGTGGAGGCCAATCTTAGCAACCTGGGGCATATAACCCTGCGGTTTAATGGTGCGAAGGAAGGGCTGGGGGGCAGCATTTATCTTGAAGACAAAGTTATGCCGGAAATTGAAATCGGTGATGAGATAGCTATCTTCAGAAGCTGACAGAAGAGAAGCTTTTTCGAAAGTGTGTTTTTGCAAACGAGGCATGCCTTGACAAGGCCGTCACATACCCTTATGCTGGTGGTGTGGAATGGAAGAAAAATACCAGAAGGCTGACTATTGATGCTGGGCGATACCTGGCAGTGAACTCCAATGGCGGTCTGTAAGGAGTGAACGGTTTAGTGGATACCAGGGCATTACGTATGTACGGGAAACAGGATTTGCGGCTGGAAAAGTTTGCACTGCCCGCTATGCAGGAAAATGAGATTCTGGCGAAAGTGATCACCGACGGAGTGTGCATGTCGACCTATAAAACGGTTTTGCAGGGCAGTGAACACCGGCGGGTTCCTGATGATATAGCGCAGCATCCGGTCATTGTCGGCCATGAATTCTGCGGTGAAATCCTGGCAGTGGGGGCCAAATGGCAGGAAAAGTTCCAGCCGGGCATGAAATTTGCCATCCAGCCTACTCTAAATTATCAGGGCAGTCCGTTTGGCCCGGGGTATTCTTACCGCTATATCGGCGGCAATGCCACTTATATTGTGATTCCCAATGAAGTGATGCTGCAGGATTGTCTCCTGCCTTATCACGGGCAGGCCTATTACAAGGGTTCGCTGGCCGAACCGCTGTCGTCCATTGTGGCCGCCTGCAAAGCAAGCTATCACACGGTGGGAGGCAGTTATGCCCATGAGATGGGGATCAAAAACCGGGGCGATATGATCATCTTAAATGGCTCGGGGCCGATGGGATTTTTAGCTGTCGCTTACGCCATGGCGGCCGCCCGGAAACCGGAACTGCTGGTAGTCACCGGCACCAGTGAGGAGAAACTGGCCCGGGCTGAAAAATATAATCCGGTGGCAAAGGCGGCCCAATATGGGATTACCCTTCGCTATGTCAATACCAAAGATGTCGGTGATCAGAAAGAGTATCTGCTTAATTTGACAGATGGCCGGGGGTACGATGATGTGTTCGTGTATGCACCGTTAAAGGCAAGTGCGGAATTGGGGAGTGACCTGCTGGCGCAGGACGGTTGTTTAAACTTTTTTGCCGGCCCGACCGATAAAAATTTTAAAGCCGAACTGAATTACTATCAGGTCCATTATGCCGCCAACCATATTGTCGGGACCAGTGGCGGCTATCCCGAGGATATGCGCGACGCGCTGGCCCTGATTGAAGAGAGAAGGATTGACCCGTCAATTATTGTCACTCACATTGGCGGATTAAACAGTGCGCGGGATACCATTTTAAACCTGCCGTCCATCGGCGGGGGAAAGAAGCTGATTTACAGCCAGATCGAGCTGGACCTGACGCCGGTTGAGAAACTGGGTGAGTTAGGGAAAAACAATCCGCTTTTTCGTGAACTGGCAAACATTGTCGAGGCCAATCGCGGTTTGTGGTGTTATGAGGCCGAGCAGTATCTCCTGCGACACGCGCCAGGCATTGAAAAATAACGATAATTCCGCTTGAGGGAGTTGTTGGTATGGTTCAACAGGTTCAGGATTTTTATACGGTGTCTCCCCTGCCGGTTACGGCAGAGCATGTACTTGCCGGGAGAATTGTCCGGATTAACCCGGCACTGGTTACTCTGCTGGATGGCCGGCTGGATACGACTCCGGTACGGCAACTGCAGGACGAGGTATTTCTTCAGGTACGGAAGCTGCTCCAACAGAAAAAGATCAAAACCTTTCATGTGGATATCAATGTCAGTGACTATTCGGGCTTTGGCAATAACCGGCCCGGTGATAACACGGCCGTTTTTGACCCGGACTTTTTAGCGGAACTTAACCGGGAAATACGACGCTGTGACGGCTATCTGAACGTCCATTTTCTGACCAACGATCCGCTGAAACAACTGGAGCAATATCGCAAACTGGAAGAGTGCGCTATTTGTTATCAATTGGAAGTCCTGGCGGATGACGCTGTTCACCGGCGTCTCCTCCGCTTGATAGAGCGGCAGGGAAGCTGCGCCAGTCCGGTTCTTGAAATTTTCGGACCGGGAAACAGCGCCGCAGTTCCCAGGAAAAAAACGTATGCCACGATAAAACCGTTTTTCTCGGAACTGGCGATGCTGACGTTTCAGGCAGAGCAAACGGCGGCCCGGTCAACCTCCGCTCAGGGAGCGCTGGCCACCCAACCGGTCCGGGAATATATTTCTTTTTTTCGCCGGCAGTTTTCCGGGGCCATTCAGATTCAAGGAGGAGTCAAGCGGGCAACCATCGCGGCGGCTGCAGCGCTCGGCGCCGACTTTTTGGTATGTGGTACGGATATTTTCCGCAGCCGGGAGCACAGCCCGGAAGAAATGGTAGATATACTTTTGGAAGATATGCTTCCCGGCTGTTTGGGGCGGTTGGATCAATAGTTCTTGCTAGGTTCGATTCATGATTGCTGAATTATCTCGGGGCGTTGTTTTGACGGCCTTTCTGGAAAAAGACGGTCCGAAGGATGGAAAACCGCCGGCTTACGTTAAGAAATCCGTTTGTTTGAACAAAGCGAGTTTACGGATTTTAGTAAGCTGGCGGTTTTCCAAGTCTTTTGGAAGACAGGCCTAGAATTTTTGGTACTTTTGTTTCCTGACAAAAGTACGAAGTAGGTATTGGAATTTTATTTTGTTTTCGTCTTAACATATGGAAGGGATGTCTAAATGTGTTTTAAAGCACTTGAGACATCCCTTCCATATGTTTATATTGTATGGTCTTGGTAAATACTTTCGCGTAAACTGACTAATTATACCTGGAATTTCCCGACCGCATCGCGCAAATCCATGGCCATTTTGGCCAGGGACTGGCTGGCGGACGAGATTTCTTCCATGGAGGCGAGTTGTTCTTCGGTGGCGGCGGACACTGTCTGCGATTCACTGGAGGTCATTCTGCTTAATTCATCAATTTGTTTAACGGCGTCAAAAATTTGCTGGCTGTTGATGGCCATTTGTTCGATTGCATCCGTAGTTTGCCGTACCTGGCCGGATACTGCGGATACCTGGGCTGCGATATCCTGGAAAGCCTGGCCGGACTGGTTTACTAAATCAATTCCCAGCGTCGCTTCTTCCGTCCCCGTTTGCATGGATGCCACTGCTTGATCGGTATCCTGTTGAATTTCACTGATCAGATTGGCAATCTGTTTGGCGGCTTCCTGGGATTGCTCGGCGAGTTTGCGAACTTCTTCCGCCACTACGGCGAAGCCGCGTCCCTGTTCACCGGCACGGGCGGCTTCGATGGCAGCATTTAGGGCCAGCAGGTTGGTTTGTCCGGCAATGCCGGAAATCGTATCCACGATTTGCCCGATTTCTTTCGAACGTTCGCCCAATTTAGTTACGACCTGGGCGGAAGCGGTGACACTGTCGCCAATTTGCTGCATTTGGTCAATTGCTTTTTTTACGGAATCGCTGCCGTCTGATGCTTTATCAACGGCCTGATCGGACTGGCTGGAAGCATCTACGGCGCTGATGGCAATTTGTTGGATTCCGGCTGATGTCTGATCGATTGCCGTGGTGGTGGTGTTAGCCACATCCAGCAGTTGTTCCGCGCCTTTGGCTACAACCGAGATTGATTCGGCAACCTGGGAGGCAGCCTGCGTTGACTGATCGGCGCTGGCGGTTAATTGTTCGGAAGAGGCGGCCAGTTGTTCGGCTGATTCATTGACCTGCTTTAAAAGCTGCCGGAGCGTAAGGCGCATATTTACCATGGCGTCGGCTAACTCTCCAATTTCATCTTTACGAAATATTCTTTGCGGTTTATCCCGAAAATCACCGCCGGCAAGTTCCCGGCAGATTAACACCATAGTATGGAGCGGGCGGGTGATGAGACGGGCGATGTACAGCCCGCTGAGCATCAACAGAATGAACGAAAAAATAAAAATGCCAAGCATGATATAGGCGGACGTACTTAGCGCATGCCGGCTGTCAGCGTTCATTTTTTCGGACAACTGGGCATAATAGTCGGCAAAATCCCGTAAATCGTCGAAAGCCGCAGTGGCAACCGGATCAACTTCCCTGACATAGAGCGTATAGGCTTCGGCATTTTTGTTTGCCATCGCCAGGCTGATCAGCTGCTGGCTGGCGGTGTTATATTTTTGCAGGCCCGTTTTGGTTGTTTCCAGCAATTCCTGTGCACGTGTATCCAGATGAGTCTTTTCTACTGCTGCCAGATTAGCGGCAATTTTAGCAGAGCGGTCTTCCAGAATCTTTTGCAGTTCCTGGCTTTTTTGCGGGTCGGTTGTGAGCATTAACTCCAATAGAGCGGAATTGGCGCGATTCAGATTGGCCCGGCTTTCACTCAGCAATTTTACGGGTATGAGGCGGTCACTGTAGATAGTGGACAGAGTGTCTGACAATTGATTTAAAAAATAATATCCGGTAAAGGCTACCAAAACCAGAGAAACCAAGGCAACACAGATAAGAACGACCAGCTTTACGCTTGTTTTCAGATTTATTAAAAAATTCACGAGACTCTTCCTCCTTATAGATTGAAAGTTTTTGTTGCGTGATGATGGTATAAGTGCAAAAAAAATGACAGGACTGCTTGGACAACAACACCTCCGTTTTCGAAACCACAGTTTCATATTAAGACCATATTCCTACAAAATTCGTCAATATCCTTTGTTTTTTTACTTGAATATGCGCACAATATCCAACAAATGATGGAATAAGCGTAAGGAGCACCTTTCAGGTTTTGTCTGCCTTTATTTACCGCTCATCAGTTTACAATAAATTGATATAATGAGGATGGATTCATTTATCTGGTAAAATGTGTAATTCGACAGAGGTCCATATTAATTTTGTAATCATACAATTGTTAAAACTGTATGAACATTTCGGAAAATGTAAGCTGCCGTTTGGATAGCCTTGAAAAATGGCTTGTCGGCGGGAATTTGAAATTTGTATTTTTGTATGGCACGGCACTTGCAATTATAGTAGGCAGAAGAGAGGTTATGTAATGGAGTTAAAGGAAAAGCTGATCAATATTGTACGCTCGGAAAACCCAAAGGATCCGTTTACCGATGTACGTTTGGCCAAGATGCTGTCAACCACGCGGGAAACTGTTACCGTGATTCGCAAAGAACTGAATATGGGAAATTCACGGGAACGGCGTAAACCTCATTTGAAAAAAGCGATTGAAGAGCTTTTGCGGCAAAACGGCAGGGCTACGATTGCCGATATAACCAAGCGGCTGATGGAGATGGGGTTTGATATTTCCCGTCATGTGGTGGAAGAACTTTGTAAAGAGACGGACCTGCTGATTGAGACTGCGGAAGAAGAACGGGAGGTCAAACCGCAGGAAGATCCGTTTAAGTCACTGGTAGGTTTCCGTGGCAGTCTGGAAAAACATATTAATCAGGCAAAGTCAGCCATTTTGTACCCGCCGTTTGGGCTGCCGACGCTGATTATCGGGGAAAGCGGTGTAGGTAAGACGCAGTTTGCCGAGTGTATGTATAATTTTGCCAAGCAAAAGAAGGTCATTGCCGAGCAGGTACCTTTCATTGTGTTTAACTGTGCAGACTATGGCGATAATCCGCAGCTGTTGTTATCACTGTTATATGGGTATAAAAAAGGCGCGTTTACCGGTGCCGACAGTGATACCGAAGGGTTGGTCGAGCAGGCGCACAACGGGATGCTTTTCTTAGATGAAATTCATAGGCTGCCGCCTAAAGGGCAAGAAATCCTCTTTTCTATACTTGATCGCGGCCGGTTTCGCAGACTGGGGGAAACCAAGGACGAGCGCCAGGTAAATATCATGTTTATCGGTGCGACGACCGAGAATATTGAATCCAGCCTGCTGTTAAGCTTCAGACGGCGCATACCCATGATCATTTCCATTCCATCATTGCAACAGCGTTCTTTTGCTGAAAAAGTGGAAATTATCTATGATTTTTTCCAGCAAGAATGTAACCGGGTAAACGAGAAGATTTTTGTCGAGGCCAAAGTCATCGAGATCTTGTCCCTGAAACGGTTTAGCGGCAATATCGGTCAGTTAAAAAGCACCGTCCAGGTGATTTGCGCCAGAGCCTTTATGAAATATATCGGCAAGGACAGTGAAGTCATCAGCATTGGTTATGAAGACGTGCTGGAGACCAACAGCATGCAGCACGATTTTGCGCTGGAAGACGTAAACATCGTAAAAGTCCGCAAGTACATTCAGGACATGATGTTTATCCCGTTCGTCAACAGTAAAGCAAACTTCATCAAAAATATGCAGGATGGTTCCCATTCTTTGCCGGAAGATTTCTACCGGCAGATCGAGCAAAAGTACAAAGAACTGAACAAATTCAATATGGACTATGCCGAAATCGAAGAAATACTGTGGACCTTTATTCTTAACAAATTTAACAATCTGGAACTCAATGTCAATACCAAAAACAAATACTTTTCACTTAATGAACTTGTCAATATTGTGGATAAGGATATTATCGATTTGGTGAAAAACCTGCGGCTGCAGTTGATTCAGGAGCATTTGTACAATGACGTCAATGAAAGCATTTTTACTCACCTGGCCATCCACCTGGATGAAACCATTAAACGCATCCGGCTGAAACAGCAAATTATCAATATTAATCTTGCTAAAATCAAGCAGGACTTCCCCAAAGAATACCATTTAGCCGTGCAATTTGCCGCACAATTGGCGCAAAGCAAGCAAATTGATATAACAGATGACGAAATCGGCTTTATTGCGATGTATATCAAAGCCGCAATTGAGAAAAAACCCTTTAAAAATCGGGTGAGTGTAGTAGTCGTTTCCCATGGACGCATTGCTACCGAAATCGTTAATGTTGTCAAAGAATTGCTGAGTGTAAATTTTCCGGTGGCAATTGACATGCCGTTAAATGAAATGCCTTCCATTATTTATGAAAAGATCATTGGCATATCCAAAATTATTGACGAAGGAAAAGGTATTCTGTTTTTGGTGGATATGGGTTCCCTGACCAATGTAGGGAAAATTGTTGCCGATAATCTGGGGATTCCCACCAGAACACTGGACCGGGTGGATTTGCTCACCGTCATTGAAGCCGTCCGCAAGGCATCCATTCCGGAAAATGAACTGGATGAAATTTACTCCAGCTTGGTGAAATCCCGCTTTAATTATCCGCTGCTGGCCATTGATGAAAGCAGTAAACCCCTGGCTTTGGTAGCGTTATGCCTGACCGGTGAAGGTACGGCCAGCCATATCCGCAAAACGCTGGAGGAAAAATACCCCAATGTGACCATATTTCAACTCAGTGTAATGGACGAACAGCTAAAGGGTAAAGTCCGGGAGATTCAGCAGAGTTATAAAATTCTGGCCATGATCGGGACTATTAATCCGGAAATTGAAGGGATCAATTTTATCGTTTATGAGCCTCATTTGCTAAAAAGCGGTCTGCGGGAATTCGACCATATCATTCATGCTCAGCATTTTGACGATTTAGCCGGTTTTGCGGCGGACGACCTTTTCGTGTTTGATTCTGACGCACGGTCGCAAAAAGAGCTGATCGAAGTGATGTGTTCCCTGCTGATTAATGAGGGGTATGTCAAGAAAGAATTTCTCGAATCGGTTTTTAAGCGGGAGGAGATTGCACCAACTTTTATGAAGGGCGGAATTGCGTTCCCCCATGGAGATTCGCTGGCTGTAAACAAATCGGCCGTTGTGGTGGCCCGGCTTGCGCAGCCTATTGCCTGGGGAAACGGGATAGCCGAGCTAGTTTGCCTACCGGCATTTAAGGTCAATGACAAAAAGATTGTCAAAGGACTTTTGCGGCCATTCCTAAATATGCAGTTGCTTGACGGCTTAAAGCATAGCCAGGACATTGTTCAGTTTAAACAAATGCTCTATGCAGAAATGAAAGGCAACAAATAGCCAGCTATACCAAAAACTTAAAAACTACAATCAAGGAGTGGGCACAAGATGTTGGATTTGGATTTACTTGTACTGGGGATGGAGGCGAAAACCTCAGATGAAGTGATAACACATTTAGGCAAATTAATGCTGGAAAAACAGTATGTAAAGGACAGTTATGTAGATGCTGTTCTGACGAGGGAAACGACGCTGCCTACCGGGCTGTCGATAGGAAATTTCTATGTGGCGATACCGCACACCGATTCTAATCATGTCAATCAGTCTACAATTGGCCTGGCGGCATTAAAAAAACCGGTGATATTTCGGTCAATGATTAATCCGGAAGAAAAACTGGAGGTAGAACTGGTATTTTTGCTGGCGGTCAAAGATCCCGCTTTACAGGTGAAGATGCTGAAGAACCTAATGGCCATCTTTCAGAACAAGGAATTGTTAATGAAAATCAAAGCGGCGGAATCCAAAGAACAGGCGGCAGAATTGTTGAATTGCCTTGCTGTGTAGTGCGGAGCATGAATTAAACTTAAGGAGCGTGTAAATGATGAGAAGCTTTAATGTATTATCGGTATGTGGTTCCGGGACAGTGACATCTTCCATGATTGCGGAAAAATTGAAAGATGCTATGGAAGAAAGAGGTATTACCATCATGGCCACCGAGGCTAAGCCAACGGAAGCGTTAAACCTGGCACAGAGCGGGAAATTTGATTTTATTACCCATACCAGTCCGTTGCCGGACGGCGATTATGGCATTCCCACCATTAGTGCCTTTGGTTTTCTAACCGGTTTTGGAGAAGATGAGTTTCTGGAAGAGGTGATGAGTGTTATCGAAAAATTGGAAAACAAATAAAAAACTATTAAATAAGGAGGAAAAAACATGTTTCTTGAAACACTAAAAGCGGTATTTGATACGTTTGGGGCTCCAATTTTTGTCCCAGTCATCATTTTCATTATCTCAAAAATACTCAAAGTGGACACGAAGAAATCGTTCTTTTCCGCCCTGTATGCCGGGGTTGGTTTGCAAGGCTTTACCATGCTGTTAAATGCATTTACTCCGATTATTACACCGGTTGTCAAAAAGATGGTGGAAGGCACGGGCATCCAGCTCCCCGTTTTTGATGTAGGCTGGCAGGCAACCGCCCTGGTGGCGTTCTCCACGGAAGCCGGGATGATTTTCCTAGGTATCGGGCTGGTAGTGCAAACCGTGTTGTTTTTAACCAAATGGACTTCGGTTTTTCAGCCGGGCGATTTATGGAACAACTATTCCTATATGGTATGGGGTTCCATGGTATATTTGGTAACGAAAAACATGGTGTTGGCACTGGGCTGCATGATTCTGCTCAATATGTACAGCCTGTTGATTGCCGAACTGATGGCCAAACGCTGGTCGACCTACTATAAATATCCGAACTGCACGATTATAGCCATGCATAACATCGAAGCCGCCATTTTTACCGTGGTTTTTGATCCGATTATGAACGCGCTGGGATTAAATAAGGTGAAACTCAGCCCGCAGGAACTGCAAAAAAAATTGGGCTTTTTCGGTGAACCGGTTTCTCTTGGGCTGTTACTGGGTATCTTTATCGGTATTATGGGTAATTTCAAAAATCTGGGAACTTTGGCAGCCTGGGGGCAGGTGGCCGTTATGGGGATTGCGACCAGTTCGATCATGGCGATTTTCCCCAGGGTAGCCGGCCTGTTTGCCCAAGCCTTCCTGCCGATTACCGAGGCAGCCAGAAAATCCATCAAAAAAGATACCAAAGCCCGTCAGTGGTTCCTGGGGGTCAATGACGCTACCGGGTATGGCGAGCCGGCTACTTTAATCTCCGGTATCATCCTCATTCCCATCATGGTATTTTTGGCTATTGCCCTGCCGGGCAACCAGGTGCTGCCGGTTGTCGACCTTCTGGCGCTGCCTTTCATGGTGCAGGGAATTGTGCCACTGGTGAACGGCAACATCTTTAAGGTTTTAATCACAGGGGCCATCTGGTTTAGTGCCGGTCTATACATGTGCACCTATACGGCACCGCTGTTTACTCAGATTTGCTCGACAGTAGGGGTTAACCTGCCGGTAGGCGCATTGCTCATTACCAGCTTTAATATTCTGGGCAAACCGCTTATGGGCCTGGTCTTCCTGGCCTTCTTAAGCCAGTCGCCGCTCTTGATTGCACTTTCAGTTGCCGTGTATCTGGTATTATACTTCCTGTTCAGGAAGAATAAAGAAGCCGTGTATGATTATTTAGATCAAAATGCGATGAAAAATACTGTGGATAATGGAAACTCCAATAATCCGGTCAATGCTTAACAATTGAATTTTTGCAAACAGGCCGCAGGACAGCACTTGTTGTTCTGCGGCCTGTTTGCATATAGCACGGATGATATTTTTGTTGCACTCGGTGGCCTCACACAATTCGTACATCATTCACAAAATGTAAGTCTTGGTTTGGAAAATGTAGCAGGACAGCCGCCAACGCCTGATTTTACGGAGTCGGCCAGGAAGATAGAATCATTTTTTGTTTGGCACAGGTTTTGCATAGATGTATATATGTTGGAATTGTCTTGCTTATTGGCGAAAGGAGAAGATGGCATGAAAGGAAAAATGAAAGCCGCTGTAATTCACGGCCTGAAAGATATCCGCTGTGAAAGGGTTGATATTCCGGCAATCGGCGGTCAGGACGTTTTGGTAAAAGTCAAATATGCCGGTATTTGTGGTTCGGATATACCGCGGGCTATGATTAGCGGGGCGCGGAAATATCCACTTATTCTAGGGCATGAGTTTTGCGGCGAGATTGCCGAGGTGGGGACGAAAGTAACCGGACTTGCCGTTGGCGACCGGGTAGCAGTGGCACCGTTAATTCCCTGCGGCACCTGCGAGTATTGCAGGGGAGGAAATTTCGGCCTGTGTGAGCAGTACAATATTATCGGTACCGGCAGTGACGGAGCCTTTGCCGAATACACGAAAGTTCCGGCCCGTCATATTTTACCGCTGCCCGACAGTCTGGATTATGAAACGGCAGCCGGAATTGAGCCGGCGACCATCGGTTATCATGGCGTGGCCAAAAGCGGTATAGCGGCCGGCGATACGGCAGTAGTGATGGGCTGCGGCCCGATCGGCCAGCTTACGCTGCAATGGGCCAAACTGTTTGGTGCCGCCAGGGTGATTGCGGTGGATATTTTCCCGGAAAAACTGGAACTGGCCAAAACACTGGGTGCCGACATCGTCGTCAATGCCCGGGAATGTGATCCGGTACAGCGTATTAAGGAAATAACCGGCGGCGGAGCGCAGGTGGCGTTGGAAACGGCGGGCAGCAAAATTACGCAGGAACAGGCCATTTTGGCGGTAAAAAAACATGGCAAAGTTGTCTTTTTAGGAATTTCCCATTCGGAACTGCTGCTGCAGGAAAAATCCATCGAGGCGGTACTGCGAGGGGAAATCAGCATTCAAGGTTCCTGGAACTCCTATTCGGCGCCGTATCCCGGCAAGGCCTGGCAAGCTACCGTGGAATTTATGGCTCAGGGTAAACTGGCCTTTAAACCGATGATTTCACATAAAATCAAACTGGAAGAGCTGGCCCGGTATTTAGACGATATTGCCAATCGCAGAATTTCCTTCAATAAGGTTTTGGTCGCACTGTAGCACCGGTTCGTTCTATCGTCTGGCGAAGAATAGTAAAAAGAGAGAGGGGATTACTATGCTGGAAGAGTTAAAAGCAAAAGTCCTGCAAGCCAACCTGGCTTTGCCGGAGTTCGGTCTGGTTAAATTCACCTGGGGAAATGTAAGCGGTATTGATCGTGAAAAAGGGCTGGTCGTCATTAAACCCAGCGGGGTTGACTATGAAAAAATGACGGCCGAGGACATGGTGGTGCTGGATTTGGAAGGAAAACAGGTTGACGGCAAGCTTAGACCGTCGTCCGATACGCCGACCCATCTGGTATTATATAAACGCTATCCGGAACTGGGCGGCATCGTGCACACTCATTCAACCTGGGCTACCATCTGGGCGCAGTCCGGTCAGAGCCTGCCGGCTTTGGGAACGACCCATGCCGATCATTTTTACGGCAAGGTCCCCTGCACGCGTGCCCTGACTGACCAGGAAATTTCCGGTGATTATGAAAAGGAAACCGGCCATGTCATTATTGAGACTTTTGGTCAGAAGGATATTATGGCTATTCCCGGTGTATTGGTTTGCAATCACGGCCCGTTTGCCTGGGGCAAAGATCCCGATGATGCCGTGCATAATGCCGTCATTCTGGAGGAGATCTGTCATATGGCTTACCACACTGTACACCTGAACAGTGCGGCGGGGTCGATCCAGCAGTCGCTGCTGGATAAGCACTTTTTACGCAAACACGGCAGCGGTGCCTATTACGGGCAGGCGTAGTACGGGACAATGCATACAACAAAAACAGCTTTCCGGGCACAAGGCGGGAAAGCTGTTTTTGTTTGGGGAGAAAAACCGATATAGTAAGACGAAGCAGTTGTTTCAGTTTTTTCTTCGTTGGACAGGAGGTAACCGTAAAAAACTGGCCCAGCGCAGGCTAACCTTTCTCGGTAATTGCCGGGCATAAATACGATGTCGTTTCACAACATGGGTTTGGCGCCGGTTAATACGGATAACAAGAGATTAATCCTTTATAACAGCTTCTGTATGATTTATAATGTAAATATACCAATGCAGATTTCAAGCCATGAATCCAGCCGTAAATAAATCAATAGACGCCATATACATGACCGGTAACCCACTGGTCTTTTTCTCCCATATTATTTAAATATATTTAAATAATAAAAATAATATCTTGAAAAGAGAGGTGGGGACATTAGGCAAGAGGCCCGGCGGAGCCGGATGCGTCCAAGTCTATAGTCAAAATAAGGAGGGGAGTCTATTGTTAACCAAAGAGCAGTATAAACAGGTCTTTCGCCAGCGGCTGTTAGCTTTGGCGGGAACCGGTCTGGACGAAGCGTCTACTTATGAAAAATACGCAGCGCTGGCCAGCCTGGTAAGGGACCATATCGGACAGCACTGGGTAGATACCACGCGTCGTTATGATGTGGAAAAACAAAAACAGGTTTATTATTTTTCCATTGAATTTTTGCCGGGGCGTCTCCTGGACAGTAATTTGCGCAGTTTGGGCCTCCGGGATTTGTGGATTGACGTGCTTGCCGAACTCGGCATTGATTACCAGGAACTGGCTGATGCCGAGCATGATGCCAGCCTTGGCAACGGCGGGCTGGGCCGGCTGGCTTCGTGCTTTCTCGAATCCATGGCATCGCTCGGATTGCCCGGACACGGCTGCGGCATCCGGTATACCTACGGTTTGTTTGAGCAGTCCATTATCAACGACATGCAGATTGAAAAGCCTGATACCTGGTTAAAAGACCTGAATATCTGGGAATACCGCAAACCCAATAAAGCGGTCGAAGTGCGCTTTGGGGCACCGCTGGGCGTTGTAAAAGCAGTTCCTTATGATATTCCGCTTATTGGCTATGAAAATAGTACGGTGAATACCCTGCGGCTATGGAGTGCCGAAGTACAAGACACCTCCGGTTTAAGCTATTCTAGTCTGGCTCCTGATGATTACCGTAAATTACTGGAATATAAGAACTGGGTGGAGTCTATTTCGCAAATTTTGTATCCCGACGACCGTTATGAAGAAGGACGCATCCTCCGGCTGGTGCAGGAATATTTTCTCGTATCGGCCGGCCTGCAGAGCATTGTCCGCCATATCAGGCGGAAACAGGGCACTGATCTTTCCACCCTGGCCGACCGGGTTGCCGTCCATATCAATGATACGCATCCGGCTTTAGCCATTCCGGAACTTATGCGGATTTTGCTGGACGAGGAAGGCATGGGCTGGGATGAAGCCTGGCGGATTACCACGCGCACTATATCCTATACGAATCACACCGTTCTGCCCGAAGCTCTGGAAAAATGGCCTGTTTCTGAAGTTCAGAGCCTGCTGCCGCGTATTTATGAAATCATCCATGAAATTAATGAACGGTTTTGCGCCGAGCTTTGGCAGCATTATCCCGGTGAATGGGGCCGGATTGCCGCCATGGCTGTAATTGCCGACGGATTTGTTAAAATGGCTCACTTGGCAGTTGCAGGCAGCTACAGCGTCAACGGTGTCGCCGCATTACATAGCTCCATACTGCAAAAAGACCTCTTACACCTCTTTTATCAGCACACTCCCGGAAAGTTTAATAATAAAACCAACGGGATTACGCACCGCCGCTGGCTTCTTGGCGCCAACCCCGGCCTGGCCGACCTGATAACCGATACGCTTGGACCCGGCTGGCTGCATCAACCGGCAATGTTGAAGAATTTGCAGGCCCATGCCGAAGACGCGGCATTTCAGGAAAAAGTAGCAGCAATCAAAACCGAGCGCAAGCAGCAATTAGCCAGGCTGATCAATGAAACCTACCACGTAGCCCTGGACTGCCGTTCTATTTTCGATGTTCATATTAAGCGCATTCATGCTTATAAACGCCAGCTATTAAACGTTTTACGGATCATGGAACTGTATAACCGGCTGCGGGATAATCCCAATCTGGATGTGCTGCCCCGGACCTTTCTTTTTGCCGGAAAAGCCGCACCCGGCTACTACCTGGCCAAAAAAATAATTCAGTTGATCAATGTCCTGGCGAGAAAGGTTAATGCCGATAAAACGATAAAAGACAAGATCAAAATTGTATTTTTGGAAAATTACGGAGTAACACTGGCGGAACGCATCATACCCGCCGCCGATGTCAGCGAACAAATTTCTACCGCCGGCAAGGAAGCCTCCGGCACCAGCAACATGAAATTCATGCTGAACGGTGCCATTACCGTGGGGACGCTGGATGGCGCCAATGTGGAAATCAGGGAAGCGGTAGGAGAGGACAATATTATCATTTTTGGCCTGACGGCCGGGGAAGCGGCGGAGTGCTACCGTACAGGACGGTGCAATCCCTTACCTATTTATCAGCAGGACGAACGGGTGAGACAATGCGTTAATCAGTTGATTGACGGCAGCCTGCCGGTCATTGGCGATGAATTCAAGCCGTTGTATGATTATTTGTTGCAGCCTAGCGGCCATTTTCTGGAGTTGCAGGATTTTGCCGCCTATGTTGAGGCGCAGCAAACCATTGATCAGCTGTTTCGTGACGAAAGGCAGCGCTGGAAAATGGCGATTACTAACATTGCTCAGGCCGGACGCTTTTCCAGTGACTACACCGTAAAGGAATATGCCGACGGCATCTGGCATATTCGTCCATCTTATTTTCGCGGCTAATCCCGGTTGTGTTATTAGCCGCACCTGCGTCCACCGGAAGACAGGAGAGGGGCTCAAATGGTTTTTTACCGTTTGGAGCCCCTCTCCTGTTTTTTGCGGAATATAACCAAAAATGCCAAACCGGGTTACAGCGGGCAGATAATGTTAAACGAGGACAGGGTGGCATGAATTGTTAAAATTATCTGAATTTGAAAAGCGGGCTTGCCGTACTGCCGGAAAAAGCGGGGAGAAAGTAAGCAGTGCCTTGCGGTCAGAGTATATTTTGTTTGGCATGATATTTGCAATAAATATAGTTGAATCGCTGACAGCAGCACTTTTTCTCAGGCCATCACAGCGGCTGCACAATGGAAAATAACGAACGGTCAAAGGAGGGTTTAGGCGTAGTGAATTTTAGTCAATTACTAAATGAAAAATTAATGCAAGTCCCCCTGCGGGCGGACGGGCGGGAAGAAGCTTTTGCCCAACTGGCGCAGGGTTTACAGCACTATGGTTATGTCAAGGACAGTTATTTTAAGGCACTGCTGAACCGGGAGAGCACCTTCCCTACCGGATTGTGTACCGGTGAAATCAATGTGGCTTTGCCGCATACCGATGTTGAGCATGTTCTGCAGCCGGCCATCGCGGTGGGGGTGCTGGAAAAACCGGTCCGCGTTGCCAGTATGGACAATCCGCAAAAAGAAATCGATGTTTCCATCATTTTTATGCTGGCTTTAAAAAATGCGCATGATCAGCCTAAATTTCTCGAAAAGCTGGTGGTTTTATTCGGGAATAAAGTATTGCTGCGCTCACTGTCAGCAGCAAAAGATGTGAAGACAGCCTATCGGCTGCTGCTGGCCGCACTGGCAGGTTAAAGGAAGGGAGGGGAGTTACGACCGAACCGGCGGGGATGAAAAAAGTAGGGAAAAATAAGAGGGGGTTATGAAAATGGCTGGTGAAAAACGAATTTTGGTGGCTTGTGGAACGGGAGTATGTACTTCGACAATGGCAATTAACAAACTGAAAGATGCACTGGATAAGAGAGGAAAATTGAAACTGGTAAAAATTAATCAATGCAAAATTGCCGAGCTTGCTTCCATGGCGGGAGAAAATGATCTGGTAGTGGCAACGACACAGGTATCGGCCAAAATCAATATTCCGGTTGTGCTGGGGACGGCGTTTTTAACCGGAGTCGGCGTTGATCAGGTAGTAGAAGAAATCATTGGCCTTCTCAAGATTTAATAAGGGGGATGGGGTTATGGAAATTATCAATTATATTGTCAGCCTGGGTGCCAGTGTAATGATGCCGATCATCATTACCCTCCTGGGAGTGTGTCTGGGAGCGAAACTGAGCCGGGCTATCCGCTCCGGCCTTACGGTTGGCGTGGGGTTTATCGGCCTGAATCTGGTTATCGGACTGTTGACCAGTACGCTGGGGCCGGCCTCGCATACTATGGTGGAAAGGCTGGGGCTGCATTTAACCGTGATTGATGTGGGCTGGCCGGCAGCCGCTGCGATTGCCTTTGCCTCTACCGTGGGAGCCATTATTATTCCTATTGGTTTGGCCGTCAATATTATCCTGCTGCTTACCAAGCAAACCAGAACGATTGATGTGGACATTTGGGATTACTGGCATTTTGCTTTTACCGGTGCTTTGGTAACAGCCGCGACGGATAGTATTCTATGGGGTGGTTTTGCTGCCGTCGTGAACATGATCATCGTCTTTTATCTGGCGGACTGGACGGCTCCCGGTGTAGAAGAATACAACAAGCTGCCCGGTGTTTCGCTGCCGCATGGCTTTTCGGCCGCCTATGTTCCGATTGCCCTTGTCATTAATAAGCTCATTGATATGATTCCCGGCGTAAGGGATATTAAGGCTGATCCGGAGACGCTGCAGGAAAAGTTCGGCATATTCGGTGAGCCGATCATTATCGGCAGTGTGCTGGGCTTAATCATCGGCATTCTGGCCGGCTATGACGTAAAAACCATTCTGACCGTAGGTATTACCATGGGCGGTTGTCTGGTACTGATTCCGAAAATGGCAGCCATGCTGATGGAAGGACTGCTGCCCATATCCGACTCAGCCCAGCAGTTTATCCAAAAACGGTTTAAAAATGCCGGTAAAATTTATATCGGCCTGGATTCGGCCGTAGCCATCGGTCATCCGGCTTGTATGGCGGCCGCACTGGTGCTGGTGCCGATCACCATCGTGCTGGCGGCGGTACTGCCCGGCAATCGTGTGTTGCCCTTTGCCGATTTAGCCGTTCTGCCGTTTATGCTGGCCATGGTGGTTCCGGTTACGAAAGGAAATGTGTTCCGCACCTTTATTGTCGGTTTGGTTATGGTAACGGTGGGACTTTTGATCGCCACCGATATGGCTCCGCTGCATACCCAACTGGCCATCAACGCCAATTTCCAGATGCCCAGCGGAGCTACGCAGATTGCCTCCATTTGTGACGGTGCCAACCCGCTGACCTGGGTGATTCTGCAGCTCACCGGACTCAAAGGGGCCGGTGTGGCCGTCCTGGCAGCGGTCATTGCCGCTATGGCCTATCTGAATATCAAAATAACCAAACGCCGGAACAATAAACAAAATATGGAAGTGTAACGCTACAGGTGTTTTCCGGCAGAAAGACCGGGAAACACCTGTAGCAAAGAAAAGGGAGGAAAAGATTATGTTGTTGGAAAATCTTCGCAAAGAAGTGCTGGAGGCTTCACTGCAACTGATCCGCTACGGTCTGGTAACCCTCACCGGGGGGAATGTAAGCGGACGTGACCCGGAAACCGGGTATATTGCCATCACTCCCAGCGGAATGGATTATGAAGGACTGGCGCCGGAAGATATTGTAATTGTTGACGGTGACGGCAATACGGTAGACGGAAAATGGAAAGCCTCGGTTGATACCAGGGACCATCTTTATCTGTACCGGCATAAACCCAGCCTGTATGGCATCATCCATACCCATTCTCCCTATGCCTGCAGTTTTGCCATGCTGCATCAGGAAATACCCTGCTGCAGCACCACGCTGGCCAATGAAGTGGGCGGGAGTGTGCCCGTTGCCAGGTATACCCCGGTAGCGGAAAATGCTATCGGCCCGGCAGTCATGGAAGTGATCGGTGATAAAAATGCCTGCCTGCTGGCTAATCACGGTGTCATTGCCGTCGGCAAATCGGTCAGACACGCTCTGGTAGCGGCGGTCATGCTGGAGGACGGCGCTAAAGTCTATCATCTGGCAAAATGCAAGGGAGAGCCGATACCGCTGGAACAAGCGGAAATTGATAAAGCCCGCAACGTCTTTTTGTACACTTACGGGCAAAACCAGTAAGCTATATGCTTACGTAATTTACATAAACATGATAACATAGAATGGGGAATCCTAGTTACAATATCTAAGCTTGCAAAGGGGAGATTGCTGTTGGGGTAAAGGAAGAACGGTTGTGCAGATTGATTGACAGTGAAGATAAGAAAAATCCATATACCGATGAAATCCTGGCCAAGCAGCTGGCAATCTCACGCAGTGAAGTAACCCTATTGCGGCAGAAGCTGAACATCCCTGACTCCCGCGAACGCCGGCGCCCGCTTTTGTATGCCGGCATCCGGCAGATTCTGGCGAGTAATCCGGAAATATCCAAGCGGGGTGTAACCGAAAAGCTGAAACACTTAGGGTTTTCCGTGTCACGGTTTACGATTGAGCAGCTGCTGCATCAGCCGGCGGCATTAACCAGTGAACCTGCCGCCCAGTTGCCTTCATGCGGGCAGAAGGAACCGTCCGGCAGGGAGTTTGCCGGACGGGCTTTCAGCAATTTGATCGGCCAGAAAGGAAGCCTGTTTCCTGTCATTGAGCAGGCTAAAGCCGCTATCCTGTATCCGCCGAGAGGACTCCATACTCTGCTGCTGGGGGCAACCGGGGTTGGCAAAAGTGATCTGGCGGAAGCGATGTACCGGTTTGCCGTTGATTCGGGAAAACTCCCGGCCCACGCTCCGTTTGTCGTCTTTAATTGTGCCGATTATGCGGATAATCCGCAATTGCTGCTTTCACAGTTATGCGGACACACCAAAGGGGCCTTTACCGGTGCCGACCGTCCTAAAGCCGGACTGATTGAAAAAGCCGATGGCGGAATCCTTTTTTTGGATGAGGTGCACCGGCTGCCGCCGGAAGGACAGGAAATTTTATTTTATTTAATTGATAAGGGATTTTTCAGACGGATGGGAGAAACCGAAAGCCTGCGGGAGGTCAGTGTGATGCTGGTCATGGCCACAACGGAGATACAGTCGGCGGCTTTGCTGGCCACCTTTCGCCGGCGCGTCCCGATGGTGATTGAACTGCCGAGTCTACAGGAACGTCCGCTGGCGGAACGTCTTTCTCTCATTCAGTATTTCTTTAAACATGAAGCCCAGCGCACCGGCAATGCGTTAAGCATTGATGCCGATGTGTTAAAATCACTGTTGTTGTACGACTGTGTCGGCAATATCGGACAACTGTCGGCCGATATACAGGTTGCCTGTGCACGGGGATTTTTGAATTTAATCACCAGCGGCAGTCAAACCATCAGCATTACTATGGCCGATCTGCCGCCCCATGCCCGCCGCGGTTTGTTAAAAGTACGTCATCAACACGACAAGCTGGATAAACTGCGTATTGCCAACTGTGAAATCCTGCCGGGAAAAGAGAATATGGTCTATATGGATGAACTGTATTCCCTGCCGCGGGAAATCTATTCTTATATTGAAGAGCAATATGAAAGCCTGTCACGCCAGGGCGTTTCCCAGAAGGAAATCAACCGGATCATCGGCGCGGAGCTGGAGGCTAAACTTTGGAAATGGATTAAACGGGCGGATGAATCTTCCGAACCGGTCATCAAGGCGGACTTATATAAAGTGGTGGGGCAGCCGATCGTAGACATTGTGGAGCGCATGCTGGAAAAGGCTGCCGGTATTTTGACCCGTCCTAAAGAACGCATTGTTGTCGGGTTGGCGATTCATTTGACGGAAACGCTGAAACGGCTGAAACAAAACAAACTGATTATCAATCCTCATTTGGAAAAGACCAGGGAGGAGTATGCCGGAGAATTTGCCATTGCCCGGGAGATGGCGGAATGTTTCCGGGAGCATACCGGCATCAAATTGCCGGAAGAGGAAATCGGATTTATTACCCTGTATCTGACGATGTATTGCCGGCAGGATGTGGAAGGACGGGTTGGAATCCTGGTCCTGTCCCACGGGCATGTGGCGGCAGGAATGGCGGAGGTTGCCAACCGGCTGCTGGGAGTCAATCACGCCAGAGCGGTGGAAATGTCGCTGGATGAAAGGCCGGAGACGGCATTGGAACGCACCATCGAGATTGTTCTGCAGATTGATGAAGGAAAAGGCGTGCTGCTTTTGGTGGATATGGGGTCGCTGGCTAAATTCGGCTCTCAGATTACCGAACTGACCGGTATCCCGGTTCGTTCCGTGGGACCGGTATGTACCATGATGGTGATCGAAGCCGTCCGGCGGGCTTTGCTGCCGGAGGCTGATCTGGACGAACTGGCGGATACGCTGGCTCCGCAGTATTTGTACAATGAAAATCCTGGCCTGGAAGCGTTGGCCGGCCAGGCGGCAGATAAAAATAAAGCCGTTATGTTAGCCGTCTGTATTACCGGGAAGGGTGCGGCCGTGCAATTACAGCGGGAATTGGAGCGCCGGTTGACCGCCCGGCAGTCCGGCATGGAAATTATTTGTCTGGGGTTGGCCGACCGGCAGGCTTTTATCCGGCAAGTCCGTGATATTACCCGCAGTTGTACGATCAAAGCCGTGATTGGCACGCTGGATCCCGGGCTTCCAGGGGTTCCTTTTATTACGGTGGATCAGGTGCTGAACGGCAAATTTCCGGCTGTGCTGCAGCCGGTGACGGGCCCCGGGGCGACCCTGGCCGGAGTCCTTCAGGAAGAGTTGATTTTTTTCCCCGATCCGGAACTGACCAAGCCGCAAATTATTGAACTATTGACCGGAAACCTGCTTTCGCGGGATCTGGTTAAGCCGGAATTTGCCACTGATGTTGTCAAGCGTGAATTGATCGGCGTGCCGGTTCTCAGCTTGCGGGTGGCCATTCCGCATGGCGAGGATCCCCGCTATGTCAAGCAGACGGCTATCGCCCTGGCCATCTTTCCCGAGGCTGTTCCCTGGGGGGAAAATTACCGGGTTAATGTCGTTTGCTTAATGGCGGTGGCGACCAACGGAAAGGAGATCGTTCAGGAATTGGGGGCGAAGCTTACCGACGAGGGCATCCTGGCAAGATTGCTGGAAGCAACCCAACCCAGCGAGATAAAGCATATCTTACTGCAAGGCTGAGACAGATTGCCGGCAGTTTGCTAGGTAATCAGGATTTGTTTCGTTCTCCGGTCTTACCCGTCCGTTCTGGAAAAAGACGGTCCGAAGAATTTTTGGTACTTTTGTTTCGACAAAAGTACCAAGTGGGTATTTGGCAATATGTTGTTGTTAAGCTATCAAAGGGTATTTCAACAGGCGTTAGCCTAGTTTGAAATACCCTTTTTATTTTTGCGTCATGGAGGTCCGGAAAAAAGAACAGCATATTCAAAGGGCGTTCCAACTCTGCAGTCCGACAATAGGCAATGAGGGAGTTTCAGAGTGACAATCAAACAGTAAAGGAGAATAAGGATATGTCGATTTCTTCCGTTAACGATAGTAGTTGGTTATATGAGATCTACTACCGGAACAGTTTTAGTAATACGCAGGCCGGCAGTGCCCAGTTTACGAGCGGAATAGCCGATTCCGATGAAACAAGCACGACGCTGGACAGCGATGCAGCTCAGTCTTTATTCAGCGGTGTAATGAGCCAGGGAATTCTTCCGGTGGCCACAAGTGAAAGTGGTATGGAAGAAAACTCACTGCAAACCCAGTTGGATGATAGCGGGCAGGATGCCGTGTCAGGCTTGACGGCTTTAGCTATGATGCCGCCGGCACCTCCAATGATCATGCCTGCGGAAACGTCGGCCGAAACCGGGGATACGGTTTCCGGCGCGACAGAGAAAAACCAGGACACCATGTCACGTATGATGCCGCCTCCTCCGAACGATATGGGAAGCCTTTCCGGCAGCAGCGAGGATACGGAAGACACCACCAACAGCACTTCCCTGTTACAGCAGGTGCTGAATATGGCGGTTCAGTCCTATGAGAACACGGGTACTGCCTGGGACAGTGCTTCCTGGAGCAGCTAATATAAGCGCATTGATATAGAGTGCTATTTCACTTTACTCCCTTAGATCATCCGGCAGACAGACATGCTGCATGCCGGAGTAAAAAAGCAGAATGCCGCCCCGGCACGGGGCGGCATTCTGCTTTTTGTGTTAGCGTATGATCCGGTGTTTCTGGAAATAGCCGCAAATCAGCACGAGCATAACCAATGTGATTTGCAGCAGGGTTTGATATTGTGCGGCGAAATGCTGTGTGGCCGGATCGGTGATAATCATTTCCGATGCCGCATACCCTAAAATGCCGGCACCGGCATAGATAATTACCGGGAAGTTATCCATAAGCCTGGTCAATAGCTGTGCTCCGAACATAACCAGGGGGATACTTGCCAATAACCCGAGGATGATCAGCGCATACGTGCCTTCCGGTACCGTATTGGCAACGCCGGCCAGTGCCAGCACGTTGTCAAGACTCATGATTACATCGGCCAGCACGATCATTTTTATGGCTTCCCGCAGGCAGGATGCCTTGTGACAGGCTACCGTCCCGCTATTTTTATCCATAAGTTTGATGGCAATCCATAACAGTGCCAGACCGCCGGCGAAACGGAGATAGGGAATATGGAGCAGGGCGGCGGCGGTAAAGGTCAGAATGATTCTCATCCCGACGGCGGCAGCGCTGCCCCAGCGAATGGCCAGCTTGCGTTCCCGGGGTGGGAGATTTTTACTTGCCAGAGCGATTACGACGGCATTATCACCGCTAAGCACTAAATCGATCAGCATGATGCTGCCGAGACCCAGCAGCCACTGCAGGTTCAGATAGTGCAGGTAGTCTTCCATGGCTATCGCCTCCAAAAATAAAAGACCTTTCCTCATCAAATAGAGTCAAGGTCTGGCTTACAACAAGAAAATTGCCAGCATTGCCGGGATGCAACATCCGTGATTGACGACATATACTGTAAGGCTACTCCCCTTGTATTGTTAAACTGTAAAAATAGTACCATACCGCCAGGATGTTGTCAACACTGACCGTCCATACAGGTACGATTGATACTGTTGTGAGGATTTTTTTCAAAGGATTTTTGAAGAAAATACAGGGATTTTGTCAGATAAAAAGAAATATAAACATATATTTCGTATTTGTGACAAAAATTTTGTGGCAAAAAAATGAAATGGCGGGATCGTACTATGCCTTCTTCCAATGAAATGATGACCCAAGAGGAAATTGAAGCCTTAATGTCTTCCATGAATCATCCTTCTTCAGAAAAAAATACCGAACCGGTACAAGCTCCTCGGCCTGACGGCCGTGCAGCCGACGGGCCGATGAGCCAGGAGGAAATCGAGAAATTTTTGGACATGATTGCCGATCCGAAGGATGCCGGCAAAAACGCTGCCGGTCCGGTTGCCGGCTCAACAACTGAAACAGCGTCGGCTGGTCCGGCGGGTCAGCCTGTTTCGCCGTTGCCGGACGTTACGGAAGAGAAAGGTCCGGCCTCCGGGAATGGAGAAATGACGACGGAGACGGACAAGCCGCCTGCAACTGCAGCAGACGCGGGAGAAAATAGTGCAGTAGCAGTGCCGGCTGGGGGGAATACACCGGTACAGGCCAAGCCGGCCGCCGGCTGGTTTTCCCGGTTTTTTCAAACTTTGTCTGCTGCCCTGCCGTTTTTAAGCAGAAGCAGGGTAAAAAAAGAAGGACAGGCATCACTGGCGGGTGTTATGCCGGGCAGCTTTAGCCGCAGCTACGTCCTGGCACTGGCTGGCGGGGTTGTGCTGATTATGGTTTTAAGTCTGGCTACCTTTCTCGGGTTCAGTTCGTATAAAAATGTAAGCCGGAGTGAGTCTCCGCTTGAGCGTCAACTGGATGCTATGGGGGTCGCTTTTACTGAAGATGATTTTGTTAAATATGCGGGAAGAGGAGACCGGCAAGTGGTTGATTTATTTTTACAAGCCGGTATGCCGGTTGATTCGCACCGGAAAAGTGATGGTTACACACCGCTGATGGCGGCCGCTTCCTTCGGCCGGCTGGATATGGTCAAGACCCTGCTGGAACAGGGAGCCGTAGTAAATACTAAAAACTCGGATGAAGGTACGGCACTGCTGCTGGCTGTAAAATACAATTATCCCGAGGTGGTTACGGCCTTGCTGCAGGCCGGGGCGAATGTCAACACACGGGATTTGTACGGGAATTCCTTAACATCACTGGCGTTAATTCATAAAAACCGGCAAATTATTGATGCACTGCTCAAGGCAGGTACTCCCGGTCTGGCGGAAGAGCTGGAGAAACTGCGGACCGCGGACAAAGCGCAACCGGGCTCAGCGGGTAAAGCGTCTGAAGCGGCCATTGCGCCGGAATATTTGCTGGACAGCGGCAGGGCCGGTTACGCAGGGATTGGGAAAACGGTAGAAAGTCTGTATCTTAACTATGACCGCAGCTTAGTGGTCTTTGAAGCGGAAAACCGTGACGGAATACCGTACCCCGTCGTTAAAGTGTTTGCCAATGACCGGAAAGCGCCGGCTATGATTTTGAGTGTTTCGATCAGCCGGCAGGGACAACGGCAAGCCATTGACGGGATCAGGGTCTATGATGAGCGTTTTCAAACCAGGGACGGCATCGGTATCGGCTCCACGCTGGGGGATATGCGCAAAGCCGGGGTCTTAAACGGCATCAAGCAAATTGACCAGTCGCTGTATGCCGTAGCCCAGGAAGCGGGGCTGTTATTTGAATTGGAGGTTTCGCTGGCCAATATGCCCGATAAATGGTTTCAGACGGGCGATATGAGCACCTTGCCGGATGGAATGAAGATTCACGGGGTGTTGCTGCAATGATATAGGGTTATGTTTACTAACCACAAAGTACGCAGAGTGGAAAGTCTCTGAGGTGCTTTGTGGTTAGCTGTCTGCCGGAGTTTTCTTCCTTTGCAGGCAATCGTCTTATGATTGACAATTGGCTTGATTTTCCACTATAATAAAAGAGCTTGACTGTATAGTCAAGCCGTTGTAATAGAATTAAGGAGGAAGTATGTTATGGCAGGGAACAAATTATGGAAAAAGCGTTTGGCCGCTGTCGCTGCCGGGGGTTTTTTCTTCTTCAATACAGCCGTTGCACTGGCTGCGCCGATGGAATTGTCGCTGGAAGAGAGTATTGCTTTGGCTCTGAAAAATAACGATGCGATTAAAATTGCCGCTGCAGGCAGGGAAAATGCCGTCTGGCAGGTAAAAGGGGCCGAAGCCGGTAAATCGGTCACCGGTACTTTCTCTCACACGTCCAGTCATGCCAGCTATACCTATTCGTACCCTACGGCCGATGGCAATCGTTTTGGCAATGATGTGACGCTCACCTGGAAACCTTACACCGGCGGGTCTCTGGAAAGTGAGATTAAACAGGCTAAATTAGGGCTGAAAGAAGCCGATCTGGATCTGGACAGCGCCAGGCAGCAGGTGAAATATAATGCCGCCAGCAAGTACTTCGCCATGCTGGAAACACGTAACCTGGTGCAGGTAAATAAAGAATCGGTGGAAAACTTGTCTGCCCACTTGGCCAATGTCCGGGCCCAGTATGAGGTGGGGACGGTGGCTAAAACCGACGTACTGCGGTCGGAAGTGGAGCTGGCCAATGCCCAGCAGGAGTTGATAAAAGCTGAAAATAATTATCAACTGGCCATATCCAATCTTAATAATGTAATGGGGTTGCCGCTGGATACCGAACTGCAGTTAAAGCAGGAACTGGCGTATGAGAAATATACGCTGCCAATGGAAGAGTGTATCGGCTATGCTCTGGAAAACCGGCCGGAACTGGTGAAAGCCGGTGTTACCCAGGACAAAGCCAAGGAAGCTATTACGGGAGCCAAGAGCGGGTACCGTCCCACCGTGGCGGTGACAAGTACATATGAATGGAAAGATACCGATTTCCCGGGAGATACCAGAGATCATTGGTATGTGGGGGTAAGCGCCGACTGGAACTTTTTTGACTCCGGCATTACCAAATCCAAGGTGAAAGCGGCTCAGGCCTCCTATGAACAGAGTGGTCATTCCCTCAAGCAGACCAAAGATAATGTGCAGCTGGAGGTCCGCCAGGCTTATTTGAGCATGCGGGAGGCGGAAAAACGGATTGAAACCAGCAAGGTAACGGTCGACAAGGCGGAAGAGGATTTTAAAATTGCCAAAGTTCGCTATACCGCAGGCGTTGGCACCAATCTGGATGTGATGGATGCGCAGGTGGCGCTGACGGAAGCCAAAACCAACTATGTCCAGGCTTTATATGACTACAATACCAACAAAGCCGATCTCGAGATGGCGATGGGTGTACCTGTTCAATAGAGCCGGGAGGTTTCTTATTGTAACAGAGCAGTACTTTGTAAGCCAGGGAGATGTCTCAATTAGGTTGATACACCGGTTGAGACATCTCTTTTTTTTGATTGGGTATAGGATAAGACAGTCGCTTTTATCAAAGAAACTGTAAAAAATTTCTTTAAAATGGACCAGCACGAAAAATTGTGTACTCCTCCAGGTTCGTGTAAAGTAAACGGCACCGGACCTGGAGGTTTTTGTTACGGCTATTCCGGTGCCTGGCCCTAAGCGGTCATAAGTCACCGCACTATGGAGAATAATATTCCAAAAACTGCATACAGGAAGATGGTCTGTCTTTGTCGAAGTAAAAAAAATTCCTATGCTTTTTTGGTAGCGTATACAGGCAAGTGCTTTATTGCGGCACTGAACAGATTAAGTGACAGGGCAGGTGGTTGCGGTGAAGGGGAAAGCAATAGTACTGCTGGCGGCAGGCTTGTTGGTAATAGCCGCCGGGATTCTTGTGGTAAATAAAAGCCGGATGGTGATGGCGGGTTTCCAGGACAGGTTGGCTGTTGAACTCTCGCAGGCGCTGGATACGACTGTCACTGTCGGCACTTTGGAATTGAATTCATTTCATTCTCTGACAATCCATGACCTGTCGGTTTATGATAAGCAGCAAGTTTTACTGGCAAACAGCGATATGGCGACAGTAAGCTTCAGCCTGCTGTCACTTATTACGGGGAAATCGGCAGCAGAGGCAGTGGAACGGGTTACGGTCTACAAGCCGTCCGTATATCTGATACAACGGTCGGCCGGCGACTGGAATGTGGAAGATCTGGTCAAAGAACAACAGGAGGAGCAGCAGCATTTTGGCGGCAAAATAGAGCTTGTTGGCGGCCGGGCCGTCATCCAGACGGCAGGAGAGACCTGGCAAATTGACAGTGTACAGGGCGAGGCGGATTTTGCCGATCAGCCGGCCATACAGGTAAAGGGTTCGGCCCTTTACCGTGAACAACCGGTCAAGGTAGAAGGGCGAGTGAACAGTCCTTCCGGCAACATGCTGACAGTTTGGGCTGAAGAGCTGGCTTTGGCCGATTTTAAGGTGTTGTTTCCGTCCGGCGGATCGCTGCGTCCTGTTGACGGAACGATAAAACAGGCTACTGCCATTTGGCAGCAGCAGAACGGAAAAAACAAACTGGCCGGCGAAGCGGTGCTGGAAAATACCGCGCTGGATATTGACGGTGTCGGGGTAAGGGACATCAATGGACGGGTCGTTTTCAGCGAGGAAAATCTATATCTGTTTGCCACCACGGCCCGGGTTTTGGATCAGCCGCTTAAGCTGAATGGCAAGGTCGTGTTTGATACTGCGGTGCCGGTGGTCGATCTGACGGTGGCTTCGGACGGGTTTGACCCGGCTGCGCTGGAGTTAGCCATCCCCCTGCAGGGAAAAGTTGCTTTTCAGGCTGCGGTGTCCGGCCGGGTGGATAATCCGGTTGTGGAGGGAGAGTTCCGTTTACCGCAGGGAGATTACAGCGGGTTTGGCATTGCCAATGGCAAGGCCAGATTACGGATGGAAAATCAACTGGTTACTTTATATGATGTCCAGGCCGATATGTGGGGGGGGCATCTGACGGCAACCGGAACGGTGGATATTCCGAATACCGCATACCAGCTGCAGGTGGGAGGAAAGAATATAGACAGTTCGGCTGTGCCGGCAGGCGTTGCCGGTCTGTCCGGCAGGGCTGATTTTGAGGCTGGTATTTCCGGAAAGGGTGCTTTACAGGGGGCCGTAATCAACGGAAGTCTGCAGATGGCGTCCGGTTCCGCAGGGGGAATCGGCTTTAGCAACCTGGCCGGCGGTTTCTTTTATCAAAACGAGGTGCTGACGCTGGATTACCTGAATGCCAAGGTGGGTGACGGCAGCATCAGCGCCAGTGGCGTGGTGCCGCTGGAGGGAAATGCCCTGGCGGTCGCGGTACGCGGCCAGGCGGTGCCGCTTGCTGCGCTGCGAAATCTGGACAATGAAATCAACCTGGACGGAACAGCGGATTTTACCGGCCAGGTTACCGGCTCGCTGAAGGATCCGGTATTTACCTGTGACTTTACGGCTGCAGACGGGCAGGTTTTTCAGCAGCCCTTTACCAGTGCGCAGGGGGGGCTGGTGCTTACCACGGGCAGTTTGCAGTTACATAAGACCGCATTATTTAACGGGGCAGGCAGTCATCAAATAGACGGTTCTCTCGCCCTTACCGGGAATAAAGAGGTGAATATGCACATTGTTTCCCGTAAGGTCCGGGCGGAAAATCTGGTTGCACTGCTGGCACCCGGAGAAAACTTAACTGGTAATGTGGACAATGACCTTACGGTAACCGGACCGGTAAACAACATCAATATGGAGGGCAGCCTGATTTTGACGGAAGGCAGTTTCCGCGGGCAGCTCATTGCCCGGGCGGAAGGAGCCTATCAGCGAAAAAATGGAGTTACCACCGTTAATCATTTTCTGGTGGATTCGCTAAATACCAAAATTGCCATATCCGGCACCGTTAATCCGGACAATCAGCTGAATTTTGACGTTACGGCGCAGGATATTGATCTGGCGAAACTGCATGTGAATTTTCCCTATCCGGTTAGCGGGCAGGCAAATTTTACCGGCAAACTGACCGGGACGATGGACAATCCGCTGTTTGACGGACAGTTGGCGGCAGCGGCACTGGAATTTAACGGACAAACGATTTCAGGTGTTGATTCCCGGCTGGATTACCAAAACAACCAACTTACTATCTATTACTTAAAATTTCAGCAGGATACCGGCAGCTTTAATTTCCGCGGCGGTGTCAATCTGACCTCCAATGAGGTGTATGGCAGTTTGGAAGTAACTAACGGACGTCTGCCCTCCCTGCTGTCGGTTTTCAACGTGCCGGCCCATGACGTGGACGGCCTGCTCAACGGGCGCATCCAGGTCAGAGGGGTATTGCCCAAACCGGATATTTGGCTGAACGGCAGCCTAAGCAGCGGTAAAATAAAAGAGTATCCTCTGGACAGTGTCGAGCTGGATTTGCAATTGGTGAATGATGTGCTGACGGTAAACAAGCTTGACGCACGGCAGGGAATGGGCGTATTGGCCGCCCGCGGTACGGCCGATTTCAACGGAGCCATCAATATGGAAGTAGGCGGCAGGGATATTGATGCCGGGTTAATAACGGCGTTATCCGATGTAGCGCTGCCGGTAAAGGGAAAGCTTGGCTTTGCGGCCCAGATATCCGGAAAAACCCGCAACCTGCATGCCGATATGTCGATGGAAATAACGGAAGGCAGTGTGGGAAACGCCACAGTTGACTCCCTATACGGATTATTTATGCTGGATGACGGCAAGATTCAGGTGAATCAGCTGCTGCTGACCCAAGGCCCGTACCGGGCCAGTGCCTATGGCGTGATTCCATTGGCAGCGCTGAGTTCCGCCGGACGCCAGCAGGGAACGGCGGCTGACCAAATGGATATAAAGCTCCGCCTGGATGAAGCCGATTTAAGTATTTTGCCGGTTTTGAGCAAAGAAATATCCTGGGCCCAGGGACCAACCCGGGGGGAACTGACCATTCAGGGAACGCTGGCCCAGCCGCGGATCAACGGCAGCTTTTCCGTTCAGGGCGGAGTAGTTAAGCCTTCTTTCCTAAATGATCCCATCCAGAATGTAGGGGTTGATATTCGTTTTGAAGATGATAAAATAAATATAAATACCTTTGAAGGCTATATGGGAGCCGGTTCCTACCATTTAACCGGCACGGTCCGGCTGCAGGGATGGACGCTGGCCGATTATAACCTAACGGCCGCCATGGAAAACCTGGGGGTTAACAGCAAATACTTCAAAGGGCCGCTTAATGGCAATCTGGCGTTGGTCAGTACACCGAAAAGGCCGGTTTTGTCTGGACGTATTGTACTCGAAAATGATACAATTGATATCCCGGCACTTCCGGATCTGGAGCCTTCCGATTTAAAGCTCGGAATGGACCTGGAGGTAATCGCCAAAAATAAAGTGCGCCTTTACAATCCATATCTCTATGACATGCAACTGGGCGGTCATGTGCACTTTGGCGGGACGACCCGCTGGCCGGATGTTTCCGGACGCTTCTTTGCCAAACGCGGCTCGGTAAGTTATCTGCGCACGCAGTTTAAAATTAAAGAGGCGGTTGCCGAATTTACGCAGGTGGGCTCCCTGGTGCCGGTAATTCATTTGAATGCCGAGACCAAACTGCAAAGGACCAAAGTGAATCTGGACATCAACGGTCCGGTTGATGAAATGAATTTTTCCCTGACCTCCGAGCCGGCCATGAGCCAGCAGGAAATCCTGTCGCTTTTGACGCTGCGCAGCCGTTATTTTGAGCGGCAAAACGACGGACAGGATAATGACTTCGGCCGGGATGAACTGCTCGGCATGCTGGATGCCGGGCTGCAGATCCGTTTTGTCAGCGAACTGGAAAGCATGCTGCAAAATGCGTTAGGCGTGGATGAGTTCCATTTTGTGCGTGATACCTTTACGGACGGTTCCAGCAGTACGGGGAGTGCAACGGCGGAGCGTGAAGGCTACAACCTGGAGATGACCAAATATCTGACCGACCGTTTTCTTATTACCTATACCATAGGTGTTGACCATGACGAATACCAATGGGATTTTCGTTACGATCTCAGCAGGAGAATCAGTCTGACCGGCGGCACCGATAATGAGAACGACCACCGGCTGGGTATGGAATACCGATACCGGTTTTAAGTGCAAAAGCACAGAGGAATACTATAAGGATAGGAATGGTTTGCATGGTACTTGAGGATTATCTTGCCGAACTGCGGAAGATTACCCTGTTGGCGCCAGACGAAGAACGGTTGTTGTGGCAGCAATTTAAGGACGAGGGCGATCTCGATAGCCGGCGGCAGCTCATAGAACATTATCAGCCGCTTGTATTTAAAGCTGCCATGCGGTTTCGCGTGGACCAGCCGGTAATTATGGATATGATTCAGGAAGGCACCGTAGGCTTAATTGAAGCGGTGGAAAACTACAATCACACCCGGGGTGTCGCTTTCAGCCTGTATGCCAAGTACCGGATTCAGGGCCGGATTATGAACTACCTGGAGCGGGAAGGCAAGAAAAACTGGACGTACATCGACAGCCCGGCGGAAGACGGAGACGACAGCAATACGTTAAGAGATACGCTGGTTGATACGGCTCCCGGCGTTTCCCAGCAGGCCGAGTACAATTATTTAATGGAACAGGTCAAACAGGCCATGGGACGCTTGCCGGCCAAAGAGCAGCTGGTGTTAAGCGGAGTTTATCTCGAAGAGCAGGAACCCAAGGATTTGGCGGAATCGCTGGATATGAGCATTTCCCATATTTACCGGCTGCAAAAACAAGGCATTCGGCGGATACGCGGCATGTTGTCCAAATTCATGCAAAACTGGTAAGAAAAAACGAGTAAGTTTTTTTAAAGAGGCGGATTTTAGCCAATATGGCCAGATAATGAATGAAAAATGAATTAATAACAGTAAATTCACTGATTTTCAGCATTTTTTGCATGACCAAAATCTGGCCTCTTCTCATGACTATAGAATTGTGGTTATAATAGGGGTGGTGGAAATGGCTGATTTGAAAAAGCATATGCTTGCGCGTCTGCGGTCGGCCCGCCATTGGCTGGTGCGGGCCGAAGAATCGTTTGATAAAGAACGGGACATCAGGGGCGAACTGGATTTGCTGCTGGCTCAGGCCGAACTGCAGCGAGTGAAAGAAGAACACCGTTCTTCCCAGTGGCGTTATAAGTATCCGCTGCTGCGCCATGGTCTGGCTTTAAGCCTGGCTTTGATGGCGGGCGCGATCGGTACGGGGGGAGCTTATTGGTGGCAGCAGGAGGCAAAAGCCGTGTATCCCGTGCCGGCGGCCGTCCACCAGCAGGCGGAACTGCCGGTCAGTCCTGCCGTACCCCAGATTGTTGAGCAGCGTAAGAGCCTGCCGGAGGTTTTACCGTCCGACGGTGAAGAGCCGCCGGAACAGCCTGCAGGACAGACTGCCTATCAGCCGCCGCAAAACCGGCCTGTAGCTCCGCAAGTCACCCATAACAACAGTACCGACAACAACTCTTCCGCAGCCGCTCCGGTTCATGCCGAAGTGGTATCACCGGCTGAAATGCAAAAACTGGTTCGGGTAGCAGGCCAATCGCTGCGTGGACAGTAGCCGGCAGGTATCCGGAAGAGTAGCTATTTACAAGTAGTTTTTGGAAAACTAGATAAGGAGGTCATTCATGGAAAAGCTGCGACGCTATTATGGGCAGTTACTAGTAGCTGCTGCATTTAGCCTCGGAATTGTTTTTTCCGCTGCCATTCCCGCTGGGGCGGCCGACATTAACGGTAAGACGGTTACTGAAGTGACGGTCACAGGCAATTCAACGATAGCCGACAGCGACATTATGTCAGTGGTCAAAGTGAAACCAGGGAATGCACTAACCGCGGATGCCGTTAAACAGGATATGCAGGCCATCTATGAATTAGGTTATTTTTTTGACGTTGTGACCAATTTTACCGAAGTGCCCGAGGGCGTCAAAGTTGTGTACACGGTTCTGGAGAACCCCGTTCTCACCGATATTGTGATTCAGGGGAACACCAAGGTCCCGACGGACAAGCTGACAGAGATACTGAAGCTGGAGAAGGGAAAAATACTAAATACCAAAACATTGAATGAAAATGCCAGAGGGATTGAACAGTATTACCGTGACCAGGGCTATATTCTGGCCAAGGTAAGCGATGTTTCCATGAGTCCGGCCGGTGTGCTCACCGTTTCCATTAATGAAGGTGTACTGGAGGACATTAAGATCAAGGGTAATGACAAGACGAAAGATTATGTTATTACACGGGAAATGAAGCTTAAAACCGGAGAGCCGTTCAATGCCAAGGACGCTCGCCGTGGTATGCAAAGAGTGTACAACCTGGGATATTTTGAGGATGTCAACATGAAACTCAATCCGGGTAAGGAGCCGAATGCCGTTGTACTGGAAGCCGATGTGGTGGAACAAAAAACCGGTACCTTTGCCATCGGCGGCGGCTATAGTGAAAGTGACGGCATGATCGGGATCATTGAGTTGGGCGATAACAACTTCAGAGGGACCGGCGATAAGGTCAAGCTGCACTGGGAGTTTGGCGGTGAAGCCAGCGACCGGAATTACAGTATCGGGTATACCCGTCCCTGGCTGGACAGCAAGGAAACCTCGCTGGGATTTGAGTTCTACGACATGACCAACGAATATACCGATTATGAGAATGGCGATGCCTATTCCACTTATGACAGAAACCGCAAGGGCTGGAATCTTACGCTGGGCCGGCCGCAAAACGAATATATGAAAAACTTCATTACCTTGAAAAACCGTAAGGATACCTATGTGGAACATGTGGACGATACGGACGTGAGTTCAGATGAAGAATATTTGTATGATAATTTCGGTCTGACCCGCAGTGTGACCTTGTCCAGAGTATTTGACAACCGCGACAACGTGTTTAATCCCACCACCGGCAGTTATTACTCCCTGTCGGCGGAGTTTGCCGGACGGGCTCTGGGCGGCGATTTCAACTTCAACAAATACACGGCTGAAACCCGCCGGTATTTCGATGTCGGCAGCGATCACACCATTGCCGTACGCGCCGAAGTAGGGTATGCCGACGGCAGAATGCCGCAAAGCGGCAAGTTCAGCCTGGGCGGCAGCGATACATTGCGCGGATACGAAGACAATGAGTTTGAAGGCGATAAGATGCTGCTGACCTCTGTAGAGTACCGTATGCCGATCGCCAAAAAAGTGCAGGGTGTTGTATTTGGTGATCTTGGTAATGCCTGGGAAGGTGAAGGCTATAAACTGGATGACTTAAAGAGCAGCATCGGCCTCGGCGTTCGTGTTACTACCCCGTTAGGACCGGTACGCATTGATTATGCCGTAGGTTCGGAAGGCGGGAAAACGCATTTTAGCTTTGGTGGACAATTCTAGATTCACAATAACAGGCAAAAACGCGTGAGCGGATTGCTTTGGCCTCGCAAGAGTCAGGTCTTGGCCTGACTCTTGCTATATACACCGGGTGACCGATGACGCTTCAAGATATGCCGGGGGTGTAACGTATGATGTGGGCAGCAGCTTGGCGCCGGGGGACAATCACAATAGGCCTGCTTTTGGTTATGTGTTTGCTGCCGTTTGGCGCGGTGCAGGCCGCCATGGAATCGGTTGATACCATTACGGTTCATGTCGTTCCGGAGGCCGGGACGGTCAGGCCGCCGGCGCTGATTGCCAAACGGATGGCCGCCAGTGTAAAAACTGTCGGGGAACATGTGCTGGCAGGACGAAACGTGGCCGATATTGCCGGCAGCAGGGCAGCTTATGAAAAACTAATTCAGGAAGTATTTGACCGGGTGCTCATCGGCTATATTATCCAGCGGGTCAGCATTGAACCGGGCAGGAACAGCACCATTACCGTAGAGGTAGCGCCCTGGGGAGATACCGTACAGGACATAGCCTGGGAATATGATTTCGGCAATCTTTCGCCGGAACTGGTAAAGCTGGTCCAACAGGATATCGGCGATCTGGAAAGTAAAGCCGATACCGTACTGTTAGGCTTGCCCATTGATGCGGTAGACTGGGCAAGTATGGTAAGCAAGAGCATGATCCGGGATATTCTGGCCGAACAATTGCCGGAATTTCGTACCGGTATTGATATTATTCCGGGGCGGCGTACGGTGGTGAAGCTGTCGTTAGCCCCGGCCGGTCCTACCGTATTGGATACCAGAGTTTCCCTGCGTTCGGACAGTATTCCCAACCTGCTTCTCTTACAAATGCGTCCGGCCGTGGAAGAACTGAGCAAGCAGCTGACCGGGTTGCCGGTAGCCTTCGTGGAAAGACACAATGAATATTTTACCGAAAAGCTTGAAGAAGTGGCGATAAAGCGTTCGATCGTGCAAAAATACGGTCTGAGTGTCAAACCGGCCATTGATGCCGGCAAGGATACCGTAATCAACCTGCAGGTGGAAACCGACCGTTATCACTTATGGCTGGAAGGGTATCTGGATGTGGGCAAGGAGGACAATAATACGTCGGCCAAGCTGCATGCCGGCAAATATCTCAACAAGCGCAACGAGGCCTTTCTTGAAGTGGGGTTTGTACCCGGCACGGTATCCTGGGAGGTTTCGCCCGGCTGGGGCTATACGTTGGCAAAAGGGACTACCGGCGGCTTTAAATACGATTTGACGCATTCGGAAAGTTATTTCTGGTTTAAACAGCAGCTGACGCCGGTCTGGGGGATGCGGTTTGAGTACAATCTGCAGGATGAAAGCAATGAGCTGGGAATCCGCTATAAGCTGCATGACTTTGTCAGCCTGGAATATATTTTCAGCGAAAACGACAGGTGGCTGCGGCTGGTTGGGAATTTGTAGGTTGAACAAGCGGGTGCTCCTTGCTATAATAGAAAAGAATAAATTGATGCCGCAAGGCAGGAGAGAAGGGTTATAAATTGCTAAAATTAGAAAAAAAGCAAGTTAAGGTCATATCTGTGACGATAGCCGTGTGTTTTGTACTAGGTATTGTCGGTCTGGCATTAGCGCAAACCAATACATCATTTGCGGCCAAGGCCGCCAGCCAATCCAATATTGGCGTGGTAAACGATCAGTTGATCATGCAGCAGCATCCGGATCTGGCTAAAGTTCAGGAAACCATGAAAACGGAAGTAGAACAGGCTAAAAAGGACTTTGAGGCAAAAAGTGCCAATATGAACGAGCAGGAAAAACAGCAGTATTATATGCAGCTTCAACAGCGGTTGAGTCTGAAAAACCAGGAGTTGATGGCTCCGGTGCTGGACAAGGTAAGGGCTGCTATTCAGGAAGTGGCTACTGCCAAGGGTTTATCCGTGGTTTTAGATAAAAACAATGTTGTATATGGTGGTCAGGATATTACCGATGAAGTCATCAAAAAGGTCAGCGGTAAATAATAAACGCCTTGTTGCAACCGAGCAGGTGATCCCAGCTCGGTTCTTCATTAGGAAACCGCTGATTTCATGAACGTGTCGGCACGGCGAGAGATTTTTTCGAAAGAAAGGGTGGACTGGCAGTATGAACCGAAAAATACAAGCGTTCTTGTTTCTGATGTTGATCGCGTTTCTGGTTGCCGGTTGCAGCTCCAAGTCTTCCCCTCAGGATGAACCTGCGGATAAAACGCCGGCGGTCGGTATTATCGACATGCAGCAGGCGGTTAAGGCTCATCCCCAATATAAAGCTCATGAAGCACTGCAAACCGAAATCAATACGCTGAAGCAGCAGTTGGCCAGTTATCATCCGGCCGCTGCCCAAACGCCTTCTCCATCTGCCGCAGGGGGGGATATGGCGGGTGTGCAGGCTTCGCTGGGACAGGAATTCAATCAGAAAATGACGGCCAAGCATGCGGCCATAAATCAGCGTTTGGAGGAGCAGGCAGCCCAGTTCCGGCAAAATCTTGAACAAGAACTGAAAAGCTATACGGCGGAAATTGATCAAACGTATCAGCCGCAGATTTTTAATCTGCAGCTGAAACTTAAAACCGTTCAGTTAAGTCAGGCTGAAATGGAACCGCTGCAGCAGGAAATGGAAAAACTGCAGGCGGAACGGAATGAAAAAATAAATGCCAAGCATAAAGAATTGGAAGCACGTATGGAGCAGCTGATGGCTCCGGAGAAAAAGAAAGCCGAATCGGAACTTCAGGCTTATTCACAAGAGCTCAATGCCGAGATGGCATCCCGGGCGGCAGCCAAACAGGCTGAGTTTTCACAGCGGCTGGCAACGCTAAATCCTGCTGCTCCTGCAACCGGTGACGGCCCGAGCAGCAATTTGGAGCAGCAATTGACGGCCAAGGAGCAGGAACTCAGTGCCCTGGAAAACAGCATTATGGCGGATATCCGGGATAAGACCGGCAAAGTGGCCGTAGCCAAGGGGCTGGATTCGGTGCTGACGAATATAAAACTGAATATCAGCGCGGTTGATATCACTGCCGATGTGATTGCCGAGTTTAAGAAATAAAGGACCGGTATATACTATCAGTAAGAATGAAACAGCAAAGTATTTCATTCACTGGCAGTCGAAAAAACGGAGAAAGTGTAAGGACGGAGGAAACAGAATGAAACGTATTTTTACCATGCTTTTAGTATTGGGAATGGTCGTGCTGGGCAGCGTACTTCTGGGCGGCTGCAGTCCGACGCAGAATGTTGGTGTACTGGACGTAAACAAGGTCATGACCGACAGTCCTAAAGTCAAGCAATTTCAGGAGCAGCTGAATGCCAAGGGAAAAGAACTGAGCGAGCAGCTGGAAAAAGACAAGCCGAATATTTCGGCAGAGGAATTCCAAAAACGTCAGGAAACCGCATACAATGAGTTTTTGAAAATGAAACAGGATATGGAATCCCAAATTGATGCCAGCATTAAGCAAACGCTGGAACAGGTAGCCAAAGAAAAGAAGATGGGCGTTGTGTTGTACAAAAACGGCGTGGCATCAGGTGGGACGGATATTACCGATGAGGTAATCAGTAAAATGCAATAGTGTCCGGGGAGGCTTTCTTGAAACATGAAGTTACGCGAAATTGCTGAATTGGTGGATGGCAGCGTTCTGGGCGACGACACGGTGGAGATAACGGGTATTACCAATATAGAAGAAGCCGGCAGCTCGGATATTGTCTTTGCCGTACCGCCTCATCTGGAAAAAGCAGCGGCTTCCCGGGCTGCTGCCGTTATTATTCCTCTTGATTCTACGGAATTTGCCAAACCCGCCGTCCGGGTGGAGAATCCGCGCGTGGCGTTTGTTAAGCTGCTGAAGTTTTTTATGCCGCCGCCGGATGTGGAACGAGGAGTTCACGCCACGGCTGTATTGGGGAAAGATGTGAAGCTGGGTGACAATGTGGCCATCATGGCCAATGCGGTGATTGGCGATCATGTGGCGATTGGTGATAATACCGTGATTTATCCGAACGCGTATATTGGCAATCACGTTGTTATCGGCAGTGATGCACTGATCTATTCCAATGTGTCCGTCCGGGAGGACTGCCGTATCGGCAGCCGGGTTATTTTGCAGAATGGTGCAGTTATTGGCAGCGACGGTTTTGGCTTTGTCAGCGTTCAGGGGCGTCATCACAAAGTACCGCAGGTAGGTAACGTCATTATTGAGGATGATGTGGAGGTCGGGGCCAATACTTGTATTGACAGGGCAACCATTAGCAGTACGGTGGTAAAACGGGGAACAAAAATTGATAATCTCGTTCATTTGGGACATAATGTGGTCATTGGTGAAGACTGCTTTGTCGTGGCGCTGACGGGCATTTCCGGCAGCACCAAGGTGGGCAATCATGTGACTTTTGCCGGGCAGGTGGGCAGCACCGGCCATATTACCATTGGCGATAATTGTGTATTTGCGGCCCGTACCGGGATTATCGGCGATGTGGCAGCCGGCTCTTTTTACGCCGGATTTCCGGCCAAACCACACAAAGAGTGGTTAAAATCGGAGGCTTATATCAATAAATTGCCTGACCTGGTAAAAAGAGTGCGGGAGCTGGAAAAACGGCTGGCCGAATTGCCGGTAACGCACTAAATAACCGAATAGAAACACGGAGGGGACGGCTTTGCGGCTGAGCAAAAAGCTCGGCTGGGCAATGCCGTCCTTTTCTGTGTGAGTTTGGCAGGAGTTTGCTGTCGAAATGCGGAATTATACTATAAAGCAAGATGCAGGGGGGAGCTTTCATGCGGAATTGGCTGTTGGGAGTGGCGTTCTTTTTTTTGTGCGGCGGTTATGCAAGCGCTGCTCCTTCCCTGCAGGGGGCTACCGGATTGATTGCTATCCCTTCCGCCGATGTGCTGGGCAGTGGCCAGGCTGCTGCCGGTTATTATCATATAGGGCCTCATGATCACGGAGTTTTGACCTTTCATGCCGCTGCCGGTATGGAAGTGGGGGCCGCTTATTCCGAACAGGGGCCGGGCGGTATGCGCCTGCAGGCGAAAGTTTCCCTGCTGCCGGAAGCCATGCTGACGCCTGCCGTTGCTCTGGGCGTGGAAGACATTACCGGCGAGCAGCAGCGTTCCTGGTATGCGGTAGCCAGCAAATCGCTGCCGGATGGCATCAGGCTGCATATCGGGGCGGGAAACGGACGTTTTGACGGATTGTTTGCCGGGGTGGAAAAACGTCTGAAGCGGGTCAGTGTGCTGCCGGGGAAAACTTTTCCTGCCGCAGCGCTAATGGCGGAATATGATGGAAGCAGCATGAATGTCGGTATCCGGTTTATGGTCAATCCGGCTGTGAAGATTGATACCGGCTGGCGGGACCATCATACTTATTTTGGCCTGAGTTATACTTATTAAGGAGTCTGTAACTAAATGGAAGAAAAGAGATGGGAGAACGGCATGCTTTATCATAGTGTTAAACTTTGCAGCCGTTTGGTGTGTGCCCTGCCGGCGGGCTGCCGGCGGAGCCTCGGCAACCTGCTCGGAGAGGTGTGCTGGCCGCTGGTTCCTAAGAAAAGGCGTCGGATGGCAGTGCAGAATATCAGCCGCAGCCTGGCGATGGATGAACGGTCGGCAGAGCGGGTAGCCCGGCAAAGTGCCACACGGTTTGGCCGCATGCTGATGGAAGTGCTCTGCCTGCCAAAACTCAATCCGGAGAATATCGGGCAAAAAGTACGGATGGAGGGCAAGGATTATTTGACGGAAGCCCTGTCCCATAAGCGGGGCGTGGTGTTGGCGACAGCACACAGTGGCAATTGGGAAATATTAGGGGCTTCACTGGCCATGAACGGTTTTCCGGTTATTGCCGTTGCCCAGAAACAGACAAATGCCGCCATGGATCGCTTTATTAATGAATACCGTACCATGGCCGGTATGCATGTCACTTATAAAAGCGGTGTTCGGGAAATGGTACGGATGCTGGGGCAGGGAAAGATTGTCGGCCTGCTGATGGACCAGGATGCCGGCCATGACGGTGTATTTGTGACTTTCTTTGACCGGCAGGCATCGACGCCGCCCGGTGCGGCCGCCTTGGCCCGGCTGAAGGAAGCACCGATCGTACCGGCATTTATTACGGAACAGCCGGACGGTACACATACGGTTATTATTCATCCGCCGCTGTGGATGCAAAAAACAGCAGACCGGGAGCAGGATATTGCCACAACGACACAACAATTGACAACCATTATTGAAAACCATATCCGCCGGTTCCCGCAGGAATGGTTTTGGCTACATAACCGCTGGAAGCATTCCCCGGACGGAAATACATAAAGCTGCTGAACAGGAGTTGCAGGTACACCATGGTGCCGCAATTCTTTTTTTATGTGGAACAACTTCCAGTATATACATTTGCTTTAAAAAGTATATACGAATAGACAGGTTATTGATATACATGATATAATATAACCCGGAAATGAGGTGATGACTCATGTCAGTGACAGGAACCGAGACAGTTAAAACAGTAAAAAGAATAGGGCAGAGACTGTTTACCGATACGTTCAACCGCGACATAATCGTGCTGCTGGTTGTAAGCATAGTGATTGGGTCATTGCTTTCCAGTACCTTGTCATTATCGGCTAATGCCTATTTTTCCAAGACACTTTCCAGCATGGTCGGTGACTATGGAGAATACGATCTGATTATTCAGGCGCGGGAAGAAATGAAACAAGATACGGCTACACAAATTCAAAATATTATTGCGGATGTTTTTCCGGGAGCGACGTTAAAAGAAGGACCGACCATCACCGGCAAAACAAACTTTTTTATTGCTTTACCACCGGAATACCGGACGAAAGAAGTATATGACAATTTAGGGAAAACCTTCGGCGGAATACCGGGTGGTGCCGGTGTCGGTGTGATGACTGAGCCCCGCCTTACCATCCGGGGTGTGCCGGAAGGTGCCCGGAATAAACTGATTGAACAGATCGGCGGCATCCCGGGCGTAAATTTTGCTTTTCATGACGGCTCGTCTGTTGGGGTGATTTTATCCAGTCTGGAACAATCGGCGGCGGTCAATGAACAAATTAAAGCATTATTACAGCAATATCAGGTGATTGAGATTAGCTTTCCGGTAGGCAGCGAACCGGACAATCCCATTCGTTTGGGCGAGACGATTGCCGCCGAAATGAAGGAAAAACTGCAAGCCACAGAGGCGGAAAATGTATCCGTTGACGGCAAAAACGATAATATGACTTATACGGTAAGCACCATGATGGAGCTAAAGCGCTTTTTGAAGGCGTATGCCTCGGAAGTAACGATCGCTGTTAACGAGGGAACCAGGCTGTTGCAGGGCGACATGGTGGCCTTCCAGGGGACGGCTCAGACGCCGCCGGCGACCGGCGGACCGGTCGACCCGGCCAATGTGCTGGTGGAGGTTACGGAAGTAGAAACCGGCGGGACGGTAAAAGGCATGATTGTCCAGGGGGATGCTTCCGCATTGCTCAACCCGGAAGGTTACAAAGTATCCAATAGTATTGTCGGTAATGCGGTCGGGAAGGCAAGTTACCGCAACCCGCGGCAGGAGCTGGGGCAGGCGTTGAATGAAACGACAAAGCTGGTGGAACAGGTGCCGGAATTTGCCGAAAACAGCCGCAATCTGGCCCAAATTTCGCTGCGGGCGCTGGACAACTACGACAACAGCGTGGACGCCATGGAAAAAACGCTGGACAGTCTGCAGTCAGCCGGCGGCACCATTCAGACGGTTACCGGCAATCTGGCCGGACTGGACACCAAAGGGATCCGGACGCAGGTGGATAACTCCAGCCAGGCTTTAAGCCGAATCAGTACCGGGCTGCAGGTGGTCCAGCTGATTAATCCCGAAGTGAAAGATACAGTCAATGCAATTGACGGGGCACAGCAAAACCTGACCGGCCTCAGTGAGACCCTGGGGGCGCTGGAGACAGTGTCTGATCAGGCAAAGCAGGTGCAGGGCCTGATCAATACGATTACGGTTAGCGGGCAGGACAGCATTGCCAACTTGCGGTCTTTTGATGTCCAGGGGGCAAAACAAAACCTGGCCGGTGCCAGCGAACAACTGGACAAATTAAATCATATCAATGTTCCGCTGGTTACCGCGCAGTTACAGTATATGGCACAGGCCGTTCCGGCACTAAAAGACGAGGAAATCGGCCGTTCGGTAAAACTGCTCGATAACTTTATTGACGGACAGGTTATACCGGGAGAACGGATTCAAATTCTCACCAGCCGCAATATCGGTACTGAAGCGGTGGCACCGCTGGTGGAAGCGCAGGTGGGGCACAGCAACGCCTCGCTTTATTCCAGCGACCTGGGTGTCATTGAGCCGGATACCCGCGGCCAGGTATATAAAGTACTCAATGAGGTGCGGGCTATTCTGGCCGGTTTGATGGCCATGATTGCCACACTGGTTTTTCTGGCTTTGGATCATACGGCAGTTATGGCGGTTATGCGCCGCAAACGGCTGGCGGTCAAAACGACGCATTCCGGCTGGCGCGGGGTGGTTTACCGGGTTATGATTACCTTTACCGCTGTGGAGCGCCGGTACGGTATGGCCGTGGGAGCCGTCATGCTGACTGCCATGTTTATTCTGGCAGACGGCGGCATCCCCTATCTGCCCTGGCTGGGCGTACCGGTGATTGGAGCGCTGCTGGGACTAATTGCCGCCGGCTATGCGGAGAAAATTAATCCGGTGTCCACGGAAGAGGTCATGGCCGGTGAAGCCATGGGGCTGTCTTTTGATGAGATCATGCGGGAGATTGTGGTGCCCGGCGGACGTCCCGGATTAATGCAGAAACTGAATCGGCGTAAGATTAAATTTAAGTAAGGAGGAACAGGCATGTTGGAAATCAGCCATCTTTGTAAACGGTTTGGCAAGGTAACGGCGGTGGAAGATGTCAGCATAAAAGTGGCTGCCGGAGAAACCGTTGTGCTGATGGGGCCGTCGGGCTGCGGTAAATCGACCACCATCCGCGCCGTCAACCGTTTGATTGAACCGGACGGCGGCAGCATCCTGTTTGCCGGCCGGGATATTGTTGCCATGAATGATGATGAGCTGCGCCGGATTCGCAAGCGGATTGGTTTTGTATTTCAACAATTTAACCTGATCGGCCGCCTGACAGCACTGGAAAATGTCATGCTGGGGCTGGTTATGGGCGGCATGCCGCGGGATGCGGCGGAGGAAAAAGCGAAGGAAGCGCTGCGCAAAGTAGGCATGGAGAGCCATGCCGGGCATAAATCGGGGGAAATGTCGGGTGGTCAGCAGCAGCGCGTGGGCATTGCCAGAGCCCTGGCTTTTGAGCCGGACTTGATGCTGTGGGATGAACCGACGGCCTCGCTCGATCCCATACTGGTACGCGAAGTGCTGGTGGTTATGGAAGAACTGGCTAAATACCGTGCCAGTGCCATGCTGGTCGTAACCCACGAAATTCCCTTTGCCCTGCATGTAGCCGACCGCATTGTGCTGATGGATCAAGGCCGCATCAAGGAAGAGGGAATCCCATCCGAAGTGTTTGTTCATCCGGTTTCCGATATCGGCGAAAAGTATAAGGAGTTGATTCAGTACCAGATGAACACCAATGCGTTAACGCTGGCAGGAAAACGGATTGCCTAAAGCCTGAGGACATAGCGGCAGGCTATGCAGCCGCTATGTCCTATTTTTGCGGGCAAATTTCCGCCGGAGTAAAAAATATTTCGCTATCTCTTGCGGGAAACAGTAAATTTCTGTAGAATAAGTAAAGGTTAATTATGTCAGAAAGGTCTAACTGTTATGCACAACCAAACTACAATTGCCCAGAAAATATCATATACCGGTATCGGCCTGCACTCGGGGCAGAATGTAACCATGACGCTGAACCCGGCAACGGCTGAGACCGGCATTGTTTTTGTCCGGACCGACTTGCCGGACAGACCCGGAGTGAAAGCCAGCGCGTCGTATGTCACCAATGCCCAGCGGGCAACCACGCTGGAAGGCGGTGCAGCCAGGGTCTTTACCGTGGAACATCTGCTGGCTGCTTTTTCGGCGCTGGAAGTGGATAACTGCCTGGTGGAGCTGGATGCCGCTGAACCGCCGGTAGGTGACGGCAGTTCACTTACGTTTGTCAACCTGCTGCAGCAGGCGGGCAGGCTTGAACTGGCGGCGCCACGCAGGGTTATTGCGGTAGACAGGGAATATAGTATACGGGTGGAGGATAAATTCATTGCCCTGTTGCCTTATGACGGTCTGCGTATCAGCTTTACTTCCGTAAATCCCCATCCGGAGCTGGGGGTGCAATTCGGGGATTACGAAATTAATCCGGATACCTTTATCCGGGAAATTGCCCCGGCCCGGACCATTGGTTTTATGCATGAGATCAAATCTTTGCAGGAGCAAGGGCTGGCGCTGGGGGGCAGCATGGATAATGCCCTGGTGTATGAGAACGGGAAACCACTCAATCCGCTGCGGTTTTCCGACGAACTGGTCCGGCATAAAATACTGGACGTCATTGGCGACCTGTCCCTGGCCGGGATTGTGCGTGGACACGTAATTGCTGTGAAATCAGGCCATGCTCTAAATACGGCGTTAGCCAAGAAAATACTGGAGGCTAGTAGGCCGTCAACTCTAAAACTGTGAGGATAGTGGCGCGGGAATTTTCCGTATAGCAAGGCGGAGAGGGAGTCATACCGGACGTATGCCGGCTGACGACAACGAAGCTATACGGAAAATAACCCGCTGGTATCCAAAGGATCAGGATTGATGGACTACTTACCAGACTCTAGTTTAGGAGTGATTATACAAATGTTATCTTCGACCGATATTCAAAAAATACTGCCTCACCGCTATCCGTTTCTGCTGGTGGACCGTATCACTGAATTGGAGCCTATGAAGCGTGCTGTAGGCATTAAAAACGTAACCTTTAACGAGAACTTCTTTCAGGGGCATTTTCCCGGTAAACCGGTAATGCCCGGTGTGCTTATTCTGGAGGCGATGGCGCAGGTCGGCGGTGTGGCCCTGCTGTGCCCGGATGACCGCCGGGGGCAGCTTGCGCTGTTTGCCGGCATGGACCGGGTTAAATTCCGGAAACCGGTTGTTCCCGGTGACCAGCTGCAAATGGTGGCCGAATTGTTGAAAGTACGCAGCAGCATGGGCAAATTATGGGCAGAAGCGTTCGTGGACAATCAACTGGTAGCGGAAGGCGAGTTTTTATTTGCGCTGTCGAGCCGGTAATGTATAATCAAACGGATTGTTACGGATTGTTTATGGATCATGATGTATTAATGAGTAAAATGGTGAAAGTTGTTTGAAAAATCGTCATAAGTGATAAAATATCTGAATAAAGACTGTTTTTGCTCTAAAACGGACTGCCATACTGTGACTGCATAGTCGGATTATAGGTATAGAGTGGTCAGTACAGACGATGTACAACATTGTACTCATTTTTAAAGGAGTTGATATAGGATGAAACCTGAATCTGTCGTAATTTCATTACGTAAAATACATGAAACCGCAGTCATTCATCCCGGAGCCCGTTTAGGCAAAGATGTGGAAATCGGGCCGTATGCCGTGATCGGTGAAAACGTATTGATCGGTGACGGTACGGTCATTGGGGCTCATGCGGTAATTGACGGCTGGACAAGTATTGGCAAGAACTGCGTGATTTTTCACAGCGCCTCCATTGGTACCGAACCGCAGGATTTAAAATTTGCCGGTGAAAAAAGCTATGTGTTTATTGGCGATAATACCAAAATCCGTGAATTTGCCACCGTAAACCGGGCTACCGGTGAAAACGAGGAGACGCGGGTGGGGTCCAATTGTCTGTTAATGGCCTACACTCATGTGGCGCATAACTGTGTTGTGGGCAATAATGTGATTATGTCCAATGCCGCCACGCTGGCCGGACATGTGACGGTGGAGGACCGGGCTGTTATCGGCGGCTTGTCGGGAGTGCACCAGTTTGTGAAAATCGGCCGCAACGCCATGATCGGAGGTGCCTCCAAAGTGGTGCAGGACGTACCGCCGTATGTAACTGTCGACGGTCATCCGGCTAAGGTATCCGGCCTGAATAATGTGGGCATGTCGCGTGCCGGAATTGGTTTGCTGGCGCGCCGCAACTTAAAGAAAGCCTATAAATTGCTGTACCGTTCGGGCTTGAGCCTGGATCAGGCTATTGCCGTGATGGAGCAGGAACTGGAATCCTGTGAGGAAATCGAACATTTTATGCGTTTTTTGCGTAACGCTGAACGGGGCATCTGCCGCGGACGCAAGGACACAGCGGAATAGAGAGGGTATGGCTGATGAAAAAAATTGGTTTATTGGCTGGTCTAGGGAAATTGCCGGTAGAATTTGCCCGTGCCGCTCGCGGCATGGGCTTTGCCGTGATTGCTATAGCCTTGCTGCCGGAGGTTGATGCGGAACTTTCCACGGCGGCGACTGCTACGCATCCCATTAACGTCGGCGAACTGGACCGGATCATTACCACCCTGAAAAACGAAGGGGTTACGGAAGCCACTATGATCGGCAAAGTTACCAAAGAACTTGTTTTTGACGGGACACAGCGTCCGGATGCCCGCATGCAAAAACTGCTGGCCGGATTGGAGAACCACCAGGATGATACCTTAATGCTGGCTTTTGTCAGGGAACTGGCGGCCGAGGGAATCGGGGTTTTGGATCAGACCGCACTGATCAGAATGCTGATGCCGGCTCCCGGCGTGTTGACGAAACGTCAGCCGTCGGAGCAGGAAAAGGCCGATATGGATTTCGGTTTTACTATGGCCAAACATATCGGCGGGCTGGATATCGGACAGACGGTGGTTGTCAAGAACCGTGCCGTTATGGCGGTTGAAGCCATTGAAGGCACCGATGCCTGTATTAAACGCGGCGGTCAGTTGGGCCGCGGCGGCGTTACGGTGGTTAAAACCGCCAAGCCGCGGCAGGATATGCGCTTTGATGTGCCCGGCGTCGGCTTAGCCACCATCCGTTCCATGATTGAGGCCGGTGCAACGGCATTGGCGATTGAAGCCGGTAAAACCCTTCTGGTTGAGCGAGATGCCGTGCTGGATTTGGCCAACAGCCATAATTTGGTTATTGTAGCCATATAATTCTGGTAAAACGGGTGCCGCAGGCAGCCCAAAGGCGCGTAAGCGCCTTTTTGTCGTATGGGCAGGCAACTTTTTTAGCCGGTGATTTACCCGCTTTAAGACTCCCGGCTTCTACAAGTGGAAGTTATACCTCTGTAAGAGGATAAGTCCCGGGATAGGAGCGGCTAAACTTCAGACGGGATCAAAGTCCAGCTGAATTAAGTCTACATTTATCTTTTAGGTTTATTATTATATCAATGAATTATACTAATCATGTATTTGCACACTACGGAGGACACTGTTTATGCAAAAAATCATGATTTCCGTTGGCGAGGCATCCGGTGACCTGCATGGGGCCAGTGTGGTCCGGGCTCTGAAAAAACTGCAGCCGGATATCCGGCTGCTGGGAATGGGCGGACAGGCCATGCGGGCCGAGGGTGTGGATATTCTTTATGATATTGCCGACATCAGCGTCATGGGCTTGGTGGAAGTGGTGAAAAACCTGCCCCGCTTATTCCGGCTAAAAAATATGCTTGCCGGTGTGCTGGCGGCGGAACAGCCGGATGTACTGGTAGTCATTGATTATCCGGATTTTAACATGCGTCTGGCGAAAGAAGCCAAAAAGCTGGGCATTCCGGTTGTTTACTATATTAGTCCGCAGGTCTGGATTTGGCGAAAGGGCCGGGCAAAAGATATTGGCGAAATTACCGAGCAGGTGGCTGCTATTTTTCCCTTTGAGGCGGAAGTCTACCGGCAGGCGGGAGCCAGAGTGACCTTTGTCGGTCATCCTTTGCTGGATATTGTAAAACCGTCGCTAAGCAAGGAGGAAGCGTATCGCCATTTCGGAGCCGACCCGCAGCGCCCGCTGGTATTATTTATGCCCGGCAGCAGAAAGCAGGAAGTGGAGCAACTGACCGACATCATGTTGTCTGCCGGGGAAAAAATTAGCGAAGAGCTGCCCGGCTGTCAATTTTTCCTGCCGGTGGCTACGACAATTTCCCGGGAAATGTTGCAGGATAAAATAAACCATGCCGGCATTCAGGTAACCCTGACCGACAAAAATACCTATGATTTGATGAATATTGCCGATATCGCAATTGCGGCGTCTGGAACGGCCATATTGGAAACCGCGCTGATGCAACTGCCTACCGTAGTCGTCTATAAAATGTCACCGCTCACTTATTTTCTGGGGAAATTTTTAATCCGCATTCCCCATGTCAGCCTGCCCAACATTATTGCCGGCCGGGAGATTGTGCCGGAACTGCTGCAGGGAGATGCCAATGAGGCAAAGACTGCCGAGCGGGCCTTGGCTATTTTGCAGGATGACGGTGTTCGCGGGCGAATGTTGCAGGATTTGACGGATATGCGCAGAAAATTAGGTGATAGCGGAGCCGTGCAAAGAACGGCCGAACTCATTTTGCAGGTTGCCCATACCCATGCTGGAGGACATTCATGAATACCTATATACGCTTGCTCAACTTCATCCGTCCCTATATTCCCCGGCTGATCCTGGCCGTTTTCTGTATTATGTTTGCTGCCGGCACCAATTTGTATATACCCTGGATTATGCAGGACGTTATTGATAAAGTGCTGGCTGAAAAAGACATGACCATGCTGAATATCATTGCCGGCGGGATTGTGGTAGTGTTTGTTTTAAGGGGAATTTTCTTTTACGGTCAAACCTACCTGATGGCTTATATCGGCCAGAAGGTGATCATTGATATCCGGGGGGCTGTCTACCGTCATATGCAGCGTCTGCCTTTGTCATATTACGAAAAGCGGCAGACGGGTACGCTGATGAGCTATATCACCAATGATGTGGCTGCCCTGCAAAATGCCTTAGTGGATAATGTCATTGAGGGCGTTACGGAAGGCATGACGCTGATTGGTTCACTGGGAGCTATGTTTTATATTCACTGGAAACTGGCATTGCTTACCATTGTCACTGTGCCGCTGGTGGCGCAGACTATTAATATATTCGGAAAAAAACTGAGAAAAGCCAGTCATGTAATGCAGGAACGGGCCGCGGATATCACCTCCATTCTGCAGGAGACACTTTCCGCCGCGAGGGTGATTAAGTCTTTTGTACGTGAAGAACATGAAATAGACCGCTTTGATAAACAAAATTATAAAAACTTCCGGGCCCAGATGAAAACAGCGCAGTTAATGGCACTGTTAACACCCATTATTGAATTTTTGGCCGCCGTCGCTGTTACCCTGATTATCTGGTATGGCGGCTGGGAAGTCATCAATGACCATCTAACAGCCGGATCATTAGTTGCCTTTTTGATTTACGCCGTCAATCTGTCCAACCCGATTAAACGTCTCAGCCGGGTATACGGCGGCGTGCAAAGGTCGCTGGCAGCCGCTCAGCGCATCTTTGCCGTGCTGGACACCGAACCGGACATTAAAGACATGCCGGATGCGGTGTCCATGCCGCGGATTCAGGGCGAAGTGGAGTTTCACCAGGTCAATTTTTCTTATAAAACCGGTGAACCGGTCCTGCAGGAGGTATCGCTGCAAGCTAAACCGGGGCAGATGGTGGCCATTGTCGGCCCCAGCGGTGCCGGCAAAACCACGGTGGCCAACCTGATTCCGCGGTTTTATGATCCCGGTTCCGGCTACATTAGCATCGACGGCATCGATATTAAGACAGTAACCCTGGACTCCCTGCGGGAACAAATTGGCATTGTGCCGCAGGAAACCGTGTTGTTTAACGGTACGGTTTATGAAAATATTCTGTACGGCCGGCTGGATGCTTGCGAGGAAGAAGTAGTTGCCGCTGCCAAGGCGGCTAACGCGCATCATTTTATCAGCCAGATGCCGGAAGAATATGATACGCAGATCGGGGAACGCGGTTCGAAGCTGTCCGGCGGACAGCGCCAGCGCATTGCCATTGCCCGGGCTATTTTGAAAAATCCCCGGGTGCTGATTTTAGATGAAGCCACTTCGGCTTTGGATACGGAAAGTGAAAAGCTGGTTCAGGAAGCCCTGGACAAACTGATGGCGGGGCGTACTTCCTTTGTGATCGCCCACCGCCTGTCCACCATTAAACGGGCCGATATGATTCTGGTCCTGGAGAAAGGCCGGATTGTGGAACGGGGAACGCATGACGAACTGCTGGCATTAAACGGGGTTTACCATAAGCTGCACCAGGTGCAGTTTTCCGGCAATCCCGGCAACGCGGCTGCGGTACAACGTAAGTAATAGGGCCGCCACTTTATGGGAAAGAGGTTAATCTATGCATTTTTTGTATAATATACTTGGCTTATTGCTCGTTTTGGCTGCTACTCCGGTTTTTATTTTCCGGACTGTCAGGGAAAAAGGGTTTGGGGAGCGGCTGCGTCAAAGTATGGGCATTTTGCCAAGCGAAGAAATTAATAAGGTGGCGCATAAGGACTGCATCTGGGTGCATGCGGCTTCAGTAGGGGAAATTGTGGCCGCCAGCCCCATTGTCAAGGAGTTCCACCGGGAGATGCCGGATTCGCCGATTCTGGTTTCGGTGGTAACTTCCAGCGGCTATGAGATGGCCAGACGAATTGTCAAAGATGCGACGGCTATTATCTATTTCCCGCTGGATTTACCCTGGATCAGCCGGTCGGTGGTAACGAGAATCCAGCCGAAGGTATTTGTTCCGGTGGAAACCGAATTGTGGCCTGAGTTTTTAAAGACCATGCGGGAAAATCAAATTCCGGTTATGATGGCTAATGGCCGCATTAGCGATAAGAGCGTCGTCCGGTACCGTTATTTGCTGGGAATACTGCGGGATATGATGGGGACGGTGGGACGGTTCTGCATGCAGTCGGCAGTGGATGCCGACTATATTATCCGGTTAGGTGCCAATCCGGCACGGGTTATTATCACCGGCAATACCAAATATGATCAGACTTATACCGCAGTCAGCGCCGAAGAGAAGGAGAAACTTTTCCGGGAGATGGGCCTTGCCGGCAGTTCGCCCATTGTCGTTGCCGGCAGCACGCATAGAGGAGAAGAAGAACCGCTCTTTACCGCTTTTGCCGGAATACGGGAGGAGTTTCCGGCTGCCAAACTGATCATTGCTCCCCGTGATACCATACGGACTCAGGAAATTATCGACCTGGCTGTCCAATACGGGCTGCAGGCGGCGCAGCGCACCGTCCTTAAGGAGCAGCCCGGCATCGGCCATGATGTCGTCCTGGTGGACACTATTGGCGAATTGGGTAAAATATACGGCATCGGTGATATCGTGTATGTGGGCGGCAGTCTGGTTCCGCGCGGAGGGCACAATATTTTAGAACCGGCAGCGCACGGCAAACCCATTCTCACCGGGCCGCATATGTTTAACTTTAAAGACACCTATGCCTTGTTCTCCGAACGGGAAGCCTGTGTTACCGTCAAAAATGCCGAAGAACTGCAGCAGAGCATGCTGCAACTGCTTAAGGACGAGGGGCTGCGGGAGGATATGTCGCGCCGGTCGCTGGCGATTATTGAAGAAAATCAGGGAGCGGCCCGCAAAAGTGCCCTGCATTTGCGGGATTTGCTGGAGGACGCCCGGAAAAAGAAAGAGACCGGCAAGGCCGCTGCCTTTTCGCGTGAAACATCGCAACTCTATCTCTATAGCTATTTTTATAAGTTAATTCATGGCGAAAAACAGGGCCCCTTGGCAGACGTGCTGCTCTCCGTGCTGCGGTTTCTTTCCTTCATATATGGCCTGGGTGTTGACGTCAAACTGGCCTTATACCGCTATAATCTGTTAAAACGCCATAAACTGCCATGCCAGGTGATCAGTCTGGGCAATATTACGGTGGGGGGAACCGGCAAAACACCGACGGCACAACGTCTGGCGGCCATCATCCGGGATTCGGGACACCGGGTGGTTATCCTGAACCGGGGTTACCGGGCTCAATATAAGGGGAAAATCGGGCTGGTGTCCGACGGCAGCAAGATCTATATGTCGGCAGCTGAAGCCGGTGATGAGGCTTTTCTGCTGGCCAAGAATTTACCGGGAGTACCGGTATTAATCGGTAAAGACCGGGCCATAACCGGTAATTATGCCGTTCAGCATTTTCAGGCCGAAGTGATCATTATGGATGACGGCTATCAACACTGGCAGTTAGAGCGTGATCTGGATATTGTACTTATTGACACCATTAATGTTTTTGGGAATAATTTTCTGCTTCCGCGCGGTACATTGCGTGAGCCGCTGGAAAATCTGGACCGGGCACAGGCTATCCTGCTGACCAAGGCCGATCAGTCCACCGAAGATGCCCGGAGCAGTATTCGCGACGTTGTCCGGCACTATAACCCCCATGCCCTGGTGGTGGAAAGCCTTCATAGTCCGCGCTGCTTTATCGAAGTGGAGGAATGGTATAAGGGCGATGTTTATAAAAACATGGAGCCGCTGGAAACCGTCCGGGGGAAAAAGGTCATGGCCCTGTCGGCTATCGGCAATCCCTCTTCCTTTGAACAAACGATTGTGGATATTGGGGCCGAAGTGGTGTATTCCGCCCGTTATCCCGATCATCACAGCTATACTATGGTGGAAATGCAGCAGGTCATGCAGCGGGCTGTGGAAAATGGCGTATATGCCGTGATCACCACCGGAAAAGATGCCGTGAAAATTCCGGCCGAATTTATTCATTCCCAGCGTCCCTTACCAATATATATGCTGGATATTGAACTAAGGTTTACCGAGGGCTACCCGGAAATGATGGAGTTAATTAACCGGGTGGCTGATCAGCAAACTACTCCTGCCTTTGTGCAGGGAGAGACGGTTACCGATTAATGAGGGGGTTAGCAAGTGAATATATTATGTGTAATTCCGGCTCGTTATGCTTCCACACGTCTGCCGGGCAAACCGCTGGCCGATATTGCCGGCAAACCGATGATTCAGCATGTTTATGAACGGGCCAGCCGGGCTGTTTCCCCGTCGGAAGTGCTGGTTGCCGCCGACAGCCGGCTGGTAGTGGAAGCCGTGAACCGTTTCGGCGGCAAGGTTATGATGACATCGCCCGATCATCCCACCGGAACCGACCGGCTGGCCGAAGTGGCGTCGGCTTTTCCGGCGGTGGACGTCATCATTAATGTACAGGGCGACGAACCGCTGATTGCACCGGAAGTAATCGATCAGCTGGCCGCGGCTTTTACCGGCGATTCCGGCCTGGTCATGGCGACTTTGATGACGGAAGCGGCAGCGGATGAGTATGATAATCTCAATGCCGTTAAGGTGATCACCGGGCTGGACGGCTATGCGCTGTACTTTTCACGTTCGCTGCTGCCGTATCCGCGGGTAAAGCATGAAGGCTACAAGGTATATAAGCATATCGGCATCTATGCCTACCGGCGCGATTTTTTGCTGCATTATGCCAAACTGCCGCCCACGCCTCTGGAACGGGCGGAATCGCTGGAGCAGCTCCGGGCTTTGGAACACGGTTACCGCATCAAGGTACTGGAGACCTCGTTCCGTCCGGTAGGAGTGGATACGCCGGAAGATTTGGAAAAAGTCAGACATATCCTGCAACGGGAAAAATAAGGAGGCATCTTAATCGATGAATATTGTTAAAATCGGACCAATCACTGTTGGCGGACAAAATCCAATTGCTTTAATTGCCGGACCCTGTGTGATCGAAGATCCGGAGCGCACGCTGAAAATTGGCCGCTCCATTAAAGCCATCGCCGGGCATCTGGGGGTGCCCTATGTCTTTAAGGCATCCTTTGATAAGGCCAACCGTTCTTCCCACAGCTCTTTCCGCGGGCCGGGCCTGGAGGAAGGCCTTAAGATTTTGAAGCATATTAAGAACGAACTGAATGTACCGGTGCTGAGCGATATTCATTGCGTAAACCAGATTGAAGCCGCCGCCGAGGTGCTGGATATTCTGCAAATTCCGGCTTTTTTAAGCCGCCAGACCGATTTGCTGCATGAAGCGGCCCTGACCGGCAAGGTAATTAATGTAAAAAAAGGCCAGTTTCTGGCCCCGAACGATATGAAGAATGTCATCAATAAGATAAGGGAAGCCGGCAACGAAAATATCCTGCTGACCGAACGGGGCGCCAGCTTTGGCTATAACAATCTGGTAGCCGATATGCGCTCGCTGCCGATGATGCGGGCTATGGGGTACCCGGTGGTTTTCGACGCCACGCATTGCGTGCAGCTGCCGGGCGGCGCCGGTACTTCCTCCGGCGGACAGCGGGAGTTCGTGCCCTACCTTACCCGTGCGGCGGTTGCCACCGGTATTGACGTATTATTTATGGAAATCCACGATAATCCCGAGGAAGCACTGTCCGACGGACCCAACATGCTGTACGTCGATCAGCTGGAAGACCTGTTAAAAGACGTCATTGCCATCGACAATATTGTTAAACGGCATAAGTGCCATTAAAAAATATAAAGATAAACCGCAGAGACAAGCTTTTATCCTAACTTATCAGGAGGTATCAGCATGAATATTCAGGAAGAAGCCAAAAAGGTGTTAGCCATCGAAGCTGCGGCTGTGGAAAATTTGATTCCGCGCATTGACGACCGGTTTATGGCCGCTGTGGATAAAATTCTAGCCTGCCGGGGACGGATTGTGATCACCGGTATGGGCAAATCCGGGATTATCGGCCGGAAAATGGCGGCAACACTGGCCAGCACCGGTACACCGGCCTTTTACCTGCACCCGGCGGAGGGCATCCACGGTGATTTGGGCATGGTTACAGCGGAGGATATTGTCATCGGTATTTCCAGCAGCGGTGAATCACAGGAAATCATCAATATTTTACCGGCCATTAAACGCATCGGTGCTTCCCTGATTGCCATGAGCGGCCGGGAAAAATCCACCCTGGGCAATGCCGCCGACCTCTTTATTGATGTCAGTGTGGAAAAAGAAGCCTGCCCGTTGGGGTTAGCACCGACGGCCAGTACGACCGCCACCCTGGCGATGGGCGATGCCCTGGCGGTAGCCCTGTTGTCCGCCCGCAAGTTTACACCGGAAGATTTTGCCCTTTATCATCCTGGCGGCGCTCTGGGGCGGAAGCTGCTGTTGACGGTGGAAAACGTTATGCACCAAGGGGAGGACAACCCGGTGGTCGCTCCGGATAAAACAGTGAAAGAAGCCTTGTTTGTCATTACCGACAAGGGGCTTGGCGCCACTTCAGTAGTGGACGGCTCCGGGAAACTGCTGGGAATTATAACCGACGGTGATATCCGCCGCGGGCTGGAAAAGGGGCATGAATTTCTGGATAAGCCGGTAGAAGAGCTGATGACGAGAACTCCGCGCACCATTACGGCGGACAAACTGGCGGCACAGGCGCTGCATATCATGGAAAAAAATCAGCCGCGTCCGATTACCGTACTGCCGGTAGTGGATGGACAGGCCCGGGCAATTGGTATTATTCACCTTACTGACTTATTACGCCAAGGAGTGGTATAATGGATTATAGGTCACGGGCAGCCCATATCAAATTACTGATTTTTGATGTGGATGGTGTACTTACCGACGGGACCCTTCCGGTAGGGCCGGAAGGGGAAGTCATGAAGGTGTTCTATTGCCATGACGGACTGGGAATCTCCCTGGCGCATAAGGCCGGGCTCAGGACGGCGATCATTACGGCACGCCAAAGCCCTATGGTGAGCTGGCGCGGCGAAGAATTAAAAATACAGGATGTATATCAGGGGGCCGCCGACAAGGCGGAGGCGCTGACAGCTCTGGCAGACAAGCACAAACTGGACTTGCAGGAAATCGCCTATGTGGGTGATGATATTAATGATTTGCCGGTACTGACCAGGGTAGGGCTCGGCTGTGCACCGGCCAATGCCGTGGCGGAAGTGAAGAAACGGGCGCACTATGTGGCCACGCATTCCGGCGGCCAGGGCGCAGTGCGGGAAATTATCGAGATGATTTTAAAAGCACAAGGCAAATGGGAAGCCCTTGTCGCCACGTACGTGGCGACAGGCAATGAAGTTATGACGCAGTAGCAGCAAAGCGACTCAGAGGGAAACGGAGGTGCGGTGCGTGGTATCAAATTGGCAATATCATACCTTAAAGACAATGAGCCGTATGATTTCGTCGCTGCCGTACACCTTTGTCTTACAGGCAGGGAAATGGCTGGGAAAATTGTATTACCGGCTGGCCGGGCGCCAGCGCAACAGGGCGATTGCCCAGATTATGGAAGGCATGTCGTTATCGGCAGCCGAAAGTGAAACCATTATCAAAAGCTTATTCACCAAAATCGGACAGACCTTTTTGGAGATTATGTATACGCCGGCGCTTACACCGCAAAACTTTCAGCGATATGTCAGCATTGAAAATATGCATTATTTTAAAGAAGCGCTGGCTGAAAGGCGTGGAGTGGTCATTTTGACCGCCCATGTCGGCAACTGGGAGTGGCTGGGCGCCGGACTGGCTTTGTCCGGTCTGCCTATCACCAGTGTCATTAAGCGGCAGCCGAATGATCAGCACACCCGGCTTTTGAACGAATACCGCGAGATGGTCGGCATAGAAATTTTTGCCCGCGGTACAACCGAACTGGTGGCTGCGGCCAAGGCCATGAAAAAGGGCAAGGGACTGGGTTTCCTGGCCGACCAGGATGCCGGTAAAAGCGGAATTTTTGTTGATTTTTTTGGCAAACCGGCTTCGACGCCTATCGGACCGGCGGTTTTTGCCAGACGCTTTAAAGCGCCGGTGGTGCCGTGTTATATTGTGAGGAAGAAAGAGGGCGGACATCGCCTGATCATCCATAAACCGTTTTATTATGAAGATACCGGTAATGAGAGTGAAGATATCCGGCGCCTTACCGTGACCATGACCAACCATCTGGAAACATTTATCCGAAGCTATCCGGACGAGTGGCTGTGGTTTCAAAAGCGCTGGAATACAAAGCCTGACGACGAGAGTCTGGACGGGCGTGAGATTGCGGCAACCAAGGATAACGCTGACGATAATAAAGACAAGGGAGCGGGTGAACAGGCTTGAACAAAAAAATAGTTGCCGTGGCAGCCTGTGTCGCCCTGCTGCTGGCGGGAGGCATCTACTATCTGCTAAGCGCGCCGCCTGCTTCCCAGGAGCCGGCGGCCGAGGCCGGCAGCGAACGAAATCAACTGTCGTATTCCGGCAGTTCCATTGTGGAGGAACATGACGGCAAACGGTTATGGGAACTGTCTGCCGAGACGATAGAAATTGACCCGGAAACGAAAAATGTTACGCTGAAAAACCTGCAGGGTACTTTTTATCAAAGGGACGGCGGCAAAATCATAGTGACCGCCAAGCAGGGCTGGATGGACGGCAAGACCCGCGATGTGCGCATTGAAACCGAGGTAAAGGCCGTTGCCGATGATGGGGCAACCTTCACTGCGGCCCGCGTGGACTGGCTGGCGGCGGAACAGCGTTACCACGGGTCGGGCGGTGTCAGGGTGACCCGTGATGACACCGTGCTTACCGGTGATCAACTGGACAGTGATGTCAATCTGGAAAAAATAAAAGTATCGGGCAATGCCCGCATACAGCAGGGAGGAGTGGCACCGTGAAACCATATCGCCTACAACAGGGTATCGTAACCGCTGTAACAGTGCTTTTACTCTCCGGCGCGGTGCTGCAGACGGATGCGGCGCCGCAAAAGCCGGTGGAGATGGAAGCCGATACCATTGAATACAATTCCACGACCGGGCTTATGGAGGCCAGCGGCGGGGTTAAATTTATCCAGGAAAACGCCGTGATGACCGGTCAGCGGGCCGAATATAACACCAAGACCAAGGAGGGCCATATCACCGGCGGCGTACATGTGGTCAAAGACACGGCCACACTTACCGCACCGGAGGTGTGGTCCTATGGCGACAATCATCTGGTGGCTTCCGGCGGCAATGTCGTGCTGACCAAGGAGGACAGCCGCCTGACCGGTGACAGCGTGGATTATTATTCCGATAAGGATTACGCCGTTGTGCCGGCGGGTGGTACACTAACCACGCCTGACGGCACAATGACCGCAGACTATCTGGAAGCCTTTATTAAGGAAAACCGTGCGGTAGGGAAAGGCAATGTGCATATTGTCAGCGAGGCGCGCAAGCTGGATGCAACGTCCGATCATGCCGTATATTACGGCGGCGAGGATAGCAAGGCCGTATTGACCGGCAATGCCCGGGCGGTGCAGGAGGGCAATGTGCTGACCGGCAGCACACTTACCATTACTATGGGTGACAAGGCCATGTCAGCCACGGGTCGTCCGCGGCTGGTCGTGACACCGCAATAAACCAGGAAATGAGGATATACAAGGCATGTATATGGAAACGACGAACCTTGTGAAAACCTATAAAGGACGCAATGTAGTCGACGGGGTTACGGTCAAAGTCAGCCAGGGCGAAATTGTCGGCCTGCTGGGGCCGAACGGCGCCGGCAAAACGACCACCTTTTATATGATTGTCGGGCTGGAGCAGCCCAATGCGGGGCGGATTATCCTTAACGGCGAGGATATTACGGCGATGCCCATGTATCGCCGCTCCCGCCATGGTGTGGGGTATTTGCCGCAGGAAGCCTCCATTTTCCGCAAATTGACGGTAGAAGAAAATATTTTGGCTATTTTGGAGACGACGGATCAAAAGGCTGGAGAACGCCGGGACAAAATGGAGAGTTTGCTGGAGGAGTTTCATATTGCTCATGTCCGGCAGCGCAAGGGATCGGAACTTTCCGGCGGTGAGCGCCGCCGGGTGGAGATTGCCCGCTGTCTGGCCAAGGACCCTAAGTTTATTTTGCTGGACGAGCCTTTTGCCGGGGTTGACCCGATTGCGGTAGCCGATATTCAGGCCATCATCAGTTATCTGAAGGAACGCGGCATCGGCATTCTCATTACCGATCATAATGTGCGCGAAACGCTGAGCATAGTCGATCATGCCTACATTCTCAACGAAGGCCGGATTCTGGTGGCCGGTGACAGGGATACCATAGCTTCGAGCGAAATTGCTAAAAAATTCTATTTAGGTGAAAAATTTGCCCTTTAGGAACACATTGCCAGACGCGTTTGGCCAAAGGTATGGTATAATAGAAGAGTAAACGGACAGGCAACGTGGTATTATGAAGATAATACCACGTCTTTCGTTAAGCAGATGCCTTCCTTACGATAAAGGCTAAGAATAGATTAAGAGTTTGAACCGCAGAGCACGCAGAGGACACAGAGAATTTTATAAAAAATAAAGACACTCTGCGCTCTCTGCGTACTCTGCGGTTTATATTATATTAGTGATTCGCTGCCGGTGCGGACAGACAAAAGGAGAACTGCATGAAGATACTCGACAAATATATTATTAAAGAACTACTGGGACCCTTCCTTTTTGGTGTCGCCTCGTTTTCCAGTATTTTTATCGGGACAAGCACGCTGTTCCGTATTGCCCAGTATGTGACCAAATACGGTGCATCGCTGCTGTCGGTGACCAAGCTGTTTTTTTACAGCCTGCCGTCGATCGTGGTTCTCACCTTTCCCATGTCCATGCTGCTGGCGTCCCTGCTGGCTTTTGGACGCTTATCCGGAGCCAGCGAGGTTACGGCCATGCGTTCAGGTGGTATCAGCTTCTTCCGTTTGTCGGCGCCGGTACTGGTGGTTGCGCTGGGAGTCAGCCTATTTTCGGTGGCTTTTAACGAACTGGTGGTTCCGCAGTCGACAGTGGCTTATAATCAGATCATCCAAAATGAAATTATGAAAAACACAACCCCTAAGTCGCAGGAGCATATCATTATCAAGGATCTTAAGGGAGATACCATTGAGCGGTTAACTTATGCCCGCCGTTATGATGAAAATAGCAAAAGCATGCAGGGAATTTCCATGCAGGAATTTGACAATGGCCGGATGGTCCGCGTAGAAAGTGCGGAAAAAGCAGAGTGGAAAGACGGACGCTGGATCATGTATAATGGAGTCATCAATGATCTTAGCGCTGAGGGCAATGTGGAGAGAACCATGCGTTTTAACCAGCAGCTGATGCCTGTGGACAAAACACCGAAGGCCATTTCCCAGGAGCAGAAAAAACCGGACGAAATGACCATCCGGGAATTGAGGCAAAACATCAAAGCATTAAAGAGGGAATATGTAAACACCAGTGTATATGAAGTGGAAATGCATCAGCGGTTTTCCATACCCATGGCCAGCTTTATTTTTGCGCTGGTCGGCACACCGCTGGGGTTGCAGCCAAACCGTTCCAGTTCCTCGATCGGACTGGGAATCAGCATCATCATTATCTTTATCTATTACATTATCATGACGATATCCGGTGCACTTGGCCAGGGCGGAGCGCTGCCGCCGCTGTTCAGTGCCTGGCTGCCGAACCTGATCGCCTTGGCTGCCGGCATTTATCTGGTGCGCAGGGCTTCAAGGTAATGACGGTATAACAGTAGAGCAGTGCAGAGGGAAGGAGGAAGCAGTATGTACGGTATTGTGCTGATTGCCGTATTAGCGGTTACCGGAGGGGCGATTGCTTATATTGGCGACCGGTTGGGAACAAAGGTAGGGAAGCGCAAGCTGACAATATTCGGCCTGCGCCCCAAGCATACTTCCATTTTGGTAACCATTATTACCGGCATTCTCATTGTTTCCTCCACCCTCGGCGTGCTTAGCCTGGTATCCCGCGATGTGCGTACGGCCTTATTCGGCATGGAGGAGTTAAAGGCAAGACTGACCGCCTTATCCGCTGATGTGGCGAACAAAAATCAGGAACTGGAAGCCAGCCGGGCTGAGCTGGAGGCTAAAACCCGGGAGTACAGCGGATTGACCGCCAAGATTAAAGAGACTACGGCGCAGTTGGCCGCCATCACCGGCGAACTGGCCAGTGTCACTGCCGAACGCGACCGGGCGGCAGCCTCACTGGCGAAGGTACAGGCTGATTATGCTGCGGCTAAAGGCGATCTGACCAAAGCGGCCCAGGAAATCCGTGAACTGGAGGCGACCAAAAAGGAACTGGATACCCGCATCACTTCGCTTAATGAGGCGAAAACCACCCTGCAACATGATGTAGACCGCCTCAACGAGCTTACCGGCAACCTGAAAGAAGGGCTTCAGATGGTCAGGGAGGGATCCATTCTCTTCCAGAACGGCGAAGTGCTGGCTACGGCCATGGTTTCCGGCAATGCCGACCGGGCCAGCATTGAGAACAACCTGCGCGGTATCATGTATAATACCGATGAAATGCTGAAAAGCAGGCTGGGGCTATCCGGGAAAAACGTTAGTCTGCTCTGGGTTGCCCAGAAGGACTTTGATCATGCCGTAGACACCATTGTTGCCGACAAACAGACCGTTGTAGTACGCATTATTTCTACCGGTAATACGGTATATGGAGAGCCGATTATTGCCAGCATTGATACTTTCCCCAACCGCCACTTGTACGATAGCGGTGCCGTAGTGTACAGCCAGGTCTTCACGGCTCCGGAAGAAGAGGGAAAAGGAACCGAGGAACTGGTGCTGCACTTCCTGCAACAGGTAAATGCCGCGGCGACTAAGCAAGGAATTTTGGCCGATCCGCTGCAGGGAACGGTGGGTTCCATCAGCGGGGCTCAGTTCTACGATACCGTTAACAAAGTAAAAAAATACAGCTCCGGTAAAATCGAAATGACGGCGGTGGCTACTACCGATATCTCCAGTATGGGGCCACTTAAGATTGATATCCGGGTACGGGCAGTTAATTAACATAATATACCTGCCGGGAATCCTGCTATATAAGCAGGATTCTTTTTTTATGTGGCGAAATAATGATTTATAAATACATTATGTAAAATGTATTTATGGTTTGCAGTCTGCGTGACTGATCAGTCTATGCTTGATAATAAGGGATTTATGGTAAAATTTACACCTGAATATCAAGCAGGATAACGAAAAGAAACGTAGAATTATGTAAACTATAAAACCTGCGGAAGCGGCAGGGGCAATAACAGGAATAAGCCGGAAGTGAGGCAGGACCGTGAGGAAACGTGGATACTCATCAACATCCTCCTCCCGTTCGGGTTATGAATGGAAAGCCGGTGGCAACACCCGCGTAACAAACATATTTAGGGGGATTTCTCAGATGAAAAAGAGACTCTTACAAGCAGCTATTGCTGCAGCATTGACAGTAGCTTTCGCAGTTCCTGCCTTTGCGAACCCGTTTGCCGACGTTCCGGCAAAACACTGGGCTTATGATGCCGTAAACAAATTGGCAGAGGCCGGTGTTGTTGAAGGCTATGGCGACGGCACCTTCAAAGGTGACAAGACTATGACCCGTTATGAAATGGCCCAAATCGTTGCTAAAGCGATGAACAAAAATCTGAATGCCGATCAACAAGCAACTGTTGATCAATTGTCTCAGGAATTTGCCAGTGAATTGAATACTTTGGGTGTGAGAGTGGAAACTCTGGAAAACAAAATGGAAGACATGACTAAGCTTTCCGGTGATGCCCGTGTCCGTTACGGAGACGTGCAAGATGGTGTGAGCGGACTTGACTACCGTGCCCGTTTCGGTGTTGACGGTAAGATCAATGACAACATAAAATTCAATGCCCGTCTGACTACCGGCAACATTAATGCCAAAGAAGACAATTCTTCTACCAGCATTGCCCTGGATACCGCTAATGTCGGCTTCCATGCGATCGGCCTGGATAATACCATTGGCCGTCAGGACATCTTCCTGGGTTCAGGCGCCATCATGGATGGAACCTTAAATGGTATTGCTTCCCAAGTAGGTGGTTTAACCGTATTTGCCGGTAACACCAAAGAAGACGACCGTGTATATGCCGCTGAATATGGCACTGAAATTCTGGGTACCAAATTGACTGCCGACTTCCTGAAAAATGATACCACTGACGAAAAACAATATGGTGCTAACGCAGAATTTGGTGTAGGGAAAAACGTATCGGCTAACGTCGAATATGTGAAAAACGATACCACAGGTGCAGACGCTAAAGCCTATGGCATCAAACTGAACAAGCTGGGCTTAAGCGCAACCTATAGAGATGCTGAAGCCGGTGCTTTCACCAGCTACTCCACTCTTAACGAAGGTTTGGTCGATTTCGATGCTACCGGTGCTATTAAAGGCATGGAATACCAATACGACAAAGATCTTGATAAAAACGTGAACCTGAATGTTAAATACCAAGACTTTGACAACATGGCACACCGTACCGCTGCTACTGTTAGCGTAAAATTCTAATATCCTGAACCGGAAAGGCGCCCCGCTGGGGCGTCTTTTCCTTTTCCGGGTAAACAGCAGGTATTGGTTGCTTTTGGCAGAATATACTATGTAAGTCTAACCTAAGGGGTGTGGGGTTTGAAGGATTGTGTGGTAGCTGTGGACCCGGGAAGCGAAAAATGCGGGGTGGCTGTAGTACATAAACAAAAGGGAATTTTGTATAAGGCGGTTGTGCCGACACCGGAACTGGCCGGAACGGTAGAACGTCTTATCGCTGAGCACCAACTGAACCGGGTGATCGTAGGTGACCGGACCTCGTCCCGCAGCGCCCGGAAACGGCTGGCGGAAATCACCGTCAACGGCAATAAGCCGGATATCCTTGCCGTCGATGAGCATCGCTCCAGTGACGCTGCCAGGAAGCGGTACTGGCAGGAACATCCGCCCCGCGGCTGGAAACGGCTGATCCCGGTAACCATGCAGGTGCCGCCCGTGCCGGTGGATGACTATGTGGCCGTTATTCTGGCCGAACGGTTTTTAGGGATGTAAGACTAGTACCTTAACCGGAAGTGGGGTTTTTGTTAGGAAATTTTTACATAACGAGGGTAAAGTTAACAGTAGATTAAGAGTTGGTTAACTTGCTGGATTAGGGAAAATACTTATGGTATGCTGAAGCCGGAATGGATGAGAATCCGTTCCGGCTTCGTTCTTATCGCGGGCATGGACGGAACCGGTCCTTGCATACGCGGAATAGGAGCAGGCCGGAGGGAAGAAACATGGTAAAGGAAACCTGGATACTTTGCTGCCCGTTCTTCTCTCAAAGGGTTTAAAACATACATAAGGAGAGATGCGAAAATGAACATGAAGAAGAAACTGGCAGTAACCCTGGCGCTGACGGTAGCGCTGGGCGTAGGCGGCACGGCTTTGGCCGCCAATCCGTTTGTCGACGTTCCGGCAAAACACTGGTCCTATGATGCGGTATCCAAACTGGCTGCCGACGGCATTATTGACGGCTACGGCGACGGCACCTTCAAGGGCGACAAAACCATCACCCGTTATGAAATGGCAACCATTGTGGCAAAAGCCATGGCCAAAGAAGACAAGGCTGACGCCCAGCAGAAAGCCCTGATCGAAAAACTGGCGGCCGAGTACTCCGAGGAACTGGATAACTTAGGCGTGCGCGTGAGCAAGCTGGAAAAGAAAGCGGCTGCCGACAGCATCAACTTTAAAGGCGAAGCACGGCTTCGTTTTAAAACCTTTGATTTTGATGACCCCGCCAAAGAAAACAAAACAAGCAACGTATTGCGTACCCGTTTGTATGCAACCGGTAAAATCAACGATGAGTGGACCTATACCGGACGACTGGCATCTGAAAATGACCTGCGTAACGGCAGCGACGGCAAAGAAGAGAAATCGCTCAGCATGGATAACGTTTATGTTCAGGGACCTTTATTTAATGGCACGGTCACTTTCGGCCGGTTTGATTATAAACCCAATTACGCCATGCTTATCGATAGCACGCTCAATGGGGTGAATTTTGCTTTTGGCGATAAGTTAAAAACGAATTTATTCTATGGAAAAGACAATAATAATAAACTATTTGGACGTAGTGAAAGTCTTGAAAAACTGGAAATGTACGGAGTTACATCCAGCTATGCTTTAAGCCCCAACAGCAATATTAATGCCGGTTACTATAACTTTAAAAGCAATCATGATGAAGCGGTTTTTGCAACCGGTACGGACGATTCCGGTAAACTGTGGGAAGTTGGCTTTGATACCAAGCTGGTAGATAATCTGGTGCTTACTGCCGCTTATGGATCTTCCAATGCGGATGACGAGGATAAAGCCTATTTTGCGCAATTGGATTACAAAAAAGCCGACAAGAAAAAGGCCGGATCTTTCGGTGCCTGGGTCAACTACCGTCATTTTGAAGCCAACGTAGCACCTAAGACTACCTTTGACGGTGCTTATGCCAATGACAGTCAGGCAAAAGGTGGTAAAGGCTATGAAATCGGTTTTGGCTATGTACCGGTGGCAAACACTCTCTGGAAAACGAAATATGTCGATCTGAAACCGACTGTGGACGGATCGGACTATAAAACAAAATTCTTCCAAACTCAGGTCGAGTTCTTTTTCTAAACAACTTCATTACTTGGAATCGCCGGCAAATGCTGCCGGCGGTTTTTTGTTATCTAAAGGGATGCCGAATGTATTGAGTAGTAGGCATCCACAGTGGTTTCTGTATTTTTCAATACTGCTTACAGATATTCCCTTGACAGGTCTGATGGCTTGGAATATAATGAGAACAGTTGAAAATCCTGTTAACACGACATTAAAAATTATTAAAAAAACAGCAGAAAAATTTAACAATCAGGCAGGAATTATTTTGCTAAAGCAGAATATACTACATACGTAGGAAATTTTTACTTGCTATTTTCTTATACTTGATATAAATGGATCTCTCACTGAAGAGGGCTGAATGGGAAGAAAGGAGGTGCAACCTTAGGTACCCGCAAAGCAGTTCTCGAAGTAAGTGATAGATGTGAGCAAAGCTCTTTGAAAAGGAAATATGATTGAGGCAACGTGGAAACTCACTACTGTTTCCTTTCCTTGGGGAGTGCTCATGTATAAAACAAAAAACAAACCTAAGGAGAGAAAAAGAATGAAAAAAAGATTACTCGCTTTAGCTCTTGCATTTGCGTTCAGCGTTGCTGGCACTGCATTTGCTGCTAACCCGTTCGTAGACGTTCCTGCAAAACACTGGTCCTATGATGCAGTATCCAAATTGGCTGCTGATGGCATCGTTGACGGTTATGGCGACGGCACTTTCAAAGGTGACAAAACCATCACCCGTTATGAAATGGCTACTATCGTAGCAAAAGCTTTGGCTAAAGAAGACAAAGCCAATGCCGAACAAAAAGCTTTAATCGAAAAACTGGCTGCTGAATATTCCGCAGAACTTGACAACCTTGGCGTAAGAGTTGGCGCTTTGGAAAAGAAAGCTGCTGCTGACAGCGTAAACATCACTGGTGAAGCTCGTCTGAGATACAATAATTGGGATGAAGTCGCTGATCCTGCTGCTGATCGTAACAGCTTGAAACTTCGTACTCGTTTGCATGTAAACGGCAAAATTAATGACGAATGGTCCTACTATGGTCGTTTACAGGCAGAAAACAGATTGAATGGCAATGGTGGAGAAGATAGTGTTACCATGGACAATGTATATGTACAGGGTCCTATTGGTGGTGCTACTCTTACTGCCGGTAAATTTGACTATTTCAAAGGCTATGGTCTGATGATTGATAGCACACTGAATGGCGCTAACTTAGCCTTTGGCGGCGACAAAGTAAAAGCTAATGTTTTCTATGGTAAAGATAATAATGATGATATTTGGAGTTCTTACGGTACGGTAAATAGGCTCCAAGTTATGGGTGCTGATGTAACTTATGCACTATCTGATAAGTCTAATATCAATGCTGGTTACTATCAATTTAAGGACAACAAAGGTAGCGACTATGTAGAAACTGATTTTGGCGATGATTCCGTAAAAGTATGGGAAGCTGGCTTTGATACTAAGCTTGGTAAAAACTTTGGGTTACAAGCTTCTTATGGTCAATCCGATGCTAACGACGACGATACTGCCTGGTTTACTCAAGTAAGCTATAAAGGCGCTAGCGCTAAAAATGTAGGTTCCTTCGGTGCTTGGGTTAACTACCGTCATTTAGAACAATATGCTGCACCTAAAACAACTTTTGATGGTGCATATGCTTTTAATGATCAAGCAAATGGTGCAAAAGGCTTTGAAGTTGGTTTCGGTTATGCTCCAATCGAAAACGCTTTGTGGAAAGTACAGTATGTAAACTTGAAACCGACCACTGATGGCGCTGGTAGTGAAAAATCCAAATTCTTCCAAACTCAGGTTGAATTCTTCTTCTAAGATTAAACTGCAAAAGACCGCTAGCTTATGTTAGCGGTCTTTTTGTGTCATAAAATGAGAATGGATCTTTTTCATCTCTTTCTTTGTATTTTCAAATAAATTATTCTTCTTTGAAGGGGTTTAGTCAGCGAAAGGAGAATTATACCAAAGTAATATTTATGGCACTTGGTTTCAATTTATCTTTAAAAATAAGTCATGGGGGGATAACTTTGAAAAAAATATGGCTATGTTTTGCCCTGGCAACCACGCTATTGAGTGGTGCTGCTTACGCCAATCTGAATGATACGCAAGCGATCATTGCCGCTAAATACGGCGAATACAGCACGGTCATTGATGAGAGCAAAAATCACTGGACGAGGGAAGAGTGGGATAAGGAAGGGCATAAATACTCCAAGGAGCCGACTTATCTATATTCTTTTGTTTCGCAAGATCTCCCGGTACGCATGTCGGTCATGTACGAAAACAATAAGCCCGGTGCGTATGTCCAAATTCAGCATTTTAGTTTTAACTATGCCATAAAAATAAAGGATCTGAAAACGTATTTCCCGGAAGCCTATGAACTGGCAACTTCTGCAGAAGCACAAAGCTTTACATCGAAAAGAGAAATTACCAATAATTTCTTCGAACCACAATCGCCGGTAAGCTTAGGCGTAATTGTTAAGGAGAACGCAAAACAAAAAGGCAGTTATTTTACGCTGCTTGCTTTCAATGTGCAAAATGAGGGGAAATTTATCAATCACCCTGACATGATCAACGGCGATACCTATATCAAAGAGTTTACCATCGAACGCTTTTCCGCCTACAATGCCAAACGGGCCTTGGAAGGTAAACTATACGACTGGCAACCCTTACATAGTCCATTTTAAGATCGGTAGCACTAACCAAGTACCCTCAGAGGCATGCTTGGTTAGTTTTTTCATTGCCAATGGGGACGGTTCTGTTGCTTCTTTGCTTATCAGACTTTGCATTCAAACAGTAATCCAAAAAATTGGTGAATTACTTCACATTTTTGCGAGGTTTATGGTAAAATGGACTATATAGTCAATAAGGAGGGGCTGTATTGGGATTTTTTTTGCTATTGATTGTGTTTGGATCGCTGCTTACTGTTGCTTGGCCATTTACCTGGATATATCCGATACTGCTTGCTTATTTCCCGACATTAGCCCATACCGATACGGATGACGTATTATCACGTGTGGTCATGTTGGTAGTTGCTTTGCTGGTATGGTATTTATATCCGCGCATGGAGCTGCCCTCCATGCAGCTTGGCAGCATAAACCGGCAGCGCATAAAACTGCTCGTATATAGTTTTGCAGCCGGCTGTGCGGCCGTTATAGTATATTACATAGCAAAATGGCTTTCCGGAGACGGAATCATGGAGTGGGGCCGTTTTATTGATGACCGTTTTTTTCGTAATGTGTTATGGTATCTGGTGGGGGCACTTACCGTTGCTTTTCTTGAAGAAGTATTTTTTCGCGGGATTGTCTATAAAGCGTTTTGGCAGGATTTTCGCAGGAAATTTCCGGCGGCCATTATGGCGGCAGCTTTTTTCGGCAGTTTGCACTGGATTAGCTTCAAGTGGCTGTTACGCTGGGCCGGGGGACAGGAAAGCATCATAAGGGAAGCCATGTCATTGGAGTTTCTGACCCTTGATTCTGTGGGCATGTTTTTGCTCATTACCACGTTGGGGCTGCTTCTTATCTATGGCTATGAACATTCGGGAAGCCTGTATGTTCCCATTGGCATACATGCCGGCATAGTATTTGCGTCACGGATTGGGCGGAAGGTAGCCGTACCGGCTACGCCATATTCCAACGTGGATATTCTCAGTGTTACAGGTGCCAACGTCCCCTATTTGATTTTGGCTATACTGACAGCGCTATTTTTGCTGTATTTTATTAAAAATCGGTCCCGATATACATATCGGATTATCAAATAGTTTGTAAGAAAAAAACAGGGAGGAATGAACACATGAAAAAGCAATTTGTTGCCGGTTTGCTAGTTATCTGTATGTTATCCGTCGGCTTAGTTCCCGCTGCACAGGCGTTTGGGCTGGGAGATATTTTGAAGGTGGGTGGCATAGGCTTTGTCATCAACAAATTCGCCGGACCCCTGAACAACTTTATCAATACCTTAACCATGCAGCATGGGGCGGGCAATGACTATGCAACCAAGGTTGTTCCCATCTTGTCCTTCGGCAGCGGGGGCTATGTCGGCGCCGCTCAGGTAACCGGTTCTCAGGATTTGGTGAACAGAGTGCAGGCGGTTGTACAGATCGAAGGAAATTTTAACGGCAGTCAGTTCCGGGTTAAGGCGCTGATTCCGATCGACAGCAAGAATGCGGTTAAGTTTTCCCGTGTGCAGGGTGTCGGCGTATCGGCTATGATTGACGTAAAGATATAAAGACTTTTTCTTTATCCTGCCGTCCGGCAGGATATTTTTTCTTATAGCGAGAATATAACTAAGATCACATACCAAGGAGGATGATTATGCTTCGCAAAATATTATCTGCCATGCTTGTCGTTGTCTTTATGTTGTCCACTGTTGTTGTTTCTGCAGAAATTCCGCGGGAACTGAACTCTCTGGATAGAACAATAGCTGTGGAAAAAATGATATATGGTGCAGAACAGACCGGTGCGCTGCTGGACCGGGTTAAAAAACTGGAAACCGATATTTATGGCATGGAGACAGAGGATGCCCTGCTGGTCAAGATTGATAAACTATATGATTATGTATATGGCGCTTCGGTTGCTGAACCTTCCCTGCTTTTAAAATTGAATGCGGCGGAATGGAGTGTCAGCCATGCCGTCACCTCGGGACCGGCACTGCAGCGTCTGGATAATTTGGAACGGTCGATTTATGGCACCAATGAACAAGGCGGCATCAACGAGCGGCTGGCTAAACTGTTAAATATGACCTATACGTCAGGTCAACTGAATACCGTGACCACGACAGTTAACAAAGATTCGCTGATTAAAATTGAGATGGTTTCAGAACTGAATTCCAAGTCCAGCCGGGTGGGGGATGAAGTGGTGTTTCAGGTGGCCGAGGATGTCTATTTTGGCGGTGTACTGATTGTTGCCAAAGGCGCTTTGGGCACCGGCAAAGTTACGAAAGTAGAACGGTCGAGAAATTTTGGCCGGGATGCCGAACTGGAGATGTCGTTTGACAGTATTACGGCCATTGACGGCTCGCTGTTGCCTACCTATGTTGGCGAGAAGGCAAAAGCCGAGACGCAGTCCCTGGCGAAAGCCGCCGGAGCCAGTGTGGCCGGCATGGTTATTTTAGGGCCGATTGGGGTTGTAGGCGGTGCGTTTATCAAGGGAAAAGACATTACGATTAAACCGGGAGCACTCATGTATGTGCAAACCCGGGAAGATGCTGGTGTAACAGGGATTAGTGCGCAATAACAATATGTTTTTATTTAAGGACCCGCAGACCTTGCGGGTCCTTGCATATTTTCCCGCCGGTTTTCCGGCAGGAGTAAGGCTAATGATGTAGAATAGTATACATAATAGTAAAGAAATTTGAGGTAATATGTCGCTATTGCAAAATTCTGGAAGGATATTGTATTATTCCAGGCTGTAGAGTAAACTATAATAGAGTTAAATGCCAACAAATAGACAGGAGTACTTTTACATGAAAAAGCAAAAACACTTGGCAGCATGCACAGCAGGCATACTGTTGGCTGTCGCTGCTTATCTCCCGGCCTTCGCTGCGGATAATCAGGAACAGGACAAGACAAGTGCGGATACGAAAGAGAATAAAAAAGCGGAACAAAAGGCTCCTATTGTCATTGACGCCGATCAACTGAAATATGTGGATTCCACAGGTGATTTTCTGGCCCAGGGCAATGTCAATGTGACTCAGCTCGAAAGCAAGCTTCTGGCTAATGAAGTGCAGGGCAATTCCCAGCAGTTTAAAGTGTGGGTCCAGGATAATGCTCTCTTTATGCAGCCGGGCCTTTATATGGAAGGTCATGCGCTAGATTATAACTATCAGGACCATACCGGCCATATTGAAGAGGCCAAGGGGAAAATTGGCGACGAACACGTATATGGCAACCAGATCGAGCTGGATCCGGAAATGAATGTCATACGAAACGGCTATATGACCCGCTGTCCGGCCAAAGTCCCCGACTACCGCATGAGTGCCGAACGCATCGAAATCTGGCCCGGGGATCATTATATTGCCTATAACGCAAAGTTTTGGATCAAAAATACGGTTATTTATTCGATGCCGACTTATCGGGGTTCACTCAAGAAGGGTGAAGGAGGGATGGAATTTCCCAAAATCGGCTATGATAGTGACGGCATCACGTTAAAACAACACTTAGAAGCTCCCATTGGAAACGATAATAAGCTATTGGCTTTTGCTGATTTGCGTTATTATTCCAATGAAGGGTTTAGACCATTGTACGGCTTTAGGGATGTGGAAGAGGATTATGAAATAAAATTACAGCAAGGTTATTTGAAAGACGATGACGATTCATGGATCAAAGTAAAACCGGAGTTGAGTTTTAACACGGCACGTAAACGGTTGGGAAGTTCTCCTTTCAGTTATACGTACGGTGCTTCCTATGGTCAGTGGGAAGATTCCCGTAAAAGCAGCTGGCGGCAGGATTACCATGTATATTTTTCCCGGGATCCCATTAAGCTCAGTGATTCTACGACCCTCAATTTTGGGACAGGCATTAGCTATATTAAAGAAAGCTACGATGACTCTACCTGGACACCATTTCGGTTTGATGTCCGTGTTAACAAGAAGGTATCCGACCGCTTTTCAACCTGGGTCGGCTATTCCTACAATCATGACTATGATACTACCTTTAGCTATAACCAGCCGAATTCGGAGCAGGAACTGCGTACCGGGTTCAACTATAAAATCGACCGGTTAAACGCGATTGCGTACAACTACACCTATGAAATTGACGGTCATAGAGTGAAGGATGTCGACTATACCTGGACCCACAATTTGCACTGCTGGGATGCGCATATTACGTACCGGGCAAAAAGGGATCAAATCAAGTTCGAGATTGACATGGCTCACTTTTAAAGGAGACGGTTTCGTTGCAGACATTGTTAGGCCTTGTGCCTAAGTTAAAGAATAAAAATATTATGGTCATCGGCGATATGGTAGCCGACGTATACCTGGAAGGGAAAATATCCCGCATTTCCCGGGAGGCGCCGGTTTTGATTCTGGAGCACTCGGCAGAACAGGTGCTGCCGGGTGGAGCGGCCAACGCTGCGTATAATGCCGCCGCTCTGGGCGGTGATGTATACACAGTGGGGATAGTCGGAAATGACTATGCCGGCAGCCAACTGCAGAAAGATTTAAGAAACAGGGGTATCCATGCCGATGGTCTGATGACTGACACCGTCCGGCCGACCATTACAAAAACCCGGGTTATGGCCGGTGGGCAGGCTACTGTACGCCAGCAGATCGTACGTATTGATAAGGAAAGCAAAGAACCCGTCCAGCCGGAAACAGAAAACACATTGTTGGAATATATAAAGGCGACCATACAGCATATGACTGCCGTAGTCCTGAGTGACTATGGCAGTCATACCGTATCGCCGCGTATCAGGGAGTTTGTCATCGGCTATTGCCGTTCCCAGGAGATTCCCTGTATGGTTGATTCCCGCTATGATGTCATGTCCTATACCGGGGTGACGGTGGTAAAACAAAATGAAACCGAGGCTGCTGCTGCCTTAGGCTTAAAAGCAATGGATACGGATACGCTGCTGCAGGCAGGCCGGACCATACTGGAACGGTTAGGGTCCGAGGCTGTCCTCATTACGCGCGGCCCGGATGGGATGCTGCTTTTCGAAAAGAATGGTCAGATAAGTGATATTCCGGTAACTAATAAAAGTGATGTATATGATGTGACCGGTGCCGGGGATACGGTGGTTGCGACCATGATTTTAGCATTGGCAGCCGGGGCGCCGTATCGTGATGCCGCCAGACTGTCCAATTTTGCCGCCGGTATTGTTGTCAGGAAACCCGGCACAGCTACGACCAATCCGGAAGAACTGCAAGAGGCCATTGGCAATCACGAAGCTTAACAGCAGCGCAGGGGGAATTCAGTATGTCCGTTATATTACGCGATCAAGTCCAATCAATAACGGCTAACTTAAAAGCCGCTGGTAAAACGGTTGTATTTACCAACGGCTGTTTTGACATATTGCATGTTGGTCATGTCCGCTATCTGACTGCGGCCCGTAAGCTGGGGGATTGTTTGATTGTAGGGCTGAATACGGATGACTCTGTACGCAGGCTGAAAGGTCCGTCACGTCCGGTTAACAACGAAAATGACCGGGCCGAAGTGCTGGCTGCCTTGTCTGCCGTTGACTATGTGGTGCTGTTTGGAGAAAGTACGGCCTGTGAATTAGCCGGTGCGATTCAACCTGATATTTATGTCAAAGGCGGCGATTATGTGATTGAAGACCTGCCGGAAGCCAAAATTGTAGCGGAGCATGGCGGCAAAACCGTCCTCGTCCCTATGGTGGAGGGCAGTTCGTCAACGAATATTATTAATAAAATAAAAGCATAATGATCAACCACAGAGTACGCAGAGGATACAAGGTTAAATTGGTACGGTGCGATATTATTGCACGGAAAAACTCTGCGTTCTCTGCGTACTCTGTGGTTCAGAAAAGGTTGGTTAAAAATGTCCTACCGCAATATTCTTATCGTCAAGCTAAGCGCCATTGGTGATGTGGTCCACGCTTTGCCGGTAGCTTACGCTTTAAAGCAAGCTTATCCTGAAGCGCGCATCACCTGGGTTGTTGAAAAACCGGCTTACGATTTATTGACGAATAATCCGGATATTGATGACATTATAATATTTGATAAACCCAAATTTAAATCCTTAAAGGGAGCAATTTGCCATGCTCCGGAGTTGTCCAAACAGTTGAAACAGCATCGTTTTGATTTGGCCATTGATTTGCAGGGATTGTTCAAAAGCAGCATGATAAGCTGGCTGAGCGGCGCCCGTGAGAGGCTGGTATACTGCAATGCCCGGGAAGGCAGTCATTTGGTGAGCAAGCGTGTATGCGGGAAATATAGTTCAGGCCATGTCGTGGAACGCTATCTGGATGTTGCGCGTTTTTTAGGGTGTAAGGTGGGAAAAGTACGATTCCCAGTACATATTACTCCCCAAGAAGCCGGGCAGGCGGCAGCGATTGCCGCTCAGTCAGGGTTTACGCCGGATAATCCGTACGTGATTCTGGCGCCGGGAGCAAACTGGCCGAATAAATGCTGGCCTGTCCCCTATTTTGCAGAGTTGGTCGACCGGTTATATGCCGAGCAGCTTATACCGGTAATCATCGGCGGCCCCAAGGAGCGCCAGGCTTTTGAGGAGATTGCCGCTAAAACTTCTATCCCGCCGGTTGATCTGGTTGGCAAAACGACACTGAAGCAACTGGCACCCATTATAAAGTCAGCCCGGGCTTTTGTCGGCGGCGATACCGGGCCGATGCATCTGGCGGCGGCACTGGAAACACCGGTGGTGGCACTGTATGGCCCCACTGATACCAACCGGAATGGCCCTTACGGCACCGGTCATCAGTCCATCACCATCAGCGCCGACTGTGCCGGCTGCTGGCGGCGGCAATGCCCGAAGAATATAGACTGCCTGGCACAAATTCCGGTTGATGCAGTATATGATTCGTTAAAAACAATTATTGCTCAATGGGTTGAAGTGTGACTATAGTTGATTAATGCATGTTGGAGGATGACAATATTTTGAAAAAGTTAGTGTCTATCGTCGTTCCGGCTTATAACGTAGAGACGGAGATTGAGGATTGCATTCGCTCGGTACAACAGCAGACTTATCCGGAATGGGAACTGCTGGTGGTAAATGACGGATCAAAGGATTCTACCGCTGCTATTGTGGAGAAAGTGGCGGCGGAGGATTCCCGCATCCATTTATTTAATCAGCAAAATGCCGGTGTATCCAGTGCGAGAAACACGGGGATAAGAGAGGCGTCAGGTATTTATATTGCTTTTCTTGATGGGGATGATATGTGGGAGCCTGAGTTTCTGGAAGAAATGATCGCGGCAAAAGAGAAATATCATGTGCCTATGGTGTATTGCGGCTATTCTCACTTGTATACCGGCGGGATAAGGCGGAAATTCACATACCCCTATGTAAATGGACATATATTGCATGACGTGATCAATAAAAAGACACAAATTCACATTGGTGCTATACTCGTTGACAAGAGCGTTATCGACCAGCACAATCTGAGTTTTACTGAAGGCTGCTTAGTAGCGCAAGACCAGGAGTTTGTCAAAAAACTGGTTTCTCTTGTAGCGGTAAGAGCAGTTCCGAGGGAACTTATGATTTACCGGATTCGTACCGGTTCGGCAATAAGAGCGAAATGGGACTGGAAGAAGCATATCCATGGAGTATATGCTTTTCGCCGTTCTGCAAAGTTTATTCTGTTGCAGAGTCTGATTCACTATGATAAGCAGCAGCTGGCCCGGGATTTGGCTGTGCGGGAGGCGTTTAATCTATATAAACTGCTGTGGCGAATGATAAAAAACGGATATGAACAAGAGGCTCTGGAATTAATGAATGACGAAGAAAATGTTCGGTCACTGGAAAAACTGGAAGTGGACAGAGTAAAGTTTATTCATCGCCTGAAATGCAGTGCAGTCAAATCCAGGAATAAATTTTTGTGGTGGCTGCTGCGTTATGTATAAGTAGCTATTTTCAGTTAGAGATATGTTGATATAACTGATCAAGCTTTGCGGCAATTACCTGAATATCGTAATGATTTTTCATATAAGTGCTGGCTGTTGCACCAAGTTTGCCGATTTCATCCCTGTTGTCTAATAACTCGGTCAGCTTATGGCTAAAATCGTGATAGTCGCCGCTGGTAAACAGCAAGCCTGCTTTTTCAGGAGATATGAGATCGGTATTTCCGCCGATGTCGGAAGCGATACAGGCGCAGCCGCAGGACATGGCTTCTATGAGTGCATTGGGCAAGCCTTCTTTCCGTGAGGGAAACAAAAAAATATCGGCCGCTTGCATATACGGCGCGGAATCGGGAACCTGACCAAAAACAGTGATGGCAGTAGGCGAAGTACGTTCCATTAATGCCTGAATATGGGACTGTGCTTCCGCACTGCCATCGCCGACTATTGCAAGATGAAGGTCTTTATGTTTCTCCCATATCTTTGGCCAGGCGTTGACGAGCAGATCAAATCCCTTCCGATGAATCAGACGGCTACAAAATAGTGCAATTAATTGATCTTCAGGCAAGTCCAGTTTTTTTCGAAGTGCATGCCGTTCCTCCGCTAAAACAGGGTGAAATCTTTTCATATCTACACCGTTGGTGATGGAATGAATTCTTTCCGGTAAAAATTTGCAGTGAATAAGCTCGTCCGCAATTTCTTTACTAATGGTAATATAGGCGGATGCCTGACGGGAAAGCAAATTGATGAACCTTCGAAAAGGAATGAAACTCTTAGGCAAAATCCTGTCCAAAGAAGTAGGAGAGAAGACTTGACCGCCAATCGTGATTTTCATTACTGAAGGAATGTTTAACAGCCTGCAGATAAAAGCGGCTACTGCAGTAAATACATGCTGGCCATGTAGATGAACGATATCGAAGTGTTCCTTGTTTCGCCACAACAGGAAAGCCGTAATGATACTGCGAAATCCAGTAGGCCATACCCGATAGACGTTCACGCCGTCTATTTCTTCATGAAACTTGCTTTCTTTTACCTTCTTTTTTGCGATAACCGTAATAGAATGTCCCAAATCTTGCAAGGCGTGAAGCTGGGTATCAGCCTGCAGTTCTGCGCCGGTATGGGTTCTTCCCGGTTCTTTATAACTAGTTACGATCATACAGATATGCATAATAAACCTCCAATATAGGGTGACAAAAACATATTAACATAGAACGTTAGAGAATGTATATCATAAATGTGTATGTAGCAAAAAATAAAACGGGGGTAGAACCTGCTTATGAAAAAAGTGTTGTTTATTGTATTTGGCGGAGTTAATAAACCAAGTACGTACTATAGGGTCGTACAATTTCTTAATAAAATACATGAGTCGAAGCAGGACTTTGTATATGAAATGCTTACTACACCGCAAAAGCCCGCGGTAAGACATTATCCGAAAATATTGCGTGGCTTGGTACATGCATTGAATTTGGTTAAATTTTATTATCTCATATGCTATTATGTTATTAGATATGCGGACAGTGTATTTATCCAAAAAACTATTCTTCCTCAATTTATTATTAGGCTGATTAAATTTCGTAATATTCCCTTCCTTTTTGACTTTGATGATGCTATATATGCTTCTTTCTCAGAAATTAAGAAAAAAAGGAAAAGTAAAATTCAAGCTCTGGCGTTTATGCTGAAGCATGCTAATACAGTTTTGGCAGGTAACCGGGTGCTAGGGGAATATGCTACTCAATTTCGTCCTGATTGTGAAATAACTCCAACTGTAATCGATCTGGATAATTATTGTGCGTTAAAAAACACTCAATACTTTAATTATACAATTGGTTGGATTGGTACATCGCAAAACCTAGTATTTTTAGAAATGCTTGTGAAGCCGTTACGGGTACTTCGACAGGAATTTCCTCAGTTAAAGTTGCTTGTAATATGTGATAAGCCGTTTGTTTTGGATGACTTTACTGTAAATAAGCAGTGGAGAAGAGAAACGTACATTGAAGATATGCTCAGTATGGATATCGGAGTAATGCCGCTGGTTGAGGATAAGTGGACCAGGGGGAAATGTTCGTTTAAGGCCATTCAGTATATGGCATTAGGAATCCCGGTAGTTGTCTCTCCGGTTGGCATGAATACGGAAGTGGTGCAGGATGGAATCAGTGGGTATCTGGCTTCTACGGATGAAGAATGGGTGTTGAGGTTGCGAAATCTTATCATAGATCGTAAACTCCGCCAAGCTTTCGCTATAGCGGGAAGAAAGAAGGTTGAAGATAACTATTCTCTACAAGCATGGATACACAAGTGGTATAATTTAGCCATAGGAGAAAAAAAGGTTGTTGTTTGGTATAGTTTAATATCAGTGTTAAGTCAAAATTTGCAATAAATTAAATTAAAGGGAAGGTAACTATGTATAAGATATCAGTGGCAGGAACCGGATATGTCGGCTTAGTTGCCGGGGTTTGTTTCGCGGAAGTTGGTCATCATGTCACCTGTGTGGATATTGATGAAAATAAAGTACAAAGTATGAAACAGGGGATTTCTCCTATTTTTGAGGTCGGTCTCGAAGAATTGATGCGAAAGAATTATGAAGCCGGCAGATTGCATTATACGACGGATTATGCTTCGGCATACAAAGAGGCCGATGCTATTTTTATTGGTGTGGGAACCCCTGAGCAGCCTGATGGTTCTGCCAATCTATCCTATATAGCGACGGCAGCAAGGCAAATTGCGGAAAATATTGAAAAAGACTGCCTTGTTGTAGTAAAATCCACTGTTCCTGTAGGGACGAATGATAAAGTCGAGCAATTTATTAAAGACTTTCTAGTGCATGACGTAAAGGTTGAAGTAGCTTCCAATCCGGAGTTTCTAGCGCAGGGCACGGCAGTGTATGATACTTTGCATGCCAAAAGAATTATCATCGGTACGGAGAGTAAATGGGCTAAAGATATACTTATGAAGATATATGAACCGTTTCATCTTCCGATCGTTTCTGTTACCCGCCGTTCGGCAGAAATGATCAAGTATGCTTCCAATGATTTCTTAGCACTTAAGATATCTTACATGAATGATATTGCTAACCTTTGTGAATTGGTCGGCGCGGATATTCAGGATGTCGCAAAAGGCATGAGCTTTGATGAGCGCATTGGAGCGAAGTTCCTCAATGCCGGTATCGGCTATGGTGGCTCCTGTTTCCCGAAAGATACTAAAGCACTGGAGTATTTGGCAAGGCAAAATGGCTATGAACTGCGGACAGTAAAAGCCGCTATTGATGTCAATACAGATCAAAAGACAATACTGTTTAAAAAAGCAAGTAGAAGACTCATTACGTTTCATGGTTTAAAGGTAGCTGTTCTTGGGCTGACCTTTAAACCGGGAACGGACGATTTGCGGGAAGCTCCGTCTTTAGAAAATGTACCGTTATTATTGGAACAGGGAGCCGAAATTTACGCATATGACCCTGTTGGTATCAATAACTTCAAGAGGAAATACCCGGAAGGGAGAAACGGCAGGGGAACTATACGGTATGTTAACAAACCAGAGGAAGCTTTGTCCGAGGCGAATGTCTGCTTCATTTTCACCGAGTGGGGTGAGATAAAGGCTGTGAAGCCGGCAGAATATAAAAAATATATGAGAACGCCTTTAGTTTATGATGGAAGAAATATTTATGAAATTGATGTGATGAAAGATGCAGGAGTAGAGTATTGCTCTGTTGGCAGGAAATAGCGTGAAAGGAGGCGGGGCTACATGCCAGCCTGCGAATCATTAGATATTAGTAAAACATACCTTATTACCGGAGCAGCAGGATTCATTGGTTGTTTTCTATCCCGTAACCTTTTGGAAAAAGGCTGTCGTGTAATCGGCATTGATAATATAAATGACTACTATGAGGTTAATCTCAAATATGCCCGCTTGAATCAACTTAAGATTTTTGAGAAATTTGTGTTCGTCCATGGGGACATTTCTGATAAAGATATGATTACTAAGATTTTCGCAGAGTATAAACCGGATATTGTTGTCAATCTGGCAGCCCAAGCCGGTGTACGGTATTCCATAGAGAATCCGGATGCATATATCCAGAGTAATATAGTGGGTTTTTTCAATATTCTTGAGGCCTGTCGGCATCATTCTGTAGGACACCTTGTCTATGCATCCTCCAGTTCGGTTTACGGGGCAAATAAAAAAGTGCCATTTACGGAAAAAGATTCTGTCGACCATCCGGTTTCACTCTATGCAGCGACTAAAAAATCGAATGAATTGATGGCCTATACCTATAGTCATCTTTATAACATTTCGGCTACCGGCCTTCGTTTTTTTACTGTGTACGGGCCATTAGGGCGCCCGGATATGGCCTATTTTGGATTCGCACAGAAATATTTTACCGGTGAACCGATTACAATTTTTAATAACGGTGATTTTGCAAACGATCTTTATCGTGATTTTACCTACATTGATGATATTGTAAAAGGGATGGAACACCTTTTATGTAATCCTCCTCCCGGCGGCGAGAATGAGGCACCGCATCAAGTGTTTAACGTTGGAAACAACCGGCCGGAAAAACTGATGGTATTTATTACAACACTAGAAAAATGCCTGAGCAGGTCCATTGGCAGAGAGGTTGTATTTGATAAGAAATTTGAGCCGATGAAACCTGGCGATGTACCTGCTACCTATGCGTCGACCGATTTATTGTACCAGGCCACAGGTTTTAGGCCTACCACGACGATTGAAGAGGGGCTTCAAAAATTTGCTGATTGGTATTGTGAGTATTACCGGTTAAAATAGAATCTTTATTTTGGTTATTTAACATATAATAGTGCCGATTTTTTCTAGAAAAGTTTTCCTGATAACCAATGCGAATTAGCTTGACAATAAAAAAAACTGGATGTAATATGTGCTTCAGAATGCTTAACATAAGGGGATATTTATTGTGAAAGATCATATACAAAACATCTTAATGATCAGACGGGGAGCTATCGGTGATATTATTTTCACTCTTCCTGCTTTTTATATGCTTAAGGCTAATTTCCCCAACAGCAAAATCAGTTTTTTGGTTAAGGATAATTATGCTGAGGTTCTAAAAGGGTTTCCTAATCTTGATGAAATTTTGATTATTAAAAAGAAAGATCTTGCGTCAAAAAATATAGCCAAGCTATGGGCAATGAGTTCTGATTTGTATCACACGATTCAACGGAATAATTATCAATTAGCCATTGATTTTGTCGGGCATGGAGAACAGGCTTTCTTTCTATGGCTTAGTGGAATAAAACATCGCTGGGGATCGATTAAAACTAGAAAACCATTGCGACAGTGGTTTTACACCAATTATTTTATAAGAGAGTTAGATAATGTTCACCTTATTGATCAACATTTAATGCTGCTGGAAAAAGGCGGGCTGACCCGGCTACCGATTAAGAATCAATATGTTGTACCACGTGAACATATGGACAAGGCCAAAAAGCTGTTCCAACATTGGGGGCTTTCCCTTCAAGAGCCTACGTTATTTATTCAACCCTTTACCGGTAACGGTGTAACCGGTAAAATATGGCCGCTGGAACGTTATGTGGCTCTTGCGGATTATTGGAAAGAACGTGGATTGCAAGTAGTTTTTGGGGGAGGACCGTCGGAGAGGGACAAATTAAACACTGTAGCCGCCCAGTATCCTGTTGCGGCCGGTCAGGCTGACTTTGTTACCTCCGTTGGTCTGGCATCTTTGTCTTCGATCGTGGTGGGCGGCGACACCGGTTTAATGCATGCGGCGCTGGCTACAGGCCGGAGAACGGTCATGCTTGTCGGCCCTACGAATTACAAAAGAATTGGTCCCTATCAACACCCGGAATGGGCGGTGAGGCCGCAAAGTGGAAATGTCATACAAGATATCGGTGTCGAACAGGTGTTAGAAGCCACAAGCGCAGCGCTTAGTGAAATATCGAGTTTCAAATAGAGAATGGTGCGAAGTGTCCGTTTGTATACAGGGATGTTAAACGAATAAAAAATAGGAGGAATATTCGTGGGACGGACTAAATCAATAAGAGTGCTGCAGATGAACTCTATGAAAATCTGGGGCGGCGGCGAAGTGCATGTCCTTTTGCTATGCAGGCATTTGATGTCACTAGGAGATGACGTGGTATTGGTCTGTCGTTCCGGCAGCGCTATTGACCAAAAGGCAAGAGAAGATCATATTCCGGTTTTCAATTTACCACTTAAGGGAGCCATTGATATAAAGAGTGCCTGGGCAATAGCCAACTACTGCAAAGAAAACTCTATTGGCATTATTCATGCGCATAACGGGCGGGATTATTGGCTAGCAAGTTTGGCTAAGTTTTTTTACCCTAGGGTAAAAATTGTCATAACCAGGCATATACTAAGTCCATTAAAAGACAGTATTCTACATCGCTGGTTATATAAAAAAATCGATCAGGTTATTGCTGTATCTCATATTGTAGGAAATAGAATTTCGGTCTTTCCTCCCGAAAAGATAACCGTGATTCATAATGGAATAGATATAGACAAGTTTTCTGAAGCAGAGACGGGCACATTGCGGAGAGAATTGAATCTCCCCGCTGCGACAAAAATCGTTGGTATGGTAGGCCGCGTTCACCCGAGCAAAGGGCATGAAACTTTCCTTCAAAGTATTCCGGAAATATTATCTAAGCATCCCAATACAGTTTTCGTCGTTGTTGGGGGCGGCGAATATATTTCGCAATTGAAAGAAATGAATCGTGATGTGCATTTTTTAGGTAAACGCAGTGATATTCCGGAAGTCATGAAAGATCTGGATGTTTTTGTGATGGCATCGCAGAATGAACCATTTGGTTTAGTGACAGTGGAAGCCATGGCTGCAGGTACACCTGTTGTGGCAACTAACACGGGGGGGACTGCGGAAATCATACTTGACGACAAAAGTGGCTTGCTTATCCCTCCTGAGACTCCTGCAAAGTTATCGGAAGCTGTGGCAAAGATATTGAACGATGGCAAATTGGCAACTAAATTAAAAGAAGGCGGAATAGAGCGGGCAAAGCAATATAATATTAACAATATGGTGGTAAATACCCGGAAAATTTATCATGATATACTGTATCAAGCTATTGTCGATTAGAGCAATAGGGAAGATAATTTGGGAGTAGTGAATATATGATTCTGCTGGTCTGGCATCTAGTTCGAATCTAGCTGACTCAATGAGAGGAGGCATTATGGATAAAGTCGCGATTATTGTATTAAATTACCTTAATTATAATGATACAATTGAATGTGTTGAGAGCATTTCTGTTGATCAATATCCAGAAAAAGAAATAGTTATTGTAGATAACGGGTCGACTAATGACTCAAGAGAACGGCTTGAAGAAAAGTATAGAAATTGCGAGGGCATTCATTTAGTTTTTAGTGAGCAAAATGGAGGTTTTGCCAGGGGAAACAACCTGGGTATTCGCTACGCAACGGTTATTTTGGGGTGTAGCTTTGTGCTACTTGTGAATAATGACACTTTATTTAGGGATCCCCGCATGATAACCGCTTTGATGGAAGCTTATGAGCCGGGGGTAGGCGTATTGGGCCCGCGCATTATAACCGCCGATGGTTATGAGCAAAACCCTGCAAAATACGATGTAATTAGGAGTAAAAGGCGGCAGAATTGGCATTATACACGCAGAATTATAAAGGTACAATTTAAACAAACTAGTTATTATCGAATATTAAGGAAAATTAATGTATTTAGAAAGATAAGAAAACCCAAAATCAAGCATAATGAGCTAGCTCTTACTACTGTTACCTCTCTAGGTATGGTGTTACACGGAGCATGCTTTATGCTTACCAGGGATTACTTTAAATATTACCCTTATCTTTTTCCTGAAACGTTTCTGTACTTTGAAGAGGAAATTCTTACTACATTGACTCATAAAGTAGGTTTGGCAAAAAAATTTGTCCATATAACCCATATTTTCCATAAGGAACATATGTCTACAGAAGTGAGCTTTAGCAATGTCAAGAGCATAAGAACAGGATATTTTCTTCAAAGCCTAAAAATGGCTAAAAAAATATATCCATTAGACTATCATGTTTTAATAAAGAAATATTTTAATCGGTATGATAGATAGATTAATTTGCAAGACTATTCCGAAAAAATATCGGCTTTATATTATTAAATTGAACAAGCTTATAGCTCGACGGAGTAATTTGTTTGCTCTTTTAGGGAGGCACAATAATGAAAATTCTATTTCATTCCAATCAATTATCATTACGGGGGACTGAAATAGCGTTATATGATTATGCTCATTTTAATGAAGTGTATTTAAATAATGAGTCTGTTGTGGCGACAAGACGAGTTGGAAATCATCATCCTATGGTGGTTGAAAAATTCGCAAAACGATTTAAAGTGATTTATTATGATAATTTGATAGAACTGCAGCAATATGCAAAGGATGAAAAAATAGATATCTTTTATGCAATTAAGAAAAAATGATGGTGTAGTCCTTAATTGTATAAAGAGCTGCATTCATGCAGTATTTAAGCATCGCGATTTTCATGGTGATGTATATGCTTATGTTTCTGAGTGGCTAAGCCAAGAGATGACAGAGGGAAGAAGCCCATATGTACCACATATGATACAACTTCCCGAAGTAGATGGTGATTTACGTTTTCGACTGGGAATACCGGAACGTGCCATTGTCTTTGGACGGTACGGTGGTAAAGATACTTTTGATCTTCCTTTTGTTAAACGGTTAATTTATGAAATAGCTGAAAAACGAAAAGATATTTATTTTTTATTTATGAATACTGAGCATTTTTTGCAAGAGAAATGCTTCTTTCGTAACAAATGGTTGAATAAAATTGTAAGTCCGATGATGTTCCCAAAAACTAAAATGGATAACATCATTTTTTTAGCCGGGCAAGCCGATTTAACATATAAAAGAAAATTTATTCAAACTTGTGATGCCATGCTTCATGCAAGGCGGCAGGGGGAAAGCTTTGGTCTTACTTGTGGCGAATTTTCTATTTGTAATAAGCCGGTGATTACCTGTGATGCTCCTTATATAAAAGAACGTAGTCATATTGAAATATTGGGTGATAAAGGCATATATTATTCTGATTACAAAACCTTAAAAAAAGTAATATTAGAGTTCAAAAAGGAAGTCGGTAAAAATTGGGATGCTTATTCCGAAAAATTTAATGCCAGAGTCGTTATGGAAAAGTTTAAGGAAGTGTTTATAGAACAATATTGACAATTGGGGGGAATAGAAAATCTTTTTAAATGAATCCGATTATCGTAATTATGGCGTAATCTTATCGGCAGTTGAGTGAATGAAAAAAGCAGTGGATGGTGTTTACTAAATGAAAGTCTACGATTGCTTTACCTTCTTTAACGAATTTGAATTATTGGAATTAAGAATAAATTTACTGAACAATGTTGTTGACTATTTTGTATTGGTTGAAGCAAATAAAACTCATAAAAATGAAACTAAGAAATTTAATTTCGAAAAAAATAAAAATAGATTTATGGAATATCTCAATAAAATAATTTATATCAAAGTGGATGATATGCCGGCTTTTGATCCGAACAATGAGTGGAAACTTGAAAATTACCAACGTAATTGTATTGTAAGAGGTCTACAGAATATTGATCCTGACGATATTGTTTTTATCTCAGATATAGATGAAATTCCAGATCCTAACGTCTTAGTTTTGTTAAACAACAATAAAAGCTGTGTGACCTTCAAGACTCGAGGCAGATTTCAGCTGGATCTCATCCAAGTACTAAAGTTTCCGGAAAGTATGCTTAGATATCATGGAATGAAATTATTAGATAAAACTCCTCTTGCCTTAGAACAAACTTTATTTTACTATTTTGTTAATTGTCGTTCTAAAGGGAGCTGGAACGGAACGGTTATAACTAAAGCCAAAAATCTTTCCACTCCTCAAAAATTAAGAAATAGAAGAGACAAATTTCCTCGGATCCGAAATAGTGGTTGGCATTTCTCTTATTTAGGGGGAGTTGATAAAATACTCCTTAAAATGAATTCAATTGTTGAATCAAAGACTAATGCATATTCAGCAGATTATGTAAAACAATGTATAACTAACGGATTAGACATTTATGGACGTAAAGGCCAGGAGCACGAATATGAATTTATCGACTTTGCTGAAATTTCTCCTGAATCGGTAAAAGCTTTAGTTCAAAAATATCCTTATCTATATTTTGATTCTCAATAAGAGATTAATCTTTTTGGGAAAGTATGGACGAATACATGGACAAATAGGATATACTACAATCTTGGAATTTTTCGGTAGAATTAAAATTTTGGTGAATGGAAGAAGCTTGATGAAGAAAAAATAATGAGTACAGATAAGCCAAATCTAGCCCGTTGCCAGTTAGTTCATAGTCCACAATGTGCGGCTATATCACTCGATAACACAAACAAATACAGAAGACCTTTTTTCATTCGGATATAGTGATAGAACTCTCATACATAGTTTGACGGTTTGGGATAGTTTGCGCAGCAGGTAAAGCCAGACATTGAATAATACCGTTTTTCAGTTCGACTTGGGATAGAGAAGAGTATCTCCCGATATTTGATTCTTAACTAAATAAAGGAGTTAACACATTTGAAAATTTATAGTTTGGATTATAGCGTTTATTCCCTTCTATTATTTTATGCGTTGTTTTCAGCCACAATCAAGGAGGTAGCTGCTTTTTCCTTGTATCTTGCAACATTATGTGCTGTCATTCACCATTTTAAACAACCTATAATATTTGCAGCCGATAAAAGTCTAGTAAGGGCAATTGCACTATTTTTTTTAACTGCTCTTATTTCTATTATTTTCTCCGAGCGACCAATGGAAGGTGTTGGCATGACAGCAACCTTGCTTCAACGTATGGTGCTCCCGTTCATCTTGGTAGTAGGCTTTATTAAACAACGCAGACAGTTTCTTCGTATACTTGTTGCTATGGCTGTTTCGCTTTTTATTGCTGACTTGTACGCAATTTGGCAAGGTTTTTATGGTAATTTTAGAGCTGCTGCATTTAGTGAGCACCCTATGACTTTGGCTGGGTATCTGCTTCAAATGATCCCACTGCTTTTGGTCTTTTTTATTGAGGATCAAACATTGCCAAGAAAATATCGTACCCTTTTTGGTATTGTGTTAGGTGTGTCTACCGTTGCTTTATTGTTTAACGGGACAAGAGGGGCCTGGATTGCCGTTAGCTTAACATTATTTTTTTATGGGCTTCTTAATATAAAAAGAAATCCGAAATATTTATTTGGATTCATAGCTTTGCTGATGATTATAGGGATCATTGCGTTTAATGTTCCTAGTTTAAAACATCGAATTGACTCAATTGTTGACAAGCATTACCAGTCCAACTCGGAACGTCTTTTGATGTGGCATAGTGCGTGGAATATGTTTTTAGATCATCCTATTACCGGGGTGGGGATAGGAAACTACGAAAAAGCATATCAGGAGCAATATATTTCACCGGACGCTAAAGAACGAAAACAAAGCCATGCGCATAATAATTTTTTACAAGTGCTGGCAGATAGGGGAATTATCGGTTTTTTAGGCTTTATTTATTTATTTGGATACATACTATATAGTTCTTACAGGAATTATTCCAAGACTAAAAATCTATGGGCAATAGGAATTTTTTTAGTTACCGTTAGCCTTTTACTGCAGGGACTGACTGAGTATAATGCGGGAAACTCTGCAGTGACTCGCATGTATTGGTTCCTTATAGGACTCAGTTTTTCGGCAATGAATTCAGAATATGAAAGCCGTAAAAGTTAAATAGTAGGTTAAGAGGTCGCCCAAACCCTTTGGATGACCTTTTTTTCAAAATAAGCGTCAAATAAACCAGCACATGTATGCAAACCGACTTTCATATGAGAAAAGCATCCAAAACAATCGGATAGAAAGTCCGAATTGTTTTGGATGATAAAAAAATCGAAGGGAGTCTATCAATGAACGTGCAGAAAATCATGCATGAAACCCGGCTGCAAACTAATTTTCGAAAAAGTCTTGTGACGCTACCTTTTTTTAAAAAAAGAGCTTTTTCTTTGATGTAAGTATTGCCATATTACGATAAAGGCAGGGAATTCCCCCTATATTGTCGAATTTATATAAATATTAACTTTTATTGTCGGTTTTGAGGAGTGACAAATATGCCCTCTTCTGTTAAAAGTGTATCTGTCGAGCAATACCAAATCCCTACAGTCAGTCTTACTTCGCGTATCGGGAGATATTTAGCACCGGTTATATTATTGGGTGCTGACTATGTTTCTATAACCTTTGCTATCATAACATCCTGGTATTTACGCGCGAATCTATTACCAAGATTTTTCGAGTCATTAGATCCGTTTCATCTCAGCAATAAATACCTTTATTTTATTGTACCGATCACATATATTGTTTTTTTAGCATATGAAGGATTGTATGTTAAACGTTTGCCATTTTGGAAAAGTGCTGAATTGCTTTTTAAAATATGCAGTTATGTCAGTGCTTTAACCATTGTGATAATGTATTTTACAGAAAAAAGTAATGATGTATCCCGGATATTTGTACTATTAGTCTGGAGTATTAGTTTTTTCTATTTAGCTGTTTCCAGGTATTTTTCAAAATATATTTTAACTTATTTTGGTCTATGGAAAAAACCGGTAGTAGTGATAGGTGCAGGGAAAACCGCTGAAATTCTTGCAACCAGTTTTGCCAGTGAACCCTATTTAGGTTATAAGATTGTTGGTTTGATTGAAGATAATTACATGGACAGGCCTTTAATACAAGAATATCCTCATATTGGTGTTTTTGCAAATGCGGAAAATGTCATTTTGAAGAGTGGAGTACAGGATGTTATTATTGCGGCACCTGGACTAGAACGTGAGAATTTGCTTGCACTGATATATCGAATACAACCTCATGTTAAAAACGTGACGATTGTTCCGGATTTATTTGGTATACCTTTAAGTAACATCGAAGTGGAAACTCTGTTTAATGAAAAAACAGTGATGCTTAAAATGCGCAATAATCTCACATCATTACGAAATCGCATAATCAAGCGTATATTTGATGTAGTGGTTGGAGCGGCTATTTTATTGATGAGTCTGCCGATTTTTTTAGCTGTCGGATTGACGATTAGGCTGGATTCCCGCGGACCTATTTTGCATATTGCAAAAAGATTGGGAAAAGATGGGAAAAAATTCAACTGTTATAAATTCAGAACTATGTTTCTAAACGCAGATCGTATATTAGAAACATATTTTGCTGATAACCCGGAAGCACAAGCTGAGTGGAATAAATTTGCTAAATTAAAGAACTATGATCCTCGCATTACACGAGTAGGAGTATGGCTTAGAAAATACAGTTTAGATGAATTGCCACAAATTGTTAATGTGATGTTAGGAAATATGAGTTTAGTTGGGCCGCGTCCGTATTTGCCACGTGAAAAGGAACGTATGGGATATGCTGCACATACAATTTTTAAAACTGTTCCAGGTATTACCGGATTATGGCAGGTAAGCGGGCGGAACAGTATTGATTTTAATGGACGAATACAACTAGATTCTTGGTATGTACGTAACTGGTCTTTATGGCATGATGTAGTGATTCTTTTAAAAACGTTAAAAGTAGTGGTTGAAGGAAAAGGAGCATATTAACATAAATTATTTGAAAAAGGAAGGTAGAAATGAATTATCAATACGACTATATCATTGTAGGAAGCGGACTTTTTGGTTCTATTTTTGCATATGAATGTATGCGAAAAAAGAAAAAGGTACTTATTGTTGAACGGCGTAATCATATTGGCGGCAATATTTATTGTGAATTAAAAGACAATATTTATATTCATAAATACGGTGCCCATATTTTCCATACTAGTAATAAAAAAGTTTGGGATTATATTAATACTTTTGTAGAATTTAACCATTACATCAATTCGCCCGTAGCAAATTATAAAGGGGAGATTTATAATCTTCCTTTTAATATGAATACATTTAGTAAAATGTGGGGAATTTCGACGCCTGAGCAGGCGGCAGAAAAAATTGCAAAACAGAGAGCTGTTATTACCAAAGAACCGCAGAACTTAGAAGAGCAAGCAATTAGTCTTGTAGGTATGGATATTTACAATAAATTGATAAAAGGATATACGGAAAAACAATGGGGACGTGATTGTAGAGAATTACCAGCCTTCATTATTAAACGTTTACCTGTACGTTATACCTATGATAATAATTACTTTAATGATCGCTATCAGGGAATTCCAATTGGTGGTTACAATTTAATCATTGAAAAGATGATTAATAATTGCGAAATTATTCTGAATGATGACTTCAATCTAAAAAAAGAGTATTATAAAAAATTAGCACCTAAAATTATTTACACCGGTGCAATTGATGCTTATTTTAATTATGCTCTAGGAAAGCTGGAGTATCGTGGATTACGATTTGAAACGGAAAGATTAGAAATAGAAAACTACCAAGGAATAGCGGTAATGAATTTTACAGAAAGAGAGATACCTTATACACGGATTATTGAACATAAACATTTTGATTTCGGAACACAGCCTGTTACCTATATTACAAAAGAATATCCCTGTGAATGGCAGGAAGGCCAGGAGGCTTATTATCCTGTAAACGATGTTAAAAATCAAGCCCTTTATAAAGAATACGAAAAATTAGCACGAAAAGAAGAAAATGTTATTTTTGGCGGTCGGTTGGCAGAATACAAGTATTATGACATGGACAAAGTAATTGAGTCAGCCTTAGAAACGTGTCAAAGGGAGCTTAATTAGTTTGGATATAAAAATCCTTATAGCTTCACATAAAGAATATTGGATGCCGCAGGAAGACATGTATTTGCCCATTCATGTAGGAATGGCTAATCAGGAGAGTATTGGCTATATGGGTGATGATACTGGAGATCATATATCTTATAAGAATCCCAATTATTGCGAGTTAACAGCGGCTTATTGGGCTTGGAAAAATTTAGAGGCAAAGTATATAGGTCTGGTACATTATCGACGGCATTTTGCTGCTAAAAGATATGGTTTGTCTGTAGAAAGCAAAAGAAATACAGTTTTATCACGAGGTCAGCTTGAAAATGTATTGTTGAGAACAGATATTGTTCTACCTAATAAGCGAAAATATTATATTGAGACGAATCGCTCGCATTATAATCATGCCCATAATAAGCTTGACTTAGATATGACAGAACAAATTATTGAAGAACTTTATCCTGATTATAAACTTTATTTCCATATTGTAATGAATAGAACTTGGGCGCATATGTTTAATATGTTTATTATGGAAAGAGAAAAATTCCATGCTTATTGCAAATGGTTATTCTCTATACTGTTTACGTTGGAAAAACGCATAGATATTTCAACTTATGATAGTTATCAAGCAAGAGTGTTCGGTTTTATTAGTGAATTATTACTAGATGTTTGGATAGAGAAAAATCAGTTTGCGTATAAAGAAATTGATTTTGTATTTATGGAGCATCAAAATTGGTTAAAAAAAGGATACCTATTTCTGGAAAGAAAATATAGGAAAAGATAAAAAAAGGAGTAAAAAATGAAAATCCTTTATTATTATTGGGTACAATATGATGACAAAGAACGAAGAGGTGGCGGAGTTAGAGTTTATTTGGAAAATTTAATACAATATTTTTCAAATAAAGAAAATATAGAAATTTATACATTGAATTCTGGAGTGGATTATTCTTTACGGAAAGGTACGTATATAGAAAAAATAAAAGAAAAAGATAATGTAAGACAATATAGAATAGTAAATTCTCCCATGATGGCTCCTAGCGGATGTTCGTTTAATCAACAAAACGTTTTTCTTGAAGATATTTCTTTAAAAGAAATTCTAAGAGAATTTTTAAAAGAAAATGGACCATTTGATATTATCCATTTCCAGGTATTAGAAGGATTAACTTGTAAAGTTTTAGAATTAAAAGAAGAATTTGCGGAGACTAAATTTATATTATCAGTCCATAATTATCATTATTTTTGCCCTCAAGTGAATTTGTGGAAAAATGAACAGGAGAACTGTGAAGATTTCCATAATGGTAATGACTGTATAACATGTTTGCCGTATATACCGCCTTATAATTCCATTTTAAAATACTATATTCTCCATTATTATTTAGGGAAAATGAATATCTATCCTGATAGTTTTTTATTTTCCAAAATAAAAAGTACTGCTCAAATGGCTTATAGAATTCTGAAAAAGCTACGATTTCAAAAAGAGACTGCATTTACAGAAGAGTACCACGAAAATACAGCTTTTCGTTTATTCCGTGAAAATAATATCCGGCTTATAAATAAATATGTAGATCATATCTTTACCGTTTCTGATAGAGTAAAAGAAATCTGTATTAACATGGGAATTGAAGGGAGCAAGGTTTCTACGAGCTATATTGGCACAAAATTTGCTGAAAACCAACGAATTTCCTTGAGTTCGCCTATTGATAACGAATCGTTAAGAATTGTATATATGGGATATATGCGGAAAGATAAGGGATTCTATTTTTTTGTTGATGCGCTAAAAAAATTAAATGATGATATTGCTAAGAGTCTAGAAGTGGTTATTGCTGCTGCTTTTAGAGATGATAAAATAGTTGAGGAAATCAGGGGGCTACGTACTAAGTTTAAAGAAATGATACTTTTTGATGGTTATACCCATAAGGATATCCCCAAAATCTTAGCTAAGGTTAATTTAGGCATTGTTCCTGTTTTATGGGAAGATAATCTTCCTCAGGTAGCTATCGAGCTAAAAAGTATGGGAATACCTGTACTTGCAAGCAGTAGGGGGGGAGCTTCTGAATTGAGTAAAAGCGATTTGTTTAAGTTTCAAGCTGGAAATGTTGACGATTTTAATAAGCGGATTGAAATGTTGGTGAAGAACCCAGAATTGCTTAACGAATATTGGAACGAGCAATTAATCTTAAAAAAGGTAGATGAACATATTGAAGAATTGAATAACTATTATTTAAATGAAGCTTAAAGGGAGAATTCTATGATACGTCGTTTTTTAGAACACCAATTTCTTTTCGAAGAATTAGTAAAAAGAGATTTTAAAAATAAATATAAACGAACTGTACTGGGCGTATTTTGGAGTATGTTATCGCCGTTATTGTCCTTGCTGGTGATGAGTATGGTTTTTGGGCAGTTTTTTGGACGAACTATTCCGCACTATATTTCGTACCTTTTGGCCGGACAGATTGTTTTCTCTTATTTTTCTGATGCTACTCATGGAGGAATGGGGTCTTTAATGGCTAATTCACATATATTTACTAAAGTGAATGTCCCCAAATATATGTTTCTATTATCCAGAAATATATCATCCTTAATGAATTTTTCATTAACGTTTATTATTTTTCTCTTATTTGCTTTATATGACGGCTTGTTCTTCAGTTGGAAAATCTTTTTATTGCTCTTCCCGATTATTTGCTTAATTGCCTTTAATATTGGAGTAGGAATGATTCTATCTGCCCTGTACATTTTTTTTAGGGATATTCAATACTTATACTCAGTTTTTACTCAGCTTCTGGTCTATTGCTCTGCTATTTTCTATAACATAGAAATTTTTGATGCGCAGCTTAGATGGCTTTTTTATTTAAATCCTGTATATGTGTATATATCTTATTTCCGGATGATTGTTCTTCAAAATATAATTCCCGATATATATATTCATTTGTTAGCATTTTTTTATGCATTTCTGTCTTTAGCAATTGGTGGTTATATATATAAAAAATATAACTACAAATTTCTATATTATGTTTAGGGGTTATATAATATGATCATTGAACTGAATGATATTTCTATTTGCTATAAGATTGGTGATTTTAAGGAAATTGGATTAAAAGAATATATAATGCGCCGCATACACGGTAAATATCAAGAGAAACAGTTTTGGGCGGTAAAAGATGTTTCTTTTTCATTAAACAAGGGTGACATGCTTGGAATTGTAGGGGGAAATGGCGCAGGGAAATCTACTTTGCTAAAAGTTATTTCTGGCATTATGATTCCGACTAAAGGCAAGGTTAACATTAATGGAAGGATTGCAGCTTTGCTGGAATTGGCAAGCGGTTTTGACGGCGATTTGACTGTACAGGAAAATACTTATCTTAGAGGTGCAATGCTTGGCTATACACGTTCTTTTATGAATGAAAAATATAGTAATATTATTGAGTTTGCCGAATTAGAAAATTTTCAAGATCGACCATTTAGACAATTATCTTCCGGAATGAAATCGAGATTAGCTTTTTCTATAGCTTGCTTGGTCAATCCGGATATTTTGATCTTAGATGAAGTTTTGTCTGTTGGTGATGGATCCTTTAGAAAAAAAAGTGAAAACAAGATGTTGGAGGTTATTAAGGGGGGAGCAACTACGATTTTAGTTTCTCATTCGATCGAACAGATCCGCAGAATGTGTAACAAAGTTCTTTGGCTAGATCATGGAAAACAAATGGCTTTTGGAGATACAAAAGCTGTTTGCAATCAATATGAACAATTTTTAGCTCAAATGTAAGGGTCTCATTAATATAATGGGGGAGAAGCGAATTTGCTTATAAATATAATAAAAAAAATACTGAGAAGTATTAATCCTGCTTATCGTGTTACTTTACGAATAGAAGAGAAAATTTATAAAATAGGACAGGAAAATGATGAAAAATATAAAAGGTTAGAAAAAATAGTAACTGGATTAAATAATGAAATAGAAATAAGCTTGCAGAAATTAGAAAAAAAAATAAATTTGCCTAACCAAAATTTGGACAGGCATTTAATCAATTTTGTAGGACTTGAAACTGCGGAATTTATTATTAAAAATATGCCTAAAGCTTTAGTATTTAATAATAAAAAAGATTTATTAACGCATGCGCTGTCTTTTACTACAAATGGGTTGTTTTTAGAATTTGGTGTATATAATGGATGGACAATTAATATTATTTCGGCTATCAAGAATAATGAAATAATTTTTGGTTTTGACAGCTTTGAGGGGCTGCCTGAAAATTGGAGAACTGGATTTGAAATAGGCACATTTAAAACAGATAATTTACCAGAAGTTAATAAAAATGTAGTATTAATTAAGGGATGGTTTAATCAGACATTACCTGACTTTTTAAATAAACACGATCAGCAATGTGCTTTTATTCATATTGATTGTGATTTGTTCTCATCAACTAAGACAATATTTGAAAAATTAAAAGACCGAATTAAATCAGGAACAATTATAGTATTTGATGAATTCTTTAATTATCCGGATTGGCAAAATGGAGAATATAAGGCATTTCAAGAATTTATAAATGAAAATCAAATTAAGTTTGAGTATATTGGTTATACTTACAAAGAACAAGTTGCTGTAAAAATCTTGTAAAATTACTTTTTGAAAAGGAGATATAATGATTGAAAAAATAATTATAACAAGTGATTTACTGAGACCTAGTATAAGAAATGAAAAGATAGAAGTCTTTAATAATACAAGAGTTAACAAATATTTTCATTTTTTATGTTGGCAATTGCAACAAGCTACAAGTATAAAAATTGAAAGACTGAATTGTGATCATACTGATTTCAATGTTGAATATTTTTATCAGCTCTGTGGCATTAGTGAATTTAATACAATGGGATGGTTAGAAATATTAGATTTAGAAAATATTCCTGAAAAAGCGATAGAATATTATAGAGATTATATAAAAAATTCTTTAGTTATCTATTTAGAAATTCCCCTGATTTTAAAAAAGATCCATGATTTGCTAAATATTCCTTATATAGATTTAGTTATTCATCCTATTAGGTTTTTAGATGATAATTTTTATGGTTTTGCTACAAACTCAAAAAGTCTATTCGATAAAATGAAAAGATATCAAATTGATGATAATATATTTTTTGTTTATGCAGGATTATTTAAAGCTGCTGCAGATCATGCGCCAGTTAATATTGATGAGAATTCAGTTTTAATTGCTGGACAAATTGATGTGGATAGAGCACTTTACTCTCAGGGAAGATGTCTAAGTATATTTGATTATGAGGATAAAATTGAAAGACTGGGAGAAGAATACAATACCGTATATTATAAGCCGCATCCTTTTAATAAAAATTTGCAACAAGTATATGAGTTCTTAGAAAAGTTTAATTTTATAAAAATTATAAATGATAATATTTATCGAATTATTTCTAATGATAATATTAAAAAAGTATGTGCAATTTCTTCCGGTATTTTATACGAGTCGGTGTATTTTGGAAAAGAAATCGAAGCATTTCATCAGCGATATTTAAATTATAATTATGATAAAAATTGCACATTTTCAGATGATATTTATTTATCTATATATGATGCATATTTAAATCCTATTTTTTGGAAAGATGTTTTGAGTGATTTGATTCCTGTAAATGAAAATTGCCCCAATGTTGTTTTACCGCCGAGAGCGAATAAAATTAGAGCTGCATTTAATGATTATTGGAGCCAGACACCTTTAGATCCAGCTGTAAGAATAGTAGAAAAGCATTTAGATGAAAGAATACGGCATTTAGAAGACAATACAAATCGATTAATTGCGAATGAAGATATAGGTTTGATTAAAAAGGTAGTATATCATATAAATCGTAACTTTTTTATGAAAACCAGAGGATTTAGAAAGATAAGTGATTTACTTGCTTTATATAAATTTAAATCTTTGGCAGGTCATCATATAAAAGATCTTAGAAAGATTAACAAGGTTAAATTTATATCGTATCGTCCATATGCGCCTAGTGGCGGGCGTGGAGGAGCTGGGGCTGTATTATCAGCATTAAAAAAAACTATGGGATCTTCGTATAAAAGATTAGCATTGGAATTTTGCTTTAGTGAAAGAGATGGTATATGGCATACGGGAAGGAACTCTTATTACAATCAACACAAATATCCGAATTTTTTTATGGAAAATACTCTTCTATTGATGCTATTTGCGGCGATTGCATTTACTATAGAGAAAACGAAAGATGAAACAGATGCTATATATGTATGCCATGATTATGCAACAGCCTTTGGTTTAGCCCTCTTAAAGAAAAAGTATACACTTGTTTTACATTCGCAAGGACCAAGAGTGGAAGAAAAGATAAACTTGGGAGAAGAAATGTCTATCTTTGAAAAGAAAGTTATTCAAAGGTGTGAGAAGTATGCTTTGCAACACGCGGTATATGTTTGTTTTCCAAGTATAGGTGCTAAAGATTATTATTTTTCCAGTAAATATAATATAATTAATGAGAGTGAAGTTGCACTAGGACCAACTTTATACAATACTTTATATGCTGAAGTTTTACCGGAGAAAATTCCTGGTATTGAACGAGATAATGAATATTTAACTCTATTATCAGTAGGGACAATGACTTATGCAAAGGGGACAGACCAGTCGTTTAAAGCTATAGCGGAAATCGTTAAATTAGAATATAAGAAAAAGATAAGATGGATTGTAGTTGGGAAAGGACCTCTTTCAGAGAAAGTTTTGGAATACAGCAGGAGATTAGAAAAAGAATTTGATAATTTTAAATTTATTTATATAAAACAATGTTCCTTTTTACAAGTTCAATATTTACAAGAGATTGCGGATGTCTATATTATGTTGCACAGAATTTCTATTTTCGATTTGGCGACATTAGAAGCTATGAATAAAGGGTTAGCAATCGTATTATCAAACATTGGGGGAAATATAGAATTTAATAAAGAAGATAATATTATTTTCCATGAACATGATTATCGGCAAACTGCAAAAAAGATTCTATCTGCAGATATAAATCAGTTGAAAGAATTGAATAGGAAAGTATACAATAATTATTTTGGCAATGAAAAGTTTAAAGCGGAATATGAAAATTTAATTGATTTAATGTTGGAAGATTAATGAAGTAATCTAGTAAAAGCTATTTCCAAAATAAAGAAAGCGATGAATTTCACAGAAATAAATTATTTGTTTTTGAATTGAGATACTTCTATTGCTATGACCGAATTGTGGAGGAGATATGAATACTATATTAGTCACCGGTGGCGCAGGTTTTATTGGCAGTAATTTTATCCGTATAGCTCTGCAAAAAGATATAAATATTGTTAATTTTGATAAACTGACTTATGCGGGAAATCTTGATTCATTAAAAGATATAAAAAATAATTCCAGTTATGAATTTGTTCAAGGCGATATTTGTAATTTACAATTTGTTTCAAAGAAACTTATGCAATGTTCTTTCAGTGCAATTGTTCATTTTGCAGCCGAATCTCATGTTGATCGTTCGATAGACAGTCCGAACGCTTTTATTGAAACCAATATCAACGGGACTTTCGCGTTGTTGGAAGCTGCCAGAAAATACTGGCGGCAATTGAACGAAGAAGAAAAATCTAAATTCCGCTTTCTGCACGTTTCAACGGATGAAGTATATGGTACTTTAGGAGATACAGGTTATTTTACTGAAGAAACCCCCTATGCACCCAATTCGCCTTATTCAGCATCCAAGGCTTCTTCTGACCACTTAGTCCGCGCTTATTACCATACCTATGGATTGCCGGTATTAATAACGAACTGCTCCAATAATTACGGACCCTATCAATTCCCGGAAAAACTCATTCCACTCATGATTTTAAACGCACTGGAAGGAAAGCCGTTGCCGGTTTACGGCACCGGCCGGAATGTGCGTGATTGGCTATATGTTGAGGATCATTGCCGTGCCATTTTGACTGTCTTAGAAAACGGAGTGCCGGGGGAGAAATACAATATCGGCGGACATAATGAAAAGACAAATATTAGTATTGTTCATACATTATGTGATATTTTAGATCAAAAAAAACCACGCAGTGACGGTAAGTCCTATCGTGAGCAGATTGCCTTTGTAAAAGATCGTCCCGGCCATGATCAACGCTATGCGATTGATGCTTCGAAAATACAGCGAAAACTAGGCTGGGTGCCACAGGAAACCTTTGAGACCGGGATTATTAAAACGGTCGACTGGTACCTTAATAACCTGGAATGGTGCCGCCGGGTTGCGGATGGAAGTTACCGGCGGGAACGGCTAGGAACTGGAGAATAAGGGGGAAGAAAGTTGGCAGTAAGAAAAGGCATAATCTTAGCTGGTGGCTCAGGTACCCGTCTTTATCCAATTACCAAAGCCTTGAGTAAACAACTCATGCCGGTATATGATAAACCTATGATTTACTATCCCTTAACCACCTTGATGCTGGCAGGTATACGGGATATCTTGATTATTACAACACCGGAGGATAGGGAGAGCTTTTATCAGCTTTTAGGTACTGGCGAACAATGGGGCATTACTTTATCCTATGCTGTGCAGCCTAGTCCCGATGGGTTGGCGCAGGCTTTTATCATTGGTGAAAACTTTATTGGCGATGATAGTTGTGCCCTTATTTTAGGGGATAATATTTTTTTTGGATATAGCTTCAGTCAGATCTTGCAGGCTGCGGCCTGCAAGGATAGTGGAGCCACGATATTTGCTTACTGGGTGAAAGATCCTGAGCGTTATGGCGTTGTAGAGTTTGATGCTGTCGGACAGGCTGTCAGTCTGGAAGAAAAACCGTCTCAGCCTAAATCCAGTTACGCAGTAACCGGGCTTTATTTTTATGATCATAAGGTCGTAGAATATGCCAAAATGTTAAAGCCATCAGCCAGAGGCGAACTGGAGATTACCGATTTAAACCGTTTATACTTGGAAGCGAGAACGCTTCGGGTGGAAATCCTGGGACGGGGGTTTGCCTGGTTGGACACCGGAACGCATGAGTCTCTTCTGCAGGCAGCAAACTATATTTCTACAGTTCAGGAACGGCAAGGCTTGATGGTAGCCTGCCCGGAGGAAATAGCCTATCGGATGGGCTATATCTCTCGAAGTGAGCTTCAAAGATTAGGAGATTTAATGAAGAAAAACAGTTATGGCAAATACCTCTTGGAACTGTCTGAAGAAGTGATAGTATCGCCACAATTAGGAGTGAATAGGTAGGCATGAGGGTAATAGAAACTAAGCTTCCGGAAGTGTTTATTATTGAACCCAAGGTCTTCGGTGATGCCCGTGGATTTTTTCAGGAAACCTGGCAAAGGATGCGTTATGAAGACATTGGTATTAAAGAGCCGTTTGTACAGGATAATCTATCATTTTCTACGCGTGGAGTACTGCGAGGGCTGCATTATCAAAATCCTAATACGCAAGGGAAACTGGTATCGGTGGTACAGGGGGAAGTTTTCGATGTAGCCGTAGATATACGAAGGGGTTCACCTACCTTTGGTGAATGGGTAGGGGTGCATCTGTCCGGTGAAAATCATCGCCAGTTGTGGGTCCCGCCTGGATTTGCCCATGGTTTTTGTGTTATGAGTGATACAGTTTATTTTACCTATAAATGTACCGGTTTGTACAATCCGGCAGCGGAAGGCGGTATTCTTTGGAATGATCCGGAGGTTGGAATCGAGTGGCCTTTGCAGGAAGTAATACTTTCAGATAAGGATAAAGTATATCCGCAGTTAAAAGATGTAAAACCTGACAGACTTCCTTTGTATGGAAAATGAAAGAGATGGTAAAAACCATCTCTTTACATATTTGTAGATATTTCTATCGTATGGTATGATATGGATGTATTTGAAGGGCAGATGATGTTAATGAGAATATTAATAACGGGAGCTAATGGTCAGCTAGGGCGTGAGGTAGCCAGGCAAGGCATACAACACGATCTCGTTCTGGCTGGCAGGGATAAGTTGGATATAACCAACACATCACAGGTTTCCTCTTTTATGCGGGAGGTCAAACCGGATGCCGTTATTCATTGTGCAGCCTATACCAATGTGGATGGAGCTGAGTCGGATGAGGACGGAGCCTTCCGGGTTAATGTGGTGGGGGCGCAGAATGTAGCCGCCGGCTGCCTGGAAACCGGGGGCCGGATGGTATATGTCAGCACCGATTATGTTTTCGATGGGGAAAAACGGGACGTATACCGTGAGTTCGATGCTGTGAACCCTCAGACCGTATACGGCCGTACCAAGTGGCAGGGCGAAGAAATGGTACGACGGATTCTAGGACGTCACTACATTGTGCGAACCGCCTGGCTGTATGGCGAAGGCAACAATTTTGTGCGGACGATGCTGCGGCTGGCGAGGCAGCAGGATACGCTAAGGATTGTGCATGATCAAATAGGAACACCGACTTCGACGGTGGAATTGGCAAAAGCTATTTTTCAGCTTCTGGAAAGTGATTCCTATGGTACCTATCATGCTACCTGTCAGGGGCAGTGCTCCTGGTACGATTTTGCCTGCGAGATTTTCCGCCAGACAGGAAAGCAGGTAAAGATTGTTCCGGTGGCTACCGGTGAATTTCCGCGTCCGGCCAAACGTCCCGCTTATTCGGTACTGGATAATTATATGCTGCGTATGACGGTGGGAGACCCGATGCGGGAGTGGCAAACAGCATTAAAAGAGTATATAAAGTGAGCAGAAAGCTGTAAGGGAAGGGACAAGCTATGTTTGATATGCACAGCCATATTCTGTCTGGAATTGACGATGGTGCCAAAGACCTGGATACGTCGCTGACTATGCTTAGGATGGCACAGGAGAGCGGTACACGGCATATTGTCGCTACACCCCATGTTATTGAGGGAAAGTGGCTGCCTTCCTGGGAGCGGATTATTGCCGGATGTGAGCAAGTGAAACAAGCGGCGGAGCAGGAAGGTCTGTCAATCGAGATTTATCCCGGCGGGGAAGTAGCCGTCTATATGGATATCCTGAAAGAAATTCAAGGTCCGGGTCCTTATTGTATCAATGGCGGGCGGTATCTTCTGGTGGAACTGCCGGCTATGGAAATTCCTTCATTTACGGAAGAGTTTTTTTTTAGACTGCAAACCCGTGGAATAACGCCAATCCTGGCCCACCCGGAACGGCATCCGCGGATTGCCGGTAATCCTAACAGGCTGGCGGAATGGATTCGTGCCGGTGTATTAGTTCAGGTAAATGGAGCCAGTATTACCGGACGTTTTGGGAAAAAAGCAATGGAAACGGCGGAACTGCTGCTAAAAAGCAATATGGTGCATTGTATCGGCTCAGACGCCCATAGTGCCCATACCCGCAATCCCCGGCTTGGGGAAGTACGGCAAAAGATTGGCAGCATAGTGGGTCAGGAAAACGTAGCCAGGTTAACCAGGCATAATCCTGCTAATATGATTCATAGCCGGGATGTGGACATACCGGAAATAAAGCTTGCGGACCAGTCACATAAACCCGGAGCCATAACAAAAATGTTTCGGATGTTATGGGGATAAACGATTAAATATAAATGAGCGGCCTTTTTCATGAAGGGTCGCTTTTTTGCATTGTAGGTAAGTTGACAAAAATACTAGAAATTAATTTCCTTTAATGGTAAAATTATACTATTGCAGCAGGTTGACGCCTTTTATAGACGGTAACCTTGAGGCAATTGCTTGGTCTGGCCAGTGCCGAAGCTGGCGGTAATTCCGGCCCCGGATTCAATAGAAGTGGTGTGGGAATTCCTGAAGGTAGTGGTTATTGGCAAGTGGGTGTAATTTTATTGCATATGGGGGCCACCGAGAGAAAGGTTACGTGTCTAAGGGCATTGCACGTAAGAAATAGAAGCAGGTAAAATACTGAAAATAAAAAATGCCGTCCATCTTGGGCGAGCAGGGAACATATGGGGGAGAAACTGCATGCCGGTTATGTGCAGTTATAGAATTTATCTTAATCTTGGGCTGCGAATAGAGGCTGGCAGACTGAGAAATTAGGGCCGAACAGGCGATAGTCGTCGATTTGAATATCGATGGCAGGAAGTTCTTCCAAGCGGAAGTGTCCATTTTAGATGAATTAATGGGGGAGAGGCTGCACCAATGGTTGTTTGCAGCTATGGGATTACCTTAACTTGGAGTTACGAATACCGGCTGGCGGATTGAGATTGGGAACAACTGGACAGGTGATGAAGACAATCGACAATTTGAATACCGATAACAGGGGGGCCATTGCGAACTAACATAGGACAATCTTATCCAGTCATGTTGTTGTCACTACCGACAGGCTATTGAGTCATGGCAAACAAGAATAATTTAGTTAAATTTCTTGTTAAGTGAAGTGTGTGGCATGATTGGGGTAATCAGGAATAGCCTAAGCCCGGCAAAGAAAATTATAATCAAAAAGCTAGACCAGCAGATAATAGCCATTGTTGAGGATGATGGCTGCGGGACAGATAGGTATTCTCTGAAGGGAGAGGATACCTGGACTGCAAATCATGACCAAAACAGGCTCAGAAAGCAGGGGGACGCCTGCAGCTAGAATCAAAACTAGGCGAAGGAATAAGAGTGATAGTCAATTTTTCTTAACTAGATGGAAAGTAAGGTGGAAAACATTGAAAACGCTGTTGGTGGATGATCAGGCTTTGGTCCTGGAGGGATTGCGGAATTTTCTTATGGCCAACGGCATTGAAGTTGTAGGGACTGCCCGGAATGGGGCTGAAGCCTTGAATCAATTTGCGATGCTGAAGCCGGACCTGATATTAATGGATATCCAGTTGGAAGGGTATGATGGAATACAGACTACACAAATGATCAAAAAAGAGTATCCTGAAGTAAAAATCGTAATGCTCACTGCCAAGGAGGATGAAGAGAGCCTTTTTGCGGCGGTTCAGGCGGGAGCTTCGGGCTACCTGTTAAAGGATATGGAGCCTAAAAGCTTTATCCGGCAATTGACAGGACTGGCCACGGGAGAAACACCGCTCGCGCCGGGCCTGGTCGAGCGAATGTTGCGGGAAATTAGCCGCCATAAGCAAAGTGGTGGCAAGATCAGCGGGGCACAACGGGAATTGACCGACCGGCAGAGAGAGGTTTTGGATTTACTGGTCGAAGGTTTGACCTACAAGGAGATTGCCAGTCGGCTGGATTTGAAGGAAGCCACGGTAAAGTATCACGTCAAGGAGATAATCGCCAAGATGCACTTGACTAACCGTGCGCAATTGATTGCGCACGCATCGCGACAAGGTTTGACAAAAGATAAACGGGTAGATACATAGTAATTCGTTTCCAGGTTGATCTAAGTATAGTTAAACACTAGCTAAAAGTATAGTGTTTAACTATACTTTTTCTTTTTATCGACTATCCTTAAGGTAGGTGTTAAAAAAGGGAAAAATTGTTAAAATTAAACAAAAATATAGAATGAATTATTCTGACAAATCCGGCAAGTAAAGCTGAGTTTTAAAAAAACGGATAGAGAGACAACGGCCATTGTTGAGGATAAAGCTGTGGGTCAACCGGGCGGTCATTCCCTGAGACGGGAACGCTCTGTGGCTTAAAGGTTCTGGCCGAAAGAGCGGGACAGGAGGATACTTGTGGATAGAATCAAAACCAGGCGAAGGAACAAAGGTGATAATCCCATTTACTTAAAAAAAGTGTAAAGTAAGGTGGAAGCATTGAAAACGCTGTTGGTGGATGATCATGCTTTGGTCCTGGAAGGATTGCGGCATTTTCTTATGGCCAACGGCATTGAGGTTGTAGGAACTGCTCGAAATGGGGCTGAAGCCTTGAGTCAATTTGCGATGTTGAAACCGGATTTGATACTAATGGATATCCGGATGGAGGGGTATGACGGGATACAGACTACACAAATGATTAAAAAAGAGCATCCTGAAGTGAAGGTTGTCATGCTTACAGCCAGAGAGGATGATGAAAGCCTTTTTGCGGCGATTCAGGCGGGAGCTTCGGGTTATCTGTTAAAGAGCATGGAGCCGGAAACCTTTATCCGGCAGCTTACGGGACTGACTGCCGGTGAGCCGCCGTTTGCACCGGGCCTGGCCGTAAGAATGTTGCAGGAAATTAGCCGCCGCAGGCAAAGCGCTGATAAGGCCGCTGACGGGATACAGCAGGAATTGACCGACCGGCAGCGAGAGGTTTTGGAATTACTGGTCGAAGGCTTGACCTACAAGGAGATTGCCAATCGGCTGGAGTTGAAGGAAGTCACAGTAAAGTATCACGTTAAGGAAATGATCACCAAGATGCATTTGACTAACCGTACCCAGTTGATTGCCTACGCGTCACGGAAGGGTTGACAAGATACTAGTCTAAAGTATAGTCGGCACTAGCTAAAAGTATAGTGCCGACTATACTTTTTCTTTTGATTGCCTTGTCTTAAGTATAGTTGACACTGCCTGAAAGCATAGCAAACGGCTATGCTTTTTTCTTTTCATGGCCTATCCCTAAAGTAGGTATCCTAACAGGAAAGATTTGCTAATATTAAAAACAAATCCCAGGGGAGGCGTTATGGTGACCAAAAATTTAAACCAAATTCGACAGCTGACCACAAAACTGGAAAGTATGGGCTACCATACCTTTCAGATTCAAACAATAATTAATGACATAATCGACGGCGACATGATGGAAAAGGCAGAACAGGAAGAACTAGACGTTATCGTTTCCGCTTTAGAATACCACATCAGTTTTGCTCAAAGATGCCTGCGTTCCGGTAAATAAATTGGTCTATTCTGTTTTTTATGGAGAAGCCAGCTTTTTGGGAGGTATATAAGTGAAGGCACTCAGCAGCATTCTTAGTTTATTTTTGTTCTTTTTCTTTGCAGTTTCAGGACTTGCCGGCGCACAGGAACAAGAGTATTTAATTGCGCCGGGTGATGTCCTGAGTATCCGGGTCTGGGGTATGGACGAGCTTGGGGTAGAAAAAGTGGTGGTCCGTCCGGACGGCAAAATTGCTGTTCCCCTGGTGGGTGAACTTTCGGTTTCCGGCAGTTCTTCGGCAGTTGTGGTCGCGAATATTACGGCAGCATTAAGCAACTATGTGAAGAATCCGAAGGTGACAATGAATATAGAGGAATATCACACCACCCGGGTGTATGTTCTCGGCGAAGTGGCCAAGCCGGGGATGTATGAGCTTACGAAGCAGCACAATCTGCTGGATGCCATCGGCTCCGCCGGAAGTTACACGAAAGATGCCGCTAAGAGGAAAGTGTTTATCATCCGTAAGGATAATCAGGGCGGCAAACCCCTGGAGGCCAATCTGCTGCAGTTGATGCAAAAGGGAGATATGACCCAGAACTACGCATTGCGGGACGGAGATGTCGTGTATTTGAGCAAAAATAGACGCATTGATATAGCCAGGGATATCCTGCCATGGGTTTCTTCATTATACTACATGACCAGAATTGAATAGATGCGTGACAAATTAACTAGTGGAGGACTTCGCTGTGGATGAAGCAACGATTGATTTACGCAACATAATCAAAGTACTAAAAAAACGCCGCCGCTTGATACTAAGTATCTTCGCCGGGTTTAGCCTGGTGGCATTGATAATAAGTTTTCTTTTGCCGCCAACCTATGAAGCGGAAACGACACTGCGAATTAAACAGTCCAAGGGTTTATCCGACTCGCTCCTTAGTGATCTTGCGGTAATCAACCCCATGAACACAAAACAACTGATGTCTACCTATGCGGAAATCATCAAGAGCCGTACCGTGATTCAGGAAGTCATTGATAAAACCCAGTCGGAAAAACAAGAAATTCCTGAGTATAAAGACTTTATAAAAACCATTACGACAAAACCTGTAAAAGATACGGAAATTTTGGATGTCAGTGTCCAGGCAAGCACTCCGGAAGAAGCGCAAAATGTGGCCAATGTGTTGGTTGATACCTTTTTAAAGCGACTCACAACCCTTGTTCGTTCCGAGCAGGGGGCAGTACGTCAGTTCATCGGCGAGCGCCTCGCCGATTCCAAGCAGGAGCTGGAAACGGCCGAAGCTGCGCTGGAACAATATAAGCGGGAGCAAATGATTGTAGATGCCGATGCGGAGAGCAAGGCGCTGGTGGATAGAATGGCCACGATAGACAAGCTGTCGGCGGATAATAAGGTGGCCCTGGCAGCAGCCGAAGCCAAATTGGCCAGTGCCAACCAACAGCTAGGGGAGGAGAAGGACGGCTTTATCGCTGACAATGCCGTCATTCAGCAATATAAAAGCAAGCTGGCCGATCTGGAAATCCAGCGGGTCGGCCTGATGCAAAACTACACCGATCAGCATCCGAAGCTACAGGAGGTCAATGCGGCCATTGCCGAGGCGCACAGCCGGCTCAATGCTGAAATAGCCCGGGTAGTGAGTGCGGATGCGCCTTCCGTGAATCCGGTTCATCAGGGACTGCTGCAGACTAAGCTGGAGGCTGAAGCGGAAACCTCCGTATACTCTGCCCAAAGAAATGCCATTGATGCGATATTGGGAGACAATGAAAAACAGCTGGCGGACATACCGGCCAAACAGCACGGTTTGGTCAAGGCAATGCGGGACGCGAATGTAGCCCAGGAGATCTATATCATGCTTGCCAAACGCCATGAAGAGGCCCGCATCAGCGAAGTCATGGAACCAACCGATGTACAGATTGTGGATGCTGCCATTATGCCGGAAAAACCGGTTAAACCCAGAAAAATGCTGAATACCCTGGTTGGAGCAGTCCTGGGGCTGTTTCTTGGTACGGGTCTGGCCTTTGTACTGGAGCATATGAATAAAACCATCCGGACGGCGGAAGATGTACAGCAGTACCTGGATTTGCCGATACTGGGAAGTATCCCGGATTTTGCTGAGAAGCAGGAACGGAAAAAGCAGGGCTTGTTCATGCGGATTAACAACCGTTTCAGCCGCAACAAGCAGCACCATACCTAAGAGAAAGGTTGTACTCATAGATGGAACAAAAACTTGTCGTACATGAGGATGCGAAGTCGCCTATTGCCGAAGCGTACCGTACCCTCAGGACCAATATGCAATTTGCCAAACTGGATGGAGAACTGAAGGTGATCATGTTCACCAGTGCCGGTCCGGATGAGGGAAAGTCGACAACGGCGGCCAATACGGCTGTTGCGCTGGCGCAGTCGGGCAAAAGCGTACTCATTGTTGACTGCGACTTGCGAAAACCGGTGCAATACCGGATATTTGCCAAGAAAAATCGCGGTGTGACAGATATTTTAATTGAGGAGAATATTACGGCTGCCCAGCTTATCGTAGATACGACAATCCCTAACCTGAGGGTGCTGCCGAGTGGCCCGATTCCACCAAACCCTTCGGAGTTACTAGGCTCACAGAGCATGACGAAGCTGTTGGAAGAGCTTAAACAAACAGCCGATGTGATCATTATTGATGCTCCGCCGGCAATTGCCGTAACCGATGCCTGTGTACTGGCCTCCAAAGTAGATGGCGTTATCCTGGTACTGGGCGCGGGGCTGGTGCGTCCGGACATGGCGCGGAAGGCGAAAGAACTTCTGATAAAAGCACAGGGGGAGATCCTGGGGGTGATTATGAACCGGGTGGAAGTCGAGGCGGAACATGCGTATTATTACTACTACTATGGTAATGAGTGATTAAGGGGGGGTTGGCATGTCATTAGAGGTAAGTGAAACAGCGCTCAAGGGTATCAGCCGGAGCGATTTTTTCGGCACCCGTATTGGTAAATGGTTTTCCACGGTCATTCTGTTTAGCTTAGACTATGTTGCCATTGTTGCTGCATTGCTTACTGTTTTTTTCCTTTGGGATACTGTGGTCAGATGGTTTATGCCGGCAGCGCCGCTTGTTTTGCCTGAACAGCTGGTCTATATCGTTGTCCCGTTCATCTATTTATTATTGTTGATATACAGCGGAATGTACCACAAAAGACTTCCGGTGGATCAATGCGCCGAAGCCATTTTTAAAATCGTGATATTTTCCACCATGGTCATTGCCGGTATTTTGTTTTTCACCAAAAAGGAGATTCCAATATCCCATGCTTTTATCCTGTTTAATGGAGTGTTTGCCTTTGTCTACCTGGTACTCCTCCGTTACTTTGCGAAGCGGTTCCTGATCCGGCTGGGACTATGGCAGAAGCCGGTAGTTTTGGTCGGTGCGGGAAAGACGGCAGAAATATTGGCGGAAAATTTTGCGCAAGAGCCGCAGTTGGGTTACCAAATTGTCGGGTTGATTGAAGACCATGGCAGAGAACGTCCTTTGGTAAATAAGTATCCCAATATTGGTAAGTTTATCCATGCCGAACAGGCTATTCAAAGGAGCGGTGTGCAGGACGTATTTATTGCGGCACCGGGTCTTGACCGGCAGACCATGTTGAACCTTATATACCGGATTCAACCCTATGTGCGTAACCTGACTGTTGTCCCGGATTTGTTTGGCATTCCCCTGAGCAATATGGAAGTGGAAACACTCTATAAAGATAAAACCGTCATGTTAAAAATCCAAAACAACTTGGCAAAACTGCGTAATCGTCTTTTAAAACGCCTGTTTGATATGGCGCTGGGCAGTATGATTTTTGTCCTGATTTTGCCGGTTTTATTCCTCTTAGCCATATTGATAAGAGCGGAATCGGCCGGCCCGGTTTTATATATTGCCAAGCGTTTAGGCAAGGGAGGGAAAGAATTTCTCTGCTTCAAGTTCCGGACTATGCATCCCAATGCCGACAGTATGCTGGCGGCGTATTTTGCGAAATATCCGGATGCCAAAGAAGAGTGGGACAAATACGCCAAGCTAAAAGGCTACGATCCCCGGGTGACCAAAACGGGCAGATGGCTTCGTAAATACAGCCTGGATGAACTGCCGCAGGTTCTAAACGTATTAATCGGCAATATGAGCTTGGTAGGACCACGGCCTTACCTGCCCCGTGAGAAGGAACGGATGGGTTATATGGCACCTACCATTCTGGAAACCGTGCCGGGAATTACCGGTCTTTGGCAGGTAAGCGGGCGTAATGAAATTGATTTTGAAGGAAGACTGCAGATGGATTCCTGGTATGTGCGCAATTGGTCGTTGTGGCAGGATATCGTGTTATTAATCAAGACGATTGGGGTTGTAGCAGGGAAAAAAGGGGCCTATTAAATCAACATGAAAAACAGGGATGAGCAAAAAGTATATAAGAACGTAAGCTATCTTTCCATTTTGCAAATGTTTAACTATCTGCTGCCTTTGCTGACCATGCCGTATTTAGTACGCGTCTTAAATGCCGAAATGTTTGGCCTGGTAGCATTTTCACAGGCGTTTATTCAATATTTCATCATAATCGTGGATTTTGGCTTTAATTTGTCCGCTACCAAAGATGTTTCCATATACCGCAGCAATAAGGAAAAGCTGTCGGAAATCGTCAGTAGTGTATTAATTATCAAAATGAGCTTACTGTTGGTTTTTTTCGTAGTTTTGTGTGGCATGGTTTTTTCGATAGATAAATTCCGAAGTTATTACTTAATACACTTATATACCTACGGAATGGTAGTAGGCAATGCTCTATTTCCGGTGTGGTTTTTTCAGGGCCAGGAAAGAATGCAATATATTACCATTCTGAACGTCGTAGCCAAAACTATTTTTACATTACTGATTTTTTTGGTTGTAAGAGTGGAAACCGATTATTTGCTTGTTCCTCTGTTTAATTCGCTGGGGCAGTTCATTATTGGTTCGGTCAGTTTATACATTATCTTTACGAAATTTGATATTGTGTTTTTTATTCCGAAAGTTACTGTGTTGAAAGGGTATCTGGTAGACAGTTTCCACCTGTTTTTGTCAAGAGCGTGCCTTTCGCTGTATACGGTAGCCAATACCGTGCTTTTAGGTTTTGTGACGACGAATGAGGTCACGGGATACTATGCCGTAGCAGAAAAACTGGTTCGCGCGATGGAAGGCTTGGTGCAGCCTTTAACGGATGCCGTCTATCCGTATATGGCACGTACCCGCAACAAAGCCTTTATAAAAAAAATGATAAAAAGGGCGACTGCCATTACCGTTCTTATGGTAGCTGTCGTGTTTATCGTAAGCGATTCCCTATTCGGGCTTGTTTTTGGACATGCGTTTCTGCATAGCTCTTATCTTTTTAAGCTGTTTTTATTGGAAGTTCTGGTTACTATTCCGTCAGCCCTATTGGGTCTTCCCCTGTTAGTGGCTTTCGGACATTATAAGTGGTTTAACGGCAGCAATATAATAGGTTTTATTTTCTATCTGATAAGCCTGGCAATGATTTACCGGGAGTTCAATGTAGTTAGTTTGATCATAGTCACCGTTTTGTCACAAGTTATAGTTTTGTGCCATAGAAGCTATGGCGTGTACAAATTTAAACTATGGTAGAAGGTGCGGCAAATGATAAAGAAGTTGATGATAAAACTTGCTTTTCTCCTATACGGCATAAGCGCTATCCCTATGGTAAGAAACGTTTGTCGTCTTGTTATTGTAAGGCTGGATGGTGGCTGGTATTGGTCTAAGGCCATTCGCAGGCTTTATAAGACATATCATGGGATAACGGTTGGCTATGGTACCTACGGGGGAGCCTTTGATTTGGAAAAAATCCCGCCGGGCACAGCGTTTGGCCGCTACTGTTCGATTGCAAAAAATGTTTGGGTTTTTAATGGAAACCATCCTAAAGAATATTTTTCAACCCATCCGCTGTTTTACAACCCGGCGCTGGGATATGTGAAAGCCGACAGGATTAAGCGTAACAGTTTATCAGTAGGGCATGATGTCTGGATTGGTGCAAACACCATCATCTTACCGGCAGTAAATCAAATTGGCAATGGGGCCATTGTCGGCGCCGGGTCTGTAGTTACCAAGAATGTTGCGCCTTATCATATTGTAGCCGGAAATCCTGCCAGAGTGATTGGTGTAAGGTTTGCGGATGAAAAGCTGAATAAACTGGAACTACAGCGGTGGTGGCAATACGATCGAAGCAAATTGATTGCAGAAAAACAAAATCTGGAAGAAATATTACAGAACTAACGTCAACTGCGGAATTTACGTGAAAATGAGGGAAGGGGAAAAGTTTGCACAATATACATTCCATTGTCGATGATTTATTATGCTGCGGCTGTGGTGCGTGCGCGGTCATTTGTCCCCGGCAGTGTATCCGGATTGATTTTCAAGCAGAATACAACAAACCGGCCATTGACGGCAGTCGTTGTGTACATTGTAAAAAATGCTTAGAGGTATGTTCCGGGTATCGTTATTATCAGGATATTCATCAGGCCGGAGCCGGCGGGAATGAGCAAATGGCCGCCGGAGCGCTAAGCTGCTATGTAGGTAAGGCGGCAGACAAGACAATACAAAGACAAGCTGCATCCGGCGGTTTTATTACAGCTCTGGCGTTAGAGCTATTGGAAACGGAAAAAATTCAAGGCGTTGTTTGTGTACGTCAGAACGTACAGCAGCCATTGCTAAGCGAATGCTTCATTGCGCGAACGCAAGAGGAATTAAATAAAGCGATGGGGTCGCGTTATTCACCGGTTTCCGGATCATTAATCATGAAAGAGCTGCTGACTTTGCCGGGACAATATATGATTGTCGGAAAACCCTGCGATCTGGATGGAATCGTTCGGTTAGAACAAAAAATTCCGGTCTTGAAAGAAAAAATATATATCAAAATTGGAATTCTTTGTCACCATACACCCTCAAGAACTGCCTTATATGATCTATTGCAGCGAAATGCAATACCGGCGTCGGAGGTTGCTTCCCTGCGCTATCGCGGTGACGGCTGGCCGGGAAAGTTTTCTGTCAAGTTAAAAAACGGGCAAGCTTTTACTCTGCCCTATCGTGAAGCCTGGGATAAGTACTTTTCCAATATAAAGTATGTTCCCACCCGCTGTTTATTGTGTGGGGATATTTGGGCCGGGCAGGCTGATATTACGGTTGGCGATCCCTGGGGAGAAGAATTTAAGTCGGAAACAGATGGTTATTCCCTGATCATCATAAAAAACCGTAAGGCTGAAGCCATCTATCGCTCTTTGTGCATTAGCGGCAAAATCCGGGGGAGGGCAATCGATAAAAACGGTTTGCTGGCGTATCAACAGAATTTGTCGAAAAAAGTGCAAGCAAAGAAGCTGTGGACAGCAGCCTATCTGATCTGTAAAAACAAGCTAAACCGAACCTTGAGGGAGATACTGCTGAGTGGAGAAATACCCCTGCAGAAAAAACTAAGTGTATTAAAAAAAGTATTCATATTAATGGAAAAGAGGAGGAGCATGTGAAAATATTGCTGATGGGTGGGTCGTTGCGTTCCGGCAACCTGGGTGTTAATGCTTTGACCAGAGGAACTATTGAATTGTTGGCATCACAGTTTAAAGAGCTTGATATAACGGTCCTGAAAGTATCCAACATGAAAAGCGAAACGGTTTATATCGAGACTGAAGGCAACCGCATAGCCGTCAAAGATGAGGTGATTCGCGGGAAGAACCTGTTGCTATTGACGCTTTTGGTGTTTATTAACAAATACTTTTTGGGATCGCTGGGGATGCGTTTTCTAAGGCACAATCAAATCATCAACGTAATGAAGCAGGCGGATTACGTACTAGATTTGAGCGAGGGGGATAGTTTTAGCGACATTTATGGGATAAAACGCTTTTTGATTCATTCTGTGAATAAATACCTTGTTTTGCTGTTGAAAAAACCGTTAGTCATTTTACCCCAAACTATCGGGCCGTTTAAGCGGGGGTATATAAAGAGAATCGCAGCCTATCTTTTGTCCAGATCAAAGCATGCGTATGTCAGAGATGAAGTAAGCTTTAGGGTTAGTTGTGATGTTCTGGGGATCGATCACAATCAAGTAACGTTGGTGCCCGACATGGCTTTTTTCATGAAACCGCACCTTACGACAGATTTTAATAAGCAATTAAATAAAATAAAAGCGTCAAAGGAGTTATTGGTTGGTTTTAACGTTAGCGGGCTGCTCTGGAATGGCGGTTACACAAAAAATAATATGTTTGGCCTTAATTTAGATTACAAGACACTGGTTAGGAATGCGGTAGCTATGATTTTAAATGAAAACCGCAATGCTGCAGTACTATTTATACCTCATGTCATTACCTCCGGGAAAGAATGGGTTGAGGACGATTTAACGGTTTGCCGGCAGCTGCAAAAGGAGCTGAAAAAAAAATATCCAGGCAAAGTATATTGCCTGGAAAAAGCCTATAAAGAAAATGAAATAAAAGCCATTATCGGACAATGTGATTTTTTTATTGGATCACGGATGCATTCCTGTATTGGTGCCATTGCGATGCGGATTCCAACCGTGCCCATTGCGTATAGCAGAAAGTTTATTGGCGTCTGGAAAATGTTTTCTCTGGATGGCTGGGTGGCCGACCCGCGCAAGCAAAGTAGCGAAGAAATTTTACAGGTGATTCGCAGCGGAATACAGACACGCCAGAAAATTAAGGAGCAAACGGAAGAGAATATGTTTAACGTCACCTATAAAATCAGGACAATTGCTGAGAGCTTAGCGGTTGATTAGCTGCCGTACTATTCAGGTGGTTTCTGTACCAGGCTTAAAGTCTATCCAGGAAAAGTGTTGGGAGAATCAATGAATGGTCAATAAAAAGGTATATATAGTGATTTTAAATTGGAATGGCTGGAAAGATACCATCGAGTGTTTGGAAAGCGTTTTCCGCAGTGATTATCCCAACTATACCGTTGTGGTATGCGATAACGCTTCGGGAGACCATTCCCTGGACCATATAAAGCGGTGGGCAGACGGTAAGGAATTTGCCCATGTAAGCAGTCATTCCAGGATCGCCCGCAATACATATCCTTATAAACCCAAACCGATTCCTTATGTTGAATATGATAGATGCACTGCGGAAGCCGGAGGGAATGGGGAAATGGATTCCCCGCTTGTTTTAATTCGAACAGGCGGCAATCTGGGGTTTGCGGGGGGAAATAATGTAGGGATCAGATATGCCTTGGCCAGAGGGGATTTTGCGTATATCTGGTTTTTAAATAATGACACTGTCGTTGAAGGGGATGCGTTAACTAATTTGGTCGGGCAAATGACAGCGAAAAAGACAGCCGGAATAGGTGGGTCGACCATATTATATTACCATTGTCCTGACAAAATACAAGCGTTGGGGGGAGCTACCTACAACAAGAGTTTTGGCACCTCAAAACACATTGGGACATTCCTGGAGTATAAGAATGAAAACCTGAATCAGCAACAGGTAGAAGAGACGATGGATTATGTAATGGGGGCGTCAATGATTGTCTCCAGAGCCTTTATTGATACTGTGGGCTTAATGAGTGAGGCTTACTTTCTCTATTATGAAGAAATCGATTGGGCTACAAGAGGCAAGGAGTGGTTTACATTAGCATTTTCGCCCCAAAGCATTGTGTACCATAAAGAAGGCGCCAGTATCGGGTCGGCCAGCGATCCTAAGGAGCAAAGCAGCATTGCCGACTATTATATCATTCGAAATCGTATCGTATTTACGCGGAAGTATTATCCCAGGAAGCTAGTGACGGTATATATCGGCATAGTCCTGGCTCTGCTTAACCGGATTAGAAGAAGGCAGTGGAATCGAATACCTATGATTATTAAGATCATGATGGACTGCCTGCGAAAAAGTCAGGCTATACCGTAAACCTTAGTGGTTTTTGAGGATAAAAGAATGGCTGAAATCAAGGAGGTGATTGCCTGTTAAGTACATGCTGCATGAGTAGAATCCTGTATACATGATGAGGTCAGGCTAAATGAAAATTAATTTTATAAAGTTCTTTTTAGGCTTATCCATTGTATTGCTTCCGTTTAACGGGTTGCCCTATTTCCAAAATATTTTTAATGAAATAGCTGGTGAAGGAGCGTTTTATCCGCTGATCATCCTTACGGGCATTTGGGCATTTACCATGGCGCTGAGGGGAAAGCTTACTATCCCGCGTAATGCCAGTACCTACTTTCTTCAAGCTTTTTTTATATGGATTTTGATTTCTTCCTTAATTAATTTCCCCGAACTTTTAACTGCGGAATTTAAAGGAAGGGTAGGAATTGAAAAAAATATCCTTCAAATCCTATTGTTTTTAACTGTTGCCAGTACTTCTCATGCAATTTATTACGCTATGAAATCACAGAATGTGCCACTAACCAGCATCAGACGATTTCATTTATATGCCTTTATCCTGGTATGCGTGTATTCCATTTTTGAATTATCCTATATATTCACGCATAACAGCGTTTCCGCAAATGTTCTCCTGGTGATTAATGAGTGGATACGCGATCCCAATATGCCGGGGCTATACGCCAAAGTTCGATCGGTTTCAGCAGAAGCATCGTGGTTTGCCAATTACTGCAGTATTTTGTTCCCCTGGCTGATGTCGTATCTTTTTACAACAAAACATAAATTCATCGCGTTTTTAAGTGTAGGGTACCTGGTTATGCTATTGATTTTCACCCTGTCACGTACGGCGTATTTGATAACCATCTTCGAATTCATTGTGTATACGGTGTTGGTATTACAATTCTACTCTTCAAAAAATGCGAAATTAATATCTGGTTTGTACGGTGTTTTTATTGTTCTGCTGGTAATCGCCCTGGGTTTGACTTCTAAACTCAATATGGATTTTGAAGGGCTTTCCGGTGTACTCATGTCCATCTATTCTTCGGATAATCTTTCCAATGTTGCCCGGTACGGCTCTCAGGTCGCGGCAATCCATATGGGGCTCAGCAATCCTGTGTTCGGAGTAGGTTTTGGCGGTTATGGCTTCTATTCGATTGATTACATGCCCGACTGGGCTTATCAAAGCTATGAAATCCAGGACTGGATGACCAACGCTACCGGCTCCAAGTGGCCTCCGGTACATGGTATTTATTCGCGGATCTTTGCTGAAACCGGGGGTATAGGGCTGGTGCTTTGGGCTCTGATCTGGATAACACTATTGCATTTATGCTACAGGAAGATCAAAGACAAATATTCTTCTGAGAAAGAAGTTGATGTACTGGGGATTTCCCTGCTGGTAAGTATAGTGGGGACGTTTTTAACGGGATTTAATATTGACTCATTCCGGTTTTTCGAATATTGGATAACGTTTGGCGTGGCTTGGTATTATGTCAGAACAGAGAAGAACAGTGCTTCTTGCAAAGGTGGTTTGGTACGATGAAAATCAATTTTATTTCACTGGTTAATCCCTATAGAAAAATTGTTACCGGAGGGAGCGAAGATATCCGCAGGCGTATAGCGGCAGTTGCCCGTGAATATGATGTGGACGTGCTGGCAGTTGATAATATCAGTGAGCAAACTCCACACAGAAAAGTTCCACCGAAGATAAATTTAACCATTTACCCGAGAAAAACTATATTAAATCCAGCGAAATGGCTGATGCCGATCCCGGTTTTTACGAGATATAACGCTTCGTTGATAAAAGAATTAAAGGAGCGGCTGGAAACTGATGAAAAACAAGTGAACGTTATCGAAGGTTTACAAAGTTGTTTACTGTGGCTGGGAATTCCCCACCGCGTACGGGCGCAGCATTATTCAATCCTAAGGCTTCATAATATCGAAAGCAACTATCATAAAGCGCTGGCAAATACCGTAATGGACTTCACCCGGTATATTCACCTTCTGACAAGCTGGCAATACAAGTGGTTTGAAGCAAAAGTTTTTCCTCTATTTGATGAGATCCATGTAATATCCCGTCAGGAGATCGAGGTTTTAACTGACCTGTATCCCCAAATTGCCAATAAACTTAGATGGGTTCCGCCCTTAGTAGATATAAAAGAACAGAAAGACGGCAGAAATAATATGGCAATTACCGATAAAGAGCTACCCATCAACCGGCAAAATTACAAAATAGGATATTTTGGAGATCTCAATATTGCGTTAAATGTAGAAGGCTTAAAATGGTTTTTAAACTCCGGCTGGCTTACTATTTGTAAGGCGGTGAAATATGCTGAACTCCATATAGCCGGGCATAACAGTGAGCTTTTTAAAGGGTATGAACACGTCTATACCCACGGTTTTGTTGAGGATCTAGATGAATTTATAAATGGCCTGGATGTATTGATCGTTCCCATACAAAATGGCGCAGGCGTAAAAATAAAAGTGATTGACTCCATTGCCTGGGGCAAACCCCTGGTAACCACCTCGGTGGGAATTGAAGGAACCGATGATCAGCTTCAGCGTCTGGTGTGGATTAATGATGAGATTAATGATTTTTCCAACAGCCTGCTTAGGATCCACGACAATTACCGGGAAGCATGGAAACAGGCACAGCGTGCCAAAGAGTGGATCAGTACATGTTATGATGCCGAAAGCTGCATAAATAAGTTTGCAGCTCTTACTCTATAAAGAAACTTGAGGATGGGATATGGGAAATAAACATAAATGTACTTTAATTGTCCCGACTTTAAACGCCGGTACTATGTGGAAACGATGGATAGAAGGAATAAAAATTCAGAAGAGAGCTATCGAGGATATTTTAGTATTGGATTCGGAATCCGATGATAATACGGTTTTCGATTCCAGAGAAGCGGGCTTACGCATAGTTGAAATTAAAAGACCGGATTTTAATCACGGTGCTACAAGACAATACGGTGTAACGTTGTGTCCGAATGCAGAGATTATTATATTTCTTACGCAAGATGCCATATTAGCTGATCAGGCTTCCCTGGAGGAATTGATCAGAGCTTTTGACGATCCTCAGGTTGGAGCTGCGTTCGGGCGCCAATTGCCGCATCGCGGCGCCGGCCCGTTAGGGGCGCATGCCCGGTTTTTTAACTATCCTGATAAAAGCAGCGTCAAATCGCGAGAAGATGCCAAACAACTGGGCATAAAAGCCGCGTTTATATCGAATTCTTTTGCTGCTTATCGTCGTACCGCCTTACTAAAAGTCGGAGGATTTCCGAGCAATACCATTTTAAGTGAAGATACGTATGTAGCAGCCAAAATGCTGTTAGCAGGCTGGAAAATTGCCTATTGTGCCGATGCCAGGGTGTATCATTCGCATGATTATACCTACCTTCAAGAGTTCAAACGGTATTTTGATATTGGTGTCTTTCACGCGAAAGAGGCGTGGATAAGAGAACAATTTGGTCAGGCAGAAGGCGAAGGAGCAAGGTTCGTACTATCCGAGCTGAAATATTTATTCCATACCGGAAATTGGTATTTACTGCCTTCGGCTTTTATTCGAACCGCTTTGAAGTATCTGGGCTATAGGTTAGGAATGCAGGAACAAACATTACCTGTATTCCTGAAGCTGCGATTGAGCATGCACCGTCGTTATTGGCAACAGAATTCCTGCATTTTGAAAGGGGAAAATCGCCTGAAAACGCCAGGAAATAATATGGGTGGATAGTAAATGAGGGATTTATTACGATGGCTGCCGGCACTTGCCGTAATGCTGGCAATTTATATTTTTTCCGGCATTCCCGGTTTGCATCCCATTAGCAATAGTTGGTTGCCGAGGAACATTCAAGTATGGATACAACAATATAGCCTGCAAATAGGGGAAGGTGGTTTTTTTTCCTATGCTATGAGCCTGGACCCTAACTTTATCTTACATAAGGCCGGGCATATTTTGTTTTTTGGAATGCTGGGCATTGCCACATTTATAGCAACGAGATATTCCTTTCCCTGGGGAGCCGGGCTGGCTATCAGCTATGCGGTATTGGATGAATTTCACCAGTCTTTTACCGCAGGGCGTACCAGCCGGTTGGGGGATATTCTTCTCGATTCCGCAGCCATTCTTATGTTCATCTGGTTATTCAACCGGAGACTGCAGAAAGAAGCTAACGACGGCAGCCTCGGCTTGAAGCAAAAAAAGTGCTGTAATAAATCATGTCGTAAAAGGAAGTGATACGTAAAATCTAGATAATATTTTACCTGAACTTAAAAAATTTGTCAAAAATTCTACAATAAAATATGTCCCTAAGAAATTTGCGGGAGGTCATCATGCGAACTTTACTTGTTACCGGTGGTGCCGGGTTTATCGGCAGTAACTTTATTCAATTGTCTTTAAAAAATCATGCGGTCCGGATCGTGAATCTGGACAAGCTTACCTATGCGGGAAATCTGGATTCGCTGCGGGAGGCAGAGACGGAGGAGCGGTACACTTTTGTGCAGGGCGACATCTGTGACCAGCCATTGATCGAGCAGCTATTTTCCGAGTACCGGCCGGATGCTATTGTCCACTTTGCGGCCGAGTCACATGTGGACCGTTCGATAGAAGGGCCGGCGGCGTTTATTGAAACCAATATCAATGGGACCTTCGCTCTTTTGGAGGCAGCCAGAAAATACTGGCGCAGTCTGGAGGGGGAAAGGAAAGACGCTTTCCGGTTTTTGCATGTATCCACGGATGAGGTGTATGGCACGCTGGGAGAAACGGGGTATTTTACGGAAACCACTCCTTATGCGCCGAATTCGCCGTATTCGGCATCAAAAGCTTCCGCTGATCATTTAGTCCGGGCTTATTTTCATACCTACGGCCTGCCAATATTAATAACCAATTGTTCTAACAATTACGGACCATACCAGTTCCCGGAAAAGTTAATCCCTCTTATGATCTTAAATGCGCTGGAGGAAAAGCCTCTTCCCATATACGGTAATGGGCTTAATGTGCGGGACTGGCTGTATGTGGAGGATCATTGCCGGGCAATTCTGAGAGTGCTGGAAGAAGGGTCAGCCGGTAAAAAGTACAATATTGGCGGTCACAATGAAAAAACAAATCTGGGCATTGTACATGCTTTGTGTGAGATTCTGGATGAAAAACGGCCCCGTCAGGATGGAAAATCCTATCGGGAACAAATTACGTATGTAAAAGACCGGCCAGGTCATGATCAGCGTTATGCGATCGATGCTTCCAAGATAAAACGCGAACTGGGCTGGGTACCTGCTGAAACCTTCGAGACCGGTATCGTAAAAACGGTGGAGTGGTATTTAGCGAATATGGAGTGGTGCCAACGGGTAACAGACGGCAGCTACCGGCGTGAGCGTTTAGGCTTGGAAAATTAGGAGGGGAATGCCAATGTCAATAACCAAGGGGATTATATTAGCCGCTGGAGCAGGCACGCGCCTTTTCCCGGCGACGAAAGCAGTAAGCAAGCAGCTGATGCCAGTGTATAACAAGCCGATGATATACTATCCGTTAACGACGTTAATGCTGGCCGGGATTAGGGAAATTTTGGTGATTACCACACCACAGGATCAGACGATTTTCGAGAATTTGCTGGAGGACGGCAGGCAGTGGGGCATTTCTATCTCCTATGCTGTGCAGCCGCAGCCGGATGGGCTGGCACAGGCGTTTATCATTGGTGAGTCTTTTATTGCCGGTGATAGTTGCGCTCTGGTGCTGGGGGACAATATTTTCTATGGCCATGGGTTTAACCAAAAGCTGCAGCAGGCAGCAGCCCAACAAGAGGGCGCCACCGTATTTGCCTACTGGGTCAAAGATCCGGAACGCTACGGCGTGGTTGAGTTTGATGCTGCCGGACGGGCGGTAAGTCTGGAGGAAAAGCCGCCTCAGCCCAAATCGAATTATGCGGTAACCGGCCTTTATTTTTATGATCGTAAGGTGGTTGAGTATGCAAAAACCTTAAAACCTTCGGCGCGGGGGGAACTGGAAATTACCGATTTGAACCGGATCTATCTGGAGGAGAAAACTCTGCGGGTTGAAACTCTAAGCCGCGGCTATGCCTGGCTGGATACCGGGACGCATGAATCGCTCCTGCAGGCTTCCAATTATATTGCCACCATCCAGAACCGTCAGGGGTTGATGGTGGCCTGCCCGGAGGAAATCGCCTACCGTATGGGCTATATATCGCGGGAAGTACTGGCTCCCTTGGGAGCGGATATGAACAAGAACGGGTACGGACAATATTTGCTGCAGCTGGCGGGGGAAGAAAGATGAAGGTAATTGAAACAAAGCTGCCGGGTGTACTGATTATAGAACCCAAGGTATTTGGCGATGCCAGGGGATATTTTCAGGAAACCTGGAATCAGGTTAGATATGAAGAGGCCGGTATTACCGATACCTTTGTACAGGATAATTTGTCCTTTTCGACGCGGGGCGTACTGAGAGGACTTCACTACCAAAACCCCCATGGTCAGGGTAAGCTGGTAGCGGTGGTAAAGGGTGAGGTGTTTGATGTAGCGGTGGATATCCGTGTGGGATCGCCGCATTTCGGTCAATGGGCAGGTGTGTACTTATCGGATGAAAATCACCGGCAGCTCTGGATTCCGCCGGGATTTGCCCATGGGTTTTGCGTAGTCAGCGATACTGTGTATTTTGCCTACAAGTGCACCGCTTTGTATACGCCGCAGGCGGAAGGGGGCATTCTTTGGAATGATCCGGCAATTGGTATTGAATGGCCGGTAGCGGATGTGAACCTTTCTGAAAAAGATACGAAATATCCTTGCCTTGGCGATGTGCCGCAACACAGACTTCCGGTATACGGCAAGCAGCCAGCAACAGGCAGTGGAAAACCCCTCGCTGCTGGTTGGACAGCCGCGCAATAAAAGGAGGTGCAGTGATATTGAAATTAGTAGTGACAGGTGCCAACGGTCAGTTAGGGCGTGAAGTGGCAAGGCAAGGGGGAAAGCATGAACTGCTTCTGGCAGGACGGGATGTTCTGGATATTTCTAACCGGGTTGCTGTAACTGCTTTTTTGAAAGCGCATAAACCGGATGCGGTCATTCACTGCGCCGCATATACACAGGTGGACCGGGCGGAAACCGACGAAAACGGGGCATTTCTTGTCAATGTCATCGGGTCGCAGAATTTGGCGGCCAGTTGTCTGGAGATTGGCGCCCGCCTGGTACAGGTGAGTACCGATTATGTTTTTGACGGCACCAAGCGGCAGCCTTATCGCGAATTTGATGCGGTCAATCCTCAAACCGTCTATGGCCGTACGAAATGGCAAGGGGAAGAAATCGTACGACAGATTCTGGGGCGCCACTATATTGTGCGGACCGCCTGGCTGTACGGCGACGGAAATAACTTTGTCCGGACAATGCGTAAGCTGGCAACCGGCAACCCGGTTCTGAAGGTAGTGCATGACCAGGTGGGCACGCCGACTTCTACTGTGGATTTGGCGCGGGTGATTTATAAGTTGCTGGAGAGCGATGCCTATGGCACCTATCATGCCACTTGCCAGGGGCAATGCTCCTGGTATGAATTTGCCTGCGAGATTTTTCGTCAGGATAGAAAACGGGTTTTGGTTGAACCGGTCCTGACAGAGCAGTTTCCACGTCCTGCCAAACGGCCGGCCCATTCCGTACTGGACAATCACATGCTGAAGATGACGATTGGCGATCCGATGCGCTCATGGCAGGAAGCGTTGCAGGAATATCTGGCACAGGACTAGAATAGATGGAGGTGACCATTCATGTCATGGCGGAAATCGGTAATTACAGGTGCCCTGCTGACGGTTTTGTCGGCCAGTGTCCAAGCCTCACCGGCTGACTGGGTGTCTCCCAATGTGCCGTTATCCAGCCCGTTTTATGAGTACATTGAGAAATTTGACGGTATGGGCTATCTGGAGTCGCTGCCAACGGGAACAAAACCGTATACCCGCATGCAAATGGCAAAGTGGGTGGAGGAAATCAGGACAAAATCTCAGGAACTGCCCCTGCCGGAGTATTTAGCCGGCAGTTTGAAGGAAATGGAACGGGACTTGGAGCCGGAGCTGAACGTACTGGCGGGAGAGAAGGCCGATACGGGGGTTGGCCTTAAAGAGGTCCGCCTGCAGGCTGCCTACTATGACGGCGCTGCTTTCGGCTATAAGGGAACCAAGGCAGGCTATCAGCCGCTTAATATTAACAATAACGGCTACCGGTATGGTGAAAATGGCAATTTTGTTGCTTCAGCCTGGTTGGGTGGAAAGCTCGATAATAATCTGGTAGCCGTTGTTGAACCGCGTTTCAGCTATGATGAAGAGCAGAGAGGGCAGGCTGATATAACATCCGGCTACATTAAAACCAGATGGAACGGCACCTCCATACAAATTGGCAAAGATCCGGTATTTTGGGGACATGGTGCTACGGGCTCTTTGCTTTTGGGCAACAACATGGAACCGCTTACTTCCGTTAAAATCAGTAATTTGGAACCTTATAAAACACGGGGCTTTTTCCGGTTTTTAGGGGAAATGAATGTCACCGGGTTATACAGCGTACTGGAAGACGACAGGACGGATAACACACCGCATGAAGTCAACAGTCCTTCATTTTTTGCGCTGCGCAGTGATTTTACTCCGCAGAAAAACTTCACCTTCGGGCTGTCCTTTGCTTCGATGCTGGGAGGGGACGGCAGAGCGTTGGCAGGAGGCGACTATTGGGACTGGCTTCTAGGCCGTAATGCCGACGCTGCCGGGGACAAGTGGAATAATATTGCCGGTTTGGATTTTAAATGGCGTCTGCCTAAATGGGGCGGGGTACAATTATATGGAGAGTTATACGGCGAAGATCAGGCTAACTATATGCCGTCACGGGTAGCTGAACGGGCCGGGATTGTCATTCCCCGCCTCAGCCGGGACGGGGCGTGGGATATGCGGATAGAATACGCGCATACTACGTATGCCTGGTATGTGCACCAGTTATATACCAGCGGTTATATTTATAAGGGAAATATTATTGGTGACCCGATGGGGACTGCCGCTACGCAATATTATATAGCGATTAACCGGTATTTGGATAATAACTCTCAGGTGTCCTTTAATCTGGGACGGACCGATATGGGCGAGAATCAAAACGTACAGCAGCAGGTTAATTCTGTTTGGGTAGGTTATAAAAAGCAGTTGGAAAAAACCATGTTCCTGGATATGGCTGTTGGTTTAGCCAGGCTGGATAATGCCGGGTTTGTTCCCGGCAACAAGCAAACCAATCATTTTGCCAGTGCTGGGCTGCGCTGGACTTATTGACCTGCTGCCGTTACAACTTCCGGGCAGATTCATATTATAGGAATACAGGAAATAAATATTGTTGGAAGAAAGGCAGGCGGATTATGAAAATCATCATTTTAGCCGGGGGTGGCGGAACCAGGCTGTTTCCATTGTCACGGACGAAATATCCGAAACAGTTTTTGAAAATCGAGGGTAAGGATTCGTTGTTGACGCAGACCGTCATGCGGTTTTTGCCGTTGGTGCGGCCTGCGGATATCGTTGTGGTTACCAATCAGGAATATATCCACCATGTAAAAAATGAGTTGGTGGAGTGTGGCGCGGATGGCGCCCATATTGTGCTGGAGCCGGTGGCGCGCAATACGGCGCCGGCCATTGCCCTGGCGGTGCGGTATTGTCTGGATAACCTGGGAACGGCGGCGGATGAGGTATTGTTTGTCACCCCGTCTGATCATATTATCCGTCCGGTAGGCTTGTTTGTGGAAACGGTGCGCAAGGCGGGGCAATTGGCAGCCGGGGAAAAGCTGGTTACTCTCGGCATTAAGCCGGAGCAGCCGGAAACAGGCTATGGTTACATACAAGCCGGTGAAACCAGCGGGAATGGGTATGCAGTACGGTCCTTTAAGGAAAAGCCGGATCAAAAGACCGCCGAGCGATATCTCGCTGAAGGCGGCTATTACTGGAATTCCGGTATGTTTGCCTTTCGTGTGGACCTATTCCTGCAGGAACTGGAGGCTTATCAACCGGATATATACACTCTGGCGCAGCAGCCTTTTCAGGAAATGGTTGGTGCTTTTTCGGGCATGCCGAATATTTCGATTGATTACGCCATAGCGGAAAAATCATCCCGGGGGGTGATGCTTCCCCTGACTGCATACTGGAATGATATTGGTTCCTGGGATGCCATCTATGATGTTTTTGATAAGGATGCCGACGGTAATGCATTGCAGGGTGACTGCCTGCCGCTCGACTGCAGCAACACATTAATGATGGGGCGCAGCCGGTTGATCGCCGGGATCGGGCTGGAAAATTTGCTAATTGTGGAAACCGATGATGTAATCGTTGTGGCCAAGCGTGGGGAATCGCAGCAGGTTAAAGAACTGGTGAATATATTAAAAGAGCGGGGACGCCGTGAAGCCGAGGAACATACCACCGGGTACCGGCCTTGGGGCAGCTGGACGGTACTTGGTGAAGGCAAAGGCTACAAAATCAAAAAAATTACGGTCAATCCCGGTCAGCGCCTCAGCCTGCAAATGCATTATCATCGCAGTGAACACTGGGTGGTTATCGGCGGTACGGCCAAAGTACATATTGACGGCGAAGAATACATGGTGCCGGAAAACAAAAGTATCTTTGTACCGCAATGCGCCAAACATTTTATGGAGAATCCCGGGAAAACACTATTGGAAATCATTGAGGTCCAGAACGGCGTATACCTCGAAGAGGATGACATTGTACGGTTTGAGGATATGTACGGAAGATGCTGAGTTTTTTGAACCGCAGAGGACGCAGAGTTCACAGAGGAGTATCGGCGCGATACCATCGCGCCGGGTATTTTCTCTGCGTCCTCCGTGTACTCTGCGGTTCAAAAATGCGGTTCAAAATCATGAAGGGACAGGTGTAGATGGAAATAAGCCGTAAGGCATTTAAAGCCTATGATATCCGGGGCAAGGTGCCCGAAGAATTGAATGAGGACATGATTTATCGCATTGGCCGGGCCTACGTTGCTGTTTTGGGGGCGAAGAAGGTTGCAGTCGGCCACGATATCCGCCTGTCCGGTCCGGCTTTTCGCGATGCGCTGGTCAGGGGGCTTACTGAAGGCGGATGTGATGTCGTCGATATCGGACTTTGCGGTACGGAACAAATCTATTTTGCCGTGAGCCACCTGAATCTGGACGGGGGACTGATGATTACGGCCAGTCACAATCCCCAAGATTATAACGGCATGAAACTGGTTGGCAGGGAATCCCGGCCGGTAGGGGTGGAAAATGGCTTACGGGATATTGAGAATATGGTTGTTGAGGGCCGGCTGCCCAAGGTTGCTGCTGTATCTGGCAGGGTTTCCCACAGCAGTATTATGGAAGCCTATGTGGCCCATTTGCTTACTTACATTGACTTAGCAAAATTGAAACCGTTAAAGGTAGTGGTCAACGCCGGTAACGGCGGAGCCGGAGCGGTTCTTGACGAACTGGAAAAAAGGCTTCCGTTCACTTTTGTTAAAGTCAATCATGAACCGGATGGTACTTTCCCGCACGGTGTGCCCAATCCGCTGCTGCCGGAAAACCGGGAGGCTACCGCGAGGGCTGTCCGTGAAGCAGGCGCCGACGTAGGTATTGCCTGGGACGGAGATTTTGACCGCTGCTTTTTCTTTGACGAACGGGGCGATTTTATTGAAGGATATTATATTGTCGGTTTTTTAGCGCAGGCCTTTTTGCGGCGGCAGCCCGGTGCCAAGATTATTTACGATCCGCGTCTGACCTGGAATACTATTGAGATCGTGGAAAAAGCCGGAGGAATTCCCGTGCAGTGTAAAACCGGCCATGTGTTTATTAAGGACCGGATGCGGCAGGAAGACGCCGTTTATGGCGGCGAAATGTCGGCGCATCATTATTTTAAAGATTTCTTTTACTGCGACAGCGGCATGATCCCCTGGCTGCTGGTACTGGAGCTGATCTGTTCCTCCGGCAGGGCATTCAGCGAACTGTTGGCGGAGCGCATCGGCTGTTATCCGGCAAGCGGTGAGATCAACAGCCGGGTGGCCGACGGACCGGCAGTATTGGCAAAGCTGGAGGAAATATATGCGCCTGGGGCGCTGCGGGTGGAGAAGCTGGACGGCTTAAGTATCGAGTATGACAACTGGCGGTTTAATGTACGCCTGTCGAATACCGAACCGCTGCTCCGGCTCAATGTGGAGTCCCGCTGTGATAAAGAACTGATGCAGCTAAAGACTAAAGACCTGCTGGCGTTAATAAACGGAGGAAGGGCCGGTTGACCGCCCATTCCTCCGTTTTTGTTTTAATTCCGGAAAGATCTTGCTATAATAAAGGTATGATACATAAAAAGGGAAGGTCCGATAGGTCTTCCTTATACCGAACGCCGCAGCATGGTTCTGATCTGCATTTCGTGATTGCCGGTGATCTCGGCCAGTGACTCCACGTTTTCACGGATTTCCGTAGTTTTTTGTCTACAATGGCCAGCATATGTTTGATATCCGCCTGCTGTTCAATAAGAATGTCTTCGATGTCCTGTTTGGTAGCCATGGTGCTTCTGATTTCCGCGACATCCGATTTTAGAGTGCTTACATCGGATTTTAAATCCCGTACCTCGCTGAATAGCTGTTTCTGCCCTTCCAACAATTGTTTGAGCATTTCTTCCATGTGCTCACCACCCTTATGCATTTCTCTGTAAGCTTATCCTATCATAGTTTATGGATGTTGTTAAGACGTGGTTTTATATTCTTTTTCAAATGATTTTTATTAGATAATAGGGACAGGGGTGAAAAAATACGCCTTTGCCAGAGGAGGAATGGAGTATGAAAATACACAAAACAAGGCTTGGTTTGCTTGTTGTGCTGTTGCTGCTTGTTTTTACGGTGCCGGCGTTTGCGGTCGATGCCGGCATCCGGCTGACGGGCAAGGTTACCCAGGTGAATATTGCCGGTGGCTTTTACGGTATTATGGGGGATGACGGGGTAAAATACCAGCCTACCAATCTGCCGCACCAGTACCGGAAAGACGGGCTGGTGGTCAGCTTTACAGCGGTGCCCCGGGAAGATCTGTTTACTTCCATTATGTGGGGAAAGGTAATTGAAGTTAAAAGTATGAACCCGGTTGCCGGACCGGCTTTGGCGGATGCCGAGCGGACTGCGATCTATGTGCTCAATCAACGTTTGGAGGCATTTAATACCAGGGATTTTGATAAGCTGAAGGCTGTCGACACTATGGCGGAAGAGAGTATGCTGCCGCAGCAGTTTGCCGATTGGGTGGGCAACTACAGCCGGTTTACTTTGCGTTATGTGGATATAACCTATGCCGATACGACAACCATTACCGGGACCTGTGTTTATTCGCGGGAACTGGCGGACACCATGTCGCTGCATGACGATACCGGCTTGACGGCGATGAAGTTTACGCTCGGATTAAAACGCGGCGGTTGGAAGCTTACGCAATCATCGACGGCCGATGCCGCCGGGGTTACGTTAGCCGGCATTAAGCAAAAAGCAGTTGCCAAATACGGCAGCGATGACTTGAGTACTCTTGAACCTTAATTTCGAGAATTGATCGTAGCGAGGTAACTGCATTGTTTATTTATATCTATAAATTTCTGGTAAGCTTTGTTATGCCGCCAGGCATTTTCCTGGTCGCCCTGCTGGCTGTTTTTATCCGGATGCTGAGGCGCCGGCAGGCGGCAGCCCGCTGGCTGGGGATCATCATATTGGCTTTTTATCTGCTTTCCACTCCGTATGTGGGAGATAGGCTCATGAGTACGCTGGAAGACCGTTTTGTGCCGCCGGCGCAGCCGAAAGGCGATGTCATTGTCATGCTGGGCGGCGGGGCCACTTTCGGTACCCCGGATATTGACGGGGAGGGGCAGCTCAGTGGTAATGCGGCCAACCGGCTGCTAACCGCGGCCAGACTGCAGAAAAGACTGAATTTGCCGGTGATTTTGTCCGGCGGTCAGGTTTTTGAAGATTCCGGCCGGGAAGCGGTGATCGGCCGGCGCATTCTGGAAGGCATCGGTATTCCGGCAGAACAAATTCTGATTGAGGATACCAGTCTGAATACGGTGCAGAATGCCCGGAATGTGCGTGTGCTGATGGAACAGCACGACTTTAAGCATCCCATCCTGGTTACTTCGGCTTTTCATATGGAGCGGTCGGTGCTGAATTTTCGTAAAGAGGGGATCGAAGTGATTCCTTATCCTTCCGATTATTTTGTGAGCCTTGGCAGCGGCGCGCTGTATGTCAACAAACTGGCACCCTCGGCCGACGGGCTGCGCAGCTCCTATCTCGCCCTGCATGAGTATCTGGGTATACTGGCGGCAAAAATCTATTAAGGTATAAAGCATATTCCTGGTTGGTCTTTAAGCAGGTTTTTAATAAATCTTATGATAAATAGAAAATTTATCCTTTTTTTCATATTTTAGCAGGAGTATTTTACGATTAGGGCGAATGGTTTTTTAAATCCGTTAAAAAGTGAAATCTAAAATACATAAAGCATAGTAGTTTTTCGCCCCTAAAATTTAAACGATAGGCAGGTGCGATATGTCTCATACCAAAAAGAGCAAAATAAAAAAAGCCGTGATTCCGGCAGCCGGTCTTGGTACGCGCTTTCTGCCGGCGACCAAGGCGCAGCCTAAGGAGATGCTGCCCATTGTGGACAAGCCGGCCATTCAGTATATTATTGAGGAAGCCATGCAGTCCGGCATTGAGGAAATCCTGATCATTACCGGGCGGAACAAGCGGGCGATTGAGGATCATTTCGACCGGGCGGTGGAACTGGAACTGACGCTGAAGGAACAAGGCAAATATGAACTTTTGGGTATGATCGAAGAATTATCGGCGGTTACCATCCACTATGTGCGGCAAAAGGAAGCCAAAGGTCTGGGGCATGCAGTATTGTGTGCCAGACAGTTTGTCGGACAGGAACCCTTTGCTGTTTTATTGGGAGACGATATTATCGATTCCGCAGTTCCCTGCCTTAAGCAATTGATGGATGTTTATGATGATAGGCCGGGCACCATTCTCGGGACGCAGGAGGTTCCTGCCGGTAAAGTGTCCAGCTATGGCATTGTGAAACCCGAGTTGATTAAAAACCGGCTGTACCGGGCCCTCGACCTGATTGAGAAGCCTGCGCCGGAAGAGGCTCCTTCCCGTCTGGCAGTGCTTGGACGGTACATCATTGAGCCGGAAATTTTCACCCTTCTGGAAAATACGGCGCCGGGGCGCGGCGGTGAGATCCAACTGACCGATGCACTGAAACAACTGGCGGCTGAAAAAGATGTCTATGCCTATAATTTTGAAGGGAGGCGTTACGATATCGGTGACAAACAAGGGTACTTGGAGGCCACCGTAGAGTTTGCGCTGAAACGGACGGATTTGCGAGAAGACTTTTTACGGTATTTGGTAAAAAAAATAGGACCGGTGCTTGCCGGAGATGAAACGATTTCATTTGAAAAATAAGGAGAGTGAAAGATGTGTCTGATAAGAAGGGGTATCTGAAATTAAACTCCGGATTTGTGTTTGACTATGAGAATCTGTATGGGGAAGGAAAAGTAACGGATGCCGATATTGAAGCGTTAGCCGACCGGATACGTCTGGCTCACCGCGCAGTAGAGCATATGCGGGCCACCGGTGAAGTCCGGGGCCATTTATCCAAGGACGGTGAACCGGAACGGGTACTATTTTCCCAACTGCCCTATGTGCAGGAAGGACATCTGAATTCACCGGCTTCTATCAGGCGGCTTAAAGATTTCGGCGAGTCGCTGCGCTATAAGGTAGATACGGTGGTGTCTTTCGGCATTGGCGGCTCCTTCCTGGGCAATAAGGTGTTCTTTGATATGCACTGCGGCGAATTTTGGAACAGTCAGTCACAGCAAGAACGCAACGGCTATCCAAAGCTTTATTTTAACGGCAATAACATTGATGCCCGCCGTACCAGTGAAATGATTGCCCACCTGGTGACCGACGCTAAGATCAAAAAAGCGCACGGGCAGACCGGCCCGTATAAAGTCATGCTGATTGTCATGTCCAAATCAGGCGGAACACTGGATACTATGTCAACCTTTATGGTGGTTTATGAAGCGCTGAAACAGCAGGAGCCTTTGATTGAGCTGGAAGTGGTGGCGGTGACCGATCCGGCCGGCGGGGAAAAGGCCACCTTGTTAAAACGTTTGGCGGATGAACAGGGGTGGAATACCTTTAGTGTTCCCGATGGTGTCGGCGGACGGTTTAGTATTTTCTCGGAAGTGGGACTGGTTACCGCGGCTTGTATCGGTCTGGATATTGATGCTTTTCTGGCCGGGGCCAGGGACATGGATGAAGCCTGCCGGACTCCGGATATCTGGCAGAATCCGGCGATGCTGAACTCGGTGCTCAAATACCTGGCGGCGGCCAATCACGGACGGGATATTGAAGTGTTCATGCCTTATGCCGATTATTTGAAGTCACTGGCGGAATGGTATGTACAGCTGCTCGCGGAATCACTCGGCAAGCGCTATGACCGGGAAGGTCGCGAAGTGTTTTACGGACGTACTCCGATTGTTGCTGTCGGAACCACCGATATGCATGCCCAGACGCAGCAGCATCAGGAAGGCAAGAAGGACAAAGTGGTGCAGTTTGTGAAAATTGCAAAGTGGGATCATGATCCTGTCATTCCCGACGGTTTCCCTTCTGCTAAAAAATTGTCGGAGATTTCCGGTTTACGTCTCAGCCAGGCACTGGAAGTAGCGCTGGAGTCCAATGCCGAAGCGCTCATTTCCGAGGGACGGTTTAATGCAACTTTTGTGCTGCCGCAGCTGAATGCCTATCATTTAGGCGAGCTGCTGTACCTGATGGCCCTGTCGGTTGCTTATGAGGGAGAGCTGGCTAATGTCGATGGTTTCGATCAGCCGGGTGTGGAAGCGTATAAGCGGATTATGGGTCCGAGACTTAAAGCGTTAAAAGGGTAAAAATTTACATAAAATCCTGTTATATAAAATAATCCTGTCGATTTATACAGGATTATTTTTTTTCGTGTGGAATTTTATCTATAGAGTTTTTTCTATTTTCTGCGATGTATCCGCTGGTGAGTTTGAAGTGAGGTGTAACAGGATGTTCATTAATATTTTGATTGCGGATGATCACGCACTGCTTAGGCAGGGCATTAGAAAAGTTCTGGAACTGGAGCCGGATTTCTCGGTTGTGGGCGAGGCCGGTGACGGGGAGGAGACGCTTCGAAGAGTCAAAGAACTAAAGCCAGATGTGGTTTTGCTGGATATTAATATGCCGCGGCTGAATGGCCTGGAGGTCGCCAAGAGGATGAAGCAGGAACAGATAAACAGCAAAATTCTGATCCTGACCATCCACGATGACGAAAGTTATGTGGTGGAAGTCATCCGGGCCGGAGCGGCAGGATACCTCCTGAAAGATGTGGAACCGCGGATGCTGGTGCAGGCCATTCGCTGTGTACAGGCCGGGGAATCGTTTATCTACCCGACGTTGGCCAAACGGTTGTTTAACCAGATCAACCAGACCACGAAAGTAAGCCGGGTGACGGACAAGCCGGCGGAGAGTACGGATTTGAACAAAGAGGAGCAATTGACCGGACGGGAGAGGGAGATACTGCGCCTGATTTGTCAGGGAATGAGCAATCAGGTAATTGCTCATCAGCTCTATATTAGTGAAAAAACAGTGAAAAATCATTTAACGAATATTTTCCGGAAGATCAATGTTTCCGACCGGACCCAGGCAGTATTGTATGCTTTGAAAAACAAAATTGCCGAACTGGGTGAAGGATAATTGGCGACGGGGAGTAACCTGTGGAGCAGTACCGGCATAAGCTATTTTATCCCAAAATAAGGGGGTAGGATAGCTTGTTTCTCTCTTATTCGGTAAGTGTGGTTTTGATATCTCTGGCCATCTACGGCAGCTGGTGTTTCTTGCAGGATCTATGGCTGTGGCTGAAAAAGCCGCGCCGTATGCAAAACTTTGGTGTATCTTTTTTGCTGGTGGTACGGAACCGGGAACAGGAAATTGAGGATATGCTGCGGGATTTGGTGCGGGAACTGGAATTGGCTGATTTTGAGTGTGATGTGGTGGTACTGGACCGGAATTCAGGCGATTTAACTTCCCGCATGCTGAACCGGATGGTGGGGGAATATCCCCTGCTGCGCGTGGTGCATGCGCCGGACAGCGTATTATCGATTGCCGAGGCTCTGCCGCTCTGCCGCGGCGAGGTCGTGCATATCCTGGATGTGGGCAACCGCCTGACCGTTAAAGGGTATTATGATGTGCTGCGCCTGCTCTTAAACCGTTATGAAGGCCTGGGGGAAAGGCAGCAGGACCGGAATTAGCCCTGGAGCCTGCGGAAGTGCAGGATATCACCCAGCACTTCGAGCAGTTTCTGCAGGATGGGTTCGAGGTCCGGAACATAACCCGGCGATGTTTCGCAGAGAGTCTGGCGGAGCGGTCCGGGAGTCCGGCAGGCGGTAAGGCAGGCATATTGCATATATTTTTTGATGGTCCTTACCGTCCACACACAGGGCAGTGTCAGTCCTCCGGTTAAGTGAATGACTGCTTTACAGTCCGGAGGTCCGTCTTCCGGACCGGGGGAGACGCCGGTAACAGCGCGGTAGTTAAAGTATCCGGTGCTGGAGTCGCCGGGGAGCCGCGGAATGCGGATCTTGACGGGAACCAGGATCAGGGAAGGGGTAAGAGGCAGCGGCTGCAAAATGGAGCGCTGGGTTATGGCAGCCGTCTGCTTTTTTAGTGTATATAAGTCAATGGCACGGGCGTTTGCCAGCTTGCGGATCACCGTCGCAACGCGGGTTTTACCGGTCAGTTGCTTCCCGCTGCACAGGTAGATGACGGTGTGGTCACCGGTAGCCGTATACTTGGGGAAAATGGCGGTAATGCTTTCCGCTTCAGAAGGGATATTCAACATAGTCAGGACTCCTTGCATAGAACATATGTTCGTTTTTCTTTTATAGTAGCAGAATTTGAACTTTCTGACAAGGATAATCTGTTTGCATAATTCGACAAAAGACCCTTCCTGCCGTTTATTACGGACCGGCAGAAGGTATGCATAATTTTGTCAGTATTTGCATATGCTGTGAACTGGTAGGAGGCGAGCAACCATGGAAAATTGTCCCGACCTTAATGAAGAGAGTTATAAATGCAGCCGTTGCAGCGGAGTTTTTACAGCACAGGCCGGACCGGTGATGTGTTGTCCCTATTGCGGTATGCCCTGTGATGAAACTGCTTGCCGGTTAAAAGCAGGAGAGTGACGACAGGCAGCGAACTCTACCTTGGAGGTAGAGTTTTTATTTGTTACACTGGGGTGAATGCATGGGAGTATTAAGGGTAGAGGGTCTTGGCAAAGCGTTTGGTGTGGAGACCCTGTTTAGTGAAGTCAGTTTTGAATTGCGGCGCGGAGAAAAAGCCGGACTGATTGGCGGCAACGGTACCGGCAAAACTACGTTGCTGCGGTGCCTGCTGGGGCTGGAGGAGGCGGACAGCGGCAGTGTTTCCGTGCCGTCCGGTGAAACCATCAGTTACGTAGAGCAGGAGGCAGAACTGGGGAACGGAACGCTTTATGATGAGCTTTGTTCGGCTTACCGGGAGGTTTTACAAGTTCAGCAGGATATGCGGCGGCTGGAAGCGCAGATTGCCGCTGAAACGGATAAAAGCGGGCAGGAACAGCTGTTGGCAGATTACGCCCGGGCGCAGGAACGGTTTGAGCAGGGCGGCGGCTATGAATATGAAAACAGGATCCGGCGTGTCGCCTTCGGCTTAGGTTTTACGGACGAGGATCTGGCGCGCCCGCTCACCACGTTCTCCGGCGGGCAGAAAACGCGGATTTTTCTGGCGCGGGCTTTAATCCGGCAGCCGGATTTTTTGTTTTTGGACGAACCCACCAATCATTTGGATATTGGTATGGTGGAATGGCTGGAAGAGTACCTGACGGGTTACGGCGGCGGTGTACTGATTATATCCCATGACCGCTATTTTTTGGACAAAGTTGTCGGGCGGATTATGGAACTGGAAAATAAGAGACTGACCGTTTACCGGGGAAATTATACGGAATACCTGGAGCAAAAGGCGGAACGGATGGCGGCTTTGAGCAATGCTTACGAAAAACAGCAGGAGTATATAGCCAAAACCGAAGAATATATCCGGCGGTATAAAGCGGGAATTAAATCCAGGCAGGCCCGCGGCCGGCAGTCACAGCTAAACCGGCTGGAACGGATCGTCCTGCCCGGTAGTGAGGCCCGTTTTGATTATTTTGCGTTTAACCCGCCAACCGAGTGCGCAGAGCGGGTGGCGGAGCTTTTGGAGACAACGGCAGCCTATGGTGAGCGGGTCATTTTGGATAAAATATCGCTGCTCATCCGGCGTGGCGACGGGGTGGCGCTGGTCGGACCGAACGGGGCGGGCAAGACGACACTGCTGAAGCTGTTGACCGGTGAGCTGGAAGCCAGCGGCGGACGGGTAAAACTCGGCAGCCGGGTAAAGCTGGGGTACTTTTCCCAGGAGCATGAAAATTTAAACGAGAAAGCCCGGGTGCTGGATGAAATTATGCTGGAGTATGGGTTGAGTGAAGAACGGTCCAGACATTACCTGGGGGCTTTTTTATTCTGCGGTGACGATGTCTATAAAATCATCGGCGAACTGAGCGGCGGCGAAAAGGCCCGGCTGGCTTTTTTGAAGCTAATGCTGACCGGTGCCAATTTTTTGGTATTGGACGAGCCGACCAATCATCTGGACATACCGGCCAAGGAAGCAGTGGAAGAGGCCATCTGCGCTTTTCCCGGCACCTTCCTGGCTGTATCGCATGACCGGTATTTTCTCGATAAAGTGGCTAACCGTGTAGTTGAACTGGAGTACGGGCAGTTGACCGAGTATACCGGAAATTATAGCTATTACCGGGAAAAGAAAGCCGGAACGGTAAAAGCGGTTCCGGCTGTTCCGAACGGAAAAGCGGAGAAAGCGGATCCGAAAAAGCAGGAACGAAGCAAAAGGCCCCAGGATAAGGAACGTCTGATGCGCAAATTGGAAGAGGAAATCGCCGGTCTGGAGGTTGAGCTTAAGGTACTGGAGGTTCGCCTAAACGATCCGGCCAGCCATACCGATCCGGCTGTCAGCCGGGAACTGTCCGGACAGTATGATGCCAAACAAGCCGAACTGGCGGCAAAATATGAAGAATGGATGGCTGTACAGTAACGATTGACAAGGGTGCCGACTTAGGTTGGCACCCTGCTTTTTTTTAGGCATATTCTCCGAGTCAAGCCGGCCGGCGCACTGACCTGCGCCAGGCCGGCTTTTGCTTTGCCTGGCGGTCGGGTGCTACCATGAGATCAGCGCAAATACAAGGGAAACCGGTTTCTCACGACAGGTGAGAAAAGTGGAGTTATTAACATTGGTAGAGAAGGCCCAACAGGGGGACGAGAGTGCCTTTCAGGAAATTTGCCAAAGGTTTGCCGGGTTGGTTAAAAAGCACGCCGGTCAGGCGCATCTGCGCCCGATACGGGAAGAGGCACTGGCCGAATGCTGGCTGGCGGTGGTGCAGGCCGTCAAGTATTTTCAGGCCGGAGCCGGAGTGCCGTTTGCCGGTTATGTAGAAAGCCGGGTTCGCTATGCGGCCTGGAATTTGTTTAAACGGGAGCGCCGCCACTGGCAGCGGGAGTTTTCGCTTGAGCAATCAAAGGAACAAGAAGAGGATGGTCCGGGATTGCTGGAAGTAGTACCGGACCATACCGACATAGTCCGGGAAGTGGAAAACAGGCTGATTTATGAGGAGGTGGTACAGGCTTTGGCGGGTCTGCCGGAACGGCAGCGATATGCCGTAACAAGCCTGCTTGCCGAAGATTCCCGTCTAAGCAGTGTGGCGGCGGAACTCGGTGTAACGATACAGGCCGTGCATAATTTGCGCCGCCGGGGATTGGCCCGTTTAAAAGCAGCCTGCAGCGGAATGTATGGCAGTGAGAGGGGGTGAGAACATGGCGATTGTGAAAGCACCGCAAAGCAGCCGCCTGGAGCTGAAAGTCCAGACCGGTACTGACGACAGCGGAAAACCGGTATACCGGGTACGGTCTTTTACCAATCTGGGAACCGGTGCCGCCGATGCCGATGTGTACGCCGTCGGGCAGGCCATTGGCGAATTGCAGCAGCATCCGGTAATCAGTATCGGCCGTCAGGACGACAGCCTGCTTGTGAACGAATAAACAGGCGGCGGTGAAAAAATGAGCAGCGGGAAGCTGAGCCCGCTGCCGGAAAGGAGGTGCAGAAATGGCTGCAACATTGGAAATGGTCTTTCGGAATGAGGCCGGCAAAACCAGCACCATCAGTCTGGCCGATCCGAAAGACGGTCTGACGCAGGCACAGGTGCAGGCGGTCATGCAGGATATCATCACCCGGAATATTTTCCACACGTCGAACGGCAACCTGGTTGAGTTTGCGGATGCCCGTGTCCGTACCAGCGAAACGGTATCACTATCCTAAGCAGGAAATAGAAAAAAGAAGGGGGTGCCGCCATGAGTGAAATTTTTGCTTATATCGCCAATTTCGGCTTTCCGATGGTGATTAGTATTTTCCTTCTGGTCCGGATTGAGGCCAGGCTGGAGCAGTTGTCCGCCAGCATTAACGAACTGGCGAAAGCCATTTTGGTCAGGCCGCCCGTTTAAAACAAGGAGCCCGCTTAGTTAAGCGGGCTCCTTGTTTTGTGCGTCTTGCTGATTTTGCATTTTTTCCAAAGCTTTTACCAACTGGTCGGCGCAGGAAGTGGTTTTATTGCCGCAGTGAATGCCCTTTAAACGGCTGATGACATCTTCGACCGTCATCCCTTCGACCAGTTTGCCCAACGCCTGCAGATTGCCCGGACAGCCATTGGTGAAAGCAACATTTTTCAGCCGGTTGTCCTGGACTTCAAACTGAATGGATTTGGAGCAGACGCCGGAGGTTTGATAAGTAAACATACCAATGGTTCCTTTCTGTAATAGAGAATATACCTGTATTCTATCGCGAAGTGCCCGTTGTGGCAATAGCTATGCAGGGAGGATTTTTTTCTTTCATTGCGAATACCAATGTATATTCAAGGGTAATAGGGGTATGCAAGGTGGAAAAACTCGAAGGCATTGTCGAAAATATAACATTCCAGAGCGACGACAACAGCTTTACGGTATTTAAGCTGAAAACGCTGGACGAACGTACCGTGGCGGCGGTGGTGGGGCAGATGCCGGCACCGCTGGTGGGAGAACAGCTGGAGCTTGGCGGTGAGTGGGTGGAACACGCCCGCTTTGGCCGGCAGTTTAAAATGTCGTCCTGTAAACGGGTGGCGCCAACGGACAAAAAAGGAATAGAACGGTTTTTGGCTTCCGGTGCGGTCAAGGGAATCGGCCCGGCCATGGCAGCCCGGCTGGTCAGGCACTTTGGCAGCAAGGTGCTGGATATTCTGGAATTTTCCCCGCACCGGCTGGTGGAAGTGGAAGGCATTGGCACCAAAAAGGCGGAGATGATCCGCAATTCCTACAAGGAACAGACGGAAATGCGGGAACTGATGTTGTTTTTGGAAACCAACGGTGTTACGGGCGCGTATGCCGGTAAAATTTTTGCCCGTTACGGTTCGCTGGCCGTTGAGGTGCTGCAGGATAACCCCTACCGGCTGGCGGCGGAAGTCGACGGAATCGGGTTTCGCACCGCCGATCAAATTGCCATGTCGCTGGGGCTGGAGCGCAATCATGGCGACCGTCTGACCGCCGGGATTGATTTTGCGCTGCAGCAAACGGCCCAGGCGGGGCATTGCTGTGTGCCGGAGAGCCTTTTGGTACAGGAGACCGCCAAGCTGCTGGGGGCTGACGGCGCGGAGATTGCTTTGCACTTGTCCGATCTCATCAAAAGCGGCCGGTTGTGCACCGAGGATTTTCACGGCATGGTCCTCATTTATCCCCGTTATTTATATTATGCGGAAAAAAGGGTGGCGGAGCGGCTGCTGGTGTTAAGGGACAAGGCCAGACCGGCTCCGGAACGCGATTTTGCCGGAATGGTAAATGACTGGGAGGCTTCTTCCGGTATTACGCTGGCGCCGGAGCAGCGGCAGGCCATTATAGCCGCCCTCCAGCACGGTATCCTGACGCTGACCGGAGGGCCGGGGACAGGCAAAACGACGGTGGTCAAGGGGATTTTGGCGGTGTTGGAGCAAGCCGGATTCAAGATTTTGCTGGGAGCACCGACCGGACGGGCTGCAAAACGGCTGGCGGAAACGACCGGACGGGAGGCTTCCACCGTGCACCGTCTCCTGGAAGCCACCGGGGGAGCGGAAGGAGCGCCGCTGTTTTACCGTGATGAAGACAATCCGCTGGATGCCGATGTCGTCATTGTGGATGAAGTATCTATGATGGATATTGTTTTGATGGGCTATTTTCTGCAGGCCGTGCCGGACGGCTGCCGGGTCATTCTGGTGGGGGACGTGGACCAGCTGCCGGCGGTGGGGCCGGGGTCGGTGTTAAAAGATATTTTGCGTTCCGGCAGTGTGCCGGTGGTAAGGTTGACCGAGGTTTTCCGGCAAGCCGGTGAAAGCATGATTGTGCTGAATGCCCACCGGATTAACAAGGGGTTTTTACCGGATTGCAGCAGCAGCCTGGATTTTCAGTTTCTGGAGATACCGGCAGGCCGGGAGGCTGCGCCGGAGGTGGTCAGGCTGTGCTGCCGGCAACTGGTGGAAGAGGGGTATGACGTGTTTCAGGATGTCCAGGTATTATCGCCCATGCACCGCCTGGAATGCGGCGTGGAGAACTTAAACAGGCTGCTGCAGCAGGAACTGAATCCGAAAAAGGACGGCGAGGCGGAGCTGGGCGGGCTGCACCAGACACTGCGCCGCCGGGACAAGGTCATGCAAATCCGCAATAATTATACCAAGGGTGTATTTAACGGCGATATCGGATTTGTGCTGGATCTTGACGAAGCCAAAGTTATAGTGCGGTATCCCGAGCATGATGTAACCTATGAGCGGGCCGAGGCGGATGAGCTCAGGCTGTCTTATGCCATGAGCGTGCACAAAAGCCAGGGCAGCGAATATTCCGTTGTGGTCATGCCCTTGATGCCGGGGCACCACATCATGCTGCAGCGCAATTTGCTGTATACCGCCGTAACCCGGGCCAGAGAACGGGTCATTCTGCTGGGCACCAAAGCCGCGCTGAACAGTGCCGTCGCCAATGACCGGACGAAAAAACGCTATTCCCTGCTGGCTGAACGGCTCAGGGGGGATGCGTTGTGTTGAGGGCGCTGTGGTCGGCGCTGCTGGATATCGTCTATCCGCCCAAGTGCCCGGTATGCCGGAGGCCGGTTGCCGCCCACGGAGCGTGGTGCGATGTTTGTCTGGCCGGAATACTGGCCGTGCGGTATCTTAATCCGGCAGGGCATCATTTTAAAGCGCTGGACGAGTGTCTGGTTATTTGTGAATATACAGGCGGCGTAAAACGGCTGCTGCACGATATGAAGTATCGTCAGGCAGAACGGTACGCCGTTCATTTGCAATGGCTGCTGGCAGAAGGACGGGCAGAGGGTATCCTGGAAAGCTGCGATTTGATCATCCCGGTTCCTTTAAGTGCCGGACGGCTGCAGGAACGCGGCTATAATCAGACCGAACGGATATTTAAAGACTGGTGCGAAAAAAACGCCGCAGGCAAGTGGCGGGGCGATGTACTGGTGCGCCGGAGGGAGACGCTGCCGCAGTGGGAGCTGGACCTGGCCCGGCGCCGGAAAAACATAAAAGGCGCGTTTGCCGTAACGCGCCCGGAAGTCATTCGGGGAAAACATATTGTATTGGCGGACGATATTGTGACCAGCGGTCTCACGATGGAAGCCTGTGCCCAGGCATTAAAGAAAAGCGGCGCTGCCAAAATAACGGGGCTGGCTCTGTCCGGAGGCGGACAATAGTCAGCCTAAAGCGTCGATGAATGCCCGGACGACTTCCGGGTCAAGATCCATGCCGGACAGGCTGAGGAGTTCACGAACGGCTTCCGGTTTGGTTTTCGCCCAGTTTTGCGTGCAGGGATTAATAAACCGGTCGTAGTGGTCGGCAACCGCTATAATCCGTGCACCTAAGGGGATGTTCACCCCTTTTAGCCGCTTAGGGTAGCCTTTACCGTCCCAGCGTTCATGATGGTAGCGGATATAAGGAATAAGCTCCTGGCAGCAGGCGATGTTTTCCAGCATATTGCTGCCGGCGTTGCAATGGTTTTTATATACACTGAGTTCCCTGGTGGAAAGATACGGCATTTTGGCCAAGATCGCATTGGGAACGGTAATCTGTCCCAGGTCATGCAGCATGGCGGCATGACGAATCCGCTCAATCTCTTCCCGGGGCAGGCGCATCTTTGCGGCTACGCTCACCGCATAGTTGGCGACCTGGTGGCTGTGCAAGAATAAATTAGTACTTTTCAGTTCGATCAGATGCATGAGACTGGCGATCATGGTGCCCAGTGATTCGGCATCTTCATAGATTTCAGGAGGTTGCATCAAGGTAAGCATATACACGACAAGCTGCCTTTCCTCATAAAGTCAAATATAGTTTAATTTAGCTAAAAAATGATATAATCCTGCTTGTAAGATAAAAAATTAAAAGAAAAATAATCGACAGTGCAAATAAAGCTAGTACAATAGCCGAAAACAAGGTATAATGTAAATAAATGTTATTTTTTACCTGACATTGCAGGAGGGAGTATGCGCTATGGGGCTGAAAAATTGTCCGGAATGCGGCAGAGTATTTGTTGAAAATCCGGCGGGAATGTGTCCGGCTTGTCTGGAACAGGAAGAACGGGACGAGATTAAAGTTGTGGATTTTCTCCGGGATTCCGGCAAGGCTTCGATTGAAGAAATTCACCTGGCTACCGGGGTAAAAGAGAAAACCATCTTGAGAATGATGAAAAAAGGCCGCTTTATTGGGGATTTTGTTATCTCTTATCCGTGTGAGACCTGCGGGACCTTGATTACGGAAGGGCGGGTATGCCTTGCCTGCAGCAAAAATATCACTTCGCAGCTGCGCAACGAGGCGGCACAAGACGCCGAAACAGTGGCGAAGATAGAAGAGTTTAAAAAAGTGGGACGTATGTATACCAATCTCAATAAAAATAAATGAAAAAATAGATACAGGTGATAGGGTGAGCAATTCTGCTTTAATCTTATTATTTGAGCGTAAATCGTTTTAAAACGCTTGTAGGCGGGGATTAATATCCTTGCTTTTTTTTTCGATAATATTTCGAGGAAAACCGAAGATAGAGGTGTTGAACGTGATTGTTTCAGGAAAGCAAGTGCAAAATATCGTTAAGGTATATGGTGACCAAAACAAGGTTGGACCGCTGAATAAACCGGAAAAATCCGGTTCCGTACAGCGGGACGAGTTTATTCCGTCGTCAAATGCCCAGGAGTTTGGTCAGTTTTTATACAGCATAAAAAATATGCCCGAAGTGCGCGAAGACAAAGTGAAAGAATTTTCCGAGCGCATTGCTTCCGGAAAATATGAGGTGAACTGTAGCTCCATTGCGGAGAAAATGCTGACCGGTTTCTAAGAATATAGTGTTGGGAGAGAACAGTTGTGAAAGAGTTATGTGCGAGACTAACGGCGCTCCTGGCCGAGATTCTGGAAGTGTATCGAACCATTTTGACTTTAAGCCAGCGGAAAAAGGATACGTTGATTGCGGGACAGGTCAAAGAACTGGAAGAGATCACCAGGCAGGAGGAAACACTCATCCTGCAGGTGGGCAGACTGGAAAAAGAACGTCAGCAGGTTATGGCTGAGATACGGCAGGTCAACGGGCTGCAGGATGAAGAGCTGACACTGGTTCAGGTGAAAGACCTGGTGGATGCCTCTACGGCCGGGAGGCTGGAAACCGGGAGTGAAGAACTGCGGAGTGTACTGCGGGACTTAAAATCCATGAATGAATTAAATACCAAGCTGCTGCAGCGGGCGATTGCTTTTGTTGATTTTAATATTAATGTATTGGCCCAGCACAGTGTCGGCCCTGTATATGCAGCACAGGGACAAAACGGGACAAGCGTTCAGGAACGGACACTTGTTGATCGAAAAGCATAGGAGCTGATGAGCATGAGTTCAACGTTTGGAGGAATAAATACGGTTACGCGCGGCCTGGCTGTGCATCAGGTTTCTTTGGATACCGTAGGGCACAATGTTTCCAATGCCAGTACCACCGGTTATTCCCGTCAGGTTGTTACGATAACCACCACTAACCCGGAGACCATTTATACCGGTGCCGGCACCCAGCAGAAGGGGACCGGTGCTGTCGTTCAGTCGGTAGCCCGGGTCCGGGATTTCCTGATTGACAAGCAGATGTGGCAGGAAAAAGCCACGTTAAGCCGTCAGGAAGCGAAAGGCTCGGTATTAAGCAAAGTGGAAAACATCATCAATGACACTTCGGATAGCGGGATTCAGTCCGTACTGAATGATTTTTGGGAATCCTGGCAGTCGCTGGCTACCAATGCTTCGGATGAAGGCGTAAGGATGACCGTCCGGCAACGGGGGGGAGTATTGGCGGATGCCGTCAACACAGCGCGCAATCAATTGATGGATACGATTAGTGATATCAATACCAATATTAATACGAAAGTACAGACTGCCAATCAGATCACCAGCGAACTGTTAAACTTAAATAAGGAAATCAGGCTGGTTGAGGCACAGGGGACGGACGTTGCCAATGACCTGCGGGACCGTCGTGATCTCCTGGTGGATCAGTTGTCCGAGATCATGAACGTATCGGTTACGGAAGATGCCAACGGCAGTTATATCATCCAGGGCGGTGGTACTACGCTGGTTTCGGCGACCGACCGGGTGGAACTGGGTACGGTATCCAGCAAGGATCCCGATTACGGCTACGAAATAGTCAAAGTCGTGGACCCGGAAACCGGTTTGCCGATGAACTTCAACCAGGGCGAGCTGGCCGGGTTGATGAGCACCCGGGATTCGACAACGGACGGCGTTAAGGGGTATCTGAATAATCTCAGTACCATCAGCCAGTTTTTGCTTACCGAATTCAATGAGGTGCACCGTACCGGCTACGGGACGGACGGCAGCACGGGCAATAACTTTTTCGGCCAGGGCGGCGACGGAGCCGCTGACCCGGATTATAGTGATCCGGCTGTTTCCGGGACGTTTACAAAAGGACAATGGATTGACGAGTTAAAAGTAAACCAGGACCTGTTTGATAAGACCAGTGGCCTGGCCAGGATTGCTGCCAAAAAGAATGACAATACCATTGTGGTTACGCAGAGCAATGTCAACGGCGGCAAGGCAACGGTCACTGCCAAGACCGGCACCTATACCAGCGATACACCGACGGCTGTCCGGATTACCATTGCTTCAGGATCTCCGCCGGCCATCGACAGCATTAGTTACGTTACTTCCACCGACGGCGGTCAGACCTGGAGCGATCCTCCGACTACCATTGCCGGCGGCGGTCCGTATACCATCACATCCGGAGGGCTTACGGTGGAAGTGGCTATTGACGATGTCGCGACGACCGGCAATGCTAACGGTGATACCTATACATTTTCCCTTTCCAAGGGGAATACCGCCAGCGGCGACAATGCGGCTTTGATCAGCAACCGCCTGAAAACCGATTCCAGCGCTCTGCTGGGCAATGCCTCGCTGGACAGCTATTATTCCACCATGATCAGCAACCTGGGCATACAAACGCAAAATACGCAGCGGGAAGTTGACAATCAGCAGGCATTGGTGGATCAGATCAACAACTGGCGGGAGCAGGTGTCCGGCGTCAGCCTGGATGAGGAACTGACCAACATGATTAAATTCCAGAAAGGCTATGTTTCGGTGGCCCGGGTGCTTACCGCCATGGACGAAATGCTGGAAAAACTAATTAACGGCACGGGAGTAGTCGGAAGATAAGGAGATGATGTGGTGTGCGCATATCCAATAATATGATGCAGTACAATTTTTTAAGCAGCTTAAATAAATCCTCCGGGCAGCAATATAAGCTGCAGGAACAGCTTTCCGACGGAAGGCTGATTCACCGTCCCTCGGATGATCCGGTCAGGGCCGTTCGCAGCCTGCGGTTTAATACCAGCCTGTCGCAAAATGAACAGTTCACCCAGAATTTAAAAGATGCCCAGTCCTGGATGACTTCAACCGACAGTGCTATGTCGAGTCTGAGTTCCATCATGATCAATATCAAAGAGAAGGTTGTACAGGCGTCCAATGGAACCAATCCACAGGATGCGGTGCAGGCAATCGGGAAGGAAATTGACAATCTGATCAACCAGATGATCCAGATCGGAAACACCCAGGTCGGTGACCGCTATATTTTTTCCGGGCAGAATGATCTGGTGAAGCCGTTTACCCGCGAGGGCGATGACATTATTTACTATGGCGATGACCAAAAGGTGTCCATGCCGATTCAGATGGGAGCTGTTTCCCCGGAAAAAGACAGCGTCAATTTAACCGGGTTTGAAGTGTTTGGCGATAACCTGACGATCTTCAACCATTTAATTGAAATCAAGCAACACCTGGAGAGCGGTACCAAGGCTGACCAGGAATGGCTGTCCAACACCGGCCTGCAATATATTGATGATGATCATAAAAGCATGCTGAAATCCCAGACCGAACTGGGAACGCGCATGAATGTCTATAACATGTCGCTTACCATGATGGAAAACAGCAATGCGACCATTACCGGTGATTTGTCGGCCAATGAGGATATTGATATTGCCAAGGCTATCGTGGATTTTAAAAACTATGAAAATGTCTATAAGGCGGCTTTATCGGTGGGATCGCGCATTATGCCGATTTCGCTGGCGGATTTTCTGCAGTAGGTGAATTTTTGGGCGAAGGGCGGTAATGATATGCTTCGACTTCATATCGAACAGCAGCCAACCCGGATCGGGCTGAATATTACCGATCCTTTTCTGGAAATAAGGACAACCCCGCCGCGGCTGGAAATAGATACCCGGCCGGCCATTGTTGAAATTCAAAGCATCTCGGGCCATTTTGAATTTGATTTTACGCCTACCCGGGCTTCGTATGGCTTGAAGACCAATCTGGAATTCATGTTTGATTATGCGGAGCGGGGCCGCCAGGCGGTGCTTGAGGGTATTGGCAAGAGAGCACAGGATGGCGACCGGATGGCGGCTGTCTACAACAAGGACAATGCATTCGCCGAGCTTGCCAAAGAGGCGATGCGCCCGCCGGATGTGGAAGTGGTGTGGGCTCCCCTGGCCAAACCGGATATTACGTATATACCCGGAGAGCTTCACTTCAATCCGAGGCCCGGTCAATTGAATATACAAACGGAACGGGGCAGGGTAGACACGCAGCTTCGGCGCGGTCAAGTAGACATAACTGTCGATCAGTATGCCAGCATCCGATTTTGGACAACCCAAACCGATGTAGATATGATAGTATAGATACAGATATGATAAAAAAGAGGTGCTATTTCGATGATTGTTGAGTCGGCTCGTTTGGGAGATTTGGAAATTGAGGAAAAGGATATTATCGCTTTTCCGAAGGGATTGCTGGGATTTGAAGAAGAACGCCGGTTTTTGCTGCTGCCTTATGAACCGGAAAGTCCCTTTTTTTTGCTGCAGTCGGTTGCGGATAAAAACTTAATGTTTTTGCTGGCGGATGTATTTAGTTTTTTTGCCGACTACGAATTTGTTCTGGACGATCAGCTGGTTGCCGAACTGGAACTGTCGGAAGAATATCGTCCGCATGTTCTGGCGATCGTGAATGTTCCGAAAAATGCCGCCGATATGACCGCCAATCTGCTGGCGCCGCTCATATTCAACATTGACCGGCGTCTGGCCCAGCAGGTGGTTTTGGAGAAAACCGTATACAAAACGAAACACCGTTTGTTTGCGCCGCCGGCTCCTGAAAAAGCTCAGGGGGGCGAATAAGATGCTGGTGCTTACGCGTAAAGCCGGTGAAAAAATCGTGATCGGCGACAATATTGAAGTCACTGTCGCTGAAATAAAAGGTGATAGTGTCAGGCTGGCACTGCATGCCCCGAAACAGGTGAAAATTTATCGCGGCGAAATATTTGAAGCCATTGTGGAAGAAAACAAGCAGGCGGCAACCAATATTGTGCCGGACGCCCTGGACAGTTTGCTGCAGGTTAAGGGACAAACCAAAGCTTCTAAGCTGAAACTGCCGGAGGTAAAATAAAGACAGTCATTACCGCAGTGTATTTGACGACAATTTCAAAGACAATTTGAATCTAAGGAGGGTAAACTAAATGGGGATATATTCGATTGCTACGGTCAATGGTGTTGGCAAGGGGGCTGATTTGCCGAAACAAGATACGGCCGCAAAAAACGGGAAGGACATTCCGGGATGGGCAGGCCGTTTGGGAGAGGCTGCGGAGGTTACCATCCAGGGCTTGTATGCTGAGGACAAAGAATTGACGCTGGAAGATTTGTCGGAGATCAATTATCAATTCAATAAATTCTTCCGGATGATGCATTCGAATATTCAGTTTGCTCTCCATGAGCGTACGAATACACTGATGGTGGAAGTGGTTGATATGGACGGCAACATATTGAAAGAAATGCCGCCCCATGAGATGCTGGATGTAATGGCCAATATCAGCGAATATATCGGGACGTTGCTTGATAAAAAAGCGTAAAAACTTGTAAAGCAGGAATAGGAGGGTAATAACATGGTTATGCGTACATATGGATTAAGCGGATCGGGTATTGACGTCGATCAAATGGTAAAAAATATAATGGAAGCGCAGAGGACGAGATATAATACCTTAGCGCAGAAAAAAACGCAGATAGAATGGAAAAAAGAAGACTACAACACAATCTATACTGATATTAACAGTTTTCGCGATAATACGGTTTTTAACTATAAACTAGAGGGTACCCTAATGCCCAAAAAGGCGGAAGCAACGAATGACAGTGTATTGACTGCCAAAGCCAATGCCGATGCGGCTACCTTTAATCACAATGTTAAGGTTACCGCCATCGCGCAAAGTGCCAGTATGACCAGCAGTGGGGCTATTTCGGACGGATCAACCAGCAAAGCCACCTTAGCCGATCATTTAGGCATTACCGGAGTGATTAATCTGGAAATTAGTGACGGCACAACAACGAAGAGCTTAAGCGATTATGATACGACTGACAAGAGTATCTATGACTTGGTCAGTGATATTAATAAGCTGGGCTTGAATGTAAAAGCCACCTACGACAGTAATTTGGACCGGTTTTTCCTTTCCGCCACGAAAACAGGAGTGGACACTCAGATTACGTTAAATTCGTCGGATGCTGCGGGTACAGGCGCACACCTGCTGGTCAACAAGTTAAAGTTAGGTGCCGATGCCAATAATTTAAGCACGAGCAATGCGGCTGCCAATTTTACCAAGGGGGCTAATGCGGCGGTTCAGATTGACGGCATAACCCTTGAACAAACCTCCAACACCTTTACGGTTGCCGGAGTTACTTACAATCTCAAAAAAGAAGGCGAAACGAATGTTACGGTGGCAGGCGACATTGATGCAACCATATCTGCCGTAAAGTCGTTTGTCGAATCGTATAACAAAATACTCAGCGAGCTGAACGGTAAGGTGAACGAGAAGTATTACCGGGATTATCTGCCGCTGACCGATGATCAGAAAGCGGCAATGGAAGACAGTGATATTGAGAAATGGCAGGCCTTTGCCCGCAGCGGGTTATTGCGCCGGGACAGTACATTGACAAGCCTGATCAACAGCATGCGTTCCAGTATCGCTTCGCCGGTTTCGGGACTCAGCGGCGATTATAAAACCGCTTCCAGCATTGGTATTACGACCGGGGATTATTCCGAAAATGGTAAGCTGTATCTGAATGAAACCGAATTGCGTAAGGCGTTGGAGGAAGATCCGGAGATTGTTAACAAGATATTCGGCAGAACAGGCGATTCCTACAGCCAGCAGGGAATTGCGGTCCGGCTGTATGATTCTTTAAATACCGCCAGTGAGAACTTGAAAGAGATTGCCGGAACTACGCCTAAAGAAGATACCACCAGCACCTTAGGAAAAGAAATCGGGGATTATGCCGACCGGCTTTATGCCCTTAACGAGCGCCTGAACGACATGGAAGACCGCTACTACGCTCAGTTTAATGCCATGGAGCTCGCCTTGTCGAAGCTGAGTCAGCAAAGCAGTTGGCTGGCACAGCAGTTCTCCAGTTAAGGTACCGGTAACCGCTAAATACAATATTTTAGGAGGCTATAGGTATGGATGCTGCGAATAGTGCCGCCACCTACAAAATGCAACAAGTTATGACTGCGTCGCCGGAAGAACTGACTTTGATGCTCTATAACGGAGCCATCCGCTTTGTTACCGAAAGTATGCTGGCACTGGAAGCCAGGGATTTTGAGAAATCGCATAATACCAACATCAAAACGCAGAAAATTGTACGGGAATTTATGGCGACACTCGACATGGATTATGAAATATCGCACAATTGGATGCAGTTGTACGATTATATAGAGTATTGCCTGGTGCAGGGGAACCTTAAAAAAGATGCCGGCAAGCTGAAAGAAGCGAAAGATATGCTGGTGCAGCTGCGGGATACCTGGTACCAGGCGATGAAGAAGGCTCGGGAAGAGAAAGCGATGATGAAATCGTCATGACCGTGGAACAATCAGAGGACATGAACAAGCTGTGGGCGGATTATCTGTTTCTGACGCAGGAGATTCTAAAATTTATTCGTAAAAAAAATCTGGACATGGTTTTGGAATTAGTCGAACAGCGGGAAAAGCTGCAGGCCAAGATTTCTTCAGTCCAGGATACAAGCTATGCCTTGACCGGCGAGGGAAAGCAGCATTTTCAGGATATTCTGCAGAATAACAAGGCCATTGAAGAACAGATGAAGCTGTGGAAGAATGTGACGGTCCGGCAAAACCAGGTATCCAATGCCTATGACGGCGTCTTTGCCCCGGGCGTCGGTTACCGGATGGACAGGCAAAGCTGACGGTAAACAAAATTTGGAGAAATCTGCAAAAATATTTCATCGGTATTGATAAAGTCAAAATATAATTTTTATGAAAATATCTTTGATAGTCTATGTAGAATCTAACTACATAGACTGATTTTTTGTGCAAGGGTGTAAAAGTAGCTAGTTTCTATTTTTTTCAAAGAAATTTCAAAGAAATTTCCAAAAAACTATTAAGTTCCGCAAAAAACTACACGATATTATTAACGTAGTAAAACAGCAGGGGTTTTATTCCGGCCGGGGAAACCACTGTTGCAAATAATCCCAGGCATGGATGCCGGGAGTTAAAAAATCAGGGAGGAATATCAACATGATTATCAACCACAATATGTCGGCTATCAACACGTACAACCGTCTGTCGGCTAACAACAGCGCCGCCAGCAAATCTTTGGAAAAACTGTCTTCCGGTCTTCGTATCAACCGCGCTGGTGACGACGCTGCCGGCTTGGCAATTTCCGAAAAAATGAGAGGTCAGATCCGCGGCTTGGATCAGGCAACCCGCAACTCGCAGGACAGCATCTCTTTAATCCAGACTGCTGAAGGCGCGCTGAACGAAACTCACAGCATCCTGCAACGTATGCGTGAACTTTCCGTACAGGCTGCCAATGACACCAACTCCGTAAGCGACAGACAAGCTCTGCAGGACGAAATGAACCAGTTGACCAGTGAAATTGACCGTATTGCCGGTACTACTGAATTCAACACTAAAAAGTTGTTAAATGGTGATCTCAAGGGTTCTACTGATATGATCAAAGGGTCGGGAGCGACGGAATCGACTTTTGCCAATGGATCAGTAAATCTTCTAACTAGTAATGCAAAATTGTCTACTAACGGTAAAACTGATGTTATTCATGTCAACATTGTTAGTTCGTCGAAAATTTCTTCGGGTATTTCGGCGGCTGTGATTTCTAAAACTTCTGTTTTGGGTAATGTATCTGCATCTAAAATTATTATATCTAGTGGTAAGATTGTACTTAGTGTACAGACAGTCACTGCCGGTGGTTTGACGCTTACCTATAATATTTCTAATGCTACGAAGCTTAAAGCAGGGGATACTATTACTATTTCGATACAGTCGGGTGCTCTTGCTACCAATGGTAATAATGCCGTTACTGCTCAAATCGGTGCTAACGCCGGTCAAGTATTGAAGATTGGCATTAACGCTATGGATTCTACTGCTCTTGGGGTTCGCGATTCAAAAGGTAATGCATTGGATATTACCGATCAGAAAAATGCTGATGGTGCGATCTACCTGGTAAATAATGCATTAGAAAAAGTATCTACTGAACGTTCTAAACTAGGTGCATACCAAAATAGGTTGGAACACACCATTAATAACTTGGGTGCTTCTTCAGAAAACTTGACTGCTGCTGAATCCCGCATTCGTGATGTAGATATGGCTAAAGAAATGATGAACTTCCAGAAGAACAACATTTTGCAACAGGCTGCTCAGGCAATGTTGGCTCAAGCCAATCAACAGCCGCAGGGCGTTCTGCAGTTACTCCGTTAATTGTATTCCTAATACAACTGATAAAATGGCTGATCTTAACCGGTCAGCCATTTTACAATATTACATAATAGTTTTCCTATTTCAAAGAGTTTCACATGCTGTTCGATTCTGAATAAGTGAAGCTTTTTGGCATGGGAAGAAAATGAGTTTTTGACAAAATGTATGAGGAGCAAATATATGAGCAGTGAAATATTACGAAGCAATCTGGAAGCAATTGGCCAGCATAGCTTTTTTGTATTAGCGGAATTAAACCAAATCGATTTTACTAAAATCGGGGACGGCATTTACGAAGAAGTTGCGGCAAATGACCAGCGGAATGTGTATTTTCAGCATGATGGAAAAAAGTACTTGCTGCACAGTAGTTATGACCCGGTGATGGAAGCAAAACGGCTGGTGAGGGATATTGAAAAGGAAAGGGATTATTTGGTCGTTGTTTTCGGCCTGGGATTGGGATTTCATTTATTTGAGCTGAAAGAGAGAATTTCTCCGGGGACAAGAGTGGTGGTTGTGGAGCATAATCTGGATGTGGCTAAATATACTTTAAACTATGTGGATTTGACTGAAGTTTTTAAGGACGGGCAGTTTGTGTTGCTGCTGGGCGATGAACAACAGATCGCCAAAATGGCGCTGGTTCTGCCACAATTTAATTTCCATAATTTACTCCATAATACCCAGGTAATGGTTTTGCCCAATTACCATATTTATGCCGAAAAAAACAAGGCGATACTGCGCCAAATTTCTAAGAGTATGCTAAATACGGTGATGTCATTCGGCAATGATTTAACAGACCAGTTTGTCGGCTTTGGCAATATGTGTCACAATACGGATGCCATTATGAAAGCCCATTCGATTGAGGATATAAGAGGAAAATACAAGGATGTTCCGGCTGTTATTGTGGCTGCGGGACCATCCTTGGATAAAAATATCCGGCAACTAAAAAAGGCGAATGGCAAGGCACTGATCATCGCCTGCGATGCCAGCATGCGGGCCTGTGAGCAAAACGGGGTCCGGCCCGATGCCGTAGCAAGCATTGAACGGGACGAGCCAACTTATACTTTTTATTACAAAGACCGGAAGTTTCCCGAGGATTTGGTGCTGGTGGGGCCCGGCTCTCTCTGGCCCAATATTTATGATGAATATGAGGGAAAAACCATTATCATGTCGCGCAATAATTGCGGCTTTGAAAAAATATGGCTGGACACATTTAAACAGTTTAAATTTGTCGGACTGGGTCATTCCTGTGCTACGGTGGCTTTTACCGTTGCCCGGGAGGCCGGCTGCAACCCCATTGTATTAATCGGCCAGGATTTAGCCTATACCAGCGGTAAAAAGCATAGCGATTTGACCCATACCGAACATGAGGGGGAAAATGACGATCGTGATTCGACCGAAGGGGTGTATCTGGAGGATCATGAGGGAAATTTGCTGAAATCACATATTGTATATAAGATGTTTAAAGAATGGTATGAAATGCAGGTTGCCAGTTATCCCGATTTGCAGGTCATTGATGCGACCGAAGGCGGTGCGTATATAAAAGGTACTGTCCTTATGACACTGCAGGAGGTTATTGACAAATACTGCCGTACTTCCATAGGAAAAAGAATGGTGGATTATTTGCCGGATAAGACAGTGAATGAAGCAGAACGGCTGCAAAAGTATGGTAACGTGATTAATATACTGAACCGTGATCTGACTTTATTAAAGCGTGTACAAAAATTGGCGCTGGAACATATGAAAATGTTGATAAGAATGGAACAACAGTTAGTAAAGCCATGTACCGACAAGCAATTAGAGAAAATGATTATTAAAATGCAGCAGGGTGATAAGATTATTCGAAAAATCGTTGATGCGAATGGGATTGAAGCTTACTTTGCCCCTATGATTATTCCTACCATTATGCATGTGAAAAAGATCGGTAATGCGTTAACACAGGAAAATGTGCAGCGCAACCGTTTCTTACAACATAATTTGATGTTTGTCATAGTCAACAGCATTGATTTGATTGTAAAAGAATACAACAATGCCAAAGGTATTCTGGAACAGAAACGGCAACAGATTACAGACGAACAAGAGGAGGAGAAACCGTGCGCCATCCTTTCTTAGTTTCTGACCGCCTTTATTTACGGCGAATTGAAGAAAAAGACCTTGAGGGTAATTATTTTCAATGGTTGAATGATCAAACGGTTACTAAATGGATGCGCCATGGTATTTTCCCTAATAGTTCTGAGTCCATGAGAGCTTTTTATAGCAGTCAGACAGTGAGCAAAACCGATGTGGTTTTTGCCATAGTATTAAAAGAAGAAGACAGCCATATTGGCAATATTGGTTTACATGCCGTTAATTATTTCTTCCGTTCCGCGGAAATAGGCGTTATGATTGGCGAAAAGAGTTGCTGGGGGAAAGGTTATGCGGCTGAGAGCATTTCGTTGCTTTCTCAGCATTGTTTTAACCGGTTGAATCTAAACCGCCTGGCTGCCGGGGCTGTTGCAGCCAATATCGGTTCCATACGGGCGTTTGAAAAGGCGGGATTTATCCGGGAGGGTATCGCGAGGCAAGCTTATTTCTGTGATGGTGAATACCATGATTGCGTTAATTTAAGTTTGCTACGTTCAGAATGGCAGCAGGGGGGAAAAGTGGAGGCGTAGTTTTATGGGACATTATAGTGCGGCAGTTATTGGTTTAGGGAGAATTGGTTTGACCTATGATTTTGATCCGAAAAGAGAAAAGCCTTCTTCGCATACCTTGGCTTACCAGCAGCACCCGCAGTTTGACTTGGCCGCCGCAGCCGATACGCGAAGAGAACAGGAACAGGCCCTAAAACAAATGGTGCCGCGAACGGTCTTCTATCAAAACATGGAGAAGCTCTTACAAGAGTGTTCGATTGATGTGATCAGTATTTGTACTCCTCCGGCCCAGCACTTATCGGAGATACAACATATTTTAAAGACTGCAAAGCTTAAAATCATCTTTTGTGAGAAACCACTGGTTGGTTCGGTTGCGGAGGCGATTGTACTAAAACAGCAAATTGGATTTGGCGGTCCTTTACTTATTCCGAATTTATCCCGCCGCTGGAACAGTGGAATGCGCCGGATCAGTGAGCAAATAGAAAATGGTCGGTATGGCGAACTGCAGACCATGCATATCCGTTATACAAGAGGGATTTTCAATACCGGAGCGCATTTCTTTGACTTGATTCGCTGGTGGGCCGGAACCATAGGCCAAGTTCAAGTGCTGGAGAAGGTGAGAACATCAGCGGAGCGAGATGGCGATCCGTCCTTTACTTTTACCTTTCAAACGGACAAACAGGTATCAGGCTTTGCCCAAGCCTTTGATGATGAGCAGTATTATCTGTTTGAAATGGATTTATATTTTTCACAGGGAAAAATCGAGATACGGAATAGCGGTGATGATGTTTTTTATTATGAAGTAAAAGAACACCATTTGTTTTCCGGTTTTAAAAATTTGTATTTAGAACGGCAGGAACAAAAGCTTTTGTCGGAAGCAAATTTGGGAAATGCCATCAGTCACCTCGCCAAAGTGCTGGATGGGATTGAACAGCCGGTCTGTACGGTTGATGACGGCATTTATCCGCTATATGTGGCTGAAGCGCTACTGAGATCTTATAACAATCATTGTTCGAAGGAAAGAGTGGATGCATGATGAGTAATTTGGCTTTACTGGGAGGGACCCCGGTCAGGGACAAGGCTATACCCTGGACAAATACCATGGGTGAAGAGGAAAAGAAAGCTGTTGCTGAAGTAATGGAGTCAGGCAATTTATCGGCTTTTCTCGGGCGGGCAGGAGCAGGCTTCTTAGGCGGTCCCAGGGTCCAGAAAATTGAGCAGATGTTTGCTGATAAATTTGGCGCAAAATACGGAATATCCGTTAATTCGGCAACGACGGCGCTGCATACGGCCGTAGCGGCCTGTGAAATCGGACCGGGAGATGAAGTGCTGGTTACTCCGTACACTATGTCGGCTACCGCCAGCGCTATTTTAATGAATAATGCCGTGCCTGTCTTTGTTGATATTTGTGAAGATACCTATACGTTAAATCCTAATGAAATCAAAAAATGGCTGACACCGCGGACAAAAGCCATTATTGTGACCAATTTATTCGGTTTGCCGGGAAATGTACCCGAAATTGTGAAGATTGCCAAACAGCATGGTTTATATGTAATTGAAGACAACGCTCAGGCGCCAGGTGCAACAATAGATGGCAAACAGGCAGGAACCATTGGTGATCTCGGCATATTCAGCCTAAACTATCATAAAGTCATTCACAGTGGTGAAGGCGGTATGATTTTAACAGATAATGAAAAGCTGGCCTATCGTTGTCAGTTAATCCGAAATCATGGTGAAGTGGCTGTAGATGACCTGGATGATGAAAACACTGTGGTATTAGGATCGAATTACCGTATGACTGAGCTGCATGCGGCTGTCGGTATAGAGCAGTTAAAAAAGCTGGACGGCTTTTTGACTATGCGCCGCAGGTTAGCCGAACAAGTGACTAATGGGCTGGCTGCAATTGACGGATTGCAAGGTGTTGTGGTGCCTGAGGGATATACCCATTCTTATTATGTTTATCCAATTCAATTTGATCAAACGGTATGGGAAATAAGCCGTGCTACCTTTGCTTCCGCTATGAAAGCAGAAGGATTTCCACTTGGTGAAGGCTATGTTAAACCTCTTTACTTATTAAAAATGTATCAACATAAAAAAGTCTATAATCATACCCAGTATCCGTTTTCATTTATCAGCGATCCTGTACAAATCTACCAAAAAGGAATTTGTCCGGTAGTGGAGGAATTGTATGGTGAAAAATTATTGACCGCTGATATTTGCCGTGTGCCCTATACAGCGAAGGATATCGATGATTTCCTAACAGTGATCGAAAAGGTTTGGCATGAACGGAAAGAATTAAAAAAGTATGAAAAAAATAATATTTCTTGCTCATGATCCCGGAGGTTATGATGTAATTTTACCCGTGGTGCAAAAGTTGCAGCAATCGGTAGCACTTAATTTTTATTGTGTAGGTCCGGCAGCGAGGCATGATGCTTTGTATAGTGCCTCCGAAGCTGAGGTAATACAGAAACTTCATTCTTTGTTACATACTGAAAGTTTACTGGGGCTGGTTACGGGAACCAGTTGGGGTAATGATTTTGAATTGCAGATGATAGCGGCTTGTAAAGCAGCTAAGGTACCTACAATTTCAATTTTGGACTATTGGACTAATTATCAGACTCGGTTTAAAAATGAATTAGGGCAGCTCATTTATCCGGATTATTATGTTGTTATGGATAGCATTGCGGCCAGGGAGGCTGTTCAGGCGGGTGTGCCGTCCGGAATTATCAAAGTATTGGGACATCCTGGACTGGATCAATATGTTATTTTACCGCGAAAACGAAGCAATCTAGCTGAAGCAAGAAAAAAAATATTGTTTCTTTCCCAGCCGTTGTCCAATTTATATGGAAGTGATTTGGGGTATACGGAACAACAGGTCATAGAGGATTGTCTTCGGATGTTTTGCAGTCATGACAATTATATTTTTCATATTAAGTTCCATCCCAAAGATAATGCTGACTTTCAACAACAATATTCCAATTTTGCTGTACAGGGGAATATAACCGAGCTTATATCAGCTCATGATGTAATTATTGGTATGAATACAATGGGTTTACTGCACGCCGTATTGATGGGGATACCGTCAATAAGCTATCAACCAAATTTATGTAAAGCGGATATGTGTATCACCAATAAACTGGGTTTAACAAAGTTAATTCATTCGTATAACGAGTTAAAAGCTCTATTCGACTGCGATACGATCGCCCAGAATAACAATAACATTTACAGTCAGGATAACCTGATTTGGGTAGATGGACTTTCAACAGAACGAGTGGCCGGATTCATCAGGGAGGTTTTGTTATGAAAATTAATGCGATTGTTGCTACACGCATGACATCATCGCGCTTACCCGGAAAAGTGTTAATGGATTTAGCCGGGAAACCTGCATTGGTGCGATTGATAGAAAGACTGAAAAGATCAAGGTATTTGAACGAAATTGTCATTGCTACTACTGTGAATAAAACGGATGACATTGTAGTGGAGACTGCAAAAAGCCAGAACGTAAAATATTACCGGGGCAGTGAGGAAGATGTGCTTAAGCGTACGGTGGAAGCTGCGGAAGCTCATGATACGGACTTTATTGTTCAAATTACCAGTGATTGTCCCCTAATTGATAGTGAAACAGTGGACCGGATTATTGAACGTATGTTGGAACAACCGTATCTTCACTATGTCGGCAATCAGCTTGTTAGGACATATCCTTTAGGTTTTAGCGTGGAAATATTTAGAACCAGGGATTTGCGACTGGTTGAACAAACGATTAGCGATCCTTCGGTGCGGGAACATGTTTCCTTATATTTTTATGAGCATCCTGAACTGTATAAGCTGTCCAATGTGGAAGCTCCTCACTATCTGCGTCACCCGGAATACCGGCTGACTTTGGATTCTGAGGATGATTATCAAGTTATAAAAAATATTTACGAAGAATTGTACCCTGCCGACCCTGCATTTAGCTTATATGATATTACGCGCTATTTACAACAAAACCCTAAAATTCAATTAATGAATCAGCACATTCAACAGAAAAAAGCAAGATGACGGGTGGTTAATTTGAATTTTTTTAAAGGGAAAAAAGTACTAATTATCGGTGGGACAGGGACAATCGGACAAAGTTTATTGAGATATATCTTAAAGGAAAATCCGGAAGTTATTCGCATTTTCAGCCGTGACGAATATAAACAGTTTGAGTTGCGCGAGGCGCTTTCCCAGTGTCATAATATACGCTATTTAATCGGTGATGTCCGGGATTGTGACCGGGTAGTCCGGGCGATGGAAGATATTGATTACGTTTTTCATGTAGCGGCAATGAAACACGTCCCGGCTTGTGAATACAATCCGTTCGAAGCGGTAAAAACCAATATCATCGGTACGCAAAACGTGATTACGGCAGCGTTGAATACAGGTGTAAAAAAGGTCGTGTTTACCAGTACGGATAAAGCCATTGCTCCTACAAATACGTATGGCGCGTCCAAACTTATGGCGGAACGGTTAATATCTTCAGCGCAGTATAATAGCGGCCGTCATCAAACGATTTTTTCTGCGGTGCGCTTTGGCAATGTAATGGGTTCGCGGGGGTCAGTTATTCCTTTATTCAAGATGCAGATTGCTGAAAAACGCAAAATTACCGTTACGGATTTACAGATGAGCCGTTTTATGATGACTTTACAGCAGGCAACGGAGTTGACGGTTAAGGCAATGAAAACCGCTCAGGGTGGTGAAATCTTTATATTGAAAATGCCGGTGGTAAATTTAAAAGATCTTGCCGCGGTAATCATAGAAGAGACTGCGAAAGAGTTAAATATCGGTATGGATGCTATTGAATTACAGGAAATTGGTTTGCGGCCGGGCGAGAAGATGTACGAGGAATTGATGACGGCAGAAGAGGCAAAAGATGCTTATGAACTGTCGGATATGTTTATTGTTCCCAATGCTTACTTGCAAAGAGAGTTTTCGTATCCTGGGGCGGTAAAGGCCCAGCAGAAAAGTTATAGCTCTCATGACGTGCTTCCTGTTAACCGGCAAATACTATCGTCAATGTTAAGAGAAAATAAACTTATTTAATCATGGTCCAAACTATATAAACGGGGGAAAGAGAATGCAAATTAAGATACTGGATCAGGTGTTTGAGTGTGATAACCAAGTTTCCTCGGTTGAGGATGTATTTGATAAAGTCAACCAGATTTTAACTGAAACCAAGCAGCATATCGGTTCTTTAGAAATTGATGGTGTGGAAGTATATCAAGATTATATTCAATATATCACGGCGAATTTAGATAGTATTGGTACTATTGTGGTTAATATGAAAACATTAAGGGAAATGCTGGAGGGAGCATTGGTTTCTATTCAGGAGTACCTGTCCCGTGCTATTCCTGAAGTTGAAATCCTGGCCGATGAATTTTATCAGGGTATTAGTCAGAATACATGGGAAAAATTCGCTCAGTTATTCGACGGTTTGCAACTGATCATTGATTCAATACAAATTGTCAGTGAGCATCCGGAGTTATATTCCAATGTTGTAAAGTTTGTGGAAATTAAAGATAGTATAATTGAGCAATTGTCCTTGCTTCAGGCGGCACTGGAAAGCCAGGATAGGGTTAGTGTTGGGGATCTGATGCTCTATAGACTGATCCCTTCGTTTCAAATGCTGCAGGGAGAAATTGCAGCAAGCAGCAATTCAGGAAAAATAAACTAGCGAGGTAACCGGAGTGCTATGAAAACAGTCGCTATTATCCAAGCCAGAATGGGGTCTAATCGCTTACCGGGAAAAGTATTAAAAATGATAGCCGGGAAGACGGTACTGCAGCATGTTATCGAGCGAGTGCGGCAGGCCCAAAATATTGATGAGATTGTTATTGCAACAACGATACTTGACCAGGATGAGATCATTGTAAGAGAAACTGAAAAGTGCGGTGTAAAGTGTTTCAGAGGCAGTGAAGAGGACGTTTTATCCCGTTATTATTTAGCGGCAGCAGAAAATGAAGCTGATGTTGTTGTGCGTATTACTTCCGATTGCCCTTTAATTGATCCTCATGTCACGGATGAAATTGTAACTTTTTTCAAAGAGCACGGGGAGTATACTATTGTAACTAATGCCGGAAGCGATTTAACTCAACGAACGTATCCCAGAGGGCTGGATACCGAAGTATTCAGTTTTGATGCACTCAAAGAAGCATTCGTCCATGCTGATAAGCAGTATCATCGTGAACATGTCACTCCATACATTTATGAAAATAGTTTAAAGACCTTCCACTATAAAAACAAAGATGATTATTCCCGGTATCGTTGGACTTTGGACACCGAAGAAGATTTTACGCTTATTAAAGAGATTTATCGGTATTTGTATAAGACGAATCATGATTTTTATATGCCTGATATCATAGATCTATTAAAGATACATCCGGAATTGAATAATATTAATGCTCATATTGAACAAAAAAAGATTTAATTTGCGAGGAGCTTATGAATCGTAATATATGTGTAAAACAACGTGAGATCGGCGATGGTTCTCCCTGTTACATTATCGCAGAAATGTCGGCTAATCATGCCGGAGATATCAACCGGGCGATTGAAATTATTCACGCGGCTAAAGAAAGTGGGGCCGATTGTATCAAACTGCAGACATATACCCCGGACACTATCACCATTGATTGTAATAATGATTATTTTCAAGTTAAGAAAGGGACTTGGGAGGGAGAAACCCTTTATCAACTCTATCAAAAAGCGTATACTCCATGGGAGTGGCAAGGCAGGTTAAAACAGGAAGCGGATAAGATTGGAATTGATTTTTTGTCCACCCCGTTTGACCGGACGGCGGTGGATTTTTTGGAAGAATTGGAAGTGGATTTTTATAAAATTGCTTCTTTTGAACTAGTGGATATTCCTTTAATCCAATATATTGCCGCAAAGGGTAAACCCATTATCATGTCTACAGGAATGGGTTCTTTAGGTGAAATAGAGGAGGCTGTTGCTGCAGTCCGGTCACAAGGAAATGAAAATATCTGTTTGTTAAAGTGTTCCAGTGCATATCCGGCAGTTTCGGCCGAGATGAATCTCAAAACCATTCAGCATTTGAAAGAAACCTTTAATGTACCGGCAGGTTTATCGGACCATTCGATGGGATCGATAGGAGCGGTTGCAGCCGTGGCGATGGGAGCTAATGTAATAGAAAAGCATTTTTGTCTGAGTAGAAAGATCGAAAATCCTGATGCATCATTCTCTATGGAGCCGCAAGAGTTCAAAAGTATGGTCGAAGATATAAGGACAGTAGAAAAAGCTATAGGAAAAGTAAGCTATAGTTTATCGGAACGTGAAAAGAGTAGTATTATATTCCGTAAATCCATTTTTGTTACGCAAAGTATAAAAAAAGGCGAAATATTAACGGAAGAAAATACTCGAGTAATAAGGCCTGGTTATGGGTTACAGCCCAAATATTATCATGATATTTTAGGAAGAAAAGCTGCAACTGATATTGAGAGAGGAACTCCTCTTGCTTGGAATATGTTTGAATGATTGAATATAATAAAACGATGGATAGAGAGCAGGTGCCATTGTGAGGATTTCAGTTATTGTAGACTCGCCGGATAGTTGGTTTATTGAGTATGGCAGAAAATTATGCCAGAGACTTAAGGGCGAACATGAAGTCGAATTTTGTTCATCTTTGGACCAGCGGGAAGGAGATATTGCTTTTTTATTAAGTTGTGAAAACATCTATACAGCAGAACAGTTAACATTACATAAAAGCAACATCGTAATTCATGCCGGTGATTTACCGAAAGAAAAAGGCTGGTCTCCGATGACCTGGCGAATTTTGCAAGGAATTAATGAAGTCGTTCTTTCCTTATTTGAAGCAAACACAAAAGTCGACAGTGGAAAAGTATACATGAAAGATAAGGTTGTGTTTAATGGGGATGAATTGTTGACGGAATTAAGAGAAAAGCTTGCAGATAAGATTTTGGAAATGGCTGTTAAATATGTGAGTTCATATCCAATGGTGGGTATGGCCCAAGAAGGAGAAGAAGGTTTTTATCGACGGAGGACTCCTAGCGACAGTGAATTGGATATAAATAAATCAATAGCTGAACAGTTTAATCTCATGCGGATCGTGGATAATGAAAGATATCCATTATTTTTTCGGATAAACAATCAAAAATATATTTTAAAGATTGCAAAAGCAGAAGATGAATAGAAATAAAATGGGAAGCCAAATCTTAAATATTGCGATCAGAGCTGACGGCGGGAAACAAATCGGTATGGGTCATATCATGCGCTGTTTGTCACTGGCCAATGCCTTTAGGCAAGGAGGGCATAGGGTCTCTTTTATCAGTAAGCTGGACGAAGGTATAGAAAGAATCGGGCTTGATCAATTTGCAGTTATCCGGTTGCCTTTGGTAGAGCAGGCTACAAAATGCTCTTTTTTTGGTGATGCAGAGCGTTTGGCTGAAACGTGTAAAATGATCGATATATTATCTGATGATAAGATCGATATTCTGATCATTGATTCTTATCACGTGAACGAAGAGTATTTTAGGACACTTAAGCCACATGTCAAACGTTTAGTATATGTAGATGATATCAACGCTTTTCCCTATCCGGCGGACATCATTGTCAATGGCAATATTACAGGGAAGTATCTTACATACCGGAAGTATAACGAGCAACAATTGTTATTACTGGGACCCTGTTATAATATGATTCGTTCGGAGTTTAGTCACTTGCCGGTACGGATTGTGAATGAGCAAGTTCAGGAAATTATGTTGACTACCGGTGGATCGGATCCTTATCATATAACAACAAGACTGCTCAGGGTTATGTTGCAGCACGAACAATGCCGCACCTTACGATTTAATGTGCTGGTGGGCGGCGGCTTTGCTAATATAAACGATCTAATAAGCTTGCAACACAGCCATGAGAATGTGTTTCTTTTTGCCAATTCGGCGATAATTCATGAATTTCCAGAGATTGTTTACTCAGAAATTTCCCCCCTTATGCTGCGATCTGATTTGGCGATTTCCGCCGGGGGAAGTTCGTTATATGAATTTGCCGCTTGCGGTACTCCGGTCATGGCCTTTATTATGGCGGATAACCAGGAATTTATTGTTCAAAAAATGGCTGAGTTGGGCTATATACATAATTTAGGCTGGCATGACCGGCTGACTGATAATGCGTTTATGGATGGCTTGCTGACCTTGATAAACGCCGTTCAGCAGCGCAAAGACATGAGCTGCAAAGGGCAAAGCTTGGTTGATGGAAAAGGAACGGAACGAATCGTTAATAGGATTATTCAAAGTCTAGAGGCTAATTAAGGGGTGAATCAACCGTGCGCGATACATTTTTACCTTACGGAAGGCAATGGCTGGATGAGGACGACGTGCAGGCAGTGGTTAAGGTGCTGCAATCGGACTATTTGACAACAGGACCGGTTATTGCCGAATTTGAAAAAGCATTTGCTCAATATGTCGGGGCCAAGTATGCTGTGGCGATAGCTAATGGTACGGCAGCATTGCATGCGGCTTGTTTTGCGGCCGGAATCGGTGAAGGGGATGAGGTGATAACCACCCCCATTACGTTTGCGGCTTCGGCCAATTGTGTATTGTATTGTGGCGGTACTCCGGTTTTTGCCGATATTGATGCCAGGACTTATAACATTGATCCTGAAGAGATACGTAAAAGAATAACCGGTAAGACAAAGGCTATTATTCCTGTCCATTTTACCGGTCAGCCGTGTGAGATGGATAAAATTACCGAGTTGGCCAGGAAACATAATTTGATTGTTATTGAAGATGCGGCGCATGCCGTTGGTGCCGACTACAAAGGCAGAATGGTCGGTGGTATTTCAGATATGACAACTTTTAGTTTCCATCCGGTCAAGCATATCACCACGGGTGAAGGCGGTATGATCACCACCAACAGTGAAGAGCTTTACCGAAGGCTCCTGCTATTCAGAAGCCACGGTATTACCAGAGATAAGAGTTTGATGCAGGGTAACCATGGACCCTGGTATTATGAACAACAGGCGCTGGGATATAATTACAGGATGACGGATATTCAGGCGGCACTGGGCCTTAGTCAGTTAAAAAAAGCGGACAGGTTCCTGGCAAGGCGCCGGGAAATTGCCGAAATGTATACCAGGGCATTTACAGATTGTCCGGGGTTGATTGTCCCCTATCAGCAGGATGGCTGCCATTCCGGCTGGCATTTATATATGATTCAGGTGCGGCTGGACAGGCTTTCTTGTGACCGCCGGAAGATTTATGAGGAGTTACTGCAGGAGAATATCGGCGTTAACGTACATTATATTCCTGTATATAAACATCCTTATTATCAGGACAATGGATATCAGGCTGTAACCTGTAGAAACAGTGAACAGTTTTACGAAAGAGCCATTACATTACCGCTTTTCCCTAAAATGGCGAATCAAGATGTACAAGATGTAATAAGAAGTGTAAAACATGTTTTGGAAAGGAATGGAAAATAGTATGAAGGTACTGGTAACAGGCGGGGCGGGATTTATTGGCCGCTGGGTAGTTAAACGATTATTAGAGGATGGGCATCAGGTATGGGCCTTGGATGATTTATCCAACGGACGGCGGGAGAATATCGAAGAGTTTATAACACATCCTGGATTTATGGAGTATGTATACGGTGATATTAAAGATACCGCACTACTTAGTAGTTTGTTTTCAAAGTGTTTCGATATTTGCTACCATTTAGGGGCGAGTATCAATGTTCAGGATAGCATCGATGATCCCAGGACCACTTTTGAAAATGATGTGGTGGGTACTTTTAATGTTTTGGAGGAGTGTAAGAAGCATGGAACGAAAATTGTTTTTATGAGTACTTGCATGGTGTACGACCGGGCATTGGATGAAACAGGAATCACGGAACAGCATCCTGTAAAACCGGCATCTCCTTACGCTGGCAGCAAGATTGCCGGTGAAAATATGGTTTTATCTTATTGGCATGCTTATAAAATGCCTGCTGTTGTTGTGCGTCCGTTTAATACTTATGGTCCTTTTCAAAAAACGGGCGGTGAAGGCGGAGTAATTGCTATTTTTATTAAAAAATTACTGGCGGGTGAAGAACTGGGTATTTATGGTGATGGTACGCAAACCCGGGATTTTCTATATGTAGAGGATTGCGCAGCATTTGTTGTGCAATGCGGCTATAGTGAAGCTGTCCATGGCGAGATTGTAAATGCCGGTTTAGGAAAAGATATTAGCATCAATGACTTAGCCCTTCTTATCGTAAAGGATAAGAATAAAATTAAACATTTGCCGCATATTCACCCGCAAAGCGAAATTATGAAATTGTTGTGTAATTATGAACGAGCAAAAAAATTACTAAATTGGCAACCGAAGTTTAATTTGGAACAAGGCATTGCTAAAACGACCGAATGGATTAAGAGTAATTCAAATTTGATGTAAGAACGCAGTTGCCTTAACTGCAGCAATCCTTTAACCTGGATTTAATATAGATCCAGGTTAAAGGATTTTATATTAGAATGGCTCTTGTAAATTGCATAAGGGCGTTGTCTGGGATGTCCCACTAAACGACTTTTCTCGAAAATTTGCGAATGTTTAAAAAATTTAGTGATATACCCCTATTTTATGCTTGCTTTTTTCCCTGTTGGCAACTATAATCGTAGTTGAAGACCTCTTGCTTAGGTCTGTGGTTGAAAGTCGATGCCAGTCGCAGGCGAAACGATCCACGTAAGGAGTTTAAAAAAGCTCTGAGCATGGTGCGGCTTAGGAGTAAGACCTGCCGAATCTAAGGGTAACGCCTGGTTCGAGAGGAGTAGTAGTGAGGGGATTGAATTCCTAGTAGCGGGCCTCCCAGCAGGCGAGTGTGGGGTCAAAGACCAGGTCGGCTAAGCAAGGGCTTTACAATTCGTGAACTATTCCCGGGTTGTAACAAAAAAAGGGTGAGGGGATATCTTTAATGGCGTTCCAGGACAAAACTCTAAAGTGCAAGGATTGTGGGGCTGATTTTATCTTTACGGCGGGAGAACAGGAGTTTTATGCGGAAAAAGGGTTTGAAAATGAACCTGCACGCTGCCGTGACTGCCGCGATGCGAAAAAGAGAAGCCGTGAGGGCGGCGAGGGATCTCAGCGTGAAATGCACGAAGCCGTATGTGCAGAGTGTGGCGTAACCACCAAAGTGCCGTTCAAACCGCGTAATGATCGTCCGATTTATTGCCGGGACTGCTTTAATGCCAAACGATAAATAACAGACTTGATGCCTGGTTGTTTGCAACCAGGCTTTTTTATGCCCATAATCATGTATTCTGTATAAAATTTATTGTTTTGCCATTTTAACGTAAAAAAGGATTGCATTGCTGATCTACATAAATGTATAATTATAAGCAAATGGCTGAGGCCATTCCTACTTATGGTTTTCATTTATGGGAGGGGAACGATTTGTCTAAGAAACTGATTAGTTGTTTGGTTTTGGGAGTTTTCGTCCTGGCGGCGGGTCTTGCCGGCTGCGGCGGACAGAAACCGGCGGAACCGGCCAAAGCTACCGTGTTGAAAGTGGGTTCGGATACTGCCTTTGCACCTTTTGAATTCCAGGATGAAAAAAGCAAGGAGTTTATTGGATTTGATATGGATCTGATCAAAGCCATCGCTAAACAGATGGGGTCAACGGTCGAAGTGCAAAGTATGAACTTTGACGGTCTGATTCCGGCTTTGGAAGCAGGCAATATTGATGCTACCATTTCAGCGATGACCATTACCGACGAACGTGCCCAAAAAGTGAATTTCAGCAAGCCGTATTATAAATCCGGTTTAACCATTGTGGTGAGAAGCGGCGACAATGCGATCAAGGGATTTAAAGACCTGGAGGGTAAACGCATTGCCGTACAGATCGGCACCACCGGTTCTGAAGAAGCTAAAAAGGTAAAAGATGCCCAGGTCCGTGAGTTCAATACGGCCCCGGAGGCTTTTATGGAATTGAAAGCCGGCGGGGTTGACGCTGTAATCAATGATAAACCGGTAAATGACTACTACATTAAAGAAGCCGGCGGCAAAGATGCGAAACAGGTTGGCGAGCCGTTAACCTCGGAAGACTATGGTATCGCTACGGCCAAGAAAAACACGGAATTGAACGAAAAAATCAATAAAGCGCTGGATGAATTAAAGAAAAACGGTGAATATGATAAAATCTATGAAAAATGGTTTGGCACTAAGCCTGCCCAGTAAGTACAATCGATGTTGGCCCGGTTTTATACGACCGGGTTTTTCCTTTCTTTCAGGGTGAGGTGTGTTGTACGAGGACAAAAACGTTTTTTTAACCTGAAAGTCTTGTCTGATTATACATTCAGTTGTATAATTATAAACATCGGGTTTGTTCCGTATATAAACGAAATCACTGGAGGGGTCGATTTGTCGAAGAAAACGATTGCGTATTTGCTTATGGGAGTTTTGCTGCTTGCCCTGGGATTGACGGGCTGCGGCGGACAGCAGCCTGCCGGCGGCGGGGAAAAGGCGGCTGTGCTAAAGGTTGGCACGGAACCCAGCTTTGCGCCGTTTGAGTTTCAGGGGGAGAACGATAAGGAATATGCCGGTTTTGATATGGATTTAATCAGGGCGATCGGCAAACAGATGGGCATGCAGGTAGAAATTCAGAGCATGGGTTTTGACGGTCTGATTCCGGCCTTGGAGGCGGGCAATATTGATGTGGTCATCTCGGGAATGACCATAACGGATGAGCGTGTCCAAAAAGTCAGTTTTTCCAAGCCGTACTATAAATCCGGCCTGACGATTGTTACCAAACAGGGCAATGATCAGATTAAAGGGTTTGGCGATCTGGCAGGAAAACGGATTGGCGTGCAGATCGGTACAACCGGTGCCGATGAAGCCAAAAAGATAAAAGATGCCCAGGTGCGCGAGTTTAATACCCCGCCGGAAGCTTTTATGGAGCTTAAGGCCGGCGGCGTTGATGCTGTGATCAATGATAAACCGGTTAACGATTATTATATGAAAGAAGCCGGCAGCAAGGATGCGCAGCAGGTGGGTGAACCGCTGACTTCCGAAGATTACGGTATCGCCACTGCTAAGAAGAATACCGAGCTGAGCGAAAAAATCAATAAAGCTCTGGATGAATTGAAGAAAAATGGCGAGTACGACAAAATTTACGAAAAATGGTTTGGCAAAAAACCATAGTAAGAAAGACTGAAGAGCGTATTGCAAAGGCGCAATGTTTCCGTTGCGCCTTTTTGTTTTTTTAGATGGATTTTTGTAAAAAACAGGGTATGTAACGGCCGGACTTCCTGTTGGCGTTTAGACCGGACAAAAGTCAATCCTGCAATGCCGGAAAGGTTTCCTTCCGCCGGGTTTTACCGTCAGGGGCCGGACAAAAAACAGTTGACATGCCTAAAACCAAATGTATATAATTTATGCAGTGTGTGCATGGAAGGCGGACTTATTATATGATCAAGGGTGAAAATGCATGAATTTTGATTTTGATTTAATTGTGCGTTCCTTTCCGTTACTGTTGCTGGGCGCCGGGGTAACGCTGCAGATCAGCCTGCTCAGTGTCGGTTTGGGGCTGATTATCGGGATGTTTGTCGGGATAGCCCGTTTGTCCAGAATATGGGCGATTAAAGGACTGGCGACTGTGTATGTCGATTTTATCCGGGGGACACCGCTTTTGGTACAGATTTTTATTATTTATTTTGCTTTACCGCTTTTGGTAGGACAGCGGATTGATCCTTTTATTGCGGCGATTACGGCCTGCAGTATCAACAGCGGTGCCTATGTGGCTGAAATTTTCCGGGCGGGCATTCAATCCATCGACCGGGGACAAATGGAAGCCGGCCGGTCATTAGGCATGACCTGGGCGCAGACGATGCGGTATATCATTTTACCGCAAGCCTTCAAACGGATTATTCCGCCGCTGGGCAACGAGTTTATCGCCATGTTAAAAGATTCTTCGCTGGTATCGGTTATCGGTTTCGAGGAGCTGACCCGCCGGGGACAGCTGATTATTGCCCGAACCTATGGTTCGTTCGAGATTTGGCTGACGGTGGCGTTTATTTATTTGATTATGACCTTGACTATTTCCCGCTTGGTGGATTACTTGGAGCGGAGGTACAAAATAGATGATAAGCATTAATGGTGTTCATAAAAAGTTTGGTAAACTGCACGTGCTGAAAGGGATCGATGTCCAGGTCAAAGAACGCGAGGTTGTTGTGATTATTGGACCGAGCGGTTCGGGAAAAAGCACGCTGCTGCGCTGTATCAACTATCTGGAGCAGCCGACTGAAGGCGAAATCATCGTTGATAAAATTCCTCTGACGAACGAGGCCAATATTAATAAAGTACGTGAAGAAGTGGGCATGGTGTTTCAGCGTTTTAATCTGTTTCCGCACATGACGGTATTGGAGAATATTATGCTGGCACCGGTCAAAGTACGTAAAATAAGCAAAGAGGAAGCCAGACAGATTGCCTTGGATTTACTGGTAAAAGTCGGTTTATCCGATAAAGCCCAGGTCTACCCGGAACAGCTTTCCGGCGGTCAGCAGCAGCGGGTGGCCATCGCCAGAGCCCTGGCCATGCGTCCGAAGGTCATGTTGTTTGATGAACCCACTTCCGCACTGGACCCGGAGATGATCAATGAGGTGCTGGATGTCATGAAAACACTGGCCAGGGAAGGGATGACCATGGTGGTGGTCACGCATGAGATGGGCTTTGCCCGCGAGGTGGGCAACCGGGTTATTTTTATGGATGAAGGGCGGATTATTGAGGAAGGGTCGCCGGAACAATTTTTTAAAGGGGCTAAAGAAGAACGTACCAAAGCCTTTTTATCAAAAATTTTGTAATTTCTGAAAGCGATACAGGAATTCTGGCCTTTTCATTGACAGATATACCCATCTATGATATAATCCAACGTGTGGTCAGATAGGCCTGTAGTTTATTTTAGGAGGAGTTTCACAATGATTGGTAAAGTAAAATGGTTTAGCGCAGAAAAAGGGTATGGCTTCATCGAAAGAGAAGATGGCGGCGATGTTTTCGTTCATTTTTCTGCTATCCAGGATCAAGGCTTCAAAACCTTGACTGAAGGTCAACAAGTGGAGTTCGATATTGTCGACGGCGCGCGCGGACCGCAAGCTGCTAATGTCGTTAAAGCATAATTATCTTGTTAACCAACCCCGGCATGCTGGCATGCCGGGTTTTTTGATGCGGTCGTATTACCATAGGAAGATATTTTATCACGAGGAGAGACAATATTGCGAAGCGGACTGATCGGTTTATTTTTTTGTCTGTCGCTGCTGGTCACCGGGGGCTATGCTGCCGCCGGATATCAGAATGGGATACCGGTGCTGTTGTATCACCATATTAGTGACGGACCGGATAATCTGCCGGAACTCGGGGTTTCGGTTGATGAATTCGACCGGCAAATGAGAGCACTGAAGGAAGCCGGATTTCAAAGCATCCCGCTTGCGGTATTGTATGCGTATATGCGGGGAGAGCAGGTCGATTTGCCGGACAGCCCGGTTGTGATTACCTTTGACGACGGTTATGAAGATAACTATTCGGCTGCCCATCCCATATTGGAGCATTATGGCTTTCAGGCGGTGTTGTTTATGGTAGGGGAGAATTTTGACCGGAATGACCGTTTGTCGGCAGGACAAGCCCGGGAGATGGTGGCGCAAACCTGGGAGATGGAAAGCCATACCAGGACACATCCCGATCTGACCGGTCTGGATAGAAAAGCATTAAAACAGGAGCTGTACGACGGCAAAAGAAAAGTTGAAAAGACCGTGCGGAAGGAGGTCCGCTTTTTTGCTTATCCCGGCGGTTTTTACAACCTGCCGGTTTTTGAGGCGGTTCAGGCCGCCGGTTATCAAGGGGCCTTCAGCGTTCTGACCGGACTGAACCGTCCGGACCGGGACAATGTATATCTTTTGCGGCGCATCCCGGTTTTCCGGTCGACCAATTTTGATAAAATCCTGGAATTGCTGACTCGCAACCATCCCAAGACGTCGGTTTTAGATTACGATCCCTGAGTTCCGGTGCCTTTACCAGACCTGCCGTTTGCCCTTTGACCGGTTTTGCGAAAAATCCGGCAAATAAAGTTTTTTTTGACAGGAATTTTTGCCTTAATGGGGAATAATACTTTATAAGACACAGGAAAGGGGATGGGGTAAATGGCAATACATGTACGAGGAAAAAACATCGAAATTACACCGGCGTTAAAAGATTATGTAGCTAAACGTGTCGGCAAAGTCACTAAGTATTTTGAAGCATTGGGAGACATTACTGTAATCCTCACCGTTGAAAAGGGGCGTCATATTGTGGAAGTGACGGTGCCGATCAATGGTATGCTGCTTAGGGGTGAAGAAGCTACTGCTGATATGTATGCCTCTATCGACCTGGTTATTGAAAAACTGGAAAAGCAAATTGAAAAGTATAAAACCAAGCTTGCCCGCAAAATGCGCGCCGGGGTTTTTAAAGGCGAGTTTGCCGCAGCTGCCCAAACGGATGAAGCGGCTATGGATAAAGAAGACCTTGGCGTAGTGAAAACCAAACGGTTTGCAGTAAAACCGATGGATGTGGAAGAAGCCATCATGCAGATGAATCTAATTAATCATGACTTTTATGTGTTCAGCAACTCGGATACAGAAGAAGTTAACGTAATCTATCGTCGTAAAGACGGAAGATATGGTTTAATAGAGCCGGAATTTTGAAAAAAGAATCCCCGTGGAATTGATTCCGCGGGGATTCTTGTCTGCTTTATCCGCGTTGCTTGCCGCCGGTGTAATGGCCGCGGCGTGCGGAAAGGATTTCGGCCAGGGTGACCGCTTCCAGTTCACGGGCTTTTTTGGCGAAGTCCTGACGGCTCAGAATGTTCTTTTCCACTAAGAGTTCCAGTAGCACGGAAATTGCCAGGGTGTTTTTATAGTCGGTATCTTTTAGATCGGCGAGCTGCGCCATCATGTCCAGGTTTTTCATACCAGCTTGTCGTCCCTTTCCAAATATTTTTTCTTTAGTTTTTTGTGAAATTATGGTAGAATACATGTATAATGTATTTAGTATTCCCTTTTCTTGTAAGTTTCATACATTATATTAATATGGCAATGATTTATTTTCTGTTGTAGTATGCTATTTAGTATGCGGGGTGATAACGAGTGGGAGTGGCCGGTTTACGAGAAGAAGAATTAAAGAATATTATCGAAATTGACCGGAACAAGTGTAAAGGGTGTGATTCGTGCAAGCAGTTTTGCCCGACGGATTCGATTGAAGGCAAATACGGGACGACACACCGCATCAACAGTGAAACCTGTATTTCCTGCGGGCAATGCCTGATTAACTGTCCGTTCGGATCGATAAGAGACAATATCGATCCGGTGAATACAGTGATCAGTAAGTTGAAAGACAAGCGGATTACGGTTGTGGCGACCAATGCTCCTTCGGTCCGGGTGGCGATTGGTGAGGAGTTCGGCATGGCGCCCGGTACGCTGGTTACCGAAAAATTGTATGGTGCAATGAAAGCCGCCGGATTTAAGGTGATTGACACTAATTTTGCGGCCGACAACACGATTATGGAGGAAGGTACGGAACTGGTTGCCAAGATTCGGCATCATTTGTTGGGTGAACCGTCGGAACATCCGCTGGGGCCGCTGCCGCAATTTACTTCCTGTTGCCCGGCTTGGGTGCGGTTTGCCGAATTGAATTATCCCCGCCTTTTGCCGCATTTGTCATCGGCCAAATCACCGATGATGATGGCGGGACCGGCCGCCAAAACGTATGGTGCCCGGGACATTTGGCAGGTAAAGCCGGAAAATATGTATGTAGTGGGTATTATGCCCTGTACGGCGAAAAAGTTTGAAGCTTCGCGGCCGGAATTTCACAGTGCGGCGGAGTACTGGCGAAAGCAAGGCGAAAACGCCGATTATCCGGATGTGGATACCGTACTTACCACACGGGATCTGGCGCGATTGTTAAAGAAAATGAATATCGACTTCACGGCAATAACAGAGTGGTCCGCTGAAGATAATCCCTTGGCACAGTATAGTGGGGCAGGTACTATTTTTGGTGTCACCGGAGGGGTTATGGAGGCGGCGCTGCGAACCGCCTCTTTTGTTATAACCGGACGGGAAATGGAGAATCTGGAGTATGAGCCGGTGCGGGGGCTGCAGGGCGTTAAGGAGTCCGAGGTCGTGCTGAAAGATGCCAAAACCGGCAGGGACATTCGCCTGAAAGTGGCGGTGGTACACGGACTTAAGGAAAATATCCGGCCGGTGGTGGAAAAGGTACTGGCCGGCAACTCTCCCTATCATTTCATTGAAGTGATGAACTGTCCGGGCGGCTGTATTAACGGCGGCGGACAGCCGATTAACCCGATGGGGACTTCCTGGGTGGATAAATATAAGGCATTGCTGCCCTGGGCTTAGTTGCAAGCAAAAAATGAATAGAGACTTCGCGGTAAATTTAGAGTAACCGGTGAAGATAAACTCGTTGGCACAGTGTTGTGATCAGTGTTTCTTTCGTGTTGCCGGCGGGATTATGGAGACGGTGCCGCGCATACATCGTCTTTTTTTGTTCCCGCCACCAGGAAGAATGCGGTAAAAAAAGATTGCCGTCAGTAACAGGCAGTCGGACATTGTGCCGGGAGTGGCATTAAGGAGGTTTTAGGGATGGCACGTTATGATTATGTGGAAAAAGCCGTAAAAATTACGCGTCGGGAATTTATCGCTGCAGCGGGGGTCGCCACCGCTCTGCTTTGGAGTGGCGCTTATGCGGCTACCGATTTGATTCAGGACCGCACCAAATATATCCGGATGCGGACGCAGGGGCTTTACCGGGATGACGTAAAGGCCAAAGTCCGGCAAAGCCACAATAATGCAGCCTTGAAAGATATGTATGACCGGTTTGCCGGGAAACCGCTCGGACCATTAGCCGAAGAATTGTTTCATACTGCTTATATAGACCGGACCAAGTTAGGTTAAGGAGGGATAGATTATGAATAAGCATGAGGAAGAACAGGCCCGTGTACTGAAACACTGCTGGCCGTCCCGGCTGTTTCACTGGGGGCTGATCCTGGGTTTTTTGCCGGCCGCTGCGACCGGAGTGATTATCTGGCTGAAACCTGGCAGTGAGGATTTTGTCAATCTGGCTATGCGCATCCATATGATTGGTGCGGCTATTCTGAGCCTGTCGGCTATGACTTTTGTTCTTACCGGGTTTGACCGGATTATCGCCTTTTTCCGGACAACGCTCAGCTGGGGGAAGAACGATCTGGAATGGCTCAAAATAGGCGGCGGTTATCCGCAAAAAATCCTGCTGCACAAGGAAGTCCCGGTTCCGCCGATGGATAAAATGAATTCCGGGCAAAAACTGATGGGACTGGTCATGTTTTTGGGCGGAGCATTTTTAGCCGGCAGCGGCTGGATCTTATATGGAATGATACCCTACCTTCCAAAAGTTTTCATCTATTGGATTGAATTCGGTCATTTGTGGATCGGCCTGGCGATGACGCTTTGTATTATCGGACATATTATACTGGGTGTGTATAACTGGGGTGAATTTAAAGCCATGCTGGGAGACGGAACGCAGTTGTTATCGGAGGTCAAACAGCATAATCCCCTATGGGTGGCCAACAAACTGGAACGGCTGACGGAAGATGAAGAAATATCCGCCAGCAGGGAAAGTATCCGCAAAGAGCAGCTTAGCAGCAACTAAGCTGCTCTTTCTCTTTTATTTAAATCGGTGTTTTGGTGTATAATAATAGAAAAATGGGTTAAAAAACTTGTTTAAATTTATGGCGATCGGTTTTTGACAGAGTGTCGATAGTCTGGTAAAATTTTATAATAGCGTGTATTGTATAACCGGCGTATCGGAGGAGCAATCCATAGTTATGGATGGGATGCGGTTTATATATATTCGTAAGCGTTGTATGAGGAGCTGATAATAATTGTTTAAGTTTCTTAAAAACATCTTTGGAGACGACAACGAACGGGAAATCAAGCGAATGATGAAATATGTGGATAGGGTGAATGCTTTGGAAGGAGGGCTTACCGGGCTAAGTGATTCTTCTTTATCTGCTAAAACGGCTGAATTTAAACGGCGCCTGGAACAGGGTGAAAATCTGGATGATCTCTTGCCGGAAGCGTTTGCCGTGGTGCGCGAAGCGTCGCGGCGGGTATTGGGCATGCGGCATTTTGACGTGCAGCTGTTGGGCGGTATTACGCTGCATGGCGGAAATATTGCCGAAATGCGCACCGGTGAAGGGAAAACGCTGGTGGCGACGCTGCCGGTATATTTAAATGCACTCACCGGCAGGGGGGTTCATGTAGTAACGGTAAACGATTATCTGGCCCGCCGCGACAGCGAGTGGATGGGGAAAATTTATAGATTCCTTGGCTTGTCGGTGGGACTGATCGTGCATGGGCTTGATTTTAACGAACGAAAAGCTGCCTATGCCGCCGATATCACCTACGGTACGAATAACGAGTTCGGCTTTGATTACCTGCGGGACAACATGGTGATTCACGCCGATCAAATGGTGCAGCGCCCGCTCAATTATGCCATTGTCGATGAAGTGGACAGCATCTTAATTGATGAAGCGCGGACGCCGCTCATCATTTCCGGACCGGGGGAAAAATCCACCGATTTGTATTATGTCCTGGCCAAAGTAGTGCCAAAATTAAAAGAGACGGAAGATTATACCATAGATGAAAAAGCCCATGCCGTGGCACCGACGGAAAGCGGTATTGCCAAGGCGGAAAAGCTGCTCAATGTCCAGAATTTATATGAGAGTGAAAACATTGAGCTGTCGCATCATTTTAATCAGGCACTGAAAGCCCATGCGCTGATGAAGCGTGACCGGGATTATGTGGTAAAAGACGGCGAAGTGATCATTGTAGATGAATTCACCGGCCGGCTGATGTTCGGACGGCGGTACTCCGATGGACTGCACCAGGCCATTGAAGCCAAGGAAGGCGTAAAAATTGAACGGGAAAGCCAGACATTGGCTTCCATTACCTTCCAGAACTACTTCAGGATGTATGAAAAGCTGGCCGGCATGACCGGTACGGCTAAAACTGAGGAAACCGAGTTCCGTAAAATCTACCGTCTGGATGTTCTGGTCATTCCAACCAACAAGGAAGTCCAGCGTCAGGATTTCCCGGATGTAATTTATAAAACCAAGCGGGCTAAATACAAGGCAGTTGTCGAAGAGATTGCCCAACTAAATGCCAAGGGACAGCCTATTCTGGTGGGAACCACCTCGATTGAACAGTCGGAAAAACTCAGCCTGCAGTTAAAGCAGCGCGGAATTGTTCATAACGTGCTGAATGCCAAATATCATGAGATGGAAGCACAGATTATTGCTCAGGCCGGACAGCGCAATGCGGTCACGATAGCAACCAATATGGCCGGCCGTGGTACGGATATTGTGCTGGGAGAAGGTGTGCCTGGACTTGGTGGACTGCATATCATCGGGACTGAGCGCCATGAAAGCCGCCGGATCGACAATCAGCTGCGCGGACGTGCCGGCCGCCAGGGCGATCCCGGGTCTTCCCGTTTTTACTTGTCGCTGGAGGATGACCTGATGCGCCTGTTTGGTGCCGACAACATTGCCGGCATTATGGATAAACTGGGAATGGAGGAAGATGAACCCATCGAGCATTCCCTGATTACCCGCTCGATTGAGCAGGCCCAGAAGAAAGTCGAAGGACGGAACTTTGACATCCGCAAGCATGTTCTGGAGTATGATGATGTCATGAACCAGCAGCGTGAAGTTATTTATGGGCAGCGCCGTTCGATTCTGATGGGCGAAAGCATGCGGGAAAATATTTTCCATATGCTTGAAAAACTGATTGACCGGGGAATGGAATTGTATGCCGATGAAAAACTGTTTCCGGAAGAATGGAATTATGGCGGGTTGATTGAGTACTGCGAAGGTTACTTTGCACCTCCGGGCAAGCTGACGGAAGAAGCCCTGAGTAAGCTTAGCCGGGAAGAACTGCGGGAAAAGTTGCTGCAGACGGCAACAGCGGCTTATGATGAGCGCGAGCAGTTGTTCGGAGCCGATAACATGCGTGAACTGGAAAAAGTGGTGATGCTGAAGGTTGTTGACAGCAAATGGATGGAACATCTGGATGCCATGGATATGCTGCGTGAGGGTATTGGTCTCAGAGCCTATGGTCAGCGTGATCCGTTAATCGAATATAAAATAGAAGCATATGATATGTTCCAGCAGATGATTGACAATATACAGGAAGATATTGTGAAATATATGTACCGGGTGAATATTGTTACGCAGCCGGAAGATCGTTTGCAAGCGGCCCATGAAAGTCATGGGGAAGGAACGGAAGCTGCACAGCGGCCGGTTCAGCAGCCGGTGGTTAATGCTGAGCATATTGGCCGCAACGATCTGTGCCCCTGCGGTTCGGGTAAGAAATACAAACGCTGCTGCGGGAAATAACCGTTCCGGGTTTGGGCTGTTTGATAAAAAATAAGTTGGTGCTAAGGGCTTACAGGCCGTTAGCACCTTTTCAGGAGTTGATACAGTTGTTACTGGAAGATTTGCGGGTACAAATTAATCAAATGGGGCAGAAGCTGGATGAAATGAGGGCTTCCCTTTGACGTTGCCGGTAAAGAAGAGCGGATTGCCGAATTAGAGAATCAGATCAGCGCCCCCGGTTTTTGGGATCAGCCGGAGGCGGCCCAGAAAGTGATGCAGGAACTGACCGGCTATAAAGACAGTGTGGCGGAATTTAACAGGCTCTATGACCGTTACGCCGACATGTCGGTCTTATGGCAGCTGGGCATGGACGAACAGGATGAAAGTGTATATCCGGAGGTTTTGGAGACACTAAACAATCTGGAACGGGATATGGAGCACCTGGAACTGGCGCTGATGCTTTCCGGGGAATATGATCCGAACAATGCCATTCTGACCCTGCATGCGGGAGCCGGCGGGACGGAAGCGCAGGACTGGGTGCAGATGCTGCTCAGGATGTATGTGCGCTGGGCGGAAAAAAACGGCTATAAAGTCGACACGCTTGACTTTCTGGCCGGGGATGAAGCCGGGGTAAAAAGCGTTACCCTGCTCATTTCAGGACGTAATGCTTACGGTTATTTAAAAGCGGAAAAGGGCGTTCACCGTTTGGTGCGTATTTCCCCGTTTGATGCCAGCGGGCGCCGGCATACTTCATTTGCCGCCGCCGATGTGATGCCAGAAATTGATGATAATGTACAAATTGATATCAATCCGGCGGATTTGCGCGTGGATACCTTCCGGGCCGGCGGTGCCGGCGGCCAGCATATTAATAAAACCGATTCGGCGGTGCGCATGACGCATCTGCCGACCGGCATTGTGGTTCAGTGCCAGAGTGAACGGTCGCAGATTCAGAACCGTGAACAGTGCATGAAACTGCTCAGGGCCAAGCTGTTTGAACTGGAAAGGCAAAAACAGGATGAGAAAAAAGCCGAAATTGGCGGTGAATATCAGGCGATTGAGTGGGGCAGCCAAATCCGGTCCTATGTATTTCATCCCTACAATCTGGTTAAGGATCACCGGACTAATACTGAAACCGGTAATGTACAGGCCGTGATGGATGGAGAAATTGACCCGTTCATTGAATCTTACTTAAAGAGCGGACTGTAAAACAAGGAGGGACCTTGCATGTCGAAGCGCCTTATCGTAATTTTGCTGCTTAGCGGATTGGCGCTGGTTGTTCTCAGCCAATGGCTGTTGCCGTCAGTCTTGTCAAGGGTTATGACCAATGGTCTGATGGAGCTGGTTCACAGCGATCAGGTTGCCGTTAAACTGGAAAAAACTCCGGGTTTCTTGATGCTGGGCGGAGGATTTGATACAATCACTTTGGATGCGGCCCAGGCTCAGGTTGACAAGCTGACCTTTAGCGAACTGCATGCCGTGCTGACCGATGTCCAATTGGATATGCCGGCACTGCTTGGTCAGCGGGCAGTGAAGCTTACCTCGGTGGGAACGGTGGATTTGGCTGTGGTTCTCACTGCCAATGAATTAGCCGCTTATTTGAACCAGTCGGTGAAAGGAATACGGAATGCTGCCGTGACGGTTACGCCTGACAAAGTGCAGGTCAGCAGCAATTTCTCCATTGGCGGTTTTGCCAACCTGGCGATTACCTTAGAGGGTAAGGTCGTGGGTAATGGACAGAAAATTACTTTTGTTACGGAACGCTTCTTGCTTAACAATAATTTGGTAGGAAATCTGGGCGGTGCGGTATTAACAGAAATCCCGCTTGTAGATTTGAAGAAGCTCGCCTTTAATGTCAGTGCGCGTGACGTTGTGATGGAACACGGCAAAGTGACGATCCACACGGATAACCGGTCCCGGTGATCAGCCGGGAACAGTGGGGAAGTCATTTTGCCTGCTGATGTTTCTTTTGGAGTTATTTGATAAAGGTGGAGAGATTGTTGACGGAATACAAATATAATAAAGTACTTATTTTATTTATTGTTATCGGCTTGCTGGCAGCCCTGGCCATCGGATGGCAGCGGCATGTTCAGGAAGAAAATAATACCCGGGTGGAAATGGTACTGGATTATGAGGACCTTACCACTCTGGCGCGCATTGATGGTGTGGCTGTGCCGGAACTTATGCGCCGGTTTAAAGAAGCCGGTATTACGTCGCTGTCTGTATATGAGATGACCCTGGAAAAGCTGAATGCGAGCGGCCTGGTGTCAACCGTACCCGGAACACAGATTTTGCAGCAGTACGGCACAGGCGAGAAACTGAACGAGAATGGTCTGGTAACAGCCGTGCCCGGCATGCAGATTGTACAGCGTTATCGTACGGGCGGCAGTGGACTGGCCGATCCGTTATGGCGTAGTTTTGTGGAAGCAGGGCGCATCCGGGCGGAGGATGTGTATGTGATCGGACATGACCCCGAGACGTTTGCCGAGGTTAAGGAAGACTTAATCCGGCGGCTGGGCCTGGAGCGGGTGCGGGTTCTGGTTGACGGGAATACGCCGATTCTGGTCATCAAGGCCGATTATGAAAAGGTCATAAAGTGGAACCTTGGTTTATCAAGTGCGGAAATGCGGGAAGTGGCTGCAAACGGGTTTTATGTGGTGGCACGTCCTTCCAACTATACCAAAGTGAAACCGGATGATGTCAATGCCGTCTTTAGACGTTTGTCCGGCATCGGCAACGTGAGTTCTATTATGTTTACCGGTGAGGAAGTGCTGGGGTATCCCGATTTGCTGACGCAGACTGTGGAGCAAATGAAACAGCATAACCTTACCCTGGCAATGATTGAGCATCCGCTGCAGCTGCAGTTTGTCAAGCAGGAGGGTCTAATGGATCTGGCAGCGGCCCATGGCTATCAGGCGGCCAGGGTATATGTCATTCCGAAGGACGAGCAGCCCAAGCTGAAACCGACGGAAGCTATTCACCGCTGGCTGCTGACCGATCAGGAACGCAACATACGGATGAATCTGCTCCGGACTTATGAAAAGCCTGAAGTAGGAAAAACACTGGTGGAGACTAACCTGGATTATGTGGCGGGTGTGGCCGGAGAGTTAAAAGCGAATGGTTTTACCCTGGGAAGGGCTACTTATTTTTCCCCCTATTTTCCTTCACCTTATTTGCTGGCCTTGGTAATAGTCGGCGCTACGGCAGCCGGGGTTTTATTATTAACGCTGATTTATCCCTTTGCGGTGCGTTATCAGTATGGGCTGCTGGCCGTGCTGTCGGTGCTCTTGATTATTCCGCTGTTTACCGGCGGCGGAACGTTCATCCGTCAGGCAGTAGCTACAATGAGTGCCATTCTTTTTCCGGTACTGGCTATGACCTGGCAATTGGACCGCTGGCGGCAAAACGGACAATTTGCCGCAGATGAAAGGGTTGGCCTGGGAAAAATGATCGGGGTTGCCAGCCGTGCTCTTACTGTAACGGTGCTGTTGTCGCTGATCGGGGGTTTTTATGTTGGCGCGATGCTGGCCGACGTCCGTTTCCTGCTGGAAATAGAAATTTTCCGGGGTGTAAAGCTGATTTTTGTAGCGCCTCTGGTGGTGATTACGCTTATCTATATGACGCGGTACAATATTTTCGGCGAGCAGGATGAAGTAGGTTTTTGGAGCATCCGGCAGCAGGTAAACAGGATATTAAATTATCCCGTGTATATGAAAACTCTGCTGGGAGCAGCTTTTGTAGCTCTTGCGGCCTGGATTTATGTCGGCCGGTCCGGGCATACGGCGGGAGTGCCGGTGCCTGCACTGGAGATTAAGCTAAGATATCTGCTGGAGCAGGTAATGTATGCACGTCCCCGCGGCAAGGAATTTATGGTCGGTCATCCCGCCTTTTTTCTCCTGGTTATGGCGGCCTACCGGCGCTGGCCTTCGATTTTGCATTATGCACTGGTTGTGGCGGCTACGATTGGTCAGGGGTCGCTGGTAGAAACGTTTGCCCACATGCGCACGCCGGTTCTTATGTCGTTTGTGCGCGGATTGGACGGTTTGGTTATGGGGATTGTATGCGGCGTGATTGCGCTGGCCGGAGTGCAGCTTCTTCATTACCTGGTGTTTGTGTGGGGAAGGAGAACTGCAGAACATGAGTGAGGTATGTCAGATTGTTATTTCCGGTTATTACGGTTTTGCCAATGCCGGGGATGAAGCCATGCTGGCGGCGATGATCGAGGCGCTGACCGATTTGAATCCCAGAGTAAAAATCATTGTGCTTTCCGGTAATCCGGTCGATACCCGTCAACGCCATGGAGTAGAAGCCGTATATCGTCTCAATTATCCGGGAATCGCCAGGGCTTTGTCCGGCAGCCAGCTGTTAATCAGCGGCGGCGGCAGCTTGCTGCAGGATGTAACCAGCGACCGCAGCCTGTATTACTATTTGAGTATTATGCTGCTGGCTCAAAAACTAAAGGTGCCGGTTATGCTGTATGCCCAGGGAATCGGGCCGGTATGCGGCAGACTGGCGCAGGCAGCCATGCGTTATATTGGCAATATGGTGAATCTGATTACTGTGCGGGATGAAGGCTCGTATGATGAGTTAAAACGGCTCCGGGTTACCCGGCCGGCGGTTTATGTTACGGCTGACCCGGTGCTGGCCATGCATCCCGTGGATAAGGAAATCGGGCGGGCTATTTTGCGGCGTCATGCCTTGGAAGGCGCGACGCCGCTGATCGGTATATCGGTGCGGGAATGGCGGGAATGGGATTATTATAAACAGGTTCTGGCGGAAACGGCCGACCGGATCGTAGCCGAATTTGGCGCCAGGGTGGTTTTTATACCCATGCAATGCCCGGAAGACCTGCTGGCCGCAAAAAAAATTGTTTCCCGCTGCCGGCAGCAGGTTCATGTTCTGAGCGAAGAATATACAACATATGAATTATTATCACTAGTGGGCAATCTGGATATGCTGCTTGGTATCCGTTTGCACGCACTGATTTTTGCTGCCGTTATGCACGTTCCTCTGGCCGGTATCTCCTACGACCCTAAAATTGACCGTTTTCTAGAATGTCTGGGTGAAAGTCCGGTGGGTACATTAAAAACCATAACGGTGGATACGCTAATAGATAAAGTCAGGGAATTGTGGCCTGAGATTCAGCGTCCTAACCGGCAAAGAGAGGAGCGCATGGCCAGGCTGCATAAGCAGGCTTTTCGTAGTGCTGAACTGGCTATGGAATTAATTGGTAAGACACAGGGGTAGAAGCCATGAGTAAACGAGGTACGGTGTGGAATTACCTGGGGATTGCAGCAGGAGCCGTGATTACTGCTTTGGGGCTGAATATGTTTTTAATTCCCAATAAGATCGCAGCCGGCGGAATCAGCGGTCTGGCTACGGTGCTGCATCATGTGCTGGGTTTCCCGGTCGGGATGACGATGATTGCCTTTGATATACCTATGCTCTTAGTCAGCCTGAAAATACTGGGACCGCGTTTTGGCATCAATACGCTGTTCGGGGCGGCGCTGCTGGCCGTGACGGTGGATATCAGCGCTCCCTATATACCGGTATTAACGCATGATTTGCTGCTGGCTTCTTTTTATGGCGGTGTGATTTCCGGGATCGGGCTGGGTCTGGTCTTCCGTTCCAAAGGGACGACGGCAGGCACGGATCAGGTGGCGGCCATTATCAGCAAATTATTTGACATCCGGGTTGGTCAGGCGCTCTTGATGGTGGATTTTTTCGTTATAGCCTCTGCCGGCATCGCCTTTAAAAGCGCGGAGCTTTCATTATATGCCTTGATTTCACTGTTTGTAACCAGCAAAATTATTGATTTGGTCCAGGAAGGCCCCAGTTCAGCCAAAGTTTTTTTGATTATAACAGCCATTCCGGAGCAAGTGGCTGAGGCCATTATGCAGGAACTGTCCCGCGGGGTGACCTTCTTCTCGGCGCGGGGAGGCTATACAAAACAGAACGGAGAAGTGGTGATGTGTGTCGTCAGCATCAGTGAGGTCACCCGGCTTAAAGAACTGGTCTCGCAGTTGGATGCTAAAGCTTTTGTCATCGTGGCGGATGCCCACGAGGTTTTGGGTGAGGGATTTAGCAAATAAATCGGCTCTTGCGTGCATATGCATAGAAAGAGTCGTTTTTTTATGGGCTGAATGTGAGAGGCTCCGGGACGGGTGTTTATTTTTTATTTTCTAAAAACTCGCTTTTTCGGACAGTCATCCAATAAAAAATAAACACCCGCCCCTCCGCAGGTAAGCTTAATCCAGTATATAGGCGCTTATGATTGGCTGGACGGGAGGGGAACTTGTGGGACCATGGAGTGTGTTATGCTTTGGCCGCCAAGTGGTCCGGCGGCTGACAGCCGGCCTGGTCGGTATCGTGGCAGTATGTAAATTCGGTTCAATAAGCTTTATGGCTGTGTCCATGCTGGTTTCGCTGGCCGCTTATGCATTTGCCTTCGGTCTTAGCTTTGCCATTGGGTTTGTCCTGTTGTTGTTTGTCCATGAATTTGGGCATTTTTTTGCTTCCCGTGTTGTCGGACTGCATGTTTCCAAGCCCTTGTTCATTCCTTTCCTTGGGGCGGTGATCAGTTTAAAACAGCGTCCATATAATGCAAAAATGGAGGCCAACATTGCTATCGGCGGTCCGGCAGCCGGAACACTGAGTGCGCTGGTGTGCCTGGCCCTCTACCTCTGGACGGATGATATACTTATCTTGGTTGTTGCCTATGCGGCCTGCCTGCTCAATTTATTTAACCTGATTCCCTGCGAGCCTTTGGATGGGGGACGCATCGCGGCTGCGATTTCACCCAACCTGTGGTGGGTTGGCAGTTTTAGCGTGGGCGCGTTGTTTTGTTATACGCAAAATATTTTTTTGTTTGTTATTCTCGTAGTTTCCCTGCTCCGCTTATGGAAAGGCGATGTACTTGGCAGTTATTATGACCTGACACTGCGGCAGCGGCTGGCGGTGCTGTTTTGGTACCTGGGCTTATTGTCGGTGCTGGGAGTTATGACACTATATATTGCCGATTTGCTGCACAACTGAGAATAAATGTCAGGAATGTTTAGAAATACTGCAAAAAAAGAAGGTTTTTTACCAAAAGCGTCAAATTTTAAAAAAGGTATGAGCAAAAAAGTGACGCTTTTTCTGTATAGCAGACTAATGAAGGGGGAGTGACTATTGATCAATATGAATGGCGTTTCCAAGGTATACAGCAACGGTTCTGTCGCCCTCTCGAATGTGAATGTGGAGATTCAAAAAGGGGAGTTTGTCTTTGTTGTAGGGCCGAGCGGAGCAGGAAAATCGACTTTCATCAAACTGATTTTCCGGGAAGAATTGCCGACGCAGGGATCGCTGATTGTAAACGGACGTAATGTGGGAAATTTGGCGCCTGCGCAGGTGCCTTATCTGCGGCGCAGTTTAGGTATCGTATTTCAGGATTACCGTTTATTGCCGAATAAGACGGCTTATGATAATGTGGCCTTTGCCATGCAGGTGGTGGAGGCGCCGCGCCGGGAAATACAAAAACGGGTACAGCACGTATTGGATCTGGTGGGGCTGCGCGGCAAGTCACGGCATTATCCGCAGCAGATGTCGGGCGGTGAACAGCAGCGTGTGGCTATTGCCCGGGCAATAGTGAACAATCCGGTCATCATGATTGCCGACGAACCGACCGGCAATCTGGATCCGGAGACTTCCTGGGAAATTATGAAGATATTCGACCGTATTAATCAAAATGGGACAACCGTTGTCATGGCCACCCATGACAAAACGGTTGTTGACGGTATGCGCAAACGGGTAATTGCTATCGAGAAGAGCCGTATTGTCCGCGATGAAGCCAGGGGGGTATACGGCTATGAAGATTAGAACAGCGGAGTATTTTATCCGTGAAGCGGTTACTTCCATGCGCCGCAACGGATTGATGAGTTTTGCCTCCATCAGTACGGTAGCTTTATCCCTCCTGATTTTGGGCATGTTTTTGGTTATGGTGCTTAATCTAAACAATATGGCCCAGGCGCTGGAATCGCAGGTGGAAATTTCGGTATATCTGCAGGACGATCTCAGTGATCTGGAGATCAGGGAAATCGGAACCCGGATTACCAAGATGCAGGGTGTTAATCAGGTGCTGTTTGTGAGCAAGAGCGAGGCGATGGAGCGCTTTAAACAACGTTTGGGTGATCAACAGGGCATGCTGGCGGCTCTGGGGGATACCAATCCTTTACCGGATGCCTTTGAGGTGAAGGTGGACAAGCCGGAACAGGTCAAGCCGGTGGCGCAGGCCGTTAACGAATTGAAAGGCGTGGAAAATGCCAAATTCGGGCAGGAAGTCGTGGAACATGTCTTTACTCTGGCTAAAATGATCCGTATTTTCGGTTTGATTCTGATCGTCTTCCTGGCTCTGGCCGCGCTGTTTATTATTTCCAATACCATCCGTATTACCGTTTTTGCCCGCCGCCGCGAGATTGGCATTATGAAATATGTGGGGGCAACAGACTGGTTTATTCGCTGGCCGTTCCTAATTGAAGGCATGATTTTAGGCTTTGGTGGCGCTCTGATCGCCGTGCTGCTGTTAAGTCAGAGCTACGGAGCGCTTGTTTCGCAGGTGTACCAGTCCCTGGCATTTTTGCCGATTATTCCTAAATACCCCTTTATTACGAATATTAGTCTGTTTCTCCTGGTGGTGGGCACGGCCATCGGAGCTTTGGGCAGTACGATATCTTTGAAAAAATTCATGAAGGTATAGTTGTGGGAGGGATACCATTGGTTACCATGCGCCGTTACACGGCCATACTGCTGGCGCTGCTCGTATTTGCCCTTGCTGTTTCTCCGGTTCTGGCTGATGACAGTCAACAGCAGCTGCAAAACATCCGCCAGCAAATGCAGAGTCAGCAACAGCGGGCTGCGCAGGCACAAAACCAGGTCGACAGCGTCTCCGAACGTTTACGCTTGTTGCAGACCGATTTGGATGTGGCTGAGAAGGAGTATAACGATATCCAGCAGCAGTTGGAAGAAACCGAACAAAAAATTGAGGTCAACAGCGAATTTTTAGCCAAAGCGGAGAAGGACCTGGCTAAACGCAGTCAGATTTTGAACCAACGGATGCGGGATATCTACAAAAACGGACAGGTTAACTATCTGGATGTGCTGCTGGGGGCAAATGACTTCAATGATTTTGTAACCCGGATGGATATCTTGAAGCGTGTGGCCCGGCAGGATGTAAGCCTGGTGGACAAGGTCAAGGCCGAACGCCAGCTGATACTGGATAAGAAGGCTGAACTGGAAGCCAACAAGGCTGCCATTGTGGAGCTGCAAAAGGCGGCGGAGGAGAAAAAAAACTTGATCACCGCCCGCAAGCAGCAGCAGGAACAGGTACTGGAGTCTGCGGTCAGTGAACGGGATGAAGCTGAACGTGCTTATCAGGAACTCTTGCAGGATTCCGAGCGGATTGAGCGGATGATTCGCAGCCAGGCCGGCAATTACGGTTCCGGAGGCGGGTCAGGTATCTTTATGTGGCCGGCGCACGGTCCGATTACTTCGCCGTATGGCTGGCGGACGCATCCGATTTTTGGAACGGCCCGCTATCACAGCGGCTTGGATATCGGGGCTGATTACGGTGATACGGTGGCAGCTGCCGACAGCGGCGTGGTTATCTTTTCCGGCTGGATGGGCGGCTATGGCAAGGCCGTGATTATTGACCATGGCAATGGCTTGTCAACCCTGTATGGGCATAATTCCGAGCTGCTGGTCAGTGAAGGGCAGCGGGTGAGCAAGGGACAAGCCATTTCCCGGGTGGGATCCACCGGCTACTCTACAGGGCCGCATCTGCATTTTGAAGTCCGGGAAAACGGCAGCCCGACAGATCCCCTGGCGTATTTGCCGTAAAATGTATAAATTTGATTTGTAGTGCATAAGATTGTTTACATGAGAGTTCGAGGCTAAGTAGTGGCTCTGCTATTCGGCCTCGAACTTTCCTTGAGGCGAATTGAGGTGTTGGTATTGAGTCGGCGTAAAGTCATTGCAGGAGCCGTCCTGCTGGTGTTGATCACCTTTCTGGCGACAACAGGAGGTTTTTTGTATCTGCTGAATGTCAATGCGGCTGATCTGGCAGGTACCTGGCGGGTGTTCCATGCTATGCAGATTGTGAAGAACAAATATGTGGAAGCGGTATCGACCGATACGTTGGTTGCCGGGGCGATTAAGGGAATGGTGGCTTCTTTGGGTGATCCGCATTCTATTTATATGGACCCTAAAATGTATAAAGATTTTATGATCGAAACCGAAGGGACCTTTGGCGGGGTTGGCATTGTTGTCGGTGTGAAGGATAAGATGCTGATGGTAGTATCGCCAATTGAAGGGACACCGGGAGAGCAGGCCGGCATAAAAAGCGGCGATCTGATTGTTAAGATTGACGGGCAGGATACCAAAGAAATGCTGCTGGACGAAGCGGTGAATAAAATCCGCGGACCGGAAGGTTCGCAGGTGGTACTGACCATCCGGCGCGGCAACGCGGCAGAACAGGACTATACGCTGACCCGGTCCAATATTCAGATTAAGACGGTGGCCGGCAAAATGCTGCCGGATCAGATCGGCTATATTCGTATTTCCATGTTTAATGAGAATACCGGCAATAACTTTGTGCAAAAATATCAGGAACTGGAGCAACAGGGGATGAAAGCCGTGATTCTGGATTTGCGGGATAATCCCGGCGGTTTATTAACGGAAAGCGTAAAGGTTGCTTCGAAATTTGTACCCGAAGGTCCGGTAGTATCGGTTGTGGACCGGCAGGGCAACCGGGAAACGCACAATTCCGATTTGACGGCCATTAAATATCCGGCTGTTGTTCTGGTGAATGGCGGCAGTGCCAGCGCTTCGGAAATTGTCGCGGGCGCAGTCCAGGATACCGGTGCCGGCACACTGGTCGGAACGAAAACCTACGGCAAGGGTTCGGTACAGACACTGCTGCGCTTAAACGGCGGGGGCATCAAATTGACCATTGCCAAATATCTTACTCCGGCCGACCGTTCCATTAACGGAGTGGGAATTGAACCGGATGTGAAGGTGGAATTGCCGGAGGATAAAGTTCAGACTACCGATCTTCAACTGGAAAAAGCCATAGAGGTCATAAAAAGTAAAATGTGAGAAAACGGCGGATATTCCGCCGTTTTTTGTCAGTTTCGCCAAGGCAGAGGAATAGGGCAACCGGCCTAGCGGGCGGCAACGCTGCATTGCGTAAAATCGGCAGACCCATGGAACATACCTGATTCGTGCTGCCAGCTTATCAGCAAAAGAAATTCCCTTACCGAAGTTTTCCAGAAAGCGCATATAGAAAGTTTGTTCGGTACATGATATAATAATTGTCAACGGATAGTGATACTTCATGTAGGGTGATAAAAATGGCAGTTGTTCCAAAGTTAAATACAGTGCACCACGAAGGGGGCATTCCTTTTGCGATCCAGGCGCCTTTTATGCCGACGGGCGATCAGCCCGAGGCCATTAACACATTAGCGTCGGGTATCGAGCGGGGGGATCCCTGTCAGGTATTGCTGGGGGCTACCGGTACAGGAAAAACCTTTACCATTGCCCAGGTCATTGCCAAGGTGCAAAAACCCACCCTGGTGATTGCCCACAATAAAACCTTGGCGGCGCAATTGGCCAGTGAGTTTAAAGAATTTTTCCCCCATAATGCGGTGGAATATTTTGTAAGTTATTATGATTATTATCAGCCGGAAGCCTACATTGCCCATACGGACACTTACATAGAAAAGGACGCTTCCATTAATGATGAAATTGATAAGCTTCGCCATTCCGCGACCAGTTCGCTGTTTGAGCGCCGCGATGTCATCATTGTGGCCAGTGTGTCCTGTATTTATGGCTTAGGTTCGCCGGACGAGTACCGCAATCTGGTATTGTCGCTGCGCCAGGGGCAGCAGCGTGACCGCGACGACATATTGCGCAAGTTGGTTGCCATTCAGTATGAACGTAACGATGTCAACTTCGTACGCGGCAAATTCCGGGTACGTGGCGATGTAATTGAAATTTTCCCGGCCGCTTATGGCGAAAAAGCGGTGAGGGTGGAACTGTTTGGCGATGAAGTGGAACGGATACTGGAGATTGATACGCTTACCGGCGAGGTGCTGGCGGAGCGCAAGCATATTGCCATCTATCCGGCCTCTCACTATGTTACTTCCCGCGAGAATATGCTGCGCGCCATGACGGACATTGAAGACGAACTGGATCAGCAGCTCAAACAGTTTCAGGCACAGGGCAAACTGCTGGAGGCGCAGCGCCTGGAGCAGCGGACGAAATATGATTTGGAAATGATGCAGGAAATGGGCTATTGTTCGGGGATTGAAAACTATTCCCGCCATCTGACCGGGCGTAAAGCCGGTGAGTCGCCGTTTACGCTGGTGGACTATTTCCCGGAGGATTTTCTGCTAGTCATTGATGAATCACATGTCACCCTGCCGCAGCTGCGGGCCATGTATGCCGGGGACCGTTCCCGCAAGACGTCGCTGGTGGATAACGGCTTCCGGCTGCCTTCGGCTTTTGATAACCGGCCGTTGCGGTTTGAAGAGTTTAAAGAACGGATTAATCAGGTTATCTATGTATCGGCTACACCGGCCGCTTATGAAATGGAGCATGCCGTCCAGGTTGCCCAGCAGGTTATCCGGCCTACCGGCCTCGTTGATCCGGAAATCGAAGTGCGTCCGATTAGAGGGCAAATGGATGATTTGTTGGGTGAGATTAAACTCAGGGTTGCGGACGCTGAGCGGGTACTCATTACGACTCTGACTAAAAAAATGGCGGAGGATCTAACCGAGTTTCTAAAAGAGACCGGAATCCGTGTCCGGTATTTGCATTCCGATATTGCCACGATCGAACGTGGGGAAATTATTCGCGATCTCAGGGCCGGGGTTTTTGACGTGCTGATTGGCATCAACCTGCTGCGTGAGGGGCTGGATTTGCCGGAAGTGTCTTTGGTGGCCATTCTGGACGCGGATAAAGAGGGCTTTTTGCGTTCGGAAACCGCCTTGATTCAAACCATCGGACGGGCGGCCCGGAATGTGAACGGCAAAGTGCTTATGTATGCCGATGTCATCACCGACTCCATGCGGCGGGCCATATCGGAAACCAACCGGCGCCGCGATATACAACAGGCCTATAATGCCAAGTACGGCATTACGCCGAAAACCGTACAAAAACGGGTGAAGGAACTGATCGAAACAACCAAGGTGGCGGAACCGGCCGGGGAATATAAAGTCGACCGTGTGAGCAATTTGTCCAAACGGGAAATGCAGGAACTGGCCGTCAAACTGGAAAAAGAAATGCGTGAAGCTTCCCGCAAGCTGGAATTCGAGCGGGCGGCCGAACTTCGCGATATGATTGTGGAACTCAGGGAGCGTGCCGGGCAGCCGAAGGCAACGGCATCAAAGAAAAAGAAGAAATAGTCTTTAGCAAATTGGACCCGTGTTTGGCCAGAGGTTCCGTGACAGGTGTTTATTTTTATTTCCTGAAACCCGCTCTGTTCAAACAGTCATCCAATAAAAATAAACACCTGTCACTTTGGTGTCAGTACATTCTTTGCTTTATTCTATAGACAGGGAAAGGAATATGCCGTGAAAGAAAAGATTATTGTCAAGGGTGCCAGACAGCACAATTTGAAAAATATTGATATTGAAATTCCCCGCGATCAGCTGGTGGTCATCACCGGGCTGAGCGGATCGGGTAAATCCTCACTGGCTTTTGATACTATTTATGCGGAAGGGCAGCGTCGTTATGTCGAATCGCTGTCGGCCTATGCCCGTCAGTTTCTCGGACAGATGGACAAACCGGATGTGGATTATATTGAAGGTTTATCACCGGCTATTTCGATCGACCAGAAAACGACCAGCCGCAATCCGCGGTCGACGGTAGGGACGGTCACCGAAATTTATGACTACCTCCGGTTGCTCTTTGCCCGGGCCGGGCGTCCCCATTGTCCGAAATGCGGCAAGCCCATCAGCCAGCAGACGGTGGAACAAATGGTCGATCAGCTGACGGAACTGCCGGAAGGCACCAAACTGATCCTGATGGCCCCGGTGGTGCGCGGGAAAAAGGGCGAACATCAGAAGATTCTGGAGGATATCCGGAAAAACGGTTATGTACGGGTTCGCATCGACGGCCAGGTGCAGGACGTGGCCGAAGAAATCCGTTTGGAAAAGAATAAGAAGCATACGATTGAAGTGGTTGTGGACCGGCTGGTAGTGCGTGAAGGCGTTGCACAGCGCATGGCCGATTCCCTGGAGACGGCGCTCAACCTGAGTGCCGGTTTGGTCCATGTGGAACTGGTGGGAGACCGGGAAATCAGCTTCAGCCAAAATTTTGCCTGCGTGGACTGCGGCATCAGCCTGCCGGAAATTGCGCCACGGATGTTTTCGTTTAACAGTCCCTTTGGCGCCTGCCCGGACTGTACCGGTCTTGGCAGCAATATGGAAATTGATCCGGCGCTGGTGATCCCGGATACAGGCAAGGCCTTAATTGACGGGGCCATTGCGCCGCTCAGCAAAAATGTAAATTCGTACTTCATGTGCCAGCTGGAGGCCGTGCTGGATAAATACGGCATGTCGCTCTACAATACCTGGGAAAGCCTGGGTGAAGAGCTGCAGCAGCTCATTTTGTACGGGTCGCAGGATGAAAAATTTACTTTTTCCTATGAAAATATGTATGGCGAGAACCGGACCTATCATTTACCGTTTGAAGGCGTCATTCCGCTGCTCAACCGCCGTTACCGCGAAACGGTATCGGATTGGTCGCGGGAGGAAACGGAAGAGTATATGAGTTCTAAGCCCTGCCCGACTTGTAAAGGCGCGCGGCTGAAGCCGGAGACGCTGGCCATCCGGGTAGGGGATAAAAATATTTATCAGGTCACCCGGATGACCATTGCGGAGTGCCAGGAATTTTTCTCCGACTTGCAGCTGACTCCGCGGGAACAGACCATTGCCCGGCAGATTTTAAAGGAAATCAATGCCCGGCTGGGATTCTTGCTGAATGTCGGCCTGGATTACCTCACGCTGGACCGGGCCGCCGGTACGCTAAGCGGCGGCGAGGCGCAGCGCATCCGTCTGGCCACCCAGATCGGTTCCGGGCTGGTAGGTGTCCTGTATATTCTGGACGAACCCAGTATTGGACTGCATCAGCGGGACAATAACCGCCTGCTGGCAACGCTTAAGCATCTGCGTGATGTGGGCAACACACTTCTGGTTGTTGAGCACGACGAGGATACTATGTACGCTGCCGACCATATTGTTGACATCGGTCCGGCGGCCGGATCGGGCGGTGGACAAGTCGTGGCCCAGGGGACGGTAGCCGATATTAAAAAATGCCCGGAATCTATTACCGGACAGTACTTGAGCGGCGCACGATACATCCCTGTGCCTGCCGTACGGCGCAAGCCCAACGGCAAATGGCTGGAAGTCATCGGGGCCCGGGAGAACAACCTGAAAAAAGTCAATGTGAAATTCCCGCTGGGGGTATTTACCGCCGTTACCGGCGTATCGGGTTCCGGTAAAAGTACGCTGGTCAATGAAATTTTATTCAAAGGACTGCACAGCCGGATTTACGGCAGCCGCCAGCGGCCGGGTGAGTACAGTGAAATCAGGGGAATTGAGTATATTGATAAAATTATTGATATTGATCAGTCACCGATTGGCCGGACACCGCGTTCCAATCCGGCAACTTACACCAGCCTGTTTGATATCATCCGCGAAGTGTTCAGTCAGACGCCGGAGGCAAAGATGCGCGGCTACAAACCCGGGCGTTTCAGCTTTAATGTGAAGGGCGGCCGTTGTGAAGCCTGCAAGGGTGACGGCATTATTAAGATCGAAATGCACTTTTTACCCGATGTCTATGTTCCGTGTGAGGTATGCAAGGGCGCACGCTACAACCGTGAGACGCTAGAGGTAAGATACAAGGGAAAAGGCATTGCCCAGGTGCTGGATATGGTAGTTGACGAAGCGGTGGAGTTTTTCCGCAACATCCCTAAAATCCACCGCAAGCTTCAAATCCTGCAGGATGTCGGTTTGGGTTATATCAAACTGGGACAGCCGGCAACCACCTTAAGCGGCGGCGAGGCGCAGCGCGTGAAGCTGGCGACCGAACTGGCCCGCCGCAGTACCGGTAAGACGCTGTATATCCTGGATGAACCGACAACCGGTCTGCATACCGCCGATATTCACCGTCTGCTGGAAGTCCTGCAGCGGCTGGTGGACGGCGGCGACAGCGTTGTGGTTATTGAGCATAACCTGGATGTGATCAAAACCGCCGATTACATTATCGATCTGGGACCGGAAGGGGGCGCCCGCGGCGGCACCATTGTCGCCAAAGGGACTCCGGAGGAGATTGCCGCCGTGCCGGAATCCTATACCGGACAGTTTTTAGCGCCGGTGCTTAAGCGGGGAATCAGGGAAGTCCGGGAAGCATAAGCCGCTTAATAAAGGCACAAGCATATAAAAAAGGTAGGCAATCAGCCTACCTTATCTTTAATATGACATGTGTTTGGCAACAAACTGGGTATCAATATCACCGCTGCAAAAATACGGATTTTTCAGAATCTGCATATGCAGGCCGATGGTGGTACAGATACCGGTAATCCGGTATTCGGCCAATGCCCGCTGCATTACTTTGATGGCTTCGCCGCGGGTATTGCCATGGGCAATGACTTTGGCAATAAGCGAATCGTAGTGCGGCTGAACGATTGAGCCGGCACATACCCCGCTGTCGACGCGGGCGTTGGGACCGCCCGGCTGATGATAAAATGTAATTTGGCCGGGACACGGCAGGAAGGAATTGTGCGGGTCTTCCGCGTTAATACGGCATTCAATGGCATGACCGATGAAACGCACATTTTCCTGGCGGATGTGCAGCGGTTCGCCGGAGGCGATTTTTAGCTGCGTTTTTACTAAATCAATGCCTGTTGTACGTTCGGTAATGGCATGTTCCACTTGAATTCTCGGATTAATTTCCATAAAATAAAACTCACCGGTGTGTTTGTCCATTAAAAATTCTACGGTACCCACATTGGTATAATGGGCGCTTTTGGCGGCGCGAATGGCCAGGGCACCGACTTTCTGGCGCATTTCCGGCGTTACGGCAACCGAGGGAGCTTCTTCCAGGATCTTTTGATTGCGCCGCTGAATGGAACATTCGCGTTCCCCCAGATGGATGATATCGCCGTAATTGTCGGCCACAATCTGTACTTCGATGTGACGGGCGTCGGCAATATATTTTTCCAAATAAAAACCGCCTGTGGAAAAGTCAATTTTATGTGCTGCACACTGGATATCGGCATCGTTTTTGGCTACAAACATGGATTTGCCGCCACCGCCGGCGATCGGTTTAATGATAACCGGATAGCCGATTTCCTGAGCCGTGGATAAGGCTTCAGCCACACTGTTGACCGGATCGCTGCCGACTGTCATAGGCAGCCCGGCCTGTTTCATCAGCTCGCGCGCCGCATCTTTATTTCCCACTTTACGAATGGTGTCGGCACGGGGGCCGACGAAAATCATGCCGGCGCCGGTGACTGCTTCGGCAAAATCGGCATTTTCGGATAAAAAGCCATAACCGGGGTGAATGGCATCCGCCTCCGCTATCTGCGCAGCATCCAAAATGGCTGCGATATTCAGATAGCTCCGGGTGGCGTCAGCCGGCCCAATATTAAGAGCCTGGTCCGCCAACTGAGCATGCAGTGCATTGGCATCCGCATCGGAGTAAACCGCGACTGTTTCTATCCCCAGCTCCTGGCAGGCCCGGATGATTCGGATCGCGATCTCACCGCGATTGGCAATTAATAATCGTTTGAACATCGGTATAGACCTCCCATTTGCAGTTTTAGTTTGCCCAGTTGTTATTTCGCAACTAGACGCTAATGGTGACATTATAGATGATTAACGGCATTTACACAAGCTATTTTATATAAGTATACAATGAACTTATCCGGTAATCAAAGGATATATGTGACGGAGGATGAGCAATGAAGCAGGAGCTAGAGGAAAAACTGGCACATTTGCCGGATAAGCCCGGTGTTTATCTGATGAAAGATGAACAGGGAAAAATTATCTATGTCGGTAAAGCGGTGGTATTAAAAAATAGGGTACGTTCTTATTTTCAGTCCAGCCGCAATCATTCGCCGAAAGTACGGTCCATGGTGTCCCGTATTGCCGATCTGGAATATATTGTAACGGCCTCGGAGATGGAAGCACTCATTTTGGAGTGCAATTTAATCAAAAAACATCGCCCTAAATATAATATCAGCCTGCGGGACGACAAAAGCTTCCCTTATATTAAAGTAACGGTCAATGAGCCGTTTGCCAGGGTATATGCCACCCGTAAAGTGCAAAAAGACGGTTCCCGCTATTTTGGTCCCTATACCAATGCGGGAGCGGTGCATGAGACGCTGCGGCTGTTAAAGAAACTGTTTCCGCTGCGGACCTGCCGCCGGCTGGATGCGCCGCGTCCCTGCCTGCAGTATCATATTAAAAGGTGCCTGGCGCCCTGTGCCGGTAAAGTTTCGGAAAGCACCTACCAGGAAATGATCAAAGCGGTTTGCCTGTTTCTGGAAGGACGCAGTGAGGATATGGCGAAAAGCCTGCGGCGGCAGATGGAAGCGGCAGCGGATAACCTGGAGTTTGAACAGGCTGCCCGGTTGCGCGACCAGCTTATAGCCGTGGAAAAAATTACGGAAAAGCAAAATATTGTGACCGGATCGGGCGATCAGGATGCTATTGGTCTGGCCCGTTCGGCTGCCGGCATTTGCGTGCAGGTCTTTTTCATCCGCAGCGGCAAGATGGTGGGACGGGATCATTTCTTATTAACCGGCGGTGACGATGAGGAAGATGCGGATATTCTGGCCGCTTTCCTGAAGCAATATTATAGCCGTACAACCTTTGTCCCGCGGGAAGTGCTTTTGCCGATGGAGGTGGCTGAGCAGCCGCTGCTGGCCGAATGGCTGACCAGCTTGAAGGGCGGTAAAGTTCTGGTGGAAATTCCTAAACGGGGAACGAAAAAAGACCTGGTCAATATGGCAGCCGGCAATGCGGCGCTGGTGCTGGAGGAACAGGCTATTAAAATTCAGGATCGTGCCGACCGGACGGAAGGGGCTGTCCTGGAACTGGGCAGATATCTGGGCATGGAGGGATTACCGGAGCGTATGGAGTGTTTTGATATCTCGCATACGCAAGGTTCGGAGACGGTGGCGTCCATGGTGGTATTTGAGGGCGGACTGCCCAAAAAGGATGATTACCGTCGCTTCAAACTGCGTACGGTGGAAGGCAAGCCGGATGATTTCAAATCCATGCAGGAAGTGCTGTTACGGCGCTACCGGGAAGCCGCCGCACCGCTGCCGGACCTGATCATTATTGACGGCGGTAAGGGGCAGCTCAGTGCCGCTCTGGAAGTAATCCGCGGCGTTGGTTTAGCGGATATTATGGTGGTGGGACTGGCCAAGGAGTTTGAGCACATTTTCAGGGAAGGGGAAAGCGATCCCCTGATCCTGCCGCGCCATTCACAGGCACTTTACCTGGTACAGCGCATCCGGGATGAGGCGCATCGTTTTGCCATCACCTATCACCGGAAATTGCGTTCTAAACGCAACATGGTATCGATACTGGACCATATCGGCGGGATTGGGGAAAAACGCCGCAAAGCATTGTGGAGCACATTCGGCAGTCTGGCAAAAATCAAACAGGCTTCGGTTGAAGAACTGGCGGCGGCACCGGGGATGACCCGCCCGGCTGCTGAAGCCGTTTATGAATTTTTTCGGCGTGATCCGGCTAAATAACATCATGTCTGTGCCTGATGAATTCCTGCATCTTCCACGTATGCCGTCCAGTTCAGCTGCCATACTATATTTGTAAGGGTTCGCAATGGTTGAGCCAAGACTGGTGCCGGATTTAAATAAGTTCGGTATTAGTCGGCCAAAGATTGGTATCGGGTCCGGCGGCTCGGTATCAGTCGGCGGGAAGATCGGTATATGTCTCCTATGGCTGTGCGGCAGCCCAACTGTTGTCGTATGGTCGAAAGAAATGTATGCCGGTCGAGCTAAGATCGCCAGGGGTGCCGGAGGGTCACCGGGAGACTGGTAAGAAGGGTCTATTGCAGTTTAACGATTGCAGTAGGTTCGGCAGGTATCTTGGGCGGTCGGGCAAAGGTCAGTATCGTTGGTGTAATGCTTGTGCGTTGTCGAAAGATTGCGTATAGGTATGTAATTAGCGGTATTGGCCGGAGCGAAGATCATTGCGGGCTCTTTCTATTTATAGTTTTGCAACTCAGGCGGTTCTTTTGTTGCTGTAATGGGGACGGTTCTTTTGCTCCGCAGGAAGCAAGAGAGCCGTCTTTTGCTGTCTGTCTGGCAAACTCAAGAAGCTAAGTATGCTGTATTCGTTTGTATTCTAAGGGAGTGCAGCCCTTTATTTTTTTAAAGGTTCGGTTGAAGGTGGCTATGCTGTTGAAGCCGGAATGATGGGCGACTTCAATAATGGAAAGATCGTGAATGGTCAGCAGCTTAATGGCTTTTTTGATACGTCGTTCATTTAGGTAGTTGAGAAAGTTATGGCCGGTTAACTCCTTAAAAATGCGTGAAAAATGGTATTCACTAAAGCCGGCTGCACAGGAAACATCCTTAAGGGAAATGTCTTTCTGATAATTTTTTTCGATAAATTGGAAAGCCAGGTTTAGTTTTTCTAAGGTAAAAAATCTTTTGTTGCTGCTGATGTTTTTAAAGTCCACATGGTTTAAACTGCTACGGGCCAGCAATACCAGAATATCAAATACCCGGGCGTTGAGTGACAAGGTATAAGCCAAAGACTTCCGGTCGTATTCGTTTATCAATTCGAGAATTTGTTTTTCCAGATGGCGATGGAGCTCATGGTCTTGCTGCCGGGAAATAAGCCTGGTAGATGACAGCAGCGGAGTAAAGTTCTGAATCTGGCCAAAGACATCCAGTGTGGAAATATCAAACTGGATAAAAAAACGGTTCCCCTTATTATTGGTGGTTTTAAAACCATGAATGTCACCGCCGGCGATGAATAAAATATCTCTTTCAGACAGTCTGTATTCATGGTTGTTGACAGTTGCGGTATAATTATTTTCTACCGGATATACCAGCTCCACCGCATGGTGCCAGTGCATCGGCCAGTCAAAGTTTTCCCAGGTATTCAGAAGAAGGCGGAAGGGATAGCTTTCCGTAAAAATGTTTTTTTCCTGCAGTCCATCCAGTACAGCCTGCTCTCTCTTCATGCTCACAGTCCTCCAGCCGGTACCTGATAATAAATGAACATTTGCTCTTCAATGGTAACATAATTCAGAGCAAAAAGTGAAGATATTATAGCAAAAAATGAGAAGATTTCAAATATTCCTTGCTCTATACTTAAGCTATAAATAAGGAATTTTGTGGAAAAGGGGACTAAGCGATGACGGTTCAAATGTCCGGGGAGCCGGATTTAGATTTTGAGGCACGGGCGAAAGCCCTGGTAGCCCAAATGACACTGGAAGAAAAAGTGAGTCAAATGGTGTACAATTCACCGGCTATTCCACGCCTGGGGATTCCCGCCTATAACTGGTGGAATGAGGCCCTGCATGGTGTGGCGCGCGCCGGAGTGGCTACCATGTTCCCACAGGCTATCGGCTTAGCGGCGACTTTTGATAAAAGATTGCTGCAGCAGGTTGCTGACATAGTTTCGACGGAAGCCAGAGCCAAGTTTCATGAGTTTCAAAGGAAGGGAGATCACGGAATTTATAAGGGACTGACCTTTTGGTCGCCCAATGTCAATATTTTCCGGGATCCCCGCTGGGGACGCGGGCACGAGACTTTTGGCGAAGATCCCTATCTTACCGGGAAGCTGGGGGTTGCTTATATTAGGGGGCTGCAGGGAGACCATCCGCGGTATTTGAAGGTGGCCGCCTGTGCCAAACATTTTGCTGTTCATAGCGGCCCGGAAGCCGAACGCCATAGTTTTAATGCTGTCGTTTCGCAAAAGGATTTACGGGAAACTTATTTGCCGGCCTTTAGAGAATGTGTTAAAACCGCTGAGGTGGAGGCGGTCATGGGAGCCTATAACCGCGTAAATGACGAGCCCTGCTGCGGCAGCGACAGGCTGTTAAAACAGATTCTGCGAACGGAGTGGAGTTTTACGGGACATGTCGTATCCGATTGCTGGGCGATCAAAGATTTTCATGAAGGCCATGGCGTTACCAGTACGGCGCCGGAATCGGTGGCATTGGCTTTACGTAACGGGTGTGATTTAAACTGCGGCAATATGTATCTGAATTTGCTGATTGCCTATCAGGAAGGGTTAGTTTCCGAACAGGAAATTACGGCTGCCGTGACCAGGCTCGTGACTACCCGGATGAAATTGGGACTGTTCGATGATGACCGCCAGGTTCCTTATGCCAACATTCCTTACGAGAAAAATGCCTGCCGGGAACATCGCGATTTTGCCGTTGAGGTAGCGAAAAAGACACTTGTTTTGTTAAAGAATGATAAGCAGCTGTTGCCGCTCGGCCGTGATAAGATCCAAGCCATCGCAGTCATAGGCCCCAATGCCGACAGCAGGAAAGCACTGATCGGCAATTATTACGGCACACCCTCCTGCTATGTGACTGTTTTAGAGGGAATCAGGCGGGCCGTTCCGGCGGATACCGCCGTATATTATGCACAGGGCTGTCATTTATTCAAAGATAAGGTAGAGAATCTGGCAGAGAAGAAAGACCGGTTTGCTGAAGCCGTATCGGCCGCGGAAAGAGCCGATGTAGTGGTGCTGTGCCTGGGCTTGGATGCCAGTATTGAGGGGGAGGAAGGCGATGTTTCCAACGAGTATACCGGTGGCGATAAACCTAATCTGAACCTTCCCGGATTGCAGCAAGAATTACTGGAGACCATTCACCGGACAGGGAAGCCGATTATTCTTGTTTTGCTTGCCGGGAGTGCCCTAGCAGTGTCCTGGGCTGATGAGAATGTGCCGGCAATTATCCAGGCGTGGTATCCGGGGGCCGAAGGCGGAGCGGCGATTGCATCCCTTATTTTTGGAGATTATAGTCCATCGGGAAAACTGCCGGTTACTTTTTACCGTACGACGGAGGAACTGCCGGATTTTCGTAATTATGCGATGGAAAACCGTACTTACCGCTATATGGAGCGGCAAGCCCTGTATCCGTTTGGCTACGGTCTTAGCTATACAACCTTTGCTTATAGTGAATTACAGGTTAGTGCGGCGAAATTTTCCGGCAATGAGAATATTTCCTGCGCGGTGACGGTAAAAAATACCGGAAATTATACCGCAGAGGAAACGGTGCAATTGTATATTCGTGATGTAGAAGCCCGGGTGAGACTTCCGAGATGGGAACTCAAGGGGGTTACAAAAGTACACTTGACTCCGGGCGAGACAAAAACAGTCTCATGGGTATTAACCCCCAGGCAGTTTGCCCTGATCGACGATGAAGGCAAATGTGTGCTGGAACCGGGCGAATTTGAAATCTTTGTGGGCGGGAGCCAGCCCGATGAGAGAAGCCGTCTGCTTACCGGGCAAAATGTGCAAAAAGCGGTAGTGGAACTAATAGGAGAGGCCAGAGAACTGGAATATTGAGCCCGGGATGGCCACATAAGTGGGTGCAAAACAAAAACCGGACGATATTGGGGGGGAGCGGTTTGGACCGGGCGTATCTGCAAATGAAACATATTGAAAAATCGTTTCCAGGAGTCCATGCCCTAAAAGGGGTAAGTTTGGCTGTTAATGCCGGCGAGGTCCATGGCCTCCTTGGGGAAAATGGGGCGGGAAAATCGACCTTGATGAAGGTGCTGGGGGGAATTTACCGTCAGGACGCCGGTGAGATTGTGATCAATGGTGTCGATTGTACGGTGATGACTCCGGAACAGGCCCAAAAGATGGGCGTGGGCTTTGTCCACCAGGAACTTAATCTGGCGGAAGCGTTAAGTGTAGCCGAAAATCTGTATATGGGCAGGCTTCCCTATAAAAACCAGCGCCTGGGGATTATTGATTATCCAAAGCTTTATAGCGACACGGAAAAAATACTTCGGAAACTGGGGGCTAAGGTAAAGGCAACCGATATCGTAAACGACCTTTCTACCGCTCAGAAACAGTTATTGGAAATCGGCAAAGCGATCAGCCAGCAAGCGAAGATCATCATTTTTGATGAACCGACGACGGCATTGGGAAATGCGGATGTTGCCCTTCTCTTTGGGGTAATCCGCTCCCTTAAGCAGGAAAGAACGGCCATCATTTACATATCCCACCGGTTGAAAGAAATCTTTGAAATATGCGATCATGCCACCATTTTGCGGGACGGACAGTATATTGGGACTGTTGAGGTTCAGGCCGTTTCACAAAACACCTTAATCAGGATGATGGTTGGCAGGGATGTTAACGAATTGTTTCCTAAAGTAGTACGACAAGCCGGTGAAACCTGTTTGGAGGTAGAAGACCTTTCCGATTACGGCGGCAAGGTCAGGGACGTCTCGTTTCAAGTAAAAAGAGGGGAGATAGTCGGTTTTGCCGGTTTGGTAGGTTCGGGCAGGACTGAGCTGGTCAGGCTGCTGTTTGGTGCTGATGCAATCCGAAAGGGACAGCTGCGGATCAATGGACAGCCGGTTACGATAAAAGAGCCGCGGGATGCGATCGGCCATGGTTTATGTTTACTGACGGAGGACCGGAAGCGGCAGGGGCTTTCGCTGCTTATGTCAGTGGCCGAAAATATCACTATCACCAACCTGGAAAATGCCATCCTCAAACAGCAAAAGCTGAAGGCGACTGCCGAAAAATTTGTCCGGAACCTGCGCATCAAAACCTCTTCGCTGGATGCTCCCGCAGGCATTTTGTCAGGAGGGAATCAGCAAAAGGTTGTTTTGGCCAAATGGCTGAATACGGCTGCGGAAATTTTTATTTTTGATGAACCGACCAAGGGAATTGATGTGGGAGCGAAAGCGGAAATTTACGGGATTATGAATCAGATGGTCAAGGAAAACAAAGCCGTCATCATGATTTCCTCCGAACTTCCCGAACTGCTGGGGATGGCGGACCGTATATATGTCATGTGCGAGGGACGGTTAACCGGTGAATTTAGCCGTGACGAAGCGACACAAGAGAAAATTATAACTGTTGCGACACTGGGGGGGCAGCAAAGTGAAAGTAAGGCTCAATGAAGCATTTTTACCGGCAAAGCTGGATTGGAAAGATATCTTCCTGCAATATTCCGTTTATATTGTTCTTGCCGGGTTAATTGTCGCTTTTTCCCTAATCAGTCCTATGTTTTTGGGGCAGGCCAATATTGGCAATTTTTTTCGTCAGATTCCTACGGTAGGGATTGTCACTGTCGGTGTTACTATGCTTCTGATAACCGGCAAGGTGGACTTATCCGCCGGAAGTATAGCTGCTTTTGCCGGAACGGCTGCGGTTTTTTTGGCCGTTAAGGGATTTTCCGCACCGGTAGTTATCCTGACGGCCCTGCTTATCGGGGCTTTATGGGGGCTGGTCAATGGATTTTTCATTACCAAATTCAATCTCGACTCGTTCATATTAACCCTTGGCACAGACTATATGATCCGGGGAATCCTGCTGTTTTTTACCAATGGTATTTACATCAAGGGAGTGCCGGACTGGTTCTATAGCCTGTCCAATACCAAACTAGGCGTTAACTTTCTGTTTAGCAATACGCTGGTTTTGGTAGTTGTTGTACTTGTATTGGCTTACGTTATGAAAAACACCCGTTTTGGACGCTACTGCTATGCGGTCGGCTCCAACCCGGAAGCTGCCCGCTTGTCGGGGATTAATATCCGGCGGCACCTGGTAAAAGTATACATGCTGGAAGGAACTTTGGCAGCCTTGGCCGGACTGTTGCTAATGTCCAACCTGAATGTAGGGGCGCCAAGTGAAGCTGCCGGGGTAGGGCTGTTTGCTTTAGCGGCGGCTATTATTGGCGGCGCGGCTTTTAGCGGTGGTATCGGAACCATGGCAGGGGCGGTTGTCGGGATCCTGACGTTGGAGGTTTTTCGCAACGGGTTGGCCGTATTGGGGCTAAATTCTTTTATTCAGCAGGCGGTTACCGGCGCTATTATTATCGTAGCGGTTGTTGTTGACTACTACCGCCGCCGACGGTAGATAAAATAAAAGGGGAGATGACGGGTAAACATGCTGCAGTTTGCTTACAGGAGATTCTTGGGTAAGGTGATTCTAAACGAATTGGGGGTCATGGCATGAAAAACAAAATAATAATTTTTTTAATGATTGCCGCTTTGGCAACGGGGCTGGCCGGATGTTCGGGAACTAACTCTCCGGCGAATAGTACGGCAGGCAAAAAAACACTGTATTTTATTCCGATTGTCGATACGGGTGCCTACTGGTCGCCGATGAAGAAAGCGGCTGAAGATCATGCTAAGGAGTTGGGGTATAATTTAGTGTTTAAAACTTCCCCGCCCACGGAATCACAAAAGAATGAGAAACATATTGGTTTTTTGCAGGAAGCGGTAACCAATCAGGCGGCAGGTATTGCCATTGCCCCCATGGACCCCGATATGTTTGATAGAAAAGTCCGGGAAGCTAAAGAAGCCGGTATACCTATTGTTACTTTTGATGCCGATGTAAAAAGTACGGATAACCGGGTGGCTTATGTGGGAACGGATAACCGTCTGGCGGGAGAGGAATTGGGAAGGCGGGGGGCGGAGTATTTAAAAAGCAAGGGTGTTACCCGCGGTAAACTTGCCTTGGCTGCGGTAAATCTCACGCAAACAACCATGACTTACAGGCTAGAGGGAATAAAAAAAGGTTTCGAAGCGGTAATGGGGACCGATTCGGCCAATTTTACCTGGCTGGAAGCCATCCAGGATAATGACCAGGCCTCGGAATCGAAACGTCAGTTGGAAGGGCAGATTACTGCCAATCCGGATATGGTGGCCGTTTTTTCCCTAGGGTCTGAAGGACCGGATACCGGTGTCATGGAGGCGATAAAATCACAGGGTAAGGCCGGTAAAATTTATCATTTTGGTTTCGATTATACGCCAACCTGGGAAAATGGCATTAAAGACGGCTTGATTACCGGTATTGTGGACCAGGATTCTTATATGATTGGAAAAACGGTTATTGATGTGTTGGATAAAGCGGCCCGGGGAGAAACGGTGAAAGATAATTATCCTATTCCTGTGAAATGGGTGGAAGCGGGCCAAATTGTAGAATATGGAAAAATAAAACAGCAACAATTTACAAACGAGACGAAATAAAGCGTTCATGCGCAATTCACTTTGATTCCCCTCATATCTCCTGGAAGCCTGCAGGAAGAGTTGTCCCTTCCGCTGCAATCTTTCAGGAGATATTTTTTTATCAGCAATTTATCTGATCAGTTGCTGTACGATGTTTTCGCAGATTTCATGCGTTAGCAGCGCATCTTCCAGTGATACCGCAGGAGGCTGGCCGGTTTCCACACAGCGCAGGAAATGGTCAATAATTTGCTCGAACCCGCGCCGGTATAAGATGGTATCCCAGTCATTGTATTTTACAATCTGTTTGGTATTTTGGGCGGCATGTTGTGTCAGATTCAAATCCTCAACTGTAAACTTATGGCCGGGGCACATATATTCGAGAATTTCTTCATTGATACCGCTGGCCCGGTTCATAATTCCCAAAGCGGTACAATGACTGCCGGACAGCTCCAAAGTGACATTAGACAGTTTGCCCATTTGTTTTAGGACCTTTACGGAGAAATCGGCTGCCGGCATGCCGGACAGAAAACGAAGGGTATCAACGACATGAATAAAGTCGTCAAAAATAAAGTGCCTGACCTCATCCGGTTCTGCAAAACGGTTTTTTTGCATGATTACCATATGCGGGGGCTGCTGTTTTTTAAGACCGGCATACATGGGAGCAAAGCGGCGGTTGAAGCCGACCATGAGGAATTTTTCCTGCCGTTTTGCCAGTTCTGCCAGTTCGACAGCTTCTTCGTAATAGTAGGAAATCGGTTTATCCACATAGACATGAATATGCTTTGACAAGAGTTTGGTGATCGTTTCCTTATGGGCTTCGGTGGCGGTGTGCACAAAGACGGCCTGTACACCGGCTGCGATAAGCTCCTCAAGCGTTGGCACAGCCTGAGAAATACGGTATTTCTTAGCTGCAGCCAGTAATACAGACCGGTTTCTGGTGCAAAGCACCAGTTCAATATTTGGTTTTGCCGTTATTACCGGCAGATAAGCTTTTTGCGCGATATTGCCCAGACCGATGATTCCGATTTTCATGATAATAGTCTCCTCCACTGCCTTTTCTTTCCATTATAAGCCATACTAACCAACAGGAACAGGCTTTGTCGGCCGAGGTATCATTTGGTTCACCGCGATGGTTACGGCAATATCATTGGCTGCATTAAAGGATCACGTCCCGGTAAGAGAAGTGCTAAGAAAATAACTGTTATTTTTTCGGCACTGCCGCTTGTTTCGGTTGCGGAGTCCAGCAAACCAAGTGGGACGGTTCTCTTGCTTCTTTTTCCGAAGTGTTGTAAGATATAACTACACGTAATAAAGGGGGGGACAGTGTGCCAAGGAGTGCCAGAAAAAAATCCGCCAGCGGGATATATCATGCGATGGTACGGGGCATCAACCGGCAGGGGTTGTTCTTTGATCAGGAGGATTATCAATGCTATCTGGATGCCATTCAGCGGACCAAAGAGGATGGAAGAGCCGAAATATACGGGTATTGCTTAATGGACAATCATGTACATCTGCTTTTGCAGGAAAAGGAAGAAGAACTGGGCAACATCATGAAGCGCATCGGTGTAACTTATGCCTGGTGGTATAATAAGAAATATGACCATTACGGACACATTTTTCAGGACCGCTATCAAAGCCAGCCAGTGGAAGACAATGCTTACTTATTAAGCGTATTGCGTTACATACATAATAATCCGGTGAAGTCCAGGATGGTGAGCGTTGCGGAAGAGTACCCGTGGAGCAGTTGTAAAATGTATTACGGTGAAACCTATGATACTCCTTCGGCTGTTGCCAATACTTCATTTGTTTTGAAGCTATTGGATGAGCACAAAGAAATTGCCCGGGGGAAATTTAAAGACTATATGAGACAGGAAAACAGCGATATATTTTTAGATGTCGTGGAGAAGGTGCGGAAAAGTGACGACGGTCTTTGCCAGGAGATTGAAGCCTTGCTTGGCGGGAGGCCGGTGATGATGCTAAAGACCATGGAAAAGGAACAGCGGGACGCGGTTATCAGGCAGATAAAGCAGTTTACAGGGGTTACGCAGCGGCAGATTGCCAGGGTGCTGGGCATCAACCAGAGCATCGTTTTCAAGGCATAGCGGGGTAAGAGCGCCATAAGAGCACAAAAAGGCTGGTACCTCATTTTATTTATATGTAAACCTTCGATTGGTTCACGAGGCTTTTTGCAATGTGCGGCGGTTTAACACAGTGCGGAAAATCCTCGCGAACCAATCTGTGCTTTTAGATAGGATAAGGTACTAAGAAGCTTTGCTGTTTTTGTGGCCGGTTTCTTTTAAATGCTTGCCTTTTTCATATAATGCCGTTTCTTCCGGTGTCTCCGGCTCGATAACAATACCGTGGGGGACGGGTTTGCCACTGACAACGTGGATGAACGTAAGATAGCCTTCTACGACAAATTCCTCCGTCTGGCTGAAAACGACTCGTACATAAGCAACCAGGCTTGATTTGCCGGCATAAACAATTTTGCTTTCAAATTTCAGCAGACTGCCTTTTTTTACCGGACGGGTAAAGATCATGCCATGAATGTTTAAGCAGACAATATTTTCGGGATGGGTTAAGCTGGCGGCAGCAATGAACCCGGCTTCGACAAGCCATTCGGCACCGCGGCCGGCAAACAAGGTTTCATGATGATTCAGGTCTGCCCCCTTTACCAGATGATGAATAATAACAGGCTTCATTTTCATAAGTTTCTCCTCACTTTGTTGATGCCGATAATCTTTATTCTTGTATAATGTATTTAATATACAAGGATAACCTAAAAGATCTTTGACAGGGATGTGTTGTTTCAAGTAAAATTATAGCAAAGAATAAAATATATGAAAAATATTTATTTTATCTGTTTTATATTCGATTTTCGAATGGTAAGGGGATGCTGTTTATGGAGTTTCGTCAATTAAAGTATTTTTTGGCAGTAGCGGAAGAAAGGCAGATTACCAAAGCTGCAAAACGTTTGAATATTACGCAGCCGCCCCTTAGCCAGCAATTGATCTTACTGGAGAGGGAGCTGGGCGTCAAGCTGATAGAGCGGAATAAGAAGCAGCTTAGTTTGACGGAGGCAGGGTATGCTCTGCGCAACAGGGCGGAACAGGTACTGGAACTGATGAGAGCAACTGTCAATGAAATTCAGGAGGTTGCCGAGGGGGTAAGCGGGAAGCTGACCATTGGAACCATTACTTCTTCCGGCAGATCCATTATCCCGGAACATATTCAGCAGTTTCATAAATTGTATCCGAAAGTTTCTTTTGATTTACGGCAGGGGGAAACCAGAAAAATTCTGGAGCTGCTGCACGCCGGCATTATTGAATTGGGTATTGTGCGCTTTCCTTTTGATTTTAATTTATACGATTTTATCGCCTTGCCTGAAGAACCCATGGTAGCTGTCGCCGTCCCGGCTGTTTTTGCCGGAATTTCCGGGGAAAATTTGCAACTGGATCAGCTGAGGAGCGAGCCTTTGCTAATCCACCGCCGCCATGAGGCTATTATTCTTGAGTATTGCCATCAGATGGGATTCGACCCTAATATATTATGTACCAGCGATGATATTACGCCGTTGTTGATCTGGGCCAAGCTGGGCATTGGGGTGGCCATTGTGCCGGAGTCTTCAGTAAGGCTTTTTGGCAGCCCGTCTTTGATGGTTTCCGCTATCGCGCAGCCGGTGATTACCACTACGCGGGCCGTGATTTGGGACAAAAAGCGCACCCTGTCTTCTGTCGCCGCCCGCTTTGTGGAGATGTTCAAAGAAGGGTAGCTTGGAGAAGAGAATGCCAAAGAACAGGCCTGACGAGGTTTGCCTCCCAATGCCTGCAGGCGAGTTTTACAATAACCGCCTTTGAGGGGGAACCGGAAGATTGCTTTCAAGGCGTGGCGGTGGCAAAACCTGTGGGGAAGCGGGAGAACCGTCCCTTGATGCATAACGGGTGAGGAGCAGGGTAAACTAGCTGTGGTGATACTTGTCATTGTCAAGGATGCTGAAATCGTAGTAAAATAAAGATGTCCTATGGAGAACATTATAAAGGAGGGCTATTTTCCATTATATGAATAAAGCAGGATGGATTGTAATTGTATTGATTGCGTTGCTGGCGGTATGGGGCGTAAGTTCCTATAACGGTTTAATCAGCTTAAATGAACAGGTAAATGGTAAATGGAGTCAGATAGAAAACCAGTTGCAGCGCCGGGCGGATCTGATTCCGAATTTGGTGAATACGGTGAAGGGCTATGCCGCGCATGAGCAGTCGGCCATTCAGGCTGTGTCCGATGCCCGGGCCAGACTGGCCGGGGCGCAGGGGCCTGCCGCCAAGGCACAGGCTGATGCGGATATGAATAGTGCGCTGAGCCGGTTGCTGGTGATTGCGGAAAATTATCCGAATTTAAAAGCCGACCAGAATTTCCGGGCGTTGCAGGATGAACTGAGCGGTACGGAAAATCGTATTGCTGTGGCCCGCAAGGACTACAATGACTCGGTTCAGGTTTACAATGTGAAAATCCGTTCTTTGCCGACCAGCATATTTGCCGGTATCATTGGGTTTGGGCCCAAAGAGTATTTTAAAGCGGCAGAGGGGGCGTCTCAGGTGCCTGCAGTCCAGTTTTAAATAGGGCAGGGGGATTGTGATGAAAAAATGGCTGGCCTGGCTGGCAGCGGGATTATATTTATTTATTGCGGCTGTAGCTTGGGCCCAGCCGCAAGTACCGCCTGCACCCACCCACAGTATTTATATACAAGATTATGCCGATGTCGTAAGCAGCGCTACCGAGCAGCGCATTAATGACCTTGGCAGCCGCCTAGCGGCTAAGACCAAAGCGCAGATTGTGGTGGTTACTGTCAAGACACTGGGGGATTCAACCCCTGATGAGTATGGCTTGGCGGTTTTGCGTCAATGGGGTGTGGGAGACAAAGAACTGAATAATGGCGTGGTCATGCTGGTAGCCGTTGATGACCATAAATCCCGCATTGAAGTAGGTTATGGTTTGGAAGGGGCTTTACCGGATGCAAAAACCGGCCGCCTGCAGGATGAGTACATGCTGCCGTTTTTTCGCCAAAACGATTACGACCGGGGTATTTTAAACGGGTACGTGGCGCTGACACAGGTGGTAGCGGCCGAATACGGCGCGGAAATTGCAACCGGGGGCCAGACTGCCAAGCCTGCTCCCGCACAGCAGGGTTCCTGGTTTGATACACTGCCGTGGTGGATGAAGGCCGTCGGTGTGGCCATGGTCATAGGAGTTTTGGTCTTTGACTGGGTTTTCCTGGGAGGAAATATTACCTGGCTGCTGTTGTCGCTGCTGCGGTTCCGCGGCGGTGGAGGAGGCGGTCCGGGAGGCCGCGGCGGATTTGGCGGCGGTTCCGGCGGGGGCGGAGGCTCCAACCGCCAGTGGTAATCTGCAGGTAAACCGGGATAGTTATGTATGGCCTGCGCTGTTATAGTACAGGCCGTACTACCTATAACTTAAAAAATCGTAAAAAAAGGGGATGGTAGTCATGGCAAAATGGGTATGTACAGTATGTAATTATGTTTACGACGAAGAACAAGGCGATCCGGATAGCGGTATTGCGCCGGGAACTCGTTTTGAGGACATTCCGGAAGATTGGGTTTGCCCGCTTTGCGGGGTTGGCAAAGATCAATTTGAACAACAATAAGTACATATAAAAAGCTTGCCGCAGCCTTTGCTGCGGTAAGCTTTTTTTACGGATATGTGCTGGCGGCCGCTAACCGTTTTAATGCTGGGTGATTTTGGCCAGGTGCGGCAGCCAGCCGCGGTCCAGCGCCAGTTGCAGCAGACGGTAATCCCAGTCCAGACCTTTGTCCAGCATTTCCCGGTACAGCAACGCCACATCCAGTTGATAGGATTGATGCAGCGCACCTAATAAGGCGGTCTGCGAAGCCTTGGCCAAGGTGGCTAAGGTCAGGGCGATTTCCCGGTCGCTGGCCCGGGCATCTTCCGGGATTTCCATAGGTGAGCGGTGCAGTGTGCGTTTTTGAAACTGCAGGCTGGGCACTTCGGCGCCGCTATTTTCCAGAAATGCTTCCGATTCTTCAATAAGAGAGCCGGTATGAGATTCAATGGCCTCTTTAATCAATTTCTTTAACTCGGCATCCTGGGCGTGATTATACATAATTTCCAAGATGACAATATTGAGTCTTCCCTGGCCTACAACGCCGTACAGACTGGCAGCTTCCAAATAATTAAGCGGCTCTTTGTCGAAGAACATATTAAAGATGTTGCGTGTTTCCGAGTTAACTCTATCCAGTAATGACATGGTGCATCCCCCCGATAAAATTTTGCCTGGTGCATTCCCCCGGCTGTAGACGCATTAAAAGCGGAATTAATGCGTTGGTAATGTATAGCATGAACGGATTGGAACAATTTCATGCATTAAGCAGGAGTTAAAAACAGGAGTGGCGAAAAAATTTAATAGATTTTGTCGGATGGAAGAAAGGGGCATGTTATGCAATACAATATGATCGACACGCGCTGGGGATTTATGGCAGCAGCCTGGTCGGACAGAGGGCTGTGGGCCATCAGTTTTCCCTATCAAACCCGGGAAGAAGCCGTGGCCGACCTGCCGCCCGGCTGGGAAAATGGTCATGCTTTACATGAATTGAGTGAAGCCCTGCGCCAGGAACTGAATGTATACTGGCAGGGTTTTCCGGTGGAGTTTACTTTGCCTATTGACTGGCAGGGGTATACGCCTTTCCAAAAAGCAGTGTTGATGTATACGGCTTCTATTCCTCACGGACAGACCCGGACCTACCGTCAGGCGGCGGCGGCCGCCGGCTCGCCGCAAGCAGCACGGGCGGCCGGCGGCGCTTTACACATCAACCGGACTCCGATTATTGTTCCCTGCCACCGGGTGGTGGGGAGCAATGGCAGCCTGACCGGTTTCGGCGGCGGACTGGACATGAAGAGGGCCCTGCTATTGCTGGAATCAACGCAGATACCGGAAGCGGAATCCGGAAATAAGCTGGTCGGGCACGGGCTGCCGGGGTATAATTAAGCTAGCTATATAAATTGGAGGAATTGGGATGACCATTAAATTAGTTGCATTAGATTTGGATGATACCCTGCTGGATTCCAAGCGAAGGGTATCACCCCGGGCAAAACAGGCTATACGGGCAGCGGTTGCGCAGGGCGTCATGGTAACGGTGGCAACCGGGCGCATGCATTCTTCGGCGCTTCCTTATGCAAAGCAGCTGGAACTGGATGTGCCGATTATCACTTATAACGGAGCGCTGATTAAAGCCAGCCTGTCGGGGGAAGTTTTGTCAAACCGCCCGGTACCGCGGCAGGTGATGGACGAGATATTGGCTTTGTTCCGGGAAAAGGGCTGGTACCTGCAATTGCATATTGACGATGTGCTGTATGTCAAAGAATATAATGACCGGGTACGGCTGTATGAAGAAACCGCCGGTGTCAAAGCGGAGGTTGTCGGCGACCGGTTTTATACCATTCCCGGCGAAGCGAGCAAAATGCTGACCATTGCGGAAGCGGACACCATACAAGAGATTCAGAAGGTTATGGGAAAACGTTTTGCCGGCCGGCTGAGTATGGCCGTCTCCAAACCGCAGTATCTGGAAATGACGCAGCTCGGTGTGAATAAGGGCTGGGCCTTGCATTTTCTGGCGCAAAAGCTGAACATTGGTCCTGAGTCGGTTATGGCTGTCGGTGATTCGCAGAATGATCTGGACATGATTGAATATGCCGGCTGGGGTGTAGCTATGGGTAATGCCTCGGAAAGAGTAAAAGCAGCAGCGCAGGCCGTGACGCGGGGGCATGACGAAGACGGTGTGGCGGAAGCGATCGAAAAATATGTTTTGCGGCGGTAAATACCATGCAGCTGACAGAAACCGGAGGATTAATCCGGTGGCTGGCAGCTGTTTCATTTTTTGCTTTTTCGGTTATTTTGCCATATAATATGTAGAGGCATGAGAGGTTTTGTTGTTGTTTGACTGATGATTATCGCCGGCCTGATTTTTTGGGTGGAATATTTGGCGGTAGATATAAGGAAATTTAGTTTGCAGGGGTGTTAAGGAGGAGAAAAGCAGTATGAGTCTTGTCGCAGATTTGCATATTCATACGGTTGCCAGCGGCCATGCCTACAGTACCGTTCTGGAAAACGCCCGTGTGGCGGCCGATAAAGGACTGGCGATGATTGCCATTACGGACCATGGGCCCAGGATGCTGGGAGGGCCGCATGAGTATCATTTTGCCAACCTGGTCGCCATACCGGATGAATTGTTTGGTGTCCGGGTCTTAAAGGGAATCGAGGCCAATATTATTGGCCCGGACGGCAGTATTGACTTAAGTGATGAACGGCTGAAAAAGCTGGATTTGGTTATGGCCGGTTTTCACAGCGAAAGTTACCATGCCGCTTCCGTGGAAGAAAATACGCAGACTATGATCAATACCGTTAAAAATCCCTGGGTGGATGTTATTGTTCATCCCGGCAATCCCGGTTTTCAGATTGATGCCGAAGCGGTGGTAAAAGCCGCAGCCCAGTATGACGTGGCGCTGGAAGTAAACAACAGTTCCCTGGTGCGTTCACGTCAGGGCAGCCGCCCTTATTGCAGCCGGATTATACAATTAGCCAAACAATACGGAGCGAAAATGATTGTGGGAACGGATAGTCATTTTGCCTACCATATTGGCGATTTCGCAGCGGCCCTGGCGCTTTTAGAGGAAAACGGAGTAGCGGAGCGGGATATGCTAAATTCTTCGGTTGAAAAAATCATTGCGCACTTGTCCCGGCGTCAGAACCGCCTGCGCCCTGTCGTAATGTAATTATATAAGAGCGAATCATTGCAGAAAGAGGTGATATGCATGCAAGATGTACGCCTGGTCATTATCACCGGAATGTCCGGAGCAGGCAAAACCCAGGTTGTCCGTACGATGGAGGATATCGGTTATTTTTGTGTCGATAACCTGCCGCCGGCGCTGATTCCCAAATTCGCCGAACTTTGCACCCAGTCTGCCGGCCAGGTGAATAAAGTTGCCCTGGTGGTGGATATCCGGGGGCGGGAGTTTTTTGACACCCTGCTTCAGGTGCTGGAAGAAATGGAAAACCAGGGGTATGTGTATGAAATCCTGTTTTTGGAGGCGTCGGATGAAACATTAATCCGGCGTTATAAAGAAAGCCGCCGCCGTCACCCGATGGCGCCGCATGGCCGCATCAGCTCCGGTATTGCCAGTGAGCGCGTGCGGGTGGAACAGGTCCGGGGCCGGGCCAATCATATTATCGATACTTCGGTTACCACCACGGCTGAACTTAGAGATAAGGTAGTTTCTTTATTTGCCTGCGAATGTACTCAGGAACGCATGCAAATTACGGTTGTTTCCTTTGGGTTTAAACATGGCATGCCGCTGGATGCCGATATGGTATTTGATGTGCGTTTTTTACCAAATCCTTTTTATGTTGAATCATTGCGGCGGAAAAGTGGCACAGTAAGGGAGGTTGGCGATTATATCTGGAAATGGCCCATTACTCAGCAGTTCATGGAAAAATTGCTCGGCCTGGTGGATTTTTTAGTTCCTAATTATATTCAAGAAGGCAAGAGCAACCTGGTCATCGCGATCGGCTGTACAGGGGGGATGCACCGCTCGGTGTTTGTCGCCCATAGGCTGTATGAAAATCTTCGCAGCAAGGGCTATAAAGTCAACATTGAACATCGGGATGTCTCACGCAATGAAGTGGAACTCCATCATGAATCCTGCTAGTAGTGTGTCAGCCTTAAAACGGTAGGATAATGGTTGATACGGTATTAGTGGCCGGATGAATAATTGGAATTAGCTGGTAAAGAGCAGAGGTGTAATGCGATTATGCATTTTTTAAAATGGTTGTATCCGGGAATGAAGTTGAAGCGCTGGCTATTGCTGTTTTCTGTGGGAGTAATGGCGGCAAGTCTCGGGCTGGCTATCATTTTTAACTATAAATATGTCGGGGCTTTGGAAGAAGCTATTTTCCGGATGGTATATCTGACTACCGGCAATTATTATTATGCCGTAACGACCATCGCCGGAACCCTGGTTGTGGCTTTGGGGCTGCTGGTGATGACCTTTGCTACCAGGCAGATTATCCGCTCGGTCATCAGCGTGCTGGTACCGGACGGCCATGACCGGCTGGTGGAAATTATTTTTCAAAAACGCAAGTTGAACCGGGGACCGGCGGTAGCCGTAATCGGCGGCGGCACCGGCTTGTCGGTGTTGCTGCGCGGCATAAAAAGCGTGACCAGCAATGTAACGGCGATTGTTACGGTAGCCGATGACGGTGGTTCTTCCGGGCGGCTGAGATCGGACCTGGGGATCATTCCGCCGGGGGATTTGCGCAACTGTCTGGTGGCTCTGGCCGATACCGAACCTCTGATGGAAAAACTCTTTCAGCACCGCTTTGGCGGCGAAGGCAGCCTGGCCGGGCATAGTTTCGGCAATTTGTTTATTGCCGCCATGACCGAGGTGCTGGGGGATGTCGAGCAGGCTTTGAGGGAATCCAGCAAGGTATTGGCGGTACGGGGGAAAGTACTGCCTTCTTCGGTGCAGACCATCCGCCTGCTGGCTGAAATGGCTGACGGCAGCATCGTTGAGGGCGAATCCAATATTCCGCTGGCTAACCAGCGGGTAAAACGGGTATTTATCAGCCCGGAGGATGCCGTGCCGGTGGAAGGTGCCCTGGAAGCCATCCGGGAAGCCGATGCGGTTGTTTTAGGTCCGGGAAGTTTGTATACCAGTGTTTTGCCCAACCTGCTGGTCAAGGGGGTTGGAGAAGCGCTGCGGCAGACGCAGGCCGTTAAAATATATATTTGCAATGTAATGACCCAGCCGGGTGAAACCGACGGCTTTACGGCAGCGGACCACGTCCGGGCGCTGATTGATCATATCGGTCCGGGAGTGATTGACTATGTTGTCGTCAATTCGCAGGAAATCGCACCGGTCCTGCAGGAAGTGTACGCCAGCCAGGGAGCTTATCCGGTTCTTCCGGACGCCGAGGCGATTGAGGCGCTGGGGGTTAAGGTGATCAAGGCCAATGTGATCAGTGAAACCAACTTGGTGCGCCATGATCCGTTAAAATTGTCGCGTACCATTGTTTCGATGATTTACAAACTGACGGTCAATTCGGAACGGATGCGCCTGCTGGATTATTATCTGATTGGTGAAAACATAAAGGAACTAAAAGACTTGGAAAAATAGAGCGGAGTGACGGTAAGTGTCTTCTTTTTCCAGTGAAGTAAAAAATGAACTGGCCCGGGTAGTGGGGGAACAAAGCTGTTGTCACATCGCCGAACTGGCATCGCTGATGCGCATGGGGGGGACGATGCTGATCGGCGGCAACAGCAATCTGGGGATTACCTTTACTACGGAAAACGCCGCTGTAGCCCGTAAGGTACTGTCCCTGATAAAAAATGGTTTCAATTTGAAAACCGAAGTTGTGGTTACCCGGGGGCGGCGTCTTAAGAAAAACAATTCCTATTTGCTGAAGGTGGTTCCTTCGCCGGTTGTGACCAGTCTGCTGTCTGCTTTGGGCATCATGCGGGATGACAATATCAATGTGGGGCGGGATACCGGTATTTTGCGCAAGTCCTGCTGTCGGCGGGCTTATTTGCGCGGCGCCTTTTTAGGAGGAGGGTCGGTAAATAAGCCGGAGGGGGATTATCATCTGGAGCTGGTTACAGGTAATCAGGATTTTGCCAAAACACTGGTGCGTTTACTGAAAAACAGCGGCTTGCCGGTTGGGATGACCGAACGCAAGCATGATTATATCGTTTATTTAAAAGACGGAGATGCCATTTCCTCCCTGCTGCGGATTGTTGGTGCCCATAATGCCCTGCTGGCATTTGAAAATGTGCGGGTAGTCAAGGAGATGCGCAATCAGGTCAACCGGCTGGTGAACTGCGAAACGGCTAACCTGCAAAAAACAGTGAATGCCGCCGTCCGCCAGGTAGAAAATATCCGGCGGATTCAGGAAACGATCGGTTTGGATAAATTACCGCAGAATTTAAAGGACACGGCAAAACTGCGTTTGGAATACCCGGATGCTACCCTGAATGAATTGGTGGATGCTGCAGGCGGCATAGTCGGCAAATCCGGCATGAATCACCGGCTGCGCAAACTGGAGGAAATTGCCTGCGGGCTTTTACATGGAGGAAAAGATGAATCGCAGAACTAAAACGGCGGCTGCCTTGGCAGTCGTTCTTATATTGTCACTGGGCTGGCTGCTTTATCCTGCACCCGGGGTGCCGATTCTGGCCTACCATAAGGTGTGTGAAGAAGATAATCTGTATGCCGTTTCGCCCGGCGAGTTTGAGGAACAGATGCGTTATTTAGCGGAGCACGGCTACACGGCTATTTCACTCCGGGATTATTTTGCGGCAGCTTCCGGGGAGCGGCAGCTGCCGGATAAGCCGGTGATTATTACCTTTGATGACGGGTATGATAACAATTATCTGCAGGCGCTGCCGATTATGGAGAAATACGGTATGCATGGTACGGTCTTTGTGGTTAGCGGCTATGTGGAAGCCTATCCGGGGTATCTTTCGTGGCCCCAGATTGCGGACATGCTGCAAAGAGGCACGGAAATCGGATCGCATACGGCCAGCCATGTGCAGCTGGATCAAATCAGCCTGGAGGAAAGGCGGCAGGAAATTGTAGAATCAAAGTCGCTACTGGAACAGCATACTGGGGTGCCGGTGGAATTTTTGGCCTATCCTTATGGCGGGTATGATCAGGCAACCGAGGATATTCTCCGGGAGGCCGGCTATATCGGTGCCTGCAGCGGCGAACCCGGTCTTAACCAGGGAACGGATCATGCCTATGCCTTGAAGCGGATTAACATACCCCATCCCAAATGGGGGCTGTGGGAATTCCGGCTGCGTCTGTTGCGGGCTGACATTTATAGTAAACTGAACATTTAGTTTACATAATTTCAAAATCTTGCTATAATGGTTCTAATATTGCTTATAGGAGGTACAGAGTGAGGACATACAGTAACTTAGCGGGAATTGTAGTACTAACTGCGCTGTTAACAGGGGGAAGTGTTTTCGCCGCACCACCGTCCGGACAATCCGTCAACCTGCAGGCCAATCTGTTGCAAAAGCCGGAGTGGCAGGTGATGGCATCCGTCTATGGCGGTAAGCTGATATTGTCGGACAGTCCGGAAATGGTGTCGGAAGACGGCATTATGTATCAGGATGTGGTGAATGGCGATGCCCGGCTGTTTTTCCATCATGTCAATGCAACCAAACAAAATAAACGGATCATCGTGCTTTTCCAAAATAAGGGGACGGAACCTGCTGCGATTACTGTTTATCAGAAGGGAATCAGCGGCCCGGGACTTAACTATCTGGCAATTGGCAAAGCCGTACAGACGGAATATATGAAGGGCTTGGACATCCATGTTCTAAAAGCTCCGGCCCAGGGAGCCGTCAGCCTGGTTGACGAAGTGGTGCAGCCCGACATGCTGCTTAACGGCATGTACGATTTTAAAACCGATAAACCGGTAATGGTCACCGTGCTGATGATGCCGACGAACGCCAGTGTGAAAACATTCGCTGCCGGGGCTAAGGTATTGCCGGCCGATCAGTACCGCTTGCGGGGAACTTTTGAGGGACGTGACCGGCTGTTTATTCCGGAAAAAGTGTATCGTCCCGGCCAGGACGGCCCTGTTGCCCTGACGCTGGCCGACAATCAAATTGACCGCTACGCCTGGGGCATTGATGCCACGGATGGTTCCAAAGTACAAAACTATGGAAATTACGGAGTAGTGTATAAGCTGTATCTGCCATCGGAGCCGAAAGGTAAAATTTCCTGTTACTTAAATCCGCGGGGCGGGGTATATGCGGGATCCATGGGAGTTAAATACCGTCATACCGTGCTGGCCCCGGTAGATACACCGGCGGATAAACTGCTTATCGGTGAAAGTACGGAACAGGAAGCCGCCTTAATCGGTACCTATGATGCCGGTCAGTCGTTATGGCTGACCTTCAGCCCGCCGGGGGCGTCCAATCTGCCGGTAAAACTGTTGCTGGTGCCGGAAGAAGACAAATAGTATGTCAAACCTAAAGATACATAAGCTGAGCCTTCCTGCCGGGAGAGCGCAGGCTGCTGTTTTGTCGTGAAGCAGCGATGTTTGGACTTGATTAAGTGTCGAAAAGCATATACAATAGATAGGTAAAGCATATTGTTTGTTGAGGAGGGATTACGATGGCAAAACATATTTTTACAGCGAATACTGCTTCTCTGAAAAATACCGTACATACCGGCGGCTGTGGAGAATGTCAGACTTCTTGCCAGTCAGCATGCAAAACGTCCTGCACGGTTAGCAATCAGGTCTGCCAGAAATAATTGTTGACAGATAGTCCCTTGCCGTTACGGCAGGGGACTTACTTTATGTCCGGTCTTGCGGAATCCGGCAGTAAATAATGCGTAAAAAGGTGGAAATATGGAAGGTAATCATTTAATTCATAAATTTTTGATCAATGATACGTATGTTCTTCTGGATATCAACAGCGGAGCGGTACACGTGATTGATGAGATGGTATATAACATTCTGGATGTGTTTACCGGCGACAATGATGAGATGGTGATGGACCGGTTTGGTGACAGGTATGCCAAAGCAGATCTAGAGGATATTCTGGAGGAACTTCATGCATTGAAGGAGCAGGGACTTTTATTTTCACCGGAACTTGAGGTGCCGCCGACCTTCAGTGAAAAACCGGTTGTTAAATCGCTCTGCCTGCATGTGGCCCATGACTGCAATTTGCGTTGTGGCTATTGTTTTGCCGGAACGGGTGATTTCGGCCACGGACGCAGTTTGATGCCCAAAGAGATAGGGGAGCGGGCTGTAGAGTTTATCATTGAACACAGCGGTCCGCGCCGCCATTGTGAAATTGACTTTTTTGGCGGCGAACCGCTGATGAATATAGAAACGGTAAAACATGTGGTTGCCTATGTCCGGCGGCGGGAAGCCGAGACTGGAAAGATTTTTAAGTTGACCTTAACGACTAACGGTGTATTATTGCGGGATGAAATCAACCGGTTTCTGAATGAAAATCATATCAGCCTGGTGCTGAGTCTGGATGGCCGCCGCGAGGTTCATGACCGGATGCGGCCGTTTGCCGGAGGCTCCGGCAGCTTTGACCGGGTTCTGGCCAATCTGCGCCGTACCGTGGACTCCCGTAATGGTCAGGATTATGTTGTGCGTGGTACGTATACGGCTCATAACCTGGACTTTGCCGCCGATGTGCTGGCCATGGCCGATATGGGCTTTCGGCAATTGTCGGTTGAGCCGGTGGTCAGCCAAGAAGGGGAATATGCCCTGCAGGAGGAGCATTTGCCGGTTTTGTTTGCACAATATGAACTTTTGGCTAAGGAATATATCAACCGCAGGCTGGCAGGAAGGGGTTTTAACTTTTTCCATTTTAACATGGATATTCATAACGGCCCCTGTGTTGCCAAGCGCTTAAGCGGCTGCGGCGCCGGCCATGAATATTTTGCGGTCACCCCCGACGGGGAATTGTATCCCTGCCATCAGTTTGTCGGTCGGGAAGAATTTCTGCTGGGAAACATCTATGACGGGGTGAAAAATAATGAACTGCCGCTCCGCTTCCGCCAGACTCATGTATTAAAGAAGAATGAATGCCGGAACTGCTGGGCCAGATTTTACTGCAGCGGCGGCTGCCATGCCAATGCCCATGCCTTTAATGGCAGCATCGACAAACCTTACGCTCTCGGCTGCGCATTGCAGAAAAAACGGATTGAATGTGCGTTGATGATTCAGGCCAAACTTGCGATGATCGAACAGAAACAACATGATTCCAACCGCGGATGAAAAGCTGACGAAAGGGAAAATATACGGTATATCCGGCAAGCTGTTCGGCATAGGTATGATAACAGAAAGCTACGGCAGCCGGCCGGATTACTGTCTATTTATCCGCTATGCAGGGAAATAGATTATTTTGTCGAAAATAAGCAAATAGACAAAGTTGGAGCCGCCCTGGCCAATGATCTCACACGGTTGTCAGGCCGCGACAGCAGGAGCCGATGTCCGGTCTGCCCGGGACAAGTTGCCCATGGGAAGGCCGGGCGCCAGGCCGGTCAGCCGGTGTTCAGCGCCGCGTATTCCGGTCAGCGGGTCTTGAAGTAGAGGGGGGAGGATATGCATTTAGATTTTGGTCTGAAACTGGAAACGACACAAAAACTGGTTATGACGCCGCAACTGCGCCAGGCAATCACTATATTGCAGTTGTCTTCGCAGGATTTGTCCACCATGGTGGAACAAGCCATCCTGGAAAATCCTATGTTGGAAGTAGACAGCCGGACACCGGCGGAACATGAGATAGACAGTGCTTATGAGCAGGCGGAAAAAACGGCTGACAACGATGCAACGTTGAGTGAATATTTTGATTGGGCGGAATTTTTTAATGACGGCACCGATCCCGGCTATAATTCCCCGGCAGCGAAGGAAAAACCATCGCTGGAATTTTACGTGGCTAACACCGTTTCTTTGCAGGAGCATTTGGAACTGCAGCTCCAATTGTCACTGCGGCGGCCGGAATTACTGGAGGTCGGCAAGTATTTAATCGGCTGTATTGATGGAAACGGTTATCTGACAGCGACCATTCAGGAGACTTCCGAAGCATTTAGACTGAGCCCGGAGATTGTGGAGCAGGTGCTGGCGCTGATTCAAAGCTTTGATCCGCCGGGTATTGGAGCGCGTGATTTGCGGGAATGCCTGATTATTCAGCTGGAGCAGCGTACTATTAACAATAGTTTTCAAAATATTGCTAATGGTATAGATAATCAGATTGTTCGGGTGATTATTGAGGAGTATCTGGATGCAGTGGCAGCCGGCAAATTTAAACTCATTGCGGAGAAACTAAACTGCAGTGTGCAGCAGATTCAACAGGCCGTGGATCTGATCCGTACCTTTGATCCTAAACCGGGGCGGGCTTTCGGCGGCAGCCAGCCGACTTACATTGTGCCCGATCTCAGCGTGGAAAAGGTCAACGGTGAATACGTGATTTTGATTCATGACGATATTCCTCATCTGACCATCAGTCCTTATTACCGGCGGGCAGTCCGTGATGCGGACGACAGCACGAAGAAGTTTGTTGAAAACCGGGTTAATGCGGCTGTCTGGCTGATCAAAAGCATTGAGCAGCGGCGTAATACGCTGATCAGTGTTATGCAGGCCATCGTTCATTTTCAAAAGGAATTTTTTGAAGAGGGGCCGCATTTATTAAAAACCCTGACGATGAAAAAAGTGGCCGATCAGATTGGCGTGCATGAATCAACCGTCAGTCGCGCGACCGCCAATAAATATGTGGATACCCCGTTTGGTGTGTTTAGTTTGCGGTCCTTCTTCACTGCCGGTGTTCAAAGTTCCGATGGCGAGGATGTTGCCTCCGCCAATGTCAAACGGGAAATGAAAGAACTTATCAATAAAGAAGATGCCACCCGGCCGCTCAGTGACCAGGCGTTGGCCGATATACTGAAAGAAAAGGGAATTGCGGTATCGCGCCGTACTGTGGCCAAATACCGTGAAGAGATGGGGATTGCGGCGTCGGGTAAGCGCAAAAGATATTAAATTAAAATGGCTGCCGCCGATTTTCTGCAGGCGGTGGATAAACTGCGACAATTACAGCAAAAAGTCCGGCTGAAAAAAATAACTGAAGACTTCTGTTAAAAAGACGGCAGGGGTCTTTTCTTTTTCTAAAGAGCGATTCCTGGTTTGCACACAAAGAGGCTCTGGAATTTTGTCCGGATAATTAGTATATATTAACAATAGAATGACTTACCGCTAAGAGAAAAAGTGGGGATTGCAAGTATGATCACTGATGGAGAAACAGCCTTGCGATTAATTGTTTCCGCCATATTGGGCGGGATTATCGGTTATGAAAGACAGGCCAAACACAAATCGGCCGGGTTGCGGACCAACATGCTGGTAAGTATTGGATCCTGCCTGATTATGATCCTGTCAATCAATTTATATGGAAGGGTGCAGGGACTGACCAATGCCGATCCGGCACGTCTGGCGGCACAGGTAGTCAGCGGTATCGGCTTTTTGGGAGCCGGTAGCATTATGAAGGAAGGGCTGACCGTTAAAGGACTGACAACCGCCGCCAGTTTGTGGGTGGTGTCCGGTATTGGTTTGGCGGTAGGCGGGGGTTTTTATGTCAGCGCGCTGTTAGCTACTTTTTTGATTTTTGCTATTTTAGTCATCCTGACCCGCATGGAAGCCACATTGTATAACAAGCAGTTTGTCAATCTGGTTGTCACCAGTACCGATAAACCGGAGCAGATCGGCGCTATCGGCTCCTGTCTGGGGAGTCTGGGCGTAAGTATCCGGGACATTAAAATCGAAGAGAGCAATCATATGATTTTGTTTCATCTGGTGCTGCAGTTTCCTGAAGACCAGGATGTCAACTGCGTTTCGGCCAGACTGGCCGCCATTCCGGGAATTTATTCGGTAAAATGCGAATCGTAACTGTCCTGGTTTTGGCCAAGAAAGATGAAAACTCAGGGATTTTTTTCATAAATGTATTGACAAATGACAGATGTATTGGCATAATGTATTCAATGTTACAAACTTACTTAAGGCTTAGCGGACAGTGAGTTGCGTAACGTAAGCTTGCAAATAAAGGTTATGATTGGGATAAAACGACATATCCTGCTGCAGAGAGCCGGTGGTTGCTGCGAACCGGTGCGAAGTGTCGCCATAGCTCACCCATGAACTCCTCCCTTGAAGCCGGCATTGATCCGGTTAGAGAGAGGCGCTTGCCGGGCGTTGAACGGAAGTCGGCTTGCATTTTACCGGCGCGTGAGTGAAATGTAGGGTGGTACCGCGGTTTAACCGCCCCTATTGACGCAAGGTCAATGGGGGCGGTTTTTAGTTTTACAAAGGAGGGATAAAGTGAGGCAGGTTTTATCCATTTTGGTGCAGAATCAGCCAGGAGTATTGGTCCGGGTTGCCGGTATGTTTTCCCGGCGGGGTTTTAATATTGACAGCCTCACTGTTGGTGTTACCCAGGATACTGAGTACTCCCGGATTACGGCTGTCGTTTGCGGCGATCAGTCGGTGGTTGATCAGGTGACCAAACAACTGGAAAAACTGGTGGAGGTTGTGGCAGTACAAAGTTTGTCGCAGATTTCTTCCGTAACTAGAGGAATGGCGCTATTAAAGGTTCGTGCCGGGGATAAACGCACGGAAGTGCTGAAGCTGGCCGAAGTGTTCCGGGCCAATGTGGTGGATGTACAGGAGACCACACTGACGCTGGAGATTACCGGCGATGAGGAGAAAATCAATGCATTAGCCGATTTGCTGGTTCCCTACGGACTTCTGGAAATGATCCGCACCGGTCTTATCGGACTGGCGCGGGGTGAAAATACAATTTATCAATATGAGGAGAGCGATAGAAATGGCGAGAATGTACTATGATCAAGATGCAAACTGGGAAATGATTCAGGATAAAACGGTGGCCGTTATTGGTTTTGGCAGCCAGGGACACGCGCATGCCCTCAACCTAAAAGACAGCGGTGTGAAGGTTATTGTCGGTTTGTACAAAGGCAGCAAGTCCTGGACAAAAGTAGAAGAAAGCGGCCTTAAAGTGGCTACCGTTGCCGATGCTGTGGCTGCTGCGGATATCACCATGATTTTGATTCCCGATGAAAGACAGGCACAGGTATACAAAACGGAAATTGCACCTAATCTCAAAGAAGGGGCGGCGCTTGCTTTTGCCCATGGCTTCAATATTCACTTCAACCAAATTGTGCCGCCGGCCAATGTAGACGTATTTATGGTCGCTCCGAAAGGACCCGGACATCTTGTCCGCCGGGTATATACCGAAGGCAAGGGCGTTCCCTGCGTTATGGCCGTATACCAGGATTATACCGGCAATGCCCAGGAAACAGCACTGGCTTATGCCCGCGGCATCGGCGGCACCAGAGCCGGTGTTCTTACCACTACATTCCAGGAAGAAACCGAAACGGATTTATTCGGTGAACAGGCAGTGCTTTGCGGCGGTGTAAGCGCCCTGGTTAAAGCCGGTTTCGATACCTTGGTGGAAGCCGGATATCAGCCGGAAATTGCTTACTTTGAATGCTTCCACGAACTGAAGTTGATTGTCGATCTTATGTATGAAGGCGGACTGGCCAACATGCGCTATTCCATCAGTGATACTGCCGAGTACGGTGACTACATGACCGGTCCGCGAATTGTAACTGATGAAACGCGGACGGAAATGAAAAGGGTTCTGTCTGAAATCCAAAACGGCGTGTTTGCGAAAAAATGGATTTTGGAAAATCAGGCCAACCGTCCGGAATTTACTTCCATCAGACGCAAAGAAGCGGCACAGGAAATCGAAGTGGTTGGTGCAAAACTCCGTTCCATGATGTCCTGGCTGAAAAAATAAGTACCGGTCAGATAAACCGGCCTGGACGACCGGCAGAAGACACGCTATATTAGGTAAGTAAAATGCGTCATGAGGATATGAATGCTGCGATGGTATTTTGACTTTCGTTTTCATATCATCATGACGCAACACATTTATACCAGTTTAGGAAAAGAGGGATGGATATGGATATACCCGTCATCAAAATATTTGATACCACTTTGCGTGACGGAGAACAGACTCCGGGTGTTTGCCTGGAGGTTGGGGAAAAACTGGAGATAGCGCAGGCTCTCGCCAAGCTGCGGGTGGATGTGATTGAAGCGGGGTTTCCTATTGCTTCCCCCGGCGATTTTACTGCGGTCAGTCAAATTGCGGCTAAAGTCAAAGGACCGGCAATTGCCGGTTTGGCCAGGGCCGGGCAAAAAGACATTGATGCCGCAGTCAATGCGCTCAAACAGGCGGAGCGGCCCCGGATACACACCTTTATCGCCACCAGTGACATTCATCTGGAATACAAACTGAAAATGACCCGGGAACAGGTATTGGCCAGAGCGGAAGAAGCGGTGCGCTATGCCAAAAGATTTGTCGAGGACGTGGAGTTTTCCGCCGAGGATGCTTCGCGTTCGGACTGGGAGTATCTTTGCCAGGTGTATACCGCAGTGATTCATGCCGGCGCTACGGTCATTAACATTCCCGATACGGTAGGGTATGTAACACCCGCTGAATTTGGCGCACTGATCAGATATATCCGCGAACATGTGCCCAACATTCACAAAGCGGATATCAGCGTTCACTGTCATGATGATTTGGGCATGGCGGTGGCCAATTCCCTGGCAGCCGTTGAGAATGGCGCTACCCAGGTGGAATGTACGGTCAACGGACTGGGAGAGCGGGCCGGCAATGCGTCGATGGAAGAAATCATTATGGCTCTTCATACCCGCAAGGAATTCTATAAGGTGGATACCCGTATCGATACCAAACAAATTTACCGTGCTTCGCGTCTGGTCAGTACGTTAAGCGGTATTGTGGTTCCTCCCAACAAAGCTGTGGTGGGTGAAAATGCCTTTGCCCACGAATCCGGCATTCATCAGCACGGTATTTTAAATAATTCACTGACTTATGAAATTATGCGTCCCGAAGACGTGGGCATCAGTCGCAATGCCATTGTTTTGGGGAAACATTCCGGGCGTCACGCTTTTGAAGACCGGCTGCGGGAGTTGGGCTTCGAACTGGACAGTGATGCCGTCAATGTATTGTTTGGCCGCTTTAAAGAACTGGCTGACCGCAAGAAGATGGTGTTTGACCGGGATATCGAAGCCCTGGTTAATGAAAAGGTAACCTTAAAACCGGAATGGTACCGGCTGTCCTATCACCATGTGGTCAGCGGCAACCGGATGCTGGCTACGGCCACCGTACGGCTGGAAACCAGCGCCGGCATTGTGGAGCATGCCAGCTGCGGAGACGGACCGGTTGACGCCAGTTTTAAGGCCATTGAAGCCGCGGTGGGCTTTAAGGTTAGTCTGCGCGACTACGCCATCAAGGCGGTTACTTCCGGTGAGGACGCGCTGGGGGAAGCCATTGTCTGGGTGGAATGTGACGGCCGTCCGTTCAGTGGACGCGGCTTGAGTACCGATGTAATTGAAGCCAGCGCCAAAGCTTATGTCAATGCCATTAATAAAATGATTGCGGTCTGCGGTGTTCCTGAAGACAAAATCAGCGGAAAGCAGGCATAACCAAACATAACGAAAAGAAAGCATGCCGGGTAAGAGGCAAGGAGGGGTTGCGATGATAACCGGGGCGCAAGCGGTAATCGCGTGTTTGTTGGAACAAGGAGTGGATACGGTATTCGGTTATCCGGGTGGGACGGTGCTGCCGCTTTATGATGCGCTGCGTGACGCAGCTTCGCTTAGGCACATTCTTACCGTTCACGAACAGGGGGCTGCCCATGCCGCCGACGGGTATGCCCGGGCCAGCGGGCGGGTTGGCGTGTGTATTGCCACCTCGGGTCCCGGCGCAACCAATCTTGTTACCGGATTAGCTGCGGCGTATATGGATTCCATACCGGTGGTAGCCATTACCGGCCAGGTGGCGACCGGTGTGATTGGCCAGGATGCCTTCCAGGAAATTGATATTGTCGGCATGACCATGGCCATTACCAAACATAATTTTCAGGTTAAAGAGGTCAGCAAACTGCCGGAAATTATGCGCCAGGCTTTTCACATTGCTTCTTCCGGCCGTCCGGGGCCGGTGCTGGTCGATATACCCCGGGACGTGCAAAGCGCAGAACTGGATTTTTATGAAGCACCACCTAAAAAACTGCGGGAATGGCATATTTCCTCCTGTATGGAAACGAAGCTTAAGGAGGCGGCTCTGCTTATTGAAGAAGCCAAGCGGCCAGTTATTCTTGTGGGCGGCGGGGTTATTCAGGCCGGAGCGGAGCAGGAAGTTTTTGCTTTGGCCGAAAAATGCCGCCTGCCGGTAGTCAGTACGCTGATGGGATTGGGTGCTTTCCCCGCCTCACATCCCCGCTTTTTGGGGTTGACCGGTTTGCATGGCCATAAAGCGGCCAATAGCACCATTCATTATGCGGATACGATTATTGCTGTCGGCTGCCGGTTTAGCGACCGCGTGACCGGTGACCGTGAACGGTATGGAGAACAAAAACAGGTCATTCATATTGATATTGATCCGGCTGAGATTGACAAAAATATTGTAACCCATATCGGCCTGCCCGGTGATATTAAGAAAATCCTGGCTTACATTGAAGAGTATGCTCAGCAGGGCCCGGTGGAGCGATGGCTGAATACCATTTCTTCCTGGCAGGAGGAATTCGCTCCGCGATATACTGCGGACTATTTGACGGTTCCCTGGATTATGAACAATATTGCCCGGCAGACTGCGGGCCGGAAGGTGGTGTTTGCCACCGATGTCGGACAGCATCAAATGTGGGCGGCTCAGCACCTTAAGATTGAAAAACCCCGGACCTGGCTGACGTCGGGTGGCTTGGGGGCTATGGGCTATGGTTTGCCCGCCGCTATGGGAGCGCAGTTTGCTGTCCCGGAAAAACGTGTCGTCCATCTTGCCGGCGACGGCGGCATGAAAATGACCGGTAATGAGCTCTATACCATTGCATCGCACTGTCTACCGGTTATTTCCGTTATTTTTGACAATCACGGACTGGGTATGATCAGACAGATGCAGCATGCGCTGTACCGTCAGCGTTATTCATCGTGCTGTTTGCCGCCGGGCATGGATTTTACGCTGTATGCCAAAAGCTTTGGCGTCAACAGTGTCGCCGTCGATAGCGCCGAAGGATTTGCCGCAGCCTTTGCCGATGCTCTGTCGGTACGGGAACCGCGGGTGATTGTAGCCAAGGTTTACAAAAAAGAATTTGTCTTGCCGATGACCATGCCCGGTTCTACATTAAATAACTATATTGAAATGGAATAAAGAGTGGAAACAATAGAAGGGACTATCGCAAAATGCTTTTACTTATTTGTAAGAGCATGTAAATATAGTGGCAGTAAACTACCCTTCTTTTGGCATCGCCCCAAAAGAAGCAAAAGGGCTAGGCCTGTCTTCCAAAATACTTGAAAAATTGCCGGCTTACTAAAATCCGTAAACTCGCTCGCTCAAACAAACGGATTTCTTAACGTAAGCCGGCAATTTTTCATCCTACGGAACGTATTTTTCCAGAAAAGGCCGAACGGGAAGAATGAAACGGGGCAGCTGCAATTTTCTTATTGCAACATTCTCTTTTTTTCCGTTATACTTTCTCCAGATTGCGAGCCTGTTCGGCGGTCCGGACTACTTCCGGCAGTTCTGAACCCAGAGAAGCCTGGACGGCTGCGCTGACGGCCCCTTCGACAATGGGGGCATTGGCGATTTTTACCCGGCTCCTTAATGGCTCTTCAATGAGTTCCAGGGCCATATCGGCGGATAACACGGCACTTCCCAGGTCAGCCAGAATGACCACGCCGCTGCCGTCATCGGCGGCCTGTAAAGCTGCGGCTATTTTTACCGGATCGGTTCCGATACCGCCATCAGCCGTGCCGCCGGCGGCAATAATTTTCTGGCCGGAACCGGCCATTTGATAAGCCATGTCGCAGATTCCTTCGGCTATTTTCGTGCTGTGCGATACAATAACCAAACCTACCAAATTAACTAACCTCCGCATTTTTTTTCGTAAAATCGGTAATAGTCCTTAGAATCAGATAACAGGAGGAGGCACCCGGATCCTGGTGGCCGATGCTGCGTTCCCCGAGATAGCTGGCGCGGCCTTTGGTTGCAGCGATGGTTTTTGTATATTCGACGCCCTGCGAGGCGGCACCGCAGGCTGCTTCCAGGCATTCGGACAGCGGCCGGTTCTGTTCCAGCGCTTCTGTAAAGGCCTGATAAGCCGGTTCCAGAGCGTCGAGCATAGTCTTTTCGCCGGAAACGGCTTTGCCGCGGTCTTTTATTCCCTGCAAAGCGGCACCTAACATGGCCTGTACCGTTTGGGCATCCGGCGGAGCGTACTCCTGGGGAGCCTCCCCGGCGGCACGGAGAAAGGCTGTACCATAGAGCGGCCCGGAGGCTCCGCCTACGGTGGAGATCAAGGTCATACCGATAGTTTTTAGTAAAGCCGCCGGCGTTGTTTCAGCGGGTAACCCGGCTATTTTAGCGGTAACGGCTTCGAACCCCCGTGCCATATTGATTCCGTGATCGCCATCCCCGATGGCGGCATCCAGCGAGGTCAGCCAGTCTTTATGGCTGCTGATAGCTTCCTGTACGGCGCAGGTAAGAGCGGAAAGTGTATTATCCATGGTCTAACAGGACCTCCTTTAAAATTGAACCAGAGCCGGGGTGTCTGCCGGTGCCAGCAGCAAGTCCTTCAGTTCACTGTCCAGTTTCAGAAGAGTGATGGAGAATCCTGCCATTTCCAGCGAGGTCATGTAATTGCCGACAAAGGTTTTTACGGTATGAATGCCTTTAGCTTTTAACAATGAAGCCACTTTGTTGTTGACTATGTAGAGCTCCATGGCCGGCGTTGCGCCAAGCCCGTTAATGAGTACGGCCACCTCTTCGCCGGCTGCAACCGGCATATCGGCCAATATTTTATCCAGCAGCGTGGCGGCCGTTTCATCGGCCGTGCGAATGATTTCACGGTGAGTGCCCGGTTCGCCGTGAATGCCCATGCCGATTTCCACTTCGTTTTCCGCCAGGGTGAAGCTGGGTTTGCCGGCAGCCGGTACAGTGCAGGGTGACAGGGCCATACCAAAGGAGCGGACATTTTGAATGGTTTTTTCGGCAATGCGTTTGACTTCGGACAGATCGGCTCCTGTTTCCGCTTTGGCACCGGCCAGCTTGTGCACAAAAATGGTACCGGCAATACCGCGGCGGCCAATGGTCCAGGTACTGTTTTCCACGGCTACGTCGTCATTGACCGTGACCCTTTCCACCGTAATGCCGTCGGCCGCAGCCATTTCCGCAGCCATTTCGAAATTCATGACATCACCGGTGTAGTTTTTGATGATCAGCAGTACGCCGCTGCCGTTATCCACGGCTTTGACGGCTTCGTATACCTGGTCGGGCGTCGGGGAGGTAAACACGGCACCTGCCACTGCGCCATCCAGCATGCCTTTGCCGACAAAACCGCCATGAGCCGGCTCGTGGCCGCTGCCGCCGCCGCTGACCAGAGCCACTTTGTTTGGTGCTTTTTGGGCACGCACCAGCACATTTGCACCTTCCAGACGTTTGACGTATTGCGGATGCGCGGCAGCAATTCCCTGCAGCATGTCCTCGACCACTTGTTCCGGGACATTAATGATTTTTTTCATCTCCAGAAACCTCCTTATTTAAAAATAGTACATATAATAAAACCCAAGCCCCCCGTGCATAGGCATCGTCCGCTAAGCCGGCAGCCTGCAAACAGGAAGATTGGATTTTATGAACGTTACTTTTTCTTGCCAAAGTCGGTTGTGGCAAAACCTTTGCCGGGAGAAGCGCAGTTCTCGGCAGCTATTTTGGTTTTATCCGTACGGGCAAAGCCCATACCGGCGGTGCTGCAGTCATTTTCCTCTGCTGTTTCCTCCGGAGCCGGGGTTTTTTCAGCAGCATCGGTAGTGGCGAAGCCTCTTTGCGGCAAGCCGCAGTTTTCCGGTGCTATGTTTGCCCCTCCTTCGGTACGGGCAAAGCCCATGCCGGCAGTACTGCAACTGTTTTGATCCTGGAACTGATTTTTCTTATCCGTCATAGTACCTCCTCCTTTACATGACTTTTAGGGATAATCGGTGTAACAGGGACAAAGATCAAGATATTGCCACGAGATTCCAGGTCTGAACACAGATGCTGATTAGATCATAGTATTTCAACCAGGAATTGTCAATATTTTTTGCAAAATTCTTTCTATTATTCAACGCAACTATTTCTACCTTGCAGAATATTCACCGAGTATCTGCTGACGGGACGCCTGAACGGCAGGAAAACAATAAACATTTGGAGAAAGCTTAATTTGGCGTTATAATTATATTCATTGATGTCCATGCATACTATTAACAAAGAAGATTGTGAGGGGATGAGGATTGCAGGTTCCTGGTATTTTAAAGACGATTGTCAATGGACCTATTATTCCGGCAGTTCGTACGATTCAGGATTTCAAACATGCGATGATGCACACCGCGGCTCCGGGGGTGATCGTGTTATTCGGGGATATTAATACAATATCCAGTTTATTGGAACAGGCAAAGCAATACAAAAAACGATTGATACTGCATTTGGACTTACTGGAAGGCATCGGCAGGGATAAAGCGGGAATTAATTTTTTAGCGCGGCAGGGAGTTTCCGCTGTCATTACGACCAAGACTCAGATCGGCAGAATGGCACACGAGGATGGTATGATTGTCATTCAAAGACTCTTTTTGATGGACTCGGAGGCTGTGCGGACAGGTATCAATGCTGCCCGGACCTTAAAACCGGACGCGATCGAAATTTTACCCGGTACCGTTTCCAGCAACATTATCAAGAAGCTGGTTGCGGAAGTCGGTTTGCCGCTGCTGGCGGGTGGTCTGGTCCAGACGGAAGAGGAGGTACTGACCGCATTGCGCAATGGCGTATATTCGGTGAGTACCAGCAAACGGGAATTATGGAATTTTGTTGTGCCTGAGGAGAAATAGTACGTACATAATTTGGATGGCGAACTTTATAAAAAAATTAAATATGTATTCTGTTTGGTTGAATGGTTCTAGAGCGTTTTTTACTTATAAATGCTTTTTAGAACCATTTTTTCTTTTGTTTACACTAAGAACAAAAGGACTTTTTAAAAAAAATTATTTATTTTTGCAGGAATATTTAGAATTATACAGAATAGTCATAGTATTAGAATGTTGGCAAATCTTCATCTGCTTGTAAAAGGTCAAGGCTGGCTGGTGGATGTGGATAAAGCGGCAGGAGTTCGCTGTTAACAAGGTAAGAAAAAAGTCTGGAGCAATGTGGCTGCAGTTTATAAGGCAAGGACGCTAGAGATAGAGAAGTCCGAAAAATTGTTATGGTTGTGCCATGGCTCTTTTTCGGACTCTTTTTGTTAGAAGCAGGTTGTACAAAGCAGCGGAGAAAATAGTGGTTATATATATTTGCCGCTGCTTGTATATAACTAGAATCAAGGAGGTGAAAAAGAGCAGTTCGGGAATTCCAGTAGTCATTCATACTAATAAGGAGGAACGTCAATGACTAATTTGTTTGGTGAATTTTTCGGAACAATGGTGTTAATTATTTTTGGCGGCGGGGTTGTTGCCAATGTTTTACTTAAGGACTCAAAAGGTAACGGTGGCGGCTGGATTGTCATCACGGCAGGATGGGCTTTTGCGGTTTCTCTGGGTGTTTTTGCAGCACAGGCAACGGGGGCTCCGCAGGCCGACCTGAATCCGGCGGTGACATTTGCCAAATTACTGGCCGGCGGTGTGTATGCCACTGACCAGGCGCTTTTCACCATGGCGGCGGAAATGGCCGGTGCTTTTGTCGGTGCCGTTATTGTTTGGCTGGCTTATCTGCCGCACTGGGAAATTACCGATGATCCCGGACTTAAACTGGCTGTTTTCTCAACCGGTCCGGCAGTCCGCAATACGATGGCCAATTTTTTATGTGAAGTCATTGCCACAGCCATGTTAATGCTTGGCATCTGGGTGATCTTTTCGAAAGCAACCGGTTCGATTCCTCCCGGAGTCGGTCCTTATCTGGTAGGCATATTGATTTGGGCCTTGGGCTTGAGCCTGGGCGGACCAACCGGATATGCCTTAAATCCGGCCCGTGACCTGGGACCCCGCATTGCCCACGCCGTATTGCCGATCGCCGGCAAGGGTTCCTCCGATTGGGGATATGCCTGGATTCCGGTTGTTGCCCCGATGGTTGGCGGCGGTATTGCTTATGTGATTGCCAAAGCTTCCGGTATTATTTAATCATATTATCACATGATGGTTTGCCGTGGAGAATTAGTAGATACTGTTCAGCTGCAGCAGACGACAGGCTTATCTTCGCGGATGCTAATAAAAAATGAAGGAGTAGATCGGTGTGAGTAAAAAATACGTTATGGCGTTGGATCAGGGCACTACCAGTTCGCGGGCTATTATTTTTGATAATGAATCGAATATAGTTGCGGTATCGCAAAAGGAATTTACGCAAATTTTCCCGAAACCGGGCTGGGTGGAGCACAATGCGGAAGAAATTTGGAGCACACAGATCGGAGTTGCAGCCGAGGCTGTGGCCAAAGCGGGTTTAAATGCGACGGACATTGCTGCCATCGGGATAACCAATCAGCGTGAGACCACCGTGATCTGGGACAAAGCTACCGGCAAGCCGGTATACAATGCCATCGTCTGGCAGTCGCGCCAAACGGCAGGCATTTGTGATGAATTAAAAGCCAAGGGGCTGGAGCAGACTTTCCGGGATAAAACCGGTTTGGTTGTGGATGCTTATTTTTCCGGTACAAAAGTGAAATGGATTTTGGATAATGTGCCCGGGGTACGGGAGAGAGCGGAAAAATGCGAATTGCTGTTTGGTACCATGGATACCTGGCTGATTTGGAAACTGACCGGCGGGAAAGTGCATGTTACCGATTATTCCAATGCTTCCCGGACGTTGATGTATAATATTAATGAACTCAAATGGGATGAAGAATTGCTGGCAGCCTTGACCGTTCCCGCATGCCTGCTGCCGGAAGTCCGTCCGTCCAGCGAAGTGTACGGCACTACCTCTCCGGAAGTGTTCCTGGGAGCTTCCGTACCCATTGCCGGCGCTGCCGGTGACCAGCAGGCCGCTTTGTTCGGGCAGACTTGTTTTGAAGAAGGCATGGCAAAGAATACCTATGGCACCGGCTGCTTCATGTTGATGAATACCGGCTCCAAAGTGTATAAATCGGCTAACGGGCTGGTTACTACCATTGCCTGGGGGATTGACGGCAAAGTGGAATATGCGCTGGAGGGCAGTATTTTTGTTGCCGGTTCCGCCATTCAATGGCTGCGCGACGGCTTGCGGATGATTGAAGACGCGCCGGATTCCGAGTATGTAGCCGGCAAGGTAAAAGATACCGAAGGCGTTTATGTGGTGCCGGCTTTTGTTGGATTAGGCGCACCGTATTGGGATATGAAAGCCAGAGGTGCTATTTTCGGACTTACCCGAGGCGTAAAACGGGCTCATATTGTCCGGGCTACCTTGAATTCACTGGCTTATCAGACGAAGGATGTCCTTAGCGCCATGGAAGCGGATTCCGGAATCAAACTGCAGGCGCTGAAAGTGGACGGCGGTGCGGTAGCCAATAATATTCTTATGCAGTTCCAGGCCGATATCTTAGGCGTTCCGGTCGACCGGCCGCAAATTATCGAAACAACTGCACTGGGGGCTGCTTATCTGGCCGGTTTGGCGGTGGGAGTGTGGAAGGATAAAAAGGAACTGGGATCAAGCTGGAAGATCGATAAATCCTTTGCTCCGACACTGGACGCCCGGGAAGCTAAAAAGCTGTATGCCGGCTGGCAAAAAGCCGTTAAACGTTCGATGGACTGGGAAGAAGAGTAAAGGACAGTCTAAAAAACAGGGGAAAGCAGCTCTTCCGGTATTGGTAAAAAGAGCGGCTTTCCCCGCCTTTGTATCGGGAAAGGGAAGGCGAAGCCGGACGGCTATTTATGCGAAAATTATTTACAATTTCTCAGCGGCTTAACACTTGTTAAAAATAATATATTGCAGTATTCAGATTTTTATTATATGATAGATGTAGCAGGACAAGTAAACCTATACAGGGACGCAAAAGCAAAGAGAAGTCCATTAATAAACTATGAAGGCATAGTCTTATTTGGGGGCTTCTCTATTTAGTTTGTTTACGGTAATAAGTCCTGATATGATTTTTCTGAATTTTTGTTATTGACCGGTACGGCTGAGTTTATACTATAGTAAAAAAGCTATTGAGCCATGGTACTATAGGGCAGGTATAGAGATAGTGCTATGACTGAAAATCTTTTTTCATTAATAATTTTATAGTTCTTAAACAGATGAAAGGAGTCTTATTATGCAGCAGACGACAGTTGTGGTTATCGGCGGCGGCGCCACCGGTGTAGGTGTATTACGTGACTTATCGATGCGTGGTGTAAAGGCCATTTTGCTGGAACAGCGCGATTTGGTCTATGGAACCAGTTCACGTTTTCATGGATTACTGCACAGTGGCGGCCGTTATGCCGTAAAAGATGCCGAATCAGCGCAGGAATGTATTGAGGAAAACATGATTTTGCGCAAAATTGGCCGGCATTGTGTGGAGGAAACCGAAGGCTTTTTTGTGCGCCTCCCTGAGGATGACGAAAGTTTTGAAGCCAAATGGGTGGAGGCCTGTAAAAAGGTGGGGATTTCCACCATTCAGATTACTCCGGAGGAGGCCGTCCGCCTGGAGCCTAACCTTACACGACGGGCTTTGTCCGTTTACCGGGTGCCTGACTCGGCTATCGACGGATTCCGTCTGGCCTGGCAGAATGTCATGTCGGCTAAACGGTATGGCGGCAAGGTTATGACCTATACCGAAGTCATTGGCATTGAACAATCCAATGGCCGGGTGACCGGGGTGAAGGTGCGCAATACCCTGACCGGTGAAACCGATCAAATTGCCTGTGAATGTATTGTCAACGCAGCGGGATCCTGGGTAGGACACATCGTCGGGTTTGCCGGCCTCAGCGTGAATGTGAAACCTGACAGAGGAACGCTGGTTGCTTTTAATCACCGTTTTACCAGCCGGGTAGTGAATCGCCTGCGTCCTCCTTCCGACGGCGATATTTTTGTGCCCCATGGATCGATTACCATTCTGGGGACAACCTCGGAAGCGGCTGAACGGCCGGATGACACCATCCCCCGCACCGAAGACGTAATTAAGCTGTTAAAGATCGGTGAAGGATTATTTGAAGATATTTATCATTACCGCATCCTGCGCGCTTTTGCCGGTACCAGACCGCTGTATAGTGCGAATCCGGATGCGGCCGGACGGGCGGCTTCCCGTAACTTTACCATTATTGATCATGCCAAGGATGGACTGGAAGGCCTGGTTACCATCGTTGGCGGGAAACTGACAACCTATCGTCTAATGGCCGAAAGAATGGCCGATGTTGTTTGTAAGAAGCTGCAGGTAAACGCAGAATGTCGTACGGCAATTGAGCCGTTGGTGGAAGACCAGCCGGCGGAAAAAATTGCCGAAGCCAAAAAGTATTTTCCCTCTTATGGTGCCGAGGTGGCTATTTCCCGCCTGGGAGAGAAATTTGACAATGTGGTCGACCGCATGAAGCAAAAACCGGAAAAACGGCAGTTGGTCTGTGAATGTGAAATGGTCACGTTAGCGGAAATCGAGGAAATGGCAGCTGAAAATACCAGCTACAATTTGGATGATATCCGCCGTAAGACGAGAATGGGCATGGGAACCTGTCAGGGTTCGTTCTGTGCTTTCCGCAGCGTCGGCGTAGTGGTAGCCAATGAATTATTGGATAATGATAACTCTTCCGAACTTTTGCAGGGCTTCCTGCAGTCACGCTGGAGTGGAATTCGTGCCGCCTTATGGGGAAATCAGCTCCGGGAGATGGAACTCATGCGCGGGATTTATCAGGCGACTTTAAATATAGATGGGGAGATTTCATCATGAAAGAATATGATGTAATTGTTATAGGAGCCGGTTTGACCGGCCTGGTAGCGGCTGCGGCCGCCGCAAAGCGAGGGAAAAAGGTTATGCTCATGGCCAAAGGGACAGGGGCCGTGGCTTTTGGCAGTGGGACAGTCGATCTTTTGGGTTATTTGCCGGACAAAAGCATAGTGAATGATTTTTATTCCGCAGTGGCGAAATTACCGCCGACGCATCCGTATGCCCGTCTGGGAACGGAAAAAGTGGCGGCTGCCGCTCAGTTCTTTCTGGATGTATGCAAAACGGAAGGGTTTGAATATACCGGCAGTTTGGAGAAAAATTCGTTTCTTCCCACTGCGGCGGGAACCCTCAAACCGACCGGGCTGATTCCCAAGACTATGGATTCATCGGTTATTGCCGCGGCGGAACGGGTTCTGGTTGTTGGTTTTGAAAAACTGAAGGATTATTATCCGCAGGTGGTTGCCAAGGGCTTGTCCCGTATTGCCGGTTATGATAAGCAATATGACATGATTAATATTGATATCAGGCAGGGGGAACCCGGACGTGATTTTAATGCTCTCGATGTGGCCCGCTGGATGGATACTCCGGATGGACGCAGTCAGTTTGTCAGCCAGTTGAAAGGGGCTGTAAAACCGGGAACGGTGGTATTGGTACCGCCGGTACTGGGCAGTAAACCGAGTTATGCCGTCCGCGACGAGTTGGAGGGTGCTTTACAGTGTAAGATTGTGGAACTGCTGGGCATGCCGCCGGGAGTAACAGGGTATAGGCTGCGCAGTCTGTTTATGAATTATATTAAAAAAATAGGTGTGGCTGTTGCCGAACAAGTGAATATTACCGGCTCCATTGTGGAAAATGCTATTGGTAGAGGAGTCGTTGTCAGCACCATGGCACGGGAACGTATTTTTTACGCCAAAAGTTTTGTGCTGGCCACCGGCGGATTCTTCGGAGGCGGACTGGTATCGGGGCCGGGCACGGCCAGCGAGCCCATTTTCAAGTTGCCGCTGGCAGGAGATATGAATCAGGACAACTGGGGCGACCTTAAATTGTTTGCGCAAAATGGCCAGCCTTTCGCTCAAATCGGCATCAGAGTCGATAATAATCTCCAGCCGGTTGATGAAAATGGCAGGCTGATTCTGGAGAATGTATTTGTGGCAGGCCGTAATCTGCCCGGGTATGATTATTGCCTTGAAAAATCCGGTAACGGCGTGGCTATGGCTTCGGGCTATCATGCCGGTATGTCGGTCTAAAAATTAAGGAGAGAATATATCATGAAAAAAAATCAACATTTACCAGACGAGTGCATCTCATGTACTTCGTGTGTCGCGCATTGTCCGGTAACGGCCGCTACCAATAAATTCCGCGGGCCGAAACTGGTTGGCCCGGCGCTGGAAAGATTCCGTTATTCCAGTAATGATATAGAACCTTCACTGGATTATTGCTCCAACTGTAAAAACTGTGATATCAGCTGTCCTTCCGGTGTGCCGATATCCACATTAAATGTCCGGGCAAAAGCGGAGTACTACAAAACCCATAAACACAGTCTGCGCGACTGGATGCTGGCTCACGGTGAAACGATGGGAAAACTGGCCAGCCCGTTTGCAGGCATTACCAACTTTGCCTTGTCCAACCCGATCAATAAAGCCATCATGAAGCAAATCGGATTGACGGATAAACGCTCCTTGCCTTCTTATGCCAGCAGAACCTTTTATCAGCGTTTTAAAAAGCTAAAACAAAAACCCGGTGAGAATAAAGTGATTTTCTATCCTGGCTGTTTTATTAACTACAATGACCCGCAGGTGGGGATGGATTTTGTTGACGTTATGCAGGCGGCCGGATATGAAGTGCTTGTACCGGAAGAATTTGTTTGCTGCGGTACGCCGATGGTGGCCAGCGGTTATTTGGACGAAGCAGAAAAAAATGCGCACATTAATATTAAGGAACTGGCCAAATGGGCGGATAAAGGCTATCCGATCGTTACCTGCTGTACCAGTTGTCATTTGATGCTGCAGCAGGAATATCAGGAACTGTTTGATATTCCCGGCAACGATAAAGTGGCCGCTCAGATGTATAACGCCACCGAGTTTTTACTGGACCTATATAATGAAGGAAAATTACCGTTTAAATTTAAGCCGATGAAAGAACGCATCGTATATCATGCGCCCTGCCACTTGCGGGCACAGGGAATTGGCCGGCCGAGCGTGGATCTTTTGGAAAATATCCCCGGGTTGGAAGTCATTGATGCCGATGCCGGCTGCTGCGGAATTTCCGGCAGTTATGGCTTTAAGGAAGAAAAATACGATATCTCTATGCAGGTCGGCAGTGCCCTGTTTGAAAAAATAAAACAAAGCCATGTCAATCTGGTTGCTTCCGATTGCGGCACCTGCCGGATGCAAATCACACACGGTACGGGTCTCAAAGCCGTTCATCCGATCACACTGATTAAGAATGCGATCGCGTAATTTCCACTCAGCTTAGTAACCGGAAGAAGTAGCCACGTAAAGCTTATTCAGCAGGCAAACTGCGGCCAAGGCGGCGGGTTGCCTGCTGTACTTATGAAAAAATATTTACAGGCTCTATAAAATTTTGTTTATACAGGCAGGATTTTCTGGTCAGGTGGCGAATGAGAATAAAAGATAAAGAAAAAATTGTTTCTATGTAGTTGGATAAATTTTTTTGATAATGATGGGACGCAATATGAACCGGTGGGACACATTGAGTCCCGGAGGGAACAAATCTTGGAAAAAATTGTACAGCTGCATCGTAAATTTGCACCTGATCTGATACATACTATTGAAGAACGGTATAACATCCTAAGGCATATCCGTTATAACGAACCCATCGGCCGCCGCGCCTTGGCGGGGTTGCTGGGGGTTGGCGAACGGGCTGTACGGGTACAAGTGGATTTTTTGAAAGAAGCAGGCATGGTTGAATTTTCTTTAATGGGTATGAGGGTAACTTCAGAGGGTGAAGCCGGTTTACGGGATATCGGCGAATATGTGCACCTGCTCCACGGTTTTTCCGCTCTGGAAACCGAATTGTCGCGGAAGCTGGGAATTAAAAGAGTCATTGTCATTCCGGGGGACAGTGATGAGGATAGTTTGGTGCAACGTGAACTGGGCCGGGTGGCCGCCGGTGTATTAGGAGAATATTTGGGAGATAATATGACCATTGCCGTCAGCGGAGGCTCCACCATGGCCATGGTGGCTGAAGGCATTTATATGACACAGCCCACAACGACCGTTGTGGCCGCCCGGGGCGGTTTGGGTGAAAAAATGGAGTATCAGGCCAATACCATCGCCGCTAAAATGGCTACCAAGCTTGGCGGCCGCTATCGTCTGCTGCATATGCCGGAGCGGGTCAGCGAAGAAGTGGTGGAAGCCATTTTAGCCAGTGACCCGAATGTGCCGGCGGTAGCGCAAATGATCAAAAAAGCCGATATTTTAGTACATAGTATTGGTCAGGCTAAGAAAATGGCTGTGCGCCGCGGTCTGGACAAACGGATTGTAAACGAAATCCTGCGTCGGGGCGCGGTGGGGGAAACCTTGGGACATTATTGTACCTTAGCGGGTGAGCCGGTCTATATAACCAACAGTGTCGGTCTCCGGCTGGAGGATTTAGCCGGGGTTGGTACGGTTATCGCCGTTGCCGGCGGCCGGGAAAAGGCCGAGGCCATTGTGGCGGTGATTCGCGCCGGGCAGCAGGATGTGCTGGTCACTGACGAGGCGGCGGCCCGTTCCATTCAGAAATTATGTCGGTGTTAGCGGTTTCTTTTCCGAGGAATCGTTAAGTATAAAAAAATAAATGTATGGGGGTATTTTAAGAATGGCAGTAAAAGTAGCTATTAATGGTTTTGGACGTATTGGACGTCTTGCATTTCGTCAGATGTTCGGAGCGGAAGGATATGAAGTCGTTGCAATCAATGACTTAACCAGTCCCAAAGTACTTGCACACTTGTTGAAATATGATTCCGCTCAGGGCAGATACGCTTTAGCTGACAAAGTAACTGCAGGCGAAGACTCCATCACTGTTAACGGCAAGGAAATCAAAATCTATGCTCAGGCTAAACCGGAAGAGTTGCCTTGGGGTAAGCTGGGCGTGGACGTTGTCCTGGAATGCACAGGTTTCTTCACTTCCAAAGAAAAAGCTTCTGCCCATGTTAAAGCAGGTGCTAAAAAAGTTGTTATCTCCGCTCCGGCAGGAAACGATCTTCCTACTATCGTTTACAATGTAAACCATCAAACCTTGAAAGCCAGCGACACGGTTATTTCCGCAGCTTCCTGCACCACCAACTGCCTGGCTCCTATGGCTTTGGCGCTTCATAAACTGGCTCCTGTTAAGAGTGGCATTATGTCCACCATCCATGCCTATACCGGAGACCAAATGACTCTTGACGGCCCGCAGAAAAAAGGCGACCTGAGAAGATCCCGTGCCGCAGCAATCAATATCGTTCCTAACTCCACTGGCGCTGCTAAAGCTATCGGTTTGGTTATCCCTGAATTGAACGGTAAATTAATCGGTTCGGCACAACGCGTTCCTACTCCTACCGGTTCTACCACCATCCTGGTTGCCGTTGTGGAAGGCTCCGTAACGAAAGATCAAATCAATGCCGCTATGAAAGCCGCTACCAACGAATCTTTCGGTTACACCGAAGAAGAACTGGTATCCAGCGATATCATCGGTATCCGGTACGGTTCGCTGTTTGATGCTACGCAAACTATGGTTGCTCCTATGGACAATGGCTTAACACAAGTACAGGTTGTTTCCTGGTACGACAATGAAAACAGCTATACCAGCCAAATGGTTCGCACCATTAAATACTTCGCAGAACTTAAGTAATTGAAATGTAAGGCCCGGCCTTACCGTTGGTTACAACCACGGCAATAAATATTATTAATTAACCAAAAGAGGGTCACACTATATGCTGTGACCCTTTTTAGGAGGTACGAACGTGAATAAAAAGTCTATTAGAGACATCGATGTAGCCGGAAAAAAAGTCTTTGTGCGTGTTGACTACAATGTTCCGATGGACAAAGAAGGCAATATTACGAATGATACCCGTATCACCGCTACCTTGCCGACACTCAATTATCTTCTGGAAAAAGGTGCGGCTTTAATTCTTGGCTGCCATTTGGGCCGTCCGAAAGGACAGCCGGTACCTGAGTTTACCGTAGCTCCCGTAGGCAAAAGACTTTCCCGGTTATTAGGCCGGGAAGTGAAATTTGCCCCTGACTGCGTTGGCGAGGTCGCAGTTGAAATGGCTAAAAACCTGAAACCGGGCGAAGTATTGTTGCTGGAAAATCTGAGATACTATAAGGAAGAAGAAAAGAACGGTCCGGAATTTGCTGAAAAACTGGCTAAATTGGCCGATATCGGTGTAAATGATGCTTTTGGCGTATCGCACCGGGCGCATGCGTCGGTGGAAGGTGTTACCAAACATCTGCCGATGGTAGCCGGTTTTCTGATGGAAAAAGAAATTAAATTTGTCGGGCAGGCTGTGGCTAACCCGACCCGCCCGTTTGTTGCCATTATCGGCGGTGCCAAAGTATCCGACAAAATCGGCGTTATTGAAAACCTGCTGAAAAAAGTGGATACTTTAATCATTGGCGGCGGTATGGCCAATACCTTTGTGGCTGCGCAAGGCTATGCCACCGGTAAATCCTTAGTGGAAGCGGAAAAGCTTGATTTGGCTAAATCCTTGATTGCCCAGGCAAAAGAACAAGGCGTTAATTTGCTGCTGCCTACCGATATGGTGGTTGCCGACAAGTTTGCCGCTGATGCCGAAAGCAAGGTTGTCGGCATTGACGCTATTCCGGCTGAATGGATGGCACTGGACATTGGACCGAAATCAGCCGAAGCGTTTGCCAATGCTTTAAAAGGTGCTAAAACCGTGGTTTGGAACGGACCGATGGGCGTATTTGAAATGGATGCCTTTGCTGCAGGTACCAAAGCGGTGGCTAAAGCAGTTGCTGATTCGGATGCCATCAGCGTTGTCGGCGGTGGCGATTCCATTGCCGCATTGCAGAAAGTAGGCTTATCCGATAAAATTACCCATATTTCCACCGGTGGCGGCGCTTCACTGGAATATCTGGAAGGCAAAGTGCTTCCCGGTATTGCTGCGCTACAGGATAAATAAACCGAAGGTATTGCCTAGACGCCGCAGCGTAAAGCTGTGGTGTCTAGGTCAAAAAATTATGGGAGTGGATGATTATGCGTAAACCGATTATCGCCGGTAACTGGAAAATGAATAAAACCACCGCGGAAGGCGTTGCCCTGGCAAAAGAACTGAGCAGCCTGGTTAGCGATGTCAAAGACGTGGACGTAGTTGTTTGTCCGGCTTTCACGGTGTTGGCTGCGGTTAAAGAAGCCATTGCCGGGACAAACGTAAAATTAGGTGCACAAAATATTCACTGGGAAGCCAAAGGCGCTTATACCGGTGAAATCTCTCCTGGCATGCTCAAAGACATCGGTGCGGAATATACTTTGGTCGGCCATTCGGAACGCCGCCAATATTTTGGCGAAACCGATGAAAGCGTAAACAAGCGTACCAAAGCTGCTTTGGCTAACGGGATTGTGCCTATTGTTTGCGTGGGTGAATCTCTGGAAGAACGTGAAGCAGGCATTACGGAAAAAATCGTTGGCGGCCAGGTTGTAGCCGGTCTTGACGGTTTGACGGCCGAACAGGTTGCCGGGCTGGTTATTGCTTACGAACCGGTTTGGGCTATTGGTACCGGACGTACCGCTTCTTCCGATGATGCCAATGCGGTTTGTACCTTTATCCGTAAAACGATTGCGGACAAATTTGGCGCCGATGCTGCGACTAAAGTCAGAATCCAGTATGGCGGCAGCGTAAAAGCCGACAATATTGCCGATTTGATGTCCAAAAGCGATATTGACGGCGCCTTGGTGGGCGGTGCAGCCCTCGACGCCGCCGGCTTCAGCAAAATTGTAAAATTCTAATCTTAAAAATCTTAAAGGAAATTGGGAGTGATGGCGTGAGTAAATTGCAATCGCCTATTGCGCTCGTCATCATGGACGGGTGGGGGTTAGGCAAGGTAAAGGACCCCTCAAATGCTATCGTACAGGCAAAACCATCGCACTTGGAGCTGTTAACCGAATTATACCCGTCTACCACCCTGGCCTGTTCCGGTGAGGCCGTAGGCTTGCCGGACGGTCAAATGGGCAACTCGGAAGTCGGTCATTTGAATATTGGTGCCGGACGTGTCGTTTATCAGGAATTGACCAGAATTACGAAAGCCATTCGTGAGGGAGAATTCTTTGCCAATCCGGTGTTGTGCGGGATTATAGAACAGACCAAAGCTGCCGGCGGGGCGCTGCACCTGATGGGGCTGTTGTCGGACGGCGGCGTGCATAGCCACAATACGCATTTGTATGCTTTGCTGAAATTAGCGAAGAAGTACCGGCTGGAAAAAGTCTATGTACATACCTTCCTGGATGGGCGCGATGTTCCTCCGTCCAGTGCCTTGGAATTTATTGATGCCCTGGAGTCTAAGATTATCGAAATCGGAGTGGGGAAAATTGCCACCGTTTCAGGGCGTTACTATGCTATGGACCGCGACAAACGCTGGGAGCGGGTGGAAAAAGCCTATGCGGCCATGGTGTATCGCGAGGGGGAAACGGCGGTATCTGCCCGTCAGGCGGTAGAGCTTTCCTACCAGCGTGAGCAGACCGATGAGTTCGTATTGCCTACCGTGATTGACGGCTGCGGTGATTGCGGCATCAAGGCCAATGACGGAGCCATTTTCTTCAATTTCCGTCCTGACCGCGGACGCGAACTTACCCGTACCTTTGTTGATAAAGAATTTAACGGATTTGAGCGCCGGAACGGCTTCTTCCCGCTCTACTTTGCGACCATGACCCAATACGATGAAACGCTGAACGTGGAAGTTGCCTACAAGCCGCAAGTGCTGAAAAATACGCTGGGTGAGGTTTTTGCCGCAGCCGGTCTAAAACAGTTGCGCATAGCGGAAACGGAAAAGTATGCACATGTTACCTTCTTCTTCAACGGCGGCGAGGAAAAACCGAATGAAGGGGAAGAACGGATTCTTATTCCGTCACCCAAAGTGGCGACCTATGATTTGCAGCCGGAAATGAGTGCGGTGGAAGTTACCGATAAAGTGGTGGCTGAAATTAAAGCCGGCAAGCATGACGTAATCATTTTAAACTTTGCCAATGGGGACATGGTCGGGCATACCGGCGTGTTTGAAGCAGCCGTTAAAGCCGTACAGACGGTGGATGCCTGTGTGGGGCGTGTTGTCGACGCCATGCGGGATCAGGGCGGTATTACCTTAATTACAGCCGACCATGGCAATGCGGAAATGATGGTCGATCCGGAGAATGGCGGACCATTTACGGCCCATACCACCAATCCGGTGCCGTTTATCCTTGTTTCGGAAAAACATCGCGGTGCCAAGCTGCGTGAAGGCATACTGGCGGATATTGCTCCGACCTTGCTGGAATTGGCCGGTATTGATATTCCCACCGAAATGACAGGAAAAACGCTGCTGGTAAAATAACCTGCGATATGGTTGCAGTCTTTAATTGAAAAGACGGTAGCCCTTGCTAATAAATTGCTTCAATAAATATGAGGAGGTCAATACGAATGTCAACCATTATTACTGATATTGTAGCTCGTGAAATTATGGATTCCCGCGGAAACCCTACTGTTGAGGTGGACGTATATTTAGAGGACGGCACTCTGGGACGTGCTGCCGTTCCGTCCGGCGCTTCCACAGGTATGTATGAAGCCGTGGAACTCAGAGACGGTGACAAAAGCCGTTACATGGGCAAAGGCGTGTTAAAAGCCGTAGAAAATGTTAACGATATCATCGCTCCGGAAATTATCGGTTTTGACGCTCTTGATCAAGTTGGAATCGATACCGCTATGATCGAACTGGATGGAACTCCGAATAAGGGCAAATTAGGCGCCAATGCCATTCTGGGCGTATCTATGGCTGTAGCCAAAGCTGCCGCTGCTTCGTTAGGCCTGCCTTTGTATCAATATCTGGGCGGTGTAAACGGCAAACAGCTTCCTGTACCGATGATGAACATCTTAAATGGCGGCGCCCATGCCGACAACAATGTAGACATTCAGGAATTCATGGTTATGCCTGTCGGCGCCAAATCCTTTGCCGAAGCGCTCAGCATGTGCGCTGGGATCTACCACAACCTGAAGGCCGTTTTAAAGGGTCGCGGACTGAACACTGCTATCGGTGACGAAGGCGGTTTCGCTCCGAACTTAGAATCCAATGAACAGGCTATTCAAGTTATCCTGGAAGCAGTAGAGAAAGCCGGTTACAAACCCGGCGAACAAGTTTGCATCGCTTTGGACGTAGCTTCTTCCGAAATTTATAAAGACGGCAAATACAACCTGGAAGGCGAAGGCGTAGTCAAAACTTCTACTGAAATGGTTGAATTCTACACGCAACTGGTTGGAAAATATCCGATCATTTCCATCGAAGACGGTATGGCTGAAGACGATTGGGAAGGCTGGAAACTCTTAACTGAAAAACTTGGCAAAAAAGTACAGTTGGTTGGCGACGACCTGTTCGTTACCAATACCGAACGCTTAAGCCGCGGTATCGCCGCTGAAACGGCAAACTCCATTCTGGTAAAAGTTAACCAGATCGGCAGTCTGACCGAAACTTTTGACGCTATTGAGATGGCAAAACGCGCCGGCTATACGGCTATCATCTCTCACCGTTCCGGTGAAACCGAAGATGCCACCATTGCCGACATTGCTGTAGCAGTCAATGCAGGACAAATCAAAACCGGCGCACCGGCCCGTACCGACCGTGTAGCTAAATACAACCAGTTGCTCCGTATCGAAGAACAGCTTGGTTCCACTGCACAGTATAAAGGCCGCGACGTATTCTACAACCTGAAAAAATAAGCAGGGAAATCAAGAAGACTGCAGGGGAACCTGCGGTCTTCTTTGTTTTTCTAAAAAACGGTATAGACTTTGGGCAAAATGGGAAAATAAGAACATGGGTGATATCATAATGTTTTGCCATAACTATGGTTACGGTATTTTACCGTAGGAAAGCAGCAGGCAAATAATTGACAGGGGTGTATAGTCATGATTACGGCCTTACAGGTGGTAGATGCGATCGTGTCCATTGCGTTGATATTGTCTGTCATACTGCAGTCAGGGAAGGGCGGCGGACTGTCAGGCTCCATTGCCGGCGGTGCCGAGACCATGTTTGGCGGCAAAAAAAGAGGACTTGACGAGCAATTCGCCAGGGCAACTATGATACTTGGTATCTTATTCGGTATGATAAACCTTGTATTAATCAGATTGTCATAAAGCGGAAATCCTTATAAGTTAATGAAATCCTGCAGTTTCGCCTTTAAAACTTTTGGTTTTAAGGGATTTTTCTATTTTATGGGGCAAAAATAATGCTACAATAGAAATGGAAAGATTTGTACCCTGCCGTGACCGGAATGCAAGAAAAAAGAAGCACGGGGAAAAGTAAGCTTGGCAGGAAGGTTTCAGCACTGATTATGGAAAGTTGGAAGGGTGAGGGGGATGTATGAAAACATTCAGTTGTTGCACCGGTTAATCCAGACTCGTACGGTAGCAGCTGTGCCGGGGCCGTATAGGGTGGGGGTGGATTTAGGGACAGCGGATATTGTTTTGGTGGTTACAAACGAAGACGGCAGACCGGTTGCGGGGGCCATGCGCTGGGCATCGGTTGTAAAAGACGGTCTGGTAGTTGATTTCAGCGGAGCGGTGCGGATGGTAGCTGAGTTAAAGCAAGAAGTAGAAGAACGGCTGGGCTGTACACTGGAAAAGGGGGCAACTGCCATTCCGCCGGGAACGGTAGGGCGGAATGCTGCGGCCTGCAGCCATGTCATTGCCGGAGCAGGCCTGGAGCCCGTCTGCCAGGTGGATGAACCGGTGGCGGCCGCTAAGGCGCTGGGGATTGACCATGGCATCGTGGTGGATATTGGCGGCGGCACAACAGGGATTGCCGTATTAAAAGAGGGAAAATTGTTGTTTACGGCCGATGAGCCAACCGGCGGTGAGCATGTGTCGCTGGTAATCGCCGGTTCTTACAAAATTCCTTTTGAGCAGGCGGAACAGATGAAAAAAGATCCGGCTCGTCACCGTGAGTTACTGCCGGTGGTGCTGCCGGTTATTGAAAAAATGGCGACGATTGTGAATCAAATGCTGCGCGGTCATGAAGAAAGCCGGGAATATCCGGTTTATGTCGTGGGCGGGACGGCTTATTTAAGTGGTTTTGCAGAGGCCTTCGGCAAAGCCTTTGGGCGCAAAGTCCAGGTACCGCCCCATCCGCTTCTGGTTACACCTCTGGGCATAGCCCTCTTTGGTTAGCCAGGTCAAAAAGGCTGTTTCGATCAGGATAAAGTGGTGTAACTTTTACGTTTTTCGTTTCCCAGGCCCTTCTGGAAAAAAGCGGTCCGGCGATTTTCCAAGCTTTTTGGAAGACAGGCCCAGGAATTTTTGGTACTTTTGTTTCGACAAAAGTACGAACAGTCAGGTTAGAAGATATATTCGTTTTTATCTCAAAGACTAAAGGAGCTATCTCCAATGGTATTTATCCATTTGGAGACAGCTCCTTTTTGGAGGATACACTGATATTTGTTCCTCACTATCACAGTGCCCAATGATAAATCATGCCCAGCTCTTCCAGGGTGGCCTGGCGGGGATTGGTGGCAGCGCAGATATCCCTTGCGGCATTTTCGGCCAGCAGAGGAATGTCTTCTTCCCGGAAGCCTTTGATTTGCTGCAGGCCGCTGACAATGCCGACATTGCGGATCAACTTCCTAACGCTTTGGACGGCTTCTATTGCAGCCGCTTCCGGTGTTAAACCACTGGTGTCCACACCCAGCGCCCGGGCAACTTTAGCGTATTTTGCTGCCACCACCGGCAGGTTGAAGGCCATAACGGCCGGCAGCATCAGTGCATTGGCCAGCCCATGAGGATAGTTATAGCGGCCGCCGAGCTGGTGAGCCAGGGCGTGCACGTAGCCGACGCTGGCATTATTAAAGGCGATGCCGGCTAAATATTCTCCATAGACCATCATTTCCCGGGCGGTAAGGTCCTGACCGTTAGTCACGGCAGACTGTAAATGGGCCCCGATCAGTTCGACGGCCTGCAGGGCCTTGCAGTCGGTGACCGGACTGGCGTTTAAAGAAACATAGGCTTCAACGGCATGGGTCAGGGCATCTATGCCGGTAGCCGCCGTTAGCGAGGGAGGCATATTAACCATCAACTCGGCATCGTTGATGGCCAGCAGGGGGGTAAGCCGCCAGTCGGTGATGGTCATTTTTACATGACGTTCTTCATCGGTAATGACGCAGAACCGGGTCAGTTCGCTGCCTGTTCCGGCCGTGGTGTTGACGGTAATCAAGGGGGCAGTCGGTTGTTTGGCCTTGTTTAACCCTTCGTAATCATGGATGGATTTGCCATTGGTGGCTAAGAGGGCAATGGCCTTGGCGCAATCGTGAGGCGAACCGCCGCCGAACGAAATGAGAAAATCACAGCCGTTGTCCAGGTATAATTTCAGGCCGTAGTTGACCTGGGCCGTGGTGGGATTAGGGGCGACATTATCGTAGAGAATGTAGTGAATCCCGGCCGGAGCGAGCTGATCGGTCAGCTTGTCGATTAACTTGCTGTCGACCAGTACTTTATCACTGACGATAAAAGCCTTGCGAAACATCATGGGCTTTATATAGCGGGTAATTTCGCTCAGGCAGCCGGCGCCTAACAGACTGACAGGGGTCATAAAATATTCCCGTATTCTTCTATGATTTGCCATGCTTTTAACCTGCCTCCTGATATTTTCCGTATATGTTGAATTTCTTTTTGATCTATCCCAGCCACTGGTTATTTCTGCAGCCGGCTGACTCAAAGCAGCCAGCCTCAAAATAAAGGCCTGACCTTAGTGGATAGATTTCGACTTGTATAGTCTGAAAATATCATGCCGGAAGGCGGACGGCAAGTGCCGGGACGCGAATAGGCAATACAGCAACACAATACAGCATGGACAGCCTGTGCCGGCGGAAGAGAAAGCGGGGCCGGACAGGAGTACAGCCATTATGGGAATATACTGACTGATTACCAGAGTATTTTGCGGTAACCCCGGTTTGGGCAGGAAAGTAGGCGGTACCGGCGAGAAAGGTAATCTAAAACCATTATGACAACAGAAAGAACCGGATGAAAGAAGTTTTTGCGGAGGCCCTTTCAGACCGGCAGGCGGTACCGGCTATTTTCATACAGGAGGCAATGACTATGCTGCAGGATGTTATTACTGCTTTACAGTTCCTTACCCGTCTTCCCATCCGGAGCCGGATTCCCTATACGGAACTACAGTTTGGCCGCAGTGTAAAGTTTTTTCCGCTGGCCGGCGGCGTGATCGGAGGCATGCTGGCAGCCGCAGCCTACGGCTTGGGGCTGGCCGGCGGCGTTGGGATACATATGCAGGCCGCTTTACTGATAGTGCTGGAGGTCATGCTGACCGGCGGGCTCCATTGTGACGGTTATATGGATACCTGGGACGGTTTCATGTCGGCTTCTTCGCGGGAAGGAACCTTGGCAATAATGAAGGACAGCCGGGTCGGCGCATACGGGGTGATGGCCCTCGGCCTGCTGCTGTTATGGAAGTATTCGCTGCTGCTCGCTATCTTGCCCGAGCTTCTGCCGGCGGCGTTATGGGCGGCGCCGGTCATTGCCAGGCTGGCGGTGGTGGCGGCCATCGTCTCTTATCCTTACGCCCGTTCTCAGGGACTGGGCAAGCCGTTTTCTCAATATGCGGGAAGATATACCCTGCCTACCGCCGGGGTTTTTACGGCAGTCCTCTTATTTGCCGCCGGCTGGCAGGGACTGGTTGCTGCTGTGGCCGGGCTGGCAGGGGCGGGAGTGTTTGCCAATTACGCCGCAAACCGGCTGGGCGGACTTACGGGAGATGTATACGGGGCGATTATTGAAATGACGGAGGCCACAGCGTTAACGGTTTTTTTATTTCATTAGTACTATAGGACTATAATGACTACCTGTTTCATTTTATTGCTGTCTGAAAAATTTCACAGGAATTTACCGGCAGTACGTAGAATGGAGCTATAGAATTACATAATAAATGCCACCATTCAGGTGCCTCTTACGAAGGGGAGAATAGGGAAGTTCGGACAGATGCCCGCCATCTGTAAACGACGCGGTCGCGCCACTGTAATCGGGGAAGCGTGCTGAGTATGCCACCGGCAACGGGAAGGTTCAGTACGGTGATGATCCGGAGCCAGGAGACCTGCCTGATTTGGCTGCCATTTGCTTCCGCGCCAGGAGCAATGCCAGAAGGATAGGAGGTAAAATACCTAGCCTTTTTGGGCTAGGTATTTTTATTTCTTCCAGGTTGAACAAAAAGCAGGGGAGGAACCGATATGGATTTTGAACAAGAGGTGGATGCATGGATCAACGGCGCGGCCAAACCGCCGAATAGCTTGGGATTGCTGGAAAAACATGTGAAGAAACTGCTATTGTCCTGGGGAACGGTAGAGCAGGAGCTGCGGCCTCATCATCTGATTTACGCGGCGGACAACGGAGTGGTGGAGGAGGGGGTTGTCAACTACCCGCCGTCCATCACCTGGCTGCAGGCGCAAAATATGGTAGCCGGCAGGGCCGCTATCAGCTGTTTTTGCCACTACCATCAAATTCCTTACAGTGTTGTCGATATTGGGATCAATCATACGGAACCGTTTCCCGGGGTGCAGAAAAAGGTTGCCCTGGGAACGAAAAACTTTGTGAAGGAAGAAGCCATGAGCCGTCAGGAATTTGCAGCCGCCTGGGAAGTGGGGACCGCCATGGTGAACAGCCTGGTTGCCGCAGGGCAGTACAACCTGATTTCCTTTGGGGAAATGGGAATTGGCAATACAACGACCTCGTCCGCCGTACTGCATGCGCTGACCGGGATTATGCCGGAGTTTATTGTGGGCAGCGGCGCGGGACTGAATAGCAGTGAAGCTTTGAAGCATAAACGGACGGTTGTTGCCAGGGGAGTCGCTTTGCACAGGGAAAATATGAAGGATGTGAAAGATATATTACGCTGTGTCGGCGGTTTTGATATTGTGGCGATTTGTGCCGGCATGGTGGAGTGTTCCCGTCTGCATATACCTTTTGTAATTGACGGCTTTATTACCGCCGTGGCCTATGTTTGCGCCGCCCGCCTTGACAGAAATGTAGAACGGCAGGCTATCCCTTCACATATGTCAAAAGAACCGGGTATGGCCACGGCTTTGCTGCTTGGGAATATCGTAGCCGAAGATGTTGTTTTGCGGGCCAATATGGCCTTGGGGGAAGGCACCGGAGCCGTCCTGATGGTGGGCATGCTGAAAACCATGCTGTATACATTGCAGCATATGGCCCGGCTGGCCGACATGGGAGTGACGCCACCTGCCGCCACGGAAGTGCCGGCTGTTTCCTAAAGCCGGAAAAATCCTTTGTTTTTTTGCCGGCTATTTGAAGGAATTTTCAGTCAAAATAGCTAATCCCTCATATAAGAAAGCAAAAAAATGCTAAGAATGAGGGAATTGATGCATGCAAAAAGCAGAACAGTTTTCCTTGGAACGCATTATTAACACCGATATTTTGCAGGAAATCCAGGATAAATTTTCGGAAACGACCGGATTGTCGGCAGTGATTGTGAATGCTCAGGGTGAACCGGTGACAAAACCGAGCAACTTTACGTCTTTTTGTCAATATATCCGCTCATTTCCGGAAGGGCTGACCCGCTGCATTGGCTGCGACAACAGCGGCGGGCACCGGGCACTGGCGATCAAAAGTCCGGTTGTCTATTTGTGTCATGCCGGCCTGACCGATCTGGCAGCGCCCATCATTGTACAAGGAGTATATATCGGTGCCTTCCTGGCCGGGCAAGTAGTGCAGGAGCGTAAAGACTATGACGCCCGGGAAGGCATGCTGAACCGGGTGGCCGATATGGGACTGGATCAGACCACCGTGCTGGGGCATTTTGCCAAAGTGGATGTGGTGGCGGAGCGCCGCCTGAAAGCTGCCGCCGATCTGATTTACATTATGTCCAATTATATCGTGGAGATCGGAGCAACCAACATTATGCAAAAACAGCTGACCCGTGAGGTGCAGGCCAAGGCCGATCTGGAGAATCTGCTGCGGGCCGCTGAATTAAAAGCATTGCAGTCGCAGGTTAATCCCCATTTTCTGTTCAATACGCTGAATACCATCGCCCGTATGGCCCTGCTGGAGGGAGCGACGAAAACGCAGGGGGTGGTGTATGCACTGGCGGATATACTGCGCAGCAACCTGCGGGATCTTGACCGTTTGCGGCAGTTAAAAGAAGAAGTGCGTACCATTCAGGATTATCTTCATATCCAGCGCATGCGTTTCAGCGATCGTATTCAAGCCTTTATTGATATTCAGGCCGGACTGATGGATGCGTTGATTCCTCCTCTGATTCTGCAGCCGCTGGTGGAGAATGCCATCATTCATGGCTTGGAGGGAAGGGCCAGCGGCGGGGAAATTCATTTAAAAGCCAGGCTGGCCGAGGATAAAGGCGATATGTGGATAGAGGTAATGGATACAGGGGCTGGCATACCGGCAGACCAGCTGCGGGAAATTTTTCAGGAGAAAAAAAATAAGCTGGCTAAAGGGCATACAACCGGGCTGGGAATTCTGAATGTACATAAACGGATTCAGCATTTTTTTGGCAGTCAGTACGGGCTCACAATGGACAGCATGCCAGGCCGGGGAACCAAAGTTTCCATCTATCTACCTTATCAGCATGATTAACAAGAAGAGGGCGGAATTATGGTAAAATTAATGATTGTTGATGACGAACAGCTGGAACGGCAGGCGCTGCGGCTGATTATTGAAAGAAATTGTCCGGATATTGAAGTGGCCGGTGAAGCCGGTGACGGCGTGAGTGCCGTACAGCTGGCTATAGCATTGAAACCGGATATTGTCATCATGGATATCCGCATGCCGGAAATGAACGGTCTGCATGCCGCCCAGTCGATCAAACAGCTTGCGCCGGATACCAGTATCGTAATGCTGACGGCCTTTGATGAATTTGCTTATGCGAAGCAGGCGCTGCAGCTTGGTGCCATGGAGTACCTCCTGAAACCGGTGCGGCCGGAAATGTTACTACAGACGCTGCAAACGGTGATGCAGAGAATCAGGGAAATGAGCGCCCGTCGGCAGGAAGAGGCCCGCTTACGGGAGCAGATTGCCGCCGCGTTGCCGTTTATCCAGATGTCCTTTGTTTACGATCTGATTTCGGGACAGATCACCGAAATGGAACATTTTAAAGAAAGGGCCGGCTTTTTGGGTTTGCAGGCGAACCCGGCAGTCGCTCTGGTAGTGGACGTTGACCGCTTTAAAGAGCTCACCCGCAGTGCCAGTGAATTGGAAAAGCAGGTGTTTAAACAGCAGATTTACCGTCTGGTGGTTCAGTCCGCCGGTAAAACGGCACTGGTAACTCCCTTCGGTAGTGACAGTCTGGTGATTTTACTGCATTTTTCCGGTGAAAAAACGCAGGAGGAGGCCAAAGAATATGCCTGCCGGATCGCCGGAAGCATCCAGGAGACGGTCTTCAGGGACATGAAGGTTCATATTACCGTGGGGATCGGCCGGTGCTACGAAGATCCGCGGGATATGTACAAATCCTATCATGAGGCGCTCAGTGCGCAGCGGCAGCGTTTTTATCTTGGCGACCATCAGATCATCCATATTGAGGATGTACCGTTTTTCCAGGACAGCCCGTTTCAATATCCGTTCCAGTATGAACGGACGGTTATGGAGAAGGTGCGCTGCGGCGATCGCAGGGCAGCCAAGGCGGCGCTCCGGGAGCTTTTGCAGGAGACCTTTTCGCACCGGTCCGGACTGGAAACCGTCAAAGCCTATGTTCTGGAACTGCTGATCGTATTGTCCCGTTCGGCGGTGGAGGGCGGAGCCAATCTGGAACAGCTGACGCTGCTCAACTTTACCTGCATCCAAAGTCTGACGGATTGCGCTACCAAAGAGCACATTGAACAATGGATGATGGAATATGTGGACCATTTTATGGATAATATGCTGGAAAACCGCAGCAGTGTTAATACCAGGCTGATTAACAGCGCCTGCGAATATATTCTGAAGAATTTCCAGCGGAATATCCTGCTGGAAGAGGTGGCCCAGACCGTCCATTTGAGTCCGTTTTATTTCAGCCGTTTATTTAAAAAGGAAAAAGGCTACAATTTTGCGGATTTTGTTACGCGGGTGCGGCTGGAAAGAGCCAAAAAGCTGCTGCAGAACCAGGACTATACCGTAGTGCGGATCGCCTCGGAAGTCGGCTATCAGGATGCCAGTTACTTCTGCCGTGCTTTTCGCAAAGCCTGCGGCATGACGCCTAATCAATACCGGAGTGACATCGCCAGGAGCCGGGAAGAAAAAAGCAAAGCGGCAAAAATGCACTAAAAGAAGACAAAAAAGTTTATTGTGGGTATGGAGACTGCACTGAACTCATAGCAACATAGGAGAGGACTGCGAAAAGGCAGTCCTTTTTTGCGTGTCAGGGAAAAGTTTGCCCATGTGGCAGCAAGACAGTCCTGCCGGATAAAAAATGGTAATTTCAGGATGGGGGATTCCGGTGAGCGGGGGACAAGGATATCCGATAGATCAGCAAAATACAAGCAAGGTGGAGAGGGGGAATAACGCCAAATATATTCAAGTGTCCGGTCATGACAGGAGGGGTGGTATGACAGCGGAAAAACCGAGAATGGTACAGGAGTATGTTCCCGGCAAACAGGTGACACTGGCACATGTAATCGCTAATCCCAAAGCCGAACTTTGCGGCAAACTGGGTATAGAAGGCAGTTCGGCCATTGGCATTTTGACGATTACGCCCAGTGAAGCGGCTATTATTGCCGCTGATATGGCAACAAAAAGAGCGGCAGTGGAGATTGGGTTTATGGACCGCTTTACCGGGTCGGTGGTTCTTACCGGTACGGTGTCTGCCGTTGAAACGGCTTTATTGCAGGTAAACTGCTTTCTGGCGGCAACGTTGGGATTTGTCGTTCCCGAGCTGACAAAATCATGAAAAAGGTTATGCTGCTGGGCGCGGCGGGAGCCGGAAAAACGACGCTGCTCCATGTGCTGCGCCAAGATGGCAGGCAAACGGAAAAAACGCTGACTATCGAGTTTTACGACGGAGGCATTGACACTCCCGGAGAATATTCGCAAATTCCCAGGTTTTATTCGTCGTTGATGGTGACGGCTATGGAAGCCTCGGTGATCCTGATTTTACAAGATGCCAGCAATGCAATGCTGTCTCTTCCGCCCGGTTTTCGGGGGATGTTCAACAAACCGGTGGCCGGTGTCGTGACCAAGGTAGACCGGGCCGATGCCGACCGGGAACGGGCTTGCCGCTACCTGCGGCAGGCCGGAGTAAAAAAACCGGTATTTTTTGTTTCCGTGGTAACCGGAGAAGGGCTGGAAGAATTAATTGAATATCTGGAGGAAGGGAGGGAAAGCAATGAGCAGTGAAGCTCTGGGAATGGTGGAAACCAAAGGCCTGGTAGGCGCAATTGAAGCTGCGGACGCCATGGTCAAGGCAGCCAATGTACAACTGATAGGGTATGAGAAAATCGGTTCGGGACTGGTAACTGTTATGGTGCGCGGTGATGTCGGTGCCGTTAAGGCGGCTGTGGATGCCGGTGCGGCAGCAGCCCAAAAAGTTGGTGAAGTAGTATCCATTCACGTCATTCCGCGGCCCCATGGCGATGTGGAAAAGATTCTGCCCAAGGTTCTGTAGAATGCTAATTTGGAGGAGGCAAGACGATGCAAGAGCAAATTATTGATAAAGTGATGGATGAAATCAAAAAACGGATGGAAGGGCAGGCGGCAGCGCAGCCCAAAGCCAAATCCGTCATGGCCAATCCCGGCATCACCGAATTTGTCGGTACGGCTATTGGCGACACCATTGGCCTGGTAATTGCCAACGTTGATCCTATCCTTCACGAAAAAATGAAAATAGATCCCAAGTACCGTTCCATCGGCATTATCGGAGCACGCACCGGTGCCGGGCCGCATATTATGGCCGCTGATGAAGCGGTAAAGGCCACGAATACCGAGATTATTGCCATTGAACTGGCCCGCGATACCAAGGGAGGGGCCGGACATGGCAACCTGATCCTGTTTGGTGCCGAAGAGGTTTCCGATGCCCGCCGGGCCGTGGAAGTGGCTCTAAAGGAACTTGACCGCACCTTTGGCGATGTGTACGGCAATGACGCCGGACACATCGAACTGCAATATACCGCCCGCGCCAGCTATGCAATCCATAAGGCCTTCGGTGCGCCGCTGGGCAAAGCTTTCGGACTCATTGTCGGCGCTCCGGCCGCGATCGGCGTTTTGATCGCCGATGTGGCAGTAAAAACGGCCAATGTGGAAGTTTGCGGTTACGGCAGTCCGGCCGGCGGCACCAGTTATTCCAACGAAGTCATTTTAATGATTACCGGCGATTCGGGGGCGGTACGGCAGGCTGTGCTGGCAGCCAAGGATGTCGGTGTGAAATTGCTGGAAACTATGGCCGGTCCGGCGCCGTCGTCAACCAAGCCATATATTTAAACAGAAGGGCGGGAGAAATATGAAGAAGTCGAAACGGTTTGAAGCATTGGCAGCTCGCCCTGTAAATCAGGACGGTTTTGTGGTTGAATGGCCGGAAGTCGGACTGATTGCCATGGGCAGCCCGGCCGACCCGGTGCCAAGCATTAAAGTGGATCATGGCAAAGTCGTGGAGATGGACGGAATTCCCCGGGAGAAATTTGATTTTATCGATCAGTTCATCGCGGATTATGCCATTGATGTCAGCATTGCGGAAAAAGCCATGGCCATGGATAATCTGGAAATTGCCAGAATGCTGGTGGATATTCACGTGCCGCGCAGTGAAGTGATTAAAATCTTCCGCGGCCTTACGGCGGCGAAAATTGTAGCAGTCCTAAATACCATGAATGTGGTGGAAATGATGATGGCTCTGCAAAAAATGCGGGCCCGTAAAACACCTTCCAACCAGTGCCACATCACCAACGTAAAGGATAATCCGGTGTTGATTGCCGCCGACGGCGCGGAAGCCTCGTTCAGGGGTTTTGATGAAATGGAAACCACCGTTGCCGTTGTCCGCTATGCACCCTTTAATGCCCTTTCCCTGTTGATCGGCGGCCAGACCGGGCGTCCCGGGACACTGATACAGTGTGCTTTGGAAGAAGCTACCGAACTGGAACTGGGGATGCGCGGGATTACCGCTTATGCCGAAACCATTTCGGTGTACGGTACGGAAAACGTATTTGTCGACGGTGACGACACTCCCTGGTCCAAGGCCTTTCTGGCTTCCGCCTATGCTTCGCGGGGTCTGAAAATGCGGTTTACTTCCGGAACCGGTTCGGAAGTGCAGATGGGTTATGCCGAAGGCAAATCCATGCTGTATTTGGAAGTCCGCTGCATTATGGTCACCCGGGGGGCCGGAGTACAGGGGCTGCAAAACGGTTCGGTCAGCTGCATCGGCGTACCGGCCGCCGTTCCTTCGGGTATCCGGGCCGTTCTGGCTGAAAATCTTTGCACCACCCTGCTGGATATGGAGGTTGCCTCCAGCAATGACCAGACTTTCACCCATTCGGATATCCGCCGCACTGCCCGCACCCTGATGCAGATGCTGCCGGGAACGGATTTCATCTGCTCGGGCTACAGCGGCGTTCCCAACTATGACAATATGTTTGCCGGGTCAAACTGGGACGTCGAGGATTATGACGACTGGAATATTATTCAGCGCGACCTGCAGGTCGACGGCGGGTTACGCCCGGTGGCGGAGGAAGACGTCGTTGCCGTGCGCAATAAAGCCGCCAGGGCGTTGCAGGCCGTTTATAAAGAACTGGGCTTCCCGGCTATTACCGATGAAGAAGTGGAAGCGGCTACCTATGCCCATGGCAGCCAGGATATGCCGCCCCGCAATATCGTCGAGGACCTGAAGGCTGCTCAGGATTTAATGAAGCGCGGCATTACCGGACTGGATGTAGTCAAAGCGCTGGCCAATGCCGGTTTTTCCGATTTGGCTCACAATGTGCTCAATCTGCTGAAACAACGTATTTCCGGCGATTATTTGCATACGGCCGCCATTTTGGATAAGGATTTCAATGTAATCAGTGCGGTGAATAACCGTAATGATTATCAAGGACCGGGAACCGGCTACCGCCTGAGTCCGGAACGCTGGGATGAAATTAAAAACATCAGTCAGGCTGTAAAGCCGTCTGATTTTGATGTTTGATACGGGAAGAGGTGTAGGGTAATGGAAATCAGCGAACAAATGATTCGGGATATTGTTGCGCAGGTTTTGCAGGATATGAAAATTCCCGCCGGGCAGGCAGCAGTGCCTGCACTCAGGGCGACCGCAGGCCGTACCATGGTGCTGGAAGAAACCGGCGAGGCACCTGCGGGGACCAGGCCGGATGAAGTGCTGATTGCACTGGCGCCGGCTTTCGGCAAATTCCAAAATAAAACGATTATCAATATTCCGCACAGCGAGGTATTGCGGGAAGTAATTGCCGGTATCGAGGAAGAAGGCCTTACAGCCCGGGTGGTGAGAAGCCTGCGGACCTCGGACGTGGCCTTTGCCGCTCATGATGCCACCAAACTCAGCGGATCGGGTATTGCCATCGGCATACAATCGCGCGGAACTACCGTTATCCATCAGAAAGAACTGCCGCCGCTGAGCAATCTGGAGTTATTTTCCCAATCTCCTCTGATTGATTTGGAAACCTACCGGGCGATCGGCCGTAATGCCGCCAAGTACGCCAAAGGGGAATCGCCGACACCGGTACCGACCCGTAATGACCAAATGGCCAGACCGAAATTTCAGGCGAAAGCCGCTGTCCTGCATATCAAAGAGACCGAACATGTCGTTCCGGGAGCCAGGCCGGTGGAAATCAAGGTTACGTTTAAGTAAACGGAGGTGCAGCAACATGTCTCAGGAAAAAATGATTGAAGAACTTGTCCGTGAAGTGTTAAAAAATATGTATCAGCCCCAAGCCGAACCGAAAGCCGCGGCGGTATCCGGGACGGGCAGCGCCGGATTGCAGCCGGACAGAGACTATCCGCTGGCTGCGAAACGCCTCGATTTAATCCGGACTCCTACCGGCAAAACACTGGAGGATATTACTCTGGATAAGGTGCTAAGCGGCGATATTACTCCGGCGGATGTCCGTATCAGTCCGGACACGCTGAGGATGCAGGCCGAGATTGCCGACGGAGTGGGACGGACACAGTTTGCCGCCAACCTGCGCCGGGCTGCCGAGCTGACAGCCATTCCCGACAATCGCATTCTGGAAATCTACAATGCACTCCGCCCTTACCGTTCCAGCAAAGCAGAGCTGCTTGCCATTGCCGACGAATTGGAACAACAGTACAAAGCCTCCATTAGCGCCGGTTTGGTGAGGGAAGCAGCCGATGTCTATGAACGCCGCAACCGCTTGAGAGCCAACTAAGGTGGAGCGCTTATGCCTATCTTAGCAGGTGTGGATATCGGAAACTCGACAACGGAGGTCTGCCTGGCCCGGACACATGACGGGCAGCGGATGGAGTTTCTTGCCGGCAGTATTGTTAAAACAAGCGGGATTAAGGGGACGGTTAATAATGTTCCGGGTATTATCGTTGCCCTGGAAACAGCGGTAAAACAGGCGGGAATTTCACTCCGGGATATAACGGAAATCCGTTTGAATGAAGCTACGCCGGTGATCGGCGATCTGGCTATGGAAACCATAACCGAGACTATCATTACCGAATCGACGATGATCGGGCACAACCCTTCCACGCCGGGCGGTATTGGGCTCGGGGTGGGAGTGACCACACTATTTTCGGAACTGCAGGGTACGCCCGCCGGCGCCAAAGTGATTGCCGTTGTACCGCGCGGCATCGACTTTGAAGACGCGGCGAAGGGTCTGAATGCCGCGCTGGAGCGCGGCGTGGATTTGCAGGGAGCCATTGTTTGTCAGGATGATGCGGTGCTGATTGTCAATCGTTTGCACAAGATCATCCCGGTGCTTGATGAAGTACTGCTGATTGACAAAATTCCCTTAGGGATGCTGACTGCCGTGGAAGTGGCCGAAGCCGGGCAGACCGTAAAAACACTGTCTAATCCTTATGGCATCGCCACGGTGTTTCAGTTATCCGCCGAGGAAACCAAACTGGTGGTGCCCATTGCCCGGGCGCTGATTGGCAACCGTTCGGCCGTTGTGGTCCGGACACCGCAGGGAGATGTCAAAGCCCGGACAATCCCGGCCGGTTTTGTCAGCATAGTTGGCCAGAAAGGACGCAGCGATGTGGATGTCGAGGCCGGTGCCACTAAAATTATGGAAGCGGTGGAGCGCGTTCAGCCGGTTGTCGACGTGCAGGGTGAGGCCGGGACCAACGTAAACGGCATGCTGGAGCGGGTCCGCCAGGTTATGGGCGAGCTTACCGGACAGCCGCTGAGCGAAATGAAGATTCAGGACATACTGGCGGTGGATACCTTCGTACCGCAGAAAGTACAGGGGGGATTGGCCGGGGAATTTGCCCTGGAAACGGCAGTGGCTCTGGCGGCTATGGTCAAGACCAGCCGTTTGCCCATGCAGCAGATTGCCGATGTATTGACCGAGAGGCTGCATGTCCGGGTTGTCATTGCCGGCGTGGAGGCGAATATGGCCATTCTGGGTGCACTGACGACACCGGGGACGGCTAAACCCCTGGCCATTCTGGATATGGGCGGGGGATCGACCGATGCGGCTACCGTCACCGGTGACAATCAGGTGTTTTCCATTCATTTGGCCGGTGCGGGGGATATGGTCACCATGTTGATTAACTCCGAACTGGGACTTAATGATTTTGACCTGGCGGAAGAAATCAAAAAGTATCCGCTGGCCAAAGTGGAAAGCTTGTATCATATCCGTCTGGAAGACGGCACGGTCAAGTTTTTTGAACAACATTTGGATCCGGAGGTTTTTGCCCGGGTGGTTATCTTGCGGGGGCAGGATATGATTCCGATCCCCACCAAGCATTCGCTGGATAAAATCCGCCATGTGCGGCGGGAAGCAAAAAAACGGGTATTTGTTACCAACGCCTTGCGTTCACTGGTCCGGGTGGCTCCTACCGGCAATATCCGCCACATGGAATTTGTCGTGCTGGTGGGCGGCTCGGCGCTTGATTTTGAAGTGGCCGATATGGTAAGCGATGCACTGGCGGAATACGGCATTGTCTGCGGACGCGGCAATATCCGCGGCACGGAAGGTCCACGGAATGCGGTGGCCACCGGTCTGGTGTTGTCGCATGCCGCCGGAAAGGTGGGAGGCTATGCAGGAACAAACCGACAGGAATAAGCCCCGTATCGTTATTGCCGTGCAGTCTCATTCCGGCTGGGAAACCAAAGTGCGGGAGATTGAGGCCGGTCTGGAGGAAGAAGGCGTTCCCTGGACTGTGCTGACTGTTTCCCAGCCAGGCACTATAGCGCAGACGGCTCATCAGGCCGCCGGTTTATCGCCTTTAGGCGTGGGTATCGGACTGGATGCCGGAAGTGTTTGCCTTCATTTTGCCAAGCTGCCCCCGGAGCAGCCGCTGTTTCTGACCAGCGGCGCCGGTGCCCCGGCAATTTGGCGGTATTATGGCTATAATGCCGCACGGTTGGTAAAAAACATACCCTTTAAAACAGAACCGGAGCCGGTTCCGGATCCGGGAGCGGAAATGACTCAGGTCGTCAGGCGCATTGTGCAAAAAGTAGTGGCAGAGATGGACAATAGACGGAGGGGGTGAAGACATGCGCCAGCAAGCATTAGGCATGATCGAAACAGTAGGGTTATCCACGGCGGTAACGGTGGCTGACGCCGCTGTAAAGGCTGCCAACGTGTCCCTGTTGGGTTATGAATTAAGCCGGGGCGGCGGCATGGTGCTGGTGAAAGTTGCCGGTGATGTGGGAGCCGTAAAAGCCGCTGTGGAAGCGGGAAAAGCAGCGGCGGCCGGGGTAGGGCAGGTATATGCCGTACAGGTGATACCCCGGCCGCACACGGAGATTGCTTCCCTGGTTTATAGCCGGGCAACTGTCGGGCTGCCCTCGTCTGCATCTTCCGGCAGCGGAAAAGAGCAACATGACGCCGGTGAAAGCAAGCCGGTAACGGATCCGCCGGAAAATTCCGCCGGGAAAGAGGTGCCGGAGACGGCCGAATCCGCCGGTTCTGCCGAAGCAGCAGTCGAGACGCGGGAGGCGGCGGGAGAGGAAAGCGCCGACGGAACACAGACACGCACTATTAGCTGCAATTTATGCGGCGATCCGGCCTGCCCGCGTAATAAGGGCGAGGCCAGGAACAATTGCCTGCATTATGGAAAAACGAGTGAGGAGAGTGAAGAAACATGAGTGGCGAAGCATTGGGTATGGTAGAAACAAAAGGATTGGTGGGGGCTATTGAAGCAGCGGATGCCATGGTGAAGGCTGCGAATGTGAGCTTGGTCGGCTATGAAAAAATCGGTTCCGGACTGGTCACCGTCATGGTAAGAGGCGATGTAGGGGCGGTAAAGGCCGCTACCGACACCGGCGCAGCAGCGGCCCAACGGGTTGGCGAATTAATTTCCGTACATGTCATTCCCCGGCCGCACAGCGATATTGAAAAAATTCTTCCTAAGCTGGGTTAGGACGGCAGGATTAGATTATGCTGACAGAATGAGGTGTGATGATGCAACAGCAGATGATTGCCCGGGTTGTGGAACAGGTCGTGGCCGCACTGGCTGAATATAAACGGCAGGAAGCCGGAAATTTGGCCATTCCGGTGGGGATATCCAGCCGCCATATCCACCTCTCTGCCGGGCATCTGGATAGTTTATTCGGCTGCGGACATACACTGACGCCCCAGAAGGAACTGTCTCAGACCGGACAATTTGCGGCAGCGGAGACCGTGACGTTAGTCGGCCCGAAGGGGGTCATTCGGGGAGTGCGGGTACTGGGGCCTGTGCGTAAGGCCACCCAGGTGGAAATATCCCGCAGTGACGGTTTCAGCTTAGGCATTACGCCTCCCCTGCGTGATTCGGGGGATGTCCAAAATTCGTCCGGGATTGTTGTGGTCGGTTCCTGCGGGGCCGTCACCCTGACCGAGGGCGTTATTTGCGCAGCCAGGCATATCCATATGCATACCGATGACGCTCGCCGGTTTGGCGTGAAGGACAATGACCGGGTAGCGGTGGAGATACGGGGGGAGCGGGGAGGCATTTACCATAATGTGCTGGTACGGGTCAGCCCTTCTTCCCGGCTGGAATTTCATATTGATACGGATGAAGCCAACGCTGTCGGATTAAAAAACAAAGACGAGGTCGTTTTGGTTCGGCATAAGGAGGCATAAAGGTGTGGAACGTGAACACATCATTGAAAGGGTTACCCGGGAGGTAATGAACCGTTTGCGGTCCCGGGACAGCGGCAATGGACAAAAAAAAGTACTTGCCCTGTTTACCGGAGGTTCTATCGGAATGGAAACAGGTCTGGAGGAAGTAAACAGACTTCAGGCCCTGGGAGCGGCAGTCACGGTTGTTTTGTCACCGGCGGCTGAAAAAATCATTGGCAGGGAAACGGTGCAGGCCGCGCTGGGAAGTGACATTCCGATTGTAACGGTTCAGGACCGGTATCCGGGCAAGGAGGTCAGAGAAGCGGCCGTGCTGGTGGTGCCGGTGCTGACGCAGAATACGGCCGCTAAAGTAGCCAATACCTTAGCCGATTCGCTGGCCTCCACCATGATTATGCAGCGGTTGATGACGGGAAAGCCGGTGATAGCGGCCTATAATGCGGCCGATCCCCGGGATGCGTCGCGGTGCAAACTGCAAATGGGGCAGCCGGCGCCTGCTCTTATGCAGGCGCTGCAGGCAAATTTAAAAAAACTGGAAAGCTATGGCGTGGTTCTGGTTCCGGTTGAAGGTCTGGCCAATGCCTGCCAGACGATCTGGGGAACCCGGCCGCAAGAATGCTTCTTGGCAGCCAAGAGTAAAAAAACGGTTATCGATGCGCCGGCGGTAAAGGCTGCTTTCCATAGCGGCTGCCGGCAGATCATGATTCCCGCTGCAGCCATTATCACTCCGCTGGCGCGTGATCTTGCCAGGGATTATGGCCTGGAGCTGGTTCGGAAATAACAGAGTATGTATAGAGGAGCGGTGCAGTCATGTGGGTGGGTACTGTAATCGGAACGCTGGTGGCTACACCAAAAGATCAGAGCCTTACCGGCAGTAAACTGCTGATTGTCCAGCCGGTTAGTTTTACCAAACACAAGGAATGCATACCGGTGGTCGCCGTGGACGCTATCGGTGCCGGTACCGGCGAGCAGGTACTGGTTGTCGGCGGAAGTTCGGCCAGGTATGTGGTGGGGAACCCGGAGGCTGCGGTTGATGCTGCCATTATCGGTATTATTGACACCATGGAAGTCAATCGAGATTTGCTTAAGGAGCCATGAGCATGAAGGTGTATACGAAAACCGGTGACGCCGGTCAAACCAGTCTGTTAAGCCGGCAACGGGTATGGAAGGACGATGTGCGGGTGGATGCCTACGGCACGGTTGACGAGGCTAATTCGGCTATGGGCCTGGCTAAATCGCTGCTTACTTGTGCCAAAACAGAAGCCATGCTGCAGCGCATTCAGGTTGAGCTCATTGACCTGAATGCCGATTTAGCCACTGATTTGCCGGAAAATGAAGCGGTTTACCGGATCAGCCAGACCCATGTGGCCAATCTGGAGCGCTGGATTGATGAACTGGAAAAGCAAAGAATTCCGCAGAAATATTTTGTAACGCCGGGCGGGTGTCCGGCCAGTGCGGCCCTTGACCTGGCCAGAACGATAGTCCGCCGCGCCGAACGCTGTACCGTCCGGCTGCATCGCAGCAAGGCGGTTCCGGAAATGGTAGCCTTGTATCTAAACCGGCTGTCTGATTTTTTATTCGTTCTGGCACGCTGTGTGGAACAGCAGGATTTGGTTGCAAAAGTTACGGCCGGCGTGCGCCGGGCTTTACAGGATAAACAAGCCGGCCGGGGCTGCCGGGCCGGCAGGGTGCTGGAACGGGCGAAGCGGATTATGGAGGCGGCTGAATATAAGGCCTTGGAGATTGGTGTACCTATGGTTATGAGTGTAGTGGATGAAGGGGGCAATCCGGTGGCTCAGCAGCGCATGGACGGATCACTGCTGGCCAGCATTGCCTTATCCTTAGATAAAGCCTATACGGCGGCCGCACTAAAAATGTCCACCGAGCAAGCCGCAGAATTGGCAGTGCCGGGAAAACCTTTGTATGGTTTACATACGGCGGCTGGCGGCCGGCTGATTGTATTTGGCGGCGGTGTGCCGATTCGGGAGAGCGGGATGGTGGTCGGCGGGTTTGGCGTAAGCGGCGGATTGGTGCAGGAAGACGTGCTGGTGGCAAAAGCCGGTCTGACGGCTCTCCAGTAACCGTGTAAAGGGGGAAACACAGGATATGATACAGGAACAGGAATTGATTGCTAAAATCACGGCGCAGGTCATTGCCCAAATGCAGCAGGGGCAGGCTGCCGCCGTACCGGAACATTATGGCGTATTTGATTCCATTGACGGAGCGGTTGCGGCGGCCAGAAAAGCGTATCAGAGCTTGCGGGCCTTGCCGCTGGAGAAGCGGGAGCAGCTGGTCGGGGCTATGCGCAAAACGGCTTATGATCATGCCGAGATTATGGCTGAGATGGCGGTAACCGAGTCCGGCATGGGCCGTTACAGCGACAAAGTTATCAAAAACCGGACGGCGGCGCTGAAAACACCGGGGACCGAAGATTTGAAAACACGGGCCTGGAGCGGAGACTGCGGGCTTACCCTGGTAGAGATGGGACCGTACGGGGTTATCGGCGCCATTACGCCGACTACCAATCCTACGGAAACCCTCATTTGCAACGGGATTGGCATGATTGCGGCCGGTAACGCCGTATTTTTCAGCCCCCACCCGACGGCAAAAAATACATCCATCTGGACCATTCAGTTATTAAATAAAGCCCTGGTGGAGGCCGGCGGCCCGCCTAATTTGCTGACAACGGTATATAATCCGTCGATTGCGGTTGCCAATGCCATGATGAAGCATCCCGATGTCAATATGCTGGTGGCAACCGGCGGCCCCGGTGTTGTGAAGGCCGTATTGTCTTCCGGCAAAAAGGCCATTGGTGCCGGGGCCGGCAATCCGCCGGCGGTTGTCGATGAGACCGCCGACCTGGAAAAGGCGGCAAAGGATATTGTGGCCGGTTGTTCTTTTGACAACAATCTGCCGTGCATTGCCGAAAAGGAAGTCATTGCCGTCGGTTCCATTGCCGACCGGCTGATGGACTACATGGTGCGCAACGGCGCTTACAAGATTACGCCGCAGCAGACGGCAGAGCTGGTTAATCTTCTGCTGACGGTCAAGGAAGAGAAGATGGCCGAGGGTTGTACGGCAAAAACCAAACGGACCTACGGTATTAATAAAGACTATGTCGGGAAATCGGCGCAATGCATTTTAAGCAAGATCGGAGTTACGGTTAAGGATGATATCCGTGTGATCCTTTGCGAAGCGGAGGCCGATCATCCGTTTGTCCTGGAAGAACTGATGATGCCGGTATTGCCGGTAGTACAGGTCAAGGATGTCGACGCCGCCATTGAACTGGCGGTCAGGGTGGAACACGGCAACCGGCATACGGCGGTGATGCATTCGAAAAATGTGGATCATTTAACCAGAATGGCCAGAGCCATTGACACCACGATTTTCGTTAAAAACGCACCGTCGTATGCCGGAATCGGTGTAGGCGGAGAAGGGTACTGCACTTTCACCATTGCCGGACCTACCGGGGAGGGACTGACTTCGCCGCGCAGCTTTACCCGGGCTAGACGCTGCGTGCTGGTTGACGGATTTTCCATTGTCTGATCCGGGATTGCCAAGGCTGTTTTGTTTGTGATACAATAAACAAAGCGGATTAGTGTGAAAATAGGCAAAGAGGTGCGTGAAGATAATGGTTACAGCGTTAATGATCATCGACGCAATAATTTCAATCGCTTTAATTATCACGGTTGTACTGCAGCCAGGCAAAAGCGCCGGTTTGTCCGGCTCCATCGCCGGGGGGGCGGATACCATATTTGGCGGCCGCCGAAAAGGGCTTGACGAACAATTAGCCAGACTGACCATGATACTGGGTGTTTTATTCGGTATCATTACCCTGGTTTTGGCCAGGATATCCTAACCGGGTAGACTTTTTATCAGTACATAACCTTGCCGGTGAACATCAGACGGGTTCCGTCTGATGTTTTTTTCTTTTAAGGCACTTCCGTAAAATGGTATAATAGTTAATAATCATACTGGAAAGCATAGGTATACCATTTTATTCGCTGTGCTATATATGGAGGGAATGCACCATTGATCATAAAGGGAGCTGAAGCGTTTCTCCTGCCGGGGGGAGAACACGGGGTACTGGTCATCCATGGGTTTACCGGGTCGCCGTCGGAGATGAAGCTGCTTGGCGAGCATCTGCAGACTGCCGGGTATACGGTATTAGGCCCCCGGCTATGCGGGCATGGAACCCGTGCGGAAGAGATGGAAAAAACGGAGTGGAATTTATGGTATGGATCGGTTTTGGACGGATATCACTTATTGCAGGGGATATGCCGGAAAATTTCAGTTGTGGGGTTGTCGATGGGCGGGCTGCTGGCTTTAAAACTGGCGGCCGAACAGTCGGTGCACAAAGTGGCGTCATTGTGTGCGCCGATCTATATTGCGGAAAAGAGACTGGATTTATTGCCGGTTTACCGGGCATTTCGTAAATATCATCCCAAGAAAAGGCGTAAGCTGCCCGGAATTGATCCCGTTTATTCCGTGGCTTATGACCGTACGCCGCTCAGAAGTTTAGCCAGCCTGCTGAAGCTGATTAAACATGTGGACGGCTTGCTGCCGCAAGTGACCGTACCGGCGCTGATCATGCAGGCCCGCAACGAGCATACCGTCAATCCGAAAAGCGCTCTTCATATTTATGAACGGATAGGCAGTCACAGTAAGGAACTGACCTGGCTGGACAAGTCGGGACATATCATTACGCTGGATGTGGAAAAAGAGCAGGTCTTTAAAAAAGTGGCCGGCTTTTTAGCAAAAGAGGGTTGAGGTGATAATAATGGAGGATTGCCGGAATAGCGAAGATAGCTGGTGCTTTGCCTGCGGGGAGAAGAATCCGATCGGCTTAAAAATGACCTTCCGGGAAGAGAAAGATACTTATATCAGTGAGTTTACTGCCGGAAGAGAACATCAAAGTTATAACGGTATACTGCATGGCGGGATCATCAGCACCTTACTGGATGAGACGATGGTTCGCTACTTGTACAGTAAAGGCCTAAATGCGGTAACCGCCAGACTGGAAGTGCGTTACCGCCAGCCGACGCCTATTGGTCAGGCGCTTACCATCAGCGGATGTATCGCCCGTAAGCGGGGCAACCTATATGAAATGACCGGAAAGATCACACTAACGGATGGAACCGTTACCGCCGAGGGGAAAGCTACTGTGGCGGTGATAGGAGAGAGGTAGCCAATGGACTTAAAAGAAAAAATTGTTGCCTTTATGCGGACAGAAGCCTATAAACCACTTACCGTGGAAGAACTGGCCGGTGAAATGGACCTTCAGGGGGAGGAGATGTCCGGTTTCTGGGAGGCCTTGCGGGAATTGGAGGAGGCGGCGCTGATTATCCGTACCCGTTATGGAAAGTACGGCGTGCCGGAACGTATGAATCTGGTGGTTGGCCGTTTATCGCTAAGCAGTAAAGGCTTTGGTTTTGTCGTCCCTGATGCTCCGGATGTTTCCGAACCCGGCAAGGATGTTTTTATTCCCCCCGGCGGTTTATTGACTGCCATGCACAATGACCGGGTGGTTGCCCGTCTTAACCACGGACAGCCTCAGGATGGGAAACGGCGGGAAGGGGAAATCATCCGCATCCTGGAACGGGCAAATAACCGCATTGTCGGTACGTTTGAAGCCAATCAAAGCTACGGCTTTTTGATACCCGATGACGGACGGGTTGCCCGTGATATTTTTATTGCCCGTAAGGACTTTGGCGAGGCTAAAAACGGCAATAAAGTTGTTGTGGAGATTATTAAATGGCCGGAGAAAAAGCGCAGCGCCGAAGGGAAAGTCGTCGAAGTACTCGGCAATAAGGGAGACAGCGGCATTGAAATTCTATCGATTATAAAAAGCCATAACCTGCCGACGGAGTTTCCGCCAGAGGTAGAAGAGGCCGCCCGGAAGGTACCGGCGGCTATCAGCGCCGAAGAAATTGACGGACGGCGCGATTTACGGCAGTTGCCCATCGTTACGATTGACGGTGAGGATGCCAAGGATCTGGATGACGGCGTCCATATCGAACGCCTGCCTAACGGAAGGTATCTGCTGGGAGTCCATATTGCCGATGTCAGCTACTATGTACGGGAAAATACGCCGCTTGACAGGGAGGCCCGGGAACGCGGCACCAGTGTCTATCTGGCCGACCGGGTACTGCCGATGCTTCCCCAGCGGCTGTCAAACGGTATCTGCAGCCTGAACGCCGGCGAGGACCGGCTGGCTATGACGGCACAAATGGAAATTGACGCGCGCGGGCAGGTAGTAAGTTATGATATTTTTCCCAGTGTCATACGGGTAAAAAGACGTTTATCCTATACCCTTGTCCGCCGAATTCTGGTCGACGAGGAACCGGCCTTATGTGAAGAATATCAGGAACTGCTGCCGGCCTTAAACGACATGCGGGAGTTGTGCCATATCTTAAGAAACAGGCGGCTGCGCCGGGGGGCTATTGATTTTGACTTCCCGGAAATTAAGGTAAAGCTGGACGAAAATGGGCGGCCTCTGGATATCCTTAAACGGGTGCGCACCCTGTCGGAATCCATTATTGAAGAATTTATGCTGGTAGCGAACGAAACGGTTGCCGAACATCTTTACCTCCGGCATATTCCCAGCCTGTACCGTATTCACGAAGAACCGGAAGAAGAAAAGATGGTCAAGCTGAACCGGCTCTTGCATAATTTCGGGCAAAGCCTGCGGAAACCCGATAAAATCACTCCCATGGCTTTGCAGAAAGTATTAAACCGTATTGCCGGACGGCCGGAGGAGCGCATTATCAGCACGGTTATGCTCCGGTCCCTTAAACAGGCCCGCTACGATGCCGTGCAGGCAAGCCATTTCGGACTGGCAGCCGAGTTTTATACCCATTTCACTTCCCCTATCCGGCGCTACCCGGATCTGATTGTTCATCGTATTTTGCGGGAAAGTTTTCTGGCCGGAGGCCGTATTACCGGCAAACGCAAAGAAAAACTGAATGCCGTCCTGCCGGAAATCGCCGCTCATTCTTCGGAGCGCGAACGGGCGGCAGCGGAAGCCGAGCGGGAGACCGTCGATCTAAAAAAAGTAGAATACATGGAACAATTTGTGGGGGACGAGTTTACCGGCATTATCAGCAGCGTCACGGCGTTTGGTATATTTGTCGAACTGGATAACGGGATTGAAGGGCTGGTCCATGTTTCCAGCATGGATGACGACTACTATCAATATCTGGAGGAACGGTATGCCCTGCTGGGCGAGCGGACCCGGAAGGTATACCAGATCGGCGATGTGGTTAAGGTCAAGCTGACCAAGGTGAATACCGAAGGGCGGACCATTGATTTTGCTTTGGCGGAATTGTCGCATCAAAAGAAACTGGAAAGGAAACGGCCTGACAAGGATAAGGAGTCGAGGGGCCGGACCAGGAAAAACGAAAAACCCAAGGGTTATGCCCGGAATAAAAAACGAAAAAAAGCAATGCCCGCTATGAAACGAAAAGCAAAAGACAGATAAGTGTAAGCAGCTTCTGTGTGCATCAGGCAGGAGCTGCTTGTTTATGCCCGGGTTATTTTGCAAAAAGTAAGAAAATTTCGTTAAAATGCTCAATTGCTATTGACTTGTCGGCTTCTAATCTATATAATAAACACAAATAAGCAAAAACGTTCATAAACGATCATTAGGGAGTAGGAGTTAGATAGCATGTTTGCAGAAGAACGTAAGGCTGCTATTGTACAACGGATACAGTCAGGCAGACCAGTTAAAGTCGGGGAGTTAAGCAAACAGTTTTCCGTGTCGGAATCGACCATCCGGCGCGATCTGCAGGAATTGGAAGATTCCGGTCTGATCCAACGAACCCACGGAGGTGCGATTTCGACGCGGGCCGGTTTGGAGCTTAGTTTCACGGAAAAAGAAATACGCAGCTTGGATGCAAAGCGTGATATTGCTCAAGCGGCTGCCGCCATGGTACAAGATGGTGAAGCGCTGCTGCTTGATTCCGGAACAACGACGCTGCAAATCGCTAAAGCGCTGCGTGGCAGACCGGTCGTTGTAGCTACTAATAGTATGGACATCGCTCAGGTATTTACCGATGATCCGGTCGTTGAAGTCTGGGTTTTAGGTGGTACCTATCGGAAAACAACACATTCTCTGGTAGGTTTTATCACCAATACCAGCCTGCAGAATCTTCATTTTGACAAGGTGTTTTTAGGGGCCAACGGAGTCAGTACCGAGACCGGGGTCACTACCCCGTTTTTAACGGAAGCAGAAACGAAACGCCACCTTTTGAAAGCAGGAACCGAGGTGGTCCTGGTTGTTGACAGCACGAAAATAGGGATAAAAGGCCTATGCCGGATTTGTCAGTTAGAAGAAGTGGATGTATTACTCACCGATCATGGAGCGGACCCGGAGGAACTTGCTGCGATAGGCGAGCAAGTGCGTACAATGGTCGTTCCCACAGGAAAGGAGAAATAAGCATGAGTACAAGAGTACTAACCGTTACACTAAATGCGGCAGTAGATCACACATTATATTTTCCGAGTTTCCAGGTGGGCCAGCTTAACCGGGTGGAAAATAACCGGCTGGATCCGGCGGGTAAGGGAGTCAATGTGGCTAAGGTTATTAAAGCGCTGGGGCAGGAAGTGGCGGTAACCGGGTTTTTAGGAAAAGATAATCTGGTTCCGTTTACAAATTATTTTGCCGCTGCCGGCATTATTGATCATTTTATTAAAGTTGATGGGTCCACCCGGGTAAACATGAAAATTGTTGATGAATCCACGGCAGAGGTGACAGAAATCAATTTTCCCGGAGTAACCTGCCAGGCGAAGGATTTGGCGGCATTAGAGCTGGAGATCCGGTTACTTGCACAACAGGGTGGTTTATTTGTATTCTCCGGCAGTCTGCCCAAGGGAGTACCTGACGATATTTACGGCCGCTATATCAATCTGCTGCATACTTTTGGCTGCAAAGTGTTTTTGGATTCCAGCGGAAAAGCGTTGGAGGAGGGAATTAAAGGCAGGCCGTATGCGGTTAAACCGAATATTAATGAGCTGAGTCAGATGGTTGGCCGTTCTCTGGACAGCGTGGACCAGGTCCGGCAGGTGGCGGACGAACTGCTGGCCGGAGGGATTGAGCAGGTTACGGTTTCCTTAGGCGCGCGGGGGGCTATGATCGTCAGCAAAGCAGGAAGTTGGCTGGCTGAGCCGCCGGATGTCGAGGTAAAAAGCACAGTGGGGGCAGGTGATGCCATGGTGGCTGGGCTGGTTCTTGGCGAAGCGCAGAGTTTGCCGCTGGAACGACGCATTCGCCTGGCAACAGCAACAGCGGTAGCCTCGGTCATGCTGCCGGGGACCCAGGCCTGCACCATGAGCGATGTGGAGCACATCATGTCCCTGGTTAAAATCACGGAAGTAAAGAGATAATACTGATAAGCAGAATAGGAGGAATCTATATGAAAATAACAGAGCTCTTAGCACCGGAATGTATTGTATTAGGATTGGAAGCGGCCAGTAAAGAAGAAGTATGGCAGGCTTTAACGGATAAATTGAAAGCTGCCGGTGCGGTAAGTGATGTCCGGCAGTATTTAGCCGATATTGCGGCACGGGAAAGCCATGGCACGACCGGGGTGGGCTTTGGCGTAGCCATTCCCCATGCCAAATCAGCGGCGGTGGTTACGCCGGCCTTGGCCATGGCCCGGCTGGCAACCGGTGTGGACGTTGCCTCGTTAGACGGTTCAAAGGCCGACTTGTTTTTCATGATCGCTTCACCAATCAACGGAGGGGATCTCCATCTTCACGCCTTGGCCAAACTGGCCCGTATGCTGATGCATAGTGCCTTCTTAACCGCACTGCGGTCGGCAGGAAATGCCAAGCAAATTTTGGAGGTGATTGCCGAACGGGAAGTATAGAACGAGACCGGTTGCTATTTTACAATATTGATTATGGGGAGGAAGAATACCATGAGTAAAATTGTTGCGGTTACGGCTTGCCCTACCGGTATTGCCCATACTTTTATGGCTGCGGAGGGATTGTCACAGGCTGCCAAGGAAATGGGACACAGCATTAAAGTGGAAACGGCAGGGTCGGTCGGAGTAGAAAATGGATTGACTGCGGAAGAGATCAGGGATGCTGATGTGGTTATCATTGCGGCGGATACTAATATTGCTACGGAGCGCTTTGCCGGTAAGCGGCTATATACGACATCGACCGCAGCCGCCATTAAAAGCGGCAAAGAAGTGATCGAAACCGCTCTGCAGACGGCAAAAATTCCGGGGAACTACCTGGACCAGGTCGCCGATAGCAAGAAGGAGCAAGCTAAACAGAGGACCGGCCCGTATAAGCATCTTATGACCGGTGTGTCCTATATGCTGCCTTTAGTCGTTGCCGGCGGTTTGTTAATTGCCCTGTCCTTTGTTTTTGGTATTGAAGCCTTTAAACAACAAGGTACGCTTGCGGCGGCACTAATGGATATCGGCGGGGGGGCCGCCTTTGCGTTAATGGTTCCCGTGCTGGCCGGATTTATTTCTTATTCCATCGCCGACCGTCCGGGGCTTGCTCCGGGGTTGATCGGCGGGATGCTGGCATCAAAACTGGGCGCAGGTTTTTTAGGCGGAATTATTGCCGGATTTATTGCCGGTTACGTTGCCGAATTCTTAAAAAAATCCATCCAACTGCCGAAAACGCTGGAAGGTTTAAAACCCGTTCTTATTATTCCCTTGTTTGCCAGTGCGATAGTTGGATTGTTAATGGTCTATGTTGTCGGCACGCCGATGAAGGCGATTATGGACACTTTGACTGCGGGACTGCAGGGGATGGGATCGACCAATGCGGCCTTGCTGGGACTGGTGCTTGGGGCGATGATGGCTTTTGATATGGGCGGTCCGGTCAATAAAGCGGCTTATACTTTCGGGGTTGGGCTTTTGGGCAGCAATGTGTTTGAACCTATGGCCGCCATCATGGCGGCGGGCATGGTACCTCCTTTAAGTCTGGCTTTGGCCACGTATCTGGCTAAAGATAAATATACGGTGGAAGAAAGAGAAGCCGGCAAAGCGGCCGCTGTTTTAGGAATTTCCTTTATTACGGAAGGTGCTATTCCCTTTGCCGCGGCCGATCCCTTTAAGGTTATCCCTTCCATTATGGCCGGCTCGGCGGTTACGGGAGCTCTTTCCATGATGTTTGGCTGTACCTTACGCGCACCGCACGGCGGTATCTTCGTATTACCCATTCCCAATGCCGTGGGCAATCTGGCTATGTACGTTGTGGCGATTGCCGCCGGGACGGTGGTAAGTGCCCTTTTGGTAAATATGTTAAAATCCAGAAAAACAAATAAATAGGGAAATAAATTCTTAAATATGAGGCAAACAGAAGCCAAGCACACGCCGTGCTTGGCTTCTGCTGTAGCTGGAATTTTATTGAGAGTGTATCGAAACAGAGAAACAGAAGATAGGCTGCCGGCAACTTTTTGATACACTATGTTGGTATGATTTTTGCTATTAAAAATGTTGAGATATTTTTCAATCAATATTTGGCAGGGGAGAAGGTAATGAATATGAAAAGAATGGAGAGAATTTACCTTTATGTCAAAGAGAATACGCGGCGGTTGTCGGCGGAGGAAATTCTGAGCGGTAAAAGTTTTGAAACAAACACCATTTCGGATGAACTAAAGATTCTGAGGAATAACGTGAGCAAAGAACTAAATGAATTGTTCCGGCTGGATAAAATTATAAAAATCAAGGGCCGTCCGGTACGTTTTTTAGATAAGGAAGGTGTCCAGGAAAAACTGAATATTTCCCTTAAAGAACAATGCATTGAAATTGACAGCATCAAAGAACTACTCGATAATCTGGACAATAATGATCCGTTTGACTATCTTATTGGCGCGGACAAAAGTTTGAAAAATCAGGTTGAGCAAGCCAAAGCAGCTATTGTTTATCCGCCGGACGGGCTGCATACTTTGATTTTGGGAAATACCGGCGTAGGCAAAACCCTGTTTGCCAGGATCATGTACAACTATGGTAAATTTGTCAAACGATTTTCAGATAAGTCCCCTTTCATTATTTTTAACTGTGCCGACTACTATAGTAATCCGCAGCTCTTGCTGTCCCATATTTTCGGTTATGTAAAAGGGGCTTTCACCGGTGCCGAACAGGATAGGGAGGGACTGGTCGAAAAAGCGCACGGCGGTATCCTGTTTTTGGACGAAATTCACCGTCTTCCGCCGGAGGGGCAGGAAATGCTGTTTTATTTTATGGATACAGGCACGTATAACAAACTGGGGGAAACCGAGCGCAAAAGAAGTGCAAGCATTTTGATCATCGGTGCTACCACAGAAGATCCCAGTTCCTATATGCTGAAAACCTTTATCCGGCGGATACCCGTCATTATCCGTATCCCGTCCTTGCAGGAAAGGACGGTTGCCGAGAAGATTGATATCATAAAGTATCTATTTGCCAACGAGGCACACCGTGTGAACAGACCAATCAAAATATCGCCTGAAGTGGTGAAGGCACTGATTGGAAGCGGTTCCTACGGGAATATCGGACAGTTAAAATCAAATATCCAGCTGACTTGTGCCAAGGGATTCCTTGGCAGTATCAATAGCAGCAACAACGATTGTATTGAACTGGATTTCCGCATGCTTTCCACGGATATCAAGGACGGGCTGTTTGCGATTGGCAGAAATCATAAGGAATTTGAAGAATTGGGCAATTTACTGGAGGCGCCGCTGCGTATCAGCCCGGACGGTTACAAAATGTTTCTGGAAGATTCCGGTGATCCCGCTTTCAATTTATACACTCTCATCGAAGACAAAGTAAGCCTGTTAAAGCAGGAAGGGCTGGATGACAACTATATTGATAAGTTCATTACCACCGATGTGCATATTAGTATTAAAAGGCTGTATAACCGCTTTATCCGGGATAACCGGGAACGGATTTTAAAGGTTATCGACAGAGAAATACTGGAGTTTGCGGAGAGGATGAAGGAACTGGCGGAGCAGCACCTTAACCGCAAGTACAGCGAGCGCTTTACGTATGCCTTAAGCTTCCATCTAAGCGCATTTTTTAAGAGAATGAAAGAGAAGAAATATAATCATGCCGTTTACAATGACCATTCCATTCAAATTCAGGACGAACTGGAAGTGGCACTGCAAATAAAAAACCGGATCAGCCAAACCTTTCAGGTGGACGTTCCGGCAGCCGAAGTTACCTATATTGCCATTCTCTTAAAGTCGGTTGAGGAGGAACGGCAGGGCCAGGTGGGTATTGTTGTAGCCGCTCATGGCGGTGGAACGGCCAGCAGCATGGTGGATGTTGTTCAGAAACTTTTGGGCGATTCCCTCCTGTGTGCTGTTGATATGCCGCTTGATGTAAGTCCGAAAGAAATCCTGGAAGTCATTATTGACAAGGTCAAAATCATGGATAAAGGCAAGGGCGTGCTGCTTTTGGTGGATATGGGCTCCTTGTTCAAATTTGAAGCGACCATTATTGAACGGACAGGCATCCAGGTGAAGACGCTGGATATGGTTTCCACCCCGCTCGTACTGGAAGCGGTTAGGAAATCCAAGGTGTTTGACATGGAGCTGGAGGATATATACGCTTCGCTGCAGGAGTTCCGGGGTTATAATAACGAGTTTTACAGCAGAACCAACGCCATGGAAAAAGTGATTGTTACGGTATGCGCTTCCGGCAGCGGCACCGCCGTTAAGCTGCAGGAATTTGTCGAAGATATTCTGCCGGAAATTACCCGGGAGGCTATCCGTGTGGTTACCTTAGGGGTTAGGGAACTGGATAAGGGGATTAAAGAATTGCAGAAAAAACAGGAAGTATTTGCTGTTATTGGTATAAAGCGGCCTAAAGCATCCGTTCCGTTTATTCCCCTGGAGCAGCTTTTGGACGGCAGGGGAGAACAGGTCTTACGGCAAATGGTGGCGGGACGGAAATTTACGGTATTGCCGCCTAAGCCAAGTGTTATTGTTAAAGATGTATGTACGAAAAACCTGCAGCAATATCTTACCTTTTTGAATCCGCCCAAAATCATGGGGATGCTGCTGGAGTTCGTCACTAAGCTGGAAACGGAATTGGATACCGAATTTGAAAATACGAAAAAAATCAGGATCATTATGCACCTGGGCTGTGCACTGGAACGAATGGTTGTCCGGGACGGGCTGAAATACGTGGAGGACAGTACCCGTATTAGCCCAGGTCTTTTCCGGATTGTGGATCATGCCTGCCAGAGTATCGAAAAAGCGCTTAGGATAGGCATAACCCAAGATGAAAAATATTATATTTGCGAATTATTGCAAATCGAAGGATAAAACAGAAGCCGTTACGTGTTTATTGTATTAACAAAGAATAATTTTAGACGTGTAGTGTATCAAAATCTGCCGGTTTGTATCAAAATAAACCGGATTTCCGGTGCGGATGGTATTACTATTCATTCTGATCCGCTTGTGCCTGCCGCAAAAAAATTCTTCCCTTGCTCCATAGCAAGTATTCTGCAAAGTTAAACCAGGAATTTCGACAGCTTTTGTTAGGAAAATTCTTAACAGGTGTTAATACGCTAGTTGGCATGGATTTTGCTTATTTAAAAGGGCGAGGGGAGGTGAGAAGAGTGATCGGTTTAATCGTGTGCACTCACGGCAAGTTTTCAGAAGAGTTGGTGAGGGCATCGGAAATGATGTTCGGGGCACAGGAAAATTTGCGGTATTTAACCTTTGAGCCGGGTGAAAGTGCAGAAAACCTTGTAGAGAAGTATAAAGCTTCGATAGCTAGTCTGACGGAAAAAGAAGAAGTCCTGTTTTTGGTTGATTTATTCGGAGGCAGTCCGTATAATGCGGCTAGCCGCATAGCCGTAGAAAATCAAAATATGGATGTGGTATCGGGAGTCAATTTGCCAATGCTTTTGGAAATTTACGGATCAAGAAGCTGTTCCGGTTTGGCTGAATTAGTGGATATTGCAGTTGGCGCAGGAAGCAGTGCGATAAAATCGTTTAAAGCAAATTATGAAATCAATGTGGGAGAGGATTTATAATGCAGATTTGTTTAGCCCGAGTGGATGACAGGTTAATTCACGGACAGGTGGCGACAACCTGGGTAAAAGCTGTCGGCTGCAATAAAATTATTGCCTGCAGCGATGAAGTTGCCGCCGATGCATTGCGAAAAACATTGGTACTGCAGGTGGCTCCGCCGGGCATTAAAGCCTATGTTCTGCCGATTGCCAAGGCCATAGAAGCCTATAAAAATCCCAAATACAGCGACTTTAAGACCCTGTTCCTGTTCACCAATCCTACCGATGTATTAAGAATGGTGGAAGGCGGCGTGGATATTAAATCGGTTAATGTCGGCGGAATGAACTACCGGGAGGGAAAAGTGCTGATTACCGGGGCGGTAGCGGTAGGAAAAGAAGATGTAGAAGCGTTTAGAAAGCTTCATGCCAGAGGGATCGAGCTGGAACTGAGAAAAGTGGCGGCCGATACCCGGGAAGATGTCATGAAAAAAATTGAGGGACTGTTTACGGAGTAGGATACTGGCCTGGCGGGATTAATAAATATGGGGGGATTTACATGAGTGAAGTTCAAATGATTTTGCTGATCATTGTTGCCGCCTATGCGGGCATGGAAAGCGTAGTGGATGAAGGGCAGGGACACAGACCGTTAATTGCGTGTACATTGGTCGGGCTTGTGTTAGGGGATCTTAAAACCGGAATTATTTTAGGCGGTACTTTAGAATTGATGGCATTGGGCTGGATGAATGTCGGCGCTTCCATGGCCCCCGATTCGGCTCTTGCCAGCGTTATCGCATCCATACTGGTCATTGTCGGCAAGCAGTCCATTGGTGCCGGAATCGCGGTTGCTATACCCATCGCGGCAGCCGGCCAGGTGCTTACCATCTTTGTCAGGTCAATCACGACTTTTTTCCAGCATCTTGCGGATAAATATGCCGCCGAAGGCAATCTAAGGGGCATTGAAATGTGCCATTTTCTGGCCTGGATGCTGCAGGCCATCCGGGTTGCCGTTCCCACCGCTTTAGTGGCGGCCGTAGCGGGTACCCATACAGTTGACGCCTTACTGGCTTCCATACCGGAAGTCATTACCCGTGGCTTGCAGATTGCCGGTGGATTTATCGTAGTTGTCGGGTATGCCATGGTCATCAACATGATGGAAGCAAAACACCTGATGCCGTTCTTTTTCTTAGGTTTTGTTTTTGCCGCCTTTACCGGCCTTAACCTTGTCGGGTTCGGTATAGTGGGAACTGTGCTTGCCTTGCTTTATACGCAATTGCATCCCAAATATCATCAGACAAACAATACGGTCGACGAATTAGATCAACTTTAAAAAGGAGGTACAGAGACGATGACGGAAAAGAAAATAACTAAAGGTGACTTATTTAATATGTTTATCCGTTCCAATTTTCTTTTGGCCTCTTTCAATTTTGAAAGAATGCAGTCTATGGGTTTCTGCGTGTCGCTGATTCCCATCATCAAAAGATTGTACGACGGTGAAGAAAGAAAAGCGGCACTGAAACGGCATTTGGAATTTTTCAATACCCAGCCTTTCGTTGCCAATGCGGTTATGGGGATTACGGCGGCAATGGAGGAAAAAAGGGCCAACGGTGCACCGATCGATGATGGGACCCTAAACGGCGTAAAAATCGGCTTAATGGGACCGCTGGCCGGTGTCGGCGACCCCATCTTCTGGGGGACACTGCGCCCGGTCACTGCTGCGTTAGGTGCTTCGCTGGCACTGGGCGGCAGTATCTTAGGGCCGCTGCTATTTTTCGTTACCTTCAACATACTGCGTTTGGCCACCAAATGGTACAGCATCCAATACGGATATGAAAAGGGAACGGATGTTGTTTCCGATATGTCGGGCAACCGCCTGCAAAAGATTACCGAAGGTGCCTCCATCCTGGGGTTGTTTGTCATGGGGTCGCTTGTTTCCAAATGGACCAGCATTAACGTTCCCCTGGTTGTCTCCACCGTTACCGGGCCGGACGGCAAAACCGTTGTAACTACCGTACAGGGAATCCTGGATCAGTTAATGCCCGGGTTATTGCCATTATTGCTGACATTTGCCTGCATGTATTTACTAAAACGGAAAGTCAATGCGATTGTTATTATTTTTGGGTTATTTGCCGTCGGCATTCTGGGTTATGCAGCCGGCATATTGAAATAAACCTGTTATTATACCCCGTACTGTTTATGGTACGGGGTTATTATGTGTAAAGGGAACTATTCTTGTCCGGTTATTTGCTATGTAAAAAACAATCGGCGGTATGATCGTTGACCATACCGGTTGCTTGCATGAAGGCATAACAAATGGTGGAACCCACAAACTTGAACCCCCGTTTGCGCAGTGCCTTGCTCATCGCATCGGATTCCGGGGTTGCTGCCGGGACTTCGGAGATGTGCTGCCAATGGTTGATTTTGGGCTGGCCGCCGACAAACTGCCAGATAAACTGGCTGAAACTGCCGTATTCCTCCTGCACGGCCAAAAACTGTTTGGCATTTTGGATGGCTGCCTGGATTTTCAGGCGATTCCGGATGATGCCCGGATTGGTCATAAGCCTTTCCAGGTCGGCCTCATCATATTGGGCTATGTTATATGCTTCGAAATGGTCGAAAGCTTCCCGGAAATTTTCCCGCTTGCGCAAAACGGTAATCCAGCTCAGTCCGGCCTGCATGCCTTCCAGAATCAGCATTTCAAATAGTTTGCGGTCATCATAGCAGGGCTGACCCCATTCTTCATCATGATAGCGAATATATAAGGCTTCCTGAGTCACCCAGGCGCAGCGTGTAAGCATTATTGACCTCCTAGTGTAAGGCAGTGCTCTTGTTCTGCAGGTTTGTCCACTGCCGGTATGCGGATTGGTTTGGCTCCATTATATCATGCTGGCGGTGATCAGACAAAAGCAAAACACCATAACACCGCCCGGTTGCTGCGGGACCGGAAGCGGCACTGTGCAATTTGAGCCCCGGCTGGCATTAGTACTTCTGGTACTGGCAGGAACTTTTACCATATAGGGCAAATATAAAAGAATGAGACATTCGATGAGGAAGGACAAGAAAGCCGTCATGGAAAAAAAGATCGTGTTTTTTGATATTGATGGAACCATGCTGAATCTGCCGGCAGGCATGTATGAGCCCTTGCACAGTACTTGCGAGGCTGTGCGGTTGTTACAGGAGAAAGGGCACTATGCGGTGGTTGCCTCTGCCCGGGGGAGGCTGCCGGCATCGTTGGAGAAACTTAATTTTGACGGTTTCATCGGCTGCAATGGCAACTTTATAACCTTTCGGCAGGAAATCTTATATGACAATTACTTTAAAGCCGAGCATATTGCCTTTTTATTGCGGCTTTTCCGGGAATATGATGCGCCGTTTAATTTCAACGGCAGCCTGGGCATCTGGTCAAGTCCGGCAGAGCATCCTGTGCTGCAGTGTCATAGGGAGTTGTTCGGAGCGGCTTTAACAGCCGGTGAAGAATGGCTATTTTCCTGGCAGCCGGAGGAGATCCATTCCGGGATGGTTACTGCCATGTTTGCGACCGAACAACAGCTGACAGCCTGCAAGGATTGTCTGCCCCAAGATTGGCTGGTAGACGTGTACACAACGGAAAACATCCGTATGGATATTCATCTGCCCGGACATACCAAAGGCAAAGGCGTCCGTTTTTTGCATGAAAAACTGGGTATTGATTTTGCCGACACCTTTGCCTTCGGCGATGCCTGCAATGATCTCGAAATGATGCGGCAGGTAAAATACGGCATCGCGATGGGCAATGCCACCGAAGAACTGAAAGCCGCTGCCTTTGCGGTAACGGATGATGTGGACAAAGATGGGATTTATAAGGCGCTGAAACTGTATAAGGTAATCTGAGAATGTTCAGGGGAAGAGTTATTGCAAAACATGGTTAAACTGATCCGGGAACCGGGCTTGAACGCCTATGCGGAGGAATTGCGGGTCGCCGCCGGGATCGGTGGAAATCAATGAAACACAACCACATACCGGCGTATAAAGCAGAAAAATCAAAAAATCCTGTAAAAACTATATTTTTGCAGGATTTTGCTTTTTTCCACAGTATTATTACTATGGGAAGTGCCTTTAAAGGTCGTAAGTCCATTTGCCGACTGACTGGGTTTAGTTGACTGTAATTGGTATATACTATAAACTAGAAAAAATATGGATTTACCGATAGTAATTGGTATAGGAGGAAAGCGTATGAAGATTAAGGAACATTTGCTGGAAAACTGCATCGTATTGGACTTAGATGTAAAAAATAAGGAAGAAGCGTGGAATCTGCTGGCAGACAGGCTGCAGCAATCCGGAGTGGTAAGCATTGCCGAGCAGTATCTGGAGGATGTGGCGGCCAGGGAAAGCCTGGGAACTACCGGTGTCGGCTATGGCGTGGCCATACCGCATGCCAAGTCGGCAGCGGTCTCCAATCCCTGTGTAGCCATAGCGCGGCTGTCAAAACCCATTGATGTCAACGCGGTGGATGGTGCCGGTGCCGATCTGGTATTTATGGTTGGAGTGCCTGTTGACGGTGTTGATGTGAATTTGCAGATCTTATCGACGCTGGCCCGGATGATCCGCCATGATTCCTTTCTGGCAGCGCTTCGCTCGGCGGCCACGCCGCAGGAAGTAATTGCGATTGTTGGGGAACAAGAGGAAAAATTGCCGTCCTAGTCTGCCTGATACAACATATACCGGCGGGCATATGCTATAATTGAGAAGCATAATAGCGGTATGCGAGGTGACAAAATGAATAAAGAGGGCGGCATAAAAATAGCAACTGAAAACCGCAAAGCCCGGCATGATTATCATATCCATGAAACCTATGAAGCAGGATTGGTTCTTACCGGTACGGAGGTTAAATCGCTGCGGGCCGGCAAGGCCAATTTAAAAGATTCGTTCGCCCGGATTGAAAATGGAGAGGTTATGCTGCATAACATGCACATTAGTCCCTACGATCAGGGAAACCGTTTCAATCATGAGCCGCTGCGAACCCGGAAACTGTTGATGCACCGGTATGAGATCGTAAAGCTGATCGGAAAAACCAAGGAAAAAGGCTATACGCTGGTGCCGATAAAGATCTATTTTACCCGGGGCAGGGCTAAGCTGGAGCTTGGACTGGCTACCGGGAAAAAATTATACGATAAGCGGCAGGACCTGGCGGCTAAGGATGCCAAACGGGAAATGGACCGGGCTTTTCGTGAGCGGCAGAAAGAGTGAAGGCAGGCAAACACTGAGAGCCTGCTTATTTTTTATTCATTTTTATAGAGCGGTCTGACTTCTTGTTGTCTGCAGGAGGTTTAGGCCGCTCTTGTAATTATGACCCCTTTGCCGGCGATCCTGTCCCCCCTTGCGGTTCCTGCCTTAGCATGCTTGCTTGTGATAAGCATGCTAACTGATGGAATGCGAATGGTTATCCCGGTAGTATATTTTTATTTAGCTTCCATAAAATAGAATGACATATTGCCATAAGCCTTTTGTTATCTGTTGAATAAAGTCTTCAGGAAGGGCTTCAACATATCAAGTCAGGAATTGCAGGAGGAAAAGCAGTTATGAATTCCTATGTACTTGGTTTTCAGGAAATCGATAAAACCAAGCTGATGCTGGTTGGGGGCAAAGGCGCTAACCTGGGGGAACTATGCAGGATTGACGGAATACAGGTTCCGGCAGGCTTTTGTCTGACTACTGAAGCATATAAAAGAATGATTGAGCAGGAACCGGAACTTGATGCATTATTGGCGCGATTGGGACAGCTTACACTGAATGACTGGAAAGAAGTCATCGAAGTGAGCGCCAGGATCCGCCGGAGCATTGAAGAAATGCCTGTTGCCGCAGACATAAAAGAAGAAATTGCACGCCATTACACAAACCTCGGCGAAAGCAATGCCTATGCAGTCCGTTCCAGTGCTACGGCGGAAGACTTGCCCAATGTTTCCTTTGCCGGACAGCAGGATACTTATTTGAATATTACAGGAATAAACGCCATTCTCAGGCATATTAGCAAATGCTGGGCATCTTTGTTTACTGACCGGGCCGTAATTTATCGCCTGCAACATGGTTTCGACCACCGTAAGGTGTATCTGGCCGTCGTTGTTCAGCGGATGGTTTTCCCTCAGGCGGCGGGGATTTTATTTACAGCTGATCCCGTTTCAGGCAACCGGAAAATAACATCGATTGACGCCGGTTTCGGGCTTGGCGAGGCGCTGGCGTCCGGTCTGGTGAATGCCGATATGTACAAGGTACGGGACGGCAGGATTGCCTACAAGAAGATATCAGCCAAAAAATTGGCCGTCTATGCACTGGAAATAGGCGGTACGGAAGAGAGAACGGTTGAGCCTGAGCGGCAGAATCAGGCGGTGCTGTCCGATGGACAGATTTTGCAACTGGAGCAGATGGGCAGAAGGATTGAAAGGTATTTTTCCTGCCCGCAGGATATCGAGTGGTGCCTTTGCGATGACGCCTTCTTTATGGTGCAAAGCCGTCCGATTACTACTCTGTACCCTATTCCGGAAAATGACGGGCAAAACCGCATCTATACGTCAATCGGTCATCAGCAAATGATGACGGATGCCATTAAACCGCTGGGGTTATCATTCTTCCAATTATTGTCTGATAAAATACCGCTGCACTGTGCCGGAGGCAGGCTGTTCTTCGAACTAACCTACGATTTATCTTCAGGCATTGGCCGGGAAATCATACTCAGGACCTGGGGCAAGGGCGACCCGCTGATGCGCAATGCTATCCTGAACATTATGAAACATAAAAACTTTATGAAATCCCTGCCGCGAGGAAAACGATACATCCGGCTGGGCAGCGAGTCGCTGTCCTGGAGTGCTTTTTACCAGACAATTAAGCTCTATTTTACAAATGATGCAACCATTGTTCAAAAACTTATTGTCAAGCACAGGGCATCGATCAAGGACCTGCAGAAAAGAATTGCCGCCGTATCCGGCGAGGAATTGTTTTCCCTGATTGAACAAGACCATAAACGCTTAAAGGCAATTATGTATGATCCGCGCGGCATTGGCGCGATCATGCTTGGGATATATGTAACGAGCTGGCTCAATAACAATATGAAAAACTGGCTGGGGGAAAAAAATGCGGCCGATACGCTTTCTCAATCGGTTCCTAATAACGTCACATCCGAAATGGGGCTTGACCTCCTTGATGTCGCGGATGTTGTCCGGGAGTACCCGGCGGTAATAGAATATTTTCATCATGCCAGAGACGAATCCTTTTTTAAGGATTTGGCCAAGCTGGAAGGCGGCGAAACGGTCAGTAACGCTCTGCAGGAATATCTTGAGAAATACGGTATGCGCTGTACCGGCGAAATCGATATTACCAGGCGGCGGTGGTGGGAAAATCCGACCGCCCTCATTCCCATGATTATCAGCAATGTGAAAAACTTCGGCCCCAATGCAAGCAATATTAAATTTGAACAGGGGCGGCAGGAGGCAAAGCGCAAAGAACAGGAACTGTTAACCCGTTTGGCCGGGCTCTCCGGCGGCCCCAAAAAGGTGCAAAAAACTAAGAAAATGATACGTCTTTTGCGCAATTTTACCGGTTTTCGGGAATATCCCAAATTCACGCTCATCCAGCGTTACTGGATTTACAAGCAGGCTCTGCTGCGAGAAGCCGCCAGGCTCCTGAAAAAAGGCATCATCCGGAAGGAGGAGGATATCTATTATCTGTCTTTTGCGGAATTAAAGAAGGTAGTCAATACAAACCATCTGGATTACAGCATAATAACCAAGCGTAAAGCAGACTATGAAATCTATGAGAAGCTGTCGCCGCCCCGGGTAATTACATCTGAAGGCGAGATTATATCCGGCGAGTACGATTCCGGCCACATTCCGGAAAACGCCTTGCCAGGCATACCGGTTTCCGTTGGTATTGCTGAAGGACGGGCACGGGTTATCCTAAAGATGGAGGATGCACACCTTGAGAATGGTGATATTTTGGTTACAGCCTTTACTGATCCTAGCTGGACTCCGGTTTTCGTCTCTGTTGGCGGCGTGGTAACGGAGGTAGGCGGGCTTATGACCCATGGGGCCGTTATTGCGCGGGAATATGGACTTCCTGCGGTCGTAGGTGTTGATAATGCCACGAAGCTGATTAAAGACGGTCAGTATATCCGGGTAAATGGAACCGAAGGGTATGTTGAGATATTGTGAAGGGGATAATAATAATCCGTTTTTTCAGAAGCTGCCTCTGAAGGACGGATTTTTTCTTGCTTATATGACAGTTTAACCTACGATCTGACAAAAATACGAAAGAAAGTCGAAGAAATATGTAAAAAAACAGATAATTTTGTCGTTCAAATAGGACGGAAGTACTAAAGGTGAATATGATCAAATGTAAAAGCTATAGTTATTGGAATTTTATTTGAAAATTGTTCGATAGTATAGTCGCTTAGGGTGGATCAATGGGAGTTTATCAGAAATCAATTACGTTGTTGTTGGCATGTGTTGTTACAACTCAGGTCGGGTTCGCAGAACCCAGTGCCGATGATTTAAAAAAACAGGAAGAATTTTTACGGCAGCAGGAGCAGTCCATCGCCGCCAAAGAAGCCAGCGAGGATAACCGGAAGCGTACACAGGAGCACATGGAGCGACTGAAAAAAGAAAGCCGGAAGCTGAAAAAAATAGAACTGCCGCAGGAGTCTCCCAGCTTTTATATTAAAACGATACAGTTGCGCGGCGTCTATGCCGGAAAATTTGGCTGGGTACAGAACTACCTGCAGCAATACCGGAATCAGAAAATCGGCGTGCAGGGAATTAATTTACTGACGAAAAGCATTAATGAAGCGCTTGTCGATAAAGGTTACGTTACTACCCGGGTGTATGTGAAAGAACAGGATATCTCCGGCGGCACTCTGGTTTTTGATCTGGCCGCAGGAACCATTGGCGAAATCCGGTTTGCCGATAAAAATACCTGGGGAACCTGGAAAAATGCCTTTTCCGTCCGTCACGGCGACTTGCTGAATATCCGTGATCTGGAGCAGGGGCTGGAACAAATGAAGCGGGTTCCCTCGCAAGACGTGGATATCAAGATACAGCCGGCCGACAATACCGGTCAGAGCGATATTATTCTAACTGTAAAACGGAATAAACCTTGGAAGTTCATTGCCTCCATCGACGATTCCGGCACGGAGAATACCGGAAAACTGCAGAGTACGGCGGCTTTGGAAATCGATAATTTGTTCTCTGTTAATGATATTTTCAACATTTCCTTTAACCAGGATGCCGCCAGTGAAGGGGAAAAACGGGGGACCAGAGCCAACAGCTTCTACTACTCCATCCCTTCCGGCAACGAAACGCTGACCTTCAGTAAAAGCAGTTACTCCTATCATCAAACGGTGCATACGGCGGTGCTGCCGTTCCAGCAGTCGGGGGAAACGGAAAACTATCAGTTTCTTGTAACGCATCTGTTGAGTCGCGATCAAACCAAGAAAACCAATATGGAATTCGGCTTGATTAAGAAAAAGCGGCGCAGTTTTATCGATGATACCGAAGTCACGGTGCAACGCCAGGATACGACGGCTTTGCGGTTAGGCGTTACCCGGAGGCAATATGCCGGCAATACCGTAATGGACGCCGCGCTGCGGTATCAAGAGGGAGTGCCCTGGCTTGGCGCGCAGGACGGGGTGACCGATCATCTGCCCGGACAGCCGACCACCCGGTACAATATGTTCCTGATCGATTTTAATATCAATACCCCGCTGCAAATCGGTGCTATACAGAGCCGCTATGAACTAACCATCAGAGGACAGAGGACAAACAACCTGATCTATGGTTCGGAGTTCTTCAGCATAGGCGGGCGTTATACAGTCAGGGGCTTCGACGGGGAGCAGACCCTGTCGGCGGAAAACGGTCTGATTGTACAAAATGAACTAAGGCTGCCCATGGATAAACACAATCAACTCTACCTGGCCTTAGATTATGGCAGAGTACAGGGACCGTCGACGGAGTATCTGCTGGGCAAGGAACTGTGGGGCAGTGCAATCGGTATCAGGGGCAGTCTGAAAAACGTCCAATATGACGCGTTTGTCGGCTGGCCGTTAAAAAAACCGGACGGATTTAAGACCGCTAAACGGGCCTGTGGTTTTCAGGTCCTAATGGGGATATAAGAGGTGCAAATATGAAGACAACCTTACGTTTGAGATTAAAAAAAGCAACTTCCATTTTGATAATAGTCAGCTTTATGGCTCAGTCACTGACTGTTTTTGCCGATACTACGGCAGATCCCGCCGCCGATGCCGGACATAAGCCGACAGTGAACGAGGTAAACCATGTGCCGGTGGTGGATATTGCAGCGCCCAATGCCAGTGGGCTGTCCCATAACCTGTATACCGACTTTAACGTAAACGCCAACGGACTTATTTTAAATAATGCAGTACAACCGGTAGATACCGCGCTGGCCGGCAATATACAGGCCAATGCCAATTTCCAGGGAACGGCGGCCAGCATCATACTCAATGAAGTGACTGGAACGAACCGTACCAATTTAAACGGCATGCTCGAAGTGGCCGGCAGCCGGGCAGCCGTGATCATCGCCAATCCGAACGGCATTACCGGGGATAGCTTTGGTTTTATCAATACCAGCCGGGCCAGTCTGGTCACGGGAACGCCGAATATTGATGAAAACGGTAACCTGAGTTCTTTCAATGTAAACCGTGGTGATGTGGCTATCCAGGGGCAGGGACTGAGTCAGGACACTCCGGCTACCAAGCTGGATATCCTGACCAGGGCGGCCCAAATCAACGCGAAAGTTTGGGCTGATGAAATCAATGTCATTACCGGCAATAATAAGATTGATTATCAGACCCTTCAGATTGCTGGTGATACCCAGGCAACGGGACCAAAACCCGAAATCGCACTGGATGTCGGCGCTGTAGGTGGGATGTATGCAGGAAAAATCAAACTAATTGGCACGGAAAAAGGGCTGGGTGTTTATGTTCGGGGAGACATTAACGGCGAAAAAGAAGTCACTTTAACCAATGCGGGGAAAATTATCCTGGACCAAAACGAAGACGAGGAGAACGACCAGGGGAGTATTTTCGCTAAAGAAGATTTGGTAATTACGGCGGCGGATGATATTATCAATAACGGTGAACTGGTTTCTGAGAAAAACACGACCGTTTCAGCTAAAAATATAGAGAATCATGGCTACATAGTTGCCGGGGAATCGCCCCAAAATGCAGAGGATGATGAAGATGAAGAAGGGGCAGGGCAGCCTAGTATACCGGGTGCAGCTGCCAATCTGGCGATTACGGCATCAGGAAAACTGACAAACAATGGTTCCTTGAGTGCCACGCAGGACGTAGTATTGTCGGGTAACGAAGTTAATTACGAAAAAGAGGATATAACCGCGGAAAGACTAATCGTGAACGGACAGGAAATAGACCTTTCTGCTGCTCCGCCGGAGCCCGGCGGGCAACCAGGACAGAATCCTGCCGGTCCTTCCGATAAAGTAAAACAACCTTCCTCGCCGGGTGTTCCGGAGATTAGATCATCATCCACCCCGGTCGAAAAAGAATCCGATCTTCCGATTACTGCGGATCAAAGTGCGCCCGTTGGCTATAGGCCGATTATTGACAAAACGGCCAGCGGGATCCGGCTGGTGCAGATTGCTTCGCCATCAGCGGGGGGCGTCTCCCGGAATATTTATCTGGACTTTAATATAAATCCCGATGGACTGATTTTAAATAATGCGACACAGTATACTAAGACTCAGTTAGGCGGTTATATTGACAAGAACTATCGTCTGAACGGGTTAGGTGCAAAAGTCATTTTAAATGAAGTTTCTGGCGGCAATGTCAGTAAGTTGAACGGTTTTTTGGAAGTGGCGGGTCAACAGGCCGGGGTTGTTATCGCCAATCCCAACGGGATTTTTGCCAATGGTTTCGGTTATATCAATACCAGTCAGGCGACACTTTCCACTTTAGACGGTTTCGTATGGGTTCAGGGCGATGGAATCAACGCCGCGGCAGCTAATCATCTCATGATTAACGCCAATCAGTTTCTAAATAGCTCATCTGAACTGTGGGCAAAAAAATTATCCATAGCAACAATCGGCTATTTGACTAATAACGGCAGAATTATAACGACGGATAATCTGTCAATTTCCGGATCCGGGCTATATAACCAGGCAAACAGCTTAATTGACAGCGCGGGAGATATTGCCGTTGACGTTCGGGGGAAGGTGGACAATCAAGCAGGCATTATAAAAAGCGACAAGGATATAACGATTACGGCCCCAACAGTGGAGAATAGTGAAGGTGGTGCTCTTTCCAGCAGCAAAAGTACGAATATTCATAGCGATTTGCTCATCAATAAAGGTTCAACTTTGTCCAGCGAAGGCGACTATCATATCCAGGCGAAAAGCATTAGCAATGAAGATGATGCCGCTTTGTTTGCCAAGGGAAATTTAACATTAGGGACTGAGGAGCAAATCGTTAATGATGACTCAGTGATTGCTGCCGGCGGGACAGCAGATATAAAAAGCAATGACATAAAGAACATTGATAACTCCATACTATATAGTTCCGGCAATATGACGTTGCAGGCGGCCAATAATGTTGTAAACCAGTCTTCGGAGATCCAAAGCCAAAACAATATCGACATAACGGCCCGAAAGCTGACGAATGAAAAGGCGGATTTTAAAACGGATTGGGACGTTGCACATAAAAACATTTCCTATCCGATTCCGCACCTTAACCAAAAACGGTATTATAAAGCCACACGACGGTTTGACAGAGAAATAAAGACGGGTCAGATCAAGGAAGAGACGGCGGCAGCGCAGATTGTGGCGGATAAAGATATTACGATAAATGCGGATGAAGTCAGTAACCGTTACAGTACTTTAGCTGCCGGAAAAGATATGACTATAACGGCGGGCAGTATAGAAAACTCCGGTTATCAAGGTACAGTAATCACAACGGACAAAGGGACGGATACCCATTACTGGAAATACAAAAAGAAGAGAAAATTAAGAAGAAGCAAATGGAAACGTGGTTCAACCTCTCTGCCGTATTATGACTGGTCCGAAGTGGATACGGACACCTCACGGCTGGGGATTATTAGTGCTGGTGATAAAGTAACTTTGAATGCCGGCACCATTGAAAATGAAACCTATAATGCCGGAGGCGATGCGATAGGGCACAGGACAAAACAAGTATCCCTTGAAATTACGGACCAAATGACCGCGAATGGTATCAATAGTGCTATTAATAGTAAAATATTCTCTATCCATACCGACCCGGCGGCCAAGTATTTAATTGAGACAGACGGACGTTTTGCCGATTACCAAAATTTCCTATCCAGTGATTACCTGCTGGAACGGGTAAAAACCGACCCGGAAAAAATATTAAAACGCCTGGGTGACGGATACTATGAACAAAAACTGGTAACCGAGCAAATAGCAGAGTTGACCGGCAGAAAACTTTTAGATAAAAATTATGGTTCGGATCTTGAACAATTTAAAGCTCTCATGGGAAATGGGGGCACAGTAGCGCAGGAATACAATCTTACTGTAGGTGTTGCCCTGACCAAGGAACAAATGGCTGCCCTCACCAGTGACATGGTTTGGTTGGTGGAAAAAGTCGTAAATGGCGAAAAGGTACTTGTACCCCAGGTATATCTGTCTGCCTTGCGGGAAGGTGATATTACCTCCGGGGGAGCTGTCATTGCGGGCAATGATGTAGAAATAATTGCACAAGATAGCCTGAAAAACATTGGAACCATCAAAGCCGGCCATACATTGGCGGCTCGGGCTGAAAACATTAGCAATATCAACGGAAAACTTCAGGCGGATGATATAAACCTGACGGCCCAGGATACCATTGCCAACCGGAGCGGGTTGATTAGCGGCGGCGATATCTCACTGGATGCGGGCAATATCGTTAATCAGAGCCAAACAAGTACAATCCGCTACAAAGAACTTGAACAAACCAAACTGAATGATACCGCCGGCATCGTGGCCGATAAAAATGTACGGATCAATGCGCGGGATACTATAAAAAATCAGGGAGCTGTTTTAAGTGCCGGACAAGAGCTGAACCTTTCGGCCGGAAACGAAATTGATCTGGAAAGTGTCTCGCAAGAAAAGCGAGTCGCTGTTGCCTATCGCAAATCCAGTGCGTCGCTTTATGACAAGACCTATGCAGGCAGCAGAGTAACCGGTCAAAAAATAACGGTGAAAAGCGATAGTGTGGCTGTTAAAGGAACAGCCATAAAAGCCGCAGATAGTGTCAAGATTGACGCGGAACACGGCGTCAAACTAACAGCGGAAAAGAACCTGTCCGAATCAGATATAACAGTGGGGAAACGGGGCGGCACCTATTTTGGACGGCGGCAGGAAAACCATGAAAGCGTTGCCGGAAGCAGTATAGAAGCCGGCGGAAGTATCGACATCCGCGGAACCGATATCCAAATCAAGGGATCGAATGTGGCTAGTGAGGCAGGAACAATCCGGCTTGAAGCTAAAGACAATGTATCGGTAAGTTCGGAAACGGAACGGCACGAAAGCCTGTTGGAAGAAGAAAAGAAAGAATCCGGATTGTTATCAACAAAACGAACCAAGATTTATGACTACAAGGCCAGGGAAGAAGTAGCAGGCAGCAACATTTCCGGTAAAGAAGTCGATATCCGTGCCAAACAAGGCATAAGTGTCAGCGGATCCAATATTGTAGCCGACCAGGATGTCATGCTGACAGCGGATAAAAATATTGACATCGCTGCAGCCGAACAAACCAGCCAAAGCGAGTACAAAAAATCCGTCAAAAAATCCGGCGTCTTTTCCGGCGGTGGGTTAGGATTTACCATAGGCAGCCAGAAACAAAAGAGAACTAATACCCAGGACAGCATCAGCCAGGTGGGCAGCGTTGTCGGTTCGACCGGCGGTAAGGTAACCATTGGTGCCGGCCAAGACGTGTCCATCACCGCTTCCGACACCATCAGCGGCAAAGACACCACCATAACCGGTCAGAACGTTACCATCGAGGCGGCCGACAATACCGATAAAGAACGCGAAACCTATGAATTCAAACAAAGCGGCCTCAGCGTAGCCCTCGGCGGCCAGGCCATAGACAATATCCAGGGCGTCTACCAGCCGGCCAAACGGGCCAGTGAAGTAGAAGACAGCCGCTTAAAAGCGCTCTACGACTATAAGGCCGTCAAAGCGGCGGACAATCTGAGCCGCGGCAAAAATGCCGACGGCAGCACCAAGAAAGATGGCGGCCTGTCCGTCAGCATCAGCCTGGGTACGAGCAAGAAACGAAGCGAAACCAACGCCGAGGCAGCTACTGCCACGCCCAGCCAGGTAACTGCCGGCGGTGACGTCAGCATTACCGCCACCGGCGAAAAAGACGCAGCAGGTAATCACATCGGCGGCGGGGACCTGAACATCACCGGCTCCGCCATCGACGGGCAAAACATCCATCTCAGCGCGGCCAACGATGTGAACCTGACGGCTGCGGAAAACACCACCAGCACTAAAACCACCTCCAGCGGCAAATCGGCCGGTATCGGCGTCAACGTCAGCGCCGGACAAGCCCCGGGCTTCTTTGTGGAAGGAAGTAAGTCCAGCGGCAGAGAAAATGGTAATACCGCAACCCATACCAACACCCAGGTCACCGCAGCCGATACGGTTACCATCGAATCCGGCCAGGACACCAACCTCAAAGGAGCGCAGGTCAAAGGCAAAACCGTCGATGTCGATGCTAAAGGCGACCTCAATCTCGAAAGCCTGCAGGATATAGACAACTACAAAGAAACCAATAAATCCGCAGGCGGCACCGTCAACTTCGGCGCCGGAGGCCTCAGCGGCACCGCTTCCGCCAGCAAGGGCCACATCGACTCCGAATACAAAAGCGTCACCGAACAAACCGGCATCTATGCCGGAGAAGGCGGCTTCGACATCACCGTAGGGGGTAATACCGACCTGAAGGGTGCGGTTATTAGCAGCGAGGCTACGCCGGATAAGAATAAGCTCTCTACGGATACGCTGACTTACTCGGACATTGAGAACCATGCCGATTACAGCGCCAGCAGCGTTGGGGTAAATCTGGATACCAGAAAAAATGAAAAATATAATGAACAAGGTTTAACTCCTAATATTGGAACACCGGCATCGGGAGATTCCAGTAGTACGACAAAAGCAGCTGTTTCTAATGGTACGATTGATATTCGTAGCAATCCCAATCAGGACATATCTAGCTTAAGTCGTGATACTACTAATGCATTAAATTCACTAGGAAAAATATTTGATAAAGAAACCATTAAGGAAAAGCAAGAGCTAGCTTCCCTATTCGGTGAAATAGCCTTTGAGGAAATTCATAAACTTAGTGATAAAAACGGCTGGGGTGATGGCAGTCCGGAAAAGGTAGCTTTGCATAGCCTGATTGGTGGTATTATGTCTGAACTTACAGGCAGTGGATTTACATCAGGAGCTATAGGGGCAGGAGTCAATGAGCTAGTACAGAAAGAATTGGAAAAGCAATTTAAGGACCACCCGGATATGTGGCAATGGGCTAGTTATATTATTGGTACGGCAGCCGCTAAAGTTGTTGATGGAGATGGCCAGGCAGGTGGATCTACTGCAGTTAGCGGGACAAAGTACAATGATCAGGGATTTGGTAAACCCATTAAGCTAAATGATCCTCAACTTCTTTCTACAATCGTAATTGCTGGGATCGCTTTTAATGTGACAAAAGCAGTAGATGGAACTGTTTCTTTAGTTGGTGAAGCTGGGAAAAACATAGCTACCTGGAGTGAAGAAGCAGGGAAATGGATAGGAACTACAGAAACAACTGCGATAAATCAGCAGTATATAGATACACTTAATAACTATATTCAACAAGCTCATATACAAATATCAAAAACAGAAGTAACAATACAATCCGCTAATGATATAATACGAGATACTAAACAAGTAATTGCTGATACGCGACAACAGATAGCAGATCTACAAATCCAAATAGCCAGCGATACCGCAGAGACGGCTGAGCTTCAGGAAAAAATAATTCAACTTCAGACGGATATCAATGAGCGACAAAAAATAATAGAGGGTCTTGAAAATGATATAACAATTCTACAAACGAAAAAATCAGAGCTATTGAAGCAACTTTATCCTCCTGGTACAGATACGAGCTATGGTCAAGGTACAACTACAACAGTATTTCCTAATAATGGAGGTCAAACAACCGCAACAACTGTACCACCTATTCAGTCTAATTCACCCGATTCAACTATTCCTCCAATTACTTCAAACAATGATAATAAAAATGGAACAATATTAGATAATCCGGCGAATAATCCGACTACGGGTACGGGGGTTATTACTGCTAGTTGGCAGAAGACTTCTGATGAATTAACTCAAAAAGGAATAGATGTTGCTTCATGGAATCAAGGGAGTTTTGGTTCTACGCAGGACTCTGTAGCCTATCACTATAACACGCATGGAGCAGAAGTTGGCGCGGAAAATGTTGAGCAATATATAAGAAAGGCTGAAGCTTTTAAACAAAATTTAAGAGGAGCAAAGACATTTCCTGTAGATGGCGCAGTAGCTGGAGTAACAAGATATGTTAAAAATGGCAGGTATATAGATTTAGCTTCTGATGGAACAATTGTATCATTTGGGAAAAGATAGGGTGGTGAATATATTGGAAGATTGGCAGAAAATCAAAATTGATGGTGTTGCTTTTATTGAAAAATGCGTTGCTGAGTTTAATGTTGGGGAACTAGTAAAGACTCCATATTCAAAATTTAAAGTGAAAATTTTTGAAAGGCAAAATGGTACTTTTATCGGATTTACGAATCTCCAAATAAAAGATAAAGACGGGTGCCCTTATGCCGGAGTAGGTCATGGCGAAACTATAGAAAAAGCATTAGAAGATACAATACGATATTTTTTTGAGATGCTTGAAAAGAAGGACCTTTTAACCCCAGATGATTTTGAATGCGTAGATCCTTATGATTTTTGATGACGATTAAAGGGGCCGTGTTGAAACGTAAGAGTTTCAGCACGGTCCCTTTTTGTATTTAGCAAAATTTCGGATTGAATTCATGTAAAAATAAAAAATGGCCACCTCCTATGAGTTGGCGGCAGCTAATTTCCTCATATTATGGGCTATACAATGCAGACCCCATTCTAACTTCACCTTGGCCATGCCCTTAAGGCTAAATC
>NZ_CYSP01000001.1 GCF_001298735.1 Propionispora sp. 2/2-37 | reverse complement strand
GCGGAAGCCAAAATGGCTTCCGCTTTTTTACATGATGATAAATTGTAAAGATGAGGTATATTTGGTATAATTATTTATACTATATACCATGCGGTGTATTGGTTTTAGAGGAATTGTGACAATACTTCGGTATGAGCTGAAAAGATGGGAGGTTTGTGATTGGATAATCAGAACCATATGGTAAAAAATGAAACCAATGATGTAGGCTCTATTCGTATAGCTGACGAGGTTGTCGGTATTATTGCAGGAATGGCGGCAACGGAAATATCCGGTGTGGCAGGCATGAGCGGCGGTTTGGTTGGCGGTATTGCAGAAATGTTGGGAAAGAAAAATTTAGCTAAGGGTGTTAAAGTTGAAGTCGGTGAAAAGGAAGCAGCCGTTGATCTATACATTATAGTAGAGTATGGTGTAAGGATCCCGGATGTTGCCCTGCAGGTTCAGGAAAATGTTAAAAGAGCAATTGAAATGATGACGGGGCTGGATGTGGTGGAAATTAATATTCATATTCAGGGTGTAGGTTTTAGTCAAGATACCAGGGATGAAGATATACGTGTACGTTAATGCTAATTTTCAGCAAGCTTTTTGATTTGGTAGTATGAAAGGAGCCAGTTATGGGGATTCTTGATCGTATTATTCTTTCTCTCTATACGTTGCTATTAACCTTCCTGTCTTTAGGCGTAATTTTGATTTCTTTGCGCCTGATTTCTTTAGATTGGGTGCAGACAAGCATTTCCTATTTATACGGACACTGGGAAGCTGGCCTGACAGCAGCTGTTTTTCTTCTTGTAAGTATCCGTTTGCTACTCGCAGGATTACGAGTTCGATCTGAATCAAAAAATACGATTGTGCATCATACGGATATGGGAGATGTTCATATCACGATTGAAGCTGTTCGTAATCTTGTTGAAAAAGTGACTCGGCATACTCGGGGAGTTCGGGGAGTGAAAGTCTTTGTCGTTCATAATGAGCAGGGGCTAAAAGTCGTGTTAAGGATCGTTGTCAGTCCTGAAAGCAATGTGCCAAATGTATCGTCGGAAGTTCAGCGCAGAGTGCATGAGTACATTAAAAACACGGTAGGTGTTGAGTTAGCCGATATACAGGTTTTGGTAGAAAACATCTCCAATGATTTTAAAAATAAGCAGCGTGTTGAGTAAATTGAGGTGATAGTATGAACTCTAAACTCATACAAGAAATATGGCAAAATCATAATGGTAAAATTACAGGTGCGGTCATTGGATTGTTTATTGGTATTTTTATTATTACTTTTGGCTTTTTCCGCACTTTTTTTGTGTTGTTATGTATGGTTGCAGGTTATATTATAGGTAAACGGATTGATGAAAAAGAAGATATTATGGATATATTAGAAAAAATGCTTCCTCCGGGATATCACCGATGATGTTGATGGAGCATTAGTATAGAAAAGAGAGGTTATCTATGAGCCGCCGTAAAGCAAGAGAAATGGCACTACAGGCTTTATTTCAGTTGGATTTTAATTCTATTGAAGCTACAGACGCACTTCGCTTAGTTTTTGGTGAAAATGAAAAAATAACCGATAAAGCAAAAGCGTATACTTTGCAGCTTGTCCGGGGAACCCAAAGTCATTTAGAAGCAATCGATAAGACAATTTCCGAAGTATCCAGTGAATGGAAGTTGAATCGGATGACCGGGGTCGACCGGAACATTGCCCGTATTGCCGTTTACGAGATGATATATAGCGAAGAAAAGTTGCCACCCAATGTTGTAATTAATGAAGCTGTGGAGTTAGCAAAGTCGTTTGGCACGGAAGAGTCCGGTCGATTTGTCAATGGAATTTTGGGATCTCTGGTAAAACATAAATAGGTGGGGGTCATTATGATCCGTTGTTTTCTTGGTATTGATACCAGCTGTTATACTACATCCGTGGCAGTATTAACCGAAGCGGGAGAACTATTGACCGACTCACGAAAACTGCTACAGGTTAAACCGGGAAGCCGTGGTTTGGCACAATCGGAAATGGTATTCCAGCACTCACGCAACCTGCCGCAGCTATTTGAAGACGTTTTTTTACACTTACAGGCTGAAGCTGGCATCGCAGGAATCGGTGTGTCTGCTTATCCGCGCCCTTTGCCAACTTCATATATGCCCGCCTTTTTGGTTGGAGAAGGCTATGCCAAAGTTTTGGCCGCTATGCAAAAATGTAAACTTAAGAGAATTAGCCATCAGGAAAACCATATTGGAGCAGGGATTTGGTCGGCAGGCGGCCCTTTCATAGAGGAATTTCTTGCGGTTCATGTATCGGGTGGTACAACGGAAGTAGTTCATGTGATTCATAAGGAGTCAATGGCGGTAACTCTGTTAGGAACAAGTTGTGATTTGCACGCAGGTCAATTTGTTGACCGCGTCGGTGTCGCATTAGGGTTACCCTTTCCGGCGGGACCGCATCTGGAAAAGTTAGCTGCTGCCGGTCGGCAAAAAAAGCTTGTTCTCCCGGTGGCGGTGCAGGGATTACATGTCAGTTTTTCCGGACCGGAAACGCATGTTATGCGTCTTATAAAACAGAATGCAGATGCAGCGGCAGTAGCTGCCGGCGTGGAAGTTTGTATTGCCGATTCTATATATAAAATGATTAGTGCTGCTGTCAAACAAACACAAATTTTTCATGTATTGCTGGTTGGCGGTGTTACGTCCAATACTTTTATACGGCAGTATATTACAGAAAAGTTGACGGCAGAGCAGGTAAAGCTGTACTGTCCGCAGAAACAGTTTAGCGGTGATAATGCCGTAGGCGCGGCATTTTTCGCATTGACAAGTTAACTGTTTACTTACTCTTTGCTTGTGTATGCAGGAGTATGTTGCTCCAGGCGGATTGTCTGGGCATTGTCTTTTTTAAGGGAAAAACTTGTGTGTAAGGTGATTGTGTTGAAGATACTTTCGGTAAGCGACGTTACGAAATATATCAAACAACTCTTTACTGACGATATTATACTTTCTAGTATTTATATTCGTGGTGAAATATCAAATTTTAAGCGACATCATTCCGGACATTGTTATTTTACCTTGAAAGATGGTAATGCGACGATAAGATCCGTGATGTTTAAAAGCCGTACCCAATTTTTACGCTTTACACTTCGGGACGGATTAAAAGTTATTGCTGGAGGGCAAGTTTCCGTATTCGAGCGGGATGGGCAGTATCAATTGTATGTTGAACAAATCCTGCCTGATGGTATAGGGGAATTAACATTAGCTTTTAATCAACTAAAGGATAAGCTGATGGCAGAGGGACTTTTTGATGAATCACGAAAAACCCCACTGCCTTTGTTGCCTGGTGTTGTGGGTATTGTCACTTCCCCAACGGGGGCTGCCATACGGGATATTATAACGGTTGCCAAACGAAGATATCCCGGTATCTCTTTGATTGTCTATCCAGTACAAGTACAGGGGCCTGAAGCACCGCAGCAAATTTCACATGCTATCAGAGTATTAAATCGTTTAGGGGAAGCTGATGTGATTATTACCGGCCGTGGTGGTGGGTCTATCGAAGAGCTGTGGGCTTTTAATGAAGAACAAGTAGTACGGGCTATTGCGGAATCGACAATACCGATCGTATCCGCAGTGGGTCATCAGACGGATTACACCCTTGCTGATTTTGCTGCAGACCGGCGTGCTGCCACTCCCTCTCAAGCCGCTGAGCTTGCCGTTCCCGATGTCCAGGAGCTTTGTCGTTACATACGGGCATTACAGTCAGCATTAGTGCGCAATATCAATAGTATTTTGCAATCTAATCGGGCTTTAGTTTGTCAGTATCTTGAAAATCGTTTTTTTAGGCAGCCGCACTTACTTATTAAAGATAAACACCAGACTCTGGACGGCCTTTTCCAAAGATTGAAACAATCTATACATAAATTGAATATGGACAAACGTCATCAATTTCAAATTACCGCTGAAAAGTTGTCCATGTTAAATCCATTGGGAGTTTTAGCCCGTGGCTACAGCATAGTAACAAATCATGACCATCAGGTGGTTCGCAAAGCTCAGCAAGTGGTTAACGGGGAAAATGTAAATATTACATTACACCGCGGAGAACTTGCCGTAAAGGTAATTAGTGTGAAAGAGGATATGACCAGTGAATAAAAAAAGTATGAACAAAATGTCATTTGAAGAAGCTATAAAAAAACTTGAAGAAATTGTTAAACATTTAGAGCGGGGAGAATTAACACTGGACGAGTCTTTGACTCAATTTTCGGAAGGCATTGCCCTATCACAGCATTGCTTGGCACGACTTGAAAATGCGGAACAGCAGATTGATAAGATGTTACGGGAAGAAGAAGGAACTATTATAGAAAAACCGTTGCAATTGCAGGAGGATGCGAAATGTTGAAACAATATATGCAGGAAAAATGTGATGTTATTGATCAATTTCTTGATCAGCTGATTCCTGGCAGCCAAGGGTACCCACCGGTTATTTTCGAAGCTATGCGGTATAGTTTGTTGGCTGGGGGAAAACGCTTACGCCCTGTTTTGCTTATGGCGGCTGCGGATGCTGTCGGCGGTAAAGGGGAAAGATATACACACGTGGCCTGCGGATTGGAAATGATTCATACCTATTCTCTAATTCATGATGATTTACCAATCATGGACAATGATGACTATCGCCGTGGGAAACTGACAAATCACAAAGTTTATGGCAATGCAGTGGCACTGTTAGCCGGTGATGGATTATTGACCCTGGCTTTTGAAGTCATGCTGAAACAGCCGAATATAACAGCCGAGGTGCTTCTAAAAGTTGTACATGAAATTGCAGTTTCTGCCGGTGTTTTAGGAATGGTTGGCGGGCAAACGGTCGATTTACTGTCAGAAGGTAAACTTATTGATATCGAGACACTGCGTTATATGCATAAGGCAAAAACAGGAGCTTTATTCAAAGCTTCATTACGTGCAGGTGCCATGCTGGCAGGTGCTGGAGAAAGTCAATTGCAGGCATTGACTACTTATGCAGAGCAATTTGGCTTGGCCTTTCAAATCACTGATGATATTCTTGATGTTACGGGAACACAAGAAAAAATCGGTAAACCAATAGGAAGTGATGAAAAAAATCACAAGGCCACTTATGTTTCTTTATATTCATTACAAGAAGCACAACAAATGTCTAACAATGCCGGACAAAAGGCATTGGAGGCGCTCCAGGATTTCGGCCCTGAGGCGGAAGTGCTACGAGCCATGGTCCGGTATATATTAACGCGTGATAATTGAGGTGCCTGACGTGTCTGAATTTATAACCTCGCTAAAACAAAATAATATTCTTATCAGTGCTTTTTCTGCCTGGATGAGTGCGCAAATCTTAAAAGTCCTGTTTTCGTTTATAAAACATCGTGAATTTAATGCAGAACGCCTGATCGGTGCAGGAGGGATGCCAAGTTCGCATACGGCTTTGGTTGTCTGTCTGGCGAGTTCAGTTGGCTTTCAGGAGGGATTTGATTCTTCGCTTTTTGCTATATCGGTTATATTGGCGGCCATTGTTATGTATGATGCAGCCGGTGTGCGTAATGCTGCGGGTAAACAGGCAAAAGTGATTAACCGCCTGGTACATCAAATGCGGGTACAACATACCCTGCCTGATATAAAGTTAAAAGAATTACTTGGTCATACCCCTTTAGAAGTACTGGCAGGTGCTTTGTTGGGTTTTTTTGTAGCATACGCTTTTTACTTATAGGTAATATAGTTTATTTGATGCGAGGTAAGAGGTAGTTTACATGAACAAAGAACGATTGGATGTCTTATTGACAACGAAAGGCTTAAGTCCGAGCCGAGAACGGGCAAAAGCCTCCATAATGGCCGGGCTGGTTTTTGTCAATGATCGAAAGGTTGATAAAGCCGGAACCGTGGTACCAACAGACGCTAAGATTGAAATCCGTGGAGATAGTATTGGCTATGTTAGCCGGGGCGGCTTAAAACTGGCCAAGGCATTACAAGTCTTTTCCATTCAATTAGAAAATAAAACCATGGCAGATATCGGCGCCTCCACTGGCGGCTTTACTGACTGCGCTCTAAAAAACGGAGCAGCCCGGGTATATGCTATTGACGTTGGTTATGGTCAGCTTGCTTGGTCACTCCGGATGGATGAGCGTGTAATCAATATGGAACGAACTAACGTTCGCAATGTTACTTTAGAAATGGTTGGAGAATTACTCGATTTTATATCTATTGATGTGGCTTTTATTTCACTCAGCAAGGTTTTGCCGGTAGTCAGCAAACTGCTTGCACCACACGGTTCTATCGTTGCCTTGATTAAGCCGCAGTTTGAAGCCGGACGTGAAAAAGTCGGGAAAAAAGGTGTGGTTCGTGATGCTAAGGTACATTTGGAAGTGATTAGCAATGTGGCAGCTTTCGCCCGGGAATTGAGCTTGATTCCACAAGACCTGACGTTTTCACCGATTAAAGGGCCTGAAGGCAATATCGAATATTTAATATACCTTACTAGATCCGACCCGTCAGACGGTATTACCACCAGTTTTATTCATAACATAGTTACTGAAGCCCACGCATATTTATTGTAATCTATTTTATTGTGCTTTAACTGGAAACAGAGGCCACTATGGTATGGGGGAGTTATTTTGCAGACATTCGCTATATTCCCGAATTTGAAAAAAAAAAATATCGATACTATATTAGGATGGATTATAGAGTATTTACAGCAGCGGCAGGTACGAGTACTTCTTCCGGGCAGTATAGCCAGTCAAACAGGCTATAACGACCTTGCTTATTCCTTCAGCACGGAAAGTTCTGAAAATATTACTCTTGCCATAACTCTGGGCGGCGATGGTACCTTATTGAGTACTGCTCGTCAAATGGCACCGCTTAATATTCCGATTTGCGGAGTTAATATGGGACAGTTGGGGTTTTTAACTGAAGTTGAACTTCCGGAGCTTAGTGTAGCTTTTGATAAATTGATTGCAGGAGACTACCGCCAGGAACACCATCTAATGCTGGATGCTTTTGTTATACGCGGAAAAAAAACGTTTTATGTATCTTCGGCTTTAAACGATGTGGTGGTAACCAGGGGAGGATTTTCCCGTATGATTCGCTTAAATTTATACGTTAATAATGAGTTGACAACCAATTATGCCGCCGATGGCTTGATTATTGCAACACCCACTGGTTCCACCGGCTATTCATTGTCAGCCGGAGGTCCCATTGTAAATCCAAATTTAGATGTTATTTTAGTTACGCCTATTTGTCCACATACTTTAAATGCAAGGTCATTGGTTGTTGCTGATCATGAAGAAATTTTAATAAAACTACAATCGGTGTCAGAAGATATGGTTCTCACTGTTGATGGGCAAACGATTTACAATCTAACTCCCGGTGATCAAATTATTGCCAAACGTTCCTCACATTCCGCCAGTTTTATTCAATTCAAAGATCAAAATTATTATGGCAAATTACGTACTAAATTACGGCGGGGAAAATAAATACTATGCAAAATATGAATGCGGTTAAAGTGGCTCAGAAACTTTTAAAAGATAAGGTGAAACAGGCGAGTCTTGTTCTTGACGCTACCATGGGAAATGGATCAGATACCTTGTTTTTAGCGGAGCAAACCCCACCAGAAGCTTTAGTTTATGCATTTGATATACAAAAAACGGCTATTGAAAAAACGCGTGAACAAATAGTGCAGAATAACTGGGCTCATAAAGTACACTTGATTTTGGATAGTCATGCAAATATGAATAAGTATTTACCTGACAATCAGAAGTTGGATGTGGTCATGTTTAATTTGGGGTATTTGCCGGGAGGCAGTCATTCGCTTGTTACAAAGGCAGAATCTACGGTAATGGCAATAAAAAAAGCTGTTGCACGCTTGGCTGTTGGTGGCCGTATTTCTATTGTGGCCTATACCCGTCATAACGGTGGCCAGGAAGAAACGCTTGCCGTTGAACAGTTTGTATCCTCGTTACCACAAAATATATTTACTGTTGCCTGTTGGCAAACTATAAATCATGTTAATTATCCACCTAAATTATATATAATTGAAAAAATGCGAGGTGAAATGTTTGAAGGGGATACGTCATTCTAAAATAAAAGAAATTGTCGAGCATAAAGCAATCGAAACGCAAGAGGATTTGGCTGAAGCTTTACGAAGGGAAGGTATAGAAATCACGCAGGCAACAGTATCAAGGGATATCAAAGAATTGATGTTGATAAAAGTTCCGGTGGGTGATGGGCGCTATCGTTATGCGTTCCCTTTAGAGCAAAATGTGGTTTTTTCTCAGTCACGTATGGCCCGGATGTTCCAGGATTCTGTTGTTTTATTGGATCATAGTCAAAATATGATTGTTTTAAAAACGCTTCCCGGCACCGCACAGGCTGTTGCCTCAACCATTGATTGCTCTAAATGGCCGGAAATTCTAGGAACAGTGGCGGGAGATGATACTATCTTTGTTGTAGTAAAACCGCCTGAAGCCGTTCAGGAAGTCTTAAATAAGTTCCAAAAACTGTTACAATGATGTTTGATTATATAGGTTAGACGCTTTAGTTAAGGGAGAGAAAAATATGCTAAAATCGCTAACCATTACAAATTTTGCTTTGATTGAACAAATCACCATAGAATTTTCTAGTGGGTTAAATGTATTAAGCGGTGAGACAGGCGCCGGTAAGTCCATTATCATTGATGCATTGAATACTGTTTTAGGTAGCAGGGCTTCAAACGATTTTATTCGTGCCGGTACCGACTTTTTTCGGGTGGAAGCTATGTTTGCTATAGCTCCTGCCCATCCGGTTTATACTTTGTTAGATGAACAAAATATTGCTTGGGAAGAGGCCGATCATTTAATTATCAGTCGCAAATTTACGCGCAATGGAAAAAATTCGATTGTTGTAAATGACTGTCATGTAACCTTGGCAACCTTAAGGCAAATAGGTGAAATGTTGGTAGATATGCATGGGCAACACGAAAATCAGTCATTGTTGCGGACCGATGTGCATCTTGCGTTACTTGATCTTTTTAATCATGCTGATAAAACGCTTCTGGAAACATACCAAAAACTTTTTCAAGAATGGTCGTCAATTACTCAAGAATTATCCCTGAAGGAAGTGAGTGCTCGGGAGAGAGCTCAACGATTGGACATGCTCGAGTGGCAGACTAAGGAGATTTCTGATGCTGCATTAAGAATGGCTGAAGATGAGAAAATCGAAGAAGAGCTTCGATTTCTTTCCCATTCTGAAAAAATTACCCGGGTGATTCAGCAGGTTTACTTCCTTTTACGCGAGGGTGTTCATGACACTGGTGGAGTTTTGTCGCAACTGACAGAAGTAAAAAAAGAACTGGAATCTATTGAACGGTTTGATAAAAACTTACGGCCTATATTGTCCGCAGTTACAGATGCTTTATACCAACTCGAAGAAAGTGCCCTTGAAGTAAGTAATTATCAAGAAAGTATCGAATTTAATCCGCAACGGCTGGTAAGCTTACAGGAACGAATGGACACAATATACAGATTAAAGAAGAAATATGGAGCAACGATTACCGAAATTCTGGATTATTACCAACAAGCCAACAATGAACTGGAGCAGATTAAAAGTTATGATCAACGCTTGGAAGAATTGATTAATAAACGGGATGCCATTTATCGAGAAATGGAGGATATAGCCGAACAGCTTGATCAAAAACGCCGAAAAGCGGCCAGAGAAATGTCAAAACAAATAACGGAACAGTTGTCACATTTGGGAATGCCTAAAGCTTTTTTTTGTGTGGATATTACAGTTGTTCCGCAATTTAATAACCGGGGCCGCAATGAAGTTCGATTCCTTTTTTCCGCCAATCCCGGCGAGGAACCTAAACCTTTACATAAAGTGGCATCTGGCGGTGAACTCTCCCGCATTGCTTTATCCATCAAAACAGTTTTTGCTCAAAAGGACGAAATTGCAACGCTGATTTTTGATGAGGTGGATGCCGGCGTCGGCGGGCAAATGGCACAAAAAATTGCTGAACGAATGAGTCTGGTAGCTCTGCACAAACAAGTATTATGTATTACTCATTTACCACAAATTGCCTGTATGGCCGACTGGCATATTTATATTGAAAAAACAAATCAAGAAGGACGGAGTAAAACACACGTCCGTATTTTAGATAGAACGGCCCGCCTAACCGAGTTGGCAAGAATGACCTCTGGGAATGAGATTACGGCAATAGCACTTGAAAATGCCGAGCAAATGTTAACCAACGCCTTGCAAAAAAAAGAAAAATGGAAAAAAGAAGAGAAATCTTAAGATTTCTCTTCTTTTTTATTTTAAATCATCCGTAATCAGTGTAAATGATAATATATGTCATATTATCCGGAATAATCCCCTAAAAAACCAGGTAATCTATATACGAAATTAAATCGCCGCTAATATGAAAACGAAACAATGAAGGAGTGATATGCGAAAATGCAGAAATATAACAGGCGTTCTTTAACAGGTATAATTATAGTAATACTCATTCTTTCATTTTGTTTTTCTCCACAATTTCGTAATGTTTATAATTTTCCGCCACATATGCATATCGTTGAGGGAGAAACCGCGTTGTTTCCTATTCAATTTCCTTTAACAATAAAAGTTTATGAGAATGCTATAAAAAATAGTAATCTGCCTGTATATGCATTTTCGCAAGAAGTGGCCTTATCCTCACAAAATATAAGTAAGGCAATTGTAGATATCAAGCTTTTGGGATTGTTCCCTTTACGAAGTATCCAGGTTGATGTGGTTCCTGCAATCAATTTAGTGCCGGGCGGGCATTCAATCGGAGTTGTACTTCATTCCCATGGTGTGCTTGTTGTTGGTAATTCACCTATACAAAATAGAGAAGGTCAATATGTGACTCCTGCTAAAGATGCCGGAATTAGTATTGGTGATACCATTCTTAGCATTAACGGCATTGTTGTAAGTAGCGATGCGCAAGTTGCCGAAATTATTGATTCCAGTGGCAAAGAAGGGAAACAGTTAAAATTAGTGGTAAAACGTAATAGTGAGGAAATGACAATATCTATAACACCTGTTCTTTGTTCTGAAACGAAACGTTACCGGATTGGTTTGTTTATCCGTGACAGTGCTGCCGGTGTAGGTACACTTACCTTTTATGACCCCAATTCCCGTTCGTATGGTGCTTTAGGTCATGTGATTGCTGATAATGATACTAATCAACCAATTGATTGTGATCAAGGAAAAATTGTTGCCGCTACAATTTCAGGTATTCAGCAAGGAAAAAGAGGACAGCCTGGAGAAAAAATTGGTGTTTTCCTGGAAAATAATGAAATAATAGGTGATATTCAAAAAAATACTCCTTTTGGCATTTATGGACAGTCACAGGAAAAAATAGTAAATAATTTATATCCCGAGGCTATTCCGATTGCTTCTATGAATCAGGTCCAAGAAGGACCGGCGGAATTATTAACGGTGATTGAAGGACAAGAGATTGAAAAATTTAGTGTCGATATCCAAAAAATTAACATGCAGGATTCACCGGGCAGCAAAGGACTGGTGATTAAAGTAACAGATCCGCGATTATTGGAAAAAACCGGAGGCATTATTCAAGGGATGAGTGGGAGCCCAATCATACAAAATGGTAAGATTGTTGGTGCAGTAACTCATGTTTTTGTACATGATCCTACAAAAGGCTATGGGTGTTTTATCGACTGGATGCTTATGGAAGGCGGGTTAATGCCAAAAACAGAAAAACAATCGGCAAAAGGGTTATTCTCTTTTGCCGATTGTTCTTCATTACAAAAATTAAATGTATTTTTTTTCCAAAGCAGGAAGGAAGTTACGTTGCTTTGTCGAATTGTATTTTCATAAAACTACAGGGAGGAAAACTAATGATAAAAGATGTAATTAAAGTAGCAATCGCGGATGATAATCGTGAATTTGCTGCCATCATGCAGGAATTTCTTACCCAACAGGCAGATCTTGAGTTAGTAGGCGTAGCATATAATGGAGAACAAATATTAACGATCATTCAGGAAAGCAAACCTGATGTTGTTATACTAGACATTATTATGCCTCATCTAGATGGAATTGGAGTACTGGAACGCATCAATACTTTCAGTGGAAAACGTCCCAAAATCATTATGTTGACGGCTTTTGGTCAAGAAAGCATTACTCAAAGGGTAGTAGAGTTGGGTGCCGATTACTACATATTAAAGCCATTTAATATGGAAGTACTAACAAGCAGGATCAGACAATTGGCCGGTACCATTAGTTCTCAGCGGCCTGTAGTTGCGCAGGCTATCAAGTCACGGCCTATTGATGTCGAAGTGACCAACATTATCCGTGAAATTGGAATTCCTGCACATATTAAGGGATATCAATATTTACGAGATGCGATTATGATGATTATAAATGAAATGGAATTACTTGGTGCCGTCACTAAGGTTTTGTATCCTATGATTGCGCAAAAGTATACTACAACACCCAGCCGGGTCGAAAGAGCCATCCGGCATGCTATTGAAGTTGCCTGGAGTCGTGGAAATATGGATATGATCAATAAAATTTTTGGTTATACAATAAAACTGGAAAAAGGTAAGCCCACTAATTCTGAGTTTATGGCTATGATAGCGGATAAATTACGAATGGAAATGCGTGCTTAAAATATCATAATAAAATGTTTTTTCAAAGGTATTCTGCCGAAAGGTGAGAGTACCTTTTTTATATGAATAAAACTAATTTTAGTTGGCAATAATCCTCGTAGAGAGTCTGGTGACTGTGCAGAAAGATAGATGGGAGGAATGTTTCATGATTATTAATAAAGTTGAGATTTGCGGTGTAAATACAGCCAAACTCCCGATTATTTCCGCCGGTAAAATGCGTGAGTTATTTGAGGTAATGCAACAAGGAGAAATGACAGCACGTGAACAGTTGATCTACGGCAATTTGCGGCTGGTTCTCAGCGTAATTCAGCGATTTAACAACAGGGGAGAATATGTTGACGATTTATTTCAGGTAGGTTGCATTGGCTTGATAAAAGCGATCGATAACTTTGATCTTTCGCAAAATGTTAAATTTTCTACCTATGCAGTGCCCATGATCATTGGTGAAATCCGGCGATATTTGCGCGATAATAATCCAATACGGGTAAGCCGGTCTATGCGGGATATAGCCTATAAAGCCTTACAGGTTCGTGATTCACTGGTGAGTAAATATTCGCGTGAGCCTTCAATCAATGAAATTGCCGATGAACTTAAAATACCGCGGGAAGAAATTATCTTTGCACTTGATGCTATCCAGGAACCGATATCTTTATTTGAACCGATTTATCATGATGGCGGTGACCCTATTTTTGTTATGGATCAAATTAGTGATGACAAACATCAGGATTTTAACTGGCTAGAAGGAGTTGCCATCAAAGAAGCATTAAGAAAACTAAGCGATCGTGAAAAACATATTTTGATGCTGCGATTTTTTGAAGGGAAAACTCAAATGGAAGTCGCGGAGGAGATTGGTATATCGCAGGCGCAAGTATCCCGCTTGGAAAAAGCGGCTTTAGGACATATGCGCAAGTATATTTGACTCGGGTGAGAAGATGAAAAAATCTATTTTTATATTAATTATTTTGTTTTTTGGTATATTGGGCTGGAATGTGCTGATTAAAGAGCATTTACAACAGCAAATGACCTATGATCCCAATAAGCTTATTAGATTGCACATACTGGCAAATAGTGATAGTGATGTTGATCAGAAATTAAAACTAAAAGTGCGTGATGCTCTTTTAGCCTATCTCACTCCTTTGCTGGATAATGTAGCTGACCGTGATTCTGCCAGAGATATTTTACTGAAGAATGAACCGATGATTTTGAATATTGCCAGTCAAATTATTCGTGATCAAGGTGCAAAATATGAAGTAAAAATGGAGATTGGGCACTACGAGTTTCCTATCAAATCCTATGGCGATTTCACACTGCCGGCAGGCAACTATGAAGCGGTCCGAATTCTTATTGGCAATGCCCAAGGGAAAAATTGGTGGTGTGTTTTATTTCCTCCACTTTGTTTTATTGATATCACAAATGCCTCCACTGCAAAAACGGAAGATGTTGAAGGAGCAAAAAAGTTTAACAAAGAAGACGATCCCATTGAAATAAGATGGAAATTATTGGATTTAATTACAGATTAATTTAAATTCCTAAGAAATATGCACTTTCGCCGCTTGTACAACATATAGTGTAAGGAGCATGTAACGGAGGTGTATACATAATGGTAAAGACATCCGACCTAAAACTCAAAGAAGTGGTGAATGTCGTAGATGGTAAACGCCTGGGGTCAATTACCGACATTGAAATTGAAGTGGATACAGGGAAGTTAACGGCAATTGTTGTTCCCGGCTCAGGCAAGTTTCTTGGCTTTTTTGGACGAAATGATGATATGGTTATTCCCTGGGATAAAATTACCAAAATTGGATTTGATGTTATCTTGGTCGAGGCTCCTAATTTTATTGTCAATAAACATGCCGAATCCTGATAATGATTTGACCACTTGCCTGATGTGCAGCAAGTGGTTTTTTATTTTACGCAATAAATTTCCTGGAAGGAATCATACAAGATATGGAGCAAATCGCCAGGATGTGATACAATATATAGTACGAGATATAATATTATCTTGGAGAAACCAATGTAATCATTTTAGGAAGGAGGGATACTGTGCGTTGTCCATTTTGCGGTTTCGCCGAAAGTAGAGTGATTGATTCCCGTGCTACGGAAGAGGGTAATTCTATCAGGCGGAGACGTGAATGTCTCTCCTGCATTCGCCGTTTCACCACCTATGAAGTGATTGAAGAACTTCCTCTAATGGTAATCAAAAAAGACGGACGCAGGACTATGTTTGACCGTGGAAAGCTTCTTAGCGGTATATTGAAAGCCTGCGAAAAACGTCCGGTTCCCCTTCCTGTCATTGAAAAAGTAGTGGATAAAGTAGAAAAAGAAAGCCGAAGCCAAGCAGAACGAGAGATAACCACCAGAATGATCGGTGAAATGGTAATGGCAGAATTAAAAGAAATTGATCAAGTTGCCTATGTCCGGTTTGCTTCTGTGTACCGGCAATTTGCTGATATCAATAATTTTATGTGCGAATTAGAGTTGTTAATGAAACAAGGGAAAAAGAATAGCTGAATAAAGCGAGGAATTAAACGTGTTCACAAAAGTAATGAAACGTGATGGGCGAGAGGTAATTTTTGACGAGAGTAAAATAACGGAAGCCATATTTAAAGCAGCTAAAGCTGTAGGCGGAGCCGATAAACAGTTAGCTATCGAATTGACGCTTGATGTGTTAAAATATCTTAAAAAAGTATACAACGGCCGGAATTTCAGCGTGGAAGAAGTGCAGGATGCCGTAGAAAAGATCTTGATAGAAAAAGGTCATGCTAAAACAGCCAAAGCCTATATTATATATAGAAATAAACGTACGAGAATTCGTGAAGCACAGTCATACCTGATGGATGCTGTGGGTGAAATACTGGTGGAGACCAGCCGTGAAAACGCCAATGTATCCAATTCACCTTCGGCCAAAATGCTGCAAATAGCCAGTGCAGCCAGCAAGGCTTATTACTTAAACCGATTAATTCCCGAAAAAATTGCTCAGGCACACCTGCGGGGGGATATTCATATTCATGATCTTGACTTTTATGGAAAAACACTGACTTGTGTTCATATTCCTCTGGGACGGCTTTTACAAACAGGTTTTAATAATGGTCATGGATATATCCGTCCTCCTAAACGTCCTTCGTCAGCAACAGCCTTGGCAGCTATTATTTTGCAAAGCTCGCAAAATGATATGCATGGCGGACAGTCCTTTGCTTTCTTTGACCGGGATATGGCTCCTTTTATGTCAAGTGCCAGTGAAGAGGAAATATATCAGGCCATGGAAGCTTTAATTTATAATTTAAATTCCATGCATAGCCGCGCAGGAGCTCAGGTTCCGTTTTCCAGCCTAAATGTAGGTACGGATACAACACCAGCCGGAAGAAGGGTTACCAAAAATTTATTATTAGCCTATGAGAAGGGGTTAGGACATGGTGAAAATCCAATCTTCCCTAATATTATTTTCCGGATTAAAGAGGGCGTGAGTTTAAATCCCAAAGATCCAAATTATGATTTGTTTAAGTTAGCCATCCGAGTTGCTGCCCAGCGTTTGAATCCTACCTTCAGCTTCATGGATTCATCCTTTAACAGACAATATGGAGATCAGGTCGGATATATGGGTTGCAGAACTAGGGTTATGTCGAATATATGTGGTCCGGAAGTCTCGGATGGGCGTGGAAATTTAAGCTTCACCACGATTAATTTACCTCGCCTGGCAATCAGGGCGGAACGGGATTTGATGAAATTTTATCAAAGCTTATCCGATTTAATAGATCTTACCTGTGAACAGTTGTTCCATCGCTATCAGATACAGGCGGCCTTAAAGGTAAAAGATATGCCGTTTCTAATGGGACAAGGACTATATTTGAATTCAGAAAATCTAAAGCCCAATGATACAATTGCTGATGTTATAAAACATGGATCGCTTTCTGTTGGTTTTATCGGTCTAGCCGAAACACTAATCGCCTTAACCGGTTACCATCATGGCGAAAACGAGGATTCTCAAGTCCTTGGGGAGGAAATCGTTGCTTTTATGCGTAGTAAGGTTGATAAGGCGGCCGAGCGGTACCAGCTTAATTATTCACTCCTGGCAACACCGGCTGAAGGATTATCAGGCAGGTTTGTAAAAATGGACAGACGGGAATACGGCCTTATTCCCGGTGTTACGGATAAAGAATATTATACCAATTCATTCCATATTCCCGTCTCCTATTCCATCAGCGTGTACGAAAAAATGAAACTGGAGGGAATCTATCATAAATATGCTAATGCCGGACATATTAGTTATGTTGAGTTTACTGCACCACCGCTCAATAACCTTCATGCCGTTGAGGATATACTGCGTCATATGAAAGAGTGCGATATAGGGTATGCCGGCATCAATTTTCCCGTAGATTTCTGTGAAAATTGTGGACAGCTTGGCGTTATTGATACTGATACTTGTCCTGTATGTGGTTCGGTAAAAGTACGCCGTGTACGTCGAATTACCAGCTATTTAACTACAGTCGACCGTTTTAATGATGCAAAATCCCGGGAACTAAGCGACCGGATTTCACATGTTTAAGTTTTGGGAAAAGGAGTGGTTTCACATATGATCCGATATGCCGATATTATTTCTGAGTCTATCGTTGATGGACTGGGTATCCGTGTAGCTGCTTTTTTACAGGGTTGCCCCCGGGCTTGTAGGGGATGCCATAATCAGGAGCTTTTGCCGACTGAAGGTGGCATGGCGATAGAAGAAGAAGAATTTGCCGACCTACTACTTAGCAAAATAACCCCTCTTCATCAGGGAATAACCTTTACTGGCGGTGATCCGCTGCTGCAGCATGAAACACTATGTAAGGTTATTACATTAATTCGTAAAAAAAATCCTGACTTGGATATCTGGGTATATACCGGCTATACTTTTGAGGAAATACGACATCTCGAAATAGTAAGGAATATTGATGTGCTTGTTGACGGACCGTTTATACTGGAAGAGAAAGATATTGGTTTGCCTCTGCGCGGTTCAAAAAACCAGAGAATTATTGATATAGCCAAAACCTTGCAGCAGGGAACAATGGTAACTTTGGATGTGGATCATTCTTTATATGCTGCTTCATAAATACTTAAGAACAGGATTACCATGAAGCGTAATCCTGTTCTTCCATCAGTGTGGATATAAGGTCTATAAATAATTGGGGTTGAGATGGATTGTCTTGGTTACTTAAAGAAGAATTGCAGGAGATACTGCGCAAGGAAGAAGGCGCAATCGTTTTTCCTCCCGGGTCACGTAACGGGTTTGCTCTAATTTATCCGAACAGCTATTATGTTGGGATGTCCAATTTAGGATTTCATATTATATACAAATCTATTAACAACAGACAGGATACAGCCTGTGAACGGCTATTCCTGCCGGATAAAAAAAGTGAGCATGAATATTCCCGCACGAACACACCGCTCATGACGATTGAAACACAGCGTCCGTTATATGAATTCCCATTGATTGGTTTTGCCGTAACCTTTGAAATGGATTATTTTAACATATTAAAGATATTAACTATGGGAAAAGTGCCCTTGTTGGCTAGGGATAGAACCGAACGGGATCCTTTTGTTATGATTGGTGGTCCCTGTGCTACCTTTAACCCGGAACCTCTAGCGGAATTTGTTGACCTTTGCATTATCGGCGAGGGAGAGGAAGTAATCCATAATATTCTTGATACCTATTACCTGGCTAAAAACCAAGGGCTATCACGACGGGAAATTCTGTTGGCGTTAGCACAAATTAAGGGTGTTTATGTCCCACTTTTTTATGAACCCCAATATAACGAAAATGGCACGATTGCATCCATAAAAGCTGCTCCAGGTGTTCCGACAACTATTTACCGGAGATGGGTGGAAAAGCTGGATGATTTTAAAGCACAAACAGTAATTTTGACTTCCAACACCGAATTTGGCAATATGTTTTTAATTGAGATAGCCCGAGGCTGTGGCCGTCATTGTCGATTTTGCATGGCTGGATATTGTTTTCGCCGTCCCAGAATCCGCTCTCTGGCGAACATAAAACGAGCGTTGTATGAAGCAAAAACCGTACATACGAAAGTGGGCCTGATGGGAGCAGCCATCTCGGATCATCCGGATATTGATGCTATATGCGAGACTGTTTTGGCCGAACATATGACGATGTCGGTAGCTTCCCTAAGAGCTGATTCTCTTACTCCACGGCTTGTTCACGCCCTGGCAGCTAGTAATCATAAGACCGTTACATTGGCGCCTGAGGCCGGCAGCGCCCGGATGCGTAGAGTAATTAACAAGGGGATTACCGACGAACATGTGTATGAAGGTGTCCGAATGGCTATCCAAGCCGGCATCCCGCACATTCGACTTTACATTATGATCGATCTTCCTTTTGAAGAAGACGAAGATATTGAGCAAATTGTCACTATGGCAAATACGGTTAAGACCTATATGCAAGAATTAGGCAGCAAGGGTAAACTGACCTTGAGTATTAACCCTTTTATCCCCAAGCCTTTTACACCTTTTCAGTGGTTACCGGTATCTTCCCTGTCAGTCGTTGAAAACAAGCTGAAATATATTCAGGCTGCATTAAAAAAGAAAAAGAATATCGAAGTACTCATTGAATCCCCTAAAGAAGGACATTTACAGGGAATATTGGCACGCGGCGATCGCCGCCTGGGAAAATCATTGCTCAAAGCTCATGAACTTGGCGGGTATAGACATTTTAAACGGGCTATGAGGGAAACCGGTTTAACGGAAGATTTTTACCTTTATCGTCAACGCCATAAAGATGAAGTATTTCCCTGGCATCATTTGCATATGGGGTTTGATCCGGAATATTTATGGAATGAGCTACAGCGTGCAAAAGCCGAGAAGGGTACGTCTCCCTGCCAGGCAGGCTGTGTACGCTGTGGTGTATGTAAAAGAAAAGAAGAGGCGAAGTTAAATGGAGACATTCTCGTTACATCACCATAAAGGAATATGGAACGGCACGTTTAGCCATTTCGACCGTTTCCGTTTATTGCACGGCATATCTTCCCGCCTGGGCGGTATAAGTTCAGCACCTTTTTCTTCCCTTAATTTAGCTCTTCATACGGGAGATAACGATACCGATGTATTGAAAAACAGAGAGGCCTATTGTCAAGCTGTGGGAATTCCAGCTGACAGATTGATAACCGCCGAACAAGTACATGGTGAACACATTGCTCTTGTTACACAACGGGAAACGGGAAAGGGAGCCAAAAGCTATGCCCAGGCGTTAAAACAAACAGACGCTCTGATTACTCAAACCCCCGGTGTACCTTTAATGCTTTTTTTTGCTGATTGTGTACCTGTTTTGATTTTTGACCCGGTAACACAATCCATTGGAATTGTTCATGCCGGCTGGAAAGGGACGGTTGCACTTATTGCACAAAAGACCGTTTTAGCAATGCAAGATGCCTTTGGGACTGAGCCTGCTAATTGTCTTGTTGGTATTGCACCATCTATTGGCCCTTGCTGTTATGAAATTGATAACACGGTTTTAGAACGGGTAAAGCAAAACTTTGCTGTCTGGCCATTGCTGACAAAACCCAGTAACGACCGCTGGAAGCTGAATTTGTGGGAAGCCAACCGCAGCCAATTAATCGATATCGGGGTGCAAAACACCAATATTGTTTGCAGTGATATTTGTACTGCCTGCAATAAAACATTATTTTTTTCATATCGGGCTGAAAATGGAAAAACCGGACGTATAGGAGCATTTATCATGCTTACTTAAGTTTATAATGTGAAAGCCAACGCAGGCCTCAACATTAAACGCAATGTTATACCGTTTAATGTCGAGGCTTTTACGTGTTGTTTAAAAATAATAAAATAAAGTTTCGAATCATGCGGGAGGCAAGAGGAAAATTATGTTTACCCGAGAATAATATATATATTCAGCACGGAGGTTTATTATGTCAATACAAGATAATTTAGAACAAATTCGAAAAAATATTGGCGTGGCGTTTGCAAAGCGAAAAGCCAAGCACTTATTGATGCCTGCTGATGTAAAGCTGCTGGCGGTTACTAAAAATCAAGATGTGACATCAATACAGGAAGCCATCCGCCAGGGGATCACTGCAATCGGTGAAAACCGAGTACAGGAAGCCCATCAAAAATATCAGCAGCTAACCAATATAGAATGGCATCTTATCGGCCATTTACAGACAAATAAGGTAAAGCAGGCGTTACAAATATTTGATCTAATCCATTCAGTCGACAGCGAACGGCTGTCAGTTGAAATAAACCGGATTGCTGAAAATATGAATAAGCTGCAAGATGTATTGATACAGGTTAATGTAGCCGGTGAAGAAAGCAAGTACGGCATAACACCACAGGAAGTTATACCGTTGGCAAAATTGATCAGCAATCTGGCTAATGTGCGTTTATGCGGTTTAATGACCATAGCGCCATATTATGAGGATGTAGAACAGGTAAGGCCGATTTGTAAAGAAATGTATCGTTTGTTTCGTGAACTACGGGAGTATGGATTACCCAGGACTCGGATTGAGTGGTTATCTATGGGGATGACAAACGATTATTCAGTGGCGATCGAAGAAGGCGCAAACATTGTGCGTATTGGAACTGGTATTTTTGGCAAACGCGAATATAAGTAAACAAGAGGAGGCAGAAAGTATATGAAATTTATGGAAAAGGTATGGGGTAGTTTAGGCTTATTTGAGCCTCTGGAGATTGAGGAAGAACGTCCAAAACAGGAAGAACATGAATTCAAACCTAAAAAGTCAGGCGGTAATGGCAATAATGTGGTCAACCTGCCAACGGCCCAAAAACAAATGAAAGTTATGGTGGTGGAGCCATTTTCTTTTGATGATGCTCAGACGGTGGCAGATTTTCTTAAAAACCGCAAACCTGTTGTTGTAAATTTTGAAAGCAGTGAAAAAGAAGTAGCTAAGCGAATGATTGATTTTATCAGTGGTACCACCTACGCTTTGGGTGGAACGATTCAAAAGATCGGTAATGATATTTTTCTCTGTGCACCTAATAATGTAGACGTTGCTTATAGTCCACATGAAGAGGGATCAGATAAAACAGTTTTACCGTGGGTAGGTAAATGATAAGTAATATAGGAGGTACCATGTTGCAAAATAAAAAAGTAGGATTTCTTGGTGGTGGGGCAATGGCCGAAGCTTTGCTGCGCGGTATTTTAAAATCTGGCCTGGTTACACCTAGCCAGATTACGGTCAATGACATTTCTCTTTCGCGTCTTGACTATTTAAGAGAAAAATACCAAGTTAACATCTCTATGGAAGGCAAAAGTGTGGCGGCTAGTGCAGACCTTTTATTTTTTACGGTTAAACCACAAGTAATCCATACAGTACTTGGCACCGTGGCTGCTTCGGTGAGACAAGACACGCTAGTCATTTCCATCGCTGCAGGGATTACACTCGCTACACTGCAACAGGCCTTGCCCAAGAGTCCTGTGGTCAGAGTTATGCCGAATACCCCGGCCGCTGTAGGGGAGGCTATGTCAGCCATCGCCCTTGGAACATATGCCAATGAAGAAATGGGCAAAATAGCTTCTGCCATCTTTTCATCTGTAGGACAAGTAGTTCTTTTACCGGAGAGCCTGCTGGATGCCGTGACCGGTCTTTCCGGAAGCGGGCCAGGATATGTTTTTGTTATGATTGATGCTCTGGCAGATGCCGGAGTACGTGCCGGACTGTCCCGTGCAGATGCTATCCTGCTATCGGCTCAGACTTTGCTGGGGGCAGCTAAAATGGTAATTGAAACCGGGGAGCATCCGGCTAAATTGCGTGATATGGTGACTTCACCGGGAGGAACAACAATAGCCGGTATTCATGTACTTGAACAACAAGGTATACGGGCAGCCATCAGTGATGCTGTCATGGCGGCCACTAATCGTTCCAGGGAACTGGGGAAAAAGTGATGAGCGACCGGGAAAAGATTCTACGCTACTATCGCGCCAGCGGGGATGAAGTATTAGCATCCCGGCTTCTTGACTTAGCGGATACGGTGATACGCAATCGAAAATATAAAGCAAGTGATTTTCTGGATCCATATGGATTTAGTGTGGCAGAAACCATTGCTGCTCAATACGAGGGCCGAATTAATCTGCAAAGTGCAGGTGGGTATGAAAGTGCCGAACGAAACAAAGCTATTTTTGTAAGCAATGAATATTTGGGCAAAGTGGATTGCCCGCTTTCTGTGTTGAGCATAACCTGGGACTCACGCTATTATCATATAACGCATCGGGATATCCTTGGGGCCTTGATAGGATTGGGGATAGAACGTGAGATGTTTGGGGATATTTTGATGAAAGAAAGCGGCTGTCAGGTTATTACCGACCCGAATTTATGTTCGTTTACAGCAGTTAATCTCGTAACAATTGGTGCTGCGAATGTGTCGGTCCGGGCAGAGTCGCTTGAGCATATCGAACCTCCGGAAAAAAAGGTAAAAGAAATCCGAACAACGGTAGCTTCTTTACGTCTGGACGTAATTGCTGCGGCTGGTTTCAGTGTGTCGCGCAGTAAGATGGCAGATGAAATTACCGCCGACAAAGTCAAAGTGAATTGGCAAAGTGCAAAAAACAGTTCACAGACCGTCAAACAGGGTGATATTATTTCAATGAGAGGGCGCGGCCGGGTTGAAGTATGCGAGATACTGGGACAGACAAAAAAAGGACGTACCAGTATCTTTTTAAAGAGATTTATATAGTACTACGGAGGTGGTTTTCATGTTAACGCCGTTGGATATTCATAATCAGGAGTTTAAAAGAAGTTTTCGCGGTTATAACGAAGAAGAGGTCGATGATTTTTTAGATAAAGTGATTAAAGACTATGAGCAGTTGTACCGGGAAAATATTGAATTAAAAGAATCCTTAGACCGATTAAACAGCAAACTTGAGCATTTTCAAAACATGGAAAATACCCTGCACAACACCTTAGTAATTGCTCAGGAAACAGCCGAAGAAGTAAAACTCAATGCCAAGAAAGAAACGGAGTTGCTGATTAAGGAAGCGGAAATACGGGCACAAAAAATGGTGGAAGAAGCCATGGGCAAAGTACGCCGTATGACCGGGGAGTATGAGGAAATACAAAAACAGGCCCAGATCTTCCGCACCAGGCTGCGGTCTTTACTGCAGGCACAGCTGGAAATGATCAATCGTGGCGAGGAAGATGAATAAATGTTTTGCTATAATTTTGAACCGAGTCTAACTCGGTTTTTTTTATTGTTTTATGGGTAATATAAGTCAGGAGGAATATTGATGAGCACTGAAAAGGAAGATTTCCATTTGCTTGGCACACAACTGCAAAAACTAATTAGTCATATGGAGTCTATGCGGATTGCCGAATATATAGAGCTATTAGAAAATCCGCTACGGCTTATTATGACCAATTTTATTGCCGGGCTGGCTCGCGGATTGGGTATCGCCATCGGTGCAACCTTGATCTTTGCCTTAATGCTGGAATTCTTAAGGAGAATTATCATGTTGAATATTCCGGGTATAGGTGGTTTCATTGCAGAACTGGTTCACATTGTCGAAGTACAGAACGGACGTTTTTAAACTGGCGAATCTATCATTAAGGAGGAAATATCATGCAATCTGAAATTATAGCCTGCATGCGTGATTGCGGTACGGTAAGACATTTTAAAAAGGATACTATCACCGACGAACTGATCGCAAAAATTATTGAAGCTGGCTGTTTGGCACCAAGTGCAGGCAATCTTCAGCCCTGGTTTTTTTATGTTGTTAAAAATGAGAAAGTCAGACAAAGATTGGCCGAGGCTTGTCATGATCAATCACAAGTTGCAGTTGCTCCCGTTGTTATCGTTGTTATGGCTGATCCGGCAAAATCAAATGACCGTTACGGCGAAAGAGGAGCGCAGTTGTACTGTATCCAGGATACGGCCGCAGCAGCAGAAAATATCTTATTGGCTGCCGAAAGTGCCGGACTGGCCACCTGCTGGGTAGGAGGTTTTGATGAGCCCAAAGTGCAAAGGCTGGTAGAAGCACCGCCACGGCTCAGGGCTATTGCTATAATCTGCCTTGGGTATAGCGATGAACAGGTTGCGCTTCCGAAAGAACGCTTATCTGTTGCAGAAGTCACTAAAATTATTCATTAAACGGAGAGTGGGCCATGGACCAAAAAGAGTTGACGAAAATAAAACAAAGATTGCTTGCTGAAAAAAGCAGATTGGAAAAACAAATTTCTCATTTGGAAGAAAATGGACTAGGCACTGCCATGTCTGATTCTATCAGTGAATTATCTACTTACGACAATCATCCCGCGGACATAGGGGACGAATTATTCGAACGCAGCAAGGATATTGCCCTGCGTGATAATGAAATCGGGCTATTGGAAGCGGTAGACAGAGCTTTACATAAAATAACTCAGCATACATATGGTATTTGCGATACCTGTGGCGGTGAAATTTCCAGCGAACGCTTACAAGCTATTCCCTGGGCCAGTCAGTGCATTGCTTGTCAGCGAAAGGGCGAGCCGGATGACCCGGCACCCAGGCCGATCGAAGAAGAATTGCTCACTCCTCCTTTTCACCGCACCTTTTTGGATAGAAAAGCATATGTTGGCTTTGATGGTGAAGACACATTACAAGCTGTGCTGAAATATGGAAGTTCCGATTCGCCGCAAGATATTCCGGGTTCTTATAATTATAAAGCATTGTTTCCGAATAGTAACGAACATCAGGGTATTGTAGAAAAAACCGATGCTTTACCGGACCAGAATACTACAAATTCCAAACGCCGTTCTAATACCTAAAAGTCCAGAATTCTGGACTTTTTTTGCTTCAGAATAAATTCATGATAGATTTGATTGCCGACAGTGTCCGGTTCGTTGTATAGTATTATTATGTTTTCAGTTCACTTTAGAGTTACCGTTTATATATTGAAGAAATAACCTGTTTATATTAGTCAAAAAAGAAGGTGGCAAGCATGAAAGAAATTTTGGGCAATATTAGTGGCATTCGTCATAATACAATAGAACGGCTTAAACAGTTATACAATGAGATAGTCCCTTCCGGACAGCCGGTTTCTCAGAAAATAGTGAATACTTTAGCGGCACTGACACAAGAAATAAATCGTGAAATAGCGCTTTATATAAACAGGCGCGGGCAAATCGTTGCTCTTGCCGTGGGGGATGCCCATACAGTGGCCTTACCGGATATCAAAGAAAAACGGTCGGCAAACAAGCTCAGCGGTATCCGGTGTATACATACCCACCCGGACGGTAACAGTATGTTAAGCTCAATTGATTTTGCTTCACTTAAGGAAATGCGTTTTGATTCTATGACGGCCATCGGCGTGCGGGAGGGAACCGCTGTTGCAGCTAGCTGCGGCTTTATTAGCGGCTTCGCCGATGGTATATATAAAACTGAGGCAGTGGGACCATTAGCTCTATTTGAATTCATCAATCTAGATCATACCGCACTTATTCAAGACATTGAACGAATCTTATGCAGACAAACGACGGCCAATACCCAGGAAGAGATTGAGCAGGCCTTGCTGGTCGGCATTGAAAATATACGGTTGTGGGATGTGCAGGATTCTTTGCAGGAGCTGGCGCAGTTAGCTGAAACGGCAGGTGCTGTTGTTGTTGGGCAAACCTGGCAAAAAAGGGAGCGTCCGGATAGTACTTTTTTCGTAGGCAAGGGGAAACTGCGGGAAATCAGTTTACTGTGTCAGCAATGTCATGCTAACCTTATCCTCTTTGATGATGAATTACTGCCGTCTCAGCAACGTAACATAGAGCAAGAACTGGGTGTAAAAGTCCTTGACCGTACCGCACTCATTCTGGACATCTTTGCCCAACGTGCTCGGTCACACGAGGGAAAGCTTCAGGTAGAACTTGCACAGTTAAAATACAGTTTGCCCAGGCTTAGCGGTCAGGGATTGTCGCTTTCCCGCTTAGGCGGTGGTATCGGTACAAGGGGGCCGGGGGAAACCAAGTTAGAAGTGGACCGGCGCCGAATTCGCTCACGAATTAGTACTATTGAAGAAGAAATTGATACGATCAGGGCGCAACGAAGCCTACACCGTGCCAAACGCCAGGAGTCGCGTGTTCCCATGGTAGCATTGGTAGGGTATACAAATGCCGGGAAGTCCACCCTGCTAAACCGGCTAACGGCAGCTAAAGTGATGGTCGAGGATAAACTGTTTGCAACTCTTGATCCGACGACCAGGCGGTTTCCATTAAACAATGGTCGGGAAATTCTGTTAACCGATACCGTAGGTTTTATTCAAAAGCTTCCCCACCAGTTAATAGCTGCTTTTCGGGCAACTTTAGAGGAAATCTCATATGCCAGCCTATTATTGCATGTTGTTGATGGCAGCAGTACCCTTTACCAAGAGCAAAGTACGGCGGTTATGCAGGTTTTGCAAGAACTGCAGTTAAGGGATAAACCTTTGCTGACAGTTTTCAATAAAATTGATAAGATAGATAATTCCCATGTTGTAGAGCGGCTGCTGAGAGAGGAAAATAGTATAGCTGTTTCAGCGCTCAATAATACCGGAATAGATACTTTGGTTGAAACTATTGAGTCGTTTTTCAACAAGCAAACGGTTGACACCGAGTTAAGTATACCCTATAATGACAGCGGCATTATTTCACATTTATATCAGTCAGCCATCGTATATCATATTGATTACCGGGAAGATGCCATTTATGTAAAAGCCTCACTATCTCGGGAATTACGGAATCGTTATGGCAGCTATACAACAGGAGAGGATTAATTATGTGTTTTTCTCAAAAAATAACGGCTTTACGCTCCAAGGCATTAGCGGAAGCCAAGCCTTTTTATGCATTGGTCGATGACATTGGAGTACAAAATACGGAACGTGTATTGAGAACCTTTCGGGAGCATCAAATTTCAAGTTATCATTTTAGTGCCAGTACCGGATATGGTTATAATGATGCCGGACGGGATAAGCTGGAAAAAGTCTGGGCCGATATTTGCGGAACTGAGAAAGCGTTAGTGCGGACACAATTCGTTTCGGGAACCCACGCTCTGGCCACTGTGTTATTTGGTATTTTGCGACCGGGGGATGAATTGGTTTCTGTCACCGGAACACCTTATGATACTATGCAGGCAGTTATTGGCTGCACAGCCCCCACCCCGGGATCGTTATGTGATTTTGGTGTTGCTTACCGGGAAATAGCGATGACAAGTGACGGCAAGGTTGATTTTAGTAAAATCGGACAAGCCATTACCACAAAGACCAAGGCCGTACTGATACAGCGGTCCAGAGGCTATAGTATGCGTAATCCGTTAACAATTCAGGACATTTCTTCAATTTGTGCAAAGGTTAAAAGCATTAAACCGGATTGCATTTGTTTTGTAGACAATTGTTATGGTGAGTTCGTTGATACTATGGAACCAACTGCGGCTGGTGCCGATATCATGGCCGGCTCGTTGATAAAAAATCCCGGCGGCGGTCTGGCCGCTACCGGAGCTTATATCGCAGGCAAGGCCGAATTGGTGGAGTTGGCATCGTATCGTCTAACCGCTCCCGGAATAGGAAGCGAGGTAGGCTGTTCAACTGACGGATATCGGTTATTGTATCAAGGGTTATTTATGGCACCCCACGTTACCGCTCAGGCAGTCAAGGGAGCCATTTTTGCCGCAGCTTTTTTTACATTGTTAGGTTATGTAACATTTCCATTACCTTCAGAGCGCCGTAGTGATATCATTCAGGCTATTCAACTGGATTCACCGGAAAAAATGGTAGCTTTTTGCCGGGGGTTGCAGCAATATTCACCGGTTGATTCTCATGTTAAACCGGAACCGAGCGGTATGCCGGGGTATAGCGATTCCGTAGTTATGGCCGGCGGTACTTTTGTTCAGGGAGCATCCATTGAACTTAGTGCAGATGGTCCTTTGCGTTCACCATATGCCGTATATTTGCAGGGGGGGTTAACCTTAGAACATGCAATCATTGGTATCATGGGAGCTGCAGAGGCAGTTTTACGTATAAATTGAAGATTTAATTGCATATTTCACACGAGTTATAAAAAAGTAACAGGAAAATAAGAAAACATGTCGAATCTTTACATAGAATTATAGAAAATAACATTTTATGGTGGTCGTTTTGGAGTATGTTATCATTATTTTCGCGGCAATATCGGTTACTACGCTAATTGTTTATAAGGTGGGAAGTCGGTTATCAGGGATTAATCTGCGAATCCGTTCCCTGGCTTTATGTGCAATTTGCGCCTTATTCATCAGTTTAGTCTTGCCAAGAATAGTAGTAGGTTTTGCTGGGCTGCCTGCTACTATGCTTTTTTTGCTATTTTTTGCTGTCATCTTTGCTTATTTTATTGCCCGTTATGATAATGCAGAATATCATTTTCTAAAAAAAACTCCTGATAACGTGCTTGTTGAAAAAACAAATTCGGCTTTGCCGCTAAAAGGAAGTACTGGTGCCGTACATAACCAAAATAATATACTGACTGAAAATCAGCTTTTCGATACTATAGCTAATCCTGGCAAAATAGCAGAGGGAGTGTCTAAAAAAGTGACGCAAGAGCTATTGGCAGTAAAAGCGAATAAGATTACCAATGAACAGGGCGATAAAACAAATTACGCTCAATATAAATTTGATGCCAACAATACATCCGGGCAAGACATAACGGATTTTGCAGATATTGATTCTTTAGATGAGTTAATTGAAAAAGGCTTTATTCAGAAAGAGCAACATAATTTTAACCAGGCACTGCAACTATTTCGCCGTGCTCTTAACTCGTCTATCAAGGATGAAGCCGCTCCTTTTTTGATAGTTGAAATTGGTAATATTCTGAAAGATAAAGGAGCATATGACGAGGCAATACAAACTTTTCTAGACGGACGCAATTTACATGCTTTGCATAAAAATCACTCACTGGAACAAGAGTTTGTTTCCGCTATAGCTTTCTTGCGCATAGTAAAAAACACTTTACTTCAGCATCGTTTAGGATTTATTCCATATAATGATATACCTCAGGAAGTAATGGAAGAAATTAACGATGAATTCCGTGAGTGGCACAAACTGAGTTAGACTTTTTGTTTACTTTAACTTTTTGTTTACTTTATTTGTTTAATTTAATTGAACTTTATTAAATCTAGGGGGTTAAGTAATGAAGAAAAGCGTGGATATTTTAGGCTTACAAGTGATTAGTATTACCGAAGGCAAAGAATTAGGGATTGTAAAAGGACTAGTAATTAATTCCGGCGAAGGCAAGGTGGCGGCCCTTATTATTGATGATGGTAAATGGTATCTGGGTGCAAAATTACTGCCCTTTGGCACTATTGCCGGCATTGGTGAATACGCCGTAACAGTAGAAAGCAGTAATGAGGTTCAATCTGTTTCTACTGCACCTGACTATGAAAAATTATTAGCCGCTGATATAAAGATTATTGATACTAAAATCGTTACAAAAACAGGCCGTATATTGGGTAAGGTCAAAGAATTTAATATTGATGAATCAGGAAAAATTGTTTCCTGTGATTTCGAGGATATGAAAAATGAAACAGTGACTCTTGCTGCCGAAAGAGTCATTACTTTTGGTAAGGAAGTGACGGTTATTACTGAAAATGAAGAGACTGTCGTCAAGCCTGCTACTGCAGCGGTAATTCCACCGTCTACAGTAGCGCCACCGAAACCGCCTGTTCAGGAAACAGCAGTTGCTACTGCTACGTCAACACGGACGATTCCTCCTGCGCCGGCAAAACCGGCTGAAGCTCCTGCTAATGCTAATGAAAAGCCGCCAGAAGAAACAGAAAAGAAATTTGATGATAAACATCGCAAGTACTTGCTTGGGAAAAAAGCGAGCCGGCGTATTGAAACCGACAATGGAGTTGTAATTGTGGAACAAGGTGGAGAAATTACTGAAGAAGTGTTACAAAAGGCAAAACTTGCCGGCAAATTTGTTGAGTTATCGATGAATATTCAGTAATAAAAATCCCCGCAACATGCGGGGATTTCTTTCAGTTACTAGAACTTTTTTCTCATTACCTACATATTCTTTATTACTTAAATTTATATTTATAATGAAAGGGTGCTCTATGTGCAAATAGCGACAGGCAAGCGTACTACGAACATACTACTCTTTTTAGCTATTATCGTATTGTTTAGTTCCGTTAGTCTCCTAGCTGCTAATGCCGCATTTGTAGTGAGAGATGAAATTTATACCGGGGTTACCATAGGAGAAATTCCGGTCGGAGGTCTTTCTTTATCTGCTGCACAAAAGAAAATTGCGGCAACTATGAACGAACGTCTGGGGAAAACTCCCCTGCAGTTAACCTATAATGGACAAATTTGGAAAATTAACGCAGAGGATATTGATTTGCGTATTGATGTAGAAACTCTTGCACAACACGCATACAATATCGGTCGAACCGGCAATATTATTCATCGTTTACAGGAACGGTACATGACCATAAATCATGGTTATAACTTGCCTCTTTCTTTTTCTTATAATAGGGATAAGTTACAAAATATACTATCCAATATTGCTGCTGTGATTGACCGCGAACCCACTAGTGCCAAATTAACCTATAATGATTTAAAGATAGTAACAATTCCTGAAGTGAATGGCCGCCATATGGATCGTGATAAAACGCTAGCTGAAATAATTGACACTATAAACAATAGCCACAACTGGTCAGCAGTTTCTTTGATTGTTAATGAGGTGGTTCCGCCTATTGTTGCTGCTGATTTAACGGATATTGACGATGTACTGGCGCTATATACTACTCAATTTAATCCTAGTAATGGAAACCGGGTACAAAATATTCAGTTAGCTGCCAAAAGTATCAATAACATACTTCTTCGTTCCGGGGAAATTTTCTCTTTTAACCAAACTGTCGGCTTGCGTTTGGAGGAATACGGTTATAAGGAAGCTCCCGTATTTATTGATGGAAAACTTGTACCAGATTGGGGCGGTGGTGTCTGTCAGGTTAGCAGTACCTTATATAATGCTGCCTTATTAGCAGATATGGCTATTGTAGAAAGGACAGCACACTACAGACCGCCCAATTATGTACCGTTAGGTCAGGATGCAACCGTTGCTGATAATTTACTTGATTTTAAATTTAAGAATACATCTCGCCATAATATTTTTATTTCATCTAAAGTAGGTGCGAATCAATTGACAGTTTATATTTTCGGAAAAAGTGGCAACCTCCCCGAAATTACGATTGAAGCGACAGAAAAAAAAATATTGGAGCCCAATACAATTATCAAACAAGATCCTTCGCTGGAAGTGGGAAAAGAGGTTATTGAAGTTGAGGGAGAAAGAGGATTTTTAATAACCACACATCGGATAAAGCGGGTTAATGGGATCGAAACCGGATGGGAATTTTTGGCAACGGATGAATTCCCGCCTGAAAATCGTGTTGTGCGCGTAGGTACTAAAACGATGGCTAACAGCAAATAACTATTAAAAAAATAAGGTAGCTTAAGCTTATAGCTTAGTCTACCTTATTTTTAATGGTTATTTTAATTATTTTAATAAACGGAAGACACCGGTCACTTTACCAATGATAGAAACATTTTTTACATACAACGGAGTAAAGCTGTCATTTTCAGGCTGTAGCCGGACATGATCTTTTTCTTTGTAAAAACGCTTTACCGTAGTTTCTTCATTATCAATCAAGACAACAACAATATCACCATTATTGGCTGATTTCTGTTCACGCACTAAAATATAGTCACCGTCAAGAATGCCTGCATTCATCATGCTGTCTCCCTTAACCGTTAACATAAAAACGTTGTCATCGCGCACCAATTCGGTTGGCAACGGATATGTTTCCTCAATATTCTCTATTGCCAGGATCGGCTGTCCAGCCGTCACACAGCCGACAAGAGGAACAGGGGTGAGTTGTTTTTGCCGCCAGGGCGCCTCATCCAATACATCAATAGCACGGGGTTTGGTAGGATCACGTTTTATAAATCCCAGTTCTTCAAGTTTAGACAGATGGCTGTGCACGGTTGAACTGGAACTCAACCCTACAGCTTCCCCAATTTCTCGCACTGAAGGAGGATAGCCTTTAGCCCGCAGTGTACTTTTAATGTAGGTTAAGATTTGCTTCTGGCGAGAGTTTAATAGCGCATCTTTATTCATTATTTATCCTCATTTCATAAATGTTTCGTTCAGCTTATTACTTCTTAATATTATCTTTATATATATATTATCTTAATATTAATAGTATACCAATAGTTAGTAAAAAATGCAAACATTCGTTCGAAATGCACTTGACCAGAACATATGTACTGTGCTAAAATGTAACCAAACAAATGTTCCGGAGGTCGCGAAAATGTCTATTACAAATACTGTATATCGTACTTTATATCGATATACAGGTTTATTGATCATATTGTTAAGTTTTATATTTTTTATAACTTATCCGGTAGTATCGGCTCAAGACAATGTCTTTTTAAAGACAAAATCTTATGTGATTGTATATGTTGAACCCAACGACACTGTATGGAGTATCGCCGCAAGATATATTTCCGACAAACATGATATTCGCGATTTAATTAGCGCAATTACCGAAATAAATCACTTAACAACAAATTCGGCGATACAACCGGGACAAGCATTAAAAATCCCTGTTAAATCATAAAAAAAGAGGTTATTTCAGCTTCTTTTTTTTATGATTTTTACGTCCGATAATATCTATTATGTAAAATTAACGGAAAGGGGAAGCTCAAAACAACAAAGTATATTTTTCAATCCTTATACACATATTATATATGCTAATTTTAGGAGGTGAAAAAATGCATTACACTGTCAACGGGCTAAGTGAAAAAGATGTTATGTATTTACAGGAAGCTATGGAACTAGAGAATCTTTGTATTACAAAATGTGCAGTATATGCCGATCAATGCCAGGATCCTAATATAAAAAATCTGTTTTCTCACATAGCCAAGACGAAACGTCAACATGCTGATAAAATAAAACTGGTTTTGGAAAAAAAACAGATATAAATACGGAGGTAAAATTAAATGGCCAGAATTAGAAGAAATTATTCTCAGTTTAAAGATAATGTTTCAGGTACCGGCTTATCTGATCGTGATATGCTAATGGATATGTTGCTAACAGAAAAACAAGTTTCACATGTATATGAACAGGCTACCATGGAAGCATCTTCATCGGAACTTTTAAATATGTTTGAAGCATTCCAACAGGACGAACACACTAATGCCCACGCAATTTTTGAAACCTTGCAGGAAAAAGGCTGGTACGAAACAGTTGGTTCCGGAGCTACGAGAAATTCAAGACGCTTTAACGGACGAAATTTTATAACAGCTAGTCCGGTAAATAGCAACTATGCGGTTAAATCCTCGGCAAGAAACTTTGGTAATAAATTAGCCAATAATTCGTTAGCTTCTTTAGAATATTAAAAAAATATTGAATATCAAATCTATAAAAAACTATAAAAAAAATCTATCAAAAAGTAGAAAGAAATAGCTTATTTCTTTCTACTTTTTGATTATTCTATTCCTCTTTATTTGTCAAGGTAACATTTAACGTTTGTAAGACATGATCAATTTTATTAAATAAAGTAGCTTGCTCTGAACCAGCAAATAAAAGTCCCACCCCATAATTGTCGCCGTTATTATCGTCTGTTACAATTAATGAACCGCTATCTCCTGGCAAACTCATGGGGCCGGCTAATACCTGATCAGTAAAAAGACCGGTTTCTCTATTGTTTATGTTAATTCGAATAGTGACATCGGTAGCTATAATCATACTGTGCGTTAAGCCACTGCTTCGTCCGCTTTTTTTGATTTTCATTCCAACGCTGGGTGCCTGGCTGCCTTTTATTTCACCAATGTCCAAAACCGCCGGTTGGATGAGTTCCGGCCGGATTGGTTTGGCTACGGCACAGTCGACCAAATTAGCCTTTTCACTCTCCCGCAGGACGCGTATTTGATACTGGGGTTTAACCGTGTTAATTATCTTATTTATAATCCGTTCAAAAAACTGAGCGATTTTGCATTGTGGAGCAATCCATTCCAAATGCAGTGGAATAAATTTCTCCAGGTAACCTATAGTGAGTTCTTCGAGATTGCCATTTTCACTGTCATAAAGCCCCGGCTGTGTAATGGCATCTCCGGTTTGAGCCCGTCCGTCATCACCATTTGTTAAATTTGCCAATACATGGTTATTGGATAATATAAGGGGTTCCGAAGTCTTTTTGTCATAGACAACAGCACCAAATGTACCTGCCGATACTTTGTAATGGCCAATACTGATTCCTGGTTTTGCCGGGCGCATGATTTCAATACGGTTGTTTAATAAGCGTATATCTCCCACTTCGATAACATCTGTGGGCAGACCGGCTAAATTTTTTGGTATATAGGATGATCTTTCCAGCTTTTTCTTTTCTATTTTTTCTTTTACCAATACAACGACTGCTTTACGGTTGGTATCTTTTCCCCTTATTGTTTTTTTACCATAGCCTACACCCACCACATTGGCTAAATCGGCAACTTGCCGATACAATCCAAAATCTGCAATACTCATACATTTCCCTCCGCTACTAGCCGGCTTGATTAGCACTATAAATTCATCAATGTATGATATGCTTTCGCAGAATAGCAAGCAACCTTCTTATTTACAAATACGAGTGGATTATTTTTTTTATTGCCACTACTTTTTCGCTGGCTGCCATTTCACCTCGATTAATACATAGTAATGCCTGTTTAGTATTTTGAAAACTAATATCGTGGATTTCCGGACGAATAATTATATCGGCGTACTGTTCGCCTTTTAATAAGGTTACTTCTCTTCCCATGATATCAATACATTGCAGTAATATCTCCGCAACAGAGTTAATGTTATAGTTGGCTTGCCCGGCATAACCTAAGTCCACTCCGATAATTATATTGGCACCCAGATGATGTAGAATATCTGTTGGCAAATTATTTTTTACGGCTCCGTCAACCAGTGTCATGCCGCGAAATTTTTTAGGCAGGAAAATACCAGGTATCGATATACTGCTGCGAACGGCATCGGTTAATAGGACATTATGATAATATCGGGCATTTAAAATCTCCCTTCGCCCTTCTACTGGTGTAGTAAAAAATATTGTGGTAGCTGTATTGATATCTACAGCAGTAATCGCTAGGGGAATATTTGTATCCCGGACAGTCCTTTCCTGCCAAAATTTAGAAAAATAATTTTCCAATTTATCACCCTGTATCAAGCCTGTTGGCAAAACGGACCAAAACCGAAATTTTCCGTTGAAAAACCATTTCATCCCCTGTTTAATTACGTCTGAAATAGTTACATTCAAATCAATTAGTTTTGTAAGATCTATATTTTCCGCAAATTTAATCATCTGTCTTGGTGTATATCCACAGGCATATAAAGCGGCTACAATAGACCCGGCACTAGTTCCGGCAATCATATCTATAGGGATATGGTTATCATTGAGAGCCTTTAACACGCCGATATGTGCGATACCTCTTACCCCTCCGCCGCTCAATGCGACACCGATTTTAGGCTTATCTCTGAAATTATGTCCATTAACACGAATGAGCATAAAATCCCCCCATATTCTCATATACCATACTATGAAGAGATGCAGAAGAAAGCCCAAAAGAAATAACACCTGTTGAATTAATTCAACAGGTGTTATTTCTTTTGGGCTAGAATAATCATACGTGGTGTCTCCGGTCCATAAGGGCGCTGATCAAATGAACCATAAGTGGCTTTAACTAAAAAACCGCTTTGTTCTAAAATCGCTATCATTTCTGATAGAGAGTAAGCCCGTAATGCAAATTCATATTGAGTTTTTGTTCCGGTAACTTGATTAATCAACTGTCGCTTCATCGTAGCCATGCCATTTTGTAATTCCACTTTATATGATAGCACATATTCTCCGTTAGGATGACGCCAATAACGGTTTAGGCTGTTTCGAACCATCCATTCTTTATTTAATAAATCAATAAGAAACAATCCATCAGGGAAAAGAGAATGATTAATTAAGTGTAAAACATGTGCATTTTCTTCATCCGAAAAGTAACCAAACGCAGCGAACATATTAATTACTGCATGAAATTTCTCACTATAAGAGATTTTACGCATATCACAATGATTAAAATTGATGGTAACTTTTTCCTCTGAAGCCTTTTGACTTGCAATTTCCAGAAATTCTTTAGTGGCATCCACACCAGTCATATTATAGCCTAATTTAGCTAATTCGATAGTATGCCTTCCATATCCGCAATATAAATCTAAAATACAGGAATGAATAGGCAGTGACAATACATTGTTTATAAAAGTAATCTCTTGTTCCGTACCTGCTAATGAATATGTTTTAAAATCACCTAGCATTTCTTGCGTCATGATGACACCACCATTTATGCCCAAATTGGCAATTTAAGATTTAAATAGAACAATTTCCATATAACTTAACACAGTTCCTACCGGAATGCTTTGCGGTATACAAAGCAATATCTGCGCATTCTATCAATTCAATATCATAATAAGCATCTTGAGGATAATTAGAGATACCGATACTTACCGTTACAGCGCCATTAGGCTGAGAAGATCCGTTAGGAAAAACATGTTCGGCTATTCCCTTGCGTATTCTTTCTGCAAGTATACAAGCTTCATCCACGATAGTTTCAGGTAATAAAATGGCAAATTCTTCTCCGCCATAGCGTACTACAAAATCGACATCCCGGCAAGCCTGCTTGGCTAAAGTGGCGACAGTACTTAAAACACTATCCCCGGCCAAATGTCCGTTCGCATCATTGTAGTGTTTAAAATAATCAATATCAATCATAATCAAGGATAATGGCCGTTTGTAACGAACAGCCCTTTTTAACTCTTGCTCCAGGATCGTCCGAAAATAACGATAGTTATATAAACCAGTCAATCCGTCAGTAATGGCTTGCACCTCCACTTTGGATACATGGCTGGCATGGGCTATCGTTACAGCCACTTGACTGGCCAGTGAACGGAGTAAATCCAAATCATAAGGTTGCAGAATACGTCCATCCATGGTCTCAACGTTTAGTACACCTAAAAGTTTATCACCTACAACCAAAGGAATGGCCACTTCGCTAATGCAGCCATTATTTCTGGGAATATAGCGTGAATCTTGGCTTACATCCTCAACATACACCAATTCCCGATGCAAAGCGGCATATCCGGTAATTCCGTCCCCTAACGGAATTCGTACATCGTCAGCAAAACCACGTTGTGCCTTCGTTTTTAATTCTTTTCTCTTTTCATCATATAACAAAATCGATACATGAGTAAAGCCCAATTCTCTTGTAATACCATCCAGGATTTCATTTAAAACTTCCTGTTCATTAACTGTTTTTTGAACGATGGAAGTAATCCGATATAAAGCAGCAATTTTTTTATGTGCCTGTTCAATATCCATCATGCGAAACTCTAAATTCGACATGGCAATATAAAGATCCCGATTTAAACTTTCGTATTGCTCCGACATACAGGTGAACTCTTCTTCAATCAATATCGATTCAGTGATATTTTTTATAAAAATAATTACACAATTTTGTTCGGATACAAAGGAAAAATCGCATGAAAAATATTCACTTAATCCCCGCACCCCTATATGAAATATTTTGGAAATGTGGACCGACTGATGCGATGTAACGCATTCTTTATAAGCGTTATACAGCAACTGATAGTTTCCGGCATTACAAGCTTTCTTCAGCAAGTTAAACAAATTTTTGCCAATAAAATACTGCAGGTTGTGTGAATTGTGTCTGCTAATAGTAATATATGCGATTTTCTCTTTTGAATCCACAGTTATCAATGATGAAGAAATGTAGCTGACTACTGTATCTAACATGGTAGCATGCAATGCATCCGTCACTTTAATCAATCCACCCCAAAATTACAGTACCTTATACTATTCGCCAACTTGGCACTAAATCCTTCTACAGAAAACATCTGTAACAAAAACTGCCCCACAGCACTGTAGGGCAGTTTTTGCGGCACCCCGTATAATAATCATTTTATAATCGTAATAAAATCACCTGTTTTGATCATGGCTGCATTGCCCTCATCTGTGTCAACATGCATTTCTAATAATGACTGTTCACTTACCCGGATTAATACATTGTCGAAAATCAGTCCCCTTGTCCCTTCACACTTTACTTTTACAATTTGCCTATCTTCTACGCCAAACTCAGCAGCATCGGCAGGGGTCATATGAATATGGCGAGCAGCGACAATAACGCCTTCTCGAAGTTCTAACTGGCCTTTGGGGCCAACCAGCCTAATGGGTGCCGAGCCATTAATGTCGCCGGAATCACGCACCGGCGGGGCTATTTTCAATTTTAAAGCATCTGAAAGAGAGATTTCCACCTGTGATTGTTTCCTTTCAGGCCCCAGTATTCTTACCTTAGGGAAGGTCCCTTTTTCCGAGACCAGATCAACCACTTCTTCCGCAGCGAATTGTCCTGGCTGTCCCAGTGCCTTTTTAAATGTCAACTGATATCCCGGACCATATAAAATATCCAGATGTTCACGTGTTATATGTACGTGACGTGCCGAAATACCTACTGGAATTTTTTTGTCGATTGACATTGAGATCACACTCCTTTGTATATAGTTATATATCATCTGGATAACTAAGTATTAACCTAACCAGCCGGACAATCTTTCAACACATTCTCTCAACCGTTCTTCTGGCTGAACGAGTGCAATACGGACAAAACCTTCACCATATTCACCAAAAGCGATGCCTGGAATAACAGCAATACCCGTATTTTTCAACAGGTCTACTGTAAAATCCAGAGAGGATTGCCTTGTAGGTACGGGAGCCCAAACAAACATAGATGCCTTAGGACTCGGGGTTGTCCATCCTAACTTATTGAAACCATGAATAAGTACATCACGCCGTCTTTGATAACAAGCAACTAAATCTTTAACACATTGTTGCGAACCATTAAGGGCGGCCACAGCGGCTTGCTGTATCGGGTAAAACACGCCATAATCAATATTTGATTTTAGACGTCCTAATAATTCAATAATCCTGCGATTTCCTACAGCAAAACCGATACGGCAGCCTGCCATATTATAGGTTTTCGAAAGAGAGTGAAGTTCAATGCCCACCTCTTTTGCACCAGGGACGGATAGAAAACTATCGGGACGGTAACCGTCATATACCAGTTCGCTATAAGCAAAATCATGAACAACCACAAAAGAATAGCGGTTAGCAATATCAACCACTTTACTGAAAAAATTTTGTGTTGCTGTTGCTGCTAAGGGATTATTAGGGTAATTAATAATCATCATTTTAGTACGGCGCAGTACATCTTTACTAATAGTGTCTAAATCCGGTAAATAACCATTTGCCGGAATAAGCGGCATTCGGTATAAATCCGCTCCTGCAATCAACGGGCCGGCCGTATAAATGGGATAGCCCGGATCAGGAACTAATACTACATCACCAGGGTCAACCAGACACATAGCAATGTGAGAAAGCCCATCCTGCGATCCCATTAATGAATGGATTTCTGTTTCCGGGTCCAGAGAGATGGAAAACTTACGCTTATACCATTCTGCTATGGAATTGAGCAGTTTTTCCGTTCCTTTTGACAGGGTATATCCATAATTAGCGGATTCGGATACGGCATGAGCTAATGCCTCCATAATATGTTGTGCCGGAGGCATGTCCGGGCTACCGATACTTAACGTAACAACATCTTTTCCCCTACTGATTTCCGCTTTGCGCAAATCATCCATTTGTGTAAAAATAGCAGACATTAAATGATTCATTCTAGTCGCTTGATTTATTGCCAACACATAAAAACCCTCCTATTTTGCCCTCCTATTTTGCAATGACTATGGATGACGTAAAAGAGTTTCTATTGTAACAAGGATTTGCCGGTCAATCTCATACTACGGTGATGAGCCTCATGCACCAGACGTTCTTCATCTATTGTGGTTAATGTACGATTATCCAGCAGAATTTTCCCATTAACAATAACGGTATGGACGTCTCCGGAAGAGGCTGAATATGTCAATAAGGAAACCTGATCGTGGCGAGGATACCAATGGGGAGCTTTCATATCCAACAGAACAATATCCGCCTTGTACCCCGGGGCAATGACTCCTGTGGTTTTTTCCAACCCCAAAGCCCGTGCTCCATAGTGAGTAGCCATACGACAAGCTTCTTTTGCCGGTATCACTAAAGGATCCTGTAAATTGACCTTATGTAGCAATGCTGCCAAACGTAGTTCTTCCAACATATCCAGGTTATTATTACTGGCAGCCCCGTCTGTACCCAAACCAACACAGATACCGGCTTTGAGCATTTGTGAAACGGGTGCGATACCACTCGCTAATTTCATATTGCTTCCCGGATTATGGGCCACACGAACTTGCTTTTGCTGCATAATATGAATATCTTCAGGCGAAACATGCACACAATGTGCGGCTAGCGTTCCACACTCAAAAAGTCCCAGATCAGCCATTAAGGCGATAGGTGATTGACCATACTGTTGAATGCAGTTTTCTACTTCACCGGCAGTTTCCGATAAGTGGATATGTATTTCGGCTCCCAGACGCTGAGCTAACCCAACCACCCGCTTTAAATATTCAGGAGGACACGTGTATGGAGCATGCGGCCCAAGCATGACTGTAATCCGTCCATCTGCTGCATTGTGATATTGTCGGAAAAAAGATTCACTTTCAGTTAAAGCCTGTTCGGCATTAGGGCTAACACCAGCCATACCGCGCGATAAGACCGCTCTGATACCACTTTCGGATACGGCCTGGGCCACATGCGGCATTTCAAAATACATATCTGCAAAGGTTGTAGTCCCCGTTTTTATCATTTCGGCAATAGCCAATAAACTGCCATAATAAATATCTTCCGCTGTCAAATTGGCCTCTGCCGGCCATATTTTATTTTCCAGCCAATCCATTAGCAACATGTCATCGGCATAGCTTCGAAATAACGTCATGGCTGCATGAGTGTGAGCGTTAATTAGGCCGGGAATTGCCAGTTTATCTGTACAATCAATGATTTTGTCAGCCCTGAACCCATCACACTCGCCAATTTCAGTAATTACTGTATCAGTAATACTAATATTAGCAGGTGTAACCGTGCCGCTTGCACTCAAAATATCCGCATTCTTGAGCAATAATGTATTTCCCATTCTTTCCGCCTCCCTATCTTTCCTGGTAGTTGTTGTCAGGCCTGGTGCAGATAGGCTTCCTGCTCAGATGTTAAATGGTCAATGGCTACGCCCATGGCTTGAAGTTTAAGTAATGCCACACGGGAATTTAAAGCATCAGAAGCTACATAAACTTTATTTTCCATTTCTCCAGCATGTTTGGCAATATGCAGAACGGACAAAGCCTGCATTGCAAAGGATAAATCCATGATTTCTGTTGGATGCCCGTCGCCTGCAGCCAAATTAACCAAGCGTCCTTCTGCCAGCAAATATACTTTTTTCCCGCTTGTGAGTACAAACTCTTCAATGTTTTTACGGACTATACGCTTGGAAACCGCTAACTGTCCCAGGTCGTGCTTATTTATTTCCACATCAAAGTGACCGGAATTGGCCATAATGGCGCCGGATTTCATTTGCAGAAAATGTTCACGGCGGATTACATCCCTGCAACCGGTTAGAGTAACAAAAATGTCACCTATTTTTGCTGCTTCGCTCATCGGCATAACTCTGAATCCGTCGAATACAGCTTCTATCGCTTTAATAGGATCAATTTCGGTCACAATAACGCTGGCGCCAAGACCTTTGGCTCTCATGGCCACACCTTTTCCGCACCACCCGTAACCGGCAACAACCACATTTTTTCCGGCTACCGTCAAATTGGTGGTACGCATAATGCCATCCCAAGTAGATTGGCCAGTACCGTAGCGGTTGTCAAATAAATATTTGCAATAGGCATCATTAACTGCCATCATGGGAAACTTTAAGCGTTGCTCAGCTTCCAGCGCTCTCAGACGGATCACACCAGTAGTAGTTTCTTCCGAGCCTCCGAGAATATTAGCGGCTAAATCACTGCGGGAAGTATGCAGCAGTGATACTAAATCACCGCCATCATCAATGATAATGTGGGGTTTTGTGTCTAGCGCCCTGTGAAGGAACTGCTCATACTCTTCCGCTGTACAATCATACCAGGCATATACTTTTACTCCCTGCTCGGCAAGTGCTGCCGCAACATCATCCTGAGTGGATAAAGGATTGCTGCCTGTAACCGCTATATTAGCTCCGGCATTTTTCAATACCAAGGCTAGATAGGCTGTTTTCGCCTCAAGATGCATGGTGACGACAATATTTTTACCAGTAAGCGGTTTTGTTGCCGATAACTCATCATTTAACACATTTAGTACCGGCATGAACCCTTTAACCCAGTTAATTTTATCAGTCCCCTGCGGTGCCAGTGAAATATCCCGAACCATAGATTCCATTTTAATTTTCACCCTTTTTAATTTTTATTTTTGCAATTGCTTCCGGATATGGAGCTCGTATAACCCCATACTCTGTAATAATTGCTGTTATTAAAGAATGTGGGGTTATATCAAAAGCCGGATTATATGCACCAACCTGTTCCGGTGCAATACGTACACCGGCTATGGTAGTAATTTCCTCCGGATTACGCTCTTCGATCGGAATCTCTTCCCCGCTTTCCAGCGAAAAATCAAAAGTGGAAACAGGAGCTGCCACATAAAAAGGAATGTTATGCTCCCTTGCCAGTACTGCCACACCATATGTACCGATTTTATTGGCGACATCTCCATTGAGGGTAATGCGGTCCGCCCCCACAATGACAGCTTGAACCATACGTTTACGCATTACCCAGGCGGCCATATTATCGGTAATCAGTTTGACTGGAATATGATCCTGCATTAATTCCCATGCTGTCAAGCGGGCTCCCTGTAACAACGGTCTGGTTTCATCGGCAAAAACGCAGCTTATATTGCCTTCGGACCAAGCTTTGCGAATAACTCCCAGTGCAGTTCCATGTTCTACGGTGGCGAGGGCACCGGTATTACAATGTGTTAATATGGCCGTAGGTTGGGAAAAAAGTCCCGCTCCATGTTTGGAAATTAATTGATTGACACGGCTGTCTTCATCAGCTATCAGCACAGCTTCCCGTTCCAAAACAGCCAATATTCTTTCTGAAACATCTCTTTTATGGGCTTCCACAACGCTGAGCATACGGTCAACCGCCCAAGCCAAGTTGATTGCCGTAGGCCTTGTTTGCTTCAACTCAGCTGCTATGCTTTGTATTCCGGGATATATATCCGTTTCATTTCCGGCAATTTCACGCGCTCCCAATACCATCGCAAAAGCAGCGGCGGCGCCAATTGCCGGGGCACCACGTACCTCCAGTCTTTTAATGGCATCGGCTACCTTACGATAGTCATGACAGTTAATATATTCCACTTTACCGGGAAGAAGTGTTTGATTCAGCAACGTTAGAGACGAACCATCCCACTGTAATGATCGCATAAAGTTCCCTCCTTACAGTTTAAACCCACCGTATTCCGCCAAGGCATGACGGCAGTTACAATCCCGTTCAAGATTTAACTTTTTAATTGCGGCCATGGCCAACTGTTTAATGTTGTGCGTATTGGCATTCATTGCCTCGACAACTTCAGCATGAGTTAACGGTGAAGTGGATATACCAGCGGCAAAATTTGTAACCATAGAAATAGTAGAATAACAGATCTCCGCTTCGCGTGCCAGCACTACTTCCGGAACGTTAGTCATACCGACCAAATCGCCCCCCAGTTTTTTAAACATAGCAATTTCCGCCGGAGTCTCAAAACGTGGCCCTTCTGCACACACATATACTCCCCTGTCATGCATAGTAAGACCCAAGCTATTTCCAGCTTCCAGCAGCAATTGCCGCAAAGAAGGACAATAAGGACTGGTTACATCAACGTGTACAACGCCGCGCTCACCGCCCTCATAAAAAGTATTAACCCGGCTTTTGGTAAAGTCAAGAAATTGATCCACCAGAACAAAATCACCCGGTTTCATATTAACATTTAAAGAACCGACTGCAGTTGTGGCAAGAATATTTTCCACACCTATTTTTTTCATCGCCCAAATATTGGCACGGTAATTAATTAAATGTGGCGCAATGGAATGTTTACTGCCATGCCGAGGAATAAATGCAATATTTTTTCCTTCGAATTCACCCACCTGAAAGTTGACATCTCCATAAGGTGTAACCACTTCCATAGTTTGTATATGACTCAAAATGGAAGGATCATATACCCCTGTTCCACCGATAATTGCAATTTTCACCATTGTTTTCACCCTTTAAATGGATTTTTGTATCTTCTAATCCTCATATCATTGTACTATAAATTGCCCGAAAGAAAAATACAACATATTTAGATTAGATCCCATCCCAAGGAAAGAGCCCGTAAATTGACTTCTACTGTCCTTCCCGGAACGGATTTAATTACTGCTTTTTCACCAATGCTACGTTCAAAACCTAACTTTTTTAGTGCAGTTCCTAATAAAATGCTGTTAACTGTACGTGGCTCCCCAAGCTTTATAGCCATGCCAATAGCATTAACCGTTATGGTTTGACAATAGGAAGACAGTGTTTTCAAAATGTCCCCAGGGTAAGAAACTGTTCCCGTCATGCCGGACACAGGAGGTATTTCCTGTTCATTTACAATCATTATGCCTTTAGATTGCAAATAATCGGACCAACGTAATGCTTCTAACTTTTCAAACGCGATAATCATATCCGCTTGTCCTATTTCAACCATAGGTGAAAATATTTTATCGGCAAACCGGACATAACTTACCACACTCCCGCCACGCTGAGCCATGCCGTGTACTTCGGATTGTTTAACATCGTAGCCTGATAATTGCGCCGCCTGGCTGATAATCCTGCTGGCTAGAACAGTTCCCTGCCCCCCTACTCCGACAATCAAAATATTTGCCGCTTTATTCATGTATATCCCCTATCCTCTTCAATGGCTGAAAACATGCATAATTGCGTACAGACAGCACAACCATTGCATAACACTTCATTTATGAAAATTTCTCCGTCTCTATTACCAATCGCCGGACAGCCTATGTCTAGACAGGACCGGCAATATTTACAGTTTTCATGAATAATCCTATAGCTGCGGGCCATGCGTTTATTAATTAAAACGCACGGCTGTTTTGCGATAACAACAGCAGTTTCTTCGCAGGCAATTGCAGCTCTAAGAGTCTCGTTAACCTGCTTTAAATCGTAAGCGCTAATCTGCCATACCTGTTCTACCCCACAGGCACGAACCATTGCTTCTAAATCTATTTTTTTTGTCGGTTCATTTTTTATTGTAAACCCTGTAGAGGGATTGTGTTGATGTCCGGTCATTCCGGTCGTTGAATTATCTAAAATAACCAGTATTATCTTTCCACGATTATATACTACATCCATAAGGGCAGTAATTCCGGAATGCAAAAAAGTAGAATCTCCAATAGTCGCCACGATCTTTCTATCCGGCATTACCTTGGACATACCAAAAGCATTTCCAATGCTTGAACCCATACATAAGCACAGTTCACCAGCATTCAGAGGGGGCAGCGTGCCCAAGGTATAGCAGCCAATGTCAGTAGTAATATAATCAGCTACTTTGTTAAGCACATAAAAAATGCCACGATGAGGACATCCTGGGCAGAGAACCGGCGGACGGGCGGGTAGATTATGACTGGTTATCATACTGGAGCTTTTTTCGCCAAGGAGCTTTTCCTTAATCATCTGGGAATTCAACTCTCCAATGGCAGGGAAAAATTCTTTACCAACGACGTTAACGCCCATGGCCCTAATCTGTTCTTCTAAAAAAGGTTCACCCTCTTCAATCACATACAAGGTATCATGCAACGCGGCAAATTCTCTAATTGCTTTTTCCGGTAATGGATAGGTAAAGCCAAGTTTTAAATAAGTTGCACGCTCCCCCAATGCCTCGCGGGCATATTGATAAGCAATGCCACTGGTGATAACGGCAAAGTCCTCACCGCTACCTTCGGCTCGGTTGCCGGGAAAGGTATCCAGGTATATCCTAAGTTTTTGCAGGCGCTCTTCCAAAGTGATCCGGAGCTTTCTGGCATTTGACGGCATGACAACATATTTCTTCGTGTTTTTCGCATAAATGCGTTTTTCCCTATTGAGCGGTTCCCGCAAAACAACCAGACTTTTTGAATGTGCTATCCGAGTTGTGATACGCAAAAAAACCGGTAAATCAAATTGTTCACTAAGTTCCAGACCAAGGATAACAAAATCCTTTGCTTCCTGACTATCCGACGGTTCCAGTAAGGGCATTTTCATAAATTTTGCGTAATAACGGTTGTCCTGCTCATTTTGTGAGCTATGCATCCCCGGGTCATCTGCCGACACTACAAGAAACCCTCCGTTAACTCCCGTATATGCTAACGAGAATAACGGGTCGGCTGCCACATTGACACCAACATGTTTCATCGCGACTAATGCGCGTTCACCTGCAAAACAAGCTCCCTGCGCAACCTCAACCGCTACTTTCTCATTTGGGGACCATTCGCTGTTTATTCCATCATAAACAGCAATATTTTCCAAAATTTCCGTGCTGGGGGTTCCCGGATAAGCACAGGCAACTTTTACACCAGCTTCATAAGCACCACGTGCTATGGCTTCATTTCCCGATAGCAACTTAACGATAATATCTCCTCCCTTCTCAATATTTTTCTTGACATTAACATTCGCCATAGCAGGTAAAAATCCTTGTAATTTTATAAATTTACACCGACCAGTCCGCCCAATGAGCCGGCTGCAATACCGGCTAACAATTTATTAATAAAAACCAATAAGCTAAGCGACTCATCCTGCAATCCTTTACCGATCAAAACAGAAATGCACACATAGGCGATACCAACAGCCATACCAATGAAAAGCCCCTTTGATTCGGCTTTTTGTGTTGCAAAAACACTACCGCAAAATATACTTATTATACTGATACCGACCATTATATATTGTAGATGTTGATCAATAAATTCATTTTCGGAAATCAAACTAAAAACGGACAAAAGTAGAGCACAAACTAGCGAAAAAGCAAAACTAACCAAAATTCCCCTTATAATAAGTGATATAAGTCCGGGAACTTTTTGGGGAGGAGCATTATTCCAACGTGTATAGCCTTTTCTTAACACAGTCAATCCCCCTTTATTTTGGAAGATAAATTATTTAATGTAAATTTATGCCGTTATAAATTAATTATGCCCCCATACAGAAAAAAAGCTGACAACTTAGTTTTAAGAAAACTAATTGTCAGCTTTTTATAAGTTCCATTGCTTTACAGTATCCATAATAGTATAATTTGTCAGATCAAAATGGATAGGCGTAACTGAAATTTTTCCTGCCGCTACTGTAATAATATCGCTATCCGGATCATTTTCGCACTCCAGGATATTGCCACCCATCCAGTAATACGTTCTCCCTCGTGGATCCTTACGTGGCTGAAAAGTATTTTCATATTCGCGCCGACCCAGTTTGGTAACTGCAACTCCCATAATTTCACTTTCCGGCAAAGCCGGCACATTAACGTTTAACAGTGTTCGCGGCGGTAAGGGATTTGTATAAAGCGTTTGCGCTAATGTAACAGCAAACTTAGCTGCGGCAGCAAAATCAAAATCATTACGGCCGTCAAGCGAAACCGCTATGGCCGGGATGCCATGAAGCGCACCTTCGATAGCAGCACTGACCGTTCCAGAATAGAGTACATCGGTTCCCATATTGGGACCATGATTTATCCCCGATACAATGATATCCGGTTTTGTTATTCTATCCGTCTCCAGCGCAATTTTTACGCAATCGGTAGGAGTTCCGCCCACTTTCCAGCCTTGAACGGAAGTTCCGGGAAAACTATACTCATCAACATAAATTGGGTGGCGAACGGTTATCGCCTGACTAGTTGCACTGCGTTCCTCATCAGGAGCCACAACTGCGATATCGGCATTATGCATAAATTCTTTGACAAGGGCTTGAATGCCTGCCGCGTGAATTCCATCATCATTAGTTAATAAAATGCGCAATATAATTCCCTCCTTCAGATTTTCACCTGATTCACAAATACAGCGTCATTCCCTATTGAAAAAAGATGAGTATAATACTCACCTTTTTTACCAGCTATTATTTATTTAGCAGCTTGTTTGCCTAATAACTGTTCTTTGGGGAATTCTTCTGAGGTTGTCAATAATATCTCCTTATAACTCATACTCCTTGTATGCTGGGTATGGCTCCAAACCCTTTCATTCCGATGAATAAATCCAAGAAAGGTAATCGGAATCCAACTGTAAATAAACAGCGGGTACATAACCAGGTATAACCAGCATTTCCAACTAGCACGGATTTTGGCTAATACGATGACAGGAAAAATATACTGACCAATAGCAATGGCCGTCCATACTTCTACAGGTAACACCGTATACAAAATGTTAGTATAAAAAGGTATAAATTGGTACACATAGCTTGCTAAAATGAAAAATGTAGAAAGTATTAAGAAGTACGGCTGGATTAAGTGAATAATCCCATCCAGCAAACGGATATCTCGTTGCTTTATTCCCTCCACGAGAAGGCGGGGAATATATCTGCCAGCAACATCAAAATGACCTTGTGCCCAGCGTTTACGTTGATTCCATGACTGCTTAAAAGTCAACGGCTTTTCATCATAAACAATGGCGTCATGCGCCCAAGTCGTGGGAATTCCTTTGACCAAAGCTTTCATAGTAAATTCCATATCTTCAGTCAGACAAGTGGCGCCCCATCCATGTTCTTCCAGTATTTCGGATGCAATGCACATGCCTGTTCCACCCAGAACACTGGATAAGCCAATGTTATATTTGGCTAAATGCCAAATATGATTCACCACCCAAAAGGAAATCGCAAAAGTTCCTGCAATCCAGGTATCATTTGGATTTTTAGCATCAAGATAGCCTTGAATGACCTTATCGCCCTTACAAAGACGGTTATTCATCTCCAATAAGAAATTGGGATGCACTAAATTATCCGCATCGAATATAACCACTGCATCATATCGGCGTTCAAATCGAAACAGTTTGGCAAACATCCACTCCATGGCAAAACCCTTGCCCCGTTCTTCGAGATTAACCCGCTCATAAACATTGGCACCAGCATGTCTGGCAATTTGTGCCGTTTTGTCACTACAGTTATCTGCAATAACAAAAATATCATATAACTCATTAGGATAGTTTAACACATGCAGATTTTCTACCAATTGACCAATAACCTGTTCTTCATTATGTGCGGCAACGACAACCGCGAACGTTTTTTTCGGGGTAAGTATTTTGACTTCCTTTTTTCGCCACATGCCAAAAAATGCAACAACAAAATAATATACCGTAAAAAAAGCAATAATCAGTTGTACCGGGATCATTATGTAATCAAAAATATAGTTCATGCGAAGTTACTCCTTCTAAAAGACCTGTTTTAAAAGGTACTTTATAAGAATCAATTCCAACCGTACAAACACCATTGTAGAATCCTCAAACATGGATTGTCAAGATAAAACCGGGTAAAATGGAATTAAGAATAATATAACCCGACAAAAAAACAAGTATCCGAACAATTGGATACATTAAATAGTCCGCGAATCAAATAATCCAAATAATGTATTCAGTATTCCAAATACAGCATAGGAACAGAAGGGAATAAAAAGCAATGCAGTAACCCCTTGTGTAAGGAATATCAGATAAAGTGCAAACGCTACCGTAATAGCAGCCGGAAGTATACGAACTCTCTCACCTTTCCCTTTAAAATCAGGATATTTAATCGTACTGACCATAAGATAAGCAAATAAAATGACCATAACGGCAAAGAGCCATGTTGCCGGTTTAATACCCAATAGCACAAATGTGGCAACAACACAGCCGGCCGCTGGAATGGGCAGCCCCATAAAGTAGCCCTTTACTATACCTGTATTGATATTAAATCTGGCTAAACGAAGTGCTCCACAGGTAGCAAAAAGAGCCGCCACAAAATAACCTGCATAGCCCATTTCATGGAGCAAAAAAGTATAGGCCAGGACAGCCGGAGCCACCCCAAAGGAAACCAGATCACATAGAGAATCCAATTCCCTACCAAAATCACTGCTGACATTAAAGAGCCGAGCTACCCGCCCGTCAAATCCATCCGCAATCATAGCAGCAACAATGAAAATAGCAGCGTTTGAAAAGCGTCCGTGCAAAGTAGAAACAATAGCAAACATACCCAAAACTAAATTAAGTGCTGTCAATGCATTGGGAATGATACTCTTCATTCTGATAACCTCCCAATAACGGTTTCCCCGCCTTTAACCCGATCTCCCTTTTTAACGAGAACTTCCACTGATTTAGGCATAATTACCTCTGTACAGGAACCGAATTTTATCATACCATACCGTTGGCCCTTCTCTATCGAACTGCCCAATGTTACCCACGAAACGATCCTCCGTGCTATTAATCCGGCAATTTGTGTGACCAAAATGCGCATGGATTCATTTTCCAATCCAATGGAATGCCTTTCATTTTCATATCCTACAGATTCCTTATAAGCGGGACGAAAACGTCCGCAAGTATACTGTTGAAAAGTAATTTCACCGGAAATAGGACTACGATTTACGTGCACATCAAAAACCGATAGAAATATGGTCACCTTGTTACCAACTTCGTTTAGAAATTGGTCATCGTAAACCTCACATACACTCATGACTTTTCCATCAGCCGGTGACAAAACCAGCATATTGTCATCAGGTATTTTCCGGTTGGGATTTCGAAAGAAAAAAGTAACAAAGGCTAGCAAAGTTCCAGGGACAATACTCCAGTATGGACTAACGGCCAAAGCGACTACGGCAGTGATTAGTGCGAGAATAGCAATGTAAAGGTACCCTTCTTTGACTATAGGCGTTTTAACCATTTACACACCCCCTTTGTCCCTCTATGGTGTTTTATAAAAACAAAAAGCAAGAAAGTCACAACTTCCTGCATTCTCAAACTATTATAATATAATGAGAGTGCTTTGTCTAATCTTTTTTATACCTTATGACCTGACAAACAAAACGTGGTAACGCCAGCATACGGATGGCACGATATGGCTGGCATAACAAACGGAACAGCCATTCCAAATTGGCTTGTTGCATCCATAAGGGGGCTCGGCGTACATTACCGGCCATTACATCAAAAGTTCCTCCCACACCAATGCACACGGGTATCTGCAAAGTATCTAAGTTTCGATATAACCACTTTTCCTGTTTGGGAACGCCCAGCGCTACCAGTAAAATAGCAGGTTTTTCTTTGCGGATAGTATCAACTAACTGGTGCTCCTCCCCATCTGCCAAATAACCGTTTCGTGTACCAACAATTACGATACCCGGATACAATCTTTCTGCCGTTTCCTTTGCTTTTTCCGCTACCCCGGGGGCTCCACCAAAAAGAAATACCCGATACCCTTTCCTAGCGGCCTGAGCCAACAATCTTTGTGTTAAATCATAACCTGCAACCCGTTCGCTCATGCTATGGCCAAGATAACGTGCTGCCCATACAACACCGGCCCCATCGGGAACAACCAGATCGGCTTTATTAAGAATACATGCTAATTCCTGATCTTCCTTAGCCATCATAACCATCTCAGCATTGGCGGTAGCCACCAAATGGGGTCTATCCTCTGTAAGAAAGGTCTCAATTGCATCTAATGCCTCTTGCATAGTCACGCTGTCAATCATAATATCTAAAACAGGTATTTTTGTACGCACTGCGCCGCAGAATCCCCTTTTATCTTTTATTGTGCCATAAAATCAAGAATTTGGCTAAAAAATATTCTATCATATTATTAAAATTTGGGCAATTTAAATGGTAATCGCCAGCGTGGTTTTTTCTTTTCTTCCTTTGCTGCATCTTTTTTGTCAGATTCTTTTTGGCTAGCTTGGGGATTTTTATTACCTGTTCTATGATGAAAATCGAACTCTGTAGGTTCCGTTCCTTTGATAAATGCATCATATTCTATTTCCGGACAGTCGGGGGTTGCTAGTTTTCCCGAAGTGCTGCATACCGGTACACCGGTAACCATATTGGGAGGAATCACAAAATTCCCTTGGGAAACAACGGGAATTTGAGATACCATTGTCCCCCAAAGCTGTGCAACCTGGCTGCCGGAAATGTCAACCGGCTTCCGGTCGTCATTGCCAACAAGTATTCCCACAAGAATTTCAGGAGTAAAGCCGATAAACCAGGCTGTTTCATAATTATCCGTAGTTCCGGTTTTCCCTGCCGATTCCCGTCCAATATTTGCCGCTGTCCCGGTACCCCTGGTAATAACCGCTTTCATCATATCGGTAGCTAGATAGGCGATTTCCGGGCGTAAAACCGCCTGTTGGACTAAATGATTCTCCTCTAAAACTTGATTGTTTTCATCTAAAACTTTAATAATGCTAACCGGCTTAGACAGGATTCCATTATTAGCAAAAGGAGTATAGGCAGTGCTTAATTCCAGCAAGCTCACCCCTTGGGTCAATCCCCCCAGGGCTGCAGCGAGATTATCGTCTTCTGGAACAATTGTACTCAACCCCAGATTTTTTGCCAGGGTAAGTACTTCACTCATTCCCACTTGCTGTCCGAGCTTAACTGCTGCTGTATTTACCGATAAACTCAGTGCTTTTTTCAAAGTCATTGCCCCGTTATACTTTTTATCATAGTTTTTGGGTTTATAACCGTTAATATTTAAAGGCTCATCAACAAGGAGCGAATTTACACTCAGACCCTGATTAAGCGCTGTTGTATACACAAAAGGCTTAAAAGCCGAACCTGGCTGCCGGATTTCTGCAACAACCCTGTTGAGTTGACTCTCTTCATAATTTTTTCCACCCACCATAGCCTTGATGTATCCGGTTCTGGGGTCAAGTGCAACAACAGCCCCCTGATAGTTTCCCAAAGCCGCTTCTGCAAGCTGCTGTACCTTACTGTCCAATGTCGTGTATATTTTCAAACCACCTCGGTATACCCGGTTGGCACCGTAACGTTCGACTAGCTGGTTAGCAATGTAATCAATAAAATACGACGCCTGTATGGAACGCTTTTTTTTACCGGCAAGAACAATCTTTTCCTGCCGTGCAGTTGCCGCAGCTTCTGGTGTAATATAACCGGCATTAACCATACCATCAAGAACGATGCTGCGCCGTTCAGCAGCGGCATTGGGATCCACATAAGGAGAGTAGATGTTTGGTCCACGAGGCAGACCTGCTAATAACGCACTTTCTGCTAAACTTAGTTCACTGGCGTGCTTACCAAAATAGACCTGGGCGGCAGCTTCAACTCCATAAGCACCTTCACCAAAATAGACCTGATTGAGATAAGCTTGTAATATTTCCTGTTTAGTAAACTTCCGTTCCAACGTGATAGCTAAAAAAAGTTCATTTAGTTTGCGCGTGAAAGTTCTCTCTTGTGTCAAATACATATTTTTAGCCAATTGTTGAGTAAGCGTGCTGCCTCCTTCTACTAAGCCGCCTGCGCGTATATTAGCCCAAGCAGCACGCAAAATACCGATAGGGTCGATACCGAAATGACTATAAAAACGAATATCTTCATTGGCAATAATAGCCTGCTGAACATATACCGACATACTATTTAACGGAACAACAACCCGATTTTCTTCGAATAATTTAGCAATAAGCTGTCCGTTTTCATCAAAAACTTGCGTTGCCTCAATCAACTGTAAGTTTTCCAAATTATCTGTTTGCGGTAAACGAAAAAATGAACAACCATTTAAACAGAGCATAAGAAATAAAAGTAAAACGCATATGCAGGTAAGATTTGGATGTTTTTTCATTTTGCACCTCCCTTGTCTGTAGTATGGCAAAAATTCTCAAGATTTACGCGTTCACGCACTGCGAAAAACACCGCCAATAGGTATTGGCGGTGTTAAAATATTACAATTATTATAGACTATAATTTGGTGATTCCTTAGTTATATTTACATCATGCGGATGACTTTCTTTCAGACCAGCTCCCGTAATACGGATAAAACGCGATTTGGTAATCAGGTCATGGATGGTAGCAACCCCACAATAGCCCATACCGGAGCGTAAGCCTCCTATCAACTGAAAAATGGTGTCTGCGAGCGTTCCCTTGTACGGTACGCGCCCTTCTATGCCTTCAGGTACCAGTTTGTCCATATTTTCCTGAAAATAACGGTCCTTGCTTCCCATCGCCATAGCACCTAACGACCCCATACCACGATAAACCTTATAGCTGCGTCCCTGATAAATAATTGTTTCACCGGGGCTTTCTTCCGTACCGGCCAGCAAATTCCCCACCATAACCACGCTGGCACCGGCAGCGATGGCCTTTGTTATATCTCCGGAATATTTTATACCCCCATCGGCAATAACCGGTATGTTAAACTCCCGGGCAGCCCGGGCACACTCATACACCGCCGTAATTTGCGGTACACCGATACCGGCAATAATCCGGGTAGTGCAAATAGAGCCGGGACCGATACCGACTTTGACCGCATCAACACCTGCTTCAATCAAATCACGGGTCGCCGCCGCAGTAGCCACGTTGCCGGCAATTAAATCAACCTGCGGATACTTTTTCTTAATGGTTTTAATAGCCTCCAACACTCCCCGGGAATGCCCGTGGGCAGTATCCACAACTAAAACATCTACCTTGGCAGCCACAATGGCCTCCACCCTGTCCATCATATCTGCCCCCACACCCACGGCAGCAGCAACAAGCAGCCTTCCCTTGGAGTCTTTAGCCGAATTGGGATATTTTTGGGCTTTCTCAATATCCTTTATTGTGATTAGCCCTTTTAATTTCCCCGAATTGTCCACTAAAGGCAATTTTTCAATGCGATGCTTACGCAGCAATTCCTTGGCATCTTCCAAAGAGGTCCCTACAGGTGCGGTAATTAAATGTTCCCTGGTCATACAATCACGAATTTTAACCGACAAATCCGTTTCAAAACGTAAATCACGATTCGTAAGAATGCCTACCAATTTATCGTCCTGCGTCACCGGAACACCTGAAATATGATATTTTTCCATCAGGTTATGTGCATCTTGCAGAATATTATCCGGTGATAAAAAGATGGGATCAACAATAATACCGTGCTCCGATCGCTTTACTTTATCAATTTCATTGGACTGTCTTTCGATGGACATGTTCTTGTGAATTACGCCTAAGCCACCCTCCCGTGCCATCGCTATGGCCATACGTGCCTCGGTAACCGTGTCCATTCCGGCACTGATTATGGGAATGTTCAATTGAATATTTCTAGTTAACTGTGTACTAACCTCTACATCTCTAGGTAATACATCAGATTTTCCAGGAATTAACAATACATCATCGAATGTCAAACCTTCTGCAGCAAATTTGTCTTCAAACATGAATTTCTCTCCCTTCCCGAAACATTACATATATTTCATAATATAATACCATATGAAACTTGTCGAATCCACCATTTTATATGTAGTATTTTACTTTTTTTCTGCCAAAATGCCAGTAAAATATTACATAATATAAAAAACTTTAAACAATTATCTTCCCTTTACATACACGGGTTTATAATTCAGGAACCAATATGATGAAAAATCCAGAAAGAGTAAATAATCTTATGCGTATAATATGAATTTATGTCCAATGGCAGGGAACCCACAAAAAAGATTTTTTTTAAGCAAAAGCCGGCAATTCTATAAACTGCCGGCTTTCATCATAGTTAATCCAAAACATATACCTTTACATCCTGGATACCAAAATCATAAGCTTCCGCTACTGTCCACATAGCAATATCAATACGGTTGCCCTTAATTGCACCTCCGGTATCTTCCGCGACGGCATAGGATCCGCGTCCGTCTTCAAATTCGATATATACTTTTGAACCCAGTGGAATTACCTTCGGATCAACCGCAATAATTCCCGGTCTTACTTTTGTCCCTATATGAGTTAAATCGCCCCATTTTCCATTATCATGCGGCCCCGGTGCATAAGCGGTTGCTTTTATATTTAACTTTTTACTGTAACTCAAGTCCTTACTAGGTTTGGCTGATACTGCCGGAACAGCAAAACTGGTGATTAACATGACAATCACGGCACTCCATAACATAAAATTCTTGACAAATTTCATGAAGAACACCCCTTTCTAAAGCCTACGAGGTTAGCTGTCGGGTTCGGTCAAAGGTATAATCCCTACCGCATACGCGGATTCACCCCTGATAAATTGGGTTCCCCGTTTTCCATGGAAATTCGGCTTGGACTATATACTACAACAGAACACCTTTTATTGCAAGTCATTAAAACTTTGTCCCATCGGATTATTTTTAGTTATGTAAACAATACTGTTTTATCCTTCGTTATCATCATTTATGATATAATTGGCGGTATTTGACTGGAATGATCCTGCCTTTACATGCAAACACTAACCCCGGGTGACTTTAATGAAATCAACCGTCCGCCAGAACAAAAAACCTCTCAAATTATTTTACCGGCGCAGTCAGGCAATGCAACCGGGTAAGTATGACGTTATCATTGCCGGTGCAGGACCAGCCGGCTCAACCGCCGCTTATTTCCTTGCACGGGAAGGATTAAGTGTACTTTTACTGGAACGGGGACAATATCCCGGTGCCAAAAGTTGTGGTGGCGCAGCGTTAATCGCGGAACATACACATAGACTATTCCCCAATTTCTGGGATGAACTGACGGTTGAAAGAATCGTAACCGATCAGGCTTATTGGCTGATGACCGAAGATTCTCTGTTTGCAATCCGTTATAATAGTATGAGATTTCTATCCTCACCTTATAACCGGTTCACAGTGAAACGCCCCCATCTTTATAAATGGCTTACAGATAAAGCTGTTGCGGCTGGAGCTACGCTATTGTTTAACCATAATGTCCAAAATGTTATTTTTGAACAAACACAGGCTGTGGGAGTAACGGTATCTCCTCCTCAAAACACATCTTTTTCAGCCGACCTGATAATTCTGGCCGATGGAGCTAACTCTCTCATCGCAGAGAGTTCTGGACTTATAACCAAAGTAAACTCACAAAATTTATCACTGTATGTAAAAGAAACCATCGCCCTTTCTCCGGAAGCTATCGAAACGCGATTCAATTTACCTTCAGGCTGCGGCAGCGTCATTGGTATTATTGGTTATCCTACAGCCGGTTTTAACGGTACCGCATCTATACATACCTTTACAGACAGTATTAATATCAATGTGGGTATGTCACTTCGGCATTTTTCTCAGTCCGGAATTAATCCTAACAGTTTGTTGGAGCGCGTAAAAAAACATCCACTGCTCGAACCGTATTGGTCAGACGGTAAGCTGGTTGAATACGGCAGTCAAATGATCCCGGAGGGTGGTTATTACGCCATTCCCGAGCTGGTATATCCAGGTTTATTGATCGTTGGTGATGCAGCCGCCCTGGTAAATGGAACACATGGATTCAACCTTGCCATGTGGTCCGGATTTTTTGCCGCTCAGGCAGCTATCGCCGCCAAGAAGAGCCGTGACTTTTCTCAAAAGAAATTATCTCTTTATAAAACTTTACTCCAGGAAAGCTTTGTATTGGAAGATATGAAGGCCAACAGTAAAATTGCTGCATTTGAAAGAGAAATCCCCTACTATTTTAATTTATATAGCAAAATGATTAATGAAGCAGCTTATTTATCGGCCAAAGTTTACACTATGCCCAAAAAGGCAAAACGGATTTATATTTTTAAAAAATTAATAAGCATGCAATCCATCTCTAAATTACTGCGTGATATTTGGAAAACAATTAAGGTGATTCGCTGATGCTGCATGATGTATCTGAAAAAATCAAATTGATACATTGCAAGCCTGATCAATATAGACAGCATGTTGTGATAAAAAAGCCGGAATTATGTGACACCAACTGTAAAAATAACGAATGTTTATCCATATGCCCGGCCCAAGTATTTGTCTGGGATGGCACAAAACCTAAATCCATATCCGTCTTCTATAAACAATGCATAGAATGCGGTGCCTGCCGCCTTGTCTGCCCCCTGGGAAATATTAAGTTTTCTTATCCGTCTGGAGGCTATGGTGTCAGCTTTACCGAAGGTACTGAGGGATATGTGAACAAATAGTCCAAGTACGGTTGTCTGTACTTGGACTATTTGTTCACATATCCGACATTAGTATGCCGGCTTTAGCAATATGCTGTTTGGCAGACTCTCTAATGACAATGGTGATTGCTTCCGGCGGGCATTTGGCCGTCTCAGCAATTGCTACGGTGACTTTTTTGGCAAGTTCACGTTTTTGTTCAGTGGTTCGGCCTTCGGCCATATCAATTTGAACAACTGGCATGGTATCCCTCCTCCTCTCAACTTTAATTCGGCATAAATACTCAGATACCTGCAGTACCTTGTTTTTCTTCGGCAATTCGCAAAGGGGAATGATAAGGGTAACATTCCTGAGGACGTATTCATAAATTATAGTAACAGCTTATTATTTATGAATATGGGGAGGTACGCTATCTATGGGATTGTTTCATGAAATCCGTAATCCAGCACTGATTCGCGAGCTGGAACGTGAACTTAATACCGATGTTTTATTATTTGGCGTTGATGGTTTTACCTACTTCGGTAACTTACAAGCGATAGAAGAATGTCGAATTGCTATTTTAACTCCGGCAATTGAAGCGGCAACACCTGAAGTCGAAATTCTCACCCCTGGCGGAGAAGTAAGGGATGTGTCGTTTTTACGTTTAGATTTATGGTCGATAATTGGCAAAGGAACCGGTATTGTCAAGGATCCTTTTTTAAATTCTGTAACTTCAGTTACTATTCCAAGAGACTCTCAGGAGCGTCTGCAGAGCAAAGAACTTATTTGCAGGTTGGAACGCATGATTGGTGACAACGTTGCCATTACTACCCTAGGCGGATTTTTATTCCAGGGAATATTAGGGGCCGTTGATGATTGCTTAGCCGTTTTAACAGTTGATAAAATCTTTGTACCGGGATCTAATGATGCAATTTGTGAACACGATATCAGATCAGTTGTTGTTAACCTCGAAGGGTTGACTTCAGTAGCAACGGTATCTTGTTGTTAACCGTTCATTTTCATTTCAAATCCGTGCAGCCGGCAATAATCAGACTAACAAACTAACGGCTCGGTGTTAACTGCCAACCGGGCCGTTAGCTTTGATCCTGGAGGTTACAAGATGATTTTCGCTACTGAATATCTGGGCAGTGTCGGTGTAGGTGCCACTTCACCTCATTTTTTTTGTGCCAGTGACGATCAGGTTTATGTTGTTAAAATGCAAAACAACCGCTATGGGACGAAAGTATTAATTAGTGAACTAATTGCAGCCCAGATCGGAAAATTACTAAACCTTTGTTTTCCCCACAGCCAGCTCATAAAAATAGAAGAATCTTTTTTAAATAAATATCCCCATTTAAAGGCAACAGGGCTCGTGCCCAGTGTAAATTTTGCTTCCCGTTATATTGCAAATACAGCCTATTTGGAGAAACACCATCTCTCTAAATCAGAAAACCTGCCGGAACTTGCCGGTGTAATTTTATTTGATCATATTTTTCACAATGCGGACAGAACGAACAACAGAAAAAATCTTATTGTCAGCCCGCAACATACCGGATATAAAATATATGCTATTGACAATTCTCACTTATTCCGTTCCGGGCGATGGACCAATAAATCCGTCATGGATCTGTCAGAAATTGTTAAAGTATACTATTACCGTTTATTTGGATTATTATTAACTAGTTATATTTCACCAAATGATTTTATTCCATATCTGGAAAAATTCAAAGCCATTGATGATACTCAAATAAAGAAAATAATGCAGAGTGTTCCCGACGAATGGTGGAACAATAAAGAAGAATCTGTAATACTTGAAGAATATATTCGGACACGCAAGGGTATGGCGGATAAAATTTTTTTTAAAATATGCAAGTATATTCCAAAAAGTTCCGAAAGAAAGCAACGGTTAATAAAAACCGTTACTCATATTAGAAAATAAAATACCTTTTTTGCATAGCGGAGGGAAAAACAGGCAAAAATAATAATGTAAATTTTCTCCTCTCCCATAATTCGGCGGTATAAGCCGTTTTTTTTTAGCTTTGAAGCATTATATCAAAATGATTGGAAAAACGAGCAGCAATAACCGGAACGATCTTTTCCATATCTTTAGAATTGACTGTCTGTTGGGCAGCCTTTCTAGCTTTTAAAAGAAGGTCTACATCCTGAAGGATATCGGCAATTTTGAGATCCGGCAGGCCATGTTGCTGTTCACCAAAAAAATGTCCGGGCCCCCGCATGATTAGGTCCTGCTCAGCCAACTGGAAACCATCACTAATTTGTGTCATAATCTTCATTCGTTCCCGGCTTTCCGTATTTTTATTATCGGATAGCAAAATACAATAAGACTGATATTTTCCCCTGCCAATTCGGCCCCGCAATTGATGCAATTGTGCCAGGCCAAACCGATCTGCTCCTTCAATGACCATAACTGTCGCGTTAGGGACGTTTACCCCCACTTCAATTACCGTGGTAGAAATTAAAATTTTAATTTTTTGTTGATAAAAATCAGCCATCACTTTTTCTTTGTTAGTCATTTTCATTTTTCCATGTACTAATCCACAGGAAATATCCCTAAAAAACGATTGTTTTAGTTCGCTGTACAGCTTTACGGCGGATTGTGCCTGAATTTTTTCAGATTCTTCAACGAGAGGGCAGACGATATAGGCTTGATGCCCTTTGGTAACTTCATCAATAATGAACTTATAAACTAAAGAACGCCGACTGCTGTCGCGAACGAATGTTTTGACAGGTGATCGTCCCGGCGGAAGTTGCTTAATAGAGGAGACATCCAAATCGCCATATACTGTCAATGCCATGGTTCGAGGTATAGGAGTTGCTGTCATAACAAGTACATCCGGCATTTTTCCCTTGGATTGGAGTTTTGCCCGTTGTCTTACGCCAAATCGATGTTGTTCATCGGTGATGACCAGCCCCAGAGCTTTAAAAAACACATCCTCCTGAATCAGTGCATGGGTACCGATAACAATATCCACGACTCCTTCGCCAATGTCATTGATCAATTGCTGCCGTTTATATTTGGATAACTTTCCGGTTAATAAGGCTATTCGCACACCGTATACAGAGAGCAATTCCGATAAGGTTCGGTAATGTTGCTCTGCCAAGATCTCCGTTGGCACCATCAGCGCACCCTGATAGCCGTTTTCTACCGTTTTGGCTAAGGCTATAGCCGCCACTACCGTTTTACCGGAACCTACATCTCCTTGGACCATTCGTTGCATCACAACGGTGTTTTCCATATCAGCCTTGACTTCTAGCAGTGTCTGCCTTTGGTCATGTGTGAGAGAGAATGGCAAATTTTGCTCTAACTGCCGTACCAAATGCCCGTCACTCGCGTGCTTAATTCCGGATAGGCTTCCCCTGTTCCTGCGCTTTGAGTACAGCAGGCCACATTGTAAGAGATACAGTTCTTCAAAAACCAGCCTTTCTCTTGATTTTTTTAAGATTTCCCAGTCGGCGGGAAAATGAATGTTTAGCAGTGCTTCATTATGCCCAATCAAATGATTGTCTTTAATAACCTCTGCAGGAAGAATTTCTGCTTCCGAAGTGTTCAGATAGCTTAACGCCTGTTTTAGCAAGCCGCGCAGCCAACGTTGGCTAATGTTGTCACTACAGGAATAGATAGGTAAAATACTTCCGGAAGCCAAAAACCCCGTGTTACCAATTATTTCCATTTCAGGATTTACTACTTGTGTATAAGGAATTTTCTTTTGTATTTTACCATATACCATGATTTGCTCTTCCAGCTTATATTTTGTTTTTAAATAGGGCTGATTAAAAAAAATTAATTCAGCAATTCCGGTATGATCACGCACCATGATTTTAGTAAGATTAACTCCCCTGGCAGATTTCTTGCCATTGCTGCCGATAATAGTGGCAATAAATGTTTCCATCTCACCATTTGTTAATTGATTGATAGCCTTTATCTGACGACGGTCTTCGTAACGACGTGGAAAATGTTCCAGCAAATCCTGTATAGTCAAAATTCCTAAATTGGCAAGCCAAGCAGCTTTTTGATTTCCGACTCCTTTTAGATACTGTACATTGGTTGACTTATAGATTGTCATAAATTTCACCTCGAAAGAATAAGCAAAGTATCATTAGACACTTTGCTTATTTTCGGCTTCCAGTAATTCATTCAATTCTTTCAGAAGCGCTTCCACATCAATGTTATGCATCTTGGCCCCATTCCCTATCGTTTCCTGATTCGACCCCATGCAGCCTATGCAACCCATTCCGTGCAAAGCAAAAATTTCCCGCGCCATTGGGTGAGAACGGAGTGCCTCAATTATCGGCGTATTTTTAGTAAACAAAATATGCGCCTCCCATCCCCTATTTGTTTGCTTATTTCCATAGCGGGTCAAGAAATTCCTGCTTGTAAAACATAAAGTCCCAATAAAATTACTAGGATATCTTGCTTATGAAGTTAGCATATGTTAAAATATCTATGTTTAGTTGAGAACTGGTGTCTTCATCAGAGGAGGTGTATTATAGATGGCAAATGTTTGTGAAGTCTGTGGTAAAGGTGAGCAAAGCGGTTTTAATGTCAGCCACTCCCATTTAAAAACAAAACGCAGCTGGAAACCGAATATTCAGCGGGTTAAAGCCGTTGTAAACGGTGAAATTAAACGAGTTAATACTTGCACTCGCTGCTTGCGTTCCGGTAAGATTCAACGTGCGATATAGTTTCAAAATAAGCGGGTTAACTCAAGTTAATCCGCTGTCTCATTTCCATATAAATTAATGTTGATGGGATCACTGTTTGTTGTTATTCATACGCATATAACCTTTTGTTTGATAAATTAAAGAAAAAGGCTATCGCTTAAGATTTCGATAGCCTTCTTTTTTATTCCGCCAGCATTTTTCCCAGATCACTACGGTCGAAATAATACTTTTTGGCACAGAAATGGCAGCAAATTTCAGCTTTCCCCTCTGCGGCCAACTCTGTTAGCTCTTTTTTTCCCAAACTTATCAATACTTCCTGAACCTTATTGCGCGTGCAGGGACAATGGAAACTTACCGGCTGTTGATCATACAGTTTTATTGGTAATCCTTCAAAAACAGTATTAATGATATCTGCTGCACAATATCCCGAACTAATCATCTGAGAAACCGGAGATAACCGTGCTAAATTCTTTTCAATAATCTGCAGACTCTTTTCTTCTGCAGCCGGCAGTGCCTGTACTAAAAAACCGCCTGAAGCACTGACCGTCATGTCAGGTTGAACCAATACACCCAACGCTACACTGGAAGGTGTTTGTTCGGATACTGCCAAATAGTTGGTAATATCTTCAGCAATTTCACCACTTACCAAAGGAGCATTACCGGTAAAAGGCTGTTTTAAACCGGTAAACCGGGTGACAAATATGCTGCCGCCACCAACAGCGGTCCCGACATCCAGTTTAACACCGTGAAGCGGTAAATCAACATGAGGATTTTTCACATAGCCACGTACCGTCCTCCCCTTTGCCGATGCATCAGCAATAATACTACCGATCGGACCATCTCCTGCTATGCGTATACTCAGCCGTTCCTCTGTTTTAAGATTGGCTGCCATTAACAGCGCCGCTGTCATTGTACGTCCTAATGCTGCCGCTACTACAGGGTAACAGTCATGCCGCTGCCGTGCCTCTTCGGTTAATGCAGTTGTTATTGCCGCCACCATCCGGACTCCCGGCACTGTAGCTTTCATCATATGATCCTGCATGAATTTCCTCCTGAATAAACTGGTTAGATTGATTCTTCCATGATGATTTTCCCCGCATCAATATCGATTACAGAAATTTTACGATTTGTTACTATTGCCAGAGTCCCATGTTGATCAACCTGTTTAGACAAGCCTGAAACGGGCGATCCCGGATTTAAATGCGTTACGCCATTCTGCTGCTTTAACGCTGCAATATGTGTATGACCGGTGATAATCAAGTCTGCTTTTACTTGTTGTGCCAAAGCAAAAAGCTTTTCTTCCGTTTGATTCTGTCCGTGAGTAACAAGAATGCGAAGATCGTTGACTATGGCATACGAATATGGAGATTGTACGGGAATATCAAGCACCATACTGTCAACTTCACTGTCACAATTACCAGCGGCTACAATAAACGGAACAGGACAAGCATTCAGTGCTTCCGCCAGTCGAGATGGATTGTATTCCGGTAATACCGGATTTCGTGGACCATGATAGAGAACATCACCGGCATGAATAATAAAGTCGGCATCATAAAGATATTGATCATATATTTTCTCCCACGTTGCAGAACAGCCATGGGTATCACTTATTACACCTATTTTCACGCTAATCTCCCCTTATTATTTCCCTGGAAATATTTTACATACCATGTAATAAATTGGCCATTTCAATTGCGGATAATGCTGCATCAAATCCCTTATTTCCTGATTTGGTTCCGGCACGTTCAATAGCCTGCTCAATATTTTCCGTTGTCAGCACACCAAAGATGGTCGGCACGCCACTAGCCAGGCCTACATGTGCCACTCCTTTGGAAACTTCGGCACAAACATAATCATAATGAGTTGTTCCCCCACGAATAACGGCTCCCAAGCAAATGACTGCATCATATTTCTTGCTCATAGCCATTTTTTGTGCTGCCAAAGGTATTTCAAAGGAACCAGGAACCCAGGCAACATCAATATTTTCTTCCGCTGCTCCATGACGTTTTAAACCGTCCAAAGCACCGCTAAGCAATTTATTGGTAATGAACTCATTAAACCTGCCTACCACAATAGCAAAACGTAAATCATTGGCTACTAAATTTCCCTCAAATGTTTTCATAACTTATTATACCTCCATATTTTGTTTAAGAATATGACCTAACTTGGCTTTTTTTACCGACAGGTACCGCTGATTAAAACGGTTGGGTTTCATTTCTAGAGGAACACGCTCGGTAATGGTTAATCCATACCCCTCTAACCCGGCCCGTTTTTGAGGATTATTGGTAAGTAAACGAATTTTACTTAATTCCAGATCTGCCAGTATCTGTGCTCCAATACCATAATCACGTAAATCAGCTGAAAAGCCTAAGAGTTCATTCGCTTCCACTGTATCTTTGCCCTTATCCTGCAAGGCATATGCCCTGATCTTATTCGCTAGGCCAATTCCCCGGCCTTCCTGGCGCATATACAGTAAAACTCCTTTACCTTCGGCCTCAATCCTCTTTAGAGATGTCACCAGTTGATCTCCACAATCGCAACGGAGAGAGCCCAAAACATCACCAGTAAGGCACTCCGAGTGGACACGTACTAAAACATTGTCCTGATTGGCTACATTACCTTTAATCAAAGCAAGGTGGCACTGCTTATCCAGCTTACTTTCATAGGCAATCAGTCGGAATTCTCCGTATTTCGTCGGTAAAGCCGCCTCCGCTACCCGTTTAATAAAATTCTCATTCCTTTTTCGGTACTTGATCAGGTCTGCAATTGTAATGATCTTTAAACCATGTTTTGCCACAAAATTCATCAGTTCTGGTACACGGGCCATTCTCCCGTCATCATTCATGATTTCACAAATTACACCTGCCGGATACAGTCCGGCTAATCTTGCCAGATCAACTGTTGCCTCGGTATGTCCGGCACGTCGTAAAACACCGCCTTCTCGATACCGTAAAGGGAAAATATGTCCCGGACGGCGAAAATCCTCCGGTTTCGCATCACTATGTAAAACCTTCCGAATAGTTTCAGCTCGTTCATAAGCCGATATTCCAGTGGTAACGCAGTTGGCATCAATCGAAACAGTAAAAGCTGTACTCATACTATCGGTGTTGACATCAACCATGGCACTTATGGCAAGTTCGTCCAACCGCTCACCGATTACCGGCATACAAATCAAACCACGGCCATAAGTAGCCATAAAATTTATCGCTTCTGGTGTTGCTTTCTCGGCAGCCATCAACAAATCGCCTTCATTTTCCCTATCCTCATCATCTACGACAACAACCATTTTCCCATTTTGGATATCTTCAATTGCTTCTTCAATTGTATTAAACTTGAATTTCATCATCGCATCTCCTGTCGCTAAGTATTGAGTTAGAAACCATTATTTATGAGTGAATCAATAGAAAGGCCCCCGCTTGCTACATTTTTTTCGTGGGTTGAACCGGACAATCCCAGCAATTTTTCCACATATTTGCCGATCATATCCACCTCTAAATTTACCTGATCATTTATTTTCTTATAACCAAGTGTTGTCATAGACGCAGTATGCGGGATCAGTGAGACGGTAAACCAGTCTCGTCCACAATCCACAACCGTCAGACTAATGCCGTCAATGGCAATTGATCCTTTTTTTATAATGTATTTCATGATCTCCGTTCCGGCTTGTATACGAATGATAACCGCAATATCGTTTATTTCCTTTGCGACAATGCTGCCAACCCCATCGATATGACCGGATACAATATGCCCTCCCAAACGAGAATCTAAGCGTAACGTCCGTTCTAAATTGACATGGTGGCCAATTTTCAGTCCGGCCAATACGGTCCTTGAAACGGTCTCGGGCATAACATCAGCTGTAAAGCAATCCGGCTGGAGTGCTACGACAGTCAGACAAGTACCATTTACGGCAATACTATCGCCGATTTTTACGTCCTCCAGAACCGTTTTGGCGCCTACGGTCAAGCGAACCGATCTTTGCCCTTTAACAATTGCTTTTATCGTTCCCAGTTCTTCCACAAGTCCTGTAAACATGCCGACCTTCCCTTCCCTGTAAATATGCTGTAATCAGTATATCTTCACCAACACGTTCAAGTTCAATATCTTCAAGCGTTAAAGCTTTTTCCATAGTTTCAAGACCGGTTCCGCCAATCGGCCCGGGTGCATTGCTTCCTCCAATAAATTTAGGAGCAATAAACCAGTATGCTTTATCAATAAGTCCTGCGCTGATTGCAGAAGCATTAATACGGGAGCCGCCTTCAATAAAGATGCTGGTAATACTTCTTCTGCCAAGAATTTCAAATAATCCTCGCAAGTCGATACCACCCCTAGGACCGCAAGGCACAATAACAATATCTGCATGTTTAGAACGTAATGCTGCTAATTTTTCCTCAGAAGCATTTGGACTTACTGCGATCACAACTGGGGCCTGATTATCATTCAGCAGTTTTGCCGTAAGCGGTATCCGTGCCATACTGTCAACAACAACTCGCAAGGGATTCTTCCCTCCCGGAATTCGGGTGGTCAGCGCCGGATCATCCGCAAGAACAGTACCAATTCCAACTAAGATAGCATCATAAATATTGCGTAAACGGTGCCCATAGTCTCTTGCCTGTTCACCGGTTATCCATTTCGAATGTCCTGTAAAGGCTGCAATTTTACCATCCAGGGTCATAGCTGTCTTCAAAACTCCGAAAGGCATTTTAGTTGTGATCCATTTGATAAAAACCTCATTTAGTTTCGCCGCTTCGTGACTCAGGACTCCCTCTACAACCTCAATAGCATTAGCACGGAGTATGCTAATACCTTTACCGGCAACGACCGGATTAGGATCCGTCATCGCAACGATTACTTTTTTAATTCCCGCAGTGATTATGGCATCCGAACATGGACCGGTACGTCCATAATGGCAACATGGCTCTAATGTAACGTAAAGCGTCGCATTCTTTGCTAAATGGCCTGCTTGGCAGAGCGCATGTATTTCGGCATGAGGTGTTCCGGCTGCTTGATGCCAGCCTTCACCGACAATTTGTCCATTATTGACAATGACTGCGCCGACCATCGGGTTGGGGCTTGTTTTTCCCCTTGATTTCGCAGCCAGTTGTAAAGCACGCTGCATAAATATCTCGTCCATTGCTGCCTCCAATCCAGAGATTAAAAACAAAAATTCCCTAAAAACAATAGGTTTTTTAGGGAAATAACATGCCAAGCCAAACATTACTATGGCCGGAAAACAAGCCTTTTCCCTTCCAGACTATACTGTCGGCTCCGGAATCACACCAGATCAACCATACGGCTCGCGGGCTTTACCGCCGGTAAGGAATTGAAGGATATCTACTCCCTCTCACCTTGCCCCAAAGGCTAATGATATTCAGTTACTTTACGTTTCTATAATAATAAATAATACAAAAATAGTCAAACTTTATTTTGCGGAAGAACTAAAATTTACTGCTTTGCTCTTTTAGTTCTTCTAAAATGGCAAGATATGAATTATATCTGCTTTGTGCAATTTTACCGGACAGCACCGCTTCTTTCACTGCGCACTGAGGTTCTTTTACATGCAGGCACGAGGCGAATTTACATTGGGCCGCTTGTAATGCAATCTCACGAAAGCAGTAGGTCAGTTCGGGTTCCCTTAGATTGCTGAATTCAGTAAAACTAAATCCCGGGGTATCAACCACATACCCGCCCCCGGTTAACGGAAGAAGCTGGGCAAAACGGGTTGTATGCCTTCCTCGGCCAATTTTTTCGCTGACTTCTCCGGTTTCCAGTTGAAAGCCTGGTTCAATCAAATTTAGGATGGTAGATTTTCCAACTCCTGAAGGGCCGGCAAATACAGATATTCGGTCATACAGGATATGCCGGAGATCTTTGACCCCTATTTCCGTTTTAGCAGATAAAGCAATTACATCATAACCGATACTTTCATATAGTTCGATAACCGGTTGCAAACTTCCCCACTCAACCAGTTCGGTTTTATTAATGCAAAGATAGGCTTTTAGCTGCGCCAGTTCAGCTAGAACCAGAAACCTGTCCAATAGTTCAACATTCATATCGGGATTTGCCGCGGCAAAGGTAATAATGACCTGATCCACATTGGCAACCATGGGCCGGGTAAGGATGCTGCGCCGTGGCAAGATCCTCTCGATGACACCCTTCTCCTGTCCGGTAAGGGTATAAACGACGCTGTCTCCAACCAGTAGCGAAAAGCGCTCTTTTTTAATGCGCCCTCGTAAAGTACACATTGTAATTTTGGAAGTATTTTTGACATAGTAAAAACCGTTATAGGCTTTTACCACTATTCCCTGAAACACGTAATGTTACCTCCCATTACAATGTTTTTTCCTGTACAAGCGTTCCATTAATATAAACCTGCATGCGAAGCTGCCCTACACCTTCAATTTGTTTTTCTACTTTATCTCCGGGTTTATGAGGATTATCATAAACTACACGGCGGCCATTGGAATCGGTTACCACAATTTGCACTACCTGTCTTGAAGCGCCTTCAGGTACGGTAATCTGGACAATAGCCCGTTTCACTGCACCGGGAGCACTGCGTGACACGGTAAAATCAATTGCAGTTCCCTCTATCACCTCGGAGGCAGGCGCTGGATTCTGACTGATAATAGTACCCGGAGGATACTTATCATTAGCTTCTTCCGTAACCTTACCAAGTTTTAATTTGAGACTTTCTAACTGCGTATTCACAGTATTTAGCGGGGCACCTTGAAAATCAGGCAAAACGATTTTTCGCTGTGCCGGTCCCTTGCTAATAATCAGATCAATAGCTGTATTTTTATTTACATGAGCCGGTGGCCTTGGATTTTGACCAATAACGATATCCGGTGCCACATCGGCGGCAATCTGTTCTTCAACTCGTCCTAAAGTAAGTCCCGCATTTTTTATCTGTAATTCTGCATCCCGCCTTGTTAAGCCCCGGACGTCCGGCACAACCGTAACTTCCCCGCCCTTGCTGACAACCAGGGTTATTGTCCGCTGTTCTTTGACAGTGGCACCCGCTTCCGGGTATTGCGAAATAACATGACCGGCAGGGACATCATCGTTAAAAGCCTCTGATATGGATACGCGCAGGTTTTGGTTTGTCAGTATGTTTTGCGCAATATCCACTTGTTTGCCAACTACATCGGCAACAATTACCTCACTGGCACTCCAGAATTTCCCAAACGCCAAAAAAGTTCCTATGGCAAAACCTATTAACAATAGGGCAAATAAAAGCAAATACCATAATTTCGATCTGCGGCTTTTAGGTCTGCCTGAAGCATTTTGTTTATTTGTTGGTTGAGGTTGAGTCAAAACTTCATCGGTTACTTTAGGTAAAACTTGTGTGGGAAAATCATCATGCGATAAACGCCGGGTTTGATCATCACGGAGATAATTTTGTGCAAGTCTTAAATCGGCAATCATTTGAGTAATATCTTCAAAACGGTCGGATGGCTCTTTAGCCATAGCCTTTAATACAGTTGCTTCTACCAAAGGAGGTATTTGCGGATTTAATTCGCGTGGAGGCCGTGGTTCCTGCTGTAAATGTTGTAATGCAATGCTTATGGGCGTCTCCCCATTAAACGGTACTGTTCCTGTTAGCATCTCATACATAACCACGCCCAGAGAATAAATGTCGGATTTTGCGCTTACCATTTCACCTTTTGCCTGTTCCGGTGAAAAATAGTGAACTGATCCTAAAATAGTTCCGGTATGGTTCATTGTGGCTGAAGTCACTGCCTTGGCTATTCCGAAATCAGTCACCTTAACGCGGCCTGTACGGGTAATTAAAATATTGTGAGGCTTAATATCACAATGTACAAGATCGTTTTGGTGGGCATGTTCCAGCGCTTCGGCAATTTCTAAGATAACTCGTACCGTCATTTCTACAGGAAGTGTTTCGTTTCGTATAATGCGATCTTTTAATGTCTCACCGGAAATATATTCCATAATAATATAATATGTATCTTCCGCCTGACCCACATCATAAATATTAACAATGTTTGGATGGGATAATTTTGCTGCCGCCTGGGCTTCTCTGCGAAAACGGGTTACAAATTCCTCATCATGAGTAAACTGTGAGCGTAAAACTTTTACCGCCACAGACCGGTCCAGCAGTTTATCGTGAGCACGGTAGACATCTGCCATTCCGCCGCCACCAACATGTTCTAGTATAGTATAACGATTGTCTAATGTCTTATTAAGCACGCTCTGTCACCTCCTTAATGTATTCCCTGAGCTAAAACTTGCCGGGCGATCGGCGCAGCTACTTGTCCGCCCGAACCCGCATTTTCTACTATAACGGCAACAACAATCTGTGGATTGTCCGCCGGTGCAAAGCCGATAAACCAGGCATGTGGCTTCCCATGGGGATTTTCCGCTGTTCCTGTTTTTCCTGCAACCAGCGCATCTTTCAAAGCAGCCGCACTTCCGGTTCCTTCCGATACCACAGTTATCATCATTTCCTTAATTTTTTCTGCCAGGCCGGCATCAATTGGAGTCAGCCACTCAGTGGGCGCGTTCTTTTCAATCATGTTCCCATTGGCATCTTGTACCTGACTAACCAGATAAGGCTTCATGATGCCCCCCCTATTGGCAAAAGCACTTGCCAACAAAGCCATTCGTAAAGGAGTTGTCAAAAAACTTCCCTGTCCAATCCCGGTTTGGGCCAAATCTCCGCTGCTCAAATCAGCAAAATCCGGTAAATGACTCAACGATTCTTGGAAATCGCTGTTCAATGGAGTAGTAAAGCCATAACGTTCGAAAGTTTTTTCCATTCTCTTGTTTCCGAGATTTAACGCCAGTGTACCAAACGTTATATTGCAGGAAACAGCCAATGCTTTCTCTAAATTAATATCTCCATGCCGACTGCCATCAGCCTCGGTTAAAGTATAGTCTTTACCGATTTGAAGTGTTCCCTGGCACGAAAAAACCGTATCCAGATTCGCTATATTTTCTTTTAAAGCGGCTTCCGCCATCATGACTTTTAATGTGGAGCCGGGCGGATACAGCCCTTGTGTTGCACGATTTATTAACAACCCGTCCGGCGACTGAAATATATCCTGCCCATTCTCATCAATAGTATTGGGATTAAAGCCCGGTTTACTTGCCATAGCCAAAATCTCACCGGTATGCGGGTTTAAAGCTACAACGGCTCCCCGGTAATTCCCCAGAGCATTATAAGCAGTTTCCTGCAAAGCAGTATCAATGGTAAGAATAACATTAGCTCCCTGTTCCGGACGAAAAGCCTGGGAAATTGCTCCCCAATGGCTAAAAGGAGACTGTGTACCGGACAAATAAGCGCCATAAACCGCCTCTACGCCAGTCTTTCCATATTGTTTGCTGTTATAGCCCACAACGTGCGCAGTCAGCGCCCCATAGGGATAGTATCGCCGGAATGAACCCTTTCCATCTTCTTCACTATACGCTAATTTTTCGTTATGTCTGTCCCGTATTTCACCGGGATGTATCTTTTTATTTGCTTCAGTAATACGCTGGTTCAAAGGATGTTCCGCCAAAAAACTGCTTTTTACGGTTTGCAGATAAGAAACATAAATAAATACTACACATAGCATTCCAATAATAACATATGCCGCGGTACGAATATTCTCAGAAAGAGTATTGTGAAGTTCACTAATCCGGTTAAGCCTCATCTATAATTAGGCCTCATTTCCGATAAGGTAAACAAAATGCCTAACAAAATACAATTAGACAAAATGGAACTTCCGCCATAGCTGATCAAAGGTAACGTGATACCTGTCAGTGGAAAAAATTTTGTAACCCCGGCGACAATTAAGAAAGTCTGCAGACCGATAATCACGGCAAAGCCACTGGCTACCAACGCAATAAAAGAATTGTTGTTTAGCAGAGCCGTACGGAATGAACGATAAACCAAAATAATGTAACTGAGTAAAATGGCTCCTGTTCCCATTAGGCCCAATTCTTCGCCAATGGCTGCAAAAATGAAATCGGTGTGAACTTCCGGGATCATCGTAGGAAAACCATACATAAGGCCTGTCCCCAGCACACCGCCCGACCCCAGAGCAAAGAGCGACTGAACGATTTGGTAGGCTTTGCCGGACGGATCGGCCCATGGATCAATCCAGATATCAATTCGCGTTTGAATGTGAGGATAGTAGTAATAGCAGAAAACTGAACCCGCAAAAAACAGCACAAATCCCATCATAGGGTAACTCAAACGCCCACTGGCCATATAGGTCATGATAATAGTGATACTAAAATATAATAATGCAGAACCCATATCACGCTGCAAAACAAGCATCAACATGGTTACTCCCCAAACAAACACTAATGGGGCAACAAACCGAGGATGGGGTAACAGCAACGGACCAAGACGTTTATTGGCCAAAGTCAGAACTTCACGCCGCTCATTCAAATAAGCCGCTAAAAAGATAACAATAAACAGCTTGGCGAACTCCGAAGGCTGAAACCTTATCGGCCCTAAAATAACCCAGCTTTTGTGTCCGCCAATATCTACGCCAAAAAGAATGGCCGACATTAATAAGATAATACCGGTAAAACCGCAAACATACTTAAAGGTAGCTAAATTTTCTATTTTCTGTGCAAGATATACTGAAAGCACAAAGACGAACACACCCAAAAGTATCCATATGGTTTGTGCAAAAAAAAGATTTGGTGTCAGTCTAAGTACCATAATCAAACCAATATTTGACAATAGTGCAGCTAACGGCAGCAATAAGGGATCACCGGAATGGCCGGCAACACGCAACCATACATGTGCGGCAAACCAGGAAGCGACAATGGCTGCCGCAGCGCCCAGTACTTTGTAATCCATATTTTTCTGCAGAAGCTGTATTACCGCAAGGCCATTGATCAGAACGGCGCTGGCAAGCAGCAGCAGAAACCGCTCGCATCTTACCATTTCTCTCATTTATTAATCACCATATTGCAATAAAATTGCCGTAATATTATCCAGGCCGCCGCTGCGGTTAGCCTGGTTTACAAGCTCCTCTAAAACCTGTTCGCCGGTAAGCCGGCTAAGATTGGTTCTAATGCTTTGGTAAATTTCCTGGTCGTTTAACATGCTGGTAAGTCCATCTGTACAAAGTAACAGAATATCTCCAGGTCCCCACTCCATTGATCCGCACTCCACCGCAATAGTTTGGCTGGTTCCTACTGCACGGGTAAGCATATTTCTTTGAGGGTGAGACTGAATTTCCTCCTGCGTTATACTGCCGTTTAAAAACAGTTCCCATACCAGAGAATGATCATTAGTCAGCTGGCAGATAGAATTATCCTGAATCAAGTATAAACGGCTGTCACCGACATGACTCCAGTAGACATGATTCCCTTCAATGTAAGCAGCCGTTACGGTAGTTCCCATCCCGAGATACTCCGTTTGCCGTAACGACATTTCATAGATCAGCGTATTAGCCTGACAAATTGCCTCTTCCATTAGTTGTTCAATAGGCATAGACCCGGCCTGCTTTTCAATAAATTCAGTAAACGCCTTAATGGCTAGGCTGCTGGCAACTTCACCGGCCGCATGCCCTCCCATTCCGTCTGCTACTCCGAAAAAGTTTGGAGGATGAAAGGCATAACTATCTTCATTAATTTCTCTCACTTTGCCAATATCCGACTTTACATGAGCTAACAAACCGATCACCTCTCAAACTTGAAACTTACTGTTCCAATGCGGATGATATCGCCATTTTGCAGCAATATCTCTTCATTCACAGGCTGGTTATTAAGCAAAGTACCATTCGTACTATTTAAATCGGCCAGCCAATATTTATTGTTCTGTCTGGCAATGCAGGCGTGTTCATGTGAAACCACACTTTGATTAATCACTATGTGATTTTCTTCACCCCGGCCAATCGTAAGCGTATCCTCTATCCTCCAGAATGACTTTGCCAACATAACGCTACCTCGTTCAAATACTTTTAAAGCTGCACAAGGCTGATCAGCTTTACTGTCAGCCCTTAAATCCGCATGAATTATCTTCAATGTATTCCATAAAAAAATATAAATAAAAACAACCAGACTGTACTGCAACAGTATACTGACTGCATTAAGCACCCCAAATTTATCCGGCAACTTATTTCACCTCATATAAAATCACCGTATTCCCCATCTTAATACGTTCTCCACCTTGCAACACCTTTCGGCTGACACGCTGTCCATTGACATAGGTACCGTTCAGGCTTTTCGCGTCATGTAACACATGACAATCTTCCTCAAAAGAGATATACGCATGCAGTCGTGACATATTCATATCGGTTAAAGCCAGTTCGTTACCTTCTCTCCTGCCGAGATTGATTCTGCCCTTTCCCAGCTTAACCGTCTTACCGGTATCAATTCCTTCTATTACTCTCAAAACAGCAGACAATGCTCTTTTATTCTCTATAATAGGGCTGATTTTATTAAAAATACGGGTATCCGACAATGCTTGTTGCGAATGATTTACTCCCCTTTGGGCAAGAGGTTCGATAAACTGTGTAGTGATTTGAAAATTACCGGCTGCCACTTGTTTGTCTTGATCGAATGTTATAAGCGGCTCTCCAATAATCGTATAACCTTTTTGTCTGACTCCGTCGGTTATGTACCCGGATAATTCTTCACAGATCGCATCCTTATAGGGCTTTAAACGTTCGTAATCCATTGGATTTAAATAAATCGTGTAACTATTGGGAACATAGATATTATCCACGCTGATTGACCGTTCATCATCCATCTTCTGCAATAAATGCTTGGCAATCTCAACCGGCTGTAATCCACCGGAAAGTTTCTTCAAAAAAAAACCCTCTATATACGTCTCAAATAGAGTCTCAAGATTACGAATAAATTTTACACCCATAATGAATACACTCCAATTCTTATAGATGTATTATACGCCATATTTCCAATATAGTCAAAATCAAGCATTATTATACAAAAGATCGCTATAACTCTTCTAGGACTTATCCGTGTCTATATTTTTTTGTCTCAGTTGACCACAGGCGGCTTGGATATCCGTCCCCATCTCCTTTCGAACGGTAACATTAATCTTATTGTCCAGCAGCACTCTTTCAAATTGTTTGACCTTAGCCACAACAGGACGTAATAAGCCCCGTTCCGGAACAGAATTGACCGGAATCAGATTAACACTTGCCAACCTGTGCCGCAGCAGTCCGGCAAGTTCTTTTGCGTCTTCAATATGGTCGTTATAACCGGCAATCAATGTATATTCATACGTAACCCTCCTGCCGGTACAGGCTGCATAACGGTCACCGGCTGCCAGCAGGCTTGCGATATTGTAGCGCCTGTTTACAGGCATAATCTTTGACCGTACGTTGTCGTTGGCTCCATGCAATGAAATGGATAACGTAATCGGTAATTTTTCTTCGGACAAACGGTCTATTTCCGGTATTAGTCCGGAGGTGGATAAAGTAATACTGCGATAACTTATGTTTAGCACATACTCCTCATGGCACAGGCGAATAAACTTCAACACATTATCATAATTGGCTAAAGGTTCTCCCATTCCCATAATGACAATAGTGTCTATTTTTTCTCTTTTTACAGCCAGGTAAGAATCAATATAGAGTATTTGAGAAATGATCTCTCCCGCCGTTAAATTTCTGGTCAACCCATACAAAGTAGATGCACAAAAAGCACAGCCCATCGCACAGCCTACCTGAGTGGAAACGCAGACACTATTGCCATAGGGCTGACGCATAAGCACGGTTTCAACTGTCGTTTGGTCGGAAAAGGCTAACAGGAATTTACTCGTTTTTCCATCTGCAGAGTGTAAAGAATCTTTTATTTTATAATTTCTAATCAAAAAATGTTCACTAAGCAACCGACGTGTTTCTTTTGATAAGTTAGTCATATCCGAAAAATCATCCACGTGATATCGATACATCCAGTCAGCTATTTGCCTGGCACGATAAGCCGGTAACTTGAACGGCTTAATTGCAGCAGCTATCTCATCGACATACATACCTGGCAAAGCAATCTTCAATTTGCTCCACCTACTTTAGCCTTCATCATCCGTGCAATGAAAAAACCGTCAATGCGATCAACATGAGGCCATAATTGAATTATTGCGCGATCTTGCGGTTCGGGGAGATACCACCCTGTATTTTGTAAGACAAAATCAGGGTGTTGTTGCAAAAACTGATCAACAACCCTTTGATTTTCCTCCGGTTCTGTAGTGCAGGTACTGTATACCAAAATACCACCTGGCTTTACACACTGCGCAGCACTGTACAGTATACCCCTTTGCAACTTAGGTAAATCAGCTAACATGGCGGGATTCTTCCGCCACCTGGAATCTGGTTTGCGTCTCAAAACACCGAGCCCCGAACACGGAGCATCAACCAGCACACGGTCCGCTTGTGCCGGAAAAAGCGAGCCAATCTGCGTGGCATCCAATTCTTTTGTTTCAATGATCGTTATACCCAGCCGTTTGGCATTTTCCCGAATCAGCTCTAATTTATGTTCATAAAGATCGGCAGATAACACCCGGCCTTTATTCTCCATTAATGCGGCGATATGGGTGCTTTTCCCTCCCGGTGCTCCACAAACGTCAAACACCACTTCTCCCGGCTTGGGGTCCAGCACATGGGCTACCAGCATGGAGCTTTCATCCTGAACCTGAAACAAGCCTTGCCGCAAAGACTGTAAAGAAGCAATCGCCGGATGTTCGCTGCATACGATACCTTCCGGCGTCCAGTGGGAAGCAGTGCATACCACCCCCTCTTTTAGTAAAAGGTCAACCAGTTCTGCACGGGATATTTTTAATAGATTCGTACGCATCGATAACGGGGGCGTCTCATTATTTAAGCGGCACAACTGCTCTGTGTTCTCAATGCCTAATCGTTCCACCCATCGTGCAACCATCCATTCAGGATGAAAATACTTTAAGGATAAATACCGCACCGGTTCCTGCTCCCTGTTAGGATAAATGACTTTTTCCGGATTTCTGCTTGCATTTCGCAGGACAGCATTAACAAATCTAACCGTTCCGGCATGCCCATACTTTTTAGCCAGTTCAACCGACTGATTACAGGCAGCAGACACAGGAATTTTTGATAAAAAAAATATTTGATAGATACCCATCCGCAAGATATTGCGAATGATTGGTGATACCTTGTCCAGTGAGCGCGTAAGATAGTGGCCAAGAATCCAATCCAGAGTGTTTCCGGCTTTAACCGTTCCATATACCAGTTCCGTCACAAAGCGGCGGTCCTGGTCGGAAAGCTCCCGCCTTCCAATTTCTTTTGCCAGTGCCAAATTTGCATAAGCCTGCCTGGTTTCAACGTTATTAATAATTCGAAGAGCAATCTCTCTGGAATCCATATATTCACCGCATTTATAATTATTTTGTTCCCCTATACTTTTTTACTTGCCGTTCTGAATAAAAGCTCTTACCGCATCTTCTACTTGAACCACATCAATCCGTGTATTACAACATGGCCCATTGGGACGATAATTAAGTATGCCGATAACAGGCAAAGGAAATACATCCTGAATGCCACTGGTTAGATCCCGCTCACAGGCAATAGCTAACACAGCATGCGGGCGAAGGGTCTTAATTACTTTACGGGCAAGTGTTCCTCCTGTTACAACTGCCACATGGACACCATACTTGCGCTGAATCTGCAGCAAATCTCCCACCTGACAACCACCACAGAGCCGGCAGTTCTGTATATCGCGGGTGATCTTGTGAGGGCAAGACTCCTGCTGTATGCAGTGCGGCGTAAGAATCAACAAATTTTCCGCCTTAATGTGAATATGTTTTTTCTTAATCAAATAATTACTTACTTCAATAAAAGAACGCTCTACGCGCTCTTTTTCAAAATCAAGTAATTTACCTATCCGTATGGCCAGAGGGAACAATAAATTAATGGCCGACCATGCCAGTTCCTGAAAAAAAGACAAAGTTGGCAAGCCTAGAATAGCCAGTATAATACCGGTAACGCCCGTGGCAATTAGCAATATGGTCACAGCCAGTAAACAACCTAACAGGATGGGAAGGTGTTCACTGATATTGGCCAATCCGGGAAAACTGACCCGCCAAATACCATACCCCGATAAGGCTGCAACAACAAGGCTGGCAAGAATAAGCGCAAGAAACAAACGTTTTTTAGGCCGTGGAATTGCTTCAATCAAAATTCATCACCTCTATCCTAGCCTTTCACCAATACTTACCGAATATCCTGTAACATATTCACGACTCTTCATCCGCCGCTTGCTTTCAGGCTGCAATTCGTAAATTCCAAGGGTACCCTTTCCTGTCTCAATGACAATACCATCTTCTGTGATTTCTCTTATTGTGCCAGGCTGTCCTGTGATTGCATCACTGAGAACTTTTGTTTTCCATATTTTTATTATTTTATTGTTATGGTAACTAAAAGCACCAGGCCATGGATTCAGCCCTCTTACCAAATCATGTATCGATTTAGCCGGTTTTGTCCAGTCAATGTGCTCTAATTCCCTGGTCAGAAGCGGAGCATAGGTAGCCGCATGGTGATCCTGTGGTGTGCGTGGTGCGTTGCCCGCAGCCAGTAGTTCCAACGAATGTGACAATATATCAGCACCAACGACCTTTAATCTGTCGTGAAGATCTCCCGTCGTATCTTCCGGATGAATCTGAATCTCAGATTTAAGCAACATATCGCCCGTATCCATTCCCTTATCCATATACATTGTAGTAACACCGGAGATGGCTTCTCCCTTGATGACAGCCCAGTGAATGGGAGCTGCTCCCCGATACTGCGGTAATAAAGAAGCATGTACGTTGATACAGCCTAATGGAGGAATTGTTAATATCTCCGGCGATAATAATTGTCCGAAAGCCACAACAACAATAATATCCGGACATAAATCAATTAATGCGGCTACCGCAGCCGGTGATTTTATCCTTTCCGGCTGCATGACAGTCAACTTATGTTGTAATGCTGTTTCCTTCACCGGAGAGGCTGTGAGCTTCTGTCCCCGCCCTTTAGGGCGGTCCGGCTGCGTAACAACAGCAGCAATCTCATATCCATCCGAAATCAGCCGTTCCAAACAGGGTACTGCAAATTCTGGTGTTCCCATAAATACAATGCGCTTGCTGTTCGACATTATTTCTGCCCCTTATGGATTGTCTTGGCGCGCTCAATAAAGAGCACACCGTCTAAATGATCAATTTCATGCTGTAAAGCTCTTGCCAATAAACCGGTGCCCTGGATTACTATTTTTTTACCATTGCGGTTGAGAGCTTCCACAGTAACCTCAGCAAACCGCTCCACTTCGCCAAAAACTCCGGGAAGGCTTAAACATCCTTCCGTACCGGTTTCCAATTTATCCTGGGCAGTAATCACCGGATTGATTAGTTCAATAAGGCCTTCTCCGGTATCAATCACAACGATGCGCAGAGATATACCCACCTGCGGCGCTGCCAGCCCTACGCCGTCGGCTGCATACATGGTTTCCGCCATAGCGTTTAACAATTGCCTGATTTTACGATCTATTTTAACAACCGGTTCTGATATTTTTTTTAAAACCTCATCACCGGCTTTTCTAATTTCCAGGATCGCCATACATATCCTCCTTTATTCATTACGTTCCTATTATGTCCAAATTCTAACACAAATGCTGATAAAAATCCATGAAGGAAGGACTGCCGCCATGAAGTTAAATTACAAGAAAACTATACTACATGTAAAGGATCAATATCAATGATTATATTAGCCCTTCTATTAAGATTTAAATCGGATATATGTTTTTTTATTCTTTTTAATGCAAACGATTTAATTAAAATATTCATACGGAATATATTGTTAACTTTGGCAATTGTAGCCGAGAAAGGGCCTATAATTTCGTCCCCCGGGCATTTTCTCAGCATAGGTTGCAGTAACCTTACAATTTCCTCTGCCTGCCGTCGTGCATCAATTTCGTCGGCCGAAAAAACGGTTATTTTGAGCAATTCGGTAAAAGGAGGATAATTAAGTATACGCCGGGCTTTAATCTCTTCAGTATAAAAATCAACATAACTATGATTTTGACTTGCCATAATAGCATAATGCTCCGGGTTATATGTTTGTATAATAACCCTTCCTTTTTTTGAACCCCGTCCGGCACGCCCGGCCGCTTGAGTCAACAAAGCAAATGTGCGCTCCGCTGAACGAAAATCCGGAAGATTTAATGCCGAATCTGCGGAAATAATACCAACCGCCGTCACGTTCTTAATGTCATGACCCTTAGCTACCATCTGAGTTCCCAGCAGAATATCATATTCACCGTTTGCAAATGCATGCAGAATACGGTCATGTGCCATCTTACCAACAGTTGAGTCCTGATCCATTCTGGCAACCCGGGCGTTGGGCAACAGTTTCGATAACTCTTCTTCCATTTTTTGCGTACCGGTTCCAAAAAAGCGGATATAACGGCTGGAGCATTTTGGGCAAACATCCGGAACTGGCATTTTACCCTGGCAATAATGGCACTGAAGGGTATGATTCGTATTATGATAGACCATGGACACACTGCAGCGTGTACAGCGAATAATGTGCCCGCACTCCCGGCAGAGCACAAATGTCGAATACCCTCTGCGATTCAATAATATAATGGCTTGTTCCTTCCGGAACAATGTCTCCGTTAATAAATGCTGCAACGGCAAGGAAATGACACTGCGGCGTCCTTGCATCATTTCCTCACGCATATCAACAATCCGCACTTCAGGCAATGCCTGTTGTTGAACACGTGAGCACATGGCAAGTAAGGTATGTTTTCCTGCTAATGCCTGATAGTAAGTTTCAATAGAAGGTGTAGCACTGCCCATCAGCAGTACGGCTCCCTCCAGACCTGCCCGAATCATAGCAACAGTTTTTGTATGATAATGAGGTGTTTCCTCCTGCTTATAAGTAAATTCATGCTCTTCATCAATCACAATAATGCCTAGCCGTTTTACCGGTGAAAAGACAGCCGATCGCGCCCCAATCACAATACCGGCTGTTCCGGTACGTATTTTTTCCCAGGCATCATAACGCTCTCCTACCGATAACTTGCTGTGCATAACAACAACGTCGTCACCGAACCGCGCCTTAAAGCGGGCAATAATTTGGCTGGTCAATGCGATTTCCGGCACCAAAACGATGGCCTGACGGCCAATTTCTCTTACTTTGGCCACTGCTTCCAGGTATACCTGTGTTTTTCCGCTGCCGGTAACGCCATGCAAAAGATAGGATTGATATTCACCCGTCTGTATCGAAGCAATTAGTGGTTCCAAGGCTTGTTTCTGTTCCGACGTTAACTGCACTTCGAGTGCAAATTTGGCTTTAACAGGAGAATAGCTGTCACGCAGGACCTGTTGCCTGATCAATGTAATCATGCCGCTCTCCACTAACCGGTGCACAGTACTATGGGCAATGCGCAAAGTTTTTAACTTTTTAGCTGTAAGTTTTTTCGACTGAATCATTATATTCAGTAGACGTTGTTGAGCCGGCTTATGCTTTAACCCTTGCTGGTAGATTTCTGCTATCTCCGGCTCGACTGCCAGGCATAAAATATTTTCATACTTAGCCTGCCTGGTTTTCTTCAGTTTCGTAGTACAAACAATCAAATTTTTCTTGATTAAATGCGCTAAAAGTTTACTGGCGTTACTGCCTAATTCTTTTCTTAATTTAACCTGGGAGACTGCGCCGTTTTCCTGTAAATAAAGCAGCGCACGTTGTTCTTCTGCAGATAGGTTAATGCTATTTTGCTCTACGTTGGTATTAACGCTATACTCTTTTTTATTGTTTATGCCCGTTTTGCCCGGTATAAACAACCGCATTGCCTCGGCCAGAGAACATAAGTAGTGCTCACTTATCTGTTTGGCGGCAGACAGCATATACTCATTAAACCATGCCTGATTGTCCAATACATCCAGTAAAGGCTTTAGCTCACAATTGTCAGGGACTTCACTGCCGACAGACACAATGAAGCCTTCGAGTCTTCTATTACCAAAAGGAACAATAACCCTCCATCCAACGTTTACAAATTGTAAATTTCCAGGAATAACATAAGCAAAAATCTTGCTGATGTTTCGGACCGGCAAGTTTATACAAACGTGAGCTACCATATCCATACCATATCTCCAGTCAAAGAAGAAGAGGACTATACAGTCCTCCCTCTTCTTTCTATCTTATTAAACTATTTTACAATAATATGATAAAGTTTTTCAAGGCAAAAGTTATATATTCGCCTCTTTGCGCAAAATATCCGCTTTGTCTGTCCGTTCCCATGGCAGATCGATATCCGTACGGCCAAAATGTCCGTAAGCTGCCGTCTGACGATAAATCGGACGCCGCAGATCCAACGTCTTGATAATACCCGCAGGGCGAAGATCAAAATGCTTTTCAATCAGGCTGGTGATTATTTTTTCATCCACTTTGGCAGTGCCAAAAGTCTCAACCATAATAGACACCGGGCGTGCAATGCCAATTGCATAGGCAAGCTGAATTTCACACTTGTCAGCTAGCCCGGCCGCTACAACATTTTTTGCTACATAACGTGCAGCATAAGCAGCAGAACGGTCAACTTTTGTTGGATCTTTTCCGGAAAAAGCTCCGCCGCCATGGCGAGCCATGCCACCATAGGTATCCACTATAATTTTCCGGCCGGTCAAACCGGCATCTCCCTGCGGTCCTCCGACAACAAACCGGCCGGTCGGATTAATGTAGTATTTGGTATTAGCGTCTAAAAATTCACTGGGAACTATAGGCTGAATCACCTTTGTTATCATATCTTTCTCAATCGTCACAGCATCAACTTCAGGACCATGCTGCGTCGAGATGACAATCGTATCCACACGTTTAGGAACGCCACCTACATATTCTACGGTAACCTGGGTTTTCCCATCGGGACGAAGATAATCCACCTCACCCCGTTTCCGGATATCGGTTAGTCTTTTGGCCATTTTATGGGCCAGCGCAATAGTAAGCGGCATATACTCCGGCGTTTCATTTGTCGCATAACCAAACATCATGCCCTGGTCACCGGCACCGATAGCTTCAATGATGTCCATCTCGCCTTTTTTAGCTTCCAAAGCCTTATCTACTCCCAAAGCAATGTCCGGAGATTGTTCATCAATAGAAATCAATACGCCGCAGGTTTCACCGTCAAAGCCAAATTTAGCCCGGGTATAGCCAATATCTTTAATCGTCTGGCGGATAATATGCGGAATATCTACATAGCATTTTGTCGTAATTTCCCCGGCCACATGCACCTGACCTGTAGTCACTAACGTTTCGCAAGCTACTCTGGCAGTCGGATCTTGAGCCAGAATGGCATCCAGTATACTGTCGGAAATTTGATCGGCAATCTTATCCGGATGGCCTTCGGTAACCGACTCAGATGTAAACAGTACTCTTTTTTCTGCCACAAAAAAACCTCCCTATCAATCAAAAAATAAAACCCTCCAAAACGGGAGAGCCTCTATTTCTCCCATCTTGTAGCAAATGCCACAGGAATTGGCACCTTGTCAGTAAAAACTAACGGTTGCCGCGGTTTCATCGGGCCATTCCCTCCACCTGCTCTTGATGAGTGTAACTATGTAGTTTTCATCAAAGTAATTGTAAATTAACCGAACTTAAAAAGCAACTATTTTTTTAACTTTACCCGGATTTTATCTAAAATAACATGAGCTAACTGAATTTTCGTCATTTGCAAAAATTCCTCCTTCAGTCCGTCACGGTAGAGAATTTTCACGGTATTGGTATCGTAATCAAAGCCTGCCCCCGGTTTCGTCACATCATTAGCAATAATCATGTCCAAATTTTTTTTATTTAACTTGTCTGTTGCATTTTGAATCAGCGATTCCGTCTCTGCCGCAAATCCGACTAAAAACTGGTTCTGTTTCAGTTGTCCCAGTTCCTTAAGAATGTCCGGATTTTTCTCCAATACGAGTGTAAGAGTATCATCATTTTTTTTGATTTTTTGCAACTGTACTGTTTTCGGTTTATAATCAGCAACTGCTGCCGCCTTAATGACAATATCGGCATCCGGATATTCCGCCAAGACTGCCTGTCTCATTTCAGCCGCCGTTTCAATATATTTTACAGAAACATGTTCCGGTACCGACAGTTTCGTTGGAGCCGAGATCAATGTTACTCGCCCTCCACGTGCTGCCGCTGCTGCCGCCAGCGCATATCCCATTTTTCCGCTGGAATGATTACCAATATATCTGACCGGATCGATTGGTTCGCGTGTTCCACCAGCAGTAATGAGGAATTTTTTATCCGAAAAATCACAGGGAATAGAAGCGTTGATCGTAAACGGGGCAAAGGTTTGACAGATGTACTCGACAATTGCCGACGGCTCTGGTAACCGGCCTTGTCCTTCAACACCGCAAGCCAGCATTCCGCTGGCCGGTTCAATAAACCGGTAACCTAAGCCGGCCAGCTTGCTTATATTTTCTTGCACTATCGGATTTACATACATTTCGGTATTCATAGCCGGGGCGATGATAACCGGGGCTTTTGTCGCCATCACCGTAGTCGACAGGGTATCATCGGCAATACCATTGGCTATCTTGCCGATGATATTTGCCGTAGCCGGTGCAATAAGAAATAAATCCGCCCACTTTGCCAGCGCAATATGTTCGACATTCCAGTGCTTAATCTCGCTCCACATTGCTACGGCTACAGGATTTCCACTCATTTCACGGAAAGTCAAAGCCGAAACAAACTGTGTTGCAGCTTCGGTCATAATCACCTGGACAACCGCTCCAGCTTTTTTTAAACGACTGACAATTTCTACGGCTTTATATGCGGCAATTCCTCCACTCACTCCCAGGACAATCTTTTTCCCGTTCAGCATGGAAAAGCCTCCTATTTTATACCGGTTTTCGTTCTTTCATATGAAATTTGATCCTGGGAAACTTCTTCTAAGGCAATTGTGACCTGTTTATTCGATTTGCAATCAACAAGCGCTGCATCCCCGTCCATGAGTTCGCGTGCGCGTTTAGCCGCTAAAACAACCAACGTATATTTACTATCCACCTTTGTCACTAACACATCTAGTGAAGGATGAATCATAAGGCATTCCTCCGTCATCAATATTATTTGACTGCGCCACAGGTACAAACGGTGTCAATAATACAGCCGTTTCGTTTGGCGCTACATTTTTCAGCAGTTATGATTGCCAAAATTTTATCAACAGCATCCTCAACCCGATCATTCACTACGACATAATGATAGTCATAGGCGGAATTTAATTCTCTCGAAGCAGAGCTAAGCCTCTTTTGGATCGACTCTTCACTGTCGGTACCACGTTTATGGATACGATCCGCCAACTCATTAAGAGAAGGAGGAACAATATAAATAAATACCCCCTCGGGAAATTTACTTTTTATCTGTAAAGCTCCTTGCGTATCAATCTCCAAAATAACATCCTTGCCAGCGGCTAAAAGTTCCATAACATAACGGCGCGGCGTTCCATAACAATTACCGTATACATTGGCCCATTCCAATAAATCGTCATCAGCGATCATCTTTTGAAATTGATCCGTGGAAACAAACCAATAATTTATACCGTCCTGTTCTCCTGTCCGTGGAGGACGTGTAGTAGCTGAAACGGAATAATGCAAATCGGGATATTTACGCAACAATTCCTGGCAAATTGTTCCTTTACCCGCTCCCGACGGGCCGGATAAAACAATTAAAATTCCTTGCTGCGTCATATAAAACTGCTCCTTTCAAAAAAACAACTACTCGGCGCTCTCGTCGGTGGTATCTTTGCTGGCCAGCCGATGTGCTACAGTTTCCGGCTGGACAGCTGATAAAATCACATGGTCGCTATCGGCAATAATTACTGCGCGGGTCCGGCGGCCATAGGTGGCATCAATCAGCATACCACGGTCTCGCGCCTCCTGAATAATACGTTTGATAGGGGCGGACTCAGGACTGACGATAGAAACAATACGATTGGCAGAAACGATATTCCCGAAGCCAATATTAATCAGTTTAATTTCCATATGAATTCCTCCTATTTCTTTATAACAAAATTCTTAGTTTACTCTATATTCTGGATTTGTTCTCTGATCTTCTCAATTTCGCTTTTTAATTCTACTACAATATTGGCCACATAAAAATCATTCGCCTTAGAGGCAATCGTATTCGTCTCTCTGTTAATCTCCTGCACAATAAAGTCAAGTTTACGTCCTACCGCCGCTTCAGCATATACGGCGGTTTTAATCTGCGCTAAATGACTTTGTAAACGAACCAGTTCCTCAGTGAAATTAATACGGTCGGCTACTATCGCCGTCTCCTGTAAAAGCCTGGACTCGTCTAATTCCACATGTAAAGAGGCCAAGACTTCACGCATGCGTCCCAGCATTTTCTCGCGATATTCACTAACAATTTGCGGCGCCCGTTCCTCAATAGCCAGAATATGTGAAGACAACGTATCAATACGTACCAATAAATCTTTTTGTATATTGGCCCCTTCAGTTGACCGCATCAGCATTAAATTCTCAGTGGCTACATCAATTGCCTGCGACAATTTAGGCCATAAAGCCGCCGCATCCTCCATAAACTCCTCAACCTGGATAACCTCAGGGTACCTTGCTATCTGATAAATATTTTCATATTGAGAACCGGTATCACCGCCAAATAAATCCGCCAATTCTTTCAATGCATTATGGTAAGCGATAGCCAACTCTTTGTCAACCCTTACCACACGATTCTTTTTCACATATTCCTCCATATTAATAAAAACGTCAATACGTCCGCGCACTAAGCTCTTTGAAATCTGACGCCTAATTTTATCTTCCAATGCGTTCAGATTCTTGGGCATCCGTATTACAATCTCGTTGTACCGATGGTTAACCGCTTTAATTTCTACGATCATACGGTGATCATTGTCCCAATATTCCCCTCGTCCAAAACCGGTCATACTTTTCAGCAAGGTAAGCTGCACCTTCCTTTGCGTATTTTATTATTGACGGTAAAAATTATAATTAACCTTAATTTTTCTCTATATTACTTCGCTTTGCTTCGCATAATTCCTTTATATCCGCAAAAGTAACATACCACACTATCTGAACTATCTGATTTGCGGTATGTTAAAATAAAACCGATGTTCACGTTTGTCTTGTGTGCTGACTACTAACATGCCCGGACTGTCCATGAAAATATCTTTTTCCTTAAAATAAAAATAACACTGCGACATATATAAAGAGTTGCCTCCCGGGCCGGCCGTCTTAACCGCTTCGGCCGGAATTGTAGACTGCGCCACTTTAATTATTTTTTTATCCTGCTTTACTGTTGCCGTCGCACCTTGGACAAAAGTTGCATCGCCGCCAAATAATACGGCACTGAAAATAATATAACCAGAGTAGTCCTGCAAGGTCTTATCGCTGTCCTCTATCTCCACTTTTTCTCCCCGGCCCGCCTTATCGCGGGCATCTATCGCAATTAGCAGAAATGGAGTATAAAGATAAGCGCGTTCAGCAAACTCATCCAATTTAGGAGCGCGTTCCTCAAAAGACATCCACGGAGCTAAAAAAGTGGAATAATCTGCTTGAAATTTTGATGTGCCGTAAGCTTGAGCTTGTTTTATCACGTCTAGATTAATCGATGAAATAGCTGATACCTGACTGCTTAATACCAGTAACAAAGCTAATGCCAGACAGATAATTCTCATGAAGCACCTCCTTAGCCTTATGGCGTATATTATTACACTTTCACTGGAAAAATTCCTTTAACGGAATGAAAAAAGTCGTCTGCTCCAAAGACGACAAATCCCCGACGGCAACTAAAGGATATATTCGCCACGAAAGACTTCAACAGCTGGCCCGCTCATAAATACATGGTTGTTATTGTCCCATTCTACTTCCAATGTGCCACCATCCAAATGAATCGAAGCCTTCCTGTCGGTTTTATCATTTAACACACTTGCAGCTAACGTAGCACAAGCTCCGGTACCGCAAGCCAGTGTAATTCCCGCTCCCCGTTCCCATACACGCATGCGAATGTTCTGTCCGTCCAAAATTTGTGCAAATTCCACGTTGACTTTATTGGGAAACATACCATGGGTTTCTATTTTCGGACCAATTTGAGATAAGTTAATCTTATCGATATCCGAAACAAAAATCACACAATGGGGATTCCCCATGGAAAGGCAGGTTACAGAGTAGGTTTCATCCGCTAACGTCAATGGGACATTGACCGCCAGCTCGGCTACATTGCCCTGCACGGGAATTTCTCCGCGTTTTAACTTTGGCTGCCCCATATCCACACATACTCCTGTTATCTTACCGTGCGCAAAGAGTAATTCCGGTATAATAATTCCGGCACCGGTCTGCAGGCTGATTTTGGTTTTATCAGTCAGGCCGCGTTCGTATACGTAACGGGCAACACAACGAGTCACATTACCGCACATTTCGGCTTCACTGCCATCAGAATTAAAAATTCTCATACGAAAATCCGCCACATCCGAAGGTAAAATAGCAACCAGTCCATCGGCTCCGACACCAAGATGGCGGTCACAAACCTGAATTGCTGTCCCGCGATAATCCCTTATGGTTTCTTTAAAACAATCTACAATAACAAAGTCATTCCCTAAGCCATGCCATTTAGTAAAATGAAACCCCACTTTACTGCCTCCTCAACATCGTTACAAGCTAGTATGCCTGTCATAATTTAAACTTTTTCCGGCTGCGAAACCATATAGTTTTTTCTCCTGAAAATACAGTGAATCCCGCTTAAAACAAAGGTCCAGCCGGATAAAACCAGAACTAATAACCAATCTCCTATTCCCAGCGGTACCGTTTGAAAAATACTTTGCAGCAGAGGATGATATATGACTCCAACCTGCATAATAATTGAACACAAAACAGCAAGCAATAAATATTTATTTTTCCCCAGCCCCACTTCAAATGCCGTCAACCTTTCCGAGCGACAATCAAAGACATGAAACATCTGGGATAATACCAGTGTAACAAAAGCCATCGTTCTTGCCAACTGTAAATTATTTTGCAAATAATATACCAGCGCAAAGATTAAGACCGTACTCCCTCCTATCTGTAGACCGCGGGTGATTATCTTCCTGCTTAAACCACGGGAAAATACGCTTTCCTCAGGATTCCGTGGCGGTCGGTTCATAATTTCCTCAGTATGAGGATCAACACCCAGTGCCATAGCCGGTAATCCATCCGTCACCAGATTGACCCATAGAATTTGCACTGGCAGCAGGGGTAGAGGGAAACCAAGCAGAGAGGCAATTAACATCGTCAAAACTTCGCCTAAATTACAAGACAGCAAGTAACGAATGAACTTGCGGATATTTTCATAAATTGCCCTTCCTTCCTCTACAGCTGCTACAATACTGGTAAAGTTATCATCGGTCAGAATCATAGCCGATGCCTCTTTAGTAACATCGGTTCCGGTTTTTCCCATAGACACTCCGATATTTGCTTCTTTAATTGCCGGCGCATCATTAATCCCGTCCCCCGTCATTGCCACTATATTTCCCCGGCTTTTGAGCGCTTTGACAATACGCAGTTTATGTGCGGGAGACACACGGGCATATATGGCTACCTCATCTACTACTTTCGTCAGTTCCTTTTCATTTAACCCGTCTAACTCGCTGCCGGTGAGAGCCTTCGTATCATTATCCTGAAAAATTTGCAGTTCCCTTGCTATCGCAATAGCTGTATCGCGATGATCCCCGGTGATCATTACCGTTTTGATACCGGCCTTACGGCATAAATTAATGGCATGCTTTACTTCTTCCCTTGGTGGATCAATCATCCCGATTAATCCCGTAAAAACCAAATCCTTTTCATACCGCTCATCCAAATTTTCCACATCGATTTGCCGGGGACTAAATTTACGGTAGGCAACTGCAAGAACACGCAAAGCCTGTGATGCCATCTCATCATGGACCTGCAATATCAGGGACCTGATTTCCGGCGTTATCGCAACTTCAACATTCCCTTTATTATAATATTTGCAAGAGTCTAAAACAGTATCCGCGGCTCCTTTGGTATATAGCGTATACATCCCTTTCTGCCCGTATAACACAGACATGGAACGGCGTTCTGACGAAAAAGGAATTTCCCCAATGCGCTTTTGCGTTTTTTCGAGAGTTTCACGCCATATATCCGCCTTGCCGGCTGCAACTACCAATGCCCCTTCTGTCGGATCCCCTTCAATAGACCATTCTTCCTGGGCAGAACGGCGCCAAAGTCCGCTTATACTAATCTTGTTATGTTTAAGAATGCTGTTATTGCAGACCGTTCCGGCTGTCAGGCATGCTTCTAGGGCTTTATCTTTCCGAGGATTGATTTCTTGCTGCTGTAAAAAAAATTTCCCGTGAATATCATACCCGTTACCGGTAACATCGAACAGATTTCCACCCGAAAAAATCTTACGAACGGTCATTTTATTCTGGGTAAGAGTACCGGTCTTATCGGAACAAATAACCGTTGTGCATCCCAAGGTCTCCACAGCCGGTAACTTGCGGATAATGGCATTGCGCCGGATCATACGCTGTACTCCCAGGGCCAAAGATACAGTTACAATGGCCGGCAATCCTTCAGGAATGGCGGCAACAGCCAGACTGATTCCTGCCATACACATTAAAAACAATGGTTCTCCTTTTAACACACCGGTTATCACCACAATCAGGCAGATAAGCAGGCAACCCCAAACAAGAAAATGCCCCAGCCTGGCCAATCTTCTCTCCAGCGGTGTCTTTTCCTGCTCCGTAGACTGAATCATACCGGCGATGCATCCCACCTCGGTTTCCATTCCTGTTGAACAAACAACGGCCTTGCCCCGTCCCTTCGTTACGCTGGTTCCGGCATAGATCATATTTTTTCTGTCGCCTAAAGCGCTGTTTTCGTCATATACCTGATTGGCTAATTTACTGACCGGCACGGATTCACCCGTTAAAGCAGCCTCTTCTATTTCCAAATTCTGTGCTTCTAGCAGTCTGCCATCTGCTGCCAGTTTATCGCCGGCCTCAATAACCATCAGATCTCCGGGAACCATTTCCCGTGCCGGAATTTGCTGCAACATTCCATTGCGAATGACACGTGCTGTCGGTGCAGACAATTCTTGTAATGCCTGCAGGGATTTTTCAGCCCGGAACTCCTGAATAAATCCCAGTACGGCATTAATGATTACTATGATCAAAATGGTAATTGCGTCGGCATATTCACCGAGAAAAGCGGATATCAAAGTGGCTGCCAGCAAGACCAACACCATAAAATCTTGAAACTGCATTAAAAGTTGCTTCCACCAGCCGATTGGTTCTTTAACTGCCATTTCATTAAAACCAAACTCTTCCTGCCTGGTTTTAACTGTTTTAGAAGACAACCCCTCACTAGCATTTAACTTCCAAAAATCAACAATTTCTTCTAAAGAACGCGCATGCCACTTATCCATTTTTATCCGGTCACCTCATTATTAAACAGCTTTTTTGTATCCATGTTATTCAAAAAGAAAGGTAATTAGACCTAGTTTGACCACATGGGATGCTCATGATATACTAGTTGAAAAATAGGTTCGGAGGCAGTTTTTATGAGTCTTGACGGCTTTTCTTTATCGGCATTGATTGTTGAATCCAATAAAAAACTAGCGGGCAGCAGAATTGAAAAAATATATCAGCCTGACAAATATACTTTATCTTTTGTAATTAGGAACCATAATGAAAATATTCGCCTCATTATTTCTTCCAAGCCAGAAAATCCCTGTCTGTATATAAGTTCATCACTTCCGGAAAATCCGGCTTCTCCGCCCGCATTTTGTATGTTGCTGAGAAAACACCTGGAAGATGGACGAATAGCCGGGATATCCCAGTATGGACTGGATCGTATTGTGTTTATTGACATTGACGTGAAAAGTGATCGTGGGAATGTAGTAACTAAGCGTCTAACTATGGAGTTAATGGGTAAGCACAGCAATATCATTCTTGTGCAGGATGGTCGGATCATTGACTCCATTAAACGTATCAGCTCAGCCGTCAGCCGTGTACGCCAAATTTTCCCCGGTATATCCTATCAGTATCCGCCGAACACCTCCGGTTATGATTTACTGCATACTCCGGTAGAAGATTATGTAAAACAGCTTGCACAGGAGGAACCTAGTTCCACCATAGCGAAAGCCATCATCAAAACCGGCAGCGGTATTGGGCCGGTAACGGCCAAAGAGATTATATGGCGCAGCGGCCTGCCTGCAGATATTACAGTTGGATCCTTAGACCAAGCCGATTTAGGAGCAATAACGGAAGCTATTAACAGTATCCTGGGCGTGGTAAAAAACCATTCCTTCATCCCTACGCTTGCCTTTAATCAAAACAATCGTATCACGGGTATGGCTTCCTTCCCTTTAGAACATCTGGCTACCAATCAAGTAAAAGTCTTTTCCTGTATGAGTGAACTTCTAGAGTTTGCCGACCAATTGAAAGTTATTGAACGCAATCCGGATAAAAATGAATTGGAAAAACTAATCAGTAATGAATTAAGCCGGCTAAACCGCAAATTACAGGCCCTGTCAAGCGAACGTAACGACGCTGGCCAGGCATTAAAATACCGGCAATATGCCGATATTTTAATGGCCAATCTCTATCGGATCGACCAGGGTTCTTCCAAAACGGTATTAACTGATTTTTACAGCACCGTTCCTGCGACAATTACTATTCCGCTTGACCCCTCTCTCTCCGCTTCCCAAAACGCACAGGCCTATTACGCAAAATATAATAAACTGAAAAGAGCGCAGACTTCTCTTACCATACAAATTACCCAATGCCGGCAAGAAATTGAATACCTGGAAAGTGTCCAGATATCTCTGCATAATTCCACAACCAATGCTGAAATATCTGAGATTAAGGAGGAATTGGCACAATCCGGTTATCTCAAAATACCGGCTAAACGCCGCATAAAACAGGCACCATCAACGCCTTTGACTGCTTATAGCAGCGACGGACTGACCATATTAATCGGAAAAAATAATCGGCAAAATGATTTTGTCACCTTCAAACAGGCACATACTGAAGATATCTGGCTGCATACCAAAAATATTCCCGGATCACATGTTATTCTCCGTACCGGTTCTACGCCGGCCTCTCCGGAGGCAATAAACGAGGCAGCTCATCTTGCCGCTTATTTTAGCAAGGCCCGCCTGTCGTCCCAGGTTCCGGTTGATTTTACCAAGCGCCGTTACGTAAAAAAACCTTCCGGCAGCAAACCGGGGTTTGTTATCTATGAACACCAAAATACGCTTCATATTACGCCGGACGAAAAAGTTGTTCAACACCTGCTCCGGCAGCCAGTGGCCCGAAATAAATAATAAAGAGGACTGTATTGAATTCGATGCGCGCTCCTTCCTGTACCAGGTTTTTATTATTTAACCCGTCTACCTAGGATAGCATATCAGTTTACCTCAATGACAATCCTCTTTTATTTTGCTAGTCTGTAATTTCCGCTATCACGACTTGATCGGTCGTATCTACAGGTGTAATCCGAACATTGACAATCTCCCTGCTTGCAGTAGGTACATTTTTCCCAACATAATCAGCACGCAACGGCAGTTCACGATGCCCGCGGTCAACCAACACTGCTAACTGGATGACTTTCGCCCGGCCGATGTCCATGACCGCATCCAATGCCGCACGGGCTGTTCTGCCCGTATAGAGCACATCATCGACTAATACTATTTTTTTACCGCTAATATCACCGGGAATTTGCGTTTGATGAACTACCGGCTGATAACTCAGTGTCGATAAATCATCACGATATAGGGTAATATCCAAAATTCCAACCGGCAGTCGGACCCCCTCAATTTGTTCAATAGCCGCTGCCAGCCGTTCCGCTAAAGGAACGCCGCGAGTCCGTATACCAACCAGGATAATGTCCTGTATCCCTTTGTTCTTTTCAATGATTTCATGAGCCACCCGCGTAATAGCCCGGCGAACGGCCTGTGCATCCATCAAAATCGTTTTTTCGATAAAATTAGTCATTTTTCTCACCTCTTGTATTTTTGTAAGGTATGTAAAATCTCACTCATATCGCTGGGTAGCGGCGCAGTAAATTGCATTGGTTCTCCGCTTACAGGATGGATCAAACGCAATTCTCTGGCATGTAAAGCCTGTCCGACAATAGAAAATTCTTGTTTTTTTACCCCGTATTTCGGATCACCGACAACCGGATGACCGATATACGCCATATGAACTCTGATTTGATGTGTTCGTCCTGTCAGCAGTTTACATTCAACCAGTGTATATTCCCCAAAACGCGTAAGCACAGTAAAATTGGTTGTGGCTTCCCGGCTGTTTTCAAAGGTCACCGCCATCTTTTTCCTATCGGCCGTATGGCGTCCGATAGGAGCATGGATGCTGCCGTGATCTTCTTTAATATTCCCGTGAACAATAGCCCAGTATATACGACTGGCAGTACGGTCTTTAATCTGCTGCGCCAGGCTTATATGAGCACGGTCAGTCTTAGCTGCTACCATAACCCCTGAAGTATCTTTATCAAGACGGTGCACTATTCCCGGACGAATTTCGCCATTAATACCCGACAGATTCTTACAGTGTTCCAGCAATGCATTTACTAAAGTACCCTGATAATTGCCGGCGGCAGGGTGCACGACCATCCCTCTGGTCTTGTTAACCACAATAATATCGTCATCTTCATACAAAACAGAAAGTGGGATATGCTCGGCAACAACATCCATCGGTTTAGGCTCCGGAATCATAACGGCCACTCTATCATTCAACTGTATCCGGTAATTAGGTTTAACCAGCTTAGCATTCACGGTAACATGTCCCTCACGGATTAATTTCTGTATAAACGATCTTGTCAAATCGCTTCGCTGTTTAGTTAAAAACAAATCCAGCCGCTCATTTTCAGCCGCTGCTTCAACTATGTCGACAAATTCTCTAGTCACACTCATTCAGTCCCTTTTTGAAAATAAATAATATGTATAATAATAAAAAATACGCCAGTTACAATGGCAATATCGGCAATATTGAATACCGGCCATATGCGAAAATCAAAAAAATCCACAACATAACTAGTTCTCACCCGGTCAATAACATTGCCGATCGCGCCTCCGACCATAAAGGCAATTCCAACTCGTAATAATAAATTACCGGCCGGAATGCGCGGATAAAACCAAAAGACGCCGGCAATCATCATGCCCGCAATAACCACAAAAAAAGCCGTCTTATGCTCTAAAATCCCAAAGGCCGCACCTGGATTCAATACATAGGTCAGATGAAACACATTTTGAATTAATGGGATGGACATGCCTGGAAGCATATGGGTTTGAACATAATATTTGGTCAGTTGATCCAAAACGATAATAAGTATGGATAACAGTAATATTGGCACGATTTTGCTCTCCTATTCTTTTACGTATATGTACATTATGATAAAGATAGTTACATCATACCGAAAATATTACGAAACGTAAAGAACTGCATTAGTATTCATTTTTCTCCGCCGCTGTATCCGTACCGGATCCAGCTTTGTTTTCCACTACTTCCCTGCAAAGCATACATATTCCTCTTTCCAGGCTTTCTTCCCTTAACTTTAAGGGTGCCTCTGCCGCTCCCTGCTGATAACCTGATACATATCCATAGTGTTTACCCAAAAAATAGCCAACGATAAATGCTGATAAGGCAACAAGCATTACCAATGTTTCCGCCCTCCTTGACAACAATAATCCACTGTGTAAAAAACAATGATGGCCAGGCACACCGGAAAAAACATATCATCGTTGACAAACCATGCAATAAACAGGCCAAGCAAAGCCAGCAGCAAGCATTCAAAAATCCCATAGCGGTGAGCTAAGTTCCGAAAGCCCGCTAACATGTCGGAAGACAAATCAATACAATCATCAATTAATTGCACGGAAAAAACAAGCGGCAGGGAAAAAAACATGACCTGCCAGCCCAATAACAGCCCTCCCAGCAGCAGCAGCACTAACGACTCTTGCAGGCCGCTCAATCTGCTTGGGAATTGTTTTTCCATGTCATTAAACATCCCTACTATATAGCTGCTGAAAAACAAACTGACGCTGATTTGAGTATGGATGGCAGCAGCAACTACCATACATATCATGGCATAATACATCGTTGATTTTCCGAGTTTTTCAGCCCAGTTACCCCGTTTTCCCCGATAATCAAGTTCATAATCCAGATAATCATCTGCCAGTTTAATGGCAGCGGCACAACAAATAACAGCAAAAAAGGTACTACCGAGTTCAAATATTCTGTCTGACATAGTTTTTCACCTCTTTAAAACCATGGGCATATAGCGCAGATATGGCAAAAATCGGTGACTCCGGAAAAACAGCAGGTATTTTTCTAATAGCGTCTTGTGCCGCAGGCAGGTCAACCTTATTTGCCAGCATCACATAATTGCGCCGTAAAACTCCGTAGCGGTAAATTTCTTTATCGATATCCGCCGAGCGTTCATTGGCACAGTCTTTAAAAATTGTCGATAAATCAATAATATGCAATATTGCTTCTGCACAACGCAAAGCTTTTAGAGTTTGAGCCATGCCCTGACGAATATCGGCATCGGGGTTAATCGTTTCGCTGATACCGCAAGTATCGGTTAATAAAAAACTGGCTATTGTTTTACCCACAGGAATTTTTAAAACGAAAGATTGCATTGAACGTGTCTTATGTAAAGTTACAGAGCAAAACTCTCTTTTTGCTTCCTCAATACCAAGCTGTCGGCAAGTAGTAAGACCATCTACATGTTTCGTGGTAATGTTGACTGCTTTGCTACCCAAATAACCGGCAAAATTTAAAGCAAACATGGTTTTCCCTGAGTTTGGACGCCCTACAATCATCATCTCTTTCATGGATCTACCTCCGGCAAATCTTCCTTTTCAATGCTGATCAACTCCTCGCGGGTCGTAGTAGTTTTTGATAATAAGCGAACCGCCTGACGGCGAATAGCCTTTTCAATTATATTACGGATGGTCCGGGCGTTGCCAAAATGCTCTTCCTTGGCAAATATATACAAAATTTTTAACAGGGCTGCCTTGGCTTCAAGTGTAAGACGATACTGACGCTTTGAACACATTTGTTCAGCAATTAGCCACAATTCTTCCTGATTATAATCGTCAAAATCGATATGAATAGGAAATCGTGAACGCAGACCGGGATTAGACTGTAAAAATAATTCCATTTCCTTTTGATATCCGGCAAGAATCAGAATGAGTTCATTTTTATGATCTTCCATGGCTTTCACAATACCCAGGACACAAATAGGCATAACCTAGATAACTAATGCAAGTTATTACCCTATAACAAAATAAGTGCAATTGCTCAGCATTGATTCAATGCCTGCAATTACACTCAACTTGTAAATAAACGGAACAAAAGATCGGCTCCATGACGGTTGTTTATTGAATGACCGTTATAGCATCGCCATTTTTTATTTCTCTAACCCTGGTTGTTATGACCATGCTTTCCTGTGGCAACGCTGAGGTAACTTCAGTAAAATCACCGGTCCTTTCGCCAATAGTTACTTGCCGACTGACAGCTACATGATTGACTGCTATAAAGATAAAATTTCGTCCTTGTTCATCCTGGAATACGGAATCAGCAGGAATAACACGGACATTTTCTGTTTTACCGGTGTCCATGCGAACGTTTACGGAATTGCCCGGCTGCAGCAAGTCTTTCGGATTATCCGTAAGCTTAATATGTGCTATAAAAGAAGAAATTTGTTCGCCGTCAACTTCCGGATAAATACTGGAAACCTGCCCCATTACCATTTGATCCGTTAATTCTATCATAGCTTTAGTGCCTAAATGAACCAAATAGAGATCATTCTGATTCAGATGCACAATCACTTCCACTTCTTGCCCGCTGCCCAGAGCAAGCAACTGTTGACCGGCTTGTACTGTATTCCCCGGAGTTACGGACAAACCTGTTACAATGCCGTCAATGGGTGCTGTTACGGTTGCAGAGCCATGAAGTGTTGTCATTGCGTCACTAGTATTTCCACCGGCTGTCGAATTTTGAGCATTGTTCAATTCCTCCTGCGCTTGTTGCAGCCGGGTCAGGGCGGTTTCCAGTTGACGCCGTGGAATAGCCCCTTGCTCATACAACTTTTGATAGCGATTAACATCGTTTAGCGCTTTGTCGTAACTTTCCTGCGCTATTCCTCTATTTAGGCTCCCCGCCGATGGAGATTCACGGCTAGCAGAAGTTCCCTGAAGTTTGGCCAATGGGTGGCCTGCTTTAACTGCCTGGCCTGTTTTAACATATATTTCGCTAAGAATGCCGGAATAATCGGTATGAATAGGCACAGAAGTTGAATTTTCCACAGAACCCGGCCGGGCAATCCATAATGGCTTGTTTATAATTCTTACTGGTGCTACAGTAACGGAAACCGAATTTTGTACCATATTTTTGTCTAAAAAGGAGAATGGAAACAGGTGAAATCGGGCTGCCACTACAAGCGCCAAAAAAAGCAAAAATGCACTCAAGGGAATGATCGGATGATATTGCCGGGCTATTTTCCTCATATATTGTCATCTCCAATAATAAAAACTAGCATGTACTATGTTCTCACTTTTCACTTTTTACGTCAAGTGTTGACACAACGTAAATTTAGTTGGAAAATAAGAAGGTACGCTGGTCAGTAAAAGTGGCGTTTCATGGTTTTATGGAGGAGGATATACTCAATGCTTATTCCGTTTCAAAAAAAGGGTAAACCAATTCTACTGCCCGGGATAAACTGGGCCAGTTTACTTATTAGCATGCTCATCTTAGTTTCAGTGGGGATTTTTGCAAATCATCAGCAAGCGCTTACTGCAAACGCTGTGACAGCAACCGAACTACAAAACAATCAGCCTGATGAAATTGGATCTATGCAGGAGAATGAAAGTCTGCCGGACAATACTAATGCGCTTGCAACCACCCCCTCACTCTGGCCGGCTAGCGGCGCGGTTACCTCCGGTTTTGGTCAGCGTAATTCACCATGGGAGGACGGCAGTGAATTACACCCGGGCATCGACATTGCTGCCGGAATAGGGACTCCCGTTGTCGCCACAGCCGATGGCGAAGTTGTAAAGAGCGGATGGTCCGGTGGCTACGGAAATATTGTCCAAATCGATCATGGTAACGGCATTGAGACGATTTATGGACACAACTCGAAAGTAGCAGTAATTGTAGGCCAAAAAGTAAAAAAAGGCCAGATTGTTTCCTTTGCAGGCAGTACCGGAAGAAGTACCGGTCCACATGTCCATTACGAAATCAGGGTTAACGGTACCGCCGTTGATCCTATTAAATTTTTGGTTTTATATTAGACGTAGGATATCTGTTCATTTCCCCAAGCAGTATCAACAGCCAAGATTTTACTTTTTTTAGATTCGTCACATTGATAATGAGCGTACATTCTGGTATGCTCATTTTATTTTTTTGCAGAGAACATAGATACTTTTACAAAATATGATCTCTAAAAAAACAAACAGACAACCATTGCCCGCATATGATTTACCGAGGTGATGAAAATGTCGCAAACAGGTAAACCCCTTCCTATTGTAAAAATAACTCTACTAAATGCTGATATCAGCAAACATGAGGCTTATAGCAGGAAATTCATGTTGACACTTATCAGTGGTCTTATGAAACGAACGCAGCGTTCGCATTCCGACTAAGAGGTAACTATGCATGAATGCAGCGATATATGTTCGGGTATCTACAGATCAACAGGCTGAAAAAGGTTATTCTATAACTACGCAATTAGAAGCCTGCCGTAAATATGCTCTTAAATTAGGCGCAACCAGAATTGAAGAATTTATTGATGACGGATATTCAGGAGAATTTATTGATCGTCCGGCATTGACTAAATTACGGGAAAAATTAAAAAATAAACTCTTTGATCTTGTTATTGCCTATGCACCCGACCGCTTGACCCGTAAAACCATTCATCTTCTCATCCTATCGGAAGAAATTGCCAAAGCCGGAGCCACGCGAAAATTTGCCTCCGTAAACTTTGACGCCACCTCCGAAGGTGAACTGATGTATAAATTCCAAGGCATAGTGGCCGAATACGAAAAAGAAAAAATCAAAGAAAGGACGATGCGTGGGAAACGGGGTAAAGCTGCCAAAGGTCTGGTTATTAGTAATGCCAAACCATTTGGCTATAGTTTTGATTCAGCTAGAAGCACTTATATAATTAACCAATCAGAGGCTGAAATTATAAGAATGATCTTTGACTTCCTTGTTAAGAGAAAAATGGGTACAGCCAGGATATGTAAGGAGCTGAATGCTCGCGGAATCCCTTCGCCTAGAAATAAACATGGCTGGATAAGCTCCAGTATACACAGGATATTAACAAACACCTTGTATAAAGGCACGATCTATTCAATGAAATATCGTTATGAAAAAATTGGTTTAAGTAAAAAAAAACGCACTCTCCGTCCGGAAGCAGAATGGATTCCAATTACTGTCCCTGCCATAATTGACGAGTTTACCTGGCAGGCTGCACAAAAACAATTGCAGGAAAATAGGGACTTTGCCAAACGCAATATAAAACATGAGTATCTGTTAAACGGCCTTGTCACTTGTGCTAAATGTGGCCGGCCAATGCTTATTTCTCATTCCGGATGCAAAAAACTCATTAGCTACTACGCCTGTTCAGGGAAAAAAAATCCATCCTGCCTGCCCCCAGGGCAGTCCCCGTGTCCGGCCAGGCAGATCCCCACTGAAACTCTCGACGAATATGTATTTAATTACCTGTGGGAGAACTTTCATAGTTTTTCATTAGTAAAGGAGTGCATTCAATTCCTTCCTCAGACAGAGGAAGGTAAAAAAAATAAAATTGCACTGGAGCAAATTATAAAAACCGAAAAAGAACTAGTACGGCAACAAGCTACTCTCCTACGTTGGTTTCGTCAAAGAATTGTAACGGAAAGTGAGGCTGAAATTCAATTAAGAGATATACAGAAAAAACTGGCGGACATTAACCAGATAAAGAAAACATATGAAACACAATTAAACGCAACTGCTTTTAGCCAGTCCTCTCTTGACATTTTTCCCACAGATCAGTTCCATATTTATAAAGATAGTTTTACATTACAAGAAAAAAGAGCAGCTTTACGGTCAATTTTGGATGAAGTTATCGTTGAACGAACCGATGATACCCGGGGACGTGGCAGCCGTCTGGAAATTAACGTGCAATTAAAGCTAAGTCTCACCGTTCTCTAAATTCACATGGCAGCCTGATGGTACCTGTAATCGTTTCACTGTCCCCTGATTCTTTTGCCATGCACCGTAGTATATTTTTCCCTCCGGACTGCTTAACCCCTATCCGAAAATTTTGTCTAAAATGCTGGCAATGATTGGCTTTGTTAAAGCAACAACCGGGACAATCCGCGGTAAGAACAACAAGACCAGCCTGTGCTGCAGCGATAAACTGTTTAGCCTGTAAAAGTTCGTGTACCATATCACTGATAAAATCATTTATACCCTCCGCCTGAAACCCGTTTAGCTTTTTTATTTCTTTAACAACTTTGTCCAGTTCCATTTCATATCGCTGTATATCGGGTATCTGTCCCAGCAGTGCCGGATCTTCGGTAAGTAATCTTAGTTTTTCTTTTGCTTGTATGGCATTGGCACCAAGGTAAACAGACTTATTTTTCGGCCGTTTTGTTTTAGGATCATAGACACTTTCTTTGAGATAAAAGGTGCCGTTTCTACGCTTCTCTACATACATAGCATTCCACCTTGCAAAGATCTGCAATCACATTATTTTTGTGATTATAAACACAAGAAACGATGATATAATCATATAGTATATATGATTATATCATTAACTGCCTTTGTTCACAATTAATTTAAATTTTGAACAAAGGTAAACCATATAGAGACATTTCATTATTCTTCTGTTCTATCCCCAATTCCCTTTCAGGATTTTCTCAGAATAGAGACCGTTAGTGAAGCAACAGGCTCTTACGCCCTTTTAAGGGAAAAGGCCTGTTGTTTTTACTTTGAGGAAACCGATAAAGCTTGTATAAAAGCTGCCGGATCAGAACAGGTCATGGCTTCAGACCTGACACAACATCCTTGCGCCCCTGTTGCCAACACCTGCCTTATGTTATTTCTGCCAATTCCACCAATAGCCAGCACCGGCAAATCCACAGCCTGGCAGACTTCCTCTAAAAAAAACAATCCTCTGGGTGGGATGCCTCTTTTACAGTCTGTAGTATAGATATGGCCTGCAACAACATAAGCGGCTCCCAGCGCTTCTGCCTCCCTGGCTTCTTCAACCGAATGAACCGAAGCCCCCAACTGTATAACCGATGCTTCCCGGCGATAAACGCGTAAATCCGGCATTGACAAATGAAGATGCTGATGCTGCATTTTTATTGCCACCGCACTATATCGGTGAAGGATCAGAATCACCCCATATCGGTCACAGACCTTTTTGACCTGGCAGGCTAACCGTTCATAAGCCGGCAGATCCAAATCTTTTTCTCTCAACATCACTGCATAAGGTTTGGCCTGAGCCACCTTTTGAATGCGGTGTAAAAAATCCTCCTGGCAAAGTTTCCGGTCGGTCACACAAATTACCATAATTCTATACCCGCACATAGTCGGTATAAACCGGCTGAAGTCCCCTGTCAAGAATCATCTGATGCACCTCTTCCACACTGCGTGTATCGGCAATTTTAAATTGTTCATCACCCTTTTCCTGCTCTTTGTGTCCCCCCACACCAACATTAACCCCGGCAGAAATCTTAGTAGCAGCCATACCGATGATATGGTCACGAAACCGTGCCCGTTCTCGGGTAGAAATGGTAATTCCGGCAAAAGGCATAAACAGGCGATAAGCCAGTATAACTTGCAACAATTGTCGTTCATGGACATCATTAGGATTATTTTTTACATTGTTAATGTATGGCCGTAAACGGGGAGTTGAAAAAGATATTTCAGCATAAGGATATTTCTGCTGGAGAAAATAGGCGTGCAGTCCAGCAGCAAAGGCATCCTTACGAAAATCCCCTAACCCCAGCAATGCTCCAAAAGCCACCCCTTTCATCCCCCCTTTTAATGCCCGTTCCTGCGAATGGAAACGATAAGGATACACTCGTTTTGGCCCCCGTAAATGAACCTCTTTATATTTGTCCGATTCATAAGTTTCCTGATAAACGGAAACAAAATCGGCACCACATTCACGCAAGTAGGCATATTCATCACTGTTCAACGGATAGATCTCAATACCGACTGTCGAAAAATAGCAGGCTGCTAACTTGACAGCCTCTCCGATATAGCGGACTCCGGACTGGGAACGGGCTTCTCCGGTAAGAAGCAGAATCTCTTTTAATCCGGTGGCAGCTATCTCCTTTAATTCCTCTTCAATCTCCGCTAAGGACAGTTTTCCTCTTTTTATGCTGTTCTTGCAGTTAAAGCCACAGTATACACAATGATTTTCACAGTAATTAGAAATATAGAGTGGTGTAAATATTTGAACTGAACTGCCAAAATACCGTCTGGTCTCTGCGGTAGCCCTCACAGCTATTTCTTCCAAATACAGTTCGGCAGCCGGAGATATAATGGCTCCATAGTCCTCAAGGGTAAGCCGTTCATGCCGCAATGCCTGTTTGACATTTTCCGCGGTATATTGCCGATGATCATAGAGCTGCAATAACCTTCCAACTCTTTCCATCAAATCCGAATCAATAACTTCCATTCCTTCCCTATATTCCATATGACTATTTTGACTCATCATCATGATCAGTCCTCCAAAAATCCGGTCAAAGGACTTGAGGCTTCCGCTTTATCCAAAACACGTCCCAAACGGGCTATATAAGCTTCCCGACCGGCTTGAACAGCTAACTTAAAAGCGCTCGCCATCTGCGCTATATTTCCCGATGTGGCAATAGCCGTATTGCACATCACGGCAGCTACTCCCATTTCCATCGCTTCACACGCTTGCGACGGGCGGCCGATTCCCGCATCGACAATAACCGGCAGGTCAATTTCTTCCACTAAAATACGAATAAACTCTTTAGTACATAACCCTTTATTGCTGCCAATTGGTGCGCCCAATGGCATAACGGCGGCTGCCCCTGCATTGACCAACGCACGGGCAACATGTAAGTCAGGATACATATAGGGCATGACATGAAATCCCTCTTGCGATAACATCTCCGTGGCTTTAATTGTTTCGTAATTATCCGGCAGCAAATATTTTGAATCAGAGATAACCTCCAGCTTAATAAAATGGCCGCACCCGATTCCCCTTGCCAGCCTGGCAATCCTTACTGCCTCCTCTGCATTTCTAGCCCCGGAGGTATTAGGTAAGAGTGTAACGTTGGAAGGTATGTAATCCAAAATATTCTCTTTTCCACCGATATTGGCCCGGCGCAAGGCCAGTGTCACCATATCCACTTCGCCGTAAGTAATAACCGCTTGAGTCATCTCAAGTGAGAATTTACCGGATCCTAAAATTAACCGGGATCGAAATTTCTGTCCGCCGATAATTAATGAGTCATTCATATAAAGTGCTTCTCCTCCCTCTCATTCCAATTCACGTTACAACTAACCACCGCCCACAAAATGCACAATTTCCAGAATGTCCTGATCTGACAGCCGGATCTTTTTATACTCTGTCTCGGGAATAATTACCCCGTTGTGTTCTATAGCAATGGTCCTGTAATCAAACTGCAGGCTTGTCAAGAAATCAAATAAAGTCTGTTCTTTTTCCAGCGCCATGTTCTTACCATTCACTTTCATTATTTCACCTCTTCCATAAAAAATGAAAAAAGCACAAAACGAAGTGACACCCTTTTGGTGGTGTTCCCCATTTTGTGCTTTTATTAAAGACAGTATAACATGTTCCCTGACACAAATCAAGTTATCGATGGTTCTTTTCCTCAATGTAAATATCCACATATTATGCTGATTTATTTCCAGGCTTTCACCAAAACGTCGATTGATTCTTTTCCAAAGTCTTTTTCCCCACCCCTGGCCAGCGAATAGGCCTCATCAATAAACAGTATACCGCCATATGCTTTTTTTAGTTGTTCGCGTGTTTTTTGGGCAGTATGCCCAATATATTCCCCTACCAGATCCGCCCGCTCCACTTCAATCAAATGTCCACGGCTGAGAACGCCCATCTGGCAAAAAATTTTTCCTAAGATACGGGCTACAGTTGTTTTCCCTGTCCCAGGATTCCCTTTAAAAACCATATGTAATACTAAAGGCTCTGTCAGCAAATGTTCTCTTTCCCTCCGCTTTTGTATCTCTAAAAATGCATATATTTCCCTAACTAACCGTTTTACTTTATCAAGTCCGATTAAAGAATCCAACTCTTTTAAAACATCTTCTGCTTTTTGCGGACTGCTTGCTGTTTTTTTTAGCATTGGGCGGTTCATTGATTCTTCCATTTCCCGCAAATGCCGAAAACCCTCCAAGGCCGATATCTCCCCTGCGGCGATTGCTGTAAAAACTTCTTGTGGACAAATATATATCATTTTCACTCACCTCTCGCCTATCGGTGATATACAGTATATGCGTAAACACAGAAAAATGTAACAAATGCTCCGGAAGGTTCCGGAGCATTTGTTACATTTTGGGCTCTTCTTTTTTTTCATGATAATTAGAGGAAAGCGGACGGAAGGGTGTAATTGTCGATATCGCATGTTTGTAAACTAATTGCTGTTTACCATCATTTTCTATGATCACTGTAAAATTATCAAATCCTTTAACCGACCCTCTCAGTTGAAACCCGTTGACTAGATAAATTACCACCGGCATATTCTCTTTACGTACTTGATTTAAAAAACTGTCCTGCAAATTAATTACTTTTGTTGTCATGAATTAACCCCTCCGTATTTATGATATTTCCTTCTCATCTATACTCTTTCTTAGTTTTATTCTACTTGAGACCAAGCTTTCCTGCAACATATCTGTAAATACTTTCCATTAAATTCGCATAGTCAATATACTCATCTACCTTAAACCATTGTATATAAGGCATTTTCCGGTACCAAGTCAACTGGCGTTTTGCAAAATTCCGGGTTGCCTGCTTGATATTTTCTACAGCCTGAGCTAAATCAGTATCCCCCTGCAAATAAGCTACTATCTCTTTATAGCCGATTCCCTTCATCGCCTGACACTCCGGTGAGACGCCTTGCTTTAACAACCCATCCACTTCTGCCACTAACCCAGAAGTAACCATCTGATCAACACGCAGATTAATATTACGGTATAAGGCCGCCCTATCCAAAGTTAGAGCGATAACCGCTGCATTGTACACCAGCCCCTGGGGGTTCTTCGCCTGCGATATGCGTTCACCACCCAGTTCGTTAACTTCCAATGCACGTATGATGCGGCGGCGATCATTCGGATGTAATCTGGCTGCAGTATCAGGATCTTTAACGGCTAATTTGTTATGCAAATAAGTATTCCCATATAAATCGGCCAAATTTTCCAGTTTCAGACGAAGCTTTTCACTCCCCGCCGTAGAATTAAATTGATAATCTTCTAAAAGAGCCCTCACATACAATCCCGTTCCTCCGACTAAAACAGGCACTTTCCCCTGTTGGTTTATCGCTGTGATATGTTGTGCGGCAAGCTGCTGAAAATCAGCTACGCTAAATTGCTCCGTCGGCTTAAGACAATCGACTAGATGATGTGTAACTCCACGTCGTTCCGCCATATCAGGTTTGGCGGTACCAATATTCATTTGTTGATATACAAGCATTGAATCACCGGAAATAATTTCCGTATTAAGCTTTCTGGCCAAATCAATGCTGACTTTTGTTTTTCCGACTGCAGTCGGGCCAATGACGGCTATAACACGTTCCATAATCACTCTCCCATTCTCACCCGCTTATCTCGATAATGCCATAATGAATGCTGCTATATTTGCCTCCCTGCAAAGCAGTTAATGGAAATTTTCTAAATTCAGCACTATTATGAGCTTCTTTAATAACAACACGACGCTTAGCTACCCGACAGGCTTCTGCCACCGCTTCCGGAAGCAAGGGACGGTCATCAGCGAGATATCTCAACGGCTTTACATTCGAACTGCTTTGAATGGGACGTCGGAACATCGGATCAAAATATACAATGTCAAAACTATCCGTAGATAAATTATTTAGATATTTAAGATAATCCGCCGTTTCTACTTCAACGCGGCGTAAAGATTGAATGATGTCACTATCTGCATCAGCAAAATTTTGTAAACCGTACCGGGTAACCGCACTAATCAATGGAGAATTTTCAATCCCCTTGACATAGCCGGTTGTTCCAGCCACGAAGCTGGCTACAATGGCATCTGTAGCTAATCCCAGTGTACAATCCAGAACTGACATACCTGGCTTTAAGTCCATGGCAGCTGCCATATGGTCATGTTTTCCATTTATGATATTTTTTATACGCAATTGTGCCATACTCAAATGAAAAAAGAAGTTGCCTCCAGGTGTTGTCACTACAGGACCCCTTTGGGTAATAATTAACAATAAATCGGTTTTATAGATTTCTTTAAGCATGGGTATGGAGTGATTTTCCCTAACGACATAGGGGATTTGTAAGATGGCTGCCAGGTTTTGTGCCATTGCCATTATTTTTGCGCTGGGACGCAGCGCCGTTGTAACTATTACCTTCACACTAAAGCCCCTCTTATACTATGTCCGCTTAAACATTTTTGCTAAATCTTTGGGAGAAAACCGGATCATAGCGGGTCTACCATGCGGGCAGGTATAAGAAAGATCGGTACTGCATAATTCATCAACCAGTGCTTGTATCTGCCGCATGGTAAGTGTATCCCCGGCTTTGATCGCAGCCCGACAAGAGGCAATCTGTAACCCGGCATGCCGGAGATCCTGTGCTGTCGGTTTATGCATAGTCTGAACTTCCAAAAGAATTTGTCTTAGCAGGTCTTCACTGTCGCTGGCAGAAATATCGGCAGGAACCTCTGTCAAACGCACGGTATTTGGTCCCACTATATCCAAAGAAAATCCCAGTTGATAAAAAACTGCCGAATGTTCCTGGATGACATCCATTTCTCTTGGATCGAATTCGAAAAAAACCGGAACCAATAATTGCTGAATGGGGATACGGTTAGCCGCTTTACTCATTCGATCGTAAAGAATTCGTTCATGGGCGGCATGCTGATCAATAATGTAGAGTCCGTCTTTACCTTGAGCCAAAATATAGCAGTCTTCAATCTGCCCCAGCGCTCTTAATGCAAACTGAGTTCCTTCGACGGTTGCTCTCACTGATTCTAAAGGAGAGATCGGAGGTAGTGGAAATATATTGTCCTGCCGTTGCAGACTTTCACGTGCAACCATTATCGGTGAAACCTCTTCCTGCTGTGAATAATCGGAGTCTAGTGAGGTCTGTTTCCAATGACATACCTTCCCTGCTGCAGGTGCGAATGAATTGGCATTTTGATATCTCTCCGTAAACCGCAGCTGGACAGTGGCCGCCAATTGAGTCGGTGGCAAAGGAGCCGTCAGCGTCGCTGTAACGGCCTTATACACGGAACGAAAAACTTTTTGCTCATCCCGGAATTTAATATCAACTTTTTGCGGATGAACATTTATATCTACACTGTCTAATGGAACCGTAATGTGAAGTACAGTAAGAGGATACCCGGTTTTCGGCAACAAAGAGTGATAAGCATTATCAACAGCCTTGGCAATAAAGCGGTTATTAATAACTCGTAAATTGACAATATAGGTTTGCCACTGCCGGCTGCTTTTTAAAAGTGTAGGCTTGCCAATAATTCCGGAAATAGTTATGTCGTTATCGGCATAATTCACATTAATCAGATCATCGGCAACCTGTACCCCATATAAACTGGTAAGTACATCGACTAACTTATTAGTTCCCGGAGTATGCATGACTAACTTTTGATTATTAATCAACTTAAAAGAAACTTCCGGATGCGATAAAGCCAACTTGGAGACTATATTATGAATTTGTGAACTTTCTGCCCCTGGAGTTTTCAAAAACTTCCGTCTGGCCGGCGTATTGAAAAACAAATCGCTAACCGTAATTGTTGTGCCAATATTACTGCCCCCTTCACGCATATCGGTAAGCGTACCGCCCTGAATTTCCAAAAAGGTTCCCAAAGTTTCCTGTTTAAGCCGGGTAGTTAATGTAAATTTAGCTACTGCCGCAATACTGGGTAACGCTTCCCCACGGAAACCAAGCGAGCTGATGCACTCCAAGTCTTCTACTTCCCGGATCTTACTGGTGGCATGACGTACCACGGAAAGTTTGGCATCTTCAGAACTCATTCCGCTGCCGTCATCCGTCACCCGGATAAAGCTGGTTCCCCCATCTTCTATTTCTATTTCAATGGTTCGGCTACCCGCATCCAGAGAGTTTTCTATTAGCTCTTTTACAATGGATGCCGGTCGCTCTACTACTTCTCCTGCCGCAATTTTATTGGCAGTATTTTCATCAAGCACACGGATAATCGATGCGTTCATAGCTGGCCTGCCTCCTGTTTAGCCTGATTCTGCAGCCTATATAAAATATTGATTGCCTCTAGGGGAGTTATTGTCATGACATCTATCGCTGCTAATTCTTCCACCAGTGAACTGGTAAATAAAGACAAGGCTTCGCTATGACTGGCCGCCGTTTGACAAGTTGCTTCCTTTGTCTCGTTTATTGCCTGATGCTGTTCTAGTTCATGCAAAATTTCCTGTGCCCGTTCAATCACTTTTTTTGGCAAGCCAGCCAGCTGGGCTACATGAATACCATAACTTTTATCCGCTCCGCCCGGAATAATCCGGCGCAAAAATATGACATCATTTCCACGTTCTTTTACTGCAACCGAATAGTTTTGCACACCGGAATGCGACTCTGCCAGTTCGGTCAGTTCATGATAGTGAGTGGCAAACAGGGTTTTCGCTTTGATCCGGGTCTTAATATACTCAATTACTGCTTTTGCAATGCTCATCCCGTCAAAGGTACTTGTCCCCCGCCCAATCTCATCCAATATAATCAAGCTGTTTTGCGTAGCATGTTTCAGAATTTGAGCTACTTCATTCATTTCAACCATAAAAGTGCTTTGTCCGGTTGCCAGGTCATCACTGGCTCCCACTCTTGTAAAAATGCGGTCAACCGGACAAAAACTTGCTTCACGGGCCGGAATAAAACTACCAATTTGAGCCAGCAGCGCTAAAACAGCCACCTGCCGCATATAGGTCGATTTACCCGCCATATTGGGCCCGGTTATAATCATGATTTCGCTATCTCCATGGTTAAGCAGCGTATCATTCGGCACAAACATTTCTTTGAACAGCAATCTTTCGACAACCGGGTGCCGCCCATCACGGATTACGATTTCCCGCCTGTTGTTAATGACAGGCCTAACATAATTGTACCGGGCAGCTGCTTCGCTCAGACTTGTTAAAACATCAATCTGTGCTACCTGTCGCGCCGTATGCTGAATTTCCTGAATGCGCTCCTTTATGTACTCACGTACCGTGCTAAACAGATGATATTCAATTGAAACGATTTTTTCTTGAGCGCCTAATACTTTCGTCTCAAACTCTTTAAGTTCAGGAGTAATATAGCGTTCCGCATTGGCCAACGTCTGTTTGCGGATGTAATGTGCAGGAACCGCAGCCGCATGAGTATGTGTGACTTCCAGATAATAACCAAAGACTTTATTATAGCCGATCTTCATTGATTTGATACCTGTAGCTTCGCGTTCCTTCATTTCTAAATCCTGTATCCACCGTTTACTGTCCCGTGCAATATTACGCAGCTCGTCCAGTTCAAAGTCATAGCCTTCTTTTATTAATCCGCCCTCGCGAACAGAGAAAGGTGGTGTGTCGACAATAGCATTTTCGATCAAATTGACTACATCCTGATGAATACGAATATTGGCACCCGTCGTTTTTAGTAAATGACTGCTAATATCTGCTAAGCCCTTCTTAATACGCGGCAAAGAGGACAGCGAATTTTTAAGAGCAATTAAATCGCGGGCATTCGCAGTTCCTACTTCAATACGGGTTAAAATACGTTCAAAATCGTAGATATCCGCTAACGCGGCATGAAGGCTTTGACGCAATAAAGGATTTTCCAATAAAGAGGTAATGGCATCCTGGCGGAATATAATGTCCTGTGCCTGTAATAGCGGATATTCAAGCCATTTTCGTAAAAGTCTGCCTCCCATTGCCGTTTTGGTAAAATCCAATACCGAATAAACAGTATCTTTTTTGCTGCCATCACGCATATTTCTTGTTATTTCTAAGTTTCGTAATGTTGCGGCATCCAGTACCAGATGTTCCGCCGCATTATACCTAACTAAACGGTTAATATGTGATAAATCATTTTTTACCGTCTGGTTTAAATAATAAAGGAGATAACCGACAGTATGATAGGCTCCTCCCTTCTCCGGAAGGTCGTCCTTAGCGAAGTGTTTTTCCGGAAGAAGCTGAACTAAACTTACATCATCTATTTTCAGAGTCGTTACCGTACAATTGGGCATGCGATTGTCCATAAAGGATTCCAACCCGGCAAAATCATTTATCCTGCCGGTAAGTACTAATTCTGAAGGCATTAGTCTGAACAACTGGTCACAAAGGGAGCTTTGGCGGTCCGGTCCGCTGAATGAGGACCACAGGCATTCCCCTGTGGAAATATCAGCGGCGGCCAGATACAGGATATTGGCATCTTCTGATATAACCGCTAAAAAATTGTTATTCTGATCCGGCAGAAGATTTTCTGAAAGAACGGTACCGGGAGTAATAATTTTTATGACTTCCCGGCGTACCAGGCCCTTCACCTGCTTAGGATCTTCCATCTGCTCACAAATGGCAATTTTATAACCTTTGCTAATCAACTTAGACAGGTAAGGTTCTGCAGCATGATAAGGAATACCGCACATAGGCACACGGGTATTTTGTCCGCCTTCGCGTGAGGTTAATGTAATTTCCAATTCACGCGAAGCCAGCTCGGCATCATCAAAAAACATTTCATAAAAATCACCAAGACGGAAAAATAGTATTTCCTGAGGGTGATTTTTTTTTATTTCCCGATACTGCTCTAGCATCGGAGTATAGCTCACGCTCATATTCGCTCACCTTTTTCTGTTTCTAAATTTTAGGATAAAAGTTGTCCCTTTAACAACCAGGTTTGGGCATTAACAATGTAAACCGGCAATAGCTGGCCAACTTTTTCCGTGCCTTTCTTATCCCACAGAACGATTTTATTCGTACGTGTCCTGCCCATCCACCTGGTTTCATCATTTTTACTAGGCCCTTCCACAAGAACTTCTAAAGTCTGTCCTTGCAAACTCTGGTTAATATCCAGGCTAATATCATTTTGCATTGTCATTAAACGCTGCAATCTTGCCTTTTTTTCGGCAAGAGGAACCTGCCCCGGCATGGCAGCTGCAGGAGTACCGGAGCGCTGTGAATAAATAAATGTATAGGCAGCATCAAAACGAATTTCCTTAAGCAATTGGATTGTTTCTAAAAATAATTCTTCCGTCTCCCCGGGAAACCCTACAATAATATCAGTAGTAATACTGGCATTCGGAACGGCTTCCCGTATTTTTTTCATCAAAGAAAGATAGTATTCGGTACTATAGCCACGATTCATTTTCTCCAGAATTTTATCGCTCCCCGATTGGATGGGCAAATGAAAATGTTCACAGATTTTTGTACTCTGACTAATCACATCGATTACCGCATCATTCATATCCCGCGGGTGTGAAGTCATATACCGGATACGTTCTACGGCGGAAGACCGGTCTACTGCCTCAAGAAGCCTTGCAAATCCCTGCGTCTCTTGTTTATCCTTACCGTAAGAGTTTACATTTTGTCCAAGCAGTGTCACTTCTTTGAATCCATCCGCCGCTAACTGATTGATTTCCCTAAGAATGTCCTCAACAGAACGACTGCGTTCTCTCCCCCGCACATAAGGAACGATACAATACGTACAAAAATTATTACAACCGTACATAATCGGAACATACGCCGAAACTTGTCCCTTATGAACGGTAGGAACATCCGGCGCCATCTGTTCGGCCTGTTCCCATACCGCCAGCACTTTTTCCTTTTTATTTTCTACTTCCGCAATCAATTCAGCTAATTTATGGACATTATGCGTTCCAATAATAAAATCAATATGAGATGCTTTCTTAAAAATTTTCTCCTGATCTTTTTGGGCCATGCACCCCGCAATGCCTATCAGCAAGTTTGGGTTAACAGCTTTTAATTTTTTTAGCTCACCAATTTTTCCATATATCTTTTTCTCGGCACTTTCCCGTACACAACAGGTATTAATAATAATCAGATCAGCCTGATCAAGTTTATCCGTAAATTGATACCCCGCAGTTTTTAATTGACCGGCAAACCGTTCAGAATCGTTTTCATTCATTTGACAACCATATGTAAGAATGCACATAAATTTCTGGCATTGATTTTTTCCGTCTATGTCAACATCATTTTCTATTCTATCTGTCATTCATTTATCCTCCAGAAAACTCTTGATGATGGATATTATACCCTATATTATGATATCAAACAACTAAACCTAAAACCGGCTTTTTATAAAAACATGGATACTTAGCAAACAGATAAAAAAATCCTTACTAAAATAATAAAAACCCAATTGGGTTTTTATTATTTTAGTAAGGAATATTATAAAACTTTATCAAGAGCGTCACTAAACTCTTTCCGCGGTCGGTAGCCAACCAGTCTGGTAACTTCTTGTCCGTTCTTAAAAACAAGAACAGTAGGGATGCTCATAACATTGTATTGACCAGCCAATTCTCCTTGTTCATCAATATTCACCTTAGCAATAACCGCTTTTCCGTCATATGCCTGGGCCACCGCCTCAATTTCCGGTGCAACCATTTTGCAGGGCCCGCACCAAGCTGCCCAAAAATCTACTAGAACAGGCTTATCTGTATTTATTATACTGGAAAATTCAGTCTGGTTGGAAATGTTTACCACGCTCATAAAAATACCTCCTCCCCCCCATGCCGGGGGTTACTATGATAAAATTATAAAAAATATTCTTCCAAAAGTCAATCCTATTTATTATACTAATTCGCTTTACAGATAAGGCACAATAGAATATTATTAAGTCATATATTTATATGATTTTTGAAAGGAAATAGCCATGGAATTTAAAAATACACTGTACACGCGTCGCTCGGTTCGAAAGTATACCGAGCAACAGCCCGATAAATCAACAATTCTTACTTTGCTAGATGCTGCTACTCAGGCGCCCAGCGCCACAAATTCACAACCCTGGTGCTTTGCTGTCATTCAGGACCGTGTTTTGTTAAAAAACTATTCTGACCGCATCAAAACATATTTACTAAGTATATTGGATACCCATCCCTCATTGTTAAAATACAAACCTCTGTTAGAAAAAGATAATTATGATGTATTCCATAATGCCGGGACACTACTTATCATTTATGCCAAACCAAAGGGGCCTTTTGCTTGTGGCGATTGTTGTCTGGCCGCACAGAATATCATGTTAACAGCTCATGATTCAGGCTTAGGAACCTGCTGGATCGGTTTTGCCCAGGATTTTTTGCAAAAGCCGGATATCAAACAAGAATTAAATATTCCGGCGGAATACACCATGGTAGCTCCTTTAATTCTAGGCTATCCCGCTACCCAGGCCAAGCCGTTAATAAAAAAGAAACCGGAAATACTTTATTGGAAAAAATGATACCCGTATTACTTCAATTAGAAGCACCACGGGTATTATGTCATCATTATGAGCCATCAATAAGCCGAGTTCTGTTCCGCAAAAGCGGCGATGATCATTTATCTAGACCGTCAGTTACCTGACGATTCAAGCGACGCAACCCGGAAGGCTCAGCGGGCAGCTTCATCCCTTCCCTATTCGGTCTTGCTCCAGGTGGGGTTTACCTAGCCAATCAGTCACCTGATTGCTGGTGCGCTCTTACCGCACCGTTCCATCCTTGCCTGCTATCCAGGCGGTCTACATTTCTGTGGCACTTTCCCTGAGGTCACCCTCGCTGGACGTTATCCAGCACCCTGCCCTATGGAGCTCGGACTTTCCTCAAATACGCAAGGGTATTTGCGATCATCTTTCCGACTCATATATCAAACTAGAAATATATTTTATCAGCTTAATAAGACTTCGTCAAGAAGATCCTCTAATAAAAATCAAAAATATCCTTATTGCAATGTTCACCGGATTCAATTTCCACAAACCATTTATGTTGAGTGGCAAAATTATTCAGATATTTCACAAGATCAGCAATGACCGGTTGTTCTGTGGCAAAATGTCCGGCATCAATAACAGAAATGCCCGCCTGCACTGCATTATGTGCTTCATGATACTTCACATCACCGGTTACCAACACGTCAGCCCCCAAAGCAACGGCTTCGGAAATCAATCCAGCGCCACTGCCTCCACATATGGCCACCTTGTTAATCATAGCGTTGTGCTGTCCGGCAACTCTGACAAAGCTGACAGAAAGTGCCTGCTTCACCTGACAAATAAACTCTGTCAAGCTCGTGGGATGAAGTAATTCGCCAATACGCCCCAATCCGAACGGCTGCCCTTTATTTTCCAGCGAATACACATCATACGCAACTTCTTCATAAGGATGGACTTTAAGCATTGCATTAATAATCCGCTGAATTCCAGACTCCGGCACGATAGTTTCCAGACGGTATTCGTCCACAATTTCCAGTTCTCCCTTGGTTCCTATAAACGGATTAGTCCCTTCCAATGGCAGAAAGGCTCCTTTTCCTGGAGACTGAAAGGTACAATGACTATATTTGCCAATATGGCCACCACCTGCTTCTGTCAGGGCTGACCGAACTTCAACAATATGCGTTTGAGGAACAAAGACGACTAGTTTTAATAATTTTTCGTTCTTATAAATATTCAATGTTCTTATGTTTTGTAACAAAAGTTTTCTGGCCAGGCTGTCATTTACACCGCCGGCCGTTATATCTAAATTGGTATGGGCAGCATAAACAGCAATATCAGCTTTTAATAATTTTGCAATAACCATTCCTGAATACAAATCTGTGCGGATATTCTTCATCCCGTGAAAAATCAAGGGATGATGTGAAATAATCATGTCCACTTTACTATCAACGGCATAGTCAACAACAGTCGGTGTGACATCTAAAACAACTAAAACTTTTCTTATTTTTTGTCCCGGATTTCCAACCAGCAGTCCGACATTATCCCAGTCTTCCGCCAGATAATCGGGTGCTAATTGATTCATTGCATCCATGATCAGTTGGCATTTTACAGACATTTTCGCCTAGCCTCCAATGCTTCTAGCTTATCCGACAAAATTGAAAATTTTGAGGAAGCATGCGCCCGTTCACTGGCTTTCATATTTTCCCGCATTCTACTATACTGCCTGATAAGCAAGGAAATATGCTCTTTCAGGAATGGATGCCTGCTATTCCATAAGAAAGGGCCAATATCGTATAAAATATCCTCTAAATGGGGTGAGCATCCGGGTTCGGCCACAACGATTTCATATAGCCGCCCCTCTTCCGGCACAAGATCCTCTGCCACAATGCGCCATTGATGACTGACAAACCACCGACGCACTAACCCTGTGGCAATCATAGGTTGTATGATAAAACGTTGAACAGACTGGGTTACCCTGGGGTGTTGAGATAAAATATTAATGATCGTAGGGCCTCCCATACCGGCAATAACTACCGTTTCTGCTTCACCCGGATGTAAAACAGACAAGCCATCACCTAAGCGCAATGATACTTGGCTTTTTAATGCAAAACGCTTCAGTGTTTCTTCGGCCGACCGATAGGGCCCAGTATTGACTTCCCCGGCAATTGCTGAAGATATAACATGTTTTTGTATAAGAAAAATCGGCAAATAAGCATGATCGGTACCGATGTCGGCTAGTCGTGAGGACTGCGGCACGAAACGGGCAATTGCAGCCAGCCTTTTACTTAAATGCAACCATCTCACCTCTATCATCTTTCCTCTTCCAGTCTATCTCTATTATATCAAAATAAATAATATCTATTTCTATAGAAAAATATGCAAAGCAACTGCTTTGCATATTTGTTCTTATGGTGGGCGATGACAGGATCGAACTGCCGACATCCTGCTTGTAAGGCAGGCGCTCTCCCAGCTGAGCTAATCGCCCTTTTCAATTTTTAAACCTAATGGTTGGTTTCTAATCATCAGTGGTGACCCGTGGGGGAATCGAACCCCCGATACCGCCGTGAAAGGGCGGTGTCTTAACCGCTTGACCAACGGGCCAAAACTATCTGATCTGTCAATGGTGGGCCCACCTGGGATCGAACCAGGGACCAGCCGGTTATGAGCCGGCTGCTCTACCGCTGAGCTATAGGCCCGGAGAATATAAAACAGGTTTTCCGAAGAAAGCCTGTTTAGCAATCCTATAGATGGCTCCTCGAGTAGGACTCGAACCTACGACCGATCGGTTAACAGCCGATTGCTCTACCAACTGAGCTATCGAGGAATGATACCAACAAGATCTATTATAAAGCAATATATATTTTTAGTCAATAGATTCTTTCATTTTTATGAAAACTCACTCATTCGTTCTATTCCAAAAAATCTTTTAACTTTTTACTTCGGCTCGGATGACGCAGTTTACGCAGCGCTTTTGCTTCTATCTGCCGTATACGTTCCCGTGTAACGCCAAAATGCTGCCCAACCTCTTCCAGCGTACGTGCTCTCCCGTCATCCAATCCAAAACGAAGCCGAAGAACTTTCTCTTCACGCGGTGTCAGAGTCTCTAAAACTTCCTCCAGTTGCTCTTTCAACAACATAAAGGAAGCAGCTTCCGCCGGAGCCGGTGCGTCCTGATCTTCAATAAAATCACCTAAATGGGAATCTTCCTCTTCGCCTATAGGAGTTTCCAGCGATACCGGTTCCTGGGCAATTTTCATAATCTCCCGCACACGGTCGACACTGATTTCCATTTCACGGGCAATTTCTTCCGGTAGCGGCTCACGCCCAAGTTCCTGCAATAACTGTCGTGATACCCGGATAAGTTTATTGATCGTTTCTACCATATGCACTGGAATACGGATGGTACGGGCCTGATCAGCGATTGCCCTGGTTATGGCCTGGCGAATCCACCACGTCGCATAGGTACTAAATTTATAGCCTTTATTATAGTCAAATTTTTCGACCGCCTTGATCAAGCCAAGGTTCCCCTCCTGAATGAGATCCAGAAACAGCATGCCACGCCCCACATAACGTTTAGCAATACTAACTACTAATCGCAGATTTGCTTCCGCTAGACGGCGCTTGGCCTCTTCATCTCCCTGTTCCATCCGTTGGGCCAGTCTAATTTCTTCATCAGCATTTAAAAGGGGCACCCGGCCAATTTCCTTAAGGTACATTCGAACAGGATCATCTATGCTGATCCCCTCAGGGATGGTTAAATCGATATCCACCTCTTCCGGAGTCACTTCTTCCATCTCTGAAATATCCGGCTCATCCAATCCTTCTACATCCGGGATTTCATCTACAATCTCTATTCCCTTACTAGAAAAAACCTCATACATATCATCAATTTCATCGGGAGATAAATCATCACCTTGGAGAGTGTCCATTATCTCAGCATAAGTCAGCATACCACCGCGTTGTTTTCCCTTATGCAATAACTCATTGACATGCTCATTTGGTACAACACTCTTTTTCTCCGTCATCTTGCTCCCCCCCTCCGTTGGCAATCCAATTTAGCTGCAAAACTACAGTACCTAGCCGCACTAGGACTGATGTAATTTACTAATTTCATCATTTATTCGCTGGCTTTCCGCTAATTCCTGCAGAAAACTACTATCCCCCATACGCTGTAATTCATCAGCACGCAACCGATGTTGTTCATATAAATCTTTCAAACTGGTCAAACGTATAGTTTTTAAGCAATCGTCAACCATTTGCGCTACATTATTTAAGTCAATATCCATCAGCATAATATGGGAAAGTTCATTATCAGCTTCTGCTCCCAACGCCTCCAGAAAATTAACATCCGCAATATTTTTCTCCATATTATACGCATTAAATATAAGTTTCATTATTTTTTTTCTTAGCTCATCCCGAACATCTTCTAATCGTAACTGTACTTGGACATATGGGATAATCGACCTATCCTCGCACATGAACCGGATAAGATTTTTTTCCGCTTGAGCCAATGCAGTAATATGATTGTCCCGCAGGTGAATTGCAGTAATATCCTTTCCCATTTTTACAATTTTATCCTTTTTGTTAAAAATTAAAAATTTACGCAATTCGCTGCGAACCGAAGCTTCATCGATAGAAAGAGAATCTGCTATTTGCGTAATATAACCATTAATTTCAACTTCATTATCCAAGGCTGCTAATATGGGAATCATTTTATTTACCACCGCAACTTTTCCTTCTAAAGTGGAAAAATCCGTTGCCCGGAGTGCTGTCTGCAAGTGATAATCAACAACCGAAAGACTGTTGGTAATTAACAGTTTAAAGGCATCAGCTCCATGCTTTTTTATATACTCGTCAGGATCTTTTCCATCTGGTATATCTACAATCTTAATAGTTACACCCTGCCTGCGAGCAATTTCCAACGCTCTCGCTGTAGCTTTCTGACCGGCACCATCACTATCATAGGCAAATACAATCTCGCGAGCAGACCGCAGAGCCTTCGCCTGCTCCAACGTAAAGGCGGTTCCTAAGGAAGCTACTGTATTTTGTATGCCCGCCGCGTGCGCAGTAATGGCATCCAGATACCCCTCCACAACTACAGCCTGTCCTGTTGCTTTAATATATTTTTCTGCTATGTTCAATCCAAATAGAATATGGCGTTTATTAAAAATGGGTGTTTCTGGAGAATTCAAGTATTTGGGATGGCTTTCGTCAATTACCCGTCCGCCAAAACCAACGACCCGCCCACGTAAATCACAAATCGGAAACATGATCCGGTTACGAAAACGATCGTACATACTCCCACCCGCATTTTTGGCAACCGCAAGACCTGACTTAATCATTATGTCTGCACTAATATCTCGTTTTGTCAACGCACTGACCAATCTGTCCCAGGACGGAGGAGCAAATCCCAATTTAAACAACGCTATTGATTCATCACTAATACCGCGACGAGTAAGATATTCGCGTGCTGTATGAGCCAAATTGGTTTTCGTAAGACAAGAATAAAAAAAAGCACTGGCCAATTCATGCGCATGGAATAATCTGTCCTGTTCCCGTTCGAGATATCTTTCCTGTTCTGTTTTCTCTCTTTCCGGCAGAGGGATATTGAGTTTACCTGCTAATAATTTTACAGCATCGGAAAATCCGATATTTTCAATTTTCATTAAAAAACTGAAAATATTCCCCCCTGTCTGACAGCCAAAGCAATAAAAGAATCCCTTTTCAGGAGCCACAGAAAATGATGGAGTTTTTTCATTATGGAAAGGACAACATCCCCAAAAATTTTTCCCCTTTTTATGCAAAGAAACATAACCGGAAATAATACTTACAATATCACTTTCTGAACGCAACCTTTCAACAAATTCTCCATATTCCCTATCCTTCATGCCAATCAATTCACCTTTTATGCCACTTTCTGCAACTGCAATTAATGATTATAATATCTTTGCATAAGTATATATATAAGAATATTTTTTATCCATAAAAGAACACCTTAAATATACATATCAAGATGATTATAACCACTGGATTTATAAATTCGCGATTTTATCAAATTTTCCTGCTTACGATTTGGATTACTGAATCACTTATAGACACAATTAGAGGTTATTCTACAAATTTTGTAATAGTCCTGCTGCTTTGTAAACTTCCGCAATCAAGATATTATGTTTTTTATATTATTCAATACATATCATAAATATCCTCTAAAAGCAATAAAGTATTCCAGAAAAACAAGGGCACCATCTGGTACCCTTAAAAAAATTTTTTGGTATATATTTTCCATTTTGCCGGTATAAATAACTTTTCAAACAATTCAATTGCATAGACATCCGTCAAGCCGGCAATATAATCCACAATTGTTGTCTCCAAGCCCCAAATTTCCTTTCTTTCTATATACTCTGCAGGAAGTTTATCAGAATTTAAAACAAAGTAATCATATAATTTCTGTATTACATAACAGGCTTTTTCCCTGTCCGGCGCCAATTCCTTAGAATGATAAATTTTTGCAAACATAAAATCACGGAACTCCTCCATAGCGTTCTCCACTTGGACAGACATACAAATAATTCCTCGATCAAAAGAGCATTCTATTATATCTGATACCATGACTGTAATCATTTCCGATGGTTTTGTCCCTAATACTAAGGCTACATTACCTGGCAGGTCGCTACTTTTCAGCATTCCTGCGCGAATGCTGTCGTCATAATCATGGCATAAATAAGCAATACGGTCACCTCTGCGAACCACATTGCCCTCCAGAGTGGCAGGGAAATGTGCTCCGGTATGATTTAAAATTCCATCTTTCACTGCTTCTGTTAAATTCAATCCTTTTCCGTTTTTTTCCAAATGTTCCACAACCCGCAAGCTTTGCACGTTATGCCGGTATTCACCAATAATTTTTTGCAGTGCATATTCTCCGGCGTGGCCAAACGGAGTATGTCCCACGTCATGCCCTAGGGCAATGGCTTCCGTTAAATCTTCGTTAAGCATCAATCCCCGTGCAATAGTGCGGGAAATTTGAGAGACTTCCAGACTGTGTGTCATTCTCATACGGTAATGATCGCCAGGAGAAAAATAGACTTGCGTTTTATGCTTTAAACGACGAAAAGCCTTGCTATGAATAATCCGATCCCGGTCGCGCTGAAATTCCGTCCGAAAAGGACAGGGTTCTTCATATATTTTTCTACTGGCCAGTTTGCTTTTGCTGGCATACGGCGACAAAAAAGCCGATTCTTGATCTTCAATACGTTCACGCACCTTCATATACAATCCCCCTGTATAAATTTAATATATCATATCATAAAGACATGCTCCAGACAAAGGAGTAAAATTCAATTCCCTCTCAGGAAGAACTTCTGCTATAATAGTAAATGAAAGGCGGGGTATTTTATGAGAAAAAAAATCGTATTTAGTTTCCTGCTGCTGACTTTGCTGTTAAGCGGCACGGTTTTTGCCGCTATGCCCACCATACGGGCTGATAAGCAATATTTTGACATTTCTACCGGACTGCAAGTACTTAACGGTAATGTGTACATCGAACATAAAAATCGTACGGTTACGGCAGGCGAGGCAAGAACCAATTATAGGGAGGTTTGGGCATCCGGTGGAGTCACTTTTACTCAGAATGATATTTATTGCACCGGCAGCACGGTATATGTTTCCTTCCCGAATAACACAGCACAAATTGAAGGCGGTATAAGTTTTTCCCGTTCAGGACTTGCCATCACTGCCGATCAGGTAGAGTTTAACTGGAAAAGTAAAATAGCCGTATTCAGTGGCAATGTACAAGTCAGCCAAAACGGTAACAATTGGTCGGCCACAACAGCGCAATACAATGTGGAAACAAACAGTTTTTTATAAAAACGGTTTTTAGTATTGTTTCCGGCATAAACAATGAAAAACCTGTACAGTGATGTACAGGTTTTTCATTGCTTTTATGCAATAATTTTACTGAAATCGGCTGTTTTTGCCGTAAGATCAGCAATTACTTTTAACAGTGCCAGTCGGTTATTACGTACGGCAGGATCTTCCACCATAACCATGACTTCACTGAAAAAAGCGTCAATCGAATCCGCTAAATCGGCCATTACTGTGATAGCACCTGCATATTGCTTGCTTTTTAGCAGTTTCTCAATTTTTTCCCGGGATTGACCATAAACTTCAAATAGCTTGTATTCTGCCAGGGCAGCCAATAGTTCAGGATTAACCACAATTGTATTGACCTTATTATTTTTTGTTAAATTAGCAATTCTCGTAAAAGCCAGTGCCGCTTTCCGGATGGCATCACCAAGACTTTCGTCAGCCAGGGCTTTTGCTCTTAGCCAAGTGTCATACATATCATCTGTTCCGGCAGCCATTACCGCATCAATAACATCGTAGCGGATACCGGCTTCTGTCAATATATTTTTTATACGCAGGCGGAAAAAATCCTGAATATCGGCAGAAAGTTGCTTACGTTGTTTTTCCTCTGAAATATGCAATAAATCCATGCTTAATTCAACCAACTGCTGCAGGGAGACACTGTAGTTTGCCTGGATTACTATATACGCAATCCCTAACGCCTGGCGCCTTAATGCGTAAGGATCCTGCGATCCGGAAGGAATCAAGCCGCGACTAAAAGTAGCCACAATATTATCCAGTTTATCAGAAATACTAATAATTCTGCCGGCATCGCTTGGCGGCAGCTCATCTCCCGAAAATCTCGGCAGATAATGTTCAAAAATGGCAGCGGCAACGCAGGGGTCCTCTCCGTTTATCAATGCGTATTCACGTCCCATTACCCCTTGAAGCTCAGTAAATTCATAAACCATCCCGGTTACTAAGTCCGCCTTAGACAAATAGGCACTGCGATCAATGATTCTACGTATTTCACCGGTTAACTGAAGTTTTTCCGCCAAACCGGACGATAAAGCCTGTATGCGCAGTGTTTTATCATAGAGAGTGCCCAATCCTTCCTGAAATACAATAGTTTTTAGTTTTTCAACACGATTTTCTAAAGTAATCTTTTGATCTTCTTCAAAGAAAAACTTGGCATCATCCAATCTGGCCCGCAACACTCTTTCGTTACCGTGCTGCACCACCTTGATATGATCGGAATTACCGTTACGGACAGTAATAAACACCGGCAGTAATCTTTTGTCTTTGGAGAGGACCGGGAAATAACGTTGATGTTCACGCATAGGAGTAATGATAGCTTCTGCGGGCAAAGTCAGATATTTTTCATCGAAATTGCCACAAAGTGCCGTTGGAAATTCAACTAAAAACACAACTTCCTCAAGGAGTTCTCCATCTATCTCCGCTACGCCTCCGTGGCTTATAGCCAACTGCTCAACCTGGTGCAGGATAACCGCACGTCTCTCTTTGGGGTCAACCATCACATAGTTTTTCGCCAATTTCTCAAAATAATCGTCAACAGATCCTATCGTAAGAGCTCCCTTGCTTAAAAAACGGTGCCCGTATGTCACATTACCGCTGCTGACTTCCGCTATGCTTAACGGAATAATCTCCGTGCCATAGAGCGCTACCAGCCAGCGTATCGGCCGGACAAAACGAATATCAAGGTCTCCCCAGCGCATATTTTTAGGAAAATTAAGGCTGTGAATTATATTCAGCAATATCTCCGGCAGCAGTTCCTGAACCGGACGGCCGCTTTCATTGATTGCCGCATAAACATAACCGTCCTTCACTACTAGTTCGGTCACGTCAACTCCTTGCCCACGCGCAAATCCCTGGGCTGCCTTGGTTGGCGCACCGTTGCTGTCAAAAGCAATTTTTACAGAAGGACCTTTGTTCTCACTGAATTTATCTTCCTGTTGCTCGGACAGGCCGCGAATAACAAGCACCATTCTACGGGGGGTTCCTATCGCCTGTACCTGTTTATAAGTAATACGCAAAAGCGCAAGTTTTTCTTGGGAAAGCTTTTCCAATTGAAACAATATATCAGGCATAAACCGTGCCGGGATTTCTTCAGTACCAATTTCCAATAATAGATCTCTGGACATCATTGTTTCCTCTCCTTCAAAAGCGGATATCCGAGTTTTTCTCGTTGCTCCACATAAGTTTGTGCACATAAACGGGCCATAGTACGCACCCGGCCAATAAAAGCGGTACGTTCACTCACACTGATTGCCCCACGTGCATCCAATAAATTAAAGGAATGAGAACACTTTAAGACATAATCGTATGCCGGAAGAACATAACCAAGTTCCAGTACCCGTAAAGCTTCTTTTTCATATAAATCAAACAAATGAAATAAGAGTTTTGTATCGGCAATCTCAAAATTGTAATAAGAATGCTCTACCTCATTACGGTGAAATACATCGCCATAGGTAATCCCTTTAATCCATTCAATATCAAACACGTTTTCCTTGCCTTGAATATACATGGCTAAACGCTCTAAACCATAAGTAATTTCTACCGACACCGGCTTAACATCAATGCTGCCAACCTGCTGAAAGTAAGTAAATTGGGTAATTTCCATACCATCCAGCCAGACTTCCCAGCCCAATCCCCATGCACCAAGCGTGGGCGATTCCCAATTATCTTCAACAAAGCGAATGTCATGCTGGTCCGGATCAATGCCTAAACGGGCCAGGCTGGATAAATATAAATCTTGAATATTTGCCGGTGACGGTTTCATAATTACCTGATACTGGTGATGCTGGAACAACCGGTTCGGATTATCTCCATAACGCCCGTCAGTAGGACGCCGTGACGGTTCCACATAAGCGACGTTCCAAGGTTCCGGTCCCAAAGCCCGCAGAAAAGTAGCCGGGTTCATAGTACCAGCCCCTTTTTCCACATCATAGGGTTGTTGCAAAATACATTTTTGTTCTGCCCAAAAATTTTGCAGAGTTAAAATAATCTCTTGAAATGTCATTTTTCTCCCCCTAAAAATTTTAAAAATAAAACCTCTCGTCTCCAGTAACATAAAGTTACCAGGGACGAGAAGTTTTTATCCCGCGGTTCCACCCTGCTTGGCAAATGCCCACTTTCAGTTAACTATTGCAGAATTTACTTTACTATGTCACACATAGATTTCCATCCGCAGCTCAGAAACGCCTTCACCCGATTACCGGGCTTCCACTCTCCCCGGTTCGCTGTAGCCAGGCTACTACTCTTCTTCATTGCCATATATTAATATACAATATAGCAAATATGCTAATCCCTGTCAATTATAAAAACAAAGCTTACATTTTCTGTCTTACATTTAATCAGACTTGTTTTCCCCGTTACGGATAACTTCAATAGTGCATCTTTTAAACACAGCTACCAAAACGCCCAATGCTGCCAGTTGAGGTAAAAAAACAGCCCCCAGTGCCCCTAGACCGACAGGAATATCGACTAATACTTTATTTTCATGTTTTACACGGATGCTATTTACATTTCCCTCATGAATTAATTCTTTTACCTTGTCAATGACTTCTGTCGAGCGCAGGGAGAACTCTTCCGTCCATGTATTCTTTTGCTGCTTTTCCAACGCAATCAATGCTTCCAGAACATCACCACGACTGCTAACTAAAGCCTCTTTGGCCTGGGAGTAGGATGCACCTGTTCTTTCACGCAATATATCAATTTTTTCCAGAGTTATTTCTTCCATAAACGTACCTCCGGTTTTGGTATTTTTTTATTATGCTCAAAACAGAAAAACTTATGCTCTCCAGTTCAAGTTTATGATCCAATTTGTTTAATAAAAGCCAAGGACTTAAGCGGTTTGTCTAAACAATAAAGTAAATACTGAATCAAAATGGCTTCTGTTTGCAGTAGGCTGGCTCCGCTGACGGAAAATTTACCAGGACATTTTAAATTAAGATGTACCAGAGCGTCAATTAGAACAGCCGTATCTTGGCTAATGGGCAGTGTCAATGTATCGGTTGTATCGTTTTTTTTACAAAAAGAACATAACACGCCACCGGCATGTACATCAAAAAAAACCGGGAAGTGAAGATCATTGCCGCATTCTACACATACCCTGTACTCCGGAAGATATCCGGAAATTGCCAGTACCTGCCATGCTGCCGCCAGCGCTACCAATCTGGGATTACGTTCGGCAATCAAGGTAAAGGCATCGACAAGTAATTCGAATATGCGTGGTTCCCCCTGCCGTTCCGGGCTTAATTCAACCACGATTTCAGCAAGAAAAGAACTATATGCCATATAAAAAAGATTCTCACGAACACGTCTAAAACTATTTTTCATCTCGCATTGTTTTATCGTGTCGAGGGCTTTACCGGATTCCAGTGATAAATCCAGTTGAGAAAAAAGCTGTATACTTCCCGCCAATCGATTGCTGGGACGCCTGGCTCCGTAAGCAACGGCACTGAGTTTTCCATATTCTTTTGAAAACAAAGTTACCATCCTGTCAGCCTCACGCCAGTCGCGTACTGCCAACAAGATGGCTTCGGTCTGATATACCATAAAAAATTCAAACAACCTCTGCTGCGTTATTTAGTGAATTTCCGGGAAGCTGATTACACTCCATACAGGAACGATAGAGCAGATACGCTCCGATATGCCGGTACTCAGAAAAATTTTCCACATAACGTCTCGTAACAACAATTACTATCATCCTTTCGTACAGACTAATTATCATTTTTGTTCATCGAATTCCATCCTGTTAATAATTCAGCTTTTACCCTTACTATGCGAAATCCGTTAACTTTTAATACTTCAAATTGATATTCATCAATCCGCGCTTGATCGCCAATTTCAGGACGCCGCCCCAAAAGACCGAATATATATCCGCCAAGCGTATCTTCCTCATGTTCTCCTAATTGAATATGTAATATGTCCGCCACATCGTCCAACAGAACCCGGCCGTCAAATTCATAGGCACCATCGGCCAGACGCTGAATTTCCCCTTCTACTACTTCGTCATGCTCATCTTGAATATCACCGACAATTTCTTCAATAATATCTTCCAGGGCCACCAAACCGGCCGTCCCTCCATACTCATCAGCCACTACCGCCAAATGAATGCGTTTGCGCTTCATGACCTGCAAAAGTTTGGCGACAGACATACCTTCCGGCACAACAAGAATTTCCCGCATAATTGTCTTTAAATCCTTATTAGCCGAATTACGCAAATCAAAATCCATCAGGTCTCTTAAATGCACCATGCCAATGACATGATCCTTGTCCTCAACACATAAAGGATAACGGGTGTGATTGGTCTCGCGGACAATCCGGATATTCTCCTCATAGGAATCATCCATAAACAGACAAATCATATCCTGCCGCGGCACCATAATTTCCCGTGCCAGCCGGTCAGCAAAATCAAATACGTTGTCAATTAACTCACTTTCCATCTGGTCTAAGACTCCACCGCGCTGGCTGGCACTGACGATCATACGCAGTTCTTCTTCTGAATGAGTTAGTTCGGTTTCATTGACCGGTTTAATCTGCATAGCAGCTAAAATCACCCGGGCGGCTTGTTGAAACAGCCAAATAACCGGATAGGTAATTTTATGAAAAACAAATAGTGCTCTTACGGACGTTAAAGCCATCCCTTCCGCTTTTTGTATGGCTAACGTTTTTGGAACCAGTTCTCCCAATACAATATGGAGAAAGGTAATAGAAAAAAAACCGATTAATACGCTAAGCAGGGATGACACCCATATAAGGTTTTCCGGTAAATTTTGATTTAAGGAGGATTTCAAGAGCGAAGCCACTGCGGGCTCCCCTAGCCATCCCAGAGCCAACGAGGATAAGGTAGTCCCCAACTGAGTGGCTCCCAAATACGTGTCGAAAGCAGACATTACTTTTAAAGCTAGTCTGGCCCGGTTATTTCCCTGCTGAGCCAATTCTTCCAAACGCGTTTTCTTTACTCTGAACAGAGAAAACTCAGCTACAACAAAAAAACCATTTAACAAGACTAATACTACCGCAAATAGCAATTTTACTATACTATATAAAGGCGAATCGATAGCGCATCCACTCCCTATTTATGTGCATCATTAGCCGTAGGCATAATCATGCCTGCAGTAAATAGATACTGTAGCGTGCTTTCATTCGTTACATCTAACATTATAATATCTTTCTTCGGTACCAGAATGTTAAATCCGTTTGTCAGATTGAAACTCATTGGTATATATACACAAACATGCTCATCCTCTAATACGTTTTTCAAAGGATCAGAAATTTCCGACATAACAAACCCCAGTGCCTTCGCATCCTGATGTGGATACGGAACCAGCACCGCTTGCTTAAATAATTGTTGCGACTCAAACACTGCTGTCGATAATTGTTTAATACTGGTATAAATAAATTTAATGATTGGGATAGATTCAAGCAGCCGCTCTCCCCATTCAAGAGCACGTTTGAGTGCCCAGTAGGAAGATAACCAGCCGGTCAGAATAATCAGCAGTAATACGGCTATGATTCCTACCCCCGGAAAATGAACAGGCAAGTAAACTCCCAACATTTCTTCGGTAATCGAAAAAATTTGTATAATAACAAATGCCGTAATCGCAATAGGAACAATAACGATTAACCCATTAACAAAATACTTCGATAATCTGTTCATAAAATACCCCTCTTACAAATGATACCATTTATCGCATCTGCGGTCAATAAAGAGAATGACTGCCAAGTCTAGCAGTCAAAAATAGTCATAGCCATCTGTTATTCGTAGCCAAAAGAACGCAATGTATTATCCCTGTTACGCCAGTCTTTTTTTACTTTGACCCATAAATCTAAAAAGCTTTTCGAGCCCAGTAAATTTTCGATATCTTTCCGTGCCAAGTAACCAATTTCCTTTAATAATTTCCCCCCTGAACCAATCACGATTCCCTTTTGCGACTCCCGCTCAACATAAATTACAGCCCGGATATATAAATTATCATTATCTCTGGCAGTAATTTCTTCAATGTCGACAGCTATAGCATGCGGAATTTCTTCCCTGGTCAGGTGCAGTATTTTTTCACGGATTAACTCCGCAATCACCATTCTTTCCGGCTGATCAGTCAACATATCTTCCGGATAATACTGAGGGCCGGGAGCCAGATAACTTTTTACCTCGGTTATTAAATCGGCAAGATTGGTACTATGTAAAGCCGAAATGGGCACAACAGCAGCAAAATTAAACTTATCCACATATTGCGTGATAACCGGCAAAATCTCTGCCGGCGGCATTTGATCAATTTTGTTAATTGCCAGTATTACCGGTGTTTTCACTGTTTTTAAGCGCTCTAATATGTATTGATCGCCTGCACCTAAGTCTGATGCTGCATCAATGACAAAAATAATCACATCCACTTCATGCAACGTATTTTCCGCTGTTTGCACCATATACTCGCCCAGCTTATGTTTAGGTTTATGAATACCGGGGGTATCAATAAACAGTATCTGGGCATCCGGCAAAGTTAAAACACATAATATCTTATTACGTGTAGTTTGCGGTTTATCCGACATAATGGCTACCTTTTGCCCAATGAGACTATTCAGCAAAGTGGACTTACCGACATTAGGCCTCCCGACAATGGCTACAAATCCTGATTTATATTCTTCTCCTGCAACAGGGATACTATCATTCACTATGAAGCTCCTCTCCCAACAACATACTTGGATTAAATGAATATGGCAGCAATTCAGTTACCGATACAATTTTCCGCTGGCCTGCTGTACTGGCCATGACAATCTTTTCGATACCAAATTCCGCCATCAGTTGACGGCAGGCACCACAGGGTGCCACCGGCTGAGCTGTATCGGCGACCACTGCCATCCATCTCAAATTTTTCTCACCGGATGATACCGCTTTAACAATGGCCGTCCGTTCCGCACAGGTACACAAGCTGTATGATGCATTTTCTATATTACAGCCTGAATATAGTTTTCCCTTTCCAGTTACTACAGCTGCTCCAACTTTAAACTTTGAGTAAGGGGCATAAGCATTTTCCCTTGCTTGGACAGCTTCGGCAATCAATTTATCAGCCGTATCTTGATCCATGTTATCACCTTCAACTAAAACTTTTCCACAAACAGAATATAACCAACTATAAGTGAAACCAATGCCATAAACAGGACAGCTCCGGCAGCAATATCTTTAGCTTGTTTTGCCAAAGGGTGGTACTCGGGTGAGATTAAATCCACCATAACTTCAATAGCGGTGTTTACCATTTCGCTAACGATAACCCCGGCAATGGTGAGAATAAGCAGCAGCCATTCCTGTTTTGACAGTTGCACATACCAGGCAAGCAAGCAGGACAAAAAAGCAAACAGAAAATGAATTTTTAGATTCCGCTCCCGTTGCAGACAGGACATCACTCCCTTCCCTGCCTGTGCAAGCGAAGCAAGCAAGGACTGTCTTTTCATAAGTAATTGGTATCACGAACCAGGTGTAACGCCTTAAGTACCTCTTCCTCTGCAGCACGCATATCTTGACGGTCTGCTTCTTGTTCGTGATCATACCCCAGCAAATGTAGCATACCATGCACCGTTAAGTAAGCCAACTCCCGTTCCACACTATGGCCAAATTCTTCTGCCTGCCGGATAGTGGCATCCAAAGAAATAATAATATCACCAAGCAATTCTTCTTCAGGTCCATCAATAATATCCGGCTCTTCCCCTTCCGCTAGAGCAAACGAAAGCACATCGGTTGAGCAGTCCCTGCCGCGATATTCCCTGTTCAAAGAGTGGATATATTCATCATCGACCAAAACCACACTTACTTCCGTCTGTGGTTGTATTTTGTGCAGTTCGGCTGTTTTTTCCAATACCATTCTGACAATTTTCTCCATTTGCAAGGTCACTGTCGTTTTTTTCTGCAAATTGCTTATTGTTATTTCCATTTTTTGCTTTCCTCTTCTCTATTTCTTTTACATTATCCGGGTATTCAATTCTGGTGTGAAACATGCTGGACAATACCCGGATAAAAATATCTCCGATCCTGCTTAAATCTTTTAAGGTGAGATTGCAATCGTCCAACTGACCATCATGCAATCGCTCACGGATTATTTTTCTTACCATTGCCTCAATGCGGTTGGAGTTTGGTTTTCCGATAGACCGGACAGCGGCTTCGCAGGCATCAGCCAGCATAATAATAGCAGCCTCCTTCGTTTGCGGACAGGGACCTTCATAACGGAAATCTGCCTCGATAATACATTCACCATGTTCATTTTCCGCAGCACGGTGATAAAAATAGGAAACTAACGTTGTTCCATGATGTTGTTGCACAATATCAATAATAATCTGGGGTATTTTATATTCTCTGCATAAATCGATTCCATCTTTTATGTGCGAAGTAACAACGAGTGTACTTAACGAAGGAGCAATTTTTTCATGCGGGTTGTCATTTGCAGCCTGATTTTCAACAAAAAAGTATGGCCGTTTAATCTTCCCAATGTCATGATAATAAGCACCAACCCTCACAATAACCGGATCGACACCAATACTGCCTGCGGCCGTCTCCGCTAGGTTTCCCACCAAGACACTATGATGGTACGTACCAGGCGCGTCTAACAAAAGTCTTTGTAACAAAGGGTGATTGGGTTTTGCCAAATCAAGCAGTTTTATCGTAGTAGTAATATTAAAGCTATGTTCCAGATAGGGCAATAGACCTATGGTAATAACGGCAGAAAGGACCCCTCCTAAAACCCCCATCACCCCCTGTAGTAAAACCTGAATAACGTCGATTTGCTGCATAAATCCGGTTGCAATAATAACCAGGAAATTAACTAAAGCAATCCATATGCCTGTTTGCGTTAAACTATAGCCAGGTGTCATTTTTGAGACACTGTACACTCCTACCATACTGCCAATTAAAGCTACGGATACTGCCTGTAAATCATGATCAACAATTACACTAAACAGTATGGTGGAAGTAATACCGACTAACAAACCGGTCCGGGAATCAATTAAAATGGAAGCTAGCAAGGCTCCCACAGCGATCGGTGCCACAAAATCCGAATAATAATGGGCGGCCCTGCCTAATAGAATAGCTAATAAAATGATAAGTCCTATTAAGCTTAACTGTAAATCACTGTTGTATACTTTATACGAAAATTTATACAGATATCCTAAAACCAAAAGCATTACCAACAGGACAAATATACTTAAACCCAATATTTTGATTTCTCCTGTCTGCCCCCTATATAATCCAAGTTCTTCCATGGCGTCAATTTGATCTGTTGTTATTACATCACCACTCCTAACCAGAATCTGTCCCTTCTTAATAGTCTCTCTGACCGGTTCAATACTGGCTAATGCGGCTTGTTTTCGTTTATCAGTTTCCCGGACATTTAATATAAAATTCGGTTTGAGCAGTTGCTGCGCAATACCGGCCACAACAGATTCCTGATTTTTTCCAAGCCCCAGTTCTTCTGTTTCAATAACAATATGCTTACGAGCCAAGTCAATATCATCATCCCGCATTCCATGCTGGAAATATTTCTGCAACAAATGCTTAGTTTGTTCCTGGGCACTCGTAAGTTCGGCTTCATTAAGCTGAATTATACCGGCTAAAACCGTATTTGGCAAATTAATCGGCAATTGCTGCATTAATTTATTTATTCTTTCTTCCCTGGAAAGCAATACCGGATCGGTTATTACCGAACGGGCAATGGAAAATATCGCCGCTACACTTTCTTCGGCATCAGCCATGGCGGAACTATCTAAATCATACACATTAGCAATGCTGTTTAATACTTCTTCTTCCAATTTTTTAGTTTTAACAGCATCTACATAAGAGACAGTCCGCGGGGCGACAACATCCCGGTCACTGACTTGTCCGACTTGAAACGATACTTTATCGGAAACAAAATCTGTCGAAAGAAGAATAATAAATACGAAAAAAAATGCCAAACCGTATACAATCCGGCGAAGGATCGGTTTCGCATAAATACTGGCAGGTTGGAGAAAAAAATTACGCAGTTTATTATGGTTAAGCGATAACATATATCTCACTCCAATATCAGGATATTCCCTCTCCCTTTTCGTACTTGTCATAAGCCCTAATGATTCTGTTCACAATTTCGTGCCGCACGACATCTTGTTCATGAAAAGTTATGATCTGTATTCCCTCTACATTTTTTAGAATGGTTTGCGCCTGTTTTAACCCGGAAACACTGTTATAAGGCAGATCAATCTGGGTAATATCACCGGTTATCACCATCTTAGAACCAAACCCCATACGGGTGAGAAACATCTTCATCTGTTGTGGTGTCGTGTTTTGCGCTTCATCAAGAATAATAAAAGAATCGTGTAGTGTGCGTCCTCGCATATAAGCCAGCGGAGCGACTTCAATAATATTCTTCGACATATACTTTTGAAAAGTGTCGTTCCCCAATATGTCCTGTAGCGCATCATACAGCGGTCTTAAATACGGATCCACCTTATCCTGCAAGTCTCCGGGCAAAAAACCCAGTTTTTCTCCGGCTTCAATGGCTGGCCTGGTTAGGATGATTCGTTCTACTTCTTTGTTTTTTAAGGAAAACACTGCCATAGCAACTGCAAGATAAGTTTTCCCGGTTCCGGCAGGTCCTATTCCAAAAGTAATGTGATTATGGCGCATGGCTTCGACATAGAACTGCTGTCCCCGCGTCTTGGGGCGTACCTGCCTACCCCGTGAAGTAACTGCAATGACTTCACCAAACATTTTATGCAAAAAATCAGCTTGTTCTTCCTTTATCATTTGAATGCTATATTTTACGTCCTGTAAAGTAATATTGTTTCCCAAACGGTAAAGGTAGATGAGTTCTTCAAATAATTTTGCAATCATTACCACTTCACCGGCAGAACCATTGATAACCACTTCGCCGCCTCTTGCTGTTATACGTCCGGAAAAATTTTCAATAATTACACGTAAATGTTCATCATGGCGTCCTAATACAGCCGTAGCTTCTGAAATATCCTTAAAGCTAAACCGGTTTTCCGTATTATCCGTACCTTGTTCACGTATTTGCTGCAAAAAGAATTTCCTCCTCAATAGCTGGAAATATTTACGCTTTGACCGATATCCTCAATTGTTTCTATACTCACTTTTACCCGGACAACTCCTGGGTCCATCGTATTAATTACCGTAACCTCACGGGTTAACACCTGTGCCCCTTCCGGCATTGAAGCCTGCAGCACTGATAAAGCTTTGTTTTTCGCCCTGTCACAAGCTTCTTCATAGCTAAATTCTTTATACAAATCGTTTAATTCATAAAAGATACTTATAGTAGATTCGACAAGTAAATCCCTATTCCTCCAGCCAGGTAGCTTTTTCTGAATAGTCTCTTCTTCGAAAATAGGATATTGGTCAGGATGAGCTTTTTTTAAAATAAACTGGTTTGTTCCGATTTTTACCTTAACTTCCATATCCCGCCGCCCCGTTCTGGAATAACTATGTTCCGACATTTCCGATTCCCCATAGCTTTCATACCATACCCGGCTCTTCACAATCCCCTTGGCTCTTGTTAATTCTGCAGGCTTTACATTTTCCGTCCGGACAGCATTTCCATCTCCTTCCGGTAAAAGTGGAATAACCCCCCGAATTAACACCTCTCCTCTTTTTACAGTATCCCCCTTCTTTACGTTAGGTTGTCCGTTTAGTACAATAATTTCCGTTATGATTCCGTCTTTTTGTGCTACAATATCCGCCGGATGTTTATCTTCTGCTTGCGGAATGGTTTTTTCCACCACCTCAATGACCGCTCTTGTTCCGGTAAAATGAATTCCTACCCAGGCAAGCTGTGGAATTTGTAATATCAACTCCTTTTCAATCTGCGCTAAATCGGCTTTTTCTTTACGCAATCCCACCTTCAGTCCATTTTTACCCGATATTTGCATGACTGTTTCCGGCGTTATGGATTTAGTACCCGTTACCTCAACAATCCAGATATAAGAAGACAGGATATTAAGCAATATAAAAAAAAGCAAAACACCGACTACAATCATTTTGCGTTGTCTAATTTTTTTTAGAATAAAGGGGAAACCGCCATAGTCGATTACTTTTATCGTGTTACGGCTTTTTCGTACTAAAGTTCTAATACGGAAAAAATCTTTTAACCGCAAGTGAGCATATAAGGAGCGTTCTTCACTTTTTATCCCCCATAAAAATATCCCTTCGGCCGTACATAAATTAATAAATCGCTCCGGCATCGGGCCACTAATGCGGATTACAACATGACCATTTATATAGTTCAGCACATTAAGTGTCATAACGTATGGCCTCCACAATACCTTCAATGAATATCTGCTCCATTTGCAAATTTCCTAACACCAAATTACTGCCGGTTACGATTAATTCACCCTGATTGAGTTTTATACGTACAACTAGGGGGGTATACTCAATAATTCCCCGATGATTTTCAATTAACAATTGTTTATTTCCCAACATGGTTATCCGGGGTAAATCCATAACAATATCTTGAGGTATTTCCAGCAATCCGGCCAGTTTCTGTAAATGTCCCTTTTTGCCATTTGCCATACTTATCCCCCCATATAAAAATGTATGCATTCATTCAGAAATTCATTCAGGATAAGGTATCACCGGCAAATTTTCGTCATGACACAACAAAAAAGTATAGAACCGTGTTCTATACCTTTTTGTAGATACACATTATATTTGTATCGCTCCTGCTAAACTGATACCTGGATCGAATTTTTGAATAAAATTTTCAAATTTATGAATTTTTACCGGAGCGGCAAATCTCATATAATTTGTTGCCAAAATCATTTCACCGCAATCCAGATTTTTGATTTCATTACGTTGCTGTAAAATATCTTTCCGGCACATAGTTTCCAATTTGCTGCGGTCTGCTTTGGATGCCAACCCCAAAATAAACAAGGTATTAAGCTGGGACAATACCTTATCAGCCAATAATCTTGGTTGCTGGTCAATAACACACATTCCCAAATTAAACTTCCGGGCCTCACTTACCAGACGGGCAAACACATTATTACTGGCGACTTCTTTTTTTCCCAGAAAACGATGTGCTTCTTCAAGTATAATCATAATCGGTTTAGTTCCATCTTTGCCTTGTTCCGTCTTGCGCGAATAATATTGAAGAAGTTTTTTCGAAAGCAACGTCGAAAGCGCCTGTTCACCAACGGGTGAAATATTTTTTAGTTCGATTAATACAACATTTCCTTTTTCTAATTCTGCTAAAATTTGCTGCAAAATCACAGACTGCTGATCATCAATGTTTAATTCTTTTTCGATATTCCAACAAACACTTTTAATTTTATTAACGGTACGGGAATTGAATTTTTGCCCTGTACTTCCCGCTAATTCTTCCACTAAATCTGTTGTATCATATTCCAGAACATATTTCATCCAGTTTTCCTGCCAAATGGTCTGCATTTTATATAAAGCATCGAATTGGGCTTCTGTAAAACTGCCACAGGCTAAAATGTCTTCCGGTTCAATTTCGGCATAATTAATTTTTAGTTTCGTTACATATTCATTTTCCGGATTCGTATTATAAACAAAAAGACGTTCCTTAACCTGTGGGTGCATGGATAAAGCCTGGTAATATTCATTATGAACATCAAAAATTAACAGGCCGTAATTATTATTATGGATGGCCGAACTAGCTAGTACTTTTACTAAATTACTTTTCCCCGATCCTGTGGTGCCAAATATGCCAATATGCTCAGGAATAGCTTTGGTACCATAAATTCCGACAGGTAAATTCAAAACATTACGACCGGTTTTTAATAAGCCAATTTCCAAATCTCCCTTTAGTTCATCTAACAAGGCACTGTCATTATTACTTAGGGAATGAATTTCGCAAAAAAAGTTCGGACAGGTTTTCGGATTTAATAATTGTCCTGTAGAATCGATATAACACAACTGTTCCGCCATGGCAATTTTCACGGTATGATTACCACCCAGATAAAAATCCAAATCTTCCTGATTTTCTACCTGACCGTTTTCATCCAATTTACTCATTAAATAACCTACTCCATTTAATCCCGACCAGCGTGATTTCACTTTAAAATCATAAACCCGGATATAAAATCGCTCATTATGTTGACCTTCAACAACTAAAATATCACCAAAATCCACCTCTTGATTAGGGGCGACGACAAACTCTACATAAGTACCCTTGGCATAGGTAAGTCTTCCCTTATATTCTGTCATGTACTTGCCTCCTTTCTCTGTTTTTATAAGATTCATAATACTATTGTGCATATAAAAACAAAAAAAATAACAGGTGTAATTTTCCCTGTTATTTTTAATAATTACCTCTTTTTATACATAATAGGACGGTATGCACGTGGCTTCTGTAATATTTCCGAATAAATCATGGCATTGACCAAAATAGGATAAGCCAGCTTTTCGGTTTGTACCACGGGGAGACTTTCTGTTTTCTTCATATCAGACATTAATATAGACTGTTCCTTTATTTTCGGAGCAACCACCCAATTCTTAATTAATTCATCCTTTATTATCGGCTCTTCGGCTGTTTTTTCCGGTTTAGTGTCCGGTTGCGGCTCCGGTTCCGGTATGTCCGGGTACTTGTATTCAGTAGGCCGTTTACGTCGGAAAAGTTCCGGAAGGACATACAACGCTATGGTAAAAACAATCAGTAAGAGAATATCCATAATTATTCTCCCTTGTTTTTATCCGGTTGTCCAGCTACTTGCAACGGTTCAACTTTTCCAATCGTTTCCCGCATCTGAGTATCGGCAATGACGTTATTCATATTATAATAATCCATCACTCCCATACGCCCTTCTTTTAAAGCCAACGCCAAAGCATGAGGTACTTCTGCCTGTGCTTCTATAACTTTTGCCTGCATTTCCTGGGTAAAAGCCTTCATTTCCTGTTCCTGGGCAACTGCCATAGCCCTTCGTTCTTCCGCCTTGGCTTGTGCAATACGTTTTTCCGCTTCAGCCTGATCTGTCATAAGTTCTGCGCCGATATTGCGTCCAACATCAACATCGGCAATATCAATAGACAATATTTCAAAAGCTGTGCCGGCATCCAGCCCTTTTGACAATACGGTTCTTGATATGTGGTCGGGATTCTCCAAAACATCTTTATGATCAGCGGATGAACCAACCGTGGTAACAATCCCTTCACCAACCCTGGCTATAATGGTAGCTTCACCGGCCCCCCCAACCAACCGATCAATATTGGCCCGAACGGTTACACGTGCTTTAACTTTTAATTCAATACCGTTTTTAGCCACGGCAGAAACGATGGGTGTTTCAATTACTTTAGGATTAACACTCATTTGCACAGCTTCCAGCACATCACGGCCCGCCAGATCAATGGCAGCTGATCTTTCAAAAGGCAGGGGAATCTGAGCCCGATGTGCAGCAACCAGCGCATCAATAACCTTATCAACATCGCCTCCGGCTAAGTAGTGTGCTTCCAATTGGTTCACATTTACATCCAAACCGGCCTTGTTTGCTTTAATCAACGGCAAAACAATCTGAGCCGGTGGCACACGACGCAACCGCATGCCAATCAAGGTGAAAATCCCGACGTGAACACCGGCCGCCATGGCCGATATCCACAAACCAAGGGGAACAAAATGTAAAAACACACCAATCCCGATAACAATCAGCATCAGGAAAAACAAAGGTCCTATTAATGACAGCATTCTATCCTCTCCTTTTTTAATCGGCAATCGGACGAACAACCACACGGTTGCTGTCAGTACCCGTTACCTTGACTTTAACACCCTCATCCACAAAAACCCCTTCTGAGATGACATCAACCCAAACCCCCTCAATTTCAACAACTCCCGCCGGACGAAGTTTTGTTACCGTTATACCGATTTTTCCCTGATAAATAGTATAATCCGGCCCGCTGACAAACCCTTCCTGACTTGTCTCCGTTTCCTTAAGCATCAACTTTTTCCATAAGGAACTGGTAGACAGCTGCTTGGCCAAGAAGAAAAATAATACTAAGGCAGTTGCTAAACTAAAGAGAATCGCCTGAACAGCCTGCGTATCGGCACCTAAAGCTAAAAACAGGCTGGCAAAAATACAAGAAACACCGGCCGCAGCCAGTATCCCCGTCCCTAAAAAGAATAGTTCTCCTGTTATTAGTATTACACCGACAAGAAAAATCATGATTTCCAGCCAGCTTGCCAGACCCAGCAGCCACTGTCCGGTAAAAAACAAAAGAGCTGCCAAAATTGCAATGATCCCGGCAATACCGGTTCCGGCTGTCTTCAATTCAATTAAAATTGCTAAAAACAATATTGTAAGCAATAATGCGCGGCCAGCAGACGACCCTAGCCAACCTGCTAAATTATCTTTCCAATTTAGATTATATTCGATTACATCGCTATTTTCCAAACCATAATGCGCTAATACGGCTCCGCGTTCAGAAGCAATTACATCTGCATAACCAAGCTGCACGGCCTGATAATCGGCCAGAGAGAGAATTTGCCCCGCTTCAGTATATCCGGGAATTCCGGTCGTCTTATCTACCATAGCTTCGGCTATCCGGGGATTACGTCCATTTTTTTTAGCTGTGGCTGCAAATTCAGCCTTTAATGCGGAAATATTTTTTTCTGTGGCTGGGATTGGTTCGGCAGCACCAATACTTCCTCCTTCGGCCATAACGATATTTTGGTGGGCAAGAGTGACTAGCGCCCCCGCAGACCAGGCCCGGTTTTTAACATAGCCAATGGTTTTAGTATGTATGGCTGCCTCGACAATCATGTCCCTCAGCTTGACCGCTGAGTCAACCAATCCACCGAATGTATCAATTTCAAGAATCACGGCGTCTACCTGCTTATCCCTTGTTTCAGACAATGCACGATTCAAAAGTGCTACTTGTGCCTCATTGATTTCGCCTTTTATAGAAATAACCAATACAGCAGGTCTTTCCTGGGCTGAACATACCGACTGACTGAAAATAAATACCGCACACAGTATAACTGCAGCTATAACCGTACGCATGATCCTGCTCCTATCTTCAACTGCTTTTCTTATTAGTGCCGGATAACATTAAAATCCGGCACTATAATGTACCGGATTCTGTTTTACTGATTAAGTAACTCTTTTACTATAGAATTAATCAACTTACCATTTGCACGCCCCTTAACCTTGGGCATGAGATTAGACATTACTTTTCCCATATCCTTCGGACTAGTAGCATTTGTTTGAGCAATAGCTTCAGTCACTAATGCACGAACTTCATTCTCATCTAGCTGTTGAGGAAGATATTGCATCAGAACGTCAATTTCTTTTTCCAGGTTATCTACCAAATCCGGCCGATTTCCCCTTTGGAACTCTTCCATTGCATCACGACGCATCTTTACTTCTTTAGCTATAACATCCAGAACTTCACTATCGGAAAGTTCTTTTTTGTAATTAATCTCAACATTTTTTATATTGGCACGCACCATACGGATAACCGAAAGCTGAACCTTGCCTGCTTCCCGATCTTTCATGGCCTGCTTCATATCTTCTGCTAGTTTATCCTTAAGAGACATGTAAATACCCCCGAAACGTTACTTTATGCTTTAAATTTGCGTTTACGTGCCGCTTCGGACTTTTTCTTGCGCCTTACGCTAGGTTTTTCATAATGCTCACGTTTTCTAACTTCGGCAAGAGTTCCCGCCTTTTGACAAGTACGTTTGAATCTGCGGAGTGCACTATCAATTGTTTCATTTTTTCCTACTTTGACTTCTGACATCTGATCTCCCTCCCTCCACTTGACCATTACGGGGAAGTGTATTACGTCTATATACACCTAAACATTATACAATAAAATCATGTATACTGTCAATATTAACCTGGCGGCCAATTCATGGATCTTCCGCCAAGAATATGATAATGCAAATGATGCACCGTTTGACCGCCGTTTTTCTTGGTGTTGATAACCACACGGAATCCGTCATCAGTCAAACCTAGTTTAGCGGCAATCTTGGGAATTGCAGCGGAAAGCCGGGCCAATATCGCACTGTCTTGCGGCTTTACCGCCAGAAGGTGATCAATATGCATTTTAGGGATAAGCAAAACATGAACTGGCGCAGCCGGATTGATATCAGGAAAAGCAATAACCTGCTCATCTTCATAAATTGGCTCCACAGGTATTTGTTTTGTGGCTATCTTACAAAAAATACATTCGTTTTGCATACAGCACCTCCTCTCCAAGAACACCTATAGTTTTTGTATGTCTATATTCCTTTATTCTGTCTTTTTCTTTGATATCCTCCCACCTTAAAGAAAAGACCTGTAATTAATCAATAACGGTTCCCCACAGGCCGTCATTATATATGGCTTCGAAACGAACCTGGCATAACTTTCGAACGATCTCTCCGGAATTTTTTGTATATACCCGTATATAATTACCGGTTAATCCATCGACAACATCATTATGGACTTCTTCGAATAAAACCTGCATGTCCTTGCCGATAAATGACCGGATATATTCATTGCTTTTTTTATCTGCTACCTCACGCATTGTTTGCACACGGTTCTTTTTCACCTCGTCAGGGACTTGACCGGCATAATCTGCAGCCGTTGTTCCTTTTCGTCGAGAATAAGGGAAAATATGCATTTTAGCAAAATTCATCTTTTCAACAAAATGTAACGTTTCTTTAAACATGTCGTTGGTCTCACCGGGAAAGCCGACAATAATATCAGTCGAAACGGCAATATCCGGAACCGCAGTGCGGATATTGTTGATAAGCCTTTGGTACTCAGCCGTAGTATAATGTCTGTTCATCGCTCTAAGCACCGAATCGCTACCCGCTTGCAAGGGAAGATGTAAATGGCGGCAGAATTTTGGATTTTTTTTCATCAGATAGATTAATTCATCCTCCACCTCCAGTGATTCCAATGAGCCAAGGCGTAAACGATCCAGCCCTTCCAATTCCAGAACGGCTTTAACCGCAGCGGCTAAAGTGACATCGTGACTCGCGCTGTCCCTACCGTATGCTCCTAAATGAATTCCGGTCAGAACAATTTCCCTAAAGCCGGCATGAATAAGTTTTAACGCTTCCTGTCGAACACTTGACAAAGGCCGGGATTTAAGCGGACCGCGGGCATAGGGAATAATGCAATAAGTACAAAAATTAGTGCATCCGTCCTGAATCTTCAAAAAGGCACGCGTGCGAACCGGTAATCTCTCCAGAGGTATGTCTTCAAACACCGAAGGCTTCATTATATCACTGACAATATTGATTTTAGATTTGTTTCGCGCTGCTTCTTCAATCAGTTGAACAATACGTTGCCGTTCTCTGGTACCTATAATCACATCAACACCTTCAATGGCTTCCACTTCTTCAGGCGAAACCTGGGCATAACATCCTGTGACGGCAATAAGAGCCTCTGGATTGGTCTTTATTGCCTTGCGAATAAGCTGCCGCGATTTTTTTTCGCCCAAATGCGTAACCGAACAGGTATTAATGACATAAACATCAGCAAAATCCTGGAAATCAACAATCGTATAGTGTGCGGCCTGAAACAGGCCCTCCATAACTTCGGTTTCATATTGATTAACCTTACAACCCAAGGTTGTAAATGCAACATATGGCATGATCAGCCTCCTAAATTACCGCATTCATACATGACAATCGATACTGCCGCCAAAGATGCTGTTTCTGTTCGTAAAATTCGGGATCCCAATGTAACAATAGAAGCTTTTTTCTGCTGCCAGCCGGAAATTTCCTCTGGTGCAAAACCACCTTCCGGACCGACTATCAGTGTATAAGAAAGAACTTGCTGTGATAGCAGGACCTGTTTTAGGCCCTGTCCTTGTTCTCCCTCATACAGCACCAGTACTTCACTGCCTCCAGCGGTCTTTTTCATTATTTCAGACATATCCTGGATAGGTTCCACTGTCGGCACGCAGAAACGTCCGCATTGCTTGGACGCTTCAACGGCAATTTTTTGCCACCGAATGACTCGTTGCGCCTTTTTCTGGTCATCATAACGGACAACAACATGTTTAGAAATCATCGGAATAATCCTGTCTACGCCTAGTTCAACCGCTTTTTGCACAATATAATCCATTTTATCGCCTTTGGGCAGCCCCTGTACGAGACAAACTTTAATATCCGGCTCGCGGTCTTCTGCAAGCTGCTCTTTTAACTTCAGTGTAACCGAAGTAACGGTCACTTGTTGTATTTCAGCAATGCCCGCTTTCCCCTTGTAATCAACTACGATTATTTTATCTCCGGACTTCATCCGTAAAACGCGACAGATATGATCGACGTCGCTGCCTTCAATGACCATATTTGCCGCTAATGCGGCATTAAGAAAAAAGCGGCGCATATTAAACGCCTCTCTTTCGGATTACCATTGCCACCCATCCACCATTTTCAACGACTTTTTCAACAATAAAATTATGTGCCAACACCGCAGCCGTCACGTCAGAAACCCGCTCTCCAATAATTCCGCTTGCAATAAAGTAGCCATCATCCTTAAGCTTTCCCGGAATATCTTGTATTAAATGAATGATAATATCCGCAATAATATTCGCAACGATTACATCGGCCTGACCGGTTACCCCGGCCAGCAAATCACCTTGAACTACGTTGACAGTATCTTGAACATCATTAATTTTAATATTTTCAGCCGCAACACGCACCGCCACCTGATCCAAGTCTACGGACTGAACGCTGCCGGCACCAAGCTTAGCTGCTACTATAGAAAGAATACCGGAACCGGTGCCAACATCGAACACCACATCACCCGGTTTTACAATTTCCTCCAGACATTGTGCGCACATCATCGTGGTAAAATGTGTTCCTGTGCCAAAAGCCATCCCGGGATCCAGTTCAATAACAATATCATCAGGAACAGCCGTATACTCTTCCCAGGAAGGTTTTATAATAATTTTATCACTGATCCGGGTGGGATGAAAATATTCCTTCCAGGCAGATGCCCAATCTTCTTCCTGAACCTCCCGGCAGTGAATCGCTCCTTTACCTTTATCCAGATTATGTTTAATCAATTCATTGACTCGTGCTTCAAAGACAGACAGCTTTGCGTCCAGTTCTTCATCCATGGTCAGATATGCTTTTACCGTAACAGTTTCAATATCTGTCTCTTCCGGGATATCACAGTAGTCCCAGGCACCGCTCCGCCGATATACATTAATCAGTTCGGGATCCTCAATCACAACGCCGCTTGCTCCTAAATCATGGAAAATATTCGCTACGGCTTCAGTAGCCTCATGAGTAGTCTGGATGCTGATTTCAGCCCATTTCATATTACCGCCCCTTTTTTACCGGCACAAGCTATGATGCCGTTACTACGATAGGCCGCTTTACACCCCAAAAACATCTTTCACTTTTTTAAAAAAATTCTTTTGCTCGGGGTTAACATTTTCTCCATCCAGCTTGGCAAACTCTTGCAGTAAAGACCTCTGCCGCTCAGACAATTTTTGTGGAGTCAAAACCTTGACCCTGACATGCTGATCACCGCGTCCATTGCCTCGCAAATGAGGAATTCCCTTATCTTTTAAACGGAAAATAGTACCTGACTGTGTTCCTTCAGGAATACGCAATTTCACCTTACCGTCCAGCGTAGGTACATCAATTTCATCCCCCAGAGAGGCCTGGACAAAACTGATCGGTACCTCGCAGATTACCTCACTGCCCTCCCGGGAAAACAGTTTGTGCGATTTTACAAAAATATATACATATAAATCCCCAGGTGGGCCGCCGCGCGTTCCGGCTTCCCCCTCATGTGCCATACGTAAACGAGAACCATTGTCTACGCCGGCAGGAACTTTGATTTTAATTTTGCGTTTTGTGCGCACTTTTCCGCGCCCGTGACAATCCCGACAAGGATTTGGAACAATTTTCCCTTCACCATGGCAACGTTCACAAGTCTTCACATTGACCATTCGGCCAAAAGGCGTATTTTGCATGACCTGTACCTGTCCGGTACCTTTGCATTGCGGGCAGGTCTCGGGATGGGTTCCCGGAGCAGCCCCTGACCCTTTACAAGTCACACACTCTTCGGTACGCGGTATTTGAACTTCTTTCTCAATTCCAAAGGCCGCTTCCTCAAATGCAATTTCCAGATCATAACGTAAATCTGCTCCTTTTTCCGGCCCGGACTGTCGCCCGCCAAAACCGAACCCCGACTGGCCTCCAAAAAACATATCAAATATATCGGAAAATCCACCACTGGCGCCAAACCCAAAATCTCCACCAGGACCACCACCCCGGGCACCATCGAACGCAGCATGGCCAAATTGGTCATACTGCGCTCGGCGCTGGGGATCGGATAATACCTCATAAGCTTCATTTATTTCTTTAAATTTAATTTCCGCTTCCTTAGGATTATCACGATTGACGTCAGGATGGTACTTGCGGGCTAGTTTACGAAATGCTTTTTTTATTTCGTCTTCGGATGCTGATTTCGATACACCCAGCAATTCATAATAATCTTTTTTGCTCACTTTACACCATCCTACAGCTATTTATTTTATTTCTTGTCATCATCCATTACTTTATATTCAGCATCGACAATCTTTTCATCTCCGGACTTTGTCCCTTCACTGGGCCCAGACGCCGGTGCCCCCTGTTCCGGGCTGGCTTGGCTGTATACAGCTGAAGTTAATTCATATAAAGGCTTGGTGAGTTCTTCTGTATCTGCTTTTATTTTTTCAATATCACTGCCTTTAAGCGTTTCTTTCAACTTATCAGCCGCTGCTTTCACTTTATCAACTAATGTTTTATCGGCCTTGTCACCCATTTCCTTAACTGTCTTTTCCGCCTGATAGACCAACGAGTCAGCGTTATTGCGTACCTCTACTTCTTCTTTGCGTTTTTTATCTTCAGCGGCATGCGCTTCCGCTTCTTTTACCATACGTTCAATATCCTCTTTATCCATTCCGCCGGAAGAAGTGATGGTGATCTTTTGTTCTTTACCTGTGCCCATGTCCTTGGCCGATACATGCACAATACCATTGGCATCAATGTCAAAAGTAACTTCAATACGCGGTACGCCACGGGGAGCCGGCGGAATATCCGATAATTCGAATCTGCCAAGTGTTTTATTATAGCTGGCCATTTCCCGTTCGCCCTGCAAAACATGAATGTCTACAGAAGGCTGATTATCAGCCGCAGTGGAAAAAATCTGGCTTTTTTTGGTTGGAATGGTTGTATTACGTTCAATAATTTTGGTAAATACACCGCCAAGGGTTTCAATACCTAAAGACAGCGGTGTTACATCCAAAAGTAAAACATCTTTTACATCACCGACCAAAACACCTGCCTGAATGGCAGCACCGATGGCAACGCATTCATCCGGGTTGACACCGCGATGCGGTTCTGTACCCAAGAATTTTTTAATTGCTTCCTGTACGGCCGGGATACGGGTCGAACCACCAACCAAAATAACTTTATGAATATCTTTGGGCTGCAGTCCAGCGTCGGACATAGCTTGCCGGGTAGGTCCCATGGTAGCTTCCACCAAATCAGCGGTCAATTCCTCGAATTTGGCCCGGGTTAAACTGATATCCATATGTTTAGGACCACTTTGATCCGCAGTAATAAATGGCAGATTAATATTAGTCGTTAGCACACCGGACAATTCGATTTTTGCTTTTTCGGCGGCTTCACGCAACCGCTGTGCTGCCATACGGTCACTGGACAAATCAATACCCGTCTCTTTTTTAAATTCAGCGATCAGCCAGTTCATAATACGTTCGTCAAAATCATCGCCGCCTAATCGGTTATTGCCATTGGTTGCCTTAACTTCAAAAACGCCGTCACCCAATTCTAAAATAGAAACGTCGAAAGTACCTCCACCCAAGTCAAAAACTAGAATGGTATGATCTTCACCCTTGTCTAAACCATATGCCAGCGCAGCAGCTGTAGGCTCATTGATAATCCGCAGTACTTCCAATCCGGCAATAGTGCCCGCGTCTTTGGTAGCCTGCCGCTGACTATCGCTAAAATATGCAGGAACGGTAATTACCGCCTGCGATACCGTTTCTCCCAAATACGCTTCCGCATCTGCTTTCAGTTTTTGCAGCACCATGGCTGAAATCTCCTGGGGGCTGTATTCTTTTTCATCTATTTTTACTTTATATGTTGTTCCCATATGCCGTTTGATCGAACTGATAGTCCGGTCCGGATTAGAAACGGCCTGGCGTTTTGCCAACTGACCGACTAACCGTTCACCGGTCTTCGAAAAGCCCACAACGGATGGAGTAATTCTACTGCCTTCCGCATTGGCAATAACTACCGGCTCCCCGCCTTCCATTACTGCAACGACTGAGTTCGTTGTACCAAGGTCTATCCCAATAACTTTTCCCATAGTTAATTCCTCCTAAAAATTAATATCTATACAATTCTTACGAATTATTAACAACCTTAACCATACTTGGGCGGATAACCTTCCCGCGCACAATATAACCTTTCTGCAATTCTTCCAAGATCATTCCATCCAGTTGTTCAGCATCTTCAACACTCATGACAGCTTCATGATGCTGCGGATCAAACTGTTTACCCAGCGCTTCAATAGGAGTTAGGCCAATTTTTTCCATGACATCTGTGAACTGACGATGAATCATCTGAATCCCGGACAAAAATCCTGCGGCATCGTCTGTATTCGCATTCTGTAAGGCTCTCTCGAAATTATCCAGTACCGGTAGAATATCATAGACTATATTTTGAGCCATAATATTAGACAATTCTTCTTTTTCCTGGCGGGTACGCCTTTTAAAATTTTCGAAATCAGCCTGTAAACGCTTAAACCGTTCACTTTGCTCATTAAGCAATGCCTCTTTTTCACTAAGCTCTATTCTTAGTTTTTCCAGTTCGGAATTTTCCGGTAAATCTGCTGTCTCTTCATTCTGACTGGCTGTCTCTTCATTTACCTCTGTTTGCTCAGTGAATTTATTTTCCTCCTGATTTATTTTCTCCATAGTTTCTGCCACTTCATTCACCTCACCTAAATAGTTAAACTCCCGGCAGTGCAGCCGTTTTACAATCAGCAACAGCAGTACCGCCATCCGTTTCCTTCATTTTAATAATGGTATCAATTCGTAAAATAGCTGTTGCCACTTCTCCCGCAACCTTAATGGCATGAAGTTTTACCGGAACAGGATCAACCACTCCCAATGCCAGCATATCGGCAACCTTTCCGGTATCACAGTCAATTCCCAGCGATTCTTTTTGTCGGGTTTCCTGTGCGGTAATTACCTCTTCCACCTTTTCCAGCGGATTGTACCCCGCATTATCTACAATCTGCGATAAAGGCTGTTTCAGTGCATTCACTACACAATCCAGGCCATAAGCCGCCATACCCTTGGTACTGACGCGGGCTTGATCCACTAAACGGGCTACCGCAATCTCTATCGAGCCGCCACCAGCTACATAGCCTCCCCTGATTGCAGCCTGTACGCTGGAAGCAGCATCCCTGGCAATTCGCTCCCGTTCTCCCACCACTTCTTCGGTTGCTGCCCCAACCAGGATTGTCGCCATCGGCTTCCCCTTCCCGCCCAGCATACGCACCTGTTCCAGCTTTTTATCTTCATATACGGTTTCTGCATATCCTATGTATTTTTCAAGATCGTCTAAAGCCTTCTTTAAACCGGTCCGTTTAAGCATTCTTGCTCCGCTATGCTCAGCTACACGCCGCAGTTCCTTTGCAGCAACCCGCTGCACTACCATCACTCCGGCATCAGTCAGCAATTCTTCGGCATCGCTATGAACACCACGATCCACCAAAACAAATTGAATACCAAGAGCAATTATTTTACGAATATTTGCCTTAAACTCATCCTGCAGTTCCACATAACGCCTGAAACCAGTTTCGGTGCTCAAAGCCTCATCACTGATTCTCTCCGGTTCAAGTGCATCATCAATAATTAAAACTTTAACATCCGTAAGCTTTTTAGGCATTTCTTGATTCATTCGTTCTTTATTGATGACAACTCCCATAAAAACCTCATTATCAGCCCCTTCTTCCGCTGTAATGATCTCTGATAATTTAAAATGTGTATCCTGCAATTTTTCAAAGCCAATAAGCTGAGCAGCCCGTACTACAAGTTCCGCAATATCTTCATGTTCACGCCCGGCAATCATGGCGATTCGCTTTACTACGGGATCATCAACAGCAGTGATATTTCTACTATAACTGTGTATGGCCTGTATAGCTTGCCCAATTCCATAATTAATTCCTTCAATTACCCGGGCTACCGGAACTCCCCGCAATACCTGATTTAATCCCTCATCAACCAGCCGTCCGGCAAGCAGCGTCGCTGTCGTAGTTCCGTCTCCTACTTCTTCCTGCTGCGCCTTGGCAATATTAATCAACATTTTGGCAGCAGGATGATTTACATCCATTTTATCTAAAATAGTAACACCGTCATTGGTTATAATGACATTCCCTAGGCGGTCTACCAGCATTGTATCCAGACCTTTAGGCCCAATCGTTCTTTCAATAGCGGCCGTAACGGCTCGCACCGCATTCGTGTTGGTCGTCAATGCCGACAATCTTTCATCTATGTCCGCTCCACTTCCAGCCGGTTTTAAATTCATGCACATGTTCCCCCTATGTCCAAAACGGATTGCCCGCCATAGCAATTGAAACTTAGGCTTTATACTTAACCAGTATTTCACCCAGATGTTTGTGCATAAAATCAAGAATACTAATAATTTTACGATACTCCATCCTGGTCGGCCCCAAAACAGCAACAGTCCCAACAATCTGACCGTCTATCCGGTAGGTGGCCTGAACGACACTGCAATCCTGAATACCACTATATTTATTCTCTTGCCCGATAGTTATAATAACACCGTCTTCATCCTTCTTCTGCAGAATATCACAAAGCAGGCGCTCCTCTTCAAGCATAGTCAGCAAGCCCTGAATTTTATCGATATTGCGAAACTCAGGCTGTTTTAACATCTGGGTAGTGCCGCCTAAATATAGTTTTTCATTTTTTTCGACAAATAATGCCTTTTTGATATTAGCCAGAGCAGTTTCCAGTAAATCCGTTCCCGGTAAGATAGTCTGCTGTATTTCCTTTAAAACGGAAGTCTGTATCCTGTCAAAAGATAAGCCACCAAGACGGGCGTTAATACTGTCCGCTATTTTTTGCAAATCTTCAAATACAATACCGTCCGGTATATTCATGATTTTATTATCAACGAACCCGGTATCGGTCACAATAACCAAAATAACCCGATATTCATCAAGCGGTAAAAATTGAATATATTTAAAAATACATGGGGACAATTGCGGCGCCAATACCATGGAAATATTCCGGGTCATGCGTGAAATAATTTTGGCAGTCTCCTGGAATACTTCATCAATACGCTGCACCTTTGCCTGATACCAGTTATTGATTAAAGCAACTTCATGTTTAGATAAGCTTAACGGTTCCATCAAACAGTCCACATAAAACCGGTAGCCCTTGACAGAAGGTACACGACCGGAAGAAGTATGCGGCTGTTCAATATACCCCAGCAATTCAAGATCGGCCATTTCATTTCTAATAGTAGCAGGACTTACCCCCAAGTCATACTTACGCGCAATGGTTCTCGAACCAATCGGTTCAGCGGTGGAAATATAATCGTCAATTATCGCTTGCAGAATTTTGCGTTTGCGCTCATCTAACATGATTCCACCTCCTGTTGTTAGCACTCTACTTCATAGAGTGCTAATATCTATATAAAAAAATACCACTCCTTTAGCCAACTGTCAAGATGCTTAGATTATTTCCCCTCAATCCGGCAAAAAAGAGCTGAAAACCGTATTGCCATATTGCATCCCTAAAGAGGTAAGCCGTATCCCTGTTGCCGTTACCTCCAGAAGTTTTTTTTGGGAAAAGGTCTCAATTATCTCCTTATATTTTATAAAAAAATCCATATGAAAATAGTCATAAAAAGCTTGCCAGGCACAGCCTTCAGTTGTGCGCAAAGCTAAAAACATAAACTCCGCCATAGCTGTCTCTCTATCCAGTTTCTCGGCAAAGCCCACCGGCAAAACAGCATTCTGTCCCTGCAGAGCGTTAATATATTTTTTTATATCCGCCGTATTGGCCGTCCTGCGCCCGTCAAAAAAGGAATGAGCTGCCGCTCCCAGGCCTAAATACGGCTGATAATGCCAGTATTTTAAATTATGACAACATTTTGCATCCTGTACTGCATAATTGGAAATTTCATACCGTTGATAGCCTTGTTCAGGTAAAAAACGGGTCACAAATTCATACATGGCAGCTTCTTCTTCTTCACTGGGTAGTTGCAGTAAACCCTGTGATTCCAGCCTAGCAAAAGGTGTTGCTTCCTCAATTTGCAGACCGTAAACCGACATGTGCCGCACGCCAAGTTCGATGGCCTTCTGGATACTATCCATTATATCCGTGATGTGTTGAGCTGGCAAACCGTACATTAAATCAATATTGATGTTGCTGATACCTGCTTCCCTGGCGTTCATAATGGCTTCAACAGCTTCTGCTCCGGAATGAATCCTGCCGATTTGCCGCAAAATATCTCCGGAAAATGACTGTACACCAAAGCTAATTCGGTTAACTCCTGCTGCTTTTAAAACGGCCAGCTTTTCCCTATTTACCGTTCCGGGATTGGCTTCAATCGTTATTTCTGTTTGGTTAGTAAAGAGAAAATGTGCCTGCAGGCAACCGAGAATACTAGCTAACTGCCCGGCACTAAGCACAGTCGGCGTCCCCCCGCCGATAAACACGGTATCGAGAACCGCCTCCGGCATATTTTTTTGCCGTATCGCTATTTCCCTGCATAAGGCATTAACATAGTCGGCATAAACAGCTTCGGAAACAACAGAAGAAGGAAAATCACAATAAAAACATTTTTTCCGGCAAAATGGTATATGGATATATAACCCCAGGTTCATGATCTCTAATCCATTTTTAATATGGCCATAAAAGCTTCTTGCGGTATATCCACACTGCCAACTTGTTTCATGCGTTTTTTACCTTCTTTTTGCTTTTCCAAAAGTTTGCGTTTACGGGAAATATCACCGCCATAGCATTTGGCCAGCACGTCTTTACGCAAGGCACGTACCGTCTCTCTGGCAATCACCTTATTGCCGATCGCCGCCTGAATGGGGATCTCAAACATCTGTCGAGGAATAATTTCCTTAAGTTTTTCCGCCAATTGTCGGCCCCGGTATTGTGCCTTGTCGCGGTGAACAATATTGGACAAAGCATCTACCGGATCGCCGTTTAGAAGAATGTCCAATTTTACCAGTTGCGAAGTCTGATACCCAATTAGTTCATAGTCAAGGGAAGCATAGCCGCGCGTCGAGGATTTGAGACGGTCGAAATAATCATAGATAATTTCGCTGAGTGGTAAATGATAAGTCAGCATAACACGCGTCGGATCCAGATATTTCATATCCTTAAAATCGCCGCGTTTTTCCTGTGACAATTCCATGACCGCCCCTACATGATCTTTGGGTACAATCACGGTCGCTCTCACATAAGGTTCGTCTATATGGTCAATTTCCTGTGGTGTAGGCAGCCGTGAAGGATTATCAATGCTTACTACTTCTCCATCGGTTTTGGTTACCTTAAAAATAACACTGGGTGCCGTGGTAATCAGTGTTAGGTTATATTCCCGCTCCAGGCGTTCCTGAATAACGTCCATGTGCAAAAGACCCAGGAAACCACAGCGAAAACCAAATCCTAATGCAATTGATGTTTCGGGTTCAAACACCAGCGCAGCATCATTTAACTGCAGTTTTTCCAGTGCATCACGCAGGTTTTCATAATCAGCGCTGTCAACAGGGTACAATCCACAGTATACCATTGGATTAATTTTCCGGTAGCCAGGCAGCGGATGTCCAACCGGGCGGTCTGCACCGGTAATGGTATCTCCCACTCTGGCATCCTTAACATTTTTGATGCTGGCCGCCAGAAAGCCAACCTGACCGGCCTCTAAAATATCAACATTGGCAAGAAACGGCCGAAAGATGCCAACCTCCGTAACATCAAAAACCTTGTCGGTTGCCATCATTTTAATTTTCATTCCCGGAATAATTTTTCCACTGATGACACGGACATAGGCAATAACTCCTTTGTAGGGATCAAAATGGGAATCAAAAATCAAAGCGCTGAGGGGATCATCACTATTCCCCCTAGGAGCGGGAATCTTCTTTACAACGGCTTCCAAAACCTCTCCAATTCCAAGTCCGGTCTTCGCACTGACCAATACTGCTTCCGAAGCATCCAAGCCAATTACATCCTCAATTTCCTGCTTTACTTTTTCCGGATCCGCACTGGGCAAATCGATCTTATTAATCACCGGTACAATTTCCAAATCGTGTTCTAATGCCAGGTACACGTTGGCCAGGGTCTGCGCCTCTATTCCCTGTGCGGCATCTACCACCAGCAGAGCACCTTCACAAGCGGCAAGGCTACGAGATACCTCATAAGTAAAGTCTACATGCCCCGGGGTATCAATGAGATTCAGCATATATTTTTCGCCATTTTCAGCAATATATTCCAATCTGACTGCCTGTGCTTTAATGGTTATCCCCCGTTCGCGTTCCAGTTCCATCTGATCCAGAACCTGATCTTCCATTTCACGTGCGGACAAAGCGCCGGTATATTCTAAAAGCCGGTCAGCTAAGGTTGATTTGCCGTGATCTATATGTGCAATAATTGAAAAATTTCTGATGTTTTCTAGCTTCATGCAGGACTCTCCTCTGATGTAATACTTGTAAAATTATATCATCGCCTGCCTTGCTCCTGCAAGTATTACCTTTAGAGACGTGTCGTTAAAGCCGGTAAAAGGATTAGAATTTTTGCCGTAATTCCGCTAGATATCTCTCACAGGCTGTCTTGGCCTGTAATATTTCATCCGTACATTGTCTTGCAATTATGTTGAGTCCGGAGAATAGTGCCGTGGCATCCATAGAAACACATGTCGGCAGCGATATTCTGTCATGATATATACTGAGGACGATCTCTTTTTCACTATTACTGATTCCGGCAATCGGATACACCGATTGGATACTATATTGATTTCCCAAAAAATAGAGGAAATATTTTCCTGTCTCCTGACACTGGATGTTAAATGCCTGCACCGTACTTTGTTTTTGTGTAAGCCTGTTAAGCTGCATCTCCGCTATATTTACACCTAAAACTATGACAATGAATAAAGCGGCTAAACCTCGAAAAACAATTCTGGCTTCCGACCGATGCATGTGGTGCATACCGTCACCTCAATAGTAAAAAATTACTGCGTATTTCCCTGCTGCAATTTATTTTCCGCTATAATTTCGGCCAGTACATCGCCAAGCATTTCCATACTCCGTGTAGCCTCTTCCAGACTGTTTTCCTGACAGCCTACTTCTAGTAATAAAGCCCGGGGATGAAGATGCTGATTATAACGCCATTCCACCAGTTGAATTCCCCTGGATAATCCGGGATAATGCTGATTCAATTTTGAATCAATCAACTTGGCAAATGCATGATTTTCCTGCCAATGCGGCTGAACTAAATCCGGCTGCCCGGTAGCAACAATAATCATAATTTTTGCCGCTTCTTTTCCGTTAATGACAACTGTGGTATTTTCACGTTTTTGCGCATCTCGATGTATATCAAAAATCATTTGAATCGAAGGATTTTCTTCCAGCATTTTTTTTGCAGTTATTTCGGATGGTCCGTAAGCTTTCATAAAACTTGGATAATCATGAATGGTATTGCTTTGGATCGCCGTAATCTGATATTTTGCCATCTGTTGAACTAATGCCTGTCCCACACCCACAATATCACCAATCTGCCCGCCCGGTTTGTGTGCCACTCCTGAAGTAGGGATATAGGACTCTGCCGTATGAGTATGGTATATCCCGATTAAGGGTTTTCCGGTATCGGCAATTCCTGCCGTTTTCAAATTGGGTAAAATAGCGACCGGTTTCGAACTGACAGGAAGGTTTCCATTTTTTACACTGGCTAACACCGGTATTTCCGAGGTTATAAGCGACCGCATATCGCCTAGATCAATAGAAGTAAAGACTTGAAATAGGTTTATACCAAATTGCTCCATATCAAACCGAGGCAGCGGTCGTTTTTCGGCAACCGTTTGCAGACCGGGTACACCTGAAAATAAAAGTTCCTGCCAGGTAGGCAAAACCATTGATAATTCTTGTCCAGACAAGCGCACCTGCCCGGCAAGAGCCGGAACTGCTGCTTTTTCACTTAAAGCGGTTGAAATGACCGCCATGCTCATTAAAACTACAGTCAACCCAATAAGTAAATACTTGTTTTGTAATTTTGTAACTGAACGATGCCGCTGCCGTCTTGATAACATCATTTCCTCCTGCCGGCAACTTGGTCAGTTGCCTAAGCGTACCCGCATTATTTATGAAATGCTTTTGCACAATGTTTACTCCATACATCAGCCATTCATCTTCGTACGCAGCAAACTTTTTATGTACAATTTCAGCACGTCCTATATATATGCTTGTCAGGCACCCGCTTAGTACAAAACTTTCTAAATAGAGTTGAACTTTAATGTAAATAACGATGAATATTGGCATAGTCAATATTCGGATGCATCGCTTGATTTATTCCTCCTGCCACCACATCGGAAATATCATCAATAAGGCGGTCCACTTCTTTGGGTGTAACCATAAGATCACCGAGCGCCTGCGGAAGCACCTGCCGAACAATAGTATGACGCTCCTCTTCCGACAACCGTTCCATACTTTTAAGGTATCTGGCAAAAGCCGCATGTTCCTGCATGGCATTAATCGTATCCATTGCTATAGTAGCGGCATGAACAACTGTAGGTACACCAATGGCAATAACCGGAACCTGTAACGACTCCGGGGTCAAGCCAAAGCGTTTATTGCCCACTCCCGATCCCGGATGAATTCCCGTATTAGAAAGCTGGACAGTAGTAATCACCCTCTGGCTGGAAGCAGCAGCCAACGCATCAATAGCAATGACTGCGTCCGGCCTGATTTTTTGTACAATCCCATGAACAATTTCCGCAGTCTCCATGCCGGTTATTCCTAAAACACCAGGCGCAATTGCACAAACCGATCGTACACCGCCTTTCAGTTCTGGAGATAACAGTTCTTGTAAATGACGTGTAACTACAACTTTTTCCACCGCCTTCGGCCCAAGTGCGTCAGGAGTGATTTGCCAGTTACCCAAGCCTACCACTAAAACAGTGGCGTGTTGCGGCAAATTGAGTAAAACCGATAATTCCGTGGCTAAAAAATTCATTATTTTTTCTTGAAGCAATGTATTTTTATACCGCAGTCCTGGTGCTTCAATAGTAATATATTTTCCTCTTGCTTTGCCCATCAGCTCCGCCGCCTGCGCAGAGCTGACCGTTACACGCGTAATAACCGCCTCCTCCTGTTCTGCCGTTTCCACTAACAATCCCGGTATTTTCTCTTCCACACTCCGGTTTAGCATTTCCTGCGCTTCCAACGCCAAATCTGTACGTACGGAAATCGTCGTATTCATGTCCATCATGGTTGCCTCCCGCCAATTATTTATCCATAATCATAAATAGCTACCATTTTAATTTTTATCAGTATTATGGTCGGCAACCTATTTTCCTATACGATTTTTCTGAGGAGCTTGCGCTTAACCAGCAAACGAATAATTCTGTCTTGATTTTGCTCCTGATTCGTGCTACACTATTTTAGGTAAAATGGTCAAAGGAGGTGAAACACTTGCCAAATATTAAATCATCTGAACGTAGTGTTAAAACAGATGCCGAAAGACGCGCAAAAAATTTTGCTGTAAAATCAACTGTGAAAAGTGCTATCCGCAAAGTGGCTGAAGCTGTACATACCGGCAAAGCTGACGAAGCTAAAACTCTCCTGACCAAAGCCAGCAGCACGATTGATAAGGCGGTTGCCAAAGGCATTATTCATAAAAATGCTGCGGCCCGCAAGAAGTCCCGTTTAGCCCGTAAAGTTAACGCAGCAGCTGAATAGGTTAAAAACCCTATCCATCAAATGGACAGGGTTTTTTTATGTCTGTCGTTATCGGCACAATTCAATAATAATTTGCTCCAAAATGGTTCGATCAGTCCGGCCTGACTTGAAATCAATATCAGCCTGTGCCAGTGACAATAACGTCCGCTGAAGGTTGTTCACAGTGAACCGCTGGCTCTGTTTCATTTTTTTCTCTGCAATATACGGTGACAAGCCCAAGCTGCTTGCAATTCTTTGCACACTGTAGCCTTGAAAGATCATTTCTTTTATCTGCCATAATACACGTATTTCCCGGGCAAGAAGCCCAATTAACTTAATGGGGTGCTCGCCGGCTTCCAGCTGTTTGGTCATTAGCTCCAACGCTTTCGATACCTGCTTTTGCCCCACCGCTTCAGTCATGGCAAACACAGACAATTCCGGTATGGCTGCCAGAATACGTTCAAGATCCCGGAGGCTTATCGGTTTGTTATCTGTATAAAGAACAGTCTTTTCCAGTTCCGAATTCAAAAAGTCCAGTGATACCCTGCTCATGTTGCCTACCAGCATCAATAAATATTCGAGTGCATCAGAAGACATCCTAGCATTCATTTCCTTGAGCCTGCTCCGAATCCATGTGCCTATTCCTTTACTGTCCCATGGCTTAAAGGGGGTTGCTTCAAAAATCACACCATGTTTCTCAATAACTTTGTATAATTTACGGCGTTTATCAACTTTTTCCGGCGTCGTTAATATAAGACAAGCCGTTTCCGGCATATTACCGAATATCTTCAGTAAAGTCGCATCAGTTTGACCGGCGTCATGACCAGTATCTTTGTCCTGTCTTTGTGCTCTAAATAATAAGGTATTATGGATAACGACAATAATTTTCTCGCCAATAAACGGGACCGCTTCCACCAGGGTAACCAAATCCTGCGGTTTGGGATCGGTGTCCAGAATAATCAAATTGCTTTCCCGATCTTCAGGCTGCAATATCTGATTGATAATGGCATGTTCCAACTGACTGGTCAAGAAAGTTTCCTCGCCATATAGAAGATAAATAGAACTTATCTGACCGGCTGCTATGTTTTCTAATAATTGACTATGCTGCATTCTACCCCTCCAACTTTCTTGATGTTTACCTAATAAACGGATCTACTTGCAAATTTTGGCCATCAGTTATAAATCGCACGGCACCATGATAGTCGGTACGGTACACTTGTGCTCTAACAGCGGATAAACGTCGCAAAACCTCAGCATGCGGGTGCCCAAAACGGTTATAGTAGCCCACTGATATTACAGCATACCTTGGCAGCACCTGCTGCAAAAACTGACTGGTAGACGACGTTCTTGCTCCATGATGCCCTACCTTCAATACATCGCTTTTAATAGGTTGCCCCCTAGTAATGATAGCTGCTTCACCGTCAGCTTCCAAATCTCCGGTGATTAGAAAACTGTGCTTACCATAGTTAATGCGCAAAACGGTGGAAAATTCATTACTCTGCTTCGATTGTACATCATCAGGTGCATAAACAACAGAAATCGTTACTCCGTCTATATGAATGGACTGCCCAGGATAAGCCGGAATAATAGTCCCCCTATTTCTACTGCGAAAAACAGCCTTTACAGCCCCTGTATGTTCTTGCTCCCGTGAGATGACTATATTCCGTACCGGTATATGAGCCAGAATACCGGCTGCGCCTCCGGCATGATCCTGGTGTCCGTGTGTTAAAAACAGATAATCCAGCTGCAAAATACCATAATGTTTAAGATACGGCACCACAACCTGTTCACCGATATCATATTGGGAATTCCCGGCAATTCCTCCTGTATCAATCATAACTGCATAGCGGTGCGGTGTTGTCACTAGTGTCGCATCCCCCTGACCAACATCAATAAAATGAACTGTAACCGGCTCAGGATAATACCGGTATAAAATAATTGCCATAATACCAGCAGCCAGTCCTAGCATACAATGGCCAGTCCATTTTTGCCATACTTGTACCGGCGGCATACAAGGAAGATAACCGTATAACCATGCCAGTACAACATAATAAATTACTCCGACTATGACAGGTATAACAGGTAGATATACTGTAGCTAAAGGCAAGGCTGCAAAAAACGAGGTCAGCGGAACAATCAGCCCGATTAACAGACTGCAAATTACCATAATCAGCCCGGCTACCGCCGGGAAAATCGCGCTAAGCATCACACCGGCCAGTGCCAATACAACTAAGGCTTCAACCAAGGGTACAACAACAATATTAGCGGCAAACGAACTTAGTGAAAAAGTATTGAAATACCAAGCCAAAAAAGGTAATACTCCCAACTGAGCTGCCAAAGTAACAGCTATCCCCTGAGCTGCCCATGGCGGCAGAATTTTAAAAAAAGCGACAGTTTTATTATAAAAGTAAATTAAACCGGCAGTACACGCAAAAGATAATTGGAAGCTAATATCATAAAGGAGTTGTGGTTGATAGGCCAGCATAACAAGTGCAGCAAATGCCATGGCGGCAGCAGCGTCTTTCTCCCTGTTCCAACCGACCCCCGCCAGGGCAATCAACCCCATAAGTACAGAACGCATTACAGGCGGCGTAAAACCTGCGACAACAGCGTAAAACAAAATGCCCGAAAACGCTAACAGGAAAATACATGCATATTTAAGTCGCAAACGTTTTCCCAGCCACATCATAACTGCGGCAACCAAAGCAATATGAGTACCCGAGACCGATAGAATATGTATCAGCCCGGTTTTTGCAAAAGCGCCTATCACTTCTTTGTCTATTCCGGAGTAACCACCAAACAGCATTCCAGTCAGGACAGCAGCGTCACCGACGGGCATAACCCTTGCCATGTTGCCCTCGACCTGAGTGCGCCATTTATGAATCCATTCCTTCCATTGACCGGTGAATTCTAATGGTGAAGATTGAAACTGTATTGAGTTGAAATTCGTTAGCAAGCGCGCCGTAATCCCCTGTCGCTTGAGTGCCGCAACCGTATCAATGGCTCCGGGATTATTATACCCGTGCAGGGCAATCACGCGGCCGCGAATAACTACTTTATCCCCATAGGCTCCTAAGGGCTGATTTAGCCCTTGCCGCACTGTAGTCACCACTTTGCCGGTAACAGGCATCTTCCTGTTCAGGATGCCGGAAACCTCTTGACACTCCAGAATATATTTTACTTTTATATGATCTTCATCAACCTCCACGGCTTGCGGTATATCTGCTATTTTACCATAAAAAGTCAGGTCGTGGTCTACCAAAAGACTAATATCATTCGCTGCAATACGATCCGCGTGAATCAGCCGAATGGCACCGATAAAAAAGAAAACTAGAGCAAGCCAATAAACGCAACGCCGCTCTGAACGAAAACTGTATCCAATCGCCATCACAGTAAATATAAGTGTCAAAATATATAGTAGCTGCAGTGAACCACTATAATACCCGGCACTCCAAATACCGGAAACAAACGCTGCTGATAGAACAATCAATATCTGGCTCATAGGATTTTCATACCTATATGGTTATTTTATCAACTATACGATTGTACTTTGCTTCTCCAATGCCCGGAACTTTCTTTAAATCAGTAATATCTTGAAATGAACCAACCGTTTCGCGATATTCAATAATTCGTTCAGCCATAGCAGGTCCTATACCCGGCAATTTATCAAGTTCTTCCTTATCTGCTTGATTAATATTAATTCGGTCCGGCATGTCACTACCCTGACGCAGCTTTCCGTCCGGCGATGTACCGCTATTCTGCTGCAACACATGAATATGCATGCCATCTCGTATTTTTTCCGCCAAATTAATTTTTACTTGGTCGGCAGTAGGTGTCAAACCACCCGCTGCATTCACCGCATCTAAAACACGGCCACTGGCCGGCACCTCATAAACCCCCGGACAGGTTACAGCTCCGCTTACATAAATTACATATACAGATTCTTTTTGACTTTCCTGTGGTCGCCGCTCATCCTCTTTAGGGATCAACGGTTCTTCCTGTTCAATCGTAGTTTGCTCGGCAACTGCACTTTTCTGCCAAAAGCTATAAAAACTTGCAATTAAAATGATGGCGGCAACAGCTAAAATAATAATAATACGTTCTTTCTTTAGCATATAAGGTTACCTCCCATATTATATTTCAATTCTTTTGAATTTTCGTCAAATAATGTAAAAATCCTCCAAAAAAAAACCGCTCTATACATAGAACGGGGGTAAAAATACTATTTTACTACAATGTTGACCAGTTTTTGAGGAACACAGATAACCTTTACAATTTGTCGTCCGGCAACAAGGCTTTGCACTTTTTCTTGTTGCAGAGCTAAATCCTGCAACTCTTTCATATTAAGGCCGACAGGAATCACTATCTTCTCCCTGACCTTACCATTGATTTGTAAAACAATTTCCACTTCTTCCTGCTGTAAGGCCGCTTCATCAAAGGCAGGCCAGCTTTGCTTGTGAATGCTGCCGGCCTCGCTCCCCATCGTCTCATACCATAACTCTTCCGTAATATGAGGAGCGAACGGTGCCAATAGCCGCAGTAGTCCGGATACCAACTCTTTAGCTAATGCTGCGTTCATGGTAATGGATTGCTCTTTATAAGCGTACATGGCATTTACTAATTCCATAATAGAACTAATTGCCGTATTAAAATTAAACCGTTCACCGATATCGTCGGAGACCTTTTTGATTGTTAAGTGTAGCATACGTCTTAGCTGTTGCTCATCTTTACTAAGCTCTTCCACCTGGTTTGTTTCGTCCGTAATAAAAGCACTGTAATGCCGGACAATACGCCACAATCTGCCCAAAAAACGATACGAGCCTTCCACTCCCTGATCGCTCCATTCCAAATCACGTTCAGGCGGAGCCGCAAATAAAATAAACAGCCGGGCGGTATCGGCACCATACTTATTAATGATTTCTTCCGGTGAAACGATATTTCCCTTGGATTTTGACATTTTGGCCCCGTCTTTAATAACCATTCCCTGGGTCAGCAAATTTTTAAACGGCTCATTAAAATTAGTAATTCCGGCATCCTTAAGCACCTTAGTGAAAAAACGGGAATACAACAAATGCAAGATTGCGTGTTCAATACCGCCGATATACTGGTCAACCGGCATCCAGTAATTCACTTTGGATGGATCAAAAGGAGCCGCCGTATTACGTGGATCAGTATACCGCATATAGTACCAGGATGAACAAATAAAGGTATCCATTGTATCGGTTTCCCGTTTGGCGGCACCACCGCATTTCGGACATTTACAATTAACAAACTCTTCGATCGTAGCCAATGGCGAAACATTCCCGGTATCAAACCGCACGTTATCCGGTAACATAACCGGCAAGTCTTTCTCCGGTACAGGGACTATACCGCATTCCGGACAATAAATAATCGGAATCGGCGCCCCCCAATAACGCTGGCGGGATATCAGCCAATCGCGCAAACGATAGTTAATTCTTCTTTTTCCTACACCGTTTTGTTCCAACCAAACGGCAATTTCTTTCTTTCCTTGTTCATTCGTCAATCCTGAAAACTTTCCGGAGCCAACCATGACTCCAGGACCATCATAAGCCCCGGTCATTGTATCTAGGTTTAAAGTCTGGTCTGACGGCTGAATAACCAGCCGTTTTTCCAGATTATACTTAGTAGCAAACTGCCAATCACGCTCATCATGTGCCGGAACCCCCATAACTGCGCCAGTACCATATTCCACCAACACATAATTAGCAATCCAGACAGGAACTTTAACTCCGTTTAACGGATTAACTGCATAGCCACCGGTAAACATCCCTTCCTTCTCCAGTTCGTTCGAAGTACGGTTTACCTCACTGAGATTGCGGACCCGCTCAATAAAGGCACGGATCTCCAATTCATTTTTCCGCCCCTTGATCAACTTTTCCACCAAAGCATGTTCGGGAGCCAATACCAGGTAAGAAACACCGAAAACCGTATCCGGTCTAGTGGTATAAACGGCAATCTGCTCTTTAAATTCAGGAACGGAAAAATTAAATTCCACGCCTTCACTACGGCCAATCCAATTTTCCTGCATGGTTTTTACGCGTTCAGGCCAACCTTTAAGAGTTGTCAAGTCTTCCAGCAAGCGATCAGCATAATCGGTAATTTTCAAAAACCATTGTTCCAGTTCTTTTTTGACTACCACAGCATCGCAGCGCCAGCAATGTCCATCAATAACCTGTTCGTTTGCTAAAACGGTATTGCAATCATCACACCAATTCACCGTGGCTTTTTTCTTATAGGCCAGTCCCCGCTTATAGAACAGCAGAAACATCCATTCCGTCCATTTATAATATTCCGGATGACAGGTGGCTACTTCGCGGTTCCAGTCATACGAAAGCCCCAGTTCCTGCTGTTGCCGACGCATATTTTCAATATTTTTCCATGTCCACTGTGACGGTTGGACACCATGTTTGATAGCAGCGTTTTCGGCCGGCATGCCGAACGCATCCCATCCCATAGGATGAAGCACATTATAACCCTGCATTACTTTAAAGCGGGCAACTACATCACCAATGGAATAGTTACGTACATGGCCCATGTGCAAGTTTCCTGAAGGATACGGAAACATTTCCAAAACATAATACTCCGGCTTTTGACGGTTGATTTCCGTTTGGAACGCATCCGTTCTCTGCCACTTTTTTTGCCATTTAGCTTCAATATCAGCTGGAAGATATTTTTCGTTCATTAAGTAACCTCCCTATATACTCGCGTATTCTAAACCTCTGCATTTTTTATTATGAGTCAAGACTACCCGTAAAACGGGTGGTTTATTGTGGAGCGCAAAACACACGCGCTCCACTGGCTGAAGCCAATAATTAAAAACGTCCCTGGCTTTATAAAGCCAGGGACGAGCATTTCCCGCGATACCACCCTGTTTGACGACTACAGCGCCGTCCTCTCTGGATCATTAACGCTGATCACACGTCAGCCGCTACCTCTCGCGCCTGCCCCTCCGCAGCGAGTTCGGCTTCTTCCGGTTTGGCTCGCAACAACCGCCAACTCTCTGCACCATCCAGTGAGCCTACTACTCTGTTTCCTCGGATTATCAGATTATAGTATATAGTAACCGCCAGGAAAAGTCAACCTGGTAAATCACCTTATGTGGAAAATTTAATCCTTCCAGTATGGATTATAAGAGAATATCCATAATTAAAAGCATATCTAACCCGTTTTCTTCATAAGTTTTATCATGCAAACTTGGTAAAGGAGGCTTATCATGTATAAGCTAATTATCGGCAACGTAAGAATAACTGTTTATGACGATGCCATCACTCGCCAAGAAGCCGCTGTTACGGCTAAAGACGCAATTCATACGGCCGAAACACAAGGGAAGCAGCTAAGTCACATAGAACTACAGCTGGGACCGGACGGCATCGAAGTCAAAACCACAGAGAAAATCGGAAACAAAGCACTGCGTAAAACAGTCAAACACAGCATGTTGGATGGGATGCTGGCCGCTGTTAAAGAAAAGTTGTCCCCAACAACCGCTTTTTCCAATAAAGAATTGTGGATTGACGGGGATACCGGACAGGAATGGCGTGGTTCGGAAGTAGCGTCAACCCGCGATGAATTATTGGCAAAGTTCGAAGAATGGCTCAAGCAAATGTGAGAAAAAATCTTTACTGGCGGCGCTTAACACCGTTAAGATATATCCGAACTGCCTGCATCAGGTATGATTGATCCTGCACCTGCTCCTGCGGCCAAAACTCCATGGCCATCGGTTTGGCAATAAAATAAAAATTCAAAATACCTGCCAAGGACAAAACGGCATAGTTCGGATTAAGATCGGCACTGAAATATCCGCTGTTGACACCCTCTTCAAAGGTTTTATACAGAAAAGGATAGATCTGCCCAATATACCTTTTTACCACGGTGTCGAAACAGGCGGTAGGATTAGTTAATTCGCTGTGAAGAAAGCGAATAAGAAACGGACTGCTTTTATGAATGGCGTATACACTCTCCGTATAATATAAAATTACTTCCAATGGATTCATTTTGCGCAAGGAAGCATTCTCCAGCATACCGCTGATTGGACGAAACTGCTCGTCCAACACAGCGGCATATAGTCCCTCTTTGTTGCCGAAATGGTATGCAATTAACGCACTATTGACTTTAGCCGCTTCGGCAAGTTCTCTGATTGATACACCGGCAAAACCTTTGCGGGCAAATAAAGGTGTTGCCGACTGTATCATTTTTATACGGGTATCCTTTTCCATAATGATATCTCCTACTCCAGATCAGCTATTGTTTAATCACTTGATTAAATACTAGCATTTCTATTTTATTTTGTCTATCCCCTGCTCACCGTACTGTAAACCCTTCTTAGTTCAAGGCAATTAATTGCACATTCATGCCAAATAGCCTATAATAGAAACATATTGAATGGAGAGCGTCGAGGTGTGTGTAATCATGAGTAGCCAGAATGTCAAAACAGAAGTATTGAATCGCTTAAGGAATGTAAAAGGCCATGTTACCGGCATTGAGCGCATGGTGGAAGAAAACCAGCCGTGCAGCAGCGTGCTAATCCAACTTTCCGCCATCAGGGCTTCTATTGAAAAAATTGGTATGTATATTTTGGAAAATAACGCAGTAGAATGTTTATGCGATAAAAAACACCTCCCGGACGACAAACAAAAGATTGAGCAGATCGTGAAACAAATGTTAAGTTTTTTAAAATAAGGTAGGCAACACTCACGTGCTTGCCTACCTTATGTATTATAAAAGTTTTATAAACAAGGAAACTCCCCGCCGCATCCAGTCAAACTAATGTGGCTCCTGCCAGCTTTTGCAGCAAGGACCGCCAGTGGATAATAAACCTCTCCTAGTACTGCATTTCTTGGGGATACATAAAGGTAAAACAAAAAACGTAGGATAATATTTGTCCGGCACAGGGCGGCCATCCACTGAAAGTTCCCCGTCAATAAAGGGCGGTACTCTTTGTCCAATACCCTGTCGGGAATCCTCCATATCATAAAACCACCCTATTTTCCGGATTACCGACTATACTGATAAAAAAAACTCGCCCATACATGTATTATAAATACGCAAAGCAGAACTATACTCTGTCACTTCAAGGAGGTTTCCTATGCATCAATATTTATTTTTTATTGGAGATTTTCCCATTCGTGCCTATGGATTGGTACTTAGTCTGAGTATCATTTTGGCAACTTGTACAGCCTATTATTTTGCCAAACAGGACGGCCGCTGGCACCAGCATGTCCCTGACATAGGAATTTACTGCGGTATAGCCGGTATTATCGGTGCACGGTTGTGGGATGTATTTTTCTTTGACTGGGGTTACTATCAAAACCATCTGCTGGAAATCCCCTTTGTCTGGCAAGGTGGCATGGCAATCCAGGGTGGCGTTGTTTTTGGCGCTATAACAGGTTATATTTACACGAAACGGCATAACATCGATACTTGGGCCTTTGCCGATATCGTTGCCGCCCCGTCTCTTATCATTGGACAAGCGCTGGGCCGTGCCGCTAATTTGTTAAACGGCGACGCTTTTGGCCGTCCCACGGGCAGTAATTTCGGCATTCTGTACCCGGATACGACCCTGGCCCATCATGTCTATGGCAACCAGGCGTTGTGGCCCGCCGAAGTATGGGAGGGACAGTTAGATGTTGTCATCTTCGTTCTATTACTGCTCTTTCGCACAACCAATCATGCCAAGGGACAGACTTTCATCCTCTATGCCATTCTTTACTCTACGGCCCGTTTCTTCCTGGAATTCTTGCGCGGTGACTATACAACACTGCTGTGGGGCTTAAAGTCGGCACAGCTTACCAGTTTAGCAGTTATTTTGATCGGCACCGTTCTTTTTTGTTGGGTCGGTGCCAAGGGCGAACGCATTCACACCCCGCCTAAAGCCCCGCGCAAGCAGTAACAAATCCGAATATTCTTATTCTCGAAAGGGGTATCCATTTTCATTGCGGGTTACCCTTTTTCTTTGCCTTGTTCATCTTCTGGCGTATTGCCTGCAAGCGTTTTCCCAGCAGCGCTTCCTGCCCGTTATCGGTCGGTTCATAATAAACAGCATCGAAAATGTTATCCGGCAAATACTGCTGCCGGACAAAACTGTCCTCATAGTCATGGGGGTACTGGTAACCCTCACCATGGCCGAATTGCCGGGCCCCTTTATAGTGAGCGTCCCGTAAATGGAACGGTACCTGCCCGCAATCTTTCGTTTTTACGTCTCGTAAAGCCCGGTCAATTGCAACATAAGCGGCATTGCTTTTCGGGGCACAGGCGATATATATAACCGCCTGCGCCAGAGGAATACGAGCCTCCGGCATACCGACAAATTGGACAGACTGTGCCGCCGACATAGCCAGGTTAAGTGCCTGTGGATCGGCATTGCCCACATCCTCAGCAGCACAGATGACAAGCCGCCGGGCGATAAACTTAACATCCTCCCCTGCCGCCAGCAGCCTTGCCAGGTAATGCAAGGCTGCATCCGGATCCGATCCCCGCATACTTTTTATAAATGCCGAGATAACATCGTAATGCTGATCTCCGCTTTTATCATACAGCGGAGTTATTTCATCGCTGACAGAACGCACAAAATCAACGGTTAATTTTTTCCCCTCCTCGGCCTCCAGCATATCCACCGACTGTTCCAGGATATTTAAAGCGGTTCTGGCATCCCCGTTTGCCAGTATGGCAATCATTTCTAACGCCATATCATCGCCCTTGATCCCTTTTTGTCCCAGGCCGCGATTATTATTTTGCAGTGCCTGCTTAAGAATTCGGATCATATCCTGCTTGTCCAACGGTTGCAAACGTATTACCCGCATGCGGGACAATAAGGGGGAATTCACTTCAAAATACGGATTTTCTGTTGTTGCACCAATCAAAATAATTGTTCCATCTTCCACATAAGGCAGCAAAGCATCCTGCTGGCCCTTATGAAAACGATGAATTTCATCGATAAATAAAAGCGTTCGCTGCCGCTGCATTAGTAACCTTTCTTTAGCATCCTCAGTTACCCTCCGAATATCTGCAACACCTGCAGCGACAGCATTCAGCTGCTCGTAATGACACCCCGTTGTATTGGAAATGACCGTAGCCAATGTTGTTTTGCCCGTTCCCGGCGGTCCAAACAAAATTATGGACGGAATATGATCCGCCTCAATCATCCGCCGTAAAAATGTTCCTTTACCAAGAATCGTCTCTTGTCCGATAAACTCTTCCAGACTTTCCGGACGCATGCGTGCAGCCAGCGGCTGGCTGGCTTTTCTATCCTGTTCTAGCTCATAGGAAAATAAATCCATGATTTCACCTTTTTGCTTTATTGTATCATATGTCGCCCTTTGATGCGGCTATTTTATCTTCAAAGTTATCTTATAGCACTCTGCATTTATCAATATAAAAACCTAAGCATCTTTATTATAAAGAATGCTTAGGTCATTTAGAGAAGAACCTCCTCCCCACCATGCCGTACCATCACCGTTGTTTTGAACCTGCCCCAGCAGGTGGGTACCCTCCTGCTTACTTTATGTTTCCTTAAAAAAGGCCTACACGCCATAACCAGAGTCAGGCTCCCTTAATTAAGATGTTGGCTCAAAACATCGGCCCCCACGAACATAGCAGGGTTTTAGAAGAAATCTACAGTTTTATATTATCAAAAAATTTCATCAATTGCAAGTTTTCACGCATCGGATTCATGTTCCAATATTTTCTATTGTTTATGGACTGTTTTTTTCTGTACGATATCCGTTTTAATAGAAAGTTCTTTTAACTGGGCCGGAGCGACCTCAGACGGAGCCTGGCTCATAACGTCGGTAGCACTTTGTGTCTTCGGGAAGGCTATAACATCGCGAATAGAAGAACGTTTCGCCATGATCATAATCATTCTATCCAGTCCGAAAGCAATGCCACCGTGCGGAGGAGTCCCATACTCAAAGGCGTCCAGCATGTAGCCAAATTTATCCATAGCTTCTTCGGCGGAAAAACCGACTGTCTTGAATATTTTTTCCTGCAGATCACGATTATAAATTCGTATACTGCCACCGCCAATCTCGGTTCCGTTAAGAATCATGTCATAGGCTTTCGCTTTAACGCGGCCAGGATCACTGTTCAAATAGGCAATGTCCTCGTCGCGCGGTGACGTAAACATATGATGCATGGCTATCCAACGTTTCTCCTCTTCGTCATATTCAAACATTGGGAAATCCACAACCCATAAAAAGGAGAGTTTATTGGGATCGATCAAGTCCAGACGGCGGGCCATTTCCAACCGTAATTGACCCAAAGCTGCCGCAACAGTCGCCGGTTTGTCGGCAACCATTAACAATAGATCCCCCTCTTTAACCTCGGCAGCAGAAAAGATGTTGGCGATAATTTCCTCAGAAAAGAATTTAGTAATTGGCGATTTAATTCCCTCAGCCGTATTACAAATCCAGGCCAGTCCTTTAGCACCATAAGTCGCGACATAATCAACCAGACTATCCAGTTCGCGTCTGGCAATATTCGCATATCCCTTTACATTGATTGCCTTAACTTGGCCACCGTTGCGTAATACAGTCTCAAAAACTTTAAAATCCGACCCCCGGACCGCTTCCGAAATGTCAACCAGTTCCATACCAAAACGGATATCCGGCTTATCTGAACCATAACGATTCATAGCCTCTTCATAACTCAACCGCAAAAAAGGGGTTGGTATCTGAATATCCATAATTTCTTTAAACAATTGTGCAATCATATTTTCCATCATAACTAAAATTTCTTCACGGTCAATAAAAGACATCTCAATATCAAGCTGAGTAAATTCCGGCTGACGATCCGCTCTTAAGTCTTCATCGCGGAAACAGCGTGCGATCTGAAAATACCTCTCCATTCCGGCAACCATCAATATTTGTTTGAAGATCTGCGGAGATTGTGGCAAGGCAAAAAATTTTCCCGGATTGACTCTGCTTGGCACCAAATAATCACGGGCCCCTTCCGGTGTACTTTTAATCAGCATGGGTGTTTCGATTTCCAGAAAACCTTGCTTATCAAAAAAATCCCTCATTGCTTTCGTGACACGATGCCGCAAAATTAAATTGCGCTGCATCTCGGGGCGCCTTAAGTCCAGATAACGATACTTTAAACGAAGTAGTTCATCGACATCGATATTATCCTGGATATAGAAAGGAGGAGTTTTAGCCTGATTCAAAATACGCAATTCTTCACCATATACTTCCACTTCCCCCGTGGCCACATTCATATTCACGGTTTCTGCTGAGCGCAGTCCTACTCTGCCACGTATGCAGAGAACATATTCCGTACGTACGGTTTCCGCCTTTTTGAAAGCTTCCTGGTTTACATCCGGTGAAAACACAATTTGCACAATACCCGAACGATCTCTTAAATCAATAAATATTAAACCGCCGTGGTCGCGGCGACGCGCTACCCAGCCACATAAAACTACTTCTTCTCCATCCTGCTGTTTATGCAAGTCATTGCATGCATGTGTCCGTTTTAAACCTGCCATTGTATCCATTCTCTATTCCCCCGTCTCCATGTAAATCCTGTCAGCAACCTCATCAACAGCAATCAGCGTCTGCTCACCACTGGACATATTCTTGAGCATCACTTTGCCGGTGGCAGCCTCTGTCTCGCCAATAATCGCAACATACCGTGCAGGATATTTATTGGCATGCTTCATTTGGGCTTTTATGACCCGTCCCATATAATCCATGTCGGCTGTTAATTTTGCTTCACGCAGTTTACCCAATAATACAAAAGCCGGTATTTGCATCTCTGCGCCTATAGGCGCAATGAAAACATCAATACCGTCCTTTTTTTCCGGTAAAAGACGTTGTTTCTCTAATGCCAGCATCACTCGCTCCAGTCCGATGGCAAAACCGATACCCGGCGTTTCCTGTCCGCCGCATTCACTCACCAGGCCGTCGTAACGGCCGCCCCCACAAACCGCACTTTGTGCGCCAAGCGGAGCATACTGAATTTCAAATGCAGTTTTTGTATAGTAATCCAGTCCCCGGACTAGGCGCGGATTCAGGTTAAAATCAACTCCTGTGGCAGAAAGCAGCTCTTTAAGCTGTGAAAAATGCTCCCGGCATTCTTCACACAAACAATCGACCATTTGTGGGGCTCCCTCCGAATGCTTATTGCACCCTTCCTTTTTACAATCAAGAATCCGCATAGGATTTCGGTCGAATCTTGACTGGCAGTCCGAACACAAATGTGACAGTTTGTCCCGCAAAAACTCCTGCAGCTTGCTACGATACAGCGGCCGACAAACGGGACAGCCTACCGAGTTAATATAAAGCTGTAAGTCATCAAGCCCTAACGTCTTAAAGAAGTTCACTGCCAGCATAATAATTTCAGCATCAACAGCAGGACCTTGGGCCGTCAGTACCTCCACACCAAATTGATGAAATTGACGAAACCTGCCCGCCTGGGGACGATCATAACGGAACATCGGACCGATATAAAACAATTTTGTGGGCTGGGCTCCGGCATACAGCTTATTTTCCAGAAAAGATCTAACGACAGCTGCCGTATTCTCCGGTCGCAGCGTAATATTCCGTCCGCCGCGGTCTGTAAACGTATACATCTCCTTTTCCACAATATCTGTAGTTTCTCCGATCCCCCGTAAAAAAAGTTCGGTATGCTCAAAAATCGGAGTACGGATCTCCTGATAAGCAAACATACGGCATACATCGCGCGCCACGGTTTCAATATACTGCCAGTAAGCGCTGCTTTCCGGCAAGATATCCTTTGTACCGCGCGGCCCTGTTGTTAACATGTACTTGACTCCTCCTTATTATCCTCAAACAACCCTGCTATCAGTTTCTCTCTATCTATAAGATAGGTCGTGACATTTTCCATATAAGTGCGGATATCCTTGGGATTATGGCAACTGCACACCTGCCAGTTGGAAGGGTCAACCGCTTTGGTGGCAGCTGCCGAACCAATACCAATTACGGTTTGGCGTTCTTCCATCACCTGGATATTGTAGATACATTCCTTCCCGGGTATGGCATAACCCACATTCTCCAGATTACCCGACATATATTTTTGCCGATATAAATAGTAAGGCTTCATCGCCAGGTCGCTGACGTACCGCCGGGCAATTCGAAGCATATTTTCCGTCATCCGGGGATCAGGTAAAACTCCACGGCATTGATCAAGAGATGCTTTTAAGATCGATCCCCTTTTTATGGCCAGCGTATGTACCGTTATATTATCCGGTTGCAAGGAAGCAATGCTCCGCATCGTATTTTCCATGTCCCTTTCGTCTTCACCGGGCAAACCGGCAATAATATCCATATTAATGATAAACTGTTTTGCACGGCGCAATTCACGAAACATATCTATTATATCGTTTACTGTATGGTTTCGTCCAATGACTTTTAAAGTTTTTTCCCTCATACTTTGCGGATTAATGCTAACCCGGGTAACACCGAAGTCTTTCATAAGATGAATTTTGGCAAGATTCAGGCTGTCCGGGCGTCCTGCCTCTATAGTGTATTCCGGCGGCATCGTGCTGCACAAACTGTTTTGTATCATCGTTAACAATTGCAAAAATTCGTCATTGTAAAGACTAGTCGGCGTACCGCCGCCAACATAGATACTCTGTACCTTTAACTGGTATTTTTCAATAAGCTTGGCGGCAGCATCCATGTCTTTTTTTAAGGCTGCCAAAAACATTTGTACATATCCCCGGTCCGGAATTGTAAACCCCGGAAAAGAACAATACAAACAACGGGAAGGACAGAACGGTATCCCTATGTAAATGCAAATAGTCCGTTTACTCGTTGTCAACTTCGATAAGCTACGTTGCTGATTAACCACTTCCATCAACAGATGGGCTTTATCAGGTTCTATTGCGTAATCCTGCATTAAGCGCCGGACAATATTCTCAGGCACCATTCCTCTTTCCAGCATGCGATGTACTATTTTAGTCGGGCGCACACCGGATAAAATGCCCCAAGGCCCCGGCCATTTTCCGGTAATTCGCCGCATAAGGCTCAGTAGATTAATCCGAATCAGCCTTTTAGCCGCTTTTTCTGCTTTTTCATCCTGATATTCGGCCGTGTTTTCCTCTACCAACTGCTTATTACAAAAGTCTAACCAGGATACGGTTGTACTCACCCTGACAGCATCACCCTGAAAAATCACATTATTTTGGAGATGAAAAAAAACTCCCGGCAATCGTTCCAACTCTTTAGCATCAAACCGAAGCGGTTCAGGTTTATATTCTTCAACACCAAATAGAGACATAGTAGCCTTGATATCAGACATAAACTCATTCTGACCTGCAGCTACTACATAATACATTTTCACTTTTCCTGGCACTCCTGACAATAGCCATAAAACTTTAATTGATGATCGACTATTTTGAAATTACTTTTCCGGGCAACTGCGTTTTCCAGTGTTTCCAGCAAGTCATCTTCAAACTCCTTGACCTTGCCGCAAGCTAGGCATATTAAGTGGTGGTGGTGATGCCGAGTCGTACTGGCTTCGTTAATTTCATACCGGCTGCGCCCGTCGCCGAAATTCATCTTCTGCAAAACTCCCAGGTCACTTAACAATTCCAGTGTCCGGTATACCGTAGCCAAACCAATCTCCGATGATTGATTCCGCAGAATATTGTGAACATCCTCGGCACTCAAATGTTCGTCCTGATGATCCAAAAACGCCTGCAGTACGATCTGCCGTTGTGCTGTCAGCTTATACTGGCGTTCGCGAAACATCTCTTTTAAATGCGACATGGTAATTCCCATATTCTACTCACCTTTCCTTATCCCATAAGTGTTTAATAAGTACCCTTATCAGAGCAGCCGCTGGTACTGCCAGCATCATTCCTACAACGCCGAACAGCTTCCCGCCTATCAGAAAACTAATAATAATCATGACCGGGTGAATGGCTATCGAATGCCCCATAATTTTAGGAACTACAATATGATTTTCAAGCTGATGAATGACAATATAAAATAGGATTACCTTGACCGTTAATGCTGGTCCGGCGGTATAAGCCAACAAAACAGCCGGGATAGAGCCTACAATCGGTCCGATTATCGGAACGGTTTCCGTAAGCATAGCCAGCAGACCTAAAATCATAGGATAGTCAACACCCAAAATGTACATACCGGCAAATACCATGAGTCCAATTACAAAGCTAACCAAGATCTGTCCGCGAATATATTGGCTGATAACCTCGGACATTTCCTCCACAATCTCCTGGGCTTTCTGCTTGCTTTTATATGGCAATAAATGAAGAAACTCTTCTTTTAAACAACTTCCATCTTTAAGAAAATAGTATGTTAAAACCGGTACAACAACTAGTTCAATCACACCTGATGCAAAATTAAAAGCCGTATTTACCATCCGTTTAACTAAATCCAGGCTATAACTGGTTGCACCGCTAACCAATTGCTCAACGATAGTATGAATATTATCCGGTATGGCAATATTATAGGCATTTTTTTCAATTTCTAAAGTAATCCCTTTCAGTTTCGAAACCAACGCAGGCAAATCGGCCAAAAATTTGTAAAACTCCACAATAAAAGGTGCTAAGAGAAAGGCTAATACTCCATAAATAAACAAGGTTACACAAAAAAAGGAAAGTAGTACGGCAACTCCGCGCGGCAGATGTTTTTTAAACGGCCAAATGGGAACAGCTATAAAAAAATTCACTAATGGATTTAAAGCAAAAGCCAAAACCAGCGATAGAATAACCGGCAGATAAATAACCGTAACCTGGCTAAGCAAGTATAGAACAGCAATAATTACAACAATCCGCACCCAGTTTGCAGTGGTAATATTAATCATTGAGCTCCTCACTATCGGATGAATGGATTCATCTTGCGTTCCCAGCCAATGCTGGTTTCCGGGCCATGACCAGGCAGTACTTTATATTCATCCGGTAAAATCATTAATTTATCCTGAATGCTGTTAATTAATTGTTTGCCGGAACCTCCGGGAAGATCAGTACGTCCGACGGATTCAGCAAACAGCGTATCCCCACTGAAGATAACCGAATCTCCCTGTAAGCATATACCTCCGGGAGTATGCCCTGGCGTAAAAAGTACGGTAAGTGTACTTTTTCCTATTCTTATCGTATCTTTTTCCTGCAGCAGATGATCTGCCGGATCACTCGTCACATCATTTCCCATAAACGCAGAAAGATTAAGACGCGCGCTGGTCAGCATGGCAGCATCATTAGGATGAATATATATCGGAGCGCCTGTAGCCTTTTTTATCTTACTGTTTGCTCCAATGTGATCGGCATGTCCATGAGTATTAATAATAGCAGCAACTTCCAGATGCTTATCATTTATCACCTTGATGATCTCGGGAGCACTGCCGCCGGGATCGATAACCGCAGCCTGCATGGTGGCGTTACAATAAAAAATATAGCAGTTCGTCCCCAGCGGCCCAACCTCCATTCTGACGATTCCCATCTTTCCCCCTCCTAAAAATTCCGTTTGCTATCCAACAATACCGTCACAGGGCCATGATTGGATAAGCGTACGACCATGTCGCTTCGGAATTTACCGCTCGCCACCCGAATACCGGCCCGTGAACATTGTTCGATAAAAGAATCATATAGTATAGATGCCAACGCCGGCGGAGCAGCCCGGTCAAAACCCGGTCTGCGCCCTTTACGGCAATCTCCCAGCAAAGTAAACTGTGAGACCACCAGCAATTCACCCTTGATGTCTACTAATGATACATTCATTTTTCCCGTATCATCAGGAAAAATGCGCAAATTTACAATTTTTTCCGCCAAATACACTACATCCTGTGCGGTATCCGTTGTCTCAACCCCCAGTAAAACGGTCAGTCCCCTCTCGATACTGCCCACCAGTTGACTATCAACCCATACTTCCGCTGAATCGGTTAATTGAACTACAGCTCTCATGCGGTTCCCCCTATCGTAAGGGTTGCACGGTGTACGCTATATACATCCCGCAACCGGCGGATTTTCGTCATAATATGTTCCAAATGTGTCAAATTGCTGATATCCAGACTCAGCGTTATCGTTGCCGTTTTATTTTTTTGCGCCCGTGCATTAACCGAACTGACATTGGTTTTGCTCTCGGAAATAAGCATCAATATGTCGGAAAGCATACCGGCCCGATCAGCACAATGTACTTCAACAGGCACCCGGTAGACGCTGTCCGTATTAATATCCCAGCTTACCTCAATCATTCGTGCGTATTCATCCGGCTGCTTTAAAATATTAGTACAATCTGCCCGATGAATGGATACGCCCCTGCCGCGGGTAATATAGCCAATAATGGCATCTCCCGGGACGGGATTGCAGCAGCGGGCGAGCCGAACCATCAAACCGGCTTCCCCTTCCACTAAAATGCCATGGCTTGATTTACTTTTTGTGCTTTTGGGCTTAAGCTCCGACAGTAGCTTGGATACATCCGGCGGAGTCGCTTCCCGCTGCTCTTTCTTGTAAATCTCAATAAATTTTGCCATAACCGCATGGGCGGTGGCACCGCCATACCCCAGTGCCGCAAACAAATCATCAGCATTCCCTGAAATATTTAGTTTTCTGGTAATTTCATTAAGCCGGTCCCCTTTATTCAGTTCTTTCCAGTCATACCCCAATTTTTTACATTCTCTTTCAATCATTTCCCGGCCTTTTACAATGTTTTCTTCCCGTTTTTCTTTTTTAAACCATTGCCGTATCTTATTGCGGGTATCAGAAGAACCGACAATATTGAGCCAATCTCGGCTGGGGCCGCTTCCTTGCTTACTGGTAATAATTTCAACAATATCGCCATTGACCAGTTTGTACTCCAACGGAACAATTTTACCGTTTACACGGGCCCCCACACAGCGATGTCCCACATCTGTATGGATACGGTAAGCAAAATCAACCGGAACTGATCCTGCCGGCAAATCAATAACATCGCCTTTCGGAGTAAATACAAAAACTTCGTCAGCAAAAACATCCAGTTTTAATGTTTCCATGAATTCACGGGGATCGCGTAAATCCTGCTGCCATTCTAGCAGTTGACGAAGCCATGACAGCTTTTCATCAAAGTCCCTGCTTGCGCCTTTGTTTCCCTCCTTATACCGCCAATGCGCAGCTATACCGTACTCGGAGATCCGGTGCATTTCCTGAGTTCTGATTTGAATCTCCAGCGGCTGCCCTTCTGTGCCGATAACCGTGGTATGCAGTGATTGGTACATATTGGATTTGGGCATAGCAATGTAGTCTTTAAACCGCAAAGGCAATGGCTTCCATAGTGTATGCACCACACCTAACGCGCCATAGCAGTCTTTGACCGTATCCACAATAATACGGATTGCCGATAAGTCGTATATTTCACTTACGTCTTTATTGCCCTTCAACATTTTTTTGTAAATACTAAAAAAATGTTTTGGTCTTCCCTGGATATCAGCCTGTATATCTACCGAATGCAAGCGCTCCTGTAAAATTTCTATAGCTGAGCTGATCAGTAATTCCCGTTCTTTACGTTTTTGTTTTACCTTTTCGACCAACTCATAGTATTTATCCGGCTCTAAATAACGAAAAGCAAGATCCTCAAGCTCCCATTTAATATTCGACATCCCCAGGCGATGAGCCAGCGGAGCAAATATTTCCAAAGTTTCCTGGGCGACTTTACGCTGCTTTTCCTCCGGCATATATTTTAGTGTCCGCATATTATGCAACCGGTCAGCCAATTTTATCATAACCACACGGATATCCTTAGCCATGGCTAAAAACAGCTTGCGTAAATTCTCCAGTTGCTGTTCTTCTTTTGACTTATATTCAATACGGCTAAGCTTTGTGACTCCGTCAACCAGCATGGCAATTTCCTTACCAAACTGTTTTTCCAGCTCTTCTAAAGAAAAATCCGTATCTTCTACTACATCATGAAGAAGTGATGCGCTGATCGTAATCGCGTCAATCTGCAATTCCGCCAGTATTTTCGCAACTCCCAGGGGATGATGTATATATTCCTCTCCCGAGATACGCTTCTGTCCATTATGGGCATTATGCGCAATGCCATACGCCTTTTGCACAAGATGGACCGGTGCATCCGGCTGATAAGCCCGAATTTGTTCGATAACTTGTTCTATTGTTATATTTGTTTCTTTGGACATACGCATACCCCACTAAAACATGTCATTCACTGTACACGACGGATCTCATTCTAATACTGAACAAGAGAAACAATCTTATAACCTGGTAGGTTATTTCGTCCCTGCAAATAAGTCAGTTCTATCATAAACGCCAAGCCCTTGACTTTTCCTCCCAGCTTTTCTACCAAAGCAATAGTGGCTTGAGTCGTTCCTCCAGTAGCCAGCAAATCGTCAACAATAAGTACATTTTGTCCCGGAATAAGTGAATCCTTGTGGATCTCCAAAGAAGTCTGTCCATATTCCAAAGAATAGTGCTGCTGTATAGTTTCCGCCGGCAGTTTTCCCGGTTTTCTAACCGGCACAAAACCGGCTCCCAGGGCATAGGCTACCGGAGCACCGACAGCAAAGCCACGCGCTTCCGGACCAACCACGATATCAATCTGCTGATTCTTAAACGCCGCTGCTAAACTGTCAACAGCATTATGAAAAGAAGTCCCGTCTTTAAGCAAAGTAGTTATATCTTTAAAACGGATACCTTTTTCGGGAAAATCCAGGACAACTCTAATTTTTTCTTTAAAATCCATGTTTATACCCTCCCAGGACTTTAGTGGTTTAAACTGTAAAATAACCCGGTTTCAAAGTTGCCAATGCTAGAATGTTTCTCCGTTTGAAATACTTTGTCTGTCTGCCGAAAACTCATTAAGGCGTTTCATTCCCGCACGAAAGGTTTCCGACTGCTCAATATCCAATTTGTGCTCCGGTGGCTTAGCAAGAACAGCAAATTGCTGAAAACCCGCTTCTTTTAAGTGCAGCAGCTTCAATTCTGACAATATCTGCATTGCCGTATTAATCCCCTGTTCGTTTACGGTTACTTTATATTTCCTGCGGATGATATCAGCAATCTTTGCCTGGTCTATCAGGAGCTGCCTCTCCCTTCCCATAAGCTGCTTTAACACCAAGTATATATATCCGGTTACTGTTCTGTCCGGGATGGTTTCCCGCAATACACATAATGTTTCTATTATACCACGATTCCCCCCTAGTTTCACAGCTATCCGAATATCCAGTGCACGCAATTGTATTTTCCTGTGTCCATTCCACTCATTAATTTCCGGCGAAAAAACAATGTCCACCCTGTTGCCAGGTACAAAGCGTAAAGCCAAATCCCCCATTTGCCAGGCTATCACATCACCAAAAAACGCGCTCTCCCTCACCTGCATTTTCAGATGCTCACCCTTCTGCCCGACAGTACGAACATCCGCTACTTTCACATCCCGGCAGGCAAGCAACGGTACCGGATTGCCTGCTCCATAGGGAGCAAGGCACTTCAGTTCTTCCAGCAGTGCAAAATCGACTTCTTTTACAGTAGTCCAGGCATCAATAGCAAGTTCCTTTTGATAATCTTCCTCGCTTAATGCCTGCCTGGCAATATCATTCAGCCTTTGACGAAATTTTTCAATGTTGGAAGGATCAATACCAAAACCGGCCGCTTGGGCATGCCCACCAAAGTGTGTTAACAAATCCGAACATTTTTGCAGTGCCTGATACATGTCAAAGGCGGCAATGCTGCGACAGGAAGCTTTCCCTGTTCCGTTTTGAACACTGATCATTACCACAGGACAATAGTAGGTATCAACTAACCGCGAAGCTACAATGCCAATGACTCCCGGATGCCAATTACCAGACAAAACCAATACAGGATCCGAACAACTCTGCACAAACTTTTCGGCCTCTGCCAGAATATCTTTCTCTATGTTTTTCCTGCTTTGATTTTCATTTTCTAAAAAACCGGCAAGTTCTCGGGCACGTACTTCGTCTGTTGTAATCAGTAGCTCAACCGCAACATCCGCTCTGCCGACCCGTCCGGCGGCATTCAGTCTAGGTGCGACAATAAAGGCAATTTTATCAGAATCAATAGGTCCTACCGGAAGGCCGCATTCCTGCATTAACACCCTTAATCCTATATTGTTGCGGTCTACCAGAACATTCAACCCCTGCTTAACCAATACCCGATTTTCATTAAGCAACGGTACAATATCAGCAATCGTCCCCAACGCAACCAAATCCAGCCCATCCAGTTCTTTTTCATCGAAACATACATGCCTGCACAGCGCCTGGCAAAGCTTATAGGCCACCCCCACTCCCGCCAGGTTTTTATCCGGATAAGAACATCCGGGTTGTTTAGGATTAACGATCGCATAAGCAGCCGGTAATTTTTCCGGCGGTTGGTGATGATCAGTAATGATAACGTCTATTTTTTTATTAATATAGCCGACTTCCGTTTCCGCGCTGATCCCGCAATCAACCGTAATAATCAGGCCGGTGCCGTTTTCCTGTAAGTAATCCAGAGCGGCGCAGTTTAGGCCGTACCCTTCACTCAGTCGTTGTGGGATATAATATGCTACCCTTCCACCTAAACGCGATAAGAATTTATAAACCAGTGCACTGGCCGTAATACCGTCTACATCATAATCTCCAAAAATCGTTATTTTTTCTTGACGGCTAAGAGCCAGATGAATACGTTCAACAGCCCTGTCCATATCTTTTAATAAATAAGGATTATAGATTTCCTCCCCATATAAAAACCGCCTGACAGCTTCTTTATCGGTAAGCCCCCTGTTTATGAGAACCTGAGCCGTAACCGGACTGATCTTAAATTCGGCGCTCAACTCTTGCTGTAACTCCTCAGGTACCGTCGCCAAACGCCAGCGTTTACCTAACTTAGCCATGTTTCCTCCAAAGCTGAGATTAAGAATACCTACTATAAATACTTCGTGTTATATATTCTAGAATATTTTTCAATATTCCTCTAAAATTTGACAAAGAAAAAAGCTATCTGCCAGTAGCAGTAGCCATTTCAGGCATTGTTTCTTAAAATAAATATTTTATAGCAAGAATGATCATAAGCCCTCCGCATAAAAATCGCAGGAAGGCAACTAGCAATAGATTAACCCACACTTGAAAGTAGGTATCCAAGCGCGGCATAATTGTCTTGCCAATCATTGCTTGCCAGAAAAATGTTCCGGCGGCCATCCCGACAAGAGCATTACTTGCCACCAGAGCCGCTATATTTCCTACTATGGTATCTACAGCCAGTTTGAGTGGGCACCTTGAATTCAGCGATCCTCTGTATAGCCTGGTCCCAATTTCGACAATTACCACCAATCCAGCCATAAACCACATAAAAGCATCCGGAATAACCGGCTTATTCAGCAGAATATAGGCCCCCATAGCTGTAAAAATCAAAAGCGTCCCCGGAACCTGGGGTAATAAGGTGCATCCTAATCCAATCAGCATCCATAATATGATCAGTATTTCTAAAAGCAAACCGATACGTCCCTTTTATATACATTTCCGTTAGTTTTCTCTATTTATTCAGTAAATATGCGGTATATAAGATAAACACCACCATGCTCAAACCGGTAAAGCTTAATATTTGGATAATATAATTAAACTGTAGATAACTGCCTAAATACACGAGTAAACAGGCGAATACCAGCGAGGGCCAGAAAGGCCAGCCGCTCAAGGCACTGATTTGGCGTGCATTTACCATCATGGCCGGAGCCATTGTGTTCATAAATGTGCAAAATAAGGCAATATGAAACAAACATCCTATAGACTTCCCCCAATATATTCCGGGAATGTCGGCCAGAGCCAACGGTCCGGCAGTTCCTGCCGCTAAAACCAGTTGGGCTGCCGCCAGTGTAAAAAGCCCTTCAAATAGTTTGGCACCTGTTATCAAAAAAATCGTTTTATAGCCTTGTTTTGCCAAGCAGGCTGCGGCCTCTATTGTTAATATGGTGCGCATTCCGCCAATATTGTACCCCAGCAATGCGATGAGGATTGGCCAATTAATGTTAACCCAGGTAATACTACCTGTATTCAGGTTAAAATTAGTCGCTGCCATCATCAAACCAGTTATGGGAATCAATAGTAAGGCTATATAGTTCGAAACCTTCAATACTTCTTTACCATACCCTGCCGCCAGGAAAGAAAAAAGCAGCAAAGAAAGTGGTATGGCCAGGCTTTGCGGCACTAACAGTATCTTTTGAAACATCTGTCCTGCATAATAGCCTCCTGTTAAAGCACTAGCAGGCAAACAAACGGATAAAACCGTAACGGCTAATATTCTCTTTCCCCAGCACCCATACTTTATCTTCACAAGTGCTGACAGTTCTTGCTTACTTTGTATTCCAATCCAGGCGGCCACTCCGGCTAACCCGGCTCCAAGTATAATATATGCTAGAATAGTGGAAATAAAAGTATCATAGGACAGATAGACAGCCATATCGGGGATTACTGCTACGTTATCACCGGCAATATGGGCTACTGCCAGATAAAACGCGGGTAAAAATATCCACATCGTATTCACCTGCCTTTGCTGCTACTATGATATTAGTGCAACAGAAAGATGGTGAAAAATATTACAACTGGTAAATACAAGGAACGTCCGGTTTGTACCGGACGTTCCTTGTATTTACGCCTTCGCTTTTTTTGTCAGTCTCCGGCGTTCCGAAAATTCCCGCCAAGTCACCCATATCGGACTGGCATTAAAAATGGATGAATACACACCGCTTATAAAGCCGATAAGCAGCGCTAAAGAGAAGTTTTTGGTCGTTTCCCCGCCAAAGAAATACAAGGAGGCTGTCGCAAATAAGACTGTAAGAATAGTATACAGCGACCGGGTCATGGTTTGCCAGATACTGCGGTTGACCAACTCAGGTAAGCTTTCGTTTTTCCGGTGCATTTTCAAATTTTCCCGAATGCGGTCAAAAATAACCACGGTATCGGTAATGGAATAACCGACTATTGTCAGAAGCGCCGCAACAAAGGAAGAATCTATTTCCTTGTGCAGTAGAGAAAATAGTCCAAGAACGACCAGTACATCATGAAAAATAGCCAGAATCCCGGATATGGCAAACCGGTATTCAAAGCGGTATGTCATGTAAAGCACCATAAAAAAGGAAGCCAGGAGCACCGCTTTAATAGCCTGCAGGGTAAGCTCGGAGCCAACGACAGCCCCTACCCGTTCCACCCGCAAAAGCTCAAAATCGCCCAAATGGCTCTGCATATCGTTCATAACGGCACGTCGTTCATTGTCATCCAAAATGCGGGTCCGGATAAACACATTAGGCGAGGACTCCGCCCCTTCCATAGCTGCCAGCTGTATTGTACTGTTTTCCAGATGATAATCCTTCAGCGCCTCGCGCACTTCCACCACCGTAACCGGACGCGCAAATTGGAGATCCAGCAGGGTTCCCCCGGTAAAATCAATCCCTAAATTAAATCCGTTCAGAAACATAGAAATTAGTCCGGGGATAATAACAAGCGCAGAGAGTGCAAACCACCAGTAACGTCTTCCGATAATATCAAACTGTTTCATCCTCTTTCCTCCCTACGCCCCATATACTTTTCCATTTTTTATAATATTGGCATTTAAGATCATTTTAAGCAAAAACCGTGTTACCGTAATAGCCGTAAACATGCTTAAAATAATCCCCAGACCAAGTGTTACGGCAAATCCCTTTACAGGGCCGGTTCCCAAAAAGAACAATACCACGGCAGCCAGTAATGTATTGACATTCGAATCCACAATGCTGCTAAAAGCCCGGCTGAAACCGGCATCAACAGCCGCACGAAGCGTCTTACCCGAACGGTACTCTTCCTTAAAGCGTTCAAAGATCAAGACATTCGCATCCACAGCCATTCCGATTGATAAAATAATCCCGGCAATCCCCGGTAAAGTCAGGGTTGCATTGAGCATTTTCAGTCCAAAAAGCAGGAGCATCACATAAAGCACCAGACTTAAATTCGCTACCAATCCGGACAGGCGATAAAACAGCAACATAAATAATACGATAGCCGAAATTCCGATCGTGAAGGCTGTTACACTCTTTTCTTTAGAATCAATTCCCAGAGTAGGACCAACCGTTCTTGTCTCCATGACCTCGACTTTAACCGGCAAAGACCCCGAGCGCAATAGAATGGCCAACTGCTGAGCCTCCTCTATTGTTTTGCTACCGGTAATCTGTGCTTTGCCACCGGTAATCGGTTCCTGAACTACCGGACTGGTCAAGACTTGTTTATCCAATAGAATACTGATGGGTTTTCCGACATTTTTAGTAGTCAGATCGGCAAACTTTTTTGCCCCTTCATCTGAGAACTCCAGCGAGACCACGTTGCGGCCGGATTGTTCGATATTGGCCTGAGCATCTTTCAAATCCGTGCCGGTCATTACGGTAGCACCGGTTACATCCTGAAATTCCAGCAGTGCCGTTTTCCCAAGCATTTCAATAGCCTTATCCGGATCGTTAATACCGGGCAGTTCTACAATAATCCGGCGGTCCCCCTGCCGTTGAATAATAGGTTCTGTCAATCCTAATTCATTAACCCGGCGTTCAATAATTTTGACCACCCGCTCGACAGCATCATTATTCACCGCAGCCTCCGGCGTATCCACAGCCTCCAGCACCACATGCGTTCCGCCTTGCAAATCAAGCCCCTGCTTAATGGATGTAGCCAGAGGGGCCATATAAAACCCTGCAATAGCTAAAATTGCTAAAGCAGCAATTAAAAATTTAGCTAAATTCCCCAATCTCAATGATTTTTCCTCCAATTCTTTAGGATTCTCTATATTTCAAACAAATTTAATTATATTACAATTATAACCATGTCAACACAGCTATAACAATTGAATGCCATTGATAACCAAACGAAACTGACAATCCAGAAAATCAGCAGCACGCCGGCACATAATCATCCGTACCAGAAAAATTTCAAAATATTCCATAACCGGGCAAATTTGGGTATCAATACTCAATTGCAACGTAACAGTACGTAGCTCTTTATTCACGATCAGAGAGCTTTTTTCGGCCGCATAGTTTACGCGGTCATGAATTTCAAACTTGGCAAAATCGGTATTCGTTACCCGGCTTCGATAGACATCCGATTTATCTGCCAAAATCAGTGCCGCAGCAGTAGAGTTAACGGCATTTCCCCTTTCCTCTTCATGATTGCCGATAGCCGCAAGAACCATAGCAATCTCTTCCGGGGGCATCTGCAGTCTCGTCAAAATAGGATAGGCCATAGCAGCACCCATACCGCCATGATTATACCGGTTCACCATATTTCCGATATCATGCAGGTATCCGGAAATGGCAGCCAATTGGCACTCCCGCTCACTATAACCTAAATCAGCTAAAACCTGAGCAGCCCTCTCGGCCACAATATTGGCATGTCGCTGTCCATGCTCCGTAAATCCCAATTCCCCCAGATATTTTGTGCTACAATTCAGATAGACATTTACTTCATAATCGTTCCGCAAATCAGCTACTGTTATAACTGTCATTCTGTTTCCCCCTGATATAATCAATAACTGCCTGCGCCACTTCTTCTCTTGTCAGATCGTCTGTTTGAATAAATAAGTCAGCATGCTTTCGCGCATCGGAAAGTCTTTCACGCTGTACCAACAGGCGTTCTTCACCCCAGGGTACGTTTCTCCGGGTTCGTATTGTTGCCAATGTGGCGTCAAGCATTACTAGTATGTCAGGTTGTTTTTTCTTCCATAACTGTTTTATTTGAGAATGCTCTTGCGCGCAATTATTGGCATTGATTCCTAATTTATCCAAATTTGCGACCAGTGTTGTTTTTCCTGAGGCACAAACACCAACTACAACCACCCTCAATTCACACACCATCCTTTAGCAGGGGAAAGAAATGCCCATTCGACGAATTTTGTGTAAATTTTCACTGTCGGTTACTCCCATAACAACCACGGTCATATCATCGCCGGGACGATAATCATCCAGTTGCAACGCATATTCCAAAATGCTTTCTGCAATAAAGGTAGCATCTTCCGGTTGATTTTCTTGAATAATTTTTAAAAAATGGTCAAAATTCATGGACCGGCCGCGCTTTCGTCCCGCAGCCTGAATTCCATCGGAATAGGAGACAAATATCATCCCTGTTTCCAAAGGCATTTGATGCATTAAAGGTTTCATATGCTTATGGACACCAATAGAGTTTATTTCCTGCTCATAAACATCAATCCCGTAATCCAGCTTGACGATAACCGGGCAATTCGAATTACGGCTGAAAACAGCCGTATAGGTTTCCAAATCCACGCTCAATACCGTTAGTGTCGAGGAAACTTTGCCATTTTTCATCGTATATAAATAATCATGTACCGCACGGGCTACAGCACCGTCACGGGCACCTTCGGCGATAAGCGATGAAGCTTTGTGTACAACCATACTGCTCGTCAGCTTGGCTGCCCGGCCGCTCCCCTGGCCGTCTGCCAAAATGGCCGAAACTCCTCCGCGCGGCCGCTCTGTTACTTCAATGCTGTCCCCGCATTCACTCATGGCGTACTTATTCGCCTGCGCTATGCCTATTTTAACTTCCATCCCCATACATCACACCCATAAGGAAAGGCAACATGCCGCAAATGCTACATCTTGCCTTCACCACATTTTCTAATTTCCTTACTGCTAATAACATACTGAACCGCATAATCATGCTCATCGCAAGGAACCTTTGAAACCAGCTGGCATTGCAGTGCCACACCGGCCCAAACAGCATTCCTGGCCCGCCTTAGAAACCGGTCGTAATACCCTGCCCCCATCCCGCAGCGTCTCCCCGCAAAATCATACGCCACCCCGGGAACAATAATTAAATCAAGGGAATCAGGCGGTACAAGCATAGCCTCTTCTTTTTTAGGTTCTCTAATGCCAAGCCTTCCTGCTACAAGTTCATTCAGTCCGCTAATCCTGGCGGCCTCCATATCGCCATACCGTTCGCTCAAGTAAGGGATACAGACTATTTTCCCGCTACGCAAGGCATGCCATATCAGTTGTTCCATATCAACTTCATCCGGCATCGATACGAACAGCATAACCGTCCTTGCTGCCCGATAGTATGCCCAGGTGCAGATTTGACGTGTAATATGTTCACTTTCACAGGCTATAGCCGTTTTGGACAAAGCTCGTCTTAAAGCTAAAACTTCGGCACGCAGTCTTTTTTTTTCAATCGCAACTAAATCGTTCTTCACAGCAAGCACCCAATTATAATGCTTCATTCTTTTGTTCATTCTGGAATCCGTTTACCGCCGAACGCGCAATGGTAAGCTCTACCTTTTCCGCAGCTTTGATGACAACAATCTTATCCGTGATAGAGACTATTGTACCGTAAAGACCGCCGATTGTAACAATTCTATCTCCCTTTTTCAAGCTATCCAGCATCCGGTTGCGTTGTTGCTGGCGTTTTTTCTGTGGTCTGTATAAAAAGAAATAAAAAATCACAATCATTACGATTAATGGAGCATACTGCATTAATTCCTGAGATAATCCTGGCAAAAAAATCACCTCCTATAAATTACCTACCATATAACAAACAACAGGTTATATATATTCAACATAAATACAGCAAATCCTTCCATATTCCCGCCGCATTATCTTTGATAATGCGACCAAAAGGCGACACGAAACTCCAAAAAGCGGTCTTCAATAATAGCTTGACGCATGTCTTTCATGAAATGGATAAGAAAATATAGATTATGCGTGGTCGTTAATCTCAAGCCGAAAATCTCCTCAGTTTTTAAAAGATGACGGATGTAGGCACGGGAAAAGTTACGGCAGGCATAACAGCCACACTGCGAATCAATGGGACGGAAATCCCGCGCAAACTCAGCATTTTTTACAACCAACCGGCCCTGACTGGTCATAACCGTTCCGTTGCGGGCGACTCTTGTGGGAAATACACAATCAAACATATCAATGCCATGCAGCACTCCCTCGACCAGGCAGTCGGGAGTTCCCACTCCCATTAAATAACGGGGTTTCGTAATTGGCAGAAGAGGAACAGTGTGTTCAAGCATCTCGTACATCAATTCTTTCGGTTCACCCACGCTTAATCCGCCTATCGCATAACCGGGAAAATCCAGTTCCACCAAATCCCTGGCACTCATGGATCGTAAATCCTTAAACATTCCCCCCTGTACAATGCCAAATAACGCCTGCTTATCCCTTGCATGGACAGCCTTGCAACGCTCTGCCCAGCGGGTAGTCCTCTCAGTCGAAGCTTTTGCATAATCATGCTCTGCCGGATAGGGAACGCATTCGTCAAAGGCCATAATAATATCCGCCCCCAAAGACATTTGTACTTCTGTAGCCCTTTCGGGAGAAAGGAAGTGTTTAGAACCATCAAGGTGTGACCGGAAGGTCACGCCTTCTTCCGTTATCTTTCTCAGCGGTCCTAAACTAAAAACCTGAAAGCCGCCGCTGTCTGTTAAAATACCACCATCCCATTGCATAAACGCATGTAATCCGCCGGCTTCAGCCACCAGTTCATGTCCGGGGCGCAAATATAAATGATAGGTGTTGCTTAATATAATCCCCGCACCCATGGCTTTGAGTTCGTGTGGTGACATAGCTTTTACTGTTGCCTGTGTTCCAACGGGCATAAAAATCGGAGTGTCAAACGTCCCGTGTGGTGTGTGTAATCTGCCTGCCCTGGCACCTGTTTGAGAACATTGTTTTATTAGTTCGTATCTTACCGCCAATTAGATCCCTCATTCAAAATATTTTTTCTTATGTTTATAAAATTAACATGGCATCACCAAAACTGAAAAACCGGTATCGCTCAGACACGGCTGCGCGATAGGCTTTTAAAACGGCATCCTTGCCGGCAAAAGCACTGATTAGCATTAAAAGCGTCGACTTGGGGAGATGAAAATTGGTTATCATGGCATCGACCATTTTAAACCGATATCCCGGGTAGATGAATATATTGGTCCAACCGCTGCAGCTCGTTATCCGTCCATCCTCAGCGGCAGCAGTCTCCAGTGTTCGTACCGAGGTTGTTCCCACAGCAATTACCCTGCGGCCTGCTTGCTTGGCTTCACTGATCTGGCAGGCAGCCTGCTCAGATATATTGTAATATTCCCGGTGCATGCTATGCTCCGATATATCATGCACTTGTACAGGACGAAACGTTCCCAATCCAACGTGCAAAGTGACGAAAACAATCTGGACTCCCTTTAGTTTTATTTGTTCCAACAAAGAATGTGTAAAATGCAGTCCGGCAGTAGGCGCAGCCGCCGCCCCTCGTTTCCGGGCATACACAGTTTGATAACGCTCTTGATCAGAAAGTCTTTCTTTAATATATGGGGGTAAAGGCATCTCCCCCAGCCTGTCCAGAATTTCCTCAAAAATGCCCTGAAAAGAAAAACGAACAATGCGTCCTCCAAAATCAGTAGTCGAGAGTACCTCGCACTGTAATTCATCACTAAACACAACAACCGTTCCCGGTCGGACCTTTTTCCCCGGCTTCACCAGCACCTCCCATGTATTTCCAGTTAAACGGTTAAGTAAGAAAACCTCCACTTTTCCACCGGAACCAGCTTTTATTCCAAATAACCGGGCAGGAATGACTTTGGTATCGTTAAAAACCAGCAAATCTCCTGTTTGCAGAAATTCCGGTAAATCGTAAAAGTGTCTATGATTTATTTTTTGTCCGTTCCGTTCCAAAACCAACAATCTGGAAGCATCCCTCGGTTCGCAAGGATGCTGCGCAATCAGTTCTTCCGGTAGATCATAATCAAATTCATCTACTAACATAACTGCTTCTCCCTATACTAATATATCTTTTTAATTTCCACACCTTGAAAATAATGTTGCAAAATGGTTTTAAAGTAGGTGGTATTGTTCTGAGGAGCTTTTTCCGCCATAACTTTTGCTCCCCACTGCGACATACCAACACCATGCCCGGAGCCAAAGCCATTAATCACAATCACTTCGTTAGGACGGCCGCTTAAATGGTGAACATTACCCCTGTCCAGTAAAAAGCCCTTTTGTTTCGTAGGAGGTAAATTTATGGGTATTTCCTTAATCTCCCTGTCTCCTGCAGAATCGGTAATCCGCACCTCAATCTTCTTATCATTTGGCGTAATAATCTCAATATCAAAAAGAGTACTGCGCAACCCCAGAAGTGAACGGAATTGTATACCGGTCAAATTTGCACTTCCCCGGTCACCAATGAGCAAAATACTTTTCACCCTTCCCGAAATGCCTCGGTCGATCGAATTGGCAATCGGTGCCGCCGACAGCGGTGATAACTCCAACGCGGTCAATTTACCGATAGTATACCCTGCTCTTTGCAATACTCCCTGCAATTCATCGGCCGTTACCCTCTGCTCCCAGGAAAAGTTAGGGGTTCCCTGATCGAAATCAGGAACTGCACGTAGATAGGGATAAGCGGTTCCCCATACATTCTCACTATTTTCTGTATACCCACCCGCGCTGCTGTGAAAGTATCCGGATATAACCCGCCCCTTATAAACCAACACTTGACCGTATGTATCATCAACCGCTCGGTTACTTTTAATGTTTTCACTTTCCATCCCGCCATAAACCTGGCAGTCTGTTGTGGCACATACATCAAAACCTTCGCGACCATGTTTGTTTTTATTCGCTAACGCATAGGATCTGGCGGCTACAGCCTGGGCTTTTATTGCTTCCAACGGCCAGCCGGGAGAAATCTCTTTTGCTATAATACCATATAGATATTGCTCGACTGGTAAAGTATTCACCACCGTAAGTCCGTCTTTGCCCTGCGGCAAAAATACAGTAATAGTTCCACGATAATGGCGTTTATTTACCTCAATACCGGTTTTATAATTACCCGGTTGCAGACTAATGCTACGGCCTGTCACTGCTTTGGCGTTGATCAGTATCTTCCCCTTTGCCGAAACAGCCACTTTATCCTTTGCGGCAAACTTAGCCAGAACCTTTTTTGAATCTGTATCAACTATCAAAAAATCCGTATCTGCCGACAAGATAATACTGGATTGATTCGTCCATAAGCCCACCCGAATCATATCCCCCGGACCATTTTCTCCTCGCACATTAACCGCCGCCAGAACCACCGCCGGCAATTGCAGCAATGCAAAAGCCAAAACTGTCAGAATGATTTTGCGCATCAACAGGTATACCCCTTTCACCGCCGTAGAAATATATTGAGAATAACAGTAAGTATAATACTAAGAACCAGTGAAGTTACAACAGGGAAATGAAAGCTGAAGTTTTCTTCTTCAACGTGAATATCTCCCGGTAAACGACCTATGTTAAAAAATTTTCCGCCAAAATGAATAATAAGCCCCAAAATTACCAGAACGATGCCGATGTATATTATCGTTTTTCCCATAGACTCACCCGGCAGCATTACCGATTCACACTCCGTTTTTTCATATACCGTTCTTTTTCACTGAAAATACAGCCGCAGTACGGCTGCCGGTAAAGTTCCATATCTTTACTGATTTGTACCCCCTGCTGCCATCCGGGACGAAAATCATAATAACTAAACGAAATTCCCTCTTCCCTTGCTACCTTCACACACACATTTTTAATCTGGTCATGTTGTTGGTAGGGACTGACAAGAAGGGTGGTGGAAAAACAATCAAAACCATACTCTTTTGCATACTGCGCTGTCCTGCGCAAACGAAGCTCATAACACATGGAGCAACGTCCTTTCCCGGCAGTTAAGGCGTTGCTTAAAAATTCCTCCAGTGTATACCGATCATCCACAATCAGTTCTAAGGCGGACCGCCGTGCAAACTCCCGGGCAGTCTCCAAACGTTTTCGAAACTCCTTGTATGGATGAATATTAGGGTTGTAAAAAAAGCCCGTAACTTCTACGCTGTGTTCACGCAAATAAGTAAGCGGAAAAGCCGAGCATGGTCCACAGCAAATATGCAATAACAGGCGCATACTCATCCCCCTATAACAATTTAACCTGGTTTTCCTCACTGACAGCTATACCGAGATGCCGGTAAGCTGCCGCTGTGGCAACACGGCCACGGGGTGTCCGGTTAATAAACCCAACTTGCAATAAAAACGGCTCATACACATCTTCTATGGTAGTCGCCTCTTCGCTGATAGAAGCCGCCAGTGTCTCCAGACCCACAGGCCCGCCAGAAAATTTTTTGATAATAGCTTGTAAAAGCTCACGGTCAGTTTTATCCAGTCCGATTTTATCGACTTCTAACATCACTAGGGCTTTATCGGCAATTTCATCCGTAATTGTTCCCCTGCCAACAATTTGTGCATAATCCCTGACCCGTTTCAGTAACCGGTTAGCCACCCGCGGCGTCCCGCGCGAACGTTTGGCAATTTCCTCAGCTCCCCGGTCTTCGATATCAATATTCAATATTTGTGCCGCCCGTTTAACAATACAGATCAATTCTTCCGGATTATAATATTCCAGCCGGCAAATTACGCCAAAACGGTCTCTGAGCGGGGCCGCCAAAGCTCCGGCCCTGGTTGTGGCACCAATGAGAGTAAATGGTGCCAAATCTAACCGGATGGACCTGGCGCTGGGTCCCTTGCCAATGATAATATCAAGGGCGTAATCCTCCATCGCCGAATATAAAATTTCCTCGACGCTACGGGATAAACGGTGGATTTCGTCGATAAACAAAACGTCTTTTTCTCCCAAGTTGGTCAATAATGCCGCCAAATCACCAGGACGTTCTATAGCCGGACCAGATGTAATTCTGAAATTGACCCCTAGTTCATTGGCGATGATACTGGCCATAGTGGTTTTCCCCAATCCCGGCGGCCCATACAGCAGCACATGATCCAAAGCCTCCCGGCGTGTCAGTGCGGCCTGAATAAATATCGACAGGTTATTCTTGGCCTGATCCTGTCCGATATATTCCTGCAAGCGGCGCGGGCGCAAACTGTACTGCCAATTATCGGCATCCTGTTCGCCTCCGGCAATAATCCTTTCTTCCATACTATCCTACCTCCTGCTCATTTCTCTGAGCGTCAACCGTATCAATGCTTCAACAGTCTGTGTTGTAGAAGATAATTTTCTCAACACAGGCATAAATTCCGCTTGATTATAGCCCAGAGCCTGAAGAGCCTGCATAGACTGCTCCAATACACTATTTTCATTTTTCATTGCCGGACTTATCGTATTGTCTTCCCTATTATCCTGATCCATTTCTCTGCCAATTTTATCTTTTAGCTCCAGTATAATTCGCTCCGCCGTCTTTTTGCCAATACCGGGGAGCTTTGTTAAAACAGCCATGTTTTTGCTATAAACTGCTGAGCAAAAATCCTGCGGGGCAATGGCGGATAGAATGCCCATAGCGACCTTAGGCCCTATACCGCTTACCGAAGTCAAATGAATGAATAAATCGTACTCATCCTGCGCAAGAAAGCCATATAACAACAGTGCATCTTCCCGCACATGCAGATAAGTAAATAAAACCGTTTCCGCACCAACAGATAATTTTTGTCTCGTCGCAGCCGCAATAAAAATCCGGTAACCCACTCCCTGTACGTCCATTAAGCAATATTCCGGCAACAAATGTGAAATTGTCCCGCGCAAATAGCCGATCATAATTTGGTACCCCATGCTGTCAGATTTTGCCCGGACGAGTGTGTTGTACAAATGGCAATAGCCAGAGCATCCGCCACATCGTCCGGACTCGGCTTTTGCGGTAAACTTAACAGCCGCTGTGTCATATAAATAACTTGTTCCTTAGAAGCTTTTCCATAACCGACAACCGATTGTTTGACCTGCAAAGGAGTATATTCCGCTAAAGTTACATCATTTTGAGCAACCGCAAGCAAAATAACGCCACGCGCCTGTCCGACAGCCATAGCGGTCCGAACATTTTTGCTAAAAAACAGCTGCTCAACTCCAACTACTTCCGGCCGGTACTTTTTAATTAGTGTATCTATGCCTGCATGAACAACGGTTAACCGTCTGGCTGCATCCAATTTGGGACTTGTTTCAATCGCACCATAATCAATTGCTTTTAATGAACTGCCTTTAAGTTCTACTAAACCATAACCGCAAATTGCCGTTCCCGGATCAATCCCCAACGCTAGCATGTTATTAAATCCCCCTTACCATAGATTACTAACTTCTACAGGCAAACGGGCTATTCCTTTTTTAGAAATGACTATGTTTCTCCTCAAGTAAAAAAGAGGGTTTCCCCTCTTTATATTATTACTTATGCTAGCGAGACTGCAGACCTTCAATAGTACGCAATAATTCTTCTTTGGAGTGAACAACAACTCCCCGGCGTAACTCTTCCAAATCCTGTTCCATTAGATGATTGACCGGTATTTTTGTTACCTCCTTGGCAATAGCTTTAGGCCCGGGTTTTCCATAATAGACTGCCACATATCCGTCTTTAATACCGATGAACATATTATTGGCATGTTCACGGCAAAAGCTATCCACTTTTAATGTCATAGAAATTTCTGCAGTATCGAACTTATCAATAACCCAGCCGGGATATATCTTTTGTACTTCACTAAAATGCAACCCAACTAACGTATCCGGTACCTTAGTACTAAGAACTTCCTCTTCATTACATTTGGTGTATTGAATTTTTTGCAGCAGCATAGTCTCCGGTGTCACCTTTATTTTATCATCCCGTTTAGCCACTTCTGTCCCTTCCGGCAAATTATGCCTTTCGAAGTAATCCGAATAAGAATAAATAAAATAAGCAAAAATAGATGCTGCAAAGATTCCGCCGATCATGATCACTATTTTTTTATTTTTACTCAGTTTTAAAAATGACAACATTTTTCTACACTCCTTATATACCAACCTCGAGTGATGTTGCCATAATTATTCCCAAATTAGCACAAAAATATACTAAATCCGGTTTTTTACTAAAAAATAATAAGAAAACCCCGTAACAGTACGCTATCACGAGGTCACCTCAATTCAGGTTGCCAGTATGCCGGCCAATTCATATACGGAAAGATCAATATTATTTTTGTAATTGACAGCCTCAGCATAAGGTACAGTAACTAGTTTTCCCTGCTGAACAGCCACTAGGCGATTAACTTCTCCCTTGATAATGCTGTCAATTGCCGCCCCGCCCATGCGGCTGGCCATAATATTATCCTTAGCCAGAGGCATGCCTCCACGCTGAATATAACCCAGAACAGTTACATGAGGTTTAAAAGTGGTATTTTTATCAATTTCCTTGGCAATATCAAAACCATGTGCTACACCTTCCGCCAACATGATAATACTGTATAACTTACCACGACGGTAGGTATTTTGCAATCGCTCACAGATACCCTCTATATCCATCGGACGTTCCGGTAATAGGATAATTTCAGCACCGCAAGCCAACCCCGCCATTAATGCAATATGGCCGGCATGCCGACCCATGACTTCAACTATTGCTACCCGTTCATGCGAAGCCGTTGTGTCACGGATTTTATTCACTGCATCCAAAACGGTATTCAGTGCCGTATCAAAACCAATTGTATAATCAGTCCCTGACATATCGTTGTCGATGGTTGCCGGTATAACCATGGTTTTAATACCGGCTTCAGCCAGTTCCATAGCTCCTCGCATGGATCCGTCACCACCAATGACCACCAGCGAATCAATATCAAATCGTTTCAACTGGTTAATGGCTTCAATAAAACCTTCCGATGTTTTAAAGGACTCACTGCGGGCCGTTTTCAAAACTGTTCCGCCGTATTGAATAATACCTGAAACAGATTTGGCATTCATCGGCATGAATTTACCGTCAATTACACCGTCATATCCTCTTTCGACACCAATCATTTCAAATCCATGATACAGACCCTTACGTACTACTGCACGTATAGCCGCATTCATTCCGGGAGCGTCGCCCCCGCTTGATAATACTGCAATTCGCTGCGCCATCTTTCATCCTCCATCGCTAAATAATCTTGCATTGTACTTATTAAAGTTAAGTTGTTTTTACTAAATTCTCAGCCAAAGTCCTCTCCAGGAATACTTTAACCGCATTTTAAAACACAATATATGTAATTATTCGACTTTTTCCCACACTATCCTGCCGATTTTATTCTTTTATAAAAAAAATAAGAACAAAAGTAAAAGAGTCTGCAAAGCCCGCTACCAAACATCCTATTTCTTATTCGTACCCAACACCGTCTGGTCTCGTAATCATAGCAAGAACTTCGGCGGTATGTTCTTGTTTCACATTATTATTTATGAATACTTCACCAATTTCATGCAATAGGACCCAATTAATTTTACCGCTTACCGCTTTTTTATCGCGATTTAAAAACGGAAGTAAATCCGTAACTGTACACTCCGGTGCATATAACGGCAATGCAAAATTTTTAATCACGGTTTTTAACTCTTCCACCGTATGCTCCGAACATAGTCCCTGCTTCTGGCTCAGCAGTGCCGCACCATGCATTCCTATGGCAACTGCCTCACCATGACTGTACAACTGAAAAGAAGTATCTCCTTCTACAGCATGTGCAATCGTATGACCAAAATTTAATATCATCCGAAGCGCTGCTTCCCGTTCATCTTTTTCAACAATATCAGCCTTAATTTCACAAGAACGTTTAATAATCGTTTGCAGGCAGTCCATATCCTTATTTTTTATTTGCCGATGATGATCCCGTAAATAGCAAAATAACTCCCGATCCGCAATAACACCATACTTAATGACTTCCGCCAATCCGGAAGCCAGCTGACGGTCGGACAGGGAATGGAGAAAGGCAGTGTCAACAACCACTAAACGTGGCTGATAAAAAGCCCCAATTAGATTTTTGCCCAATTCGTGATTGACGGCTACCTTTCCCCCGACACTGGAATCCACTTGTGCCAATAAGGTGGTAGGAATTTGCACAAAAGGCACGCCACGCAAATAGGTCGAGGCAACAAAACCGCTCAGGTCTCCAACAACGCCGCCACCCAGAGCTACTATGGCCGATTTGCGTTCCATCCCCATCATAATCGCCTTACTGTATAGCTGCTCGGCAACGGTCAATGATTTGGTGCTTTCTCCCTGAGGCACCAAAAACAATTCCGGAGAGAATCCCTCTTCACGCAAAATGTCCAGTAAATGTTCACCGTATAAAGCACCGACTTGTTCATCCGATATCACCAGCACACTGCCGGATAACCCTAGCTGGCGCATCCTCCGCCCTGTTTGGGTAAGATTATTTTCTCCTATATGGATACTATAGCCCCAATCTCCTGCATTTACTTTAACTTCTGCCACGTAGATGCCCTCCCCTGCGTAAATATACAATGATTTCCTCCGTTACTTGTTGTGGTGATCTGACCGTTGTATCAATAATAAAATCAGCAGCATTTTTATAAAGAGCATCACGTGCCGCTAACAGTTGAATTACCTGCTGTTCACGTCTATCACAATTTAACAGCGGACGGTTACTCCGACGGCCGGTGCGTTCCAGAATTACCTCCACTGACGCAGTAAGAGTGATGACAAGGCCATTTATTTTTAAACAGTTCACATTCTCTTCGGCCAGTACGGCGCCACCACCTGTGGCAATAACTACATTAGTGTAGCGAGCTACTTTTGCAATCGTGTCTTTTTCCTTTTTTCGAAAATAAGCTTCACCATAAAGAGTAAACATATCCGGAATAGATATGCCATTATCGGTTTCAATTCTCTTATCCGTATCAATAAACGGACGTCCCAGCCGGCTGGCCAGAAGCCGGCCTGTACTGGTTTTTCCCGTCCCCATGAACCCAATCAATACAATATTTTTCATTTTATCCCCCGATAAACAACTACCTGCTAAGAAATAAATCAAACACTAAAACAACTTGCCAGCATAACCGCCGCTTCTTATTTTGCAGCAATACGTCTACGATATTGCTGCACCGCATCCGTAAGATCCACAATACTATCACGACTAAATTGTTCCAGCAATATTTGTGTCAGTCCAATGGCCATCATAGCTTCCCCCACTACTGCTGCTGCCGTAACGGCACAGACGTCACTGCGTTCCGTACTGGCTTTAACCGGCTGCTTGGAAACTATATCCACCGAAGCCAGCGGTTTCATAAGCGTAGGAATAGGTTTCATAACAGCACGGGCAATAACAGTCTCACCATTGCTCATGCCGCCCTCTATACCGCCAGCCCGGTTAGTCCGGCGATAATAGCCTCTTTGTTTGTCATAAAAGATTTCGTCATGAGCCTGACTGCCTGGCAAAGTGGCATAGGCAAATCCCGCGCCAAATTCTACGCCCTTAATCGCCGGAATAGACATCATTAAAGCCGCTAACCGTGTATCAAGACGCCGGTCCCACTGTACATGGCTCCCCAATCCGGGAAACACGTGTAAAGCCGCAACTTCAAAGATACCTCCTAGCGTATCTCCCTGTTGTTTGGCCTGTTGGATGGCTTCTTTCATTTTAACCTCCACCTCAGGATTGATACAGGACAGATCAGAATTATTCTTTTTTTCTTGAATGGTCCGATAATCAATAACTTCATTGATGGCAACTCCACCAATAGCAGTTACGTGAGAAACAATCTGTATGCCAATCTTCTCTAACAGTTGCTTGGCAACAGCGCCGACAGCCACTCGCGCAGCGGTCTCCCGGGCACTGGCACGCTCTAAAATATCCCGGATATCGTTGCGCTGATACTTTAACGTTCCCGTCAAATCAGCATGTCCTGGCCGTGCTTCAAGCACCTTCTCTCCTGCCGGTTCGCCAAAGGCAGCCATCTTTGTTCCCCAGTTTTCCCAGTCTTTATTTTTAATGGCTAATGTCACCGGGCTACCCAGGGTTTCGCCAAAGCGAATGCCAGACAACACCTCAGCCGTATCACGTTCAATCTTCATACGTCCACCACGGCCATAGCCCTGCTGCCGCCGTGCTAAATCCTGATTTACATATTCCAGATCGATTTTCAATCCTGCCGGAAGACCCTCAATAATGGCTGTCAGGCAAGGCCCATGTGACTCTCCTGCTGTAAAAAAACGCAAGTATACCCACTCCTGTAATAAATAATATTTTCCAACTTAATCTGGATTTTGAATGTCTTGTGTCTGCTTTTCTTCGGGTGCTGTTCCAAACATATAAAGTTCTATTAATAACTTAGTTTCCAATGTTTTTAAATCAGTGGACATGCTTCTTATGGCTATAAATCGCGGTAATTCTTCAAGCCGGGTTACAAATCCCAACACAGCTGCAGACGGACCGCGAATTATTATTTCTAACGGCATTTCGTAATATCCATTCCGGTTGACCATTGCCCCCGGCCTTACTCCTGTAATCTGAACGCCTGCGTTCCTGCCGGTCTGCTCTATCTGTTCCAGCAGTTTTCCCAGCCCCACATCATCCGGTAACAATGTATTGAGCCGTTCCATTTCCTGCTCCATCTCACCCAGATACTGTTTCATATTCGGATGGGAAAAAGCATATTCTTCCAGTGCTTTAATGTCTTGTTCCTTTTGTTCCAAGGTCCTCGACAGCTCTTTCATGAATTCTCGCTGTGGCCAAACTACCGTTATAAAGAATATTACCACAAAACAAGCCATAATGGCAGTTAATCCGGCAATCTTATTTTTATAATATTGTAAAATTACATGTTTTAGCAATTTTTTAACCATAGGATACTCCGTCAACTTCTGATCTGCATGCTAATTTCAAATCGGACAACAGGTACCGTTAAGCTGAAATCAAACTGCCCCACTGTCAAAACCGGATGTAAAAAGAACGGGTCTTGTTCCAACATGCTAAGTAGCTCCGCCAACTCAGCATGTTGTAGCGCGATGCCGTGAATCTTTATGACATTGTCATTTTTGTTGCCGTCCATCCCGATTTGAGTAAACCATACTTTCTGCGGTGTAATCTCAGTCAGGCGATCAATCAATGCATTCCAGGGTTTACGCTCGCGGGTAAGTGTCAGTAAAACAGCTTCCTTTTGCCTGATTGTACGGATCAGCTTATCCGCTTTTACCCGTTCCTTGGCCAACGGTCTAAATAATTCCTGTTGATTTTCAGCCGCCATAATATGATTTTTAAGATCCAAGATTACATATTCATAATAAGAGTAAGAAAGCAGACATACTGATAAAGAGACTACAATAATAGTTACGGAAATTTTTGCAAAGGATAAGCCTGACGGCCTCTTTTCCGGCGGCAATAGATTGACTCTAATCATTATCCAAACCTCGCAGTGCCAAGCCAAAGGCTACATTCATCCGGGGCCCCTGTCTTTGCAAAAAAACCTGATCATAGCTGGAATGCAAGCGAAAATGTTGCAATGAATTATGTATACTCACCGGCTTTCCTAACAGATCACTTATAAGAGTTGTAATATGGCTAATTCTTTCCGTACAACCGGTAAGATAAAAACGGTCAATCGTGACTTGCTGATTTTGAATTTGGTAATATTCCAAAGTTCGGTGTATTTCCTGGCAAAAATCTTGTACTGCATTAGCCAACGGCGTAGACATTGCTCCTATAACACCAGCAGCAGTCATAGGCAAATCCTGTTGTCGTGACACCCCGTTTACATTACTGTCATCATGCGAGAAAACTTCCTTAAATTTTTCAGCACCGACGGGAATTGTTCGCACAAAAACAGGCAAGGCGTTCTGGTAAAGAATGACTTGAGACCAAAAATCACAAATCTCTATAACCACTATATTATCTTCTCTCTCCAGGGTTCGTTTCATTGCCAGTGCTTCGAACTCTACTGCCACAACCCGCAGCCCGACTAATGTACAAATTTTTTCTATTGCCTCAATATTTTCCTTAAGGGATGCAACGATAAAAACTTTGGATTCTTCTTGCTGTTGCTCAGCATTTAATACAGCAAAATCATAAAAATAGGTTCCGGCTGCATAAGGAACATAATAATCAATTTCCCACTTAATAGCTTCCCGCAATTCGCGGTTACTCATATCGGGTAAAGAAATTTCCCGAAAAAACACACTCTTCCCACTCATTCCTACAGTAACATGCCGGCAGGATACTCCGGTAACTGCCAACAGGTTCCGAATACATACTGCCGTTTGCTCCATATCGACCAAATTGGTATTCTCAGCAGCCTTCAAATTGTCAAAAAGCGGCATAACACCCATCCGATTTAATATTATCGTGTTCTTATCTTTTAGTACTTCCACAACTTTCACTGAATCCGGTCCGATATCTAACCCAAGATGAAGGGCGTTTTTTCTTCCAAACAATGTTTTGACTATCCTTAACATAAATTTTTTTCGCCGTTTTGATGCAGAGGTACTTTCCCAACGATTTTAGCGGCGTTAGTAATGGCAATAACAATATCGGCTGTAAACTGCTGTTCCAACGACATTGTTTTGGTATAGGCTTCCCCCTGTCTCGTAACGATATAGCGTGGTGGTAAAAAATTCAAAGCAAGTGCTGCAATATCGGCACGACACTTGGCACAATGACAAATATGTTCCTGATTAGCAAGCACATCATCCAATCTTGAAAAAACCAAATCTTCCATGCAGTTTCTTACTTTCATAAGAACACCTCCTTTAATCACTCCATGCTGTAACCACAACTCTATAGTTATAATTAAGCTGACCGGAACCCGTCAGCGTATTCTCCGGTTTGTAGGCAGCACTATTTTCTCTCCTATCCTGCGGAACTTTTTCTCCAGAATTGTAAGCAAGTGTATAAGATGCACTGATTTGTCGGCTCGCCCTTCGTACCGTACCCGTCGACACAAGTTTTTGTGCCGATGTATTTACATATACCTTATAATGGCCTTCTCCCAAACTCCCCTTTCCGCCTGCCCACGAAGGATCTTTTGCCAGTCGACTGAGAGCCAGCTTAGCACCCGCTTCTGCCAGATACTGAGCCGCAATGCCGTCGGTATAATTCGCAGCAAGCAGCCATTCCGATATGCTGATTCTTAACATAGCACTGCCCAATCCCAGCAAAAGCATCAAAACGATCAGCACTACCGCCGCCACCATTCCCTTTTGACCTGGCATTTTTTCAAACATCACACGAAGAGATTGCCGGTTCATACACTCACCTTTATGACTGTACAAGATTTAAACACAGCACCGTCGTTCTTAGGTGCCCGACAACTTTTTTTGAATTCTTATCAAGGATATCAAATTCAATCGTTATTTCACGCGGCGACAAGGGATTTCGCGAAAATGATAAATTTGCCACCGTTTCCTCGGTTAACGGCTGGCTTGTCCCCGGCACACTACGATAAATCGTATTTTTGTTTTCCCCCTGGCTGTTGCCAAGAAGAAAAATGATCGACTTTTTCTTGGCCATTTCTCCGGTAGGATTATTGATGTCCGGAGCTTGAAAATTGGCAATTCCCGACTTGCTTCCATTTTCAACAGGTAAATAAACATAACTGGTGTAACGCATTTGACGGACCATATAGTCCATAGCAAAACGTGCGGCCTGTCGTGATTCCATCTGTCTCTTTTCCTGATAGGAAAGCTGAAAAAAGTGATTGACCATGGGAAGTACGGCGGCCATAAGCAACGCAGACAAAAACACGCTGAGCAAAACCTCAATTAACGATAATCCATTTTGGGGATTTCCACCAACTTCCATTCTACCACCTACAATTCTCTGGCTGGATAAGGCGATAAAATTCCGCCATATAAACAAAATGTCTGTAAAACCACTTTATGCTGACGCCCCTGTTCCTCCCACACTACATTAATCCGCAGTTCCCTCAGACCGTCATCCGGTGACGCTTCGAAACCACGCACCTCCCCGCTACGGATATAACGGATAGTTTCCCCCGGGTATACAATACTTTCCGCCATAATAGAATAAGGATAAGTATTTACACTCCCCCATTCGGCAACCGGCTTATTTTCCTCAATCGCTCTTTTTATATCTTCCATCTTCTCTTGTGCCAGATTTACCGCAATAGTCGAATGATATGCGGACTGATTTAAACGACTGGATTTTAAAACGGGAAACGAAATAACTAGCAAAGAAAAAAGAAGTAAAACAGCAATCAAAATATCCAGCAGCAAAAAACCACTTTGATTTCTGGAAGAAGTCATCGGCTTATTCTCCCCATATTAATCAGTTTTGTCACTAATACGTACCCGGCCAATGGCGCCTTCTACCAGCACGTATTTTAATTTTTTGGTTTTATTGCTGCGCAAGGTAATCGAATAACCGCTTTGCGGAGCACCACTGGCAGAAAATGCAACATAGCCGGGCGGCACCCTTAACTCAACTGAATTATCAAAACGAACAGATTTTACAGCAATTGTACTGCTTGTAATATAATACCCATAAGGAGAACCATTTCGAAAAAACATATGATAATATTTACCCGGTGGAGAGTTAACGGACAGTTGCTGCAAATAACGAATATCCGAAGCCAGCAGTCTAGCAGCATCTTCTAATTGCCTGTCCGCCACATGTTTAAATAAGTTGGGAATGGCTAAACCGGCTAAAACAGACAGAATCAGTAAAGTAATCAACACTTCCATAACGGTAAATCCTCGTTGCTCCTGCATATGTTCTCCCTCACCTTTAAAATAGGCTTGTATACCAATCCAAAATTTGGGATCCATACAGCATACTAATCCATGCACCTGCAGCCAAAAAAGGGGCAAACGGAATGCCGTCTTTCCTATTTTTCAACTTACATAGCAATAGTGCCGTTGCCATCATTCCACCCGAAACAAAAGCAAGAAACAGTGTTAACAGTATGGAGGGAAATCCCGACCATAAGCCTAGTACAACTGCCAATTTTACATCGCCGCCACCTATTCCGCCTTGACTAAAGACGCCAGTTAGAAAAAGTGCACCGCCACCGGCGCAAGCCCCTGCTAACCGGGAAGCCAGCTCCGGCACAGGCAGGAAAATCAGTCGCAGCAAGGCACACACTGCCAGCCAAATAAGGACTTTATCTAAAATGAGTTGGTAATCATAATCAATCCAGGCGATGATAATCAAAAAAGCTGTTAGGAGAAATGCGTCACATGCCAAAAGAGCAGAGTCTAATACATGAAAACTCCATACAAACAAACTACCGGTCATCAATTCAATCAGAAAATACCGCCCAGGGTAAGGCTGCTTACAATAACGGCATTTTCCTCTTAAGAAAAGATAACTTATTAGTGGAATCAAATCTGCCATTTTTAGTGTTGTTTTACAATTCGGGCAATAAGATGCCGGATGTACGATGGACTGCCGTAAGGGTAGGCGCTCAATACATACCGTAAGAAAACTGCCAACAATTACTCCCACTAAAAAAATAAAACTATGCTCCATATATCTGTTCTCTATTTACTTAAATCTTCGGCAGTTTTTCCATCAATCGTCGCCCGTCCGGAACTAATGGCGTATTCCTTGTCCTTAATTTCCGTATTCTTAATTTTGGTAAGTTTGCCCATTGCTGTTGGAGGCTCGGGAAACTTTCCCGATGCAAAATAATCTTTTAACACTCCGGGCTCAGTAATCGCAGCAGGTTCGACACCATTGGCAGCAGCATATTGTTGTATGGCACTGTCGATAGATTGTAAGTCCGCTAGCACCTTCCCTCCGTTAGCGATAGCAGTAGAGTCCACATATTTAGGAACAGCTATGGAAGCCATGACACCCAATATAGCTATGACGACCAGTAATTCAATTAAAGTAAAACCTTGCTGCTCTTTTATATGTTTTTTAATTACGGAAATCATTGATAAGCATCTCCCCCCACAATCTTTTCACATGCTTCCTATATTGGTCAAGGCATCCATCATAGGCAGTATAACGGTAAGCACGAGGCTACCTACCGTTACACCTAAAAAAATGATAACGAACGGCTCAATTAATTTGGCTAAACGTGTCACCATCTCATCCACTTCGTTCTCGTAATACTCAGCGATTTTTTCTAGTATTTGATCCAAATTCCCGCTTTCTTCACCTACAGTCATCATTTGAAGCATCATCGGTGTAGCCGCTTCCCAGTTAGCCAGCGTTTTCGTAAACCCTTTTCCTTCTCTTATACCGTTTTTCATTTTTAGTAAATCTTCCTCCAGCTGAAGATTACCCAGCACTTTTACAACTGCATCAACTGCCGTAAGTAAAGGAATTCCTCCCTGCTGCAGAATACTTAATGTTCGGCAAAAGCGTACAATAATGATTTTGCGTACAAGCCTGCCTGCTAACGGTAAATGAAAAATCAGATGATCCCGCCACCGGCGTATGCCTTGCTTTTGACTTCCCCATTTTGCCATATAGATCAAAAGAATCAATAAACAGGTCCAGAGCACCCCATACTGCTGAACCCCCCAGCTAACCCCAAGCAACACTTGTGTTGCAAAGGGTAAGGCAATATGTAAATCTTCAAGAATTAGAATAAACGCGGGAAGAACGTACATAAGAATGAAACCAATGACCAAAACAGCCGTTCCAAGAACGAAAGCAGGATATATCATGGCCGTTTTTATTCTTTCATTTAATTTATGCTCTTTCTCAAAATGAATTGCCAGTCTTTCGAGTATTTGAGTAAGAACGCCCGTTATTTCTCCTACTTCGATAAGATTTACCATAATATACGGAAACAGTTGCGGATAACTTTTTAAGGTCTCGGATAATGCGTCTCCCTCTCTAACCCGCTTATATATTGTCTGTAAAGCCTCTTTCAGGGCATCATTTACCGATTGTTGCATAAGGATTGCTAAACAGGAAAGGATCGGCACGCCGGCATTAAGCATAATGGCCAATTGCCGGCAAAATACAGCCAAGTCTTTACTTGCAAGACAACGACCATACAAGCGTTTTTTTATTTCGCCGATAATCGTTTTGTCCTCTTGTAAAAAAGTAATGAAACACCCCTGTCTGCGAATATGAGCTGCCGCAGCCGTTTGATCTTCCGCCAATATTCTGCCGGAAAGAAATTCTCCCGACCGATTACGTGCCCGATAAAAAAAACTTTTGGCCATCTTTTTGTCCCCCGTTTACTACGACAGTACCTGGAAAATTCAACTATTGGATACTCGGCTACGTAAATCCTGATAACTGATAATTCCCTGTAGATACAACTCTTGTAAGGCAGTATCCATGGACTGCATGCCCTCCTTCCTGCCAGTCTGCATAACGGAAAGAAGTTGATTGCTCTTTCCTTCCCGGATTAGATTGCGCACAGCCGGGGTTGCAACAAGAATTTCTAATGCCGCGACCCGCCCTAATTGATTGTGACGTGGAATCAATTGCTGGGAAATAATTCCCAGCAACGTAAAGGCTAGTTGTACACGAACCTGGTATTGCTGAGCCGGAGAAAATACATCAACAATCCGGTCAATGGTTTGGGGAGCATCCCCGGTATGAAGAGAAGCAAGTACCAAATGTCCGGTTTCTGCAGCAGTAACCGCCGTTTGAATAGTTTCCAGATCCCGCATCTCTCCAATTAAGATAACGTCCGGATCTTCCCGTAATACAGCCCGCAATGCCTGAGGAAAAGATTTACTATCTCCGGGGATGGCTCTTTGATGAACAATGCTTTTTTTATGCTGATGGACATACTCAATCGGATCTTCCAACGTTACAATATGACAGCACCGCTCAGAATTGATAAAATCAATCATCGCTGCTAGTGTGGTTGTTTTACCGCTACCGCTGGGTCCGGTTACCAGTATTAACCCCCGAAGGCTACGTGCCAGTGTCTTCAGGCTTTCGGGATAACCTAAATCATCAATTGTCCTAATCATCTCACTAATGACACGGACAGCAAGTGCCGGAAATCCGGAGTGATGAAAAATGGCTACCCGGAAACGGCCAACTCCCGCAAGCGCTAGGGAGAATTCCAAATCCCCCTCGACAGAAAGATACCGTCTCTGCTCCTCATTGGTAATTTGCTGTATTAAAAATATAATTTCTTCCCGGGAAAGAGCCGGTTGCTCTGCCCGTATTAAGGAACCATGAATCCGAAAAACCGGCGGCAAATCCATTGTGATATGGATATCGGAAGCACCGCGCCGGACTGCCTCCCTGAACAGGTTAACCATCTCTATAATCCTCTGTTTTATCATACATTGGCGTAGGCCACCCGCACGACTTCTGAAGCGGTAGTAAGTCCGTTTATTGCTTTGGCTATGCCATCTTCCTGCATGGTTATCATCCCTTCGGAAACAGCCACCGCTTTTATTTCATCCAACGACAAACGCTCACTTATATGCCTGCGCAGCTGCGGAGATAACAGCATAATTTCGTGAATAGCCATACGTCCCCAATAACCGGTGTTGCCGCACCGCGCACAGCCTGTCCCCTGTCGCAAGGAATGTGCTGCGGGAAACATTTCCCGTTCCGGAGAGTCAACTGCCGGAAAATAGGCCGTACTGCAAGCAGGGCAAACCAGTCTCACCAAACGTTGGGAAATGACCCCGATTACGGCAGCTGCCACCAGAAAAGGCTCGATTCCCATATCCACCAGCCGGGTTATTGCACTGGGAGCGTTGTTGGTATGTAATGAACTCAATACGAGTTGTCCTGTTAAAGCCGCCCGAACAGCCATATCGGCCGTTTCCCGGTCCCTGATTTCCCCTACCATTACAATATTGGGATCCTGACGCAAAATTGCGCGTAATCCGCTGGCAAAACTTAACCCGGCTTTATGATTAACCTGAACTTGATTAATTCCTTCCAGCCAATATTCGACCGGATCTTCTATCGTAATAATATTTTTTTCCGGCGTATACAGCTCTGCCAGTGTAGAATACAATGTTGTTGTCTTACCGGACCCGGTAGGTCCGGTAACAAGCAGCATACCATAAGCCTGAGAAAATAGCTTCCGGTATCTTAACAGATTGTCCGTAGAAAATCCTAATTTGTTAAGATCCAGTAAGATTTCTTTTTTATCCAATATCCTCATGACTACTTTTTCACCGAAAATAGTCGGTAACGTGGAAACACGAATATCTATCGTTCGCCCATTTTCTGTTATTTGAAAATGGCCATCCTGTGGAATACGCTTTTCCGCAATATCCATATTACTCATAATTTTTATACGAGACAGAATTACGGCATGAATATTTATTGGAAAGGATGAAATCTCCCGCAGCATGCCGTCAATCCGAAAACGTACACGGAGATACTTCTCTTGCGGTTCGATATGAATGTCGCTGGCTCTGTCCCGCACAGCTTGATGAAACAGATTATTTACAATGGTGATAACCGGAGCATCATCTGCCGCCTGCAGCGACATTTCCTGGTGACTTTTCTCAAACTGCAACCGGTCAACTGCCTTTTCGATCAAGTCACCAATACCGTAAACCCGGCTGATAGCCTGCATAATTTCTCTTTCTGTCGCAATTACAGGCACTACTTCATAACCGGATACCAGCCTCACATCATCAATAGCATAAAAATTTGTTGGGTCAGCCATGGCTAAGGTTACTGTCCGGTCTTTTTTATGTATGGGTATCACTTTGTACCGTTCCGCCATACTTCCGGGAATAAGAGCAGCCGCCTCAGAACTGATTAATACTGCATTAAAATCAACACGCCCAATCCCCAGCCGTTCTGTCAATATTTCAATCAATTCTTCTTCCGCTACATACTCAAGTTTTAACAGTATTTTCTCAATACTCTCTCCTGTTGATTGCTGAACACGCAACGCATGCTCCAACTGCCTTTGCGTTACCATTCCAGACTCAGCAAGCATTTTACCAATGCGGTTACCATCTTCCACCATGAGCATCACCTCAGAAGCGGTATGTATAATAAACTACCTGGCAAAGGATTCACGAAAAACCCGATACATAGTGTTTCGCGGCGCCTGACAACTTGTCCAAAGGGAAAAAGCCAAAGCTCCCTGTTCAACCAGCATACCATCCCCTGTAACAATGGTATGTCCCAATCCAGCGGCTTTTTTTAGAAAAGACGTATACAGAGGATTATATACCAGATCGCATACAACTATTTTCTTGTTGATTGCATCCCAATCAACAAAAGGTTGCCCCTCTATTTTCGGCGACATTCCCTGTGAGGTACAATGAATAAGAATATCACAGGCTGCCAGACGGTCTGCAAACTCCCTTCCCGCTTCCCATGGACAAAAGGTTACAGCCGCTGGTTTTGCAAAAAGGTTCAAAAACCGTGCCGCCTTTTCTTGGTCACGAGCCACCAAAACAATATTGGCAGTTTTATGCTGTAAAAGACCATGAACCACAGCCCGTGCTGCACCGCCAGCTCCCAAAACTATTGCTCGTTTGCCTTTTACTTCTATTCCTTTTACCAGAAGTGACTGAATGAACCCTTCGGCATCGGTATTATAGCCTGTACAAATTTTGTTCCGGATTACCAGTGTATTAACCGCACCCATAGACCGTGCACTTTCGTCTATTTCATCCAAAAAAGGAATTACAGAAACCTTATGCGGAATAGTAACATTTGCTCCTGCAAAACCAAGCGCTTTCAGACCGGCAACTGCATCTTTCAGATGGTCAGGGCTCACCGGGAGCGGAAGATAAATGTAGTTTAAACCAGCAGCGGCAAATGCCGAATTTTGTATAAGCGGTGACTGTGAATGCTCTACAGGCCAACCTAAAATACCGATTTTATTTGTTTTCCCATTAATCATATGATAATCCCTACTCTCTCTTTAGTTGATTGACCTATAAGCCGAATTCGCATTTGTTAACGACTTCATGCTTTTCTTGTAATTTGCTCGTTCAAATAATCATCCGCCTGTTGCTTCGTAACATACATTTTTCGTTAACTTATATAATCATAATCAGAAATTGATCATGCCTTCGGCCTTAAGCTTATTTAATAGTTTTTTCTCAAGTATACGTGATATTCGGGTAGTAGGGAACTCTTTTGTACTCAACGGCTCCACTAATATGGTAAAAAGGCCGGCGCGGTTGCCGCCAAGAATATCGGTAAATAATTGATCTCCTATTACTGCTACCTGTTCTGGATGCAAATTCATTTTATCAGCAGCTTTTTGAAAGCCTCTTATAGAAGGTTTACACGCCCAGGCAACATAAGAAGCAGAAAGTGCTGCCGCAAATTGGCAAACCCTCTTTTCGTAACTGTTGGAAACCAGACAAAAAGAGAATTCTTCGGCTTTCAGCCGGGAAAACCAGACGGAAATATCTTCTGGAATCCGCGCTCCCCCCCAGGGAAGAATAGTATTATCCAAATCAAAAACCAGCCCTCGGATCCCCCTCTGTTTGAACAATTCGGGCTTTATATCGGATACAGAATCAACTTTCATGTTTGGACAAAAAAGGTGATAAGGCAATATGGTTGAAAAACCTCCCTTCACTTAAGTTCGCTACTGTTATATTATATGAGGAGTTAAAAAAATGATTATTTCTGAATTACTGCCTGTACGCTGCACATTTTTAAACAGGTTCCCTAAAATCGGAAAATCACTAAAAAAGGGAACTTTACTAATAGTTTCAGAAGTTTGACTGCCAATAAGCCCGCCAATAATCATGGTCTCACCATTTTTCATGCTAACATAAGTTTCCGCTTCCCGGGTAGTAATCTGATACTGTTTTGTATCCGCAACCAGTTGCGGTGTACTGACTTCGGTATGAACCTTGGCAGTAATGCGTCCGTCATTCCCTATTACCGGAGTATAGGTCAGCTTAATACCGGTATCCAGATAAGTGGTGGAAATAGAAGTTGTCCCATTCGCTACAGTTTCTGTCTGTACCGGGATGCGATCACCAATCAGAATACGAGCTTCCTTCCCGCTGACCGTAGTAACTTTCGGTCTTGATAATACTTTGGCATCCCCCTTGCTTACCAAAGCATTGATTTTAGCCGAATAATAAAATTCATAGGGTAGTCCTTCCGGTGAACGGCCATATTGTATGATCCCCGGATAACCATCCCCCACCGGAGTATGACGGGTTATTGTCGCCGGACTGGTTATTTTCCCACTGCTACCGTCACTCGTAGGAGGTTGATATTCATAGGTCTTAGGAAATTCATCCCACTCCCATTCAATCCCCAGTTGTTTGGTAGCCGCCTCACTTATGGCAATCACTTTAGCTTCCAATTCTACTTGTTGCAAACGTACATCTAAGGCTCCAATAATTTGCTTTATTCTCAGCATCCCTGTCGGTGAACCGGCAATAATCAGCGCATTGGACTGTGTGTCTGCCTCAATTTTTAACTTTAACGCATCCGCTGCCGCACCGATAGATTTTTTTACATCCTCGGCATTGGCATATTGCAGTCTTACAACACAAGGTTCAGCAATATCGGAACGTTCAAAAATAACCGCATTTTCCGTTTTCCGGTAAAGTAACCCTTTCGTTTGAGCAATTAAATCAAGAGCCTCCTCCAGGGAAACATGGTCAAGCCTGATTGTGATACGAGGAGATTCCTTAGCAACCGACTCATCCACAACTATATTAATATCGCCTAGAACAGAGAGGGTATGCAAAACAATACGAATATCCTCCTGAATGAAATTCAGGCTAATGGTAGAAGAACTACCCTGGCATACAGAAACCTGGAAAATTAAAAGGATGACAATGAATACACTTTTATTCCGCAGTTTTGCTGATAAGACCATTGCCTCTATCTGTCCCTTCCGTATTCACAAAATCTGCTCCCGACAAATTACTGCTTAACAACAGCTTCTGCCGACCCAACGGACCGATCACGATTACTGAATCTTCTGTAATTTCTTCAATCCGATAATTACCGACAGCTTCGCCCGGACGATAGCTTTTAACCGTGGTGCCGTTGTTAATAACGGCCAGCTTTTGCTTGTCTCCCAGCGCAATACCGGTTACCGTAAGATCGGCTAGAACAGAAGAGGCTTCCCTTGCCGGAGAGCGTTCCTTCTCTGATGTATTTTTTTCGGAAATACCCAATGCATTCCCTTTCTCTTCTTTAGCAAAAACAGGTACGAATTCCGGGGGGATAATAAAGGGGTTATGCCCATTCTTGAGTTTCCCGCCGGGAGAAATAGTCCTCGCTGAAGGTAACGGTTTGGCCGTTATCTCCTTAGCCGGAGCTGGCTTCCGTTCCATTTTTATATCCGGAATGAATTGCTTTTCTGCCGTTGTTCCAACACTTCCAAAAATAAAAAAATATAACAGTACACTTACCGTCATACCCGCACAAAAAGTAAAAAAAATTGGCCTGTTTTTATTTCCAACTGACACTAAACTGCTTCTCAAAGTTTTCACCCATTTCTTTTGAATCGACTAGCCGACAAACCCTGCCGATTATTAGTTAAAGCCAAAAAGGTAATAAAAAACCATCTTGCGTTCAGATGGTGGATGGTTATTACATATAATGTTCATATCTCCAGAATTGATTATTCATTTATAGTATCTATTTATTATGATTAGCCAAAATCCTCCATTTGTCAATAACTAGTTTTGTAACTATTTGTCGTTTGCAGTATTTTTTTATTCAACGAAGTAAAAAGTTACAAAATTCTTAGATAATCTTCTTGTTGATTATACAAATTACACACAAAAAACTGCCTAAAACTTTCTTTATTTTACAAAAGACCCCGGACAAAAAGCCGGGGCCTTTATTACTCAAATACCAAGTCATCTATTTGCGTCTGAACTTTGCATAATTTCACTTTTTCGCCATCATGTCCTTCTCTTTCACAACTGCCACAAATACCTTCACCGCAACACATGGTAGCATTGTTTGTTGCCGCCATAGGAATATTAAGATTTACCGTTTGCATGGCAGCAATGACAGCCTGATGCTGCTCATCCGGCCCGGCACTAACCACTAAATCCGGGTTACCTGGCAATAATGCTTCCAGTACATCCATCCCGTTTCTGCGCATGGAAGAAACACTATGTACAGTAACGCCTATAGCCTGCAGGGAATCTGCGATAAAAATTTTCTTTACCCTTCCGGGGGCTAAAACTGCCGTAACCTGATTGTCATTTTTAACCAGTTGTTTTATGATTGGCAAAGCCGGCGCCTGACCAATCCCGCCGGCAACGATCAACGTCTTGCCGCCCGTAAGATTTTCAACCCAGGGCTGACCGAAGATGCCGTTATAATAAGGACCTTTGACTACTACCCGCCTATTGCCCTCAGAAAATAAACGAGCTGACTTAGACCCAACAACTTCTATTGCTACTTGAACCTTATTGTCGTTAATATCCATGATGCCAACCGGAAAATGACAGTAAACGGCATCTTCCGGGCGTCGCAGAAAAACAAAAGCTCCTATCTTTTTCAGCTGTTCAGCCAACAAATTCGAAACGGTAAATTCAATAACAAATGTATTGCCGGCTATTATATCCAGAACACTGTATTCTATTTCTTCCTCTATCCGTTGTACTGCCTGCCTGGTATGAATTGTTTTATTCCAGTATTTTTCATATAACACACAAATCCCGCACCAGTTACAATCGCACGTATATTTTCCGTTCAAGCGGCTACAAAAAACACAATGATTCGTTTCAGCCAATAAACAAGGACAGTACTTTGTATTCAGATCAATGCAGCGCAAATGTATATTCCGCATGGTCATACCTCCTAAACCAAACATCCGCTGAAAATATCACCAAGCCCGGCTGCAACGACCCGCTCGCTAATTTCTAGCCGGTTAACCGAATAAAGTCCCATCTCCTGCATCCGTGCAAAATATAGTCCACCCGAGAAGGTATAACGCATTTTTTTACCTTCTTCCTGCAGCATTTGCCCATGAATAAAGGAGATAAAATCCCCCACCGCCAAGGTCCGGGGGTAAGTCAGATAACGCATATCCAGCCCATAGCGGACGGCATTATGTCCTGCCAGCAGTCCGGTGACAACGGCCTCCGTATGCCCCACTAAAATCATTGACTTCTCTCCAGAACAAAATAAGTTATCGACACCGTCAACTTTCAAGGTATCATCACAGGGGGCAATACCTAAATACCTCATAGAATTCCCTATCCCACCGGCATACGGATCCTCAAATCTGACCCTTTCCAAGCCGGCAATGGATCGTAAATCTTCCAGGGGGAAATACGGTGTCATCAATTTTGCATGACCGGTATCTAATAGAACCAGATTTTCCGCATATGCGGGTAATGCATATTGCGAACACGCTTTTTTAGCTAAAGAATTTTTTTTCCGTAATTTTTCCGGAATAGGGAGAATTACCACGCCATCACTTTCCAACTGTAAACGTATTTCCTCACTTAATGAATCCTTATTTAATTTACAGGAACCACTCATCGCACCAAAAGATCCGTCAGCTCTCTGTCCAAGTATTTCTTTTACATCGGCTTTAGCAGTGACGCTGACACGCGGTCCAAAAGACGGGCAACGCAATACGCACATTGCACAGCCGTTACCGTACGTCAGACAGTTACCCATAGACCCTGCGGTTCCCGTAGCGTCAACAAAAGCATCGCCCTTTACTAATTCACCGCTGTCTAACAGCAATGCCTGCAGTTTTTTTCCATACTTTTGGACATCAATAATACGTGTCATCATCCGTATTTCCACGCCGTAATTCTGCAGTATTTTTTTTACCAGTGGCTCCATTGTCGTTACATCATAGAATGACGCATGATTATGTCCGGGAAACTGAATTCCCTTATGGCGGCTATTTGCATCCATCGCTACAAACAAATCGCCCCCACCCATGGCGATAGCTTCTTCTGCCGCAGTATAACGTCCATTATTGCGAAATATGCCGCCAACCAGACCTGTACCCAAGAGCAAATCCGTACGTTCGATCAGCAAAACTTGAGCACCGGCTTTGGCTGCCGATAGCGCTGCTGCACAGCCTGACCAGCCACCTCCGGCGACAATCACTCTAATCACGGGCACCCCTCCATTTCTCATTGCACACTACAGTCTATTCAGCATCGAAATAAATGTCACTTTAAAACTAACAAAACACCGCCGGCAGCTATAACTACCGGCGGTGTTTTGTTAGTTTCAGTCAAAACAGTTGATTACAAATATATATTGCCCCCAAAAAACCTACCAAATCACCCAGTAGGCCGACAAAAACAGAATAACGGGGATTTTGAACACCAACCGCCCCAAAATAAACGGTTAAAATGTAAAAAGTTGTATCTGTACTCCCCAGTATCGTTGATGCCATCCGCCCAATCATTGAATCCGGTCCATGGGTATGTAACAATTCGGTCGTGATCCCCATGGCACCCGTACCGGAAAGGGGCCTCAAAATAGCCAGCGGAAGTAGTTCAGCAGGTACCCCGATGTTGCTTAACAGAGGCTGGAGCAATGAGGTAAAGACCTGTAGAGCACCTGAAGAACGGAATATATAAATGGCCACCATCATGGCAACTAAAAACGGCAAGATGCGTACCGACGTATGAAAACCATCGACCGCACCTTCTACGAAAGCCTCATAAACCTTAACTCCGCGCAGTATCCCCACCAGAGGAATCATTAATAACAGAACGGGAACAGCCCAGAGGGAAAGTTGTTCGCAAAGGTTTGCAAACATGCCATCTACCTCCGTTCACGCAGGTTATAAAACAGTCGGAAGATTCGGTCGGCGATGACTACTGTCAATGTGGCACTAAAACTGACGATTAAAGTAGCACCAATAATTTCGCCCGGATTAACTGATCCCGCAGCAGCACGCAAAGCAATAATAGTTGCCGGTATTAGAGTAAATCCAGCAGTACACAATGCCAGTAAAGTACACATATTAGCCGAGGCTGTTTTCCTGTTCCCGTTCAGCTTTTGTAACTCCTGCATTGCCTTAATTCCCAGCGGCGTAACCGCATTTCCCAGCCCCAGCATATTGGCACTCAGTGTCATAATAATAGCCCCCATTGCCGGATGTTTATTAGGAATACCCGGAAATAACGCACGGACTAAAGGGCCGAGCACCACAGCAAAAAAATGGATCATCCCCGCTTTTTCCGCAATCTTCATCATGCCCAGCCATAAACACATTACTCCCATTAGCTTAAACGCCAGCATCACGGCTGCTTCTGCTCCACTTATTGCACTTACCGCAACCGTTCCTATATTGCCCTGCAATCCGGCATAGATAATACCGCTGGCAATTAAAAACAGCCACATAAAATTAATCATACGCACCACCTCTTATGAACGTATGACTGATAACAGCCGGGTAGAACAGGCTAGGCGAAGTTATGCAGAACAAAAGTAAAGATATTCCACAAGGAACTCCACACCTTGGTAAAAAACGACTTATGTGCAACCGCTTCTACCGCAACCAGATCTGCTGCTGCAATTTCTTTATCTTTATAATAAATACGGACGACACCCAGCTTTTGTCCTGAATCCAGAGGTGCCTCGACTTTAGACTCCACATCGATAACCGTATGAATTTGATTTTTTTCCTCCTCTGTAACCGGTATGTTGATATCAGCTGACGTCATAAGCTGAACAGATTTTGCCTCACCATTACTTACCGCTACCGTTTTTAAAATATCGCCCTTTCGAAAAACGGTCATCAGACGCACTTGTTTAAAGCCATAATCCAACAACACCATTGAATCGTCCCACATTCTTTCACTGTCTAAAACAACCGCTACCAACTGAATACCATGCCGCTGCGCTCCCGATACCAGGCAACGGCCGGCAGCATCGGTATAGCCGGTTTTTACACCATTAGCCCCATCATATAGCCATAATAATCTATTTTCATTATAGAGATCGCGGTCATGCTCCTTACCCGGCCAAGGAATGATGATGTTTTTGGTACTGACTATCTTGCGGAATTCATCATTTTTATATCCATAAGCGGCAATCCGGGCTAAATCATGAGCCGTGCTGTAATGATTCGGATCGGGAAGACCACTGGAATTGGTAAAATTAGTACTAACCGCACCAATCAGATGGGCTTTCTCGGTCATTAGCTTGGCAAATTCATCGACTGAGCCGGAAATATGCTCCGCTACAGACACGGTAGCATCATTGCCGGAGACCAGCATGATACCATATAACATGTCTCTCATCGTTAAGGTTTCGCCTTTCGACAGCCATAAGGACGATCCCTCTGTATTAGCAGCATTTTCACTGGCCGTTACAATATCATCCATTTTCCCATATTCAAGGGCCGTAATCAGTGTCATTATTTTTGTAGTACTGGCCGGATAACGCCTTTCTTCAGCATCTTTGGCATAAAGCACCTTTCCCGTCATTGCTTCGATCACAATCGCCGATTTTGCTGTTATTTCCGGGGGAGCTTCTGCAGCCTTACAAATATTTCCTGAAAATACATTAACTACTATAACAAATAAGCATATGGCGATATTGGTTTTCATCATAAATCCTCTCAATAATAAATTAAATAAACAATAAAACAGTTACCAAAATATTATATCTATCTTTTGCCCTTCCGTCAAAGCTGTCATACATGATTATGAAACGACCAGGTAATAATACAACTGCCAAACGGATTAAAGAAGCCTATTATGCAAATTTTAAACTTATTCAAATTGATCACCAGATTTCTCAATAAAGGAGGTGAAACACTTGGAAACTCTGAATGTTAAAACAGCCCTGCGTAGTACTCTCACCCAAAAACAAGAGCTGGTGCGTGACTATCAAACATTTGCTGATAAAATCAACGATCCAAGTATTGCAAAAATGTATAAACACTTTGCCGAAGCAGAAGCCCTGCATGCCACTCAGATAAAAGACAAACTGGATACAATTGATTAACTTCTAGCCCCTGTATAAGCCGGCTATAAAAAAGAAACCGACATGCGGTTTCTTTTTTATAGCCGGCTTACGCCTTTGCTTCAACAGATTGTGTTTCAGCTGTTTTTGCCAGTTCATTCAGTTGGTCATCTTTCGGTGTATGTCGGAGCATTCCCTGTATTTTGTCAATCGCTTGAGGAACCATATCAATTAAGCGATCTAAAACAATATCTCCCTCAACAGGCATGAATCTCACTTCATTTTTGGAAGAACAAACTAGAAAACCGACTGGTTTTACACTAACTCCCGCGCCACTCCCACCGCCGAAGGATTGTCCTTCTACCTGTTTTTCCGTTTCTGCCGGCTCAAAATCTCCACCGCCAGCCGCAAAGCCAAATGCTACACGTGAAATAGGTATGATGACTGTTCCATCCGAAGTTTCAACTGCATCGCCTACAATGGTATTTACATCTACCATGTCCTTTATACTTTCCATAGCCGTTTTCATTAGCCCCTGAATGGGATGCTCAGCCACTGCCCCTCGCCTCCTTCTCCTTAGTATAGACTATACTCCAGATTGCAGTTATAACATTGCCAAGTTTTAATCTGAATATGCAATGAAGCTCTATTTCCAAAATCTGCCGGTCAAAAACCGGTGTTATTCGTAAAGAAGGTTTTTGCATAAATCTTATCCGTTTAACGGCATAATGTAAAAAACATTCTGTTACATTCCAGGCAATACCATAGATCATACCGGTCAAGGCTGCATCATAAACCCCATAGCGGACATGCCAGGATAATTGTTCACAGCTTAGTCCCCTGGAAAGTTTACTCATAAACAATTTATATTTAAACAAGTAATTGTTAGCATCTTTCCACATAGCTATCAACTGCGGTATACTGGTAAAATACTTTTTTATAGATCTATGCACAAATCGCTGTTCTCTTTTCGAATAAGTTTTAACTGAGTCAGCATTATCTGGCGTCTCAATTTTTGTTTTAATCAATTCCGGTCGGTTATTGCTTTCCCACTCAATAACCGGAACCTCCATAGTATAAGAAAATATATGTTTAAATGAATACACACTAACGACAAGATGATCGTTATTGCGAACACGCTTATAGGTTAGACTGATATAAACATTACTCATCCAGAGCACATATAGTAACATCATAGTTTCAACAACTATGATCAGCCAAATTTCCATCCATTCCCCTTCTCAGCAAACCATATTTATTGCTCTTTTTATTCTCAACCAGGATGGTTTTTTTTATGTAAAAAACCTGCAAAATGCGCTGTTACTACATTGTGCCGCCCTAAATAAAAAAACAGTCATTATGACTGTTCCAAAGCTACAAATTCAGCCAGATCCGGCAAACGATCCAAGCTATTTAAACCAAAACAAGTTAAAAACTCTTCCGTCGTTCCATACAAAATAGGACGGCCAATCGCCTCTTTGCGACCGACTTCCCTGACTAACCGGCGCTCCACCAACATATTTACCACACCCTCGACTTTAACGCCGCGGATACTTTCAATTTCCTGTTTGGTAATAGGCTGTTTGAAAGCAATAATCGCTAATGTTTCCATGGCGGCCATGGATAGTTTTGTCTCTTGTATATGCCCTAGTTTTTCCAAAACAGGAGCAATCTCCGGTTTGGTACACAATTGATAGCCATTGGCCACCTTGGTAATTACCAGCCCCCGGCTATCTTCAAGCATTGCCTCATTCATTTGTGCAATTAAAAGTTCAACCTGTTGTTCCGGTATATCAAGAAGAGAGGACAGCTTGACGACAGGGACGGGATCACCGCTAACGAATAATATCGCCTCGATATGACCCTGCAAATGAGTATAAAACATCAGAAGTCCCCTCCTGTACTAGAATACCCTTCATGATTAAGTATGATTTGTATTGGTTCAAATCCTCTCGATTGGTGAACGATAACTCTTTTAATTCTGATTAATTCCAGTAAAGCTAAAAAAGCGACAATCAACTCTGAACGGGTCCCCTGCCGAATTAGCGTTTGCTCAAAATCAATCTTTCCATCATAGCGATGCAATAACATAACTATGTCCTGCATCTTGTTCTGAACACTAATCTCTTCCCTGTCCACAACGGCAAAATCGTCTCGCGCACTTTCCCAGACAGTAACCAGCGCTGCAATCAGACGGTCTATGGAAAGGCCCTGCGGCAATACATATTGAATATCAAAGTGCTGCGGCAAGCGAACAAAATATTTTTCCCTCTCCCATTTTATTTTTTCCAGATACTGGGCAGCTTGTTTAAATCTCCGGTACTCAAGTAGACGGTCGACCAACTCCCGACGCGGATCCTCTTCATCCTCTTCTTCCATTGTAACGCGCGGTTGTCGCGGCAAAAGCATACGCGACTTAATTTGTAACAGATTAGCAGCCATAACTAAAAATTCACTGGCGATATCCATATTAAATTCTTGCAATTGGTTCAGGTACTCTATATATTGCTCCGTGATAAGAGAAATAGGTATATCATAAATGTCAATTTTATTTTTTTCGATTAAATGCATCAATAATTCCAGCGGGCCCTCAAAGGCTTCCAGCTTTATTTTATACGCTGCCATAGGAACTATAGATTCATGGCCTGACGCACTTCCTCCATGGTAGCTGCTGCTACCACTCTGGCCCGTTCGGCGCCAAAAGTCAAGATTTCTTTTACTTTCCCTGGATTCGCCTCCAAACTACGACGTCGGGTATGGATATCGGCTAATGCACTAACCATTTGTTCCGCCAGTCGTTTTTTACACGCAACGCAACCAATGGTGGCCTCACGGCAGCACTTTGCAATTTCCCCCACTTGGTCTTGACTAAAAATTTTATGAAACGTATACACCGTACACACATTGGGATTGCCGGGATCCGTCTTTTTCACCCGCTGTGGATCAGTAACCATCTGGCGTACCCGGTCACGCAGCTCATCCGGACTGGCTGCAAAGGGAATTTCATTGCCATAGGATTTGCTCATTTTCCTGCCATCAATACCGGGCAGCAGCGATGCCTTGCTGAGATAAGGTTTGGGTTCCGGGAAAATCGGCCGGTACAGATGATTAAACCGGCGCACAATCTCACGGGACAGTTCCAAATGAGGCAATTGGTCCTCGCCCACAGGAACTGTATCCGCTTTATAGAGTACAATATCCGCCGTCATTAATTCCGGGTACCCCATAAATCCATAAGTATTAATATCTTTTCCCTGAATGCCAAGCTGTTGCAATTTATCTTTGTAAGTCGGCACCCGTTCCAGCCACGATAGTGGCGTCATCATTGATAAAAGTAAATGAAGTTCGGCATGCTCCTTCACGTGTGACTGGACAAAAATCACATTTTTTTCCGGATCCAAACCCGCGCTTAACCAGTCTAGAGCCATATCAAAAATATTCTGTTGTAGATTTTCGGTATTTTCATAAGAAGATGTAAGTGCATGCCAATCTACAATACTAAAGAAACATTCATAATTCTGCTGTAATTTAACCCAATTATCCAACGCCCCCAGATAATTTCCCAAATGGAACTTGCCAGATGGCTGCATACCGCTGAAAATCCGACCCTTTATCATAAAATCTCCTCCTGTTACAAAAATAAATGCAGTATCGTATTCAAAGAAAAAACGGACATAATCGGGGTAAAAATAAATCCAATAATATTAAAATACAACAAAAACATTAAAATAAAAAAACCATATGGTTCTATTTTATCAAATAGGTAGGACAGACGATAGGGTAATAGACTTGACAATATTTTTGATCCGTCCAAAGGCGGCACCGGCAGTAAGTTAAACAAGGCAAAGCCAAGGTTGAACTGATAATTATAAGCGATCAGCTTAAATGCCGTTAGACTCAGCAAGGAAACCTTATCCAAAAATACAAGCAAAATAACGGACAGGATGGCCATGATTATATTGGCAGCCGGACCGGCAAAGGAAACCAGCATTGTCCCTTGACGATAGTTATCAAAATTATTAGGATTAATCGGTACCGGTTTTGCCCAGCCGAATTTGAACAACCACAACATAATCAACCCCCAGGGGTCCAGATGCGCTATAGGATTCAGCGTAACTCGCCCCTGATAAAGCGGTGTATTGTCCCCCAGCCATACAGCCACCCGTGCGTGAGCGTATTCATGAAAAGTTAAGGCAATAAGCAAAGCCGGAATAGTAAAAATCATATCAGGATTAAAACCAAACACTCTGTTTCCCCCTTGTTGGTAATTCACAGCAGAACGATTACCAGTCATTTTTTTATTTTGTCATATTATCCAGAGATTAGCAAGCTTTGTGCAAAAAAATTTGCAAAATTACCGCATTCCCCTGAAGGTACTATCTACGCTTGAATAAATTTTATCTCTCTGCAAAATCTATATATACTACAGACACCACCTAAACCAATATTATCCGGTCACCCAGTAATCCTAAAATATCGCATAAAACCGAAGGAGAAAACATGAATAAACCAACAAAAAAAATGTGTGTCTTGCTTCTCTTTTGTTTATACACTCTAAGCGGCTGCAATATGCTGACACCAGCTCCCAAACCGGATATTGGCCCAGCCGGCAAACCGGTAGAATCTTTGCCTAATCCGCCCCTGCAGGAACGTTTTTGGTCACCTCCTGTCGAACTATATGATCTTGAAGGTACAGCAGGAGTTATTTTTGAAGGGATAATCAAAACAAATTGGCCCCAGGCAAAAGAAGGAATCATCAATTTAACAACATTGTGGGAAAAAGTTCAACCCGTCATCGCTGGGAAAAAAGGTGTAAAAGAGGCAGATGAGGCAATAAACGACTTAACTATGTCAGTACAACAAGAAAAAGCCAGTCAGGCATATGATGCCCTGAACAAATTTATGGGCAGTATCAGTGACATTGGAAAATCTTATAAGTTGTCGCCCCTGTCCGATATTATTGCCGTGGGTAATGCGATCCGCAGTGCAAGCTTTTATGTAGAGGATAAGGACTGGAGCAAAGCGGCAGCCAAGGCAAAAGCCCTGGAAGATACTTGGGGGCAAGTAAAAACCAGTATGGAAAGCATCGGGATTATGGGCGAACTGGTAAAAGCTCATTCGTCCATTAAACAAATGAGAGATGCGGTCAATGCTGAAAATAAAGGAGCCTTTGAGGAACAAATTGCTAATATTAATGATAGCATGGGGCGGATTCGCCATTTTTTCCGCGGCAAATAAAACCAAAGGCTTCTATGGCAGGAACATTAACTGTCATAGAAGCTTTTCTATTATACTTTTAGATTCTTGAAGCTCTGTGTTAAATCCTTTATTCTTCCTTTTTATTATTCTCGCTGTCACCTTCCTCCTGATAACGTATGCTTTCCTGAGGCTTTAAAACCTTAGGGCGCAGAATTTTGCTGGGAATGGGCAATCGAATCAATACTCCCTTCAGCGCAGCAATATCTAAAGGAATGGCCGGCCAAAAATATGGGACACCAAATGATTTCGTAGTAATTAGTAAAATCAAAAGTCCTAAAAATCCCACCAAAAACCCGGGTAATTTGAAAAAAATAACTAATGCAAGCAGCAGCACTCTAAAAAGTCGCATGGCCATGGCAAACTCGACACTAGGTGTTGCAAACGCCCCAACTGCCGCAATGGCTGTGTAAAGTATGGTTTCATTGCCAAATAACCCTACTTTAGTAGCATATTCTCCCAACATAAAAGCACCAATAAACCCCAAAGCTGTCGATTGAGCTGCCGGAACATGAACAGTTGCCATCCGTACCAGCTCTACGCCCAGTTCAGCAATGATGAACTGTATGCCAAGCGGCACAATACCCGGATCACGTGGCCCTAAAAAAGCCAGTGATGCCGGTAATAAATGTCTTTGTAAAACAAGAGCTAACCATAAAGGCGGCAATAGTAGCGATAAAGCGATTCCTCCCAGGCGGACCATTCTTAAATAAGACCCGATAATTACATGTTGATGATACTCTTCAACATGCTGAACATGATGCCAAAATGTGGTTGGCAATATCATAATATTAGGAGAAGTATCCACAATTAAGCAGATATGACCTTCCAACAAATGTACTGCAGCAACATCAGGTCTTTCCGTATAGCGAACCAAAGGCAGGGGATTCCAACGTTTACCCCCGACAATAAATTCTTCTATCGCCTTTTCAGCCATCGGAATTCCATCAATATTAACCTTATTGAGTCTTTCTTTAACTTTATCGACTAATACCGGATTGGTAATATCCTTAATATAGCAAACGGCAATATCGCTTTGTGAACGCATACCTACCTTTACAATTTCAAAACGAAGGTTAGGATCACGCAGCCGCCGGCGGATTAAAGCAGAGTTAAAAGGTATGGTCTCTACAAAAGAATCCCGCGAACCCCGCGTTACTTTTTCAATGTTTGATTCGGACGGTGCCCGGGTCGGATAAGCCCGGGCATCGAAAACAATAACTTGGGTTTCTCCATCAACAAAAAATAACAGTTCTCCCGATAACAAACTGGTAATCGCCTGGTCCATATTATCCACCAATTTAACCTGCGAATGAGTAGCTCGGGAATAGAACAGCTTCTGCAGAGTATTGATCGTAAGATCTTCCTGCTGAAACGTCATCATATCCTGAAAAACATTGGTGAGCAAAACATCGTTAGTCATCCCGTTGATTGAAAATGAAGCAGCACGCTTACGCCCGATCCGGTATTCCCTGAATATTACGTCAAAGCTTTCGCCAACCCCTAGCAAGTCTTTTAAATAGTTAATATTTCGGTCAATGTCTTTATTGATCTTACGTTCTTCCTTAGTTTTTGCCATATGAAATGCCACTCCGTTTCAATATCTCTTCAATCGCTTTTCTGGTAATCGGCGCTCCGTGGCTGATATCATCAGCCTTGTCCATTTTTCCGATATCACCGATTCCTACAATCACCGGAACCTCTATATTATTGAGTACATCCACCGTATCCCCCGTAATAAGAGTATTATGCTGCGTACGGCTTTGTTTAACATCTCCATATTTGTTTACAGAATGATCGACTAACTGTCCATTGCCATCAATACAAACATCCGCTTGGACACCGGCAATTCCAGTAGTATTCGACGCTACGGCCACAACCCCTAAAACTTCAACATCCGGATGAGCTGCAACATACTCCATTGCCCGTTCGCCTTTTCCCTTATCCCGTCTGCCTTTATCATCAAACATAATCAAAACCGGATCGTATTTTACCGTTTTTAGTAATTGAACTATTTTTTCTCCGCCGATCGGCGTGGGATTGCCTCCGGATGCCGATATGCAACGCAGTCCCATAGATACCGCCAGGTCCTCCACTACATGTTGTGCTACTTTATCTCCGTCGGTAATAAAAATAACCCTGATTTTATCCGGCATAGTTTCACCTCAAGACTGCGTGTTTTTTTCTCCTAATAAACTACTGACTTTAGAAACCACTTGCTCACTTTCGCGAATGACTTGTTTTAGCTTTGTTAAGCTGGCTTCCAGTTCATTTGACAGTTCAAATTGAGCTTTTGCCAATAATTCTTGGGCGGTTTTAGCCGTACTCCCTCCGGATGAGTTTTTCGGCGCAGACTTACTTACTGTTCCTTCACTTGAATACCCGGTGCCATCACTGCCACCCGCTTGCCGGGCAGAGTTCCTCAGAAGTTGCTCAAGCATTTGCAAAACCTCTCCCAAATTCTCCTTTTCCGGTTGTTGCGGTTGTGTATCTGATTGTGATGAATTCTCCTTGTTCGCAATTACCTTTTGAATATTTTCCATCTGTTTGTTTAATTTTTCCAGCAATGCTATCATCTCTTGATTATTGTTGCATCCAGAATCAGGTTTGGCTTTGTCTTGCAATTGTATAAAACTTTTTGCGATATCCGCAATAACATGATCAGAATTTTGCGAATCTCCTGACTGGCCACTGCCTGCTGTTTGACAGTCATACCGTTTATTCATTACCTGCTGTTGTCCCCTATCCTTATCATTATGATTTCTTAACAGCCTCCTCGACGGCCGGTTTGGCATAATACCACCCCCTGCTTATATGAACTGAATAAGACTTAAGAAAAAAGAAATAACAGCCAGTCTTAGATTGATCACGCTTACCGGACATTTTAACCGTGCGGCCGGATTAAGCAAATTTGTCGTTTTTTCGTATTCTATACCGCCTGCTACTACGCTGATTATATAGTTTGCCAGCGGCCCTCCCAGCGCAATGCAAGCCATTACCACACTACCCGCAGTCTCACCGACAACCGTTTTGCCAAAAGCGCCTGCCGCCACGACTAAATCAATTTTTTGATGTAAAAAAACAGCCATCAGAATTCTCCCTGTTTCATGTATAAACATTGCAACCAATGCATAATGCGGATAACGCAGTCCCACTAAACAAAGTGTAAACACTAAGCCAATAAAATCAACGACTATCATGGCCTTAACCCTTAGGATTGAATAGCAATGCCGCCAAAAAGCCAAAAGTTACTGCTGCCATTACACCGGCCGCACTAGCTTTCAACGCCCCGCTAAAAACACCCATCAGACCGATTTTATCGATATCCTCCATCGTTCCCGCTACTAAAGCATGTCCAAATCCCGTTAACGGTATGGTAGCACCAGCCCCTGCAAATTCAACCAAAGGCTGATAGACACCAAGGCCACTTAAAATACCGCCTAATACCACAAACAATACCAATATGTGCGCAGGAGTTAAAGAAGTTAAATCCATTAATAACTGCCCCCCCACACAAATAAGTCCTCCAACAACAAAAACAAGTATATATTCTTGCACATCAACTCCTCCTTTTATAATTCCAGTGCTACGGCATGCGCAATACAGGGTATTGATTCTTTTTGCTGATAGGAAGTCGTACTATGCAGACTTCCGGTGCCGATCAATAACACTTTTTTCAACTTTTTCTGGAGCATTTGCTGATAAATATAACCACAAAATACGATTGCCGAACTGGCACAACCACTTGCTCCGGCATGAGTATCCTGTGTCTCTTTGTAGATCATACATCCACAATCTTCATAATTCGTGCTAATATCAAGTCCTTTGTCCTTGAATAAATCCAGGACAAGCTCCTTGCCAACACTCCCCAGATCCCCGGTATAAATCATATCGTAATATGCCGGCTGACGTTTCGTATCCTGTATATGCTGCCACAAAGTATCTACAGCCGCAGGTGCCATCGCCGGTCCCATGGCATTAGGATCTTTAATTCCTAAATCGTTTACCTTACCCACAGTGGCAGCCGTAATTTTCGGACCATTGCCGGCCGAAGAAATAACGGCCGATCCTGCACCGGTTACTGTCCACTGCGCAATAAGCGGCCTTTGGACCCCAAGTTCGGTGGGAAAACGATATTGACGCTCCGCAGCATCATGGTGACTGGAAACCGCAATGGCAACCTTACTACCAAATTCTCCATCCAGCAAAACTCCTCCTAACAGCAGACTTTCAGCTAAGGTCGAGCAGGCTCCGTATAAACCCAAAAAAGGACGATTAAGTTCGCGGGCCGCAAAATGCGTACTCATCAACTGATTCAACAGGTCACCTGCTAGAATATAATCAATATCCTCCATTGTACTGCCTTCTTTGCTTACTGCCGTTTTAACAGCCCACTCCAGCATCGAAGATTCTGCTTTTTCCCAGGTCTCTTGACCGTATAATGTATCTTGCATAATATGATCAAAATAGCTTGCTAACACGCCCTTTCCTTCCATCGGCCCCACTATGCAGGCAGTACTTGTAACTACCGGCTGGTGAACAAAGGCGATACTTTGTTGGCCTAATTTTTTCTTCACTGATACAGCCCTCCCTGCCTAAACCAATATATCAGACCTATGGCAAACGCAGTTACCAACCCATATACAATAACCGGGCCGGCAATCACAAACATCTTTGCACCAATGCCATAGATAAAGCCTTCACGCTTAAATTCCATTGCCGGAGACACCACCGAATTAGCAAATCCCGTAATCGGTACAATGGAACCGGCACCAGCATATTTCCCCAGGTCATCATATACTCCCAGGCCGGTAAAAAAAGCTCCCAGAAACACCATGACTACCGAAGTGGCTGCTGCTGCCTCTTTTTTTCCCAGTCCCTGATGGATAAAATAATCCCCTATAAACTGACCAAGAGTACAAATAAGCCCCCCGACAATAAACGCCCAAATCAAATTTTTAAAAACTGGTTGACTGGGTTTTACCCTGTTAAATTTTTCTTGAAACTGCTGCTCTCTGTCCTCCTTGGAGTTTTGATTCATTTTTTTATCACCCCTGATATATTTTGACCGGAGCACGGCAAAATAATGCACAAACTAAAGGAGCGCCAGAAGCGCTCCCCTGATTCACTAATGCACATGAAAAGCAATCTTTACGTCCGCTTTATATTCTGCAATATGTCCATCATCAATATTTGCTGTAAAATTTGTTACTTCTACTCCTAAAATATCATCAAGAGTTTTAGACGCTTCTGCAACCGCATTATCAACAGCGTCAGTCCAATTGTGGCGGGAAGTTCCTACCAGTTCTATGACCTTTACAACCATAATCCCAATCCTCCTTATTTATATCTGTATCCTATGCAATCATAGTGTATACTCCAAGACCAATGTTATACTTGCCAAAATACGCCAGATCACTTTCAGTTGTAAGAAGCACCTGCATCGAACGCACCGGTATCTTCTCCGGCAGTTCATTCCATAAAAGCCATGCAGCTACACCACTAACAGCCAATACAATTGTGATAGCCAAAACTAAATACATATTTTTACCGAACATAGCTACTCACCTCTGTTAGCAGTATTACCATAATCAGAAAGATTATAAAAAAAACAGACCTCTAACATTAAGAAGTCTGCAAAAAAAATCGAATTAATTTAAGTGCATTTTTTTCTATTCTGGATATCTGTACCTGCGATAAGCCAATTAATGCCGCAATCTCGGACTGTGTACGATCTTCAAAAAACCTCATATGAATCACTTTTCGTTCTTTCTCCGGTAGCCGCGACAATACTTCCTTCAAAACTAATTTATCAAAAAAAGCCCCCTCCTGCCCTTCACAGGATGTAATCTGATCTAAAAGTAATACATTATCACCATCATCATGGAACGCAGGTTCGTATAAAGAAGCCGGAGGCTGTAAGGCTTCCAGGGCTGCAACAATTTCCTGCGGGGCAGTTTCTAAATCTTCCGCAACCTCATTAATGGTCGGTTCACGTCCCATGATGCCCTGTAATTTTTCCTGACTCTTATGAACACGATAAGCTAATTCTTTCAACGGGCGGCTTACTTTAACCGGGTTGTCATCGCGAATAAAGCGTCGTATCTCCCCAATAATCATCGGAACCGCATACGTAGAAAATTTAACATTATATTGAACGTCAAAACGTTCAATCGCTTTCACTAAACCAATACACCCAATTTGGAACAAATCATCCCATTCGTAGCCCCTGTTCAAAAAACGATATACTATGCTGCGCACAAGGTTGAGGTTATTTTCTAAAATAGACTCTTTGGCACCGAAATCGCCCTTTTGAGCTCTTTTAATTAAATTGAGTAACTCTTCATTTGCAAGCATAAACACCCCACCTAATGCGTTTTGGGGCTATGTATTCGTTTATACATTCTTACCGTTGTTCCGTGGCCGGTTTTCGATTCTACTTCCAGTTCATCCATAAAAGACTCCATAAAAACAAATCCCAGCCCCATCCGTTCCGGATCAGTTGAATACGATGCCTGACGCGCTAAAGAAACATCTTCTATCCCTTTACCAAAATCGGTAATAATAAATTCCAGTCTATCATCACGTAGCAACATCTCAAACTCTATCCTGCCGTCGGGACAGTTACTTCCGTAACCGTGTATAACCGCATTCGATACAGCTTCCGATACGGCAACCTTGATTTCATCAATCACACTGATGGGTAAATCTGCCTGCGCAGCAAATGCTGCTGCAGCAATACGGGCAATTCCCACATTTTCACCTAGGCTGTATAATTGCATTTTAATATAATTAATTGTGTTCATGACATCTTCTCCCTACACCTGTGCCAGGGCTTCGGCCTGAGTTTCGTAAAGTCCCACAATTTTCAACATACCCGATAGAGCCAGAATGTTTGCCACTTGTGGCTGTACATGGACTGCGACAATTTTCCCATTTGACGCACTTAGTCTTTTATAACGTCCAAGTATAACCCCCAGTCCGGAACTGTCAATAAAAGACACTTGTTTTAGATCCAAAAGAAGGTTGTTTGCCCCGCTTTCATCAAGAGCACTGTCAACAACTCTTTTAAACTGATCCGCCGAATGCATGTCCAATTCTCCTTCAATTTTAACTATCAAAATTCCCTGTTTGAGCGAAGTAGTAATTTTCAAATCATTCCCTCCTTTATAAAGCATATTCGTTAAAAGGAAATTTTTTCCTTCTAAACTAAGATAAAAAAATTAGGCTGCACTTGCGGCAGCCCTAATTTATTTGCTATTCAACTTGTTATCGTAAATAGATTAACAATCATTCCCTGCAGAATTCTCATGAAACTGGCTTTATCTATCGTTTTTTCCGCCACTAAATCTACTCTCCCCAACTCATTGCCATCCTGCGTGACAATCAATTCACCGTATTTTTGGCCCGCTATAACCGGTGCATTCACAGTCGGATCAAGGTTAACTTTCTTTTGAATATTTCCTCGTTTCCCCTTAGCGGTTAATAGGGTTAAATCCTGGGCGGCTACTAACTGTACTTCCTGTTCCACACCTTTGTTAACCTTAAGCCGGTCGACAACAACACCCTGTTCCACGACCGGTAAAGCCGAATAATTGGCAAAACCCCAGTCCATTAATTTCATGCTTTCCCGCAAATGCGAGCGGGGTTCCGGCGTAGCAAATACAACAGCAATAAGACGCAGTCCATCTCGTTCGGCGGTTCCGGCAAAACAATATTTTGCCTCTTCCGTCCAGCCTGTTTTCAAACCATCCGCACCCTTATACCACCACAATAATTTATTGGTATTAACAAGCCAGTTCTTTCCGCCTCTCAACCAATATTCCTTAATGCCGCAAAATTCCATATACAGCGGATGCCGTAACGCTTCTTTAGCAATGAGTGCCGTATCATACACACTCATATAATGTTCAGGTGTCGGCAGACCATTTACACTATTAAAATGAGTATCAACAAGCCCCAGTTCTTCCGCCCGCTTATTCATCGCCTGCACACCGGCTTCTGCCGAGCCATAAATATGTTCCATAGTGGCCATAGCTGCATCGTTGGCACTCACTACTGCAATAGCAATCATCAATTCCTTTAGACTCATTGATTCTCCAGGTTCCAGCCAGATTTGCGATCCTCCCTGCCGCCATGCAGTCTCACTAATACGAACTTCATCCGTTAGGCTGACTTTCCCTTGTTCTACAGCTTCTACTGCTAGCAACAAGGTCATTATTTTGGTAACACTAGCCGGTGGAAGACGTTTGTGCGCATCTTTTTCGTATAGTATAGTACCATTGGCATCCATTAGTATAGCAGATTCCGCACTGGTCGTAACCGAAGATGTTTCCAGCTTGCCACCAGCTGCCAATAAAGGAGAACAAAGTCCCATCCATAATAATAAAGTTATCAAAATACTGGAAATAAGAATCCGCCACAACCGCTGCATATCATTCACTCCTTCCTGCTTTTTTTTAGGTTATCCATTATCATTGTCCTTACTCTGGAAAATACAACAAAAAAAGACCGGATATTCCGGCCTATATCGGTTTATAGCCATTTTTATCAACAAAACCTAAAAGAAGCGGCAAGGTATTCACCGGGCTGGCAGTGACAAAAATTGCTTTTTCTATTATCGCCCCTGCCAATGACAATTTTTGTGAATGGCTGGCATAGACAGTCGCAATTACCTGGTCTTTCTCGACTCGATCCCCGACCCGGCAATGAAGTAAAATTCCTGCTGCCAGATCAATTGGCTGCTCCTTAAACTCGCGACCGGCACCTAAACGCATCGCTGCATAACCAATCTGATCGGCAAGAATGGATTGTATATACCCCGTTTGACAGGCCTTAATTTGTTTTTGATACTTTGCCTGAGGTAATAAATTATAATTTTGGGCGACCGCAGCATTTCCTCCCTGGGCTTCGATAAATTCACAAAACTTAGCCAAAGCTAGTCCGTCCAGCAAGAACTTTTCTAAGATTGTGTAGGCCTGCTGTAAAGTTGCTGCTTGATTAGCCAAAACCATCATATGTGCCCCAAGAATTAAACATAGCTCCCGTAGTGCCTGGCAACCTTTTCCTTTCAAGATTTCCAATGCTTCCCATACCTCCAGGCTATTGCCGACCGCCTGTCCCAGCGGTTCTTCCATATTGGTCAAAACCGCTACCGTTTGGCGCCCGACCGTCTCACCGATAGTAACCATGGTTTGAGCCAGTTCAACAGCCTTATCTATTGATTTCATAAAAGCACCACGACCAACTTTTACATCCAGCAAAATCTTATCCGCTCCGGCCGCTATTTTCTTACTCATGATGGAGGATGCAATCAGCGGAATGCTTTCCACGGTTGCCGTAACATCACGCAGAGCATAGATCCTGCCGTCAGCAGGAGCGATGTTGGGCGTCTGTCCGGTGACAGCCAGGCCGTGAACATTCAGATTAGCAATAAATTCTTCTTCGGTCAGCATAGTCCGAAACCCCGGGATGGATTCCAGTTTATCAATTGTCCCGCCGGTAAAGCCCAGTCCCCGTCCGGACATCTTCGAAACCGGAACACCGGCTGCCGCCACTAAAGGAGCTACTACCAGTGTTGTTGTATCAGCCACGCCTCCGGTGCTATGCTTGTCAACTTTTATTCCACTGACAGCATCCAAATTCATTACCTTACCCGATTGAGCCATTGCCCTGGTCATGGCAGAAGTCTCCTCCGCCGACATCCCGTTTAGATATACCGCCATTAACCATGCTGCCATTTGATAATCCGGTATATCGCCTCTAGTATAGGCCGTAATCAGCTCTTTTATTTCGTCGCTGCTATGTTCTTCGCCATTACGTTTCTTCGCAATGCAGTCAACCATATGCATAGGGCACTCACCTCACAAGTCGTGTAAAAAACTTTTGCCATATTGTAATGGAGACAACGAAAAATTATCTGCTACGGTGGCGGCAATATCGGCAAATGTATGGCGGACTCCCAGATTTTTGCCGACATCAGCCGTTTTAGAATACACCAACAGCGGGACATATTCACGGGTATGATCGGTACCGTCATCGGTTGGATCACAGCCATGATCGGCTGTAATGATCAAAAGATCGTCCTCTTGCAATTGGGAAAGGAGTATGGCTAACTGGCCGTCAAAACGTTCAAGTGCCTTTGCATAACCGCGCACATCGTTTCGATGCCCATACACACTATCAAAATCAACCAGATTAGCAAAAATGAGCCCGGCCTGTCCTTTTTGACTAACCAGATTAATAACTGTTTTCATCCCATCATCATTTGACTTACTGGGTAATGATATTGTCAGCCCTTTCTGGGCAAAAATATCACCGATTTTGCCAATGCCGGTTACCTCATACCCAGCCTGCTGCAAGCTGTCCAAAATAGTTGGGCAAACGGGCTCTAAACTAAAATCATGCCGATTGGCGGTTCTCTTAAAAGAACCCGGTTTTCCAATAAAAGGACGGGCAATAATCCGGCCAACAGCATGTTGATGAATACACACGCTATCACGAGCAATTTGACAAAATTGATATAGCCTCTCCAATGGTACAATTTCTTCATGGGCAGCAATTTGAAAGACGCTGTCGGCAGACGTATAAACAATCGGCTTGCCTGTTTCCATATGCAACCCGCCCAGTTCTTCAATAATCGCCGTTCCCGATGCCGGCTTGTTTCCCAGTACGCCGCCGCAACCGGTATAATTTATAAAACGTTCAATGACGTCTTCCGGAAAACCATGCGGATATACCGGAAAAGGGGAAAAAACCGGACAGCCGGCAATCTCCCAATGCCCGCTGGTGGTGTCTTTGGCTTTTGATAATTCCGCCATCTTACCAAAACTAGCCCGTGGTTTTACCACACGATTTACCCCCTGGATAGGCTCAATGGCGCCAAGGCCTAGACTTTCCATAACCGGTAAAAAAAGCCCACTCTGTGAGCGAGCAATGTTAACCAGCGTATTCACATTTGTTGAATCCCCATAATCCCCAGCATCCGGCAAAGCTCCAATACCTACACTGTCCAAAACGACAACAACAATGCGATTAAACATGATCATTCCCCTTTACATCTCAATCTACATCTAGAATACACTGCTTAATCAAGGTATATTCCCGGCTTTATGCACGGGGATGCGTTTTATCATAAACCTCTTTAAGACGATTTTTAGTTACATGGGTATATATCTGTGTGGTAGAAATGTCCGCATGTCCCAGCATTTCCTGCACCGAGCGCAAATCAGCACCATTCTCCAGTAAATGCGTAGCAAATGAATGTCGTAATGTATGCGGTGTAATTTGCTTGGTAATATTTGCCTCCTGAGCATATTTTTTTATTATTTTCCAAAATCCCTGCCGTGTCAGCCGATTCCCATGATGATTGACAAACAACGATGGTTCATCATAAGTTCTTACCAGTTTTGAACGGCCTTTTGAAATATATTCCTGAACACATTTCGAAGCGATCGATCCTAAAGGTACGATTCTTTCTTTAGAGCCCTTACCATAACATTTAATATACCCCATATCCAGATTTACATCGGAAATATTTAGCGAAATCAGTTCCGAAACCCGAATCCCGGTAGCATATAACAATTCTAACATGGCCTTGTCTCTAAGTCCCGTGGGCAAGAAATTACTAGGCTGCTTTAGAAGTTCCTCCACTTCGCCAACGGTAAGAATTTTAGGCAACTTTTTTTCTAACTTAGGTGATTCCAAATGAGCAGCTGGATCCTTATCTAAATAGTGTTCTCTTACCAGATATTGATAAAATGACTTTATAGCTGCAAGATTGCGTGAAATAGTAGAGACGGCCCGGCCTTTTGACTGGAGATTTGTTAAATACGCGAGAATAGTATTACGGTTTGAATCCTTTATAAACTCCATTTCACTACTTTCAAGGTATTCCTGAAACTGGCGCAAATCACGTCCATAGGATTCCAGCGTATTTTGTGCCAATCCCCTTTCCACTGCCAAATAGTTAATAAACTCATTCACAAACCCTTCCATATTTACCACCCTTTTTCCCGGCCTTCCGGTCATAAAGTCATCTTTATCTAGAATACAGAACAGCATTTTTTATTATGTTTATTCAACATAATATTGTTTTTTCCTTTGTTTTCCTGCAAAAATAATGCACAAATATGATATTTTTGCAAGTATTTGTCAATTAACTGGTATTGACTATATTTTCAAAAACCCGTAACGGTCTTTCCATTAAATGGTCTAAATTATGTTCATTATCAGTTACTGCCCAAAAGAAATTGACTAACTTAATCAATAGATAGAAAAGAACAACTAATAACATCAGCCCTATTAGAACCCTTTTACCCTTATGAATTATCCCTGCTTTGGATATAATAAACGTCATTTCGTCCTCCTGCAAGATTAACTTAATATTATAATTATTCAAAGGAAATAAAGTTTATTCTCAAGAAATAGTCTTTTATTTACTGGTCCTTTAAAAACATGGAAACCATTAGTTTCATAAAAACAGGAGAAATATATATTTCAATTAAACCAGCTACCAGCATAACCAATAACAAGACGAAAGAAAGGCAGGAGTAACCCAGGGCATCATATAACAAATTATTCTTATTATAGCTTTTACGGCGCAATAACATTAAAGAAAAATTAATGGCGGCAACACTGGCAATGAATACGGCCGGAATGGCAAAAAAATTATGCGGCAACACAGCTACTAGGGCAAATAGTAACCCTCGGGCAATATATTCATTAACCAGAAAACCGACAGTAAAACCAATGATGAATCCTCGGGTAAACAATAAAAATAAGACAAATGGAACACCCACAATGGTAAAACCGAGCAACCATATCAAAATAATAACTTTGGCATTACTATACATAACCGGAGCAAATATACTCGAAATATCCCCTGTTCCCGTATGCAAGCCATTGAAAAACATGGTCAAATAATTCACTAATTCTGTTTTTTGTTCCTCCGGTAATATTTTAACCGATAACGCTCCCATGACAATACCAATAAGAAAGATCAGTACAATAAAAAAATAGGCAACAATATTGGCTCTTAAGTGATTAATAAACTGCTGCCGTAAATATCCCCACATATGGTTTCCTCCCTGTCCATACCTGCTAAAATGTATGCAATGTAAACAGGGTTTATACCTACTTTGTCCAGGATTTATGATTTCTTGGAATTGCCGTTATAAACCGCCTCCTCCTGCAGCAATTCTCGCCATACTTTACAAGCGTTATTAGCTTGGCCGACCGGTGGATAAACGACGGCTTCAGTACCCTCTCTTCCACCGCCGTTTGTGAACCGATATTCATTCCCCAAAATACAAAGCTTATTTAATGTATTGTCTATTCCCTGTTCCCGGAATAAACTCAAAATTGACAAAAGTAAGGAGTCCGTCTAGCTTCAAAATAGTCCGCAATTTCACAATCCGTTCAACCACCTTGTGCTCTTCTTACAGCCGGACCCTTGATAAACCGGATTTTACCTGATAGAATTCCACAAAAGTGAACTCTGCACCGGATCCATTTCAAACACTGTGAATATGTAAAATACGGTTCATAAGATTTAGAAATCTGCCAGGGATAAGCCTACAATTGTTTTTGCATCTGTGATTAATCCTCTGCTGATCATATCCCTCAATTCTTCTTTAGTGTATATTTCCACGTTGATAAACTCATCTTCATCGGTATGTTGCCGGGTCATTTCTAAATTTTCCGCCAGATAAATATGTATCAGTTCATCACTAAACCCCGGAGCAGTATGTATGGCAGTTAATTTCCGGGTTATTCCGGCAATATAGCCTGTCTCTTCCGATAATTCCCGTAAAACACAATGATCCGGCGACTCGCCCGGATCAAGTTTTCCCGCCGGGATTTCTAATAATGTTCCATCCACCGGATAACGATATTGCCTGACCATAACAATACGTCCATCCCCCAGGACCGGCACTACCGCAACAGCTCCCGGATGTCTGACAACTTCCCTGCGGGCTTTCTTTCCATTGGGTAGCACGACCGTATCGGCATATACTTTTAACAGGCATCCGTCGTATACAAAAGCAGATTTTACAAATTTTTCATCTAATTTTTCCATGCTAACAACTCCTTCTTCTTAATACTTTTTTCAGTTGATTATTCCTTGTATACAAAAAAAGTCCTGCAAAAAATGAAAACTTGGCTTTCGCCAAGTACAACCTACTCCATACGGATAATTTCTTTACGCAATCGCTTTATGATTCTCTTTTCCAGGCGGGAAATATAGGACTGGGAAATGCCTAGCATATCGGCAACCTCTTTTTGCGTTCTTTCAACCCCGTCATGATTAAGGCCAAAGCGGAGCTCCATGATTTTTCTTTCACGACCTGACAGGGCGTTCATGGCATTATACAGTAAATTTTTATCCACTTCTTCTTCAATTGATTTGTAAATAATATCATTTTCCGTTCCCAGAACATCGGATAACAGCAGTTCATTACCATCCCAGTCAATATTAAGCGGCTCGTCAAAAGACACTTCTGTCCGTGTTTTGCTATTACGACGCAGATACATTAGAATTTCATTTTCGATACACCGCGAAGCGTAAGTGGCCAATTTAATCCGCTTTACTGGATCGAATGTATTCACTGCCTTGATCAAGCCAATCGTGCCAATGCTAACTAAATCTTCAATCCCCACTCCGGTATTTTCAAATTTTCTTGCAATATAAACAACAAGGCGTAAATTTCGTTCAATAAAAATGCTTTTTACAGCTTTATCACCTTTTTGCAGCCGGGATAAGAGAAATACTTCCTCATCGTTGCTAAGTGGCGGAGGCAGTACTTCTGTGCTTCCCACATAAAACACTTCATCTGGCTTAACTATATGCAAATACTGCAGTAAAACAATGATTTTTAATTTGAGCAATAATTTAAACTTGATCCAGATTAAGCGCATATACCTGCCTCCTTGTTTTTGTAGCTGATATTATTTTTTAAGAACATTTCCGTATGTAACAGACCATCAAAAGAATGATCCGCCGATAAAGCCTCACTATATATCCCTATGTACACATTCTTATTCTCAACCTCGCCGTCTTCCATATAGATTCTTATGCTATCGGGGCGGAAACCTACCAACAACCGGTTACCACCAACGGATCGACAAGAAATAATCTGAGTTCTCTGCAGCCATTCCTGATGGTCACAGTTAGTTAATTCGCTGACCCAAAATTCAGACGGAGTCTCCTGAAAAAATTTCTGTACCATTGGATCCAGAATAACCTCCAGGGCTTTATAACTTACCAACATAACCGGTTTACGGTCCAACATCGTACATAAACGATTGCCAGTATCTAAAATGGCCGATATTTTTACCGATTGTCCTGCATAAGTAATAGTCACCTTGTATATATGTTTATTCAGCGACAGGTTTTCCAATATGCGGCGGATAACAAAAAAAATTAAAACCATACCCATAACCAAACCGCCTGCCACTTGCCGCCAGGTAACATCTTGTATAACAACAGCATAGTTTTTTATCCAGCCGCTGGTTTGCATAAAAAAGATCCAGCCCAGAACGGCACCGCCGAAAAAAAAGGAAACCGCATAAAACACGGCCAACACCAATAGGAATTTCCTTACAGGTTGGCTACCAAAACATACATACACAAAAAAAATGGAAAACATAATTTTAACAGGAAGTGCATAGAAAAAATCAAATGGTATGATTACTTCGCCCAATGAATATATACTACCGAGAATGGCCGACAAAACAAGCCGCCAGCCTCTGTAAGCCGTCTTACTTCCCCAAGCCGTAAACAACAAAAGCATACTGTTTATACTTATATTCAATAATAATACGATATCTGCATAAATGCGCACATGATCACCTTAACCTCTACCCGCAATCACACTTAAAAAATATATGCTTCGTGCTGTTTGTTTATCACCATCATACCAGGTAATTTTTTAAAATTTTGTAATTTCATGGATTTGTTTTTGTAAAATATAGGTTGAAAATTAGCAAAAAAAATCAGTCTCGAAAGACTGATTACTGATGCTTAGATTTTACCGTCGCATCCAAGTCGGTATATCTAAATTATGTGCTTTAAACGGCTCTATTGTTGTGGTTTCAATCTTGCCGGGATTAATTTTTGCCGGCTTTGGATCAAAACCGGTAGCAATAACGGTAACCCTTACTTCATCCTGAAAACTTTCGTCAATTACAGCCCCAAAAATAATATTTGCTTCCGGGTCGGCTGCACTGGCAATAATTTCAGCAGCACCATTCACTTCATGTAAACCGAGATTAGTCCCTCCTGTAATATTGAGCAAAACTCCTCTGGCTCCTTCAATGGACGTTTCCAGCAATGGACTCTTGATAGCAGCTTCCGCTGCCACCACAGCACGATTATCACCAGAACTGATTCCAATACCCATCAATGCTGATCCGGTTTCTGTCATTATCGTTTTTACGTCCGCAAAATCCAAATTAATAAGTCCCGGCACGGCAATTAAATCCGATATACCCTGTACACCCTGCCTTAATACATCATCCGCAATACGAAATGCTTCCATAATGGGTGTACGCTTATCTACCACCTGCATTAATCGGTCATTAGGAATGGTGATGAGCGTGTCTACCTTTTCTTTAAGTTTTGCAATTCCGCGCTCAGCTTGGCTTTGCCGACGGCGTCCCTCAAATGAAAAAGGGCGGGTAACTACACCTACCGTCAGGGCCCCCACTTCTTTTGCACATTCTGCTACCACTGGAGCGGCTCCCGTTCCTGTTCCACCACCCATACCGGCGGTAACAAAAACCATATCCGCTCCTTTTAACGCTTTGATAATATCTTCGCGGCTTTCCTGAGCAGCCTTTTCGCCGACTTCAGGGTTTGCACCTGCTCCCAGCCCCTTGGTCAGTTTTTCACCAATCTGAATACGATAAGGAGCCTGAGCGTGCAGCAACGCTTGCGCATCTGTATTTACCGAAACAAATTCAACTCCTTGCAAGCCGGACATAATCATGCGATTTACTGCGTTATTTCCGCCTCCGCCAACGCCAATAACCTTAATGGCTGCAAAGCGCTCCAAATCCATATCAAATTCAAGCATTAAAGTTTCCTCCCTTATTACCCACACTGATGTTGCTTATTCAAAATGGTAGCCGCCAAAATATACCGTCTAAACGTATCAAAACAGCAAAGAGTTTAGTTTACGTTTCCCTTCCTTATGTTTCAACAAAAGTAGCATTTTCCCTTTTAATTTATAAAATAAATCTTAATATATTTATAAATTATGACTAACCGGCTGATGCTAGAGAAAAAACTGTTGTTCGTTATTTTTTCAAAAAATAACGTCGTATAATAGCCAAATTCTGAAAAATACGCAAACCAAAAGCCAGCATGGCAACATAATACAAATCAATACCCAGTCGTTCACCCACATAGACAAGCCCGGCGGCCATTAACGCGTTAGTAAAAAAGCCCGTGATGAAAACAGTATTATCAAACTTTTCCTCCGCACCAGCCCGCAGTCCCCCAAAAACCGAATCAAGGGAAGCTAGAAGCGCGACAGACATAAACTTGGCATATTCAACTGGAATGCTAATAGGAGAAAAAACACCTATCGCAATGCCGGCAGCCAGACCAACCAAAGGAAGTAGCATTATTTCTCACTCTCCTTTACCGGCTTAGCCAATTCATAATGAAAAGTTCCCTTATATGCAGGAATGGTCACTTTTTCTTCCTGTTTTAATGTAATCTGAATTCCCCAAAACTGCAGGGTTTCTACAACACCACCACGCATCTTTAGAGCATTTTCCAGTGTTTTCGGATCGCCTATAGCCCGGATGTCATAAGGCGGTGAATAGCGTGTGTTATTTACGGATAGTGTAGGTCCGGCACAACGGATTTCCGAACTGGCGATTAGCCGCTGTTCGTTAATTGATATTGCTTCCGCCCCCGCAGCCCAAAGTTCATTAATCACTTTAAGGATATCATCATCATGAATCAGATATAAATTGGGGTTTTCCCCTGGTTTGGATACTCGTTTACTATCATCTATTGTTACAATAATTCCAGGTCCTTCTACTCCTAAAACACCCGCACTCATCTTAATTAATTCCGCTTCACGCGAGGTTCCGCCTAAACCGGAGCCTTGACGCAGATCATGTACCTCTTGCAGCAGTCCGTCACGCTCTTTTTCCATTTGCGCAAGCCTTTGCGATAAATCTTCCACCCTTTGATAGGGAATACTGGAACGAATGTCTTGCGTTGTACGAAACTGAACTGCAAGCATAATTCCTAAAACCACACATACCAATGCAATAGCCACTTGGCCTTGTTTTAATAATGGCAAGACTGTCACTCCCTTCATAAATAAAAAAATAATAACTTATGGACGAAAGCGGATAAAGGGGGAAGCGTAAGTAAGATCAATATAATCTATCGCTTTTATATCGTGCACCTCATTTAAAATCCGATTGGTTAATTTTGCCTTCTCTTCTAAACGTTCATGATTTCCCAGCCGTATATGGACGGAATTTACCGTATACGCAACCATTTGTTCCGGTGATTGAATATTTACTTCGGATAGCTGATTTAAAGTTTCCTCATCCAAAAAGGTTAAATAGGTTAGTACCTGCAAAATAGCAGTATCATTAACCTTATCACCGATATAACCGCTATCCTTTTTTACTCCGGTAATCAGCGGCACATTGACTTTTTTTAAATTTTTGTAAACAGCTATAATAATGCCCTGCTTGTCCAGCTCAAAAAAACCATAACCTCCGGTAATATAGGCCACCGGTTGACGCTCTTTTATACTGATAGTAATTGTACTCGGGTAATGCCGTGTTACTTCTACTTCGGATATGCGCAAGTCCTGTTTAAGCCGATTCTCAATCTCCATCGTATCCAGCCGGAAAATATTCAACCGTTCAGGAATATTGGCAACCCTGTACACATCTTCAACAGACATATATTTATTGCCTTCTACAGTTACCGAACCAATAGAAAATAAAGAGGAATGAATAAGCAAAAAAGTAATAAGCATAAAAATAAACAAGAGCAATAATCCGAAAAACAAATTGGGAGGCAACCGTTGTTCAGGACGAGTACGCTCCGGCAAATTCGACTTAAACATAGAATCTTCCCCCTGCTAACTTGATACCTGTACAAGTCCGTCTCGCGTAAGAATTTCTCACGAAATCTCAACAGTAATTATACAACAAACCAGCATTAAGAATAAATATAATAAGAAAGACTTGACTTTTGTTAATTATTGGAAAACAAAAGCCTTAAGCCTCCTTGAAAAGAACACCAGACTCAGCTTATTTATAACGGACCATCAATAATATCCGTTCACAAAGTTCCGGAAAAGCTATACCGGCGGCGGCAGCGGCTTTAGGGACCAAGCTGGTGGCAGTCATCCCCGGAATCGTATTCATTTCCAGAACATAAGGTTTATTATTGCCATCCAGCATAATATCGGCTCTGGCAACTCCGCAGCATCCCAACACGGAAAATGCTCCGACTGCGGCATGCATGACCTGTTGTGTGGTACTTGCATCCAGTTGGGCCGGAACATGATATTCAGTCGCACCACTGGTATATTTTGCATGATAGTCATAACGGCCGGAATGCGGAACAATTTCAATTACCGGCAAAGCCTCGGGTTTTTCATTTCCCCACACTGCCACCGTAACTTCCCGGCCTTTTATGAATTCTTCAACAAGAATATCATCGCAATACGCAAAAGCTTTCTCGACTGCCATAGGCAATGCCCCGGCTTCTTCCACTATCGTCACGCCGATACTGGATCCCTGGGCAGCCGCTTTGACAACCACGGGGATAGCAAAACGCGCCAGAATGTCATTAATTACCGATTGTCTATCATCCTGTTTATTAAAGAAACAAGAACGAGGTGTGGGTATATTTGCAGACAAGAACAACCGTTTCGAAACGCTTTTATCCATCGCCATAGCACTGGCTAGAACACCGGAGCCGGTGTAAGGAATATGTAATAGTTCCAGTCCCCCCTGCAATACCCCATCCTCACCAAATTTTCCATGTACGGCATTAAAAACAACATCAATCTGCTCTTTCTTAATTTGAGTGACAAAGGTTTCTGGAACCAGTTCCAAACCAACTGCATGATATCCTTTCTCCCGGAGCGCATCTAAAATAGCCCCGCCCGTTCTCAACGAAACTTCACGCTCCGCAGACGGACCTCCCATCACCACTGCAACTTTCTTCATTTTTACTACCTAACACCTTCTACTTAAGAGTTTAGTCTAATGATATGCGCACCTAAGCTTTGTAAATGTTCTTCAAAGTTTTCATAGCCCCGGTCAATATGGTAAATCTGTTCAATTTCCGTAGTGCCCTCTGCGGCAAGTGCAGCCAAAACTAAGGCCCCCCCTGCCCTTAGATCAGGAGCCGTTACTTTTGTACCCGTTAGTTTCGGTACCCCGCGAATAATGGCGGTGCGGCCCTCCACCTTAATTTGTGCTCCCATCCGCATTAACTCATCTACATGCTTAAACCGATTTTCAAAAATAGTCTCTGTTATAATACTGGTTCCCTTTGCCATAGTAAGCAAGGATAAAATCGGGGCCTGAAGATCGGTAGGAAAGCCCGGATGAGGCAACGTCTTAATATCAACGCCCCGGAGTTCTTTACTTCTGACTCGTATGAAGTTTTCACCCACTTGAATGACCGAACCAATTCCTTCCAATTTATCAATAACCGAAACTAGATATTCCGGAACTATGTTTTCAACAACAACATCTCCTCTGGTAATAGCGCCGGCGATAAGATAAGTCCCGGCCTGAATACGATCACAGATAATAGTATGCTCAACTGCAACCAGTCTTTCAACGCCTTCAATTCTAATCGTATCGGAGCCTGCCCCGGTAATTTTTGCTCCCATTTTATTAAGAAAAGTCTGCAAGTCGAATATTTCCGGTTCTCTGGCAGCATTGCAAATAATAGTGACGCCTTTAGCCAGCACCGCTGCCATGATAGCATTTTCCGTGGCACCAACGCTTGGAAAATCAAGGTAAATCTCGCTACCGATTAAACTGTCTGCCTCAGCATCAATAAACCCAAACTTTTCTTTAATTCTGGCACCTATCTTCTCCAGAGCTTTAAGATGTAAATCAATGGGACGATGTCCAATAGCACAACCTCCAGGATAGGAAAGGCGGACTTTATGAAAACGCCCAAGTAACGGACCCATTAAAAAAACAGAAGCCCTCATTTCACGCATGAGTTGTTCCGGTACTTCCACTCTGTGCACATTCGAGGAATCAATAATCAAGGTACGCCCTTCTCTTTTTATCTCAGCTCCAAGAAGAGTCATAATACCCTGCATGGCCTTTATATCGCTCAAATACGGAACATCATGTATAACACTGACTCCAGAACAAAGCAAGGTTGCCGCCATAATCGGCAAAGCGGCATTTTTTGCACCGCCAACTCTAATCTTTCCACAAAGCTGTACTTCTCCCGTGACGACAAACTTCTCCATCGTCTTCCCTCCCAGAAAAGTACAATCACCCTTTATTTTATACACTATATATAAATCTACTGCTTTTGAACAAGTTTTTCTACCAATTCTTCACCCGTAAGATAAATATTTCCTGCCCCCATAGTCATCACTAAGTCTCCGGCTTCAACGATCTCATTAAGATAACGTGCAATTTGACTCCGATCCGCAATATAAATAACCTTTTTCCCCGTTTGAGACTCTACTTCCTCTTTTATGGTTTCACCGCTTATACCGGGGATAGGCTGCTCCCCTGCGGCATATACATCGGTCAGAATTAACAAATCCGCTGCGGTAAACGCCCGGCCAAATTCTTTGCATAAAAATTTCGTCCTAGAATAACGATGCGGTTGAAAAGCACAAATTAATCTTTTCGGTTCTGTTTGCCGAGCAGCTGCCAAAGTCGTACTGATTTCAGTTGGATGATGAGCATAGTCGTCAACAATCCATACACCATTGATCCGGGCTTTGGTCTGAAAACGTCTTTTCGCTCCCCGAAAAAAAGAAAGCCCCTCTGCAACTTGTTCAAAGGATAGACCGGTAATAATGCCTACCACGACTGCGGCCAAGGAATTCGATACATTATGTAGCCCAGGTACCTGAAGCATGATCGTCCCGATTTCTTTATCGTGATGAAACACTTCATAATAAGTAACTGCACCCTGCACACGAATATTGCGTGCCGTATATTCTGCCGGCTGGTTCACTGCATAAGAGATATATCTGCGTTTAATATTGGGTACAATCTCGCGAATATACGCATTATCAAAACACAGAACTCCTATCCCCTCCTGCTCCGGCAATTTATGCAAAAAACGCGTAAAGGTTTGCAGAATGTTATCCATCGTTTTATAGTAGTCCATATGGTCATTTTCGATATTAGTGACAACAGCAATTACCGGAGAAAATTTCAGGAAAGATCCATCACTTTCGTCAGCTTCGGCAACAAGGTATTTTCCATTTCCCTGTTTGGAATTACCACCAATGTACTCAAGCTCTCCGCCAATAACAATGGTCGGATCGGTTTGAGCACGTTCCAGCATAACTGCAATCATTGATGTTGTTGTCGTTTTGCCATGTGCACCAGCAACTGCAATTCCCTGCTTTTCCTCCATTAATGCCGCTAAGACATCAGAACGATGAAAAATCGGCAAACCAATCTCTTTCGCTTTAAGAACTTCCGGGTTATTGGTTGCTATGGCGCTGGATACCACAAGAGCCTCCGCATCCTGGATGTTAGTTTCTTCATGCCCGCAAAAAATTTTTGCACCGGCGCTTTCCAGTTTCTGAGTCACTTCGGAATGCTTTAAATCCGATCCGGAAATAAAGTACCCTCTGTCCAGCAGTATTTTAGCGAGGGCACTCATTCCGGCACCGCCGATACCAACAAAGTGAAATTTTGTAATCGTATGTAACAAAAAGCTCTCTCCTTTCTTGTGTTCCCCCGCCCCTTGATCACTCACTTTCCTCAATACTATAGACCTAATCACACCATTGGTCTTTGATAACATCATCATGACGAATTGATTTACGGAAATTGCATATCTTATTTTATGCTTTTTTTGATCAAAAGGTTCTCTTGAGGGCGATCATTTTCCGACAAGTTTAGCAGCTTCCCGTGCGATAAGATTAGCGGCATCGGGCTTTCCTAAATTTCGGCTCGCTTCTGCCATGGTTTGTAAGATGTCGGGATTGCGGATAATTTTTTCCACTATTCCAGCCAGTTTGTCCCCACATAATTCATGATCATCCACTACCACAGCAGCACCGTTTTGTTCCATAACCCGGGCATTATATGCCTGGTGATTGGCGGCGGCATAGGGATAAGGAATTAAAATAGCCGGAATTCCCTTGGCTGTTAGCTCTGCAAGCCCGATAGCACCTGCTCTGAATATTGCCAAATCGGCAACGGCTAAAGCTTGTGGCATATTATACAAATACGGTTTTATGATAATATTACCCTTCAATTTTTCATCTATACCATATTGCTTTAATTTTCCAACTACGTTATTATACTCGTTTTGTCCGGTAACATGCAATAGCTGTATATCATCACAATTTTGAAAGTAACGGTGTACTTCAATCATAGCCTTATTTATGCTACGCGCGCCCCTGCTACCACCAGAGATTAATATCGTGCGTTTATCAGGATCTAAGTTTAACGAAATCATAGCATCTTCACGGGTCACAGACAGTACATCCTGACGGATAGGATTGCCGCTGAAAATAACTTTGTGCTGATTGGATGAGCCGAAATATTTAGCCGATTCCAGATAACCTACGGCAATTTTATCTACAAAACGGGCCAAAATTTTATTGGTGACGCCGGGGATTACATTCTGTTCCTGAATCATGCTGGGAATCCCCATAAGACTGGCCGCAAACAAAATCGGTCCACATACATAGCCGCCGGTTCCAATAACAATATCCGGCTTAAACCTTTTTAAAATTTTTCTTGAGCTCCAGACACTGCCAATTGTATTAAATAGGTTAGAAATATTGCCCCAGGAGAATTTCCGGTCAAAACCCTTGACTTGAATTGTTTCTAACTTAAACCCTTCTTTGGGAATAATATCCGCTTCCATACTATTTCTCGTCCCTACAAAAAGTATATCGCTGGAATCAAAAAGTTTCTGCATCTCTCTGGCGATTGTAACAGCGGGATAAATATGGCCACCCGTTCCCCCTCCCGATATAATAATACGCATGTGTCTTAAACCCCCTATAAAATCCATCTCACTTGAGACTCATATATCTCGATATATTTAACAAAATGCCGACTCCGGCCAGTGTGAAAATTAAAGCCGAACCGCCAAAACTCAGAAAAGGCAAAGGGATTCCCGTAACCGGCATGGATGCAGTAACCACGGCAATATTCATAAGCGCCTGGATAATTACCATTGTAGTTAAACCGGCAGCTAGCATACTGCCATAAACATCAGGAGCGGAAATTGCCACTTTGTAACCCCGCCAGGCAAAAAGGAAAAACAAAATAATAACTGTCACCGTTCCGATAAAACCAAGCTCTTCACCTAAAATGGCAAAAATAAAATCGGTATGTGGTTCAGGTAAATAAAGAAATTTCTCCCTGCTTCTTCCTAGCCCCACACCAAATAGGCCCCCTGAGCCGATAGCATATAAGGACTGAATAATATGATAACCCGTATTTAAAGGATCAGCCCATGGATCGTTAAATGCGATCAGCCGTTTCAGCCGGTAAGGTTCAACAATGATAGCCACAACAATACCAAGTACACCGGTAATCGTAAGCGATGCTAAGTGGGCAATCTTTGCACCGGCGGAAAAAAGTAAAATAAACACCGTAGCCCCAATGGCCAACGCAGTACCTAAATCGGGTTCTTTCAATATAAGACCAAAAATCACCAGTAACACTGCCAGATGGGGCAGAATTCCCTTCGTAAAGCTGGTAATTTTATCCTGATTCCGGGCCAGGCTTGTTGCACAAAACAACACCATACTTAATTTTGCTATTTCTGATGGCTGCAGGTATAACGAGCCAAATCCCAGCCACCGGCGTGCTCCGTTAACCACCTTCCCCAGACCAGGAATCAGCACCAAAATCAAAAGAAGGATAGTAACAACCAAAATGGGTTTTGTCAGTTTACGCCAAACATGGTAGTCAATATTCATAGTGAACAGCATGGCTATTACTCCCAGGATAGTCCATATAAGCTGACGCTTTAGAAAATAATAACTGTCGTCAAAGTTGACATAAGCAGAAACAGCACTGGAGCTATATACCATAATGACACCAAGTCCTAACAATGCTATAATTGCAAAAAAAATAACAAAATCAGGAAGCTTCGGTCTGTTCACCAAATACCAACTCCTTAACCCAATTTTTGCACTAACCTTTTAAATTCCCTGCCACGTTCTTCGTAATTAGTAAACATGTCATAACTGGAACAAGCCGGTGATAATAGCACTACTTGCGGTGCTCGGGCAATTTGATATGCCTTATCCACGGCTGCTTCAAGAGTTTCTGCAGGGTAAATGTGTTTCACACCGTTTTGTTCTGCCGCCAGCGTAAAGCGCTCAGCTGCTTCGCCAATGAAAATTACGGCATCGGTTTTATGCTTAACCAAATTCATGAATTCAGTCAAATCAGTGTTTTTATCACGACCACCCGCAATCAGTACAATATTCCCCGGGAATGCCTCTAACGCCTTTATCGACGATTCCGGATTGGTTGCTTTCGAATCATTGTAATAGGTAACCTGATTAATGGTTGCCACAAGTTCAATACGATGCTCCACCCCTTCAAAGGTACGCAAAACAGCAGCCATTTTATCTACCGGTACACCGGCAAAAAAAGCAACACCACAAGCGGCCAGAGCGTTTTCTACATTATGCGCCCCAAACAATTTCATTTCCCTGACTGAACATACCGGATAAACCTTTTCATTCCAATCTATGGTAATGATATCATTCTTTACATAAACGGCAGAGCGCATTTCTTCCTCCCTTCGGCTGAAATAAAGCACCTGGGAAGAGACTTTACGGGCCATATCTCGAACGATATGATCGTCGTAGTTAAGAATAAGAAAATCTTCCGGTCCCTGGGTGGCGAAAATACGCTCTTTCATGGCTATATACGTTTGCATGGTTTTATGACGGTCAAGGTGATCCGGAGTTATATTGAGAATAGCAGCAATCCGTGGATGAAAGTTTTTCACTCCTTCAAGCTGAAAACTTGATATCTCAGCGATAACTGCCCCCTCAGCCGGAACCTCGGCTACTTCCTGAGACAACGCGGCACCGATATTACCGCCGACAACAACATGTTGATTGGTAGTTTTTAGCATATCACCAATCAGTGTCGTGGTGGTAGTTTTTCCATTGGTACCGGTTACTGCCACAATGGGTGCCCGGCACAAACGATAGGCAACCTCAACTTCACTTATAACCTCAATTCCCAAGTTTCTTGCCTTACTAATTAAAGGACTATAAATAGATATTCCCGGTGAGACAACAATATAATCAAAATCAGTTAATAAAAGTTCGTTCTGTTTGCCTAATGCCAGCGTAACACCTTCACCGATCAGCTTACTGAAATCTTTTCTTATCTCCTCTTGGCATTTAGAATCGCTCAGAGTAACAACTGCACCGATATTCTGCAAAATATGAGCCACCGACATGCCGCTGATACCGGCCCCCAAGACTAGCACATTTTTGTTCTGGAATTCTTTAACGCTCATCCGCCAAAGCCTCCTGTTCTGCTGACACCTAAAGCAACTAATGCAACCGCACTGAAAAACACTCCGGCTAACCAGAAAACAGTGACTACTTTTGCCTCCGACCAACCGGCCAATTCAAAGTGATGGTGAATCGGACTCATCAAAAATACCCGCTGGCCGGTTGTTTTAAAGAAAGCAACCTGAATAATTACCGACAATGCCTCAATGACAAATACTCCACCGACAAGAACCAGCAAGAGTTCCGTTTTTGTCATAACGGCAACTGCCGCCAGTGCTCCGCCCAAAGCCAAGGAACCGGTATCTCCCATAAACACCTTCGCCGGATGGGCGTTAAAACGTAAAAACCCCAATGCAGCTCCTGCCAATGCCGTACAGAAAATAGCCAGTTCATATTTGCCAAAAATCATCGCAATCACTGCATAGGCTGTAGCCGCAATGGTTGTCGTCCCGGCAGCCAAACCATCTAATCCGTCCGTTAAATTCACCGCATTTGTTGTTCCAACCAGTACCAAAAAAATTAAAATATAATAGAGTGGCCCCAGATCAACATTCACTCCTAAAAACGGCACCCATAAATCCGTACCACGTCCCAAATAAACAGCAGCAATATAAGATAAAACAGCAGCCATAATAATTTGGCCCAGAAGCTTTTGTTTTGCTTTCAAACCCAAAGACCGTTTTAGTACAACTTTGATAAAATCATCCAGGAATCCGATGAGGCCATGTCCCAAGGTTACAAACAATGCCAGCCAGACTTCAAAACTTTGGCTGCCAAAAACGAGAGCAGGCACAAGCAAGCCAATCAGTATAATAATTCCGCCCATGGTCGGCGTCCCGGCCTTGGCATAATGTCTTACCGGACCTTCCTGTCTGATGCTTTGCCCAAACTTTAACCGCCTGAGTACCGGAATAACCAAGGGACCGCAAAAAACTGCTATCAAAAATGCCATTACAGCGGCATACAACAACTCTTGCATGATAAACCTCCCAATTTATTAGCCAAAAATCTCTGCAATTTTCTCCATTTTCATGCCGCGGGATCCTTTGATCAAAATCGTGTCATCACTATCCATCAATTGCCGCAATTCTTCCATTGCCTGCGCATGGTTTTCGCAGGCAATGACTGTTTTTACGCCGCCGGCCTGAGCAGCATCGGCGATACTGCCGGCAAGTCTGCCGACAGTGATGACAATATCCACCTTATATCGTGCCAGAAGTTCACCAATATGCCGGTGTGCTGTTTCGGCAACATTCCCCAGCTCCAGCATGTCTCCCAGGACTGCCACTTTTCTGCCACCCGCTATTTCCGCCAGCGTAGCAATAGCGGCAGCCATCGACATCGGGCTGGCATTATAGGCATCATTTATCAACGTATAGCCCGCTTTCTTTTCGATATGAAGACGCATCCCGCTTGCCTGAAAAGTTGACAGCCCTTCCCTGATTTCCTGTGCGTTTAGTCCCAAAGCGCATCCTACAGCAACGGCTGCCAGCGCATTATATACATTATGCCGCCCCACTGTCGGCACAGATACAGGAAAAGTCTCTTGCAGGCAATGACAGGCAAATACCATTTCTTTATTATTACTTATACCTATATTATCCGCCCAGACGGCAGAATCAGGTGTCAGTCCGTAGGTAACTAATCTAGCTTTAGTCCTTCCGCCCATCTGTCTGACATAATGATTGTCTCCGTTTAAAACAACCACTCCCTCGGGGGGAATCGACTCCACCAATTCACTTTTAGCGGCTGCAATGTTTTCCAGAGAGCCCAACAACTCAAGATGAGTTTCTCCCACATTGGTCACAATGGCCATATTGGGCAAAGCAATGCCAGCCAGTTCTTTTATTTCGCCTAAGCCGCGCATCCCCATTTCCACCACTGCGGCTTCATGCACAGAAGTCAATTGCAGCAAGGTCAAAGGTAGACCAATTTCATTATTATAATTGGCCTCGGTTTTTAACACCTTATATTTACGTGACAACACCGCTGCCGTCATATCCTTGGTGGTAGTTTTGCCATTAGATCCTGTAACAGCAATTACCGGTATAGAATACCGGCTCCGGTGGAATTTAGCTAATTGCTGTAAGGCAGCCAGAGTATTTTGGACCGTAATGACCACACACGGCGCGGCTTCATCCATATCTGCTATAACAGCTTTACTGACAAGAACACCGGCTGCTCCCTTTTGAACAGCCTGCGTTATAAAATTATGTCCGTCAAACCTTTCGCCTATAAGGGCAACAAACAGATCTCCGGGATGAATTGACCGCGTATCCGTCGACACGCCGGTAAACCGTACTGCAGAATCACAGGGAGCCATTCGGTTAAGATTATTGCCCACCGCCTGAGAAACTTCCTCAATGGTAAACTCTGCCATCAACCGATCATCTCCCGGATATATTTTCTAGCTATTTCCCTGTCGTCAAAATGAATGGTTTGATCTTTGAGTATCTGATATGTTTCATGCCCCTTTCCGGCAATAACGACGATATCATCTTTTTGCGCCAGCTCCAGCGCTCTTTTTATGGCCTGCCGGCGGTCAGGAATTTTCTCATAGATCTTGTCACTCTGTAATTTATTTTTTATCCCTACCTCAATTTCGTCCAAAATCGCATAAGGATCTTCTGAACGGGGATTATCAGATGTAGCCAAAACCACATCCCCGTATTCTGCCGCCAATCCTCCCATAATCGGACGTTTCGTGCGGTCACGGTCACCGCCGCAACCAAATACCACAATGATCCGTCTTTGGGCAATTTGCTGTGCTGTTTTCAGGATATTTTCCAGGCCGTCCGGGGTATGAGCGTAATCTACAATAACACTGTACGGTTGTCCTTCATCCACCAGTTCAAAACGTCCCGGGACACTCTTAAACTGCTCCAGCGCCTTCTGAATGATTTCCGGCCGAACCTTTTCAGCCAAAGCAGCACCTACGGCACCTAACACATTATATACATTAAACATACCTGTAATCTGCAGTTTTATATCTAAGTGTCCAAAAGGCCCCTGGACAGTGATTGAAGAACCTGAAGCCCGGATATCTGTTCTTACAGCCTGCAGATCGGCAGCAGTTTCTTTTACAGCATACGTAATGGTAGGACAGTGCGAACTTTGTAATATGGCACCGGCTGCAGCATCATCTAAATTTACGACGGCGGTCTTGCCTGCTTTTAAAGAATCCGTACTACTAAGCAACTGAAATAACCGTGCCTTGGCTTTAAGATAATTCTCAAAAGTCCCATGGAAATCCAAATGATCCTGTGTCATATTAGTAAAAATGCCCACATCAAACTCGCAGCCGGCAATTCTGTTCAGTGCCAGCGCATGGGAAGATACCTCCATAACCACATAGTCAATATCAGCATCTACCATTTGTGCTAATATTGACTGCAGTTCGACAACATCCGGCGTCGTATTTTTCACCGGAAGCACCCGCTCAGCAATTAGCGTCTGTATAGTACCAATAACACCCACTTTATAACCGGCACAACGTAGAATATCGCGTAAAAGATAGGTCGTCGTGGTTTTCCCATTCGTACCGGTAACGCCAATCATACGTAATTTTCGTCCGGGAAAACCAAAAAAATAAGGAACAATAGCCTGCATAGCCTTTCTTGTATCAGCCACCTTAATTCTTGTCATGTTACCCGGAAGCTGAACCTCTCTTTCCACAACCGCTGCTACCGCACCGGCCTGAAAAGCCTGGCCGATATAATCGTGGCCATCAGTCTTGACTCCCGGCAGGCAAATAAACAGCGTCCCTTCGGTAACCTGCCGGGAATCGCATACTATATTGCGTATGGTTTGCAACTTTTCACCATCCACTACAGCATCCGGCAAAAGTCCTACTATTTCGTCCAATGTCATTATAGCAAAACCTCCTGTATCCTAATAACTATTATTACCAGTATTGCCGATTATATCGTTGCGTCATTCTTCAAAATATACCGTAACAATTGAACCCGACGGAGCTTTACTGCCCGGAAGCGGGTCCTGGCGCAATACTTTTTCCCCATTACCGTCCGGCCGGATGCTTAACCCGGTCTCGCCCAGCATTCCTGCAGCCTCAAGCAGAGACATCCCTCGGCAATCCGGCACGGTAATCTCCGACCAGCCATAGCGCGGAGTTGCCGTATAAAGCAAGACATTAACCCCCTGAGGAACCCGGCTGCCCGGTTTGGGTATTTGATCGGTAATACGTTCTCCCGACTCTTCAATTATACCATTCAACTCCATCTTTTTTAATTCAGCTATCGCCTCTGCCGGTAATCGGTTAATCACATCCGGGACAATGACATGCGTTCCGGGATTTTCTTTCTCTTCATCGTCAGACAGCTGTGGCTGCACTTGTAAATATTGCATAATATCTTTCATTACACTGCCGAAAACCGGCGCCGCAATTTGACCACCGTAGTATAATCCTACCGGCTCATCAATAACGACCAATAAAGCTACTTGAGGATTATCAACGGGAGCAAAACCAACAAAAGAGGCCACATATCGTCCGGGCATATATCCCCCTCCCCCTACCTTTTGTGCAGTCCCCGTCTTTCCGGCAACCCGAAATCCCTCAATATATGCATTTCTTCCTGTACCTTTTTCTACAACCTTTTCCAAAATTCCTTTCACCTCTTGCGCTACCGCCGGAGTCACAACCTGTTTTATAGTGTCAGGCTTAAAATCGCGGATAACCTGCCCTTTTTTGTCACGTATCTCGCGAACAATCTGCGGTCGCAGCAATTGTCCGTCATTGGCTACCGCCGCTACTGCCGTCAACAGCTGAATCGGCGTCACAGCTATGCTTTGTCCCATAGCCATTGTGGCAATATTAATGGGTTTAACTTGGTTAGGATCAATAATGATACCTTTGGCTTCCCCTGGCAAATCGATGTCAGTTGCCCTGCCAAAGCCAAATGAACGTAAATACTGGTAAAATGGATCTTTACCAAGCTTCAAACCCACATTAACAAAACCAACATTGCAGGAATTTTGCACAACTTCCTCAAAACTCTGACTGCCATGCCCGCCATGTTTCCAGCAATGAATCGTCCTGCCCTGGACTTCAACTGATCCTGGGTCAAAAAACCGATCAGACAGTTTCACGACTCCAGCGCCCAGCGCAGCGGTTGTAGTAATAATTTTAAATGTTGATCCCGGTTCATAGGCATTGGAAACGGCGATATTACGCCAAAGTTTGGGAGAATAATCTGCAAAATGATTGGGATTATAATCCGGCCTGTTGGCAAGTGCCAGGATTTCACCGGTATGCGGCGCAATGGCAATAATAGATGCCGCCTGGGCCTGTGTTTCCTTCATAACCTTATCCAGCTCGCGTTCGACAATTTGCTGAATAACGACATCTATTGTCAATTGAATATTATTTCCATCGGTTGGAGCCAGAAACTTATGACTTGCATACGGGATTTCCCGTCCACGGGCATCATATTCAATAACAATACTGCCCGGCCGTCCCTTAAGGTAACTGTCGAAAGTGATTTCCACCCCATCCAGTCCCTGGCTGTCAATACCGGTAAACCCTAAGATATGAGCAGCCAAATTATCATACGGATAATAACGCCGGCTTTCCTCTGTCAAGCCAATGCCAGGTATACTCAAGGCCTTAATGGCCTTGGCCTTATCCGTGGGTATTTTACGTTCTATCCAAATAAAAGCCTGATGTTTCTTTAATTTTTCAGCAATTTTATTCTGATCCAACATTAAAATAGCAGCCAATTTGGCTGCTGTATCCTCAACATCGTGTATTTCCGCAGGAATAGCATAAACTGAATCGGTACTTATGCTGATACCCAGTTCCCTGCCATTACGATCAGAAATCGTCCCGCGTTTTGCTTCAACCGGAATTTCTCGAATACGTTGATCTTTAGCATTTTCAGTAAGCCAGTCGCTTTTATAAAACTGCAAATACATGAGCCGGCAACACAAAGCCGCCATAATAAAGGCAACAAACAAAAAAAGACAAGTAATCCTTTTTCTCACTACAACATGGGTCACAAGCGGCAAGAGCATCTCCTCCAAACAAAGATTAGCGCGTCTTGCTTGCCTCCGCCTTTGCCGATTTAACCAGATTTACCAGTCGATTCGATAGAGACGCCGTCTCCTTTACCGGAACCTTTGCTGAAGATTTTGGCTCGCTAACAGCATAATAGATATTGCGGGGTATTACCATCCCTAACTCACTGGTAGCTATTTGTTGGATGCGCTGCGGAGATTTCAGTTTGGCAATGTCAAGACGCAACAGTTGATTTTCCTTCTCCATTTTGGCCAGCTGCGCTTTGGTCTGCACCAGATTATACCCTGCTCTAATAATAGCTTCACTCTGTACTGTAAACAAGATCGCTATGGCAGCCAACAATAGAACCGTAATAAAAAATTTAGCACGCAAAGCAATATTAGGCCGTTCAGTATATTGCACTCTGGCGGGCAGGGTTTCCTGGTTCGTTTCTTGAGAATATAACTCCCAATCCTCTTTTCTTTTTACTAACATAGTATTTCCCCTCCCCAGATATTAGAACAAAATAGTAGTTAGTTATACCTTTTCCGCAATCCTTAACTTGGCACTACGCGCACGTGGGTTTATTTCCAGTTCTTGCGGCGACGGACAAACGGGTTTGCCGATAATCTTAATTTTAGGCTTTTTATGGCAGACACACACAGGAAAACGCGGTGGACATTCACATCCCTTTGCCAATTCACTTAACGTCTGTTTGGCAATCCGGTCTTCCAAGGAATGAAAAGTTATAATGCAGAGACGTCCTCCGGGGTTCAACCGTTCAACAGCGGCACGAAATGCATCCCGTAATATTTCCAGCTCACGATTCACTTCTATGCGTATGGCCTGAAAAGTACGTTTTGCCGGATGAGGCCCTTCCCGGCGGGCTGCTGCCGGAATGGCGCTTTTTATAATTTCTACCAGACGGCCCGTCGTATCGATCGATTTCTCTGTTCTTGCCTCTGCAATAAATTTGGCAATCCGTTTCGCCCAACGTTCTTCACCATAACTCGAAATTATCCTGGCCAGCCGCTGTTCATCGTAGGTATTGACAACATCACACGCCGAAATCTCAGCCTGCGGATTCATACGCATATCAAGCGGTGCATCCTGCATATAGGAAAATCCGCGTTCTGCCACATCCAATTGATGCGAAGAAACCCCTAAATCCCAAAGAACACCATCCACATTAGTTATATGTAAATCATCCAGAATATGTTTCAAGTTGGAAAAATTATCTTTTATAATATCCACCCTGCACAACGCCGGCGATAATCTCTCTCTCGCTGCCTGAATGGCTGCCGGATCTTGATCGATCCCTACAAACCATCCTGATGTATTTAACTGAGAAATAATTTTCCGTGCATGTCCGCTGCCACCGAGCGTACAGTCAACATAAATTCCATTCGCCTTTGTGACTAAAGCCGCAACACTTTCTTCCAGCAGAACACTAACGTGGCTAAACTCCATTGCTTTCACTCCCTAGATTCCTAAATCAACCAAGTTCTCTGCTATATCCGCCACCGTAGGTCCAATTTGTTCATTATAATCATCCCAAACATCTTTACTCCAAATTTCAATTCTACTGGAAACACCAATAATAACCACATCTTTATCAAGCTTTGCATATTCACGCAAATTGACTGGCAGTAAAAAACGCCCCTGTTTATCACATTCAAGTTCTGAGGCCCCAGCGAAAAAAAATCGTACAAACGCTCTAGCCTCTGTTTTCGCCAATGGCAGTTGCTTTAATTTATTTTCCAGGTTGCTCCATTCTTCCTTAGTATATACAAACAAACAGGTATCAAGTCCCTTGGTAACAACAAAACTGTCACCGATTTCTTCGCGGAATTTTGCCGGTAAAATGAGACGTCCCTTATTATCAACACTATGAAGGAATTCTCCCATTAACACCTTATTTCACCATCCCGCCAATAACTTCCCACCACTTTACACCACATTAAACCACTTTTTATTATAATTTCGGTAAAAAAAATAAAAATCCTTCATAAATTATGCAGGATTTTTATTTTTTCCTAGTTTTGGGTCTTTTGTCCTATGCTAAACTTAGTCTTGTTAGGAAAACAGGATGCATACTGCCTTCGGAAAGAATTATACTATATTATGCTACCATGACAGTCCGGAAACAATATGTTATAATTAAAATATCGTATTAAGGAGGACAATTCAATGACGATTACCAAAAAAATGAGCATAATGGAAGTTGTGCAAAACCACCCTGAAACAGTAGATATATTCCGCAATTATGGTATGGGCTGCTTAGGCTGTGCAGCGGCACGATTTGAAAATATCGAACAGGGAGCTGCAGCCCATGGCATTGATATTGATGCACTAGTTGCGGATCTTAATAAAACGGTTGCACACCATACAAAAAAAGACTGAAGATGTTAAAAGAAGGCCGTTGTTTTTTGCCTTCTTTTTTATTTACTATAATCATTCCCGCAATATCATGATCCAGGGCAAGTTGTGTATATTCGGCCTGAACTACATAGACCGGATAGGTTTGTAAAACTTCTATCTCAATTCCGGGCAGAATGCCCAGAGAAGTAAGCTTGCGGAGATTTTGCTCTGCCAGTTCTTTAAAATGAAGCACAACTCCCTTTTCTCCTGCTTTTAAAGCGGTTAATGCACTTACCAACCAGCTTGCCCTCCTTTTCACTTTATATAGAAACCGGCAAAAAACATAATAGCCAGTTAACAAAAATTCCCGATGCAATCGACACTGTCATGATTAAAATGAGCATAAGTAAAGAAGCAACTCCTCCCCGTTCCCTACTCATAACAGCCATTTGTGCTATGCAGGGTACAAATAGGGTCAGCACTATTGATGCAACAAGCAACTGTTGCCCGCTCAAAACTCCTAACCGGCACAAATCATACAACCCGGCTGTTCCATAGTCTCGGCGAAAAAATCCCAGCAAAAAAACGGCTGCCATGCTTTCCGGCAATTGCAAGAGAGCTGTAACCGGTATAATCGTTTGAATAATATATGGTAAAAAACCAATTCGTTCAAAAACCCATAATATAATACTGGTAATAATAAATACCGGTAAAATTTCCGCCAGATACCATATGATGCGCGTATATACTTTTGTAAGCACATTTGAATAAGCCGGTATTCGCAAAGGAGGAATTTCTAAATAAAAAGAACTCCGTTCTCCGGGAATGACTTTTGCGCTCAACCACCCGGCTAAAAGAAATATAATAAGAATATATATAGACCACACAAAAAAACCAACCGGATGTGAAGATAAAATAGCCAATACCATCCCAAGTTGGGCCGAACAGGGTATGGTTAAAGACAGTAAAAAAGTTGCCAGCAGCCGTTCTCTTTTTGTTTCCAGCGTACGGGTAACAATCACCGCCATTGTTCCACAGCCAAAACCAAGAATAATGGGGATCACTGCCCGCCCGTTCAAACCCAGGAATTTGAACATGCCATCCACCAGCATGGCCAGTCTGGGCAGATAACCACAATCTTCCAGAATAGAAAACATAAAGAAAAAAGTTCCGACAATCGGTAAAATGATGGCCAGGGTATAACGGATGCCCATGGAAAAAATTCCATATTCACCAACTAGTAATGAACGGCCCCAGTCCCAAGGGACCAAATGATAAATCATGTTTGTCGCCATCGGGGTTATATACTGTTTAAACAGGATATTATCGATATAATCAACTAAAAATCCCGCACCAAATTTGCCGACAAATTCATAAAATCCGAAATATAAAACGATACAGACCAAAACCCCTCCGATAAAGGGCTCGCGGGTCCATTTGCCTAATGAATCGCCAACTGATAAAACGGTATGTGTTTTCCCCTTAAGCACAGCACTTACAATCGTATTAACCATATCATATTCTTCCGCCGTTATGCGATAAAAGAGCTTACTGCCAGCAGCCTTTTTAATTTGATCAGCAAGAACTTTCCCTTCATTTCCCCTGCCAATTTCTTCTTGCAATATGGTGTCTTGTTGTAAGAGCAGTATTGCGGCCATACGCAATGATAAACCATAACCATGTGATAAATGAGCACTTATATGAGAAATTTCTTCTTCTATTGTTTCTGAAAACTGCCTATAGTACCTTTTCTCCGATGGTATTAGTTCATAAGCTGCAACATACTTTTTTAACCCTTCTATGCCTTTTTTATGGAGTGCCTCCGTAGCAACAACCGGAATTCCCAGAATACCGGCCAGAGCGGTTATGTCAATGCGTATCCCCAATTGCTTCGCTTCATCCATCATATTGATCGTAAGGCAGACCGGAAATCCAGCTTCAATCAGTTGCAAGGTAAGCGGCAGCATTCGCCTGATATGCTTGGCATCAATAACATGTATTACCAAATCCGGCTTTTCGGTGCATAGCAACCGTCGTGTTACCGACTCTTCTTCCGTAATAGGCATTAGGGAATACATTCCGGGCGTATCAATTATTTCACAGGCAATCCCGCAACAAGTACTATTGCTCCTAGCAATTTCCACTGTTGTGCCCGGGTAATTGGATACCGTTGTATACCTCCCAGTCAAGCAGTTAAATATAACGCTTTTCCCAACATTTGGCGATCCTACCAACGCCACTTTCCGCAAACTTCTGTCCCTCCAGCTTCATCAGATAGTACTGCTATTTCCTATGCAAATAACCGGAGGTATATGATAAAAAAGAAATGAGTGCATCATATACGATGCGCTCATTTCTTTTACAGAAGCGATGAAAGTTTGGCTGAAATTGCAGATTTAGGCATATAACCCATCAGTTTTTCGGTCTGTTCCCCACCCTTAAATAAAATCATTGTGGGCAAGCTCATAACTCCATAGGATTGAGCTAACGAACGATTTTCATCCACATTTACCTTAACTATTTTCACCTTTGTACCAAGTTCTGCCGCCAACTCTTCCAATACTGGCGATAGTTTGGTGCAATACCCGCACCATGGAGCCCAAAAATCAACTAATACCGGCGTGGTGGAATCAACAACTTCTTCCTGAAAGTTATCCTGATTTGCATTTAAAAGATTCGACATGTATGGTCCTCCTTTTCGATTATATTAATTATATATTTCCAAACAACCCGTAATGTTATAAAAAATTTCAGAACCTTATTTAGGCAGCAGTCTTCCAGAACAAATCATACAAAGATAAAACGATCTCTAAGGCGATCAGAATAATAATCGCCCACTCCAAACGTGTCCCGCGGTTTGATTGTACCAACCCTGCAAACACATTGGTAATATCCATTAATACCGCCGTTTTGTGATGAATATTATTATAACGCTCGGTTAGTTCAAACAAACGGGCCAATTCCTCAAACAACTTGCCGGCTTCCTCGTTAGTCCATGTAATGTCCGGTTTATCCAGCAACATAATATAGGACACCGTGTTTAATTTAAAACCTAACGCATTGGCCGACATTTTAGCAAGTTTTTGGTCAGATACCGTTAGCTGCCCCTGATTTAATTTATCAATGACATCTTCTGTTTTATCCAACAATAACCCAATTTCGCTTTCAATTTTTTCCAAAGCAACCGATTTTGCCAGAACGACGGAAATAATCTCCAAATGATATTGCTCAGCTCGCTCAACAACGATATAATCATTCGTGATAGTTGCCGGTGTCTCACTATCCATACTTAAATTATAATTGTCGACAAATTTAAAGATATCTGCTAGATTAATATCTGCTTCCAGTGCTTTTATATACTGGACAACCGTCATAATATCGGAATGAGAAAAATTCACAAATACCGCACTGCCGAAGGAAAATAGATAAACGATCTTACCCTGCGCATTGGTAATAATTTTTTGTAAATAAAGTTCGCCCAAAATCAATGAATCTTCCCATTTAAATTTACGATTAATGCCAAAATGGTTAGCGATGGAATTAAGATTTAATTCCTTACTTAAAATAACGGCCTCAAATTCCGACAGCACAGATAATCCTCCTTAACCCACGAGGAGCGAATTTACCCTCTAGAGGATATTATACCGCATTTTTCCAACAAATTACAGACAAAGAACAAAAAAACAGATTGGTGGTACTTCTTATGAATATTCAAATATTTGGCATTAAAAAATGCCAGAACACCCGTAAAGCCGAACGCTTCTTTAAAGAAAGAGGGATTAAGTACCAGTTCATTGACCTGACTGTAAAAGGGGTCAGTAAAGGAGAATTAAGAAGCATCAGTCAACGTATCCGTCTGGATGATTTAATCAATAAGGAAGGCAAAGAATACCAAAAAATGCATCTGAAGTATATATTACATGACATTACAGAAGTCTTGCTGAATAACCCGTTACTGTTTACCACACCGATTGTCCGTAATGGCGCGTCAGCCACGGTCGGTTATCAGCCGGAAGAATGGAAAACCTGGAAATAACCCTTTACTCTTTAAGATGGTGCGTATCGTTCAAAAGGGCAACCACCGGATAAGCCTCGTTGAACTCAATAATATTAACTGCCGTATTGTCTTGCTTTATTTTCCAAATGTGGTTTAAATGAATATTAAGTACTGCGCACAGCAAGGTTCGAATGGTGCCGCCATGCGATACCAGCAAGATAGTCTCATCAGGATGTCTGGCTAATAAAGTTTCCAGACAATGAAAAGCCCGTTCTTTCAATGTTCGGAACGTTTCGCCCCCGGGTACCTGACTTTCATCCGGATTGTTATATAACGTTTTTATAAGCTCAGGCCAGCCGGCATATATTTGTTCATAAGTAAGCCCTTCCCATTTACCAAAATTAATCTCCCGCAATTCAGCTAAACCGCTAACAGGCAGCCGATGTTTCGCTGCAATAATTTCCGCTGTTTTAAAGGCCCGGCTTAAATCGCTGGCGTACACGGCCTGAATAGGCTCATCGGCCAAACGCTTCGCCGCCAGTTCTGCCTGCCGTATCCCCTGCTCACTTAAGACAATATCACTATGTCCCTGATATTTATGTTCCAAATTCCAGGTTGTTTGTCCATGTCTTACCATAATTACTTTTGTCATACAGTCACCTCTTACTCATTACTGTCTCCAGAGCGGCCAGTAATCTCTCATTTTGTCTTGGCTGTTTTACAGCCACACGGATATATTCATTGGATAAACCAGGATAATTGCTGCAGTCACGCACAAGTATACGATATTGTTCCAGCTTATTGCGTAGCTCCTGAGCGGAAAATCCGGTTAATTTTATATTGATCAATATAAAATTAACCGAAGGCGGATAAGGCTTAATACAAGAAAGAGCAGATAACGCCGTGTATAATTCGTCCTTAACTTTTTGTACAAAACATTTGCTGCGTTCCCGGTAGTCGTCATCATATAACACCGCCACGCCTGCACTTTGTGCCAGTGAATTCACATTCCATGGATCCTTGCCGGCATGAAGCATAGCAGTAATTGGATCATTGGCCGCAGCAAATCCTAACCGCAGGCCGGGCATGGCATAAAATTTAGTGAGCGAATGGATAATGATCAGATTAGGATAAAGCGGCAACAAATGCCGGCAAGAATAAGAACGGTCATCATCTAGAAAATCCAGAAAAGACTCATCCACTACAACAAGGGTATTTTCTCCTTTTAAAGCCTCTAAAATAGTCTGAATATCCTGATACTGCAGCAAGTTACCGGTCGGATTGTTCGGATTTCCTAAAAAGAGCATATCCACTCCGGCTGCACATTTTATCCACTCATGGAGATCAATTGCAAACCTGCTGTCCGGCTGCAGGTAATAATAAGCAACTTCGGCACCACTGGCGCGTGCGGCCCGTTCATATTCACCGAAAGTGGGAGCGGCAACAAGCACTTTTTGGGGTTTTAGCATATGGCACAGAAGATAAATAACCTCCACTGCACCATTACCAACAGTAATGCTGCCCTCCGGAATCCCGTAGCGAAAGCGGATTGCCTCCTTTAGCTCCCTGGCTTCGGTATCCGGATAATGAATAATATAAGGCAAAGCCCGATTGACTGCTTTTACCAAACTGTCCGGCATACCTAACGGATTAATGTTAGCACTAAAATCCAAAAATTCCGCCATATGAATCTTTTTATCCCGCATAGCGGCATAGAGATTACCGCCATGTTCATAATTTTGCACGGTTTAATCACCTACCTGTATACGCAATCCTCCAGATATCAATTTGACTGTCCGGATATAGCGAATGCCCGGACAAGCAACTTGAACCGCCAAAATACATTCAACAAGCTGTTCAGGCTTTGCCGGAGAATAAAGAATTCCCACAATGGTTCCACTGTGAGCTACATTAACGCCAAACGCACCATATGCTTTACTGACGCTGATAACTTCTTCCAGGTACTCTTTATATAAAATCGGCTGATTGGCCAAAGCACTCAAAGTAGCTCCACTTCCAATTAATTCTGGATTACCTGACGCAATTCCTTTAACTACCTGGTTCACTGCCTCAATTATTTTTTCTTCCTTATTGCTGTTCAGAGAATGCAGATCCTTCCGCCGGTTAAATTCCAGCGTATCAATTTCTCCTCCGGTATCAAACAAAGCAATATTAATGTGAGGAGGCCGGCCCAGTTGTCTCCGAACGCGCCCCTGAAGATGATCAAACATAACAATTCCCGGATAAAAAACAGCATCCGTTGGCTCAATAGCCAAGGCAATGTCCGCTATCTCATCAACCGTTATTTCTACCCCGGCCCATAGTGCAGCCGCTTGACAGGCGGCACTTATATCGGCACTGCTTGAGGCCATGCCTTTCCCCGTTAGCAGTTCCGAAACGACTTTTATCCGGCAATCCGGTCGCTTCCTGCCCAAATAAGCGAAAGTCCTCTCTATAGCCAGCCGTACTTTTTCCGGCTCATGTTCCAAATCGTATTCTCCTGCAGTCATTTCAATACAGGAATAAAGATCTACCGGGCAGGTGATTAGAAAATTCTGTCCAGCAATTGTTCCTTGTACCAATTCACCGCAAGACCCTGGAACTTCCACTTTTACTTTCATGCCTTCATTCTCCTGATCCACATTTCTTGAATGCCAACTTATATAACACTACTTGAACAACTTAAAAAAGTAAAACATAAAAAAACAGTACCAATAATTCCGTTACTTCTGTAATCGCCCCATAGGCATCTCCCGTCAAGCCGTGCAAAATCCGGCTGATGTACCCAGCAAAAAGAAGGCCGCAGCAAACTGCTGCAAATCCGGCAAATAGTGCCTGCTTACCAAAAAGAACAACGATGATCAGTGAATAAAATAAAGCAATATATAAAGATTGTTTGCCGGCATATTGGTTAAACGCTTTTCCCATTCCATCCGCTCTGGCATAGTCGAAGCAGGTAATACCCACCACCATGCATAACCGCCCTAAAACAGGCATTAGAAAAATAGCACCGGGCAGAAATTCTAGAGAGATATCCATCAAAAAAGACCATTTCATTAAAACAAACAAAATAAAAGCTGTTACTCCGTTGGCACCAACACGACTGTCCTTCATAATCTCCAGCATTCGCTCTCTCGGCCGCCCGGAGAAAATCCCGTCAATAGTATCCATAAAACCATCGCAATGCAGCCCGCCGGTCACTATAATATGTGCAGCTACAAGCAAGGTCGCCAGAATATGGCGTGAAAACGAGATCCCGGCCAACGGCAGGTACTGTTCAACGATTAAATAAACGGCAACTAATACCAAGCCAATAACCGCCCCAACGAGCGGGAAAAAAACAACACTGCGGCCAAAACGCTCTGCTGTCCAGGTATCTTCCCGAAAAAAGCGAATGCGTGTTAAAAATTGCAGGCCTGTAATAAAATCCTTCATATATCATTGTCAAGCGTCGCTCCGCTTTCCTTTCTCCAATTTACTGTTTGATAAACTGCAAAACCAGACATAGACCAAGAAAAATCAAGGTACTGGCATACATGAGGTTGATTGACCGCGTAATATGCATAGGCCTCAAGGGACCCGGCCCGTTACCCATATAGGCACGGAAAGAGGCAACCCCGCCATAATAATTTAATCCGCCCAGTCTGATGCCTAGCGCACCGGCTGTTGCCGCTTCGGGGATTCCGCTGTTAGGGCTGGGATGACGGTGCGCATCCCTTAAAACGGTCTTTGCCGCTCCTGCAGCATCATAGTTCAGAATCCAGGAGGCAAACACTAAAAGAACCCCGGTTAGACGTGCCGGTATATAATTAAACATATCATCTACACGGGCGGCTATCCTGCCAAAATACAGATATTTATCATTTCTATAGCCGATCATTGAATCCATTGTATTTACCGCCCGGTATAAAAAAGCCAGCGGTACTCCACCGATGAAATAGTAAAAAAGCGGGGCTATAATACCATCAACAATATTTTCGGCAATGGTTTCCACGGTAGCTCTGGTTATTTCGGCCACATTAAGTTTGTCCGTGTCCCGGCCCACAATCCAGCCCACCTTATAGCGGGCTTCTGAAAGGTTACCGGCTGATAAGTACTCTCCGATTTCTCTGCCTGCCTTGGCCAGACTATTGGGGGTAATAACAAAAGCAAGTAAACAGGCTTCCAACCAAAAAGCCACTGCCGAAGGCAAGGTGGCAAAAAAACCGACAACATACCACAAGATACTATAGACAATGATTAAAACCAGAACCACCAGCAGGCCACCGGCCATTATCTGCAAAGCCTGGGCAGCCCTGGGACAGAGTAGCTTCTGTTCCAAAACGGCAATCAATTTGCCAATCATCACTACGGGATGACAGGAAGAACGCGGATCACCAATAATACAATCAACAACCACGGCGGCGATTGGAAGAAATTCTTTCATACCTCAACAACTCCGTAAATTCATTAAACGATATACGGCCTTCATATCCAGATGTCTGCGCACTATATCGGCCAAACGGTTATAGCTGGCCTGCTTCTCAGCCCGGGTATTATGCTTGCGGACAATCGACGGCAACCCGTTACGCTCCCGCAGTTTGTCCAAAATAGACTGACGATAGCCGTCATTATCAAAAATCCCGTGAATATAGGTCCCCATAACCAACCCGTCCTGTCTGACGATCCCATCATAACATTCCGTGTCTTGCCCGGAACGGCTGGTAATGGTAAATGTATGACAATACGTCTCCTGTGGCTCCGTTCGCCCCATATGAATTTCATATCCGGTCAGTGCATGATCTGTATAATCTATGCCAAGAAATCCCTGCCCGTTACAGGAAGCCGTAATCTGATGGGTAACCTTATCCGGTAAAAAAGTAGTAATGATATTCAGCAAACCTAACCCCTTCTGGTTTTCTAACCGGGATTCCGTATGGTCCGGGTCACGAATCTCCATCCCCAGCATTTGGTAACCGCCGCAAATGCCGATCAGCGGCGTCCCCCTTGATACTAGACGGACAATTTCCTCTTCATAGCCCTGCTCCCGTAAATACAATAAATCTTCCTGGGTATTCTTGCTGCCGGGTAAAATAATCAAATCAGGACACCCTATTTTTTCACCCCGTTTGACATAACGGACGGCGACATCGGGCTCTCCCGCCAGTGCATCAAAATCAGTAAAGTTGGAAATTTTAGGTGTCCGTAAAACAGCAATCTCCAACTCCCGCTTTTCTGCCACAACTTTTTCATCTAAGGAAACCGAATCTTCATCATCAATGCCCAATTGTTCAATATGCGGAATAACTCCCAAAACCGGTTTACCTGTCTTTTTCTCCAAAAACTCAAGCGCCGGCTGAAGCAGCCCAATATCCCCCCTGAATTTATTGATGATAATTCCCTTGACAAGTTCACGTTCATCGGCTTCCAACAATTCCAACGTCCCGACAACGGCAGCCAGGGCACCGCCCCGGTCGATATCGGCTACAAGCAGTACAGGTGCCTGTGCTAGTTTGGCAACACGCATGTTGACAATATCCTGAGCTTTAAGATTGACCTCCGCCGGACTTCCGGCACCCTCGATAACCATAATATCATAGGCATTTGACAGGGTATGCAGACATTCCTTGACCGCCTGTAGCGCTTTTAGACTATATCCGTTATGATATTCGGCGGCCGACATATTGCCTACCGGAGTGCCCTTTAAAATTACTTGTGAACAAGAATTACCCGTCGGTTTCAATAATACGGGGTTCATTTCCACAGCAGGTTCCAGTCCGGCCGCTTCTGCCTGAGCCACCTGAGCGCGTCCCATTTCCCCGCCTTCCCTGGTAACATAGGAATTAAGAGCCATATTTTGCGCCTTAAAAGGTACGACTTTAAAGTCATCCTGGAGAAAAATACGGCATAAAGCAGTTGTTAAAATGCTTTTTCCCACATGCGAACTGGTACCTTGCAACATTATCGTCTTAGCCATATTACACTTCCTCGTTCGGTAGATTCTTGATAGGCAGTGGGATACCGGAAACAACCAGATATACTTCCTGCGCAAGCTCCGCCACCTTTTGGTTAACCCAGCCGGCTATATCGCGGTACTCACGGGCCAAAGCATTATCAGGGACAATGCCACACCCGACTTCGTTTGTTACAAAAACGACCGTACCTTTTCCTGACCGCGCAGTCTTTAGTAAAATATCTATTTTTTCCAGTATATACGCAGCCCGTTTCCCGTTATCCTTAGGTGCCTGTTCGGCTAAAAGGAGATTACTGGTATATAAAGTCAGGCAATCGAACAAGACTACACCGGCCTGCTGCAATGCTTTTTCCAGTGCGTTCTCCGCATTGTAAGGGGCCTCAAAGGTAATCCAGGAATCAGGCCGGCGCTGACGGTGAAGTCTTACCCGCTGCGCCATCTCCTCATCATAGATCTGTGCTGTAGCGATATACGCAATGCTACTTCCTGCATCCCCGGCGTATTTTTCCGCAAACGCACTTTTGCCGCTTCTGGCACCACCCGTTATCAAAATTATCCTGGCCATCACAGCTTCAACTCCTGCCTGTAAACTCTTTATTTCCTGCTCTTGAACTGCCAGCACCGCTTTAAAAAGCGATGAGCGGCCTGCCGGTTGCCCGCAAAATGGATATGAAGATAAGAAGCCAAAACATTATCTCGGGCATATCCACCCCGATAGACATTTCCCGTACGGATCTTCACCATTTTATAAGCCCAGGGAAAGGTTCGCTCATCATCCGGTATCATCCGTGAAAAATGGAATTCATGCCCACGTAGCGACTGGCCACTTTGGCCAAGCAGCGTGTCTTGTTGTGAAACAGCTTCCACATAACCTACCGTTTGCAGCTTCTGTTCCATCACGCAAGTTGCCGGGATAACTCCGGCCATCTTGCGCACCTTGCCCGAAAAATCGACAATTTCTCTGGTTAAGTACATTAATCCGCCGCATTCGGCATAAATTGGCATCCCCTGCTGAGATGCACGTAATACAGCAGTACACATCTTTTGATTCTCCGTCAGTTCCTGTGCAAACATTTCCGGGAAACCACCGCCAAAAATAATTCCGTCTGCTTCAGGAAGATCTTCATCAGCTAACGGACTGAAGAAAATCAGTTCAGCCCCCAATGATTGTAATATATCTAAGCTTTCCGGATAATAAAAAGAAAAGGCTTTATCCTGAGCCACACCAATGCGGAGCGGGAATACTTCGGGATAGTGACTTGCTGTATCCACCTCGATAGCGGCGGTTTTATCAGCCAGTTCCAGCAGACGCTCCAGGTCAACCTGAGTCTCAAGCGTTTGTCCCAGTATTTCAATTACTTTTTCCACATTACACTCTGTAACCGGAGTAAGCCCTAAATGACGCTCTGGTAAACTGAGTTCTGTATCGCGGTATATACATCCCAGCACGGGGACATGGATTCTTTGCAGTGCCTCAACCACTAAATCCCGGTGTGTGGCTGAACCAAGACGGTTAACAATCACCCCGGCCAGTTTTACTTCCGGATCGTATGCTTTAAATCCTAACACCGTAGCTGCAATGCTCTCTCCCATAGACCTGGCATCTACCACTAAAATCACCGGTGCCTGTAGCATCTTAGCAATGGCCGCTGTGCTGCTGATTCCTTTACGGCCGCCATCATATAATCCCATGACGCCTTCAATTACTACAATATCATTACCCTGCGCCGTTTTGGCAAAAACTCTTACTGCCATATCCGGAGGCATCAGCCAGGTATCCAGATTATGCGCCGGTTTCCCGCTCGCCAACCGGTGAAACCCGGGATCAATATAATCCGGTCCTACCTTGTAAGACTGGACTTGCATTCCCCGGGCCGCCAAGGCTGCCAGCAATCCCGTCACGACCGTCGTTTTGCCGACTCCACTTTGTGTTCCAGCTATCACAACCCGCGGTATAGTTATTTGCATTCTTATCCCCCCCTTACAGCTTTTTCTATAAGGCATTCTGTAATTACGCCCCCATATACAACAGGGCATTTATAGCGGCAGCAGCAATCGGACTGCCGCCTTTATTGCCTGATACCGTGATATAAGGCACCGGAGAGACCTCAGTCAACAACTGTTTAGACTCACTGGCTCCGACAAAACCGACAGGAACGCCCACGATTAATGCCGGTCGTATGCCCGTCTGCTCCATTAGCGTAATAAGCTCAAACAAAGCTGTGGGAGCATTGCCAATAGCCACTACCGCACCATTCATTTTTTCCCCAAAGGTACGTATTGCGGCCATCGAGCGGGTAATACCCTGTTTTTTTGCTTCAGTTGCTACCGTTTCATCCGCTATTAAACAAAGAGCCTCCCCTCCAAAATTCATTAGCACTCTTTTATTAATGCCGGTCCGTACCATTTCCACGTCACAGAAGACATTACAGCCATGCCGCAGGGCCTGACGGCCTGAAGCAATCGCTTTTTCATGAATCCGGATAATTCCCGCATACTCCGGGTCACCTGCCGCATGGATAATACGGGAATATACTTTGACCTCTTCCGCAGTCAAATTCAGCTTATTTAAATAGGGAGCAATTATTTCCATGCTGCGCTGCTCAATGGCTGCAGGATCCTTTATAAAATTCATCATACGCTTCCTCCTGTATAGCTTCCGGCTATTTTCTGAAGTGCTGCTCCACCTGTTGCAGCACTTGTTCAAAGGAATGAACTATATTGCTGTACTCCATTGGCGGGCGGTCAATAACCACCAGTGGCAAACCCAGTTCGATAGCTGCGGATATCTTAGTATCCGTACCGCCGATACTGCCGCTGTTCTTTGAAATAACGACATCCGCCTGATAGTCTTTAAATAAAGCCATATTCAGTTCATGAGAAAATGGCCCCTGCAAAGCAACAATATCTTTCGGCTGAAAACCAAGCTTGATACATTCTGCCAAAACGTCCGGCTCCGGCAAAACACGTGCTATTAAGCGATGTTGCTGCAGGCAGGGGTGATTCTTGAAAATGCCGAGGTGCCGGCTTCCGGTCGTCAGAAAAACAGTATGGCCCAATCCGGCAGCGGTTTGGGCCGCCGCCGGATAATCCTCGGTTACAATCAGGCGCTCATAATCCGGCAAAACGGCGGACGGCCGTTCATAACGCAAATACTCTACCCCGCAGCGGTTACAGGCCTGCATGGCATGCCGTGATACATTCACGGCATAAGGATGGCTGGCATCAACCAGCAGACAGATGCCTTCCTGTTGTATCAGTTGCACCAGCCCTGTCTCGTCCAGCATACCTTCATGTACCCGGCCGATTTTCTCCTGAGCCAGCTGCTGACCGTACACACTGACCACTGAGGCCATGACGCTAAATCCCAGATTCGCCAGTTTGGCTGCCAATTCCCTGCCGTCGCGGGTACCTGCCAGAACCAGTATCATAAGGTATAACCCCTCGGAGTTATCATTCGTCCATCTTGAACAAAAGTCTGGCTATTGCCGATAATCACCAGAGAAAACATGTCGATATGTTCCTGGGTAAAACGCTCCAAACTGCTGATGACCGCCCTCTGCCCCATCCTTGAGGCATGTCCGACAATACCGACAGGCGTTAGCGGAGAACGATGACGCAACAAAATTTTCCGTACTTCTTCAATTTGTGTGGTACGCTTGAGACTTTTAGGATTGTACAGGGCAATCACGAAGTCAGCAGAACCGGCCATTTCCACCCGTTTTTGAATCATTTCCCAGGGTGTTAGCAAGTCACTCAAACTGATAACGGCAAAGTCATGCATAAGTGGTGCTCCTAAGACCGCAGCCGCCGCATTCACCGCACTGATCCCCGGGATAACGGTAACCTCCGGCCGAATGTTCTCCGGATATTGAGCTACTATTTCATATACCAGACCGGCCATGCCGTAAATCCCCGGGTCTCCGCTGGACACAACGGTCACGCGTTTTCCCTCGATGGCAATCTCCACAGCAGCCCTGCAACGGTCAATCTCCTGCATCATTCCGGTGCTGACAATCTGTTTGCCCCCCAGCAACTCGGTAATTAATTCAATATAGGTTCTATAGCCGACAACGACTTCCGCCTGTAAAATAACCTGCCGCGCCTTGTCACTCATATCGGTTAAGCTTCCCGGTCCGATACCAACAATGAATATTTGATTTCGGCCATAGCCACCGTAACTCTTCCATATTTTTTCTTGTTTATGAGTAATTTGTCGCTCTGTGCCGCCAGTAGTGCCGCCGCTTCGCATACATTTCCCACTCCTATCTGCTTTTTTACAAATGCTGAAATTTCTAGCTTCTGCCGATCAATACATCCCTGCAACTCTTCATTAGTAAAAAAGCGCAAAGGAATCCCCATGATTTCACCTGCAGTCAGCAAACCAGCCTCATCAGCCTTGACTATGCTGCTGCCGATAACTGCTATACTGTGCAGGCTGCGCCGGACCGATATCAGCGAATCCTGCAAAGCCTTCATAATTTCTCCTTCCGGTGTCCCCCTCCGGCAACCGATTCCGACTGCCAGTGTCCGCGGCCGGAGATAAATATGCGGTTTTAGACTGTTGACATTTTTATCTGTTAACAAAACAGCGGCATCATATCTGTCTTCAGCCTCCTGTCTGGCAAGCTCCGTAATAGGAATGCATTCAATTTCCATTGTTTGAGCAGCAGCTCCTATTCTCCGGGCCTCCAACAGTTCGCCATCTAAAAAGAACGCCACCCGGTCCCCGTTGGCCAAAGCCGCATTTACTGTCTTTAGGCAGGCAAAGGGTTCCAAAGTGAATCCCAGCTTTTTTGCCAATATATCAGGAGCCGTTTTTTGAGCGAGATCGGTCGCGGTGGTAATAACCGGCCTTGCCCCGATGCACCGGCTGATTTTCTCAGTTAAGGCATTAGCCCCTCCCAGATGGCCGGATAACAAACTAATCGCATGACATCCATTGTCATCGACAACAACCACCGCGGGATCCCGGCGTTTATCACGGATATAGGGAGCGATAACACGAACGGCAATACCGGTAGCCATAATAAAAACCAAACCATCGTATTTAGAAAAGATCTCCCTTACCAGTTCCCCTAAAGAGTCAAAATATTCCGTATGTGTACTTAAGCCACGGCCATTTTTGGTATAAGTATTGACCGAACCGGGAAATCCCCCGGCAATGCGCTCCGCCAGACAGGCCCCTCTCCTGGTAACGGAAATTACAGCTATTTTCATGTAGCATCCCGGTACATGTGTCCGAACTCAGGTGCATACAACCTGGACAATGCATAATCACTACCCAGACATTTTCCCACAACAATCATTGCCGTCCTGTTAACAGCTTCGTTGGACAAAATTTCAGCAATATTGGCTAAACTACCACGATAAATTTTTTGTTCCGGCCAGGATGCCTTTTGCACAACAGCTACCGGTGTTTCCGGTGAATAGCCCCCGTCAATTAACTCCTTAAGCACATCCTCCAGCATATGTACGCTCAAAAAAATGCACATGGTAGCATTATGCGCAGCCAAACTGGACAGCTTTTCTTTTTCCGGTACAGGCGTACGCCCTTCCATTCTGGTAATGATAACCGTCTGCGATACCTCCGGCAGAGTATATTCGCATTGTAATGCTGCTGCCGTAGCTAGAAAAGAACTAACACCCGGAACGATATGATAGGTAATCCTTCTTTTGTCCAAAGCATCCATTTGTTCCTTGATGGCTCCATAAATGCTCGGATCGCCCGTATGCAACCGTACGACCTGTTTGTGGTCGGCAACCGCCTGTTCTATTACACTAATAACTTCGTCAAGCGTCATTTTAGCGCTGTTATAAATGCTTGCTCCCTGTTTAACCAATCCCAAGAGAGCAGGATTTACCAAGGATCCGGCATAAATAACCACATCCGCCTCGCACAAGAACCGCTGCCCCTTTACGGTTATTAACTCGGGATCGCCGGGACCGGCACCAACAAAACAAACCTGCATATAAACTCCTCCTCAGTAGTCACTCCGCTGCCGGAGCAATGGCCGTAATAATATAAATCGGGTTCAAAGCTTGCAGCATGTGACAGGAAGCAAGCTTGTTGATCCGCGTAATTTGCGCGCAAAACGCCTCTGTCTGAAATGCTGACTGTGCTTCCATATCAGCCAACGTATTATGCAAAGTTTCAATCGTAACTGCAGTCACGATAATACGCCCGCCTGGCTTAATCAACTGTCTTGCCGCCGCTAAGATTTCCTGCAAATGGCCGCCGCTTCCGCCGACAAAAATGGTATCGGCCTGTGGCAACCCGGCTAATGCCGCAGGGGCATCGCCTAAGATCGGCTGAATGGTAGCCACGCCAAACTTGGCCGCATTCCGTTTGATCAGTTCAAAGCCTTCCGGTTCGCGCTCTACAGCATATACTTTTCCTGTACCACTCTGCAGTGCCGCTTCCACGGATAAAGAACCGGTACCCGCACCGATATCAATAACCGTATGACCGCTCTTAATCTTTGCCTGGGATAAAACCAAAACCCGGATCTCCTGCTTGGTCATAGGTATATGTCCCCTGATGAAGTGATCATCGGGAATTCCGACACTATAATCATCGCTCACGCTTTCACCACCAATACACAATGTGCATATCCCTCCGTACGGCTTAATTCCTGCAGAGTAGTCTCCAGTACGTCTTCACTTAAATAAGAAAGATCGTTGCATACTACAGCGTTTGCAGTAGGCGGCCAGCCAAGCGTCAACAAGTATCTTGCAATAAAAGCAGGATTATTTTCCTTATCCGTAAGTATTCCTAATTTTTTACCCTCTTTATAAGCCAGTTGTTCTTCTGTAACTTTGCGTCCATGCATGCTAAGCAACAGAGCGTCCTGCCAATAATCGGCTATACGGGCAAACGCCAGTTGCAGTGAGCCAATTCCCGGAGTTACCCTGATTGCATCTAAAGGAAACCGGCGGCGTAACGCCGGCAATAAACTATAAAAGCCGGGATCTCCCGACACCATAACCACTACATCCTGGCCGGCCAGTTCCAACTGGATAAACGCTAAGACGTCCTCAATATTTTTACCAATCACTTTCTTTTTTGCATTCTGCGGCGCAAAGGTATCAAGTGCCCGTTTACTGCCAGCAATGACCGTTGCCTGATCAATAATCCGTTTAGCAATTGGCAGTAAATAGTCCGGTGACCCCGGCCCAATTCCCACGACTCTTATTTTATGTTCCATCCTAACTTGCCTCCTAGTTCAGCTGCCATACCATCCATTCCCAAAATCTCTCCCTGCAGCGTGACAATCACCGTCCCCACCTGTAAATCCTGAAATACATAGCGCATGGAACGGAAGCTGGCTCTCTCAGACAACAGGGAAAATACTTGACTCAGACCGTTCTCCCGGATAATTGGTATGGCTGCTTCGGTAGTGGCACAGGCTAAAAGGTCTCTGACAGCCTGCCGGGTTGCCCCGCTGGCTGCGGCATAGGCGGAAATTGTTTCCATCCGGGCATCGGCCACACGGTTATGCGTATGAAAAATACCGCCGGCCACCTTGGCTATTTTTCCCAAATGACCAAAAAGCAAAACCTGCTTCATGCCATTACGCACAGCAGCTTCCAGCATATAACCAATAAAATTGCTGGTTTGTACAATAAGTTCTTCCGGAAGCCCCTGTTTTAAGGCTATATTCTGTCCTATTTTCCCCGGGACAAAGATAATGCGGTCGTGACCCAACGCTCGCACGACACTGATTTGCGGCGCTAAGGAATTCTTAAACGCTTCTTCCGACATGGGCTCCACAATGCCGGTGGTTCCAATGATAGAAAGGCCGCCAACAATTCCCAACGCCGGGTTTAGCGTTCGCTCTGCCAATCCCTCTCCCTCCGGAATAGAAACAGTAATAACTGCACCATGCCCCTCCGGTAATACGTCCCGCACCGCAGTAAGGATCATTTGGCGTGGGCCGGGATTAATGGCCGGTTCACCGATATTCACCGATAATCCAGGTTTTGTGACTACGCCCACACCTTTGCCGGCTTTAATCTGAATATCGGCATCGTTGAGAATTTCCACCTGGCATATCAGCGTAACACCATTAGTAATATCAGGGTCATCACCCGCATCTTTAATAACGGCGGCATAACCGCCACTCACCGTTTTTTTGCTGTCGGCAATTGGTACTTCGATGCCTCGTCCCTGCGGTGATATAACTGTAACCATTGTGACCGGGTTGCCATCCCAAGCCAGAATTGCCGCTTTTGCTGCCGCGGCCGCGCAGGTGCCGGTAGTAATTCCTGTTCGCATTGATTTGCTAGACAATAAAACACCCCCTTAAAGCAAGAGGGTAAAAAGTAATACAATGTAAAATTTTACCCACCTGCCCATCTTCCGTAAGTCGTAACGGTGTGTGTCAGAACAGGCAGGTCTCCTGGCTTCAGATCATCACCTGTCTATACCTTCCCAGTTTTCCAGTGGTTGTCAGTATTACAGGCAAACTATAACCTGACAATAAACAGGCTCCCCATCACAGTGGCGGGACCGTGCCGGAATTACACCGAACTTCCCTTTTAAGCATCAAAGCACCTATTCCCATCAATATTCAGCTCAAATTGACAGAACAATTCTAGTTAAATACTATTATTCCACCTAAAATACTATTATCCTGCATAAAAACTTTAGTTATTCTTATATAATGTTTTTCCTAAAGCCAATGCGGCCTGATTTTTTTCTTCCGTTCCTTTGGGTACTCTTGCCAAAACAGCGGCACGCAGGGAAGCTTCACTGACAATCCCGGTAGCCTCCACCAAAGCACCTAAAGCAATGATATTGGCAAATACCGGATTACCAAATTCCTTACGGGCTGCTTGGGTGATGGCCAGTTCAATAAATTCTGCTTCCAATTCCGGCATCGTCTTCTTCACGAAAGTCGTATCTAGCAGCAATTTGCCTCCGCTTTTTAACAAGCATGCATACTTGTCACAGGCTTCCTGACTCATAACCAGTAAAATATCCGGCGCTAAAACTTTTGGATAATCAATCCCATGATTACTAATGATGACATCCGCCTTACTGGCTCCACCGCGTGCTTCAGGGCCGTAGGACTGTGTCTGCACCACTTGCTTTCCATCCAGTATGGCCGCCTCCGCAAGAATAATTCCGGCCAGAATTAACCCCTGTCCTCCCGTGCCTCCCAAGGTAATCTCCAGCATCAGACCTTCCCCCCCTTTTGCAACCTGGCCACCAATTTAGTATATTCAGCCGTATATTCAGGTGCAGTCACATGATGCAGTTCACCAATCAGAAATTTGCCTTCCAGTTCTTCAGGTGACATTCGCGCAGCAGCCTTAGCCATAACGGCATGATCACGCTGCCAGGCCAGCATGGCCGCCGCCGTACCCATTTTATTTTTCCGGCCAAAGCCAATCGGACACTGCGTGATACCATCAATAACTGAAAAACCTTTATTCTCAATTCCCTTTACAATTAAATCAGTCAGCATGGCGGCATGATAAGCAGTCCCCCGGGCAACATACGTTGCACCTGCTCCAATAGCCAATTGTGCGATATCAAAAGAGCGCTCAATATGCCCGAAAGGCGCTGTAGTGGCCTTGCTGTTCTTGGGAGTCAGTGGTGAAAATTGTCCGCCGGTCATACCGTAAATGCTATTGTTAAAAACAATTGTGGTAATATCAATATTGCGTCGGGCGGCATGAATAAAATGATTGCCGCCAATCGCAGTACAATCGCCGTCTCCGGTTATCAATATGACATTTAGTTCCGGATCTGCCAGTTTGATACCAGTCGCAAAAGTCAAAGCCCGTCCATGTGCCGTATGAACAGTATTAAAATTCATGTATCCGGAAGCGCGTGACGAACAACCAATACCCGAAACAATGACCGTCTTTTGCTGGTTTAGCTGCAGTTTGTCAATCGCCCGTAAAATAGCCGCCAGTAAAGTACCGTTACCACAACCGGGACACCAGATATGCGGCAACGCCGATTTACGTAAATATTTTTCTATATCCGCCATACTATCTCCCTCCTGCTGCAACAATAGGCTGCAAGATATCATCCGGGCTAAAGAAAGTTCCATCCACTTTAGTTAGTGATAGTACTTTCTCTTTCATAACATAACGCTCTATCTCACCCACCAATTGCCCATAGTTCATTTCCGGCACAATCATCTTCTTTGTCCGTTGAGCCACCCGTTGTACCAATATCCCAGGGAATGGCCAGATTGTGATTAACTTTAACAATCCGGCTTTTATTCCCTGTTTTCTGGCAGCTTTCACCGCAGCAACAGCTGCACGTGCAGTTCCGCCATAAGCTATAACAACAATCTCGGCATCCTCCATAAACAGTTCGCTATAGAGCGTAATTTCGTCCTGAGCCCGCTCTATCTTACTATGCAGCCGTCGAATCAGTTCATCGGCAACAGACGGCGACTGGGATGGCTGTCCGGAATAATTATGTACCAGACCAGTGACATGATAATAGTAACCGGTTCCAAAAGGTGCCAGCGCCGGTACACCGTCTTCACCGGGCAGATAAGCCTGATAATCATCCGGTGTAACTTCCGGTTGTTTACGATTAATAATTTCCAATTCATATACCTCCGGCAGTTCAACCCGTTCCCGCAAATGGCCGATAACTTCATCCAACAGCAAAATTACAGGAACCCTGAAGCGTTCCGCAAAATTAACGGCTTTAACCGTAATCTCAAAAGCCTCTCGTACCGAACCCGGCGACAAGGCAATCACGCCCCGGTCACCATGGCTTCCCCAGCGGGCTTGCATAACATCCCCCTGCGAAGGCGCAGTCGGCAAACCCGTGCTGGGACCGGAACGCTGCACATTAACAACAACGACCGGAATCTCCGCCATGGCAGCATAACCGATCAATTCCTGTTTCAGTGAAAAACCCGGGCCACTGGTAGCCGTAATAGCTTTTGCCCCGGTTAATGCAGCGCCGCAAACGGCTCCCATACTGGCAATTTCATCTTCCATTTGAATAAATTTCCCACCAATTAAGGGAAGTTGTTCGGCCAAAATTTCCGCAATTTCCGTACTGGGTGTAATCGGATAGCCCGCAAAAAAACTTATACCGGCGGCAATAGCACCTTCAGCACAAGCTTGGTTTCCCTGCATTAAACGCGCCCTGCTCATTAATTGCCCCCCTTTCCGTTAACATATATCGCAAAATCAGGACATCGAAGCTCACACAATCCGCAGGAAATGCATTTCTCTGCCGCCTTTACATATACTTTTCCAACCTCATCAAGTTCCAGAACCTGCTTCGGACAAAAAACTATACAAATACTGCAACCTTTACAAAACTGCCGGTTAACAGTTACCGCCATCACGCAATACCTCCCCTAACTCCCAAAATTAAAAAACAAATATTCACTGTTTATCATTATACAACATAACATAACGATTATTCTATACCCACAAGTAAATTACCTTAGTATTACTGCATTTATCGTAAAACAGAAAAAGTCCAACATTTGTAAATATTCACAAATCGATAGTAAATATTCACAAATAGCCGGACCTGCTGAAAGTGAAATAACACTAAAATTACGGTTTAAACAATAACATCCGGTCCCCCTTCGCTGCAAGCACTTTTATTTTTTGCCTCCCGGACGTGGTTAGTTTCTGATAGTCCATTTGCCTGACGACAAAATAGGCTCCCGCACTTTCGGCAATATTTCTTTCCAGATCGTTTTTATCCAATTCTATTCCATTAACCCCGGAATAAAAAGCAAAACCCGGACGTAAAATCTTGATAATATAAACGGGTGACACTCCGTCATAATAGCTTGCAAAATCTCCGGCAATTTCTTTGGATGAAAAAACAGGTGCTATCTGAGGAATGATACTATGCATCAGCAAAATCAGTAAAATTGCCATGCCGGATAATTGTACAACAACTGCGCAATGGATCTGCCGGCGCCAGATAAAATACATTGCCGGAATGACCATAGCCGTTAAACAACCTGACAACAGCATGACACTGCTCTCTGCTACCGGTACGCTCTCCGTTCCCATCCATATAGCCACAAGCAAAAGAATTGAATACAACAACAGTGAAACAAGCCAGCCTCTTTGACGATAAGCACAGGCAATACGAGCTACATACCAACCGACGATCATGGCTACGGGAGGAAACATCGGCAAAATATAAGACACCAATTTGGTCTGAGAGATGGAAAAAAAAGCAAAAATAAAAACAGCCCATGTCAATAAAAATGATAATGTTCGAGGCTCCCGCCGGTTAGCCTTACATGCTGCCAATACCGCTTGCGGCAGCACAGAAATCCACGGAAAAAACCCGACAATCAGGACCGGAAGATAATAATACCATAAAATTCCTTCCGGATGTTCAGGGGAAGTAAATCGCATAATATTGTGAAAACCTAAGAAAGTATCAATGAAAACGGGACCATGCATGACGTACATAAACCAGTACCAGGGAACAGCAATACCGCAATACAATAAACTTCCTGTCCATATATGCATATGCTTTATTTCTGAAAAGTTACGGGTAATGAACATATGAAGAAAAATAATGGCTACAGGAAATAAAAGGCCGACCGGCCCTTTTGTCAAGGTGGCTAAAGCGGCAAACAGATAAATAAGATAATACCGTTTTTCCATATACGACACTAATGACACCGTAAGACATAATGTAAGTGTCATATCGGTAACTGCCGCTTTTCCTAAGTAAAAAAATTCCAGACTGGTGGTCAAAATCAAAGCACCGAAAATACCGGCAAGTTCGCCAAAACGCCGCCGGTTTACAGCATAAACCATTGCCACACACGCAACGGCCATTACAGCCGAAGGCAGCCTGGCGGCTAACTCATGAATCCCCAGCAAATTAAAAGTTCCTGCCACCAGCCAATAATACAGAGGAGGTTTATCATACCAATATTCGCCATATATTCGAGGCGAAAGAAATTCGTTGTACTGCAGCATTTCTTTCGGGGTCTCAGCATACACGGGTTCATCGGGATCTAACAAGGGAAGAGTGCCTAGATTTAAAAAAATAATAAATGCACTAATAATAATTACGCACAAACCCGTTCCGGCTCGCAATTATGTTCACCTTCTAAACTAGAAATTTAATGCCGCATATGTTTTTATCAAGCCATCCTCCAGTGTGGTTTGCGCCTTCCAGTACAATCCGGCTGCAGCAGCTTCACTACAAAGCGAAGAACGGTAGATATCACCGGCACGAATCTTATTATACTCTCTTTCAACAGGTTTTTGAGAAATTGTTTCCAAAATATCCAGCAATGCATTTACACTGGTTTCCGTCTGCGTACCAATATTGTACACAGTATTTACATGTTCGGACTGTAAGGCCAGGTAATTGGCCTCGGCAACATCACCGGCATAGACAAAATCGCGTGTTTGTCCTCCATCACCAAAAATAATAACCGGCATATTATGATAAATCTTACGTAAAAATATGCTAATCACACCGCCTTCACCAAAGTCGCCCTGCCGTTCACCATACACATTGGCATAGCGCAATATGACATGCTCTATACCGTAAAGCTGGGAATAGATCTGCAAATATCTTTCAGCCGTTAGTTTACTTAATCCATAAAATGAAGTAGGCTGAAGCAAGGCATGTTCTTTGACGGGAATAGCTGAAACATTTCCATAAACGGCTGCAGTTGATGAAAAAATGACCCTTTTAACCCCGGTCTGGCGTGCGGCCTCTAAGATATTTAATGTTCCTGCTATATTTACCTCACAATCATATACCGGCTTTTTTATGGAGGCCGGCACCATTGTCTGCGCCGCTAAATGAATAACCGCATCAAATCGTTCTGTTCTACACAACTCCAGGACTTTTTCACTGCGGATGTCCATCTGTATACAAATTTGTTTCTGAGTAAGGTTTCGCAAAGAACCGGTAGACAAATCATCAATTACGACAACTTCACATTGTTTTTGCAGCAGCCGTTTCACTATATGAGAACCGATAAATCCGGCACCACCCGTTACCAAGACCTTCATCCTTATCCCGTCCCCCTTCATTACCCTAGCAGCCCCCATTACCATTATTTAATCTGACTTGCAAGAAACGCTCTGCCGAACACCTTAACAGTAAAGTAAAGTCCAATAACAAAAGGAATATATTCCGCCACCATGCGCCATACGACAGCTACAATTCCAACCGTTCCGGAAGGGACAAACTCATTGAACAGGACAACAAATCCACCTTCGGCAATGCCTGATCCCCCGGGAGTTGGTGCAAAATATAATAAGATATTAAGAAAAATCATGCGTCCCAGGACATGTAGCCAGTTCACTTCCGCCCCTATGCCCATGAACAAGGTAGGGACAACACTATAAAGCGATAGTAAACTGATTGCTGATTCAATAAAAACACGGAGCATACTAAGTGGTGCCGACGAAAGCATCAGTATAGCCCCCCGTACATCACGATATATAGAAAAAACGCGTCGTCTGCGAGTATAATGGAGTCTTTTAGTAAAAGCCACTAAAAAATACGCTAACGTGTTTTTACGCAAAAGCCATATCGTTGCCAAGATACTGATAATCACAGCACTGGAAATTACCGACAGTAGATCCTCTGAAATCCAAGGCATCACCCCAGGATCATAATAAAATACAACCGGCATGCAAAGCAGCAAAAACAGAATGGATAAAATGGTGCGCACCACGACCAAAACCGTAGCTTTACCGGTGGGAACTCCGGCACGTCTTAAAAACAAGACCTGCGCAAGCGCTCCTCCGGCAGCTCCTGGCGTTAAGGCCGCCAAAAAATAATTGCCAAATACGACTTGAACGGCTTCCATCAGTGAGATATTTTCCCCGGAGATACGAACCAGATGCATGAGCCGTGTACCATCAAAATACAAACCCACGCTTAAAAAAAACAAAACGGCTGCCAACGACCAGATGCGAAAAGAACTTAGGTGCCGAAATGTATTGATATCCACAGTGTAGTAGATGACCGCCCCGGAGATAATACCGATCAGCAAAATAACAAAAAACAAACGCTTATATAATTTAAGCATGTCTCAACTCTCCAAAAGAAGTCAGTCCAATATCCCTTTTCTTTAAAACACTCCGGACTTTCTTGCTTACCACTGCAGTGAATTCGTCTTCCCAGCCATAGCCCCAGCCATATTCATACTCCAAAAGTTCATTTGTTTTCCCCGGATGCATCATAATTTCCGAAACTCCTTCCGGCAATTGCTCAACAACCTGTAATAAATAATTCTCACTCATGTGCCCACCTGACAACATGCCAAAAAAATGATCCGGTGCCACCAGTCCGTGTTTTACGATTTTTCTTCTGGCCATACGCGACAAATAGGTTAATCCTGTACGACCTAGTATGCGTGACAGGCTGAAAGGATATCCCCCTGTAAAAAAGTAAGATTCATCTGGTATCCGCACAGCACCAATATGATAACATTTTGCCAGTTCAACGACAACCTCAAAAATTCCGGGAATAATATGCAAATGCTGATGACTGTCAAGATGAGTAACCGGTATACCGGCAGCAATCACCTGCTCAATCTGTAAGGCCATTTCCCGCTTAATCTCCTCCTGCCGTATTTTCCCCTGCACATATCTTAGCAAAAAATGAATATAGCTTTTATAAAACAGCCCTTGATCATCTACTAAAGAACTTACCTTCTCCGGCTCGCTGAGCGGCTCCAGTCCGACCAGCGTCAAATGCACGCCTACTCCCAGCAAGCGGTTTTGACTGCATAAATGAGCTGCATGCAAAAACGCCTTGCCGTTCGGCATAATGGACGCACTGGATACACACCCTGACAGATGACCTTCGATAATGGCACTATTTATAGCTTCATGTAAACCAAAATCATCGGCATTAACAATTATTTTTTTCATAAAGTGAACCTCTCTTCTCCCTGAATATCTGCCGGTATGTATTAGAGTAATATTCCACTATATTTATATGGTTATATTTAACAAAGGATATGAAAAAACTACCGCGCATGAGATTAAAATTAATTTATGATACTAATAGTGGATTCAAAAAAAGACGAAGGAGGGCTCTTTAATGGACAAAACAAAAATAAATCAGCAAACTAGCGGATCAATGAACAGCGCCAGCCAAAGCGGTGCCAGCAGCCAGTCCGGACAGTCGCAGGCAACAAACAATGTACTCACGTCACAATATGATATCAATGGCAGCAGCGCCAGCCAAAGCGGTGCCAGCAGCCAGTCCGGACAGTCGCAGGCAACAAACAATGCACTCACGTCACAATATGATATCAATGGCAGCAGCACCAGCCAAAGCGGTGCCAGCAGTCAGTCCGGACAGTCGCAGGCAACAAACAATGTACTCACGTCACAATATGATATCAATGGCAGCAGCAGCGCCAGCCAAAGCGGTGCCAACAGCCAGTCCGGGCAGTCGCAGGCAACAAACAAGGTGCTCACATCACAGTACGATATCAACAAAAAATAAGTAGTATTCTAATATAAACAGGGAAATCTTTCCCTGTTTATATTATTTTTTGACAAGCAGCTGTTCTTCGTACTGCTCAACTATAGCAATTTCCCGCTCACTTAATCCATATACCTTGTACACCACTTGGTTAAAATAGTCATCTAAAGCCTTTATCTTATTATCAACATTATCCTTTCCCGCTATTTTTTTCTCTACACAAGCCATCATTGTTCTTACCAATTCCGGAGCACTTTGATCAACAGCTGAATTTACAATAATCGGAAGTTTTTCCAAGGTTTCTATATCGGTCTGCGCCATTGCCCTTCCATATTCCATGCTGACAGCATGATAATAAAAAGACATAAGGCGTGAATTTAACAGCATTAGCAAATACTCCAAATGAACAGAATGATTACGGGCAACAAAACTGTGAATATTGTTCAAATGGTAATAACCATTTCCATCAATACAAGCGGTCAGCATATACCCGGTTTGGCGGACCAGCAGCTTGGACCGGCTTATGATATCGGAACGCCAACCGCCTTGATAAAGTTTTTGTTTATCAATATTGATCCAGTGTCCTCCATACTTGATGCCGTAACGCCAAACCTGGGAACCGGAAATCAAGCCACGCTGCCAGGTTGGGCCGCAGCACCTTGATGATATTATATCGGACTGGCAAGAAATGGATCGAATTCCTGTATGTCCTGAAACAAAATTACCTAACAAAATGCCGGTACGATCCAAATGGTCAACGATCTGTTTTATCTCTAAATCAAAAAAAACCCGAAAACGCTGATATGGAAGTGAAGAAAAGTAATTCTGCTCATACTGGCATACTGCCTCGGCACCGGGCAATTGCCGCAACGAATCTACCTGCATGATACTGATAAGCTGGTTATCTCTCCTTTGTTTATTGTCGTTCGCTTTGAGTATACAAATGCAGGCATACCCGGTTATGGCCGTCTTAAACACCGTAGTCGAAATATGTGCCAGAATTTCTATCAATGTATGTTCCATGATGTATTTCCGGATTTTTGAATAATACCGTCCGAGCAAGAAGCTATCCGGTACAATAAAGCCCAGCCGCCCATTAGGGCAAAGCAGTTCTATGCCTCGCTGCATAAATAAAACATAATAACTCAACTTATATTCGGCTGATTCCGGATAAGCCTGTCGTAAATAAGCCCGGTAATCCGCACTCATTTGCTTTGCACCACGCAGGCCAAAAGATAAATAGGGCGGATTTCCCAGCACACATTCATAGCGCTGCTCCCAAAAATGACGGACAGCTAACGGCAAGTTTTCAGCATCTTCCGGACGCTGCAAGCTATCATAGACAATAAGATGATTAACAATATTCCTGGTTTTCACCTGCTTTAGCTGTAAGCCAATACAGGCAATTTCAATCGCCTGTTCATCAATATCCGATCCCCACAAATTATTTTGTAAAATATGACGGTGAATGCCCTCTGGCGACCAGTCACGTAAAGGGAACTTTTGATTAAGAAGCTCACTGTTTTGAGATAGCTTTTCAAATAGCACATCGTAAGCCTTTAATAAAAAAAAACCGCATCCACATGCCGGATCCAGTATTCTGATATCCGGATTCTCAATAACATCAAACTGCTCTAGCGTATGGGCTATAATGAAATCTACAATTTTCCCGGGAGTATAATACACACCTTGAATACGTTTTTTCCGTGACAATCTTTCGTAAATTTCGCCTAATACTGCATCGTTATGCGGTAAACTGCCAAGCCAGCGCCATATAATGGTCTCAATTTCAACAGGCATAGTAAATTCCGGTTTTTCGTACACAGGCTTTTCGCTAAAAATATCTGCCAGGAACTCGCTGGCAAGTACTTGTTGCAAAATGCTCTGTGGTTGAGAATATCCCGCTAAGATCATAGCAATAATTCCGAATATTTTCCTCTGAGCCTCCTTAACCTTCCGGTCCGACAGCCAGCTTTCAACTGTGTGAAATTCTGCCAAAAATATTTTCCAATTCATTGGCGCTTACCTCTTTCATTGAATTAAGCTTCCGGCCGGCTTGTTACCGTTTCACTATGACTAGCATAGGCATTATGATTATGTATGGATTCATAATTTTCACATTCTACCTCAAACCACTCTATATCTTCAATACTCCTGAGGGCTAAAACCAAATCCCGCAGGACATCTTCCACAAATTTAGGATTATCATAGGCACGCTCCGTTACATATTTTTCGTCTTCACGTTTTAAAAGTGGAAATAAAGGACAGCTTCCCTGAGCTTCCATTAAAGCAACCAGATCTTCTATCCAAATAAACCTTCCGGCAGATTGCTTCAGCTTGACCGTCATAAGTCCCCTTTGATTATGTGCCCCGTATGCCGCTATTTCTTTACTGCAGGGGCAAAGGGATGTAAAAGGAACTGACACCCCCATAGCAATATCGATACTCTCTCCCCTGGTCATATTGGCAAAAAACAGGCAATCGTAATCCAGCATGCTGCGTAATCTGCTGACCGGAGCCGTCTTTTGAAGAAAATACTTAAATCGAATTTCTAAATATGCTTTATCGGCTTCCAACCGCTGTAACGTATCATGTAAAATACATTCCATTTCCCGGTTGGCTACTGGTTTCTGACTCCATTCACTCAAAATTTCAATAAACCGGCTCATATGCGTTCCCTTAAAGGTTTGCGGCAATTCAACGGTAAGCCTGATTTTAGCCAATACCGACTGTAATTCACCGGATTTTGTCTTAATTAAAAATGGCAAATGGACTTCGCTGACTCCTACCTTCTGTATAGCAATTCCCCTTTGGTCCTCTGTTTTTTGAATATCCTTCATGCATAACCACTCCTAAAAGTCTCGTACAGGCAACTTTTAACTCACATTATACAATTACTAATGATATCATCTTTATTCAGAGGCGTCAAAAGAACATTATAAAGGCAAAAACGCCGATCAACGGCGTTTTTGCTAATTCTCTTTTTCTAAACTTAATATGCCCAAATCCCTGCGTTTTTCTAAATCAATAAACTCTCCTTCCTCCGTTCTGACAACCGGGCGCGCCGCAGCAACTTGTCCCAGATAAATAACTTCCGCTCTGCGGCCGTCACTAAGTTGAACGATACCGCCCAGAAAATAATCACGAACATTATTCAAAAACAGGGTACAAATACTGGGATCAAGTTTATTGAACATTTCCTGTACCAGCATCTCTGCCACGGAGAAGGGGCTCGTTTTATTGACATAGACGCGGTCGGAGGTCATCGCGTCATAAATATCCGCTACGGCAATGATTCTGGCGTAAGGATGGATTTTATCCCCCTTGATTTGTAAAGGATAGCCGCTGCCGTCCATCCGTTCATGATGCTGCAAAACAGCATAAGAAACACCTATCGGTATCTCCCGCATCTCTTTAATCAGGTTATATCCCAAAGTACTGTGCGTACGCATAACCGTCATTTCTTCCGCCGATAATTTACCCGGTTTATTTAATATTGCCAACGGAATTTGCGCTTTCCCGATATCATGCAGTAAGCCGGCTAAAATCAATTCTTTAACCTCAGTGTAACCATATCCCAGCCATTGTCCCAAAACGCCGGATATTACCGCCACATTAACCGAATGATGAAAGGTATAATCCTGCTTACGCGGAGTCATCAGCAGGGAATTCACAACGCCAACCGTAGTAACCATCGATTCAACAATCTGGTCTGCCAAAACTTGAAATTGCTGTACCGGAACCTCCTTAAAGTAGCGCAGATTTTGAAACATATCTTTTATCCCGCCAACGGCCTTGTCATATTGTCCAAAAAAATGCTTACGCTGTAAATTGATGGGATCTTCTTGTCTGACGGCAACCGCCGCTTCTTTTATGACGACTGAGTTAACACCCCAATATTTTAAACGTTCAATAGCACTAAAATTTAAAATAACCCCCTCGGTTAAAGCAATTTTCCCATTTTCCATCAATACCGTCTCGCCGATTTCCATTCCCGGAACAACATCATGAATATTATAGCGTTTTTTTGTGTATTGAGACATAAGAAAACCACCCTTATATTAAAGTAACCCTATTAATAGCTATTGTATAGCATAACTTCTACGATTCTCAACATTTCCCTTCCTAAATACCAATAAAGGTGGTTTTTCTGTCAAAGAATGCTAACAGAATCCATTAATTTTTCCAATGGCATCGACGTGATTTTTCCAGCAACTGTTGTAAATATTGAATGATTTTTAATTGTACTTCTTCCAACAATTCAATACTTTGATTTAATAAAATAATTTGTGGATTGGCTTTAATTTTTACGTCTTCCATAGCCAACTCCAAGTGAAGAATGGCTTCCTCCAGTTCTTCCGCTGCCGCCAGCACTTTATTATCCATCAATTTTTCCAACAAAACATAATGATATACCTGAACCACGTCCATGGCCTCACCAAACCCTGCACCAGTAATATGATGTTGTGTCGAAGCATGATAGTGCAGAACAAATTCATGGAATTCCGCATTATTCGCTACATGGGGATCTACAAATAGAATATATATCAACTGATAAATCTGATTCATATAATTCGTTTCAACTTGCATTAACTGTAACACATCATGTAACTGTTTGCCCTGGCAAGATGTAAGGAGAAAATTCTCCAACTCCACTACTTGCCACCCCCTGTATATGATCATTATATTGTATTCAGTTTCAAAGATTATGTTTACTGCCTGTGGCAATATTCCTTTTCAGCCTGTAGCCGCTTATCTGTTTAAATAGCAAGTTCCCCAAAATACCCCTTTACAGAGTTGCAATACAAAAAAAGCACAGGCCGGCACTATGCTCAGTGCTCCCGTGCTTTTGCTGAATCATTATATAAACAAATTTTAACCAATCTGTAACTGCATTAAAATATGCTTATTCCATATCTTCCGGAAGATCAAAATTCCCGTATACTTCCTGAACATCATCATGCTCCTCCAGTGTCTCCACTAATTTAATGAGTCTTTCCGCATCCTCTCCCTGTAAGGAAACCGAAGTATCCGGAATCATCCGTATTTGTGCCATTACGGTGGAAAGATTCTGCTCCTCCAGGGCTTGCTGGACTTTCTCAAAATCTTCCGGTTCAGTAACAATCTCAACTGTATCGTCTTCGGCTCTAAAATCTTCCGCGCCGGCTTCCAGGGCAATGGTCATTAACGTATCTTCATCAATGGCCGAATTTTCAATAACAAAAAGTCCCTTTTTCTTAAACATCCAGGCTACACAGCCGGCTTCACCTAAATTACCGCCATTCTTTGAAAAAATATGCCGGATATCAGCAGCCGTACGGTTACGATTATCAGTCATGACTTCCAGCATAATGGCTACGCCCCCCGGGCCATAGCCTTCATAAACCAGTTCCTCATAATTGCTGCCATCTAAAGCTCCCACACCTTTTTGGATGGCACGCTGGATATTTTCCTTCGGTATATTATTTTCCCTTGCTTTTTGCAAAGCCAGTTTCAACCTCATATTGCCAGTAGGATCGGCTCCGCCCATCCGGGCGGCAACTGTGATTTCCCGGCTGATTTTGGTGGTAATTTTCCCACGTATGGCATCCATTTTTCCTTTTTTATGCTTTATATTGGCCCATTTCGAGTGTCCTGACATAACTGAAAATTCTCCCCTTCATACAATATAAATCAGGGATTATTTTAACACAAGTATGATATTTTGGCAAAGCCCCGGCAAAAATAAACCAAAAATCTCAATATTATTCATGTCCGTAAGATGTATTGCCACCTAAATCATTCAACAACGGCAGGGGAAATTGAACATATGTTCCAGGCACTTCTCCCACAACCACATATTCGGAAATGGGTACTTGCGTCATGACGTCGACACTCTTACTAACCAGCGGCACAACAATTTTTACTTGTGTTGTCGTCAAAAGATAAATCATATGGCGTGTCTGATTAATCCCGGCCTGTTCAAATTTATCTATAACTTTCACTTGTACCGTACCGATCGGAATCACGGTGACTGTAATATTGGGCCCCATACTGGCTAATAACTGACTGCCAAATATTTGTCCGATAGGTATGCCGATTTCTTCTTTAGAAATCTCTTGTAATGAGCGTTGAACTTTCATGGTAGTATCGGCGGCCAACCGGTTAAACTCAATTGTATTAGGCTGAATCAAAACTACGCGCCCTCTGTCATCCACCTTAATCGTCACCAGAGCCTGTGGATCAATATCACGATTACTGATGCTTTCACCAATGACCCGGTTAATTGCTTCGGTGGCAATCTGTGTTGCTTTTGCCTCGGCAATAGCCAGCAAAGTAGGCTTAAGATGTTCTTCTATTGTCCAAAAACAATAGACAACCAGCAGACAGACAAGAAGAATGCCAACTACCCAGAAAGGCCTTCTTGCCCTTCGCCGAACAGAAAACCTCATCATTCTCTCTCCCTACTGAAATAGAATAGCTAGGTTTAATTAGTATATGGTCTTGGCAGCCATTTCGTTACATCCGCATAAAAAACCGCGCCATCTGGCGCGGTTCTCTTCTCAGCCGATTTTCAGTTTGGCAAACCGTCTTTTCCCATTTTGAATGATCATGTCGTTAGTAATATCAATATGCTGGTCGGGGTTAAGTATTTTTTCACCATTTATTTTTACTGCCCCGGCCACAATGGCACGCTTTGCTTCACTATTGCTGGCGGCCAAACCAAGTGTAACCATCAGCTTAGGCAACCAAACCACTTCAGTGTCCGGCAGAACATATTCAGGAATATCTGAAGGCAAATCCCGTTGTTGAAAGACCCGGATAAATTCATTTTGCGCTGCATCGGCAGCTTCCGCACCATGATACAGACGAACTAAAATATGCGCCAGACGCATTTTGAGATCGCGTGGATGAAGAGTATTGTTCTCAAAGCCCTGACGAATGGATTCCAATTCATCCAAATCAACATCGGTTACCAATTCATAATACCGCAGCATAAGTGAGTCAGGAACGGACATGGCTTTACCGTAAATCTCATTTGGCGATTCATTAATGCCAATATAATTACCAAGGCTCTTACTCATTTTATTGACCCCGTCCAGGCCTTCCAGTATAGGCATCATGGCTGCTACCTGCGGCTCCTGCCCGTACTCTTCCTGTAACTGCCTGCCCATAAGGAGGTTAAACTTCTGATCAGTACCGCCGAATTCTACATCAGCATGAAGAGCCACTGAATCATAACCCTGCATTAAAGGGTAAAAAAATTCGTGAATGCTGATAGGCCTTCCTTCTTTAAAGCGCTTGCTAAAATCGTCCCTCTCCAGCATACGGGCTACGGTGGTTTTGGCGGCCAATTTTAAAACATCGGCAAAATGTAAAGTCGCTAACCAGGAACTGTTAAAAACGACCTCTGTTTTTTCTTTATCTAAAATGCGAAAAATCTGTTCCTGATATGTCCGCGCATTAATCATTACCTCTTCTTCGGTCAATGGTTTCCGCATTTCTGACTTGCCTGAAGGATCACCAATTCGTCCGGTAAAATCCCCTATAATAATTATTATGTGATGACCGAGGTCTTGAAACTGTCTAAGTTTACGCAAAACGACTGTATGCCCCAAATGAATATCCGGTGCAGTGGGGTCTAGCCCCAATTTTATCTTTAAAGGCACACCGGTTTTTATTGATCGTTTTAGCTTTTCGATTAATAAAGGTTCCGGCAATATTTCGGCGACGCCACGTTTAATAATTCGAAGCTGCTGCTCAACAGGCAACATATTTTCTACCCCCATAAGCACTAATTATGCAGCATCCACTGCAATAAATGTCGTGATTCAGCCGCCATTATAACATACCCGGCTGGAAATTGCAAATTTTACCTGCCCTTTACTACCCGTTTCTGCTTATACTATAACGATAATCAGATGGTTAACCGCTCCAGCATAGGTTTATCTACTACCCCTGTTGCTTCCAATCCGTGTTCAAGTTGATACGCTTTCACAGCCTCTTCGGTCTTTAGCCCAAAGATACCGTCTGCCCGTTCCGTGTAGTAGCCCAATTCCTTTAGCTTCATTTGCAAAACAACTACATCAGCACCAGCCATTTGATGCTTCAGGGTACGCGTTACTTTAATCTTCCGTCCTTCAATTCGTACCGGCGTTCCGATAGGCACCCATTCGAACAGTTCCTCCACATCTTTATTTCGCATACGAATACAGCCGTGACTGGCAAATTGTCCTAAAGTCCAAGGCTTATTTGTCCCGTGAATTCCGTAAATTCCCCATGGTACATTCAGTCCCATCCAGCGGGTTCCAAAACCAGTTCCCCAGTTGTAATCCTTCCAGACAACCGTCCATTCACCAATGGGAGTAGGCGTCTTGCTTTTGCCGACAGCTATCCGGTATTTTTTGTGAAGCTGTCCGTCAGAGTATACTTCCAACACCCGTTCGTTTATTTTTATCACTATATTAACTTTCCCCGCCGGTGCATCCTTTACCTGGTCATCGATTGCAGCCAGCTCTTTCTCGTCCATATATTCAAAACTTGCGATACCAAAGAAAATACTGATAAAAACAACCATAGCTACTCCATAAATCAGATTTACTCTTTTCAACATATCACCCGTACCCCTTATGCAATTCTATTCTCTCAAAAATATATGTATTTGCCAAAAAAGATAGTATAAAAAAAACTAACCGGAAATCCGGTTAGTCCAGTATATACACTTTTCTGTTTTGAATGCCATAATCCAACGCTTCCTGCCGGTCGTTGAAAGCTAAATCAATCCGGTTTCCTTTTATTGCGCTTCCCTGATCCTCGGCAATCGCTTCGCCATACCCTTCGACCCACAATTTACTGCCCATGGGAATTACCCTGGGATCAACTGCCGCCACTCCTTTATGCACAGTTCCCCCCATATAGGTTTTGGTATCCCACTTCCCGTTATCCAGAGCACCGGGAGCATAAGCCGTAGCTGTCATCTCTAAAACCTTCTGATATTGCTCAGGTGCTCCGGTCAAAGCGTCATTATCCCTGACTGCCAAAGGCTGTAATAAGCCGCTTTGCGTCAGTAGTCTGGAGATGAGGGTAACTTCCTGTTGATAAGGTTCCAGCCTTTTTTCAACATGCTGTACCACTTGCTCTTGTAATGCATTCTGCCAGGCTTGGGCATTACTTCCACCGATAAGTCCATTTTCAGCGGCCAGCTTGCTTGCCCGTTCAACAAGAGCCTTTTTCACCAAAGCTTGCGCGTCCTGCTTCTTGTCTTGCTGCAATAACTGCTGAATCGCCAGTAAAGTTTGTAAATCTGAATTGTTGCTGTTTGCTATAATAGCTTCGTAGATCTGATTATTTAGCGAACTTGCATAAACCCGAGGAATAGCCGGAGAAAGTATGGTGATGAACGCCGCTAAGAAGAAAGTAGCTATCAGTCTGTTCATTGCATTCTCCTTTCAATTAGGCTCTATAATCATTCTACTATAAAGTTAACATAATTCAAGAAATAATATTTGCCAATAAAAAATCCCGGCATATAACCGGGACTGCAATATCGTCTATTTTGCTAACTGATAAAGCGTTTCGGTCAAAACCTCTAGACCGGAAGCTATATCGGCTTCAGCCACAGCTTCATCGGGATTATGACTAATACCGCCCCTGCAGGGTATCAAAATAAGTCCGCTGGGAATGATATGGGCCATATTCATGGCATCATGCCCTGCTCCACTGTATAATCGCTGGTGTGATATCTCTTTTTTTTGGCAAATACTCTCTACAATATTGGAGATTTCTTCGTTCATGCTGACCGGTTTTTCTGACGAGATGACTTCCATGGCTACCGGAGTATCCTGGGCTTCGGCAATGGCACTGATTGCATCCTTAATTTCCTGAAGTACCTCGACAATACTCTCATGTTCAATTCCGCGAATATCAACCCATAATTCCACCAAACCCGGGATTACGTTAATAACACCTGGCCGGACACGTAAATCTCCAACTGTGGCGACCGTACCATAATGAGACTGCGCTAAAGCAATTTCCTGAATAGAAAGAACGATCATCGACGCACTGACCAGAGCATCCTGCCGCTCATCCATCGGCGTAGTGCCGGAATGAGCAGCCAACCCTTCCACGGTTATTTTACATCTGGTGGGAGCGGCAATCGAATCTACAATTCCAATACTCATCTTATTATGCTCCAGTATACGTCCCTGCTCAATATGTAACTCAACAAACGCTTTCATATCACTTGAAGGGCGAACTGCTGCTTTGACATTCTCCATTTTCAAGCCAAAATCGGCTATGGCATCACGCAGGCTTACTCCTTCTTTAGTTTTAGCTCTTGACCAGGTATGCGTCGTAAGCAGGCCGGTCATAGCCTTGCTGCCAAACGTTGCCACTCCAAAACGGCTGGATTCTTCAGCAGCAAACACCACTACTTCCAGAGAATGACTCAACCCGCCCCGCTGCTTCAAGCGCTGAACTGCCGCCAATGCGGAAACTACCCCAAGTACACCGTCAAATTTGCCGCCTTCAGGTACCGTATCTATATGAGATCCCGTCATCACAACAGGAGTCTGACATTTTCGTCCTTCTAAATGTCCAATTATATTTCCTGCCGCATCGACTCGCACATTTAATCCTATTGTATTCATAATCTCCATGACGAAATCTCGCGCCTGTTTGTCGGCTTCGCTAAAAGCTAAGCGGGTAATCCCCATTTTTTCTTTGCCAAACTGAGCAATTTGCTCAATCATCCCGACCACCCATGCACTATCCATATCTACCGCCTCCGCTTAGCCATATCAAACTTTCTGACCAACATATAAGCTTTCTACTGACAGTATACCCGAACCCGGTTGAAATTTCCACTTTTTTAACAAAATCCCCAAAATTAAAAACACGTGCAAAGTTTCCTCTGCACGTGTTTTTGCCACTAGCCGATTACGGCCATGATTTCGCCGATTTTTACTCCCTGGCCCGCCGCCACATTGATGGATTTAATAGTGCCATCAGCGGGAGCGGAAATTTCATTTTGCATTTTCATAGCTTCCAAAATCAGAACAACGTCGCCTTTTTTCACTTTTTGTCCGGCCTGTGCCACAATTTTAACTACTTTACCAGGCATAGGAGCAGATACTGCCGTATCCCCGGCACCTACCTGCGCCGGTGCAGGAGCCGCTACCGGCGCTGCCGGTGCCGAAGCTGCTGCCGGTTTTGCTGCCGGTTTTGCCGCCGGCGCAGGAGCTGCTGCTTTTACTTCTTCAACTTCTACCTCATAAGCGGTACCATTAACTTTGATGTTAAATTTTTTCATTCGAAATTCCTCCATATTCATATCATTATAATAAGAATTTTTGTGGATAGTTTAAAATTAATGAGAATTCATCAATTTTTGACGTCCTGCAGCTGCCCAGACAGCACTGGTTGTAATTTTGATCGCTAAATTCCCGGTCCCCATCATAGCGGTTACAGCTGCAGCGATTGCAGCAACTACTTCTGGTTTTACGTCCTTCGCATCTACTTTCATTGCTTTCACCTGCCCCTTATAGCGGTATATTGCCATGCTTTTTCGCCGGACGTGCTTCTCGTTTGCTTGCCAGCATATTTAATGCGGTAATGATACGCGGTCTGGTTTCTTTCGGTTCGATAACAATATCAACAAAACCACGTTCCGCCGCTTTGTACGGCGTGGCGAATTCTTCTACATATTTAGCCGTTTTTTCAGCCACATCGGGATCTTTACGGAAGATAATATTGGCAGCGCCAGCCGGTCCCATAACGGCAATCTCAGCAGTCGGCCAGGCCAGAACCTGATCCGCACCAAGATCCTGCGAGCACATAGCCAGATAAGATCCGCCGTAAGCTTTACGGGTAATCACGGTAATCTTAGGAACAGTGGCTTCGCAATAAGCATATAACATTTTTGCACCATGACGGATAATGCCGCCAAATTCCTGATCAGTTCCCGGCAAGAACCCCGGTACGTCGACAAGATTAACCAGTGGAATATTGAAAGCATCACAAAAACGGATAAAACGGGAAGATTTATCGGATGCATTTACATCCAGGCAGCCTGCCATAACAGCCGGCTGATTGGCAATAATCCCCACACTTTTACCGTCAAAACGGGCAAAACAGGTAATGATATTTCGCGCATAATGTTCGCAGACTTCATAGAATTCACCATTATCGACAATTGATTTGATTACATCCTTCATGTCGTAAGGCATGTTCGGATTATCCGGCAACAACGTATTTAACTCATCCTCCATACGGTTCGGATCATCACTGGTTTCCACCACAGGCGGCTCTTCCAGATTATTGCTGGGCAAAAAGCTTAATAAATAACGGATTTGTTCAATGCAGTCATCTTCATTTTCTGCAGCAAAGTGAGCCACCCCGGAAGTACTGTTATGCGTCATAGCACCGCCAAGTTGTTCAGCCGTAACTTCTTCCGCCGTTACCGATTTAATAACCGCCGGACCAGTAATAAACATCTGGCTGGTATTTTTAACCATATAAATAAAGTCAGTTAAAGCAGGCGAATATACTGCACCGCCGGCACAAGGTCCCATAATGACCGAAATTTGTGGAATAACACCGGAAGCCAGGGTATTTTTGAAAAATATTTTTCCATAGCCGGACAAGGCATCTACCGCTTCCTGAATACGTGCACCGCCGGAATCATTGATTCCAATAACCGGCGCTCCCATCTTGAGTGCCAAATCCAGTACTTTACAAATCTTCGCGGCGTGCATTTCGCCAAGCGAACCACCCTCAACTGTAAAATCCTGAGCAAAGGCATAAACTAAACGCCCATTAACCGTACCATAGCCGGTAACGACACCTTCGCCCGGAAGCTCTTTCTTATCCATGCCGAAATTCACGCAGCGATGCGCAACAAACTGATCCAGTTCAACGAAGGTATCCGGATCAAAAAACTTATTAATCCGTTCACGAGCGGTATATTTACCGGAAGCATGTTGCTTTTCGATACGCTTTGCGCCACCGCCAAGCTTTACTTTTTCCTGTTTAGACCATAGGTCCTGAATTTTTTCCTGGACTGTTGACATCTTATACCTCCTATCAGATCCTAATTACCAATAAATCACTATTTGCGTTCGGAAAGTTCAAGCAAAATACCGCCTGTTGCTTTCGGATGAACAAAAGCAATGCTGGCACCGCCTGCACCATAACGAGGCTTTTCGTCAATCAGACGAACACCTTTTTCTTTCAAATCTGCCAAAGCAGCTTCAATATTATCGACACGGAGGGCAACATGCTGAATCCCCTCACCATTCTTTTCAATAAATTTTGCAATCGGTCCGTCAGGAGCCGTTGATTCCAACAATTCCAATTCACTGTCACCGGTAGGAATAAAACATACTTTTACTTTTTGCTGCTCAACTACTTCCTCGCCCATAGGTTTCATTCCCAAAACATCAGTATAAAATTTCTTGGCCTGTTCCAAATCCTTAACAGCTATACCAATATGGTCTACTTTTAGCACATTAAACATGCTTATATCCTCCTTCTTGCTTAACGCAATATGCTTTTTAAGATACCGTCTACCACGGTATACGGGTCTTGTTCCCGCTGCTCCACTGTTTTAATCAGACGATCAAATTCGCCGGATTCAGCCATTTTCTTAATGATATAACGGCCAATTTGCTCATCCAGCATAGACAACATTTCATTTTTGATTCGTTTACTGTGCCGAACCTCCCGTTCCCCCGTCTGTTTTGACCAGACAGAATGTTTTTCAATAGTCTCCAGAAGTTCGGACACGCCTTGATTTTGCGATGCAATAACCCGGTTGATCGGGGGACGCCAATCAACCTTGTACTGATTTAAATCCAGCATCATTTCCAATTCTACCTGCAGCCGGTCTACTCCTTCACGGTCGGCTTTGTTAATGGCAAAAATGTCACCAATCTCTAATATTCCGGCTTTGATAGCCTGTATATCGTCGCCCAGGCCAGGCACCAGCACAACCAGAGTGGTATCGGCAGCTTTAGCAATATCCACCTCCGACTGCCCCACCCCAACTGTCTCTACAATGACAATATCCTTGCCTGCCGCGTCCATAATCTTTACCACTTCACCGGTTTTATGGGACAGTCCGCCTAAACTTCCCCGCGTCCCCATGCTACGGATAAACACGCCTTCATCCATCGTTAATTCATTCATCCGGATGCGGTCACCTAAAATAGCGCCACCGGAAAAAGGACTGGTAGGGTCAATTGCAATAATCCCGACCGTCTTGCCACGGCGGCGATACTCGCGGGCCAGTTTATCGGTCAAAGTACTCTTTCCAGCGCCCGGAGGCCCGGTAATGCCAATGACATAGGCATTACCGGTATGAGGATATAAATCCCTCATAATCTGAATGGCATTTTCATACTCATTTTCAACAGAGGTAATGGCACGCGAAAGTGCCAGCCGCGAACCCGCCAATAACTCTTTTACAATATCCACCGGGTTCACGACCTAATTCAATTCGCTGTTAATAAAATCAACGATATTCTTGGTAGCCGTTCCCGGGGTAAATACTTCGGCTATTCCGGCCTCCTTAAGTGCCGGAATATCGGCGTCCGGTATAACACCGCCGCCAAGAACCAATACATCATCCATACCTTTTTCCCGGAGCAGGCTAACCACTTTCGGGAAAAGATGGGTATGCGCACCCGATAACAAGCTTAATGCCACTACGTTTACATCTTCTTGCAAAGCAGCTTCCGCTATTTGCTCCGGAGTTTGCCGCAGGCCAGTATATATTACTTCAAAACCTGCATCTCTTAATGCCCGTGCTACCACTTTTGCACCCCGATCATGCCCGTCAAGGCCCGGTTTTGCCACCAATACTCTTACACGTTTTTCCATATCTATCTCCCTCTCATTATTCTCTTAAGACCGTTCGTTCCGCCTGTCCGTTTCCTACAGGCTTACATGAGCTTCATATTCGCCAAATACCTTACGCATTACATTGCAGATTTCACCAAGAGTTGCATATGCCCTGACTGCGTCCAAAATAACCGGCATCAAATTAACATCGCTGTCTTGGCAAGCTTTTTCCAATGCAGCCAGTTTAGCCTCAACCGCTTTATTGTCCCGGCTGTTTCTCAATTTAGCCAATTTGGCTTTTTGTCCTTCACCTACGGAAGGATCAACCCGCAGTAAGCCCTCAACCGGTTTTTCCTCAATCTGGAAGTGGTTGACACCGACAACAATACGTTGTTTGGTTTCCACTTCCATTTGATATTTATAAGCACTGTCCTGAATTTCTTTTTGGATATATCCCTTTTCAATAGCAACCGGAGCGCCGCCCATATCGTCAATTTTTTGAATGTAATCCAGGGCTTCTTCCTCAAGCTTATTAGTAAGTGCCTCAATATAGTAAGAACCGGCAAGCGGATCAATCGTATCGGCAATACCGCTTTCATAAGCAACGATCTGCTGCGTTCTTAAGGCAATACGTACAGAATCTTCCGTCGGCAAGGCCAAAGCTTCATCTTTGGAATTCGTATGCAGGGACTGCGTGCCGCCTAAAACTGCGGCAACAGTTTGCAGGGCTACACGGACAATGTTATTTTCCGGTTGTTGGGCAGTCAGCATCGAGCCGGCTGTCTGCGTATGGAAGCGAAGCATCCAGGATTTCGGTTTTTCCGCTTTGAAACGGTCTTTCATGATCCGGGCCCAAATACGGCGGGATGCGCGGAATTTAGCTACCTCTTCCAGAACGTTATTATGGGCATTCCAGAAGAAAGAAAGTCGTCCGGCAAAATCATCAACATTTAAGCCGGCCTTAATAGCAGCCTCAACATAAGCAATGCCGTCGGCAATAGTAAAGGCAATTTCCTGTGCTGCAGTGGAACCGGCTTCACGAATATGATAGCCGGAAATAGAAATCGTATTCCAATGCGGTACATTTTTCGAGCAATACTCAAAGATATTGGTAATCAAACGCATAGAAGGTTTTGGCGGGAAAATATAGGTGCCACGTGCAGCATATTCCTTAAGAATATCATTTTGAATCGTTCCCTTTAACTTATCAGGAGTAACACCTTGTTTTTCAGCCACGGCAATATACATCGCCAACAGTACGGAAGCAGGTGCATTAATAGTCATCGAAGTGGATACCTTATCCAAAGGGATGCCGTCAAACAGAATTTCCATATCGGCAAGCGAATCAATGGCAACGCCAACTTTACCAACCTCGCCTTCCGAGATGGCATCGTCGGAATCATAACCAATCTGAGTCGGCAGGTCAAACGCCACCGAAAGACCGGTCTGTCCGGCATCTAAAAGAAATTTATAACGTTTATTCGATTCTTCCGCTGTTGCAAAGCCGGCATACTGACGCATGGTCCAGAAACGGCCGCGGTACATAGTAGGCTGTACACCGCGGGTAAAAGGATACTCACCCGGAAATCCAAGCTGGCTTTCGTAATCAAAATTTTCTACATCCAGTGGAGTGTACAATCTCTCAGGTTCCAGGTTTTTGCGTTCCGGGAATTTAGCCAACGCTTTCTCTACTTTTGCATCATAGGCTGCTCTTTTTGCTTTTAACTGTTCATTGTTACTCACTATTATGTCCCCCTCTTAAAAAATCCTTATTTTTTCATACTGCCGGTTTGCATGAACCTAACATGCCAGGAAAGAGCTTCGTCCAGCAAATGTGGTGTATGAGCAAATCTAGTGGCTTTTTCCGCTCTATCCAGATACTCTTGTAACATCGGCTGGTAGTCGGGATGAGCGCATTTGTCGATGATGACCCTGGCTCTTTCTCTCGGGCTTAAGCCGCGGACATCTGCCAGACCGCGTTCCGTGATAAATACATCGACATCGTGTTCGGTATGATCAATATGCGAACACATTGGAACAACAGACGATATAAGACCCCCTTTGGCTACAGAAGTTGAAAAGAACAACGTCAGATAAGCATTGCGCGCAAAATCACCAGAACCGCCAATACCATTCATCATTTTACTGCCCATGATATGAGTGGAATTTACATGTCCGTAAATATCAAACTCAATCGCCGTATTCATGGCAATAATACCAATACGGCGGGCAACTTCAGGGCTGTTGGCAATTTCTTGCGGCCGCAGCACCATCTTTTGCCGATATGCATCAATATTGGCATATAAACGTTTTTGGCCTTCTGGTGAAGGAGAAAACGAAGTTCCTGACGCAAATTTCAGCTTTCCGGCATCCGCCAGATCCAGCATGCCGTCCTGGATTACTTCGGTATACACTTCCAGATTTTTAAATTCCGAGTCCACAAAACCGCTGATAACAGCATTTGCCACCGATCCTACACCGGATTGCAAAGGGAGCAAGTTTTTAGGCATTCTGCCTGCTTTGATTTCATGCTTGAAAAACTCAATCGCCAATTCCGACATAGCGCGGGAATTCTCATCAATCGGAGCAAAATCACGTACATCATCCCCAATATCACAAGGAACAATGCATTTGATTTTATCTATACCACAAGGTATATAGGTAGTACCAATGCGATCATCCACTTTGACTATAGGAATCGGTTGGCGGTGCGGTGGATCAAGCGGAACATAAACATCATGCATGCCTTCCAGTTCGAGCGGCTGCGTTGTATTAATTTCAACAATAACAAAATCAGCACTTTGTACATAGGAAGCGGTGTTCCCCATAGACGTAGTCGGAATAAGATGCCCCTCCTCCGTAATGGCACATGCCTCAACAATAGCAACGTCGACTTTGCCGCCTAGATATCCATACCGTGACAGTTGAGCAGATTCACTCAAATGAAGATCAAAATAATTGACCTTTCCGCTATTAAGAGACTTGCGCAAGTCCCCGTTGGTTTGATATGGCATTCTGCGGGCAATTCCGTTCACTTCGGCCAAGGCCCCGTCCAGTTCTTTACCTACTGAGGCCCCTGTCCATAAATTGATCTGGAAAGGTTCTTTTGCCATCCGTTTGGCTAGTGCCAGCGGCACTGCTTTCGGATATCCGGCTGGTGTAAATCCGCTTGTTCCGACATTCATATCAGGCTTAATAAAAGCTGCCGCCTCTTCGGCGGTAACGATTCTGTCCAATAGTTTTTTATTGCGTATGCGGTGCTGAATATCAATCATATTCCTTCTCCTTCCATTCCTGTCTAGTATTTTTTTAATTTAGAATACATATACACACAGTATTCATAAAAAAAACACCGAAGTCTATTTTGCACAGACAAAACAAACCTAGGTGTATGCTGCTAGTACATCAATTGTATAGCAAAAAGACCATGATTACTGGCCCCAAGCATAGCGCTTAGGTTACTTGAAGAGATTTATATAATGCCATATATTCCTACTAGTTCTCTGTCAGCAGCCTAACTCCTGCCGAGTATGTGAAATTTTTATTTAATTATAAAAAAAATACAAAATACAAAATTCTTGACATTACTTTGTAATCCGCCGCGATAAATAATAGGAAAGACTGCTTAAGCCAACCGAAAGATCTTCATTTATGATATATACTGAGTTTGGCACAGTAATTTTACGGGGGGCGAAATTCCAAATTCCGCGAATTCCGGAAGCCACCAGTTTATCCGCCACTGCCTGGGCATGTGCTTCGGGAACGGCAATGATACCAATATGTATGTTTTTTTCACGTACAATTTTCTCCATTTCATTCACGTGAAACACCTGTGCGCCATTAATATGCAGTCCGATTTTATCCGGATCCACGTCAAAAATGGCCGCAAAATTAAATCCCAAAGAGGTAAAGTTGCGATAATTGGATAAAGCCCAGCCCAGATGGCCTACGCCGACAATAGCAAAATTCCAGTTATAATGCAGCCCCAGAATGTCTCCGATGTTACGCAATAATTCCCGTACATAATAGCCAACACCTTTTTTACCAAATTGTCCGAATGACGCCAGGTCTTTTCGTATCTGCTCCGGAGTAATCCCCAGACGCTTTCCCAGTTCTTCGGATGAAACAATTTCCACTTCCTCGCGTTGCATCAGCCGAAGCGCCCGGAAATATAACGGTAAACGGTCGATCGTTGCTTTAGAAATCATGATGGATTCCTCTTTCAAAAGGTTCCCCCCCTTAATAAAGATCTATAGGCACTGTTGCCTTTCTTCAACATTTTAATAAAAACATGTTGCTATGAAAAAAGTCTGATACAATTTTATATTATAGTTCACAACAAAGCAATTCACAATAGAAAGGGGTTGGCCTCCGCTTTTCTTGTCAACGTCTTTTCCATTGCCGTTTTTCCAGTTGCCAGGCTACGGTAACAATAGCAAGCAAAAGCCAAAATAGCATAGACATTTGAATATTAAATAAAATATAGTCGGTTATTCCGCCAACGGCCAGGCTGGCTAATGCGGCCAGTATGCCCAGCATCAGCCCGGCCATCCATTTGCTGCCCTGCCTGAGCAGTTTAAACGTCAATAGCATATGGCCGCACAGAATCGCTAAAAAAGAAAGCAATCCCGGAATACCGATTTCTGCTGCCAGCCCCAGATACATATTATGAGCATGAAAAATCGTTGTCTCGGCATTATGAATATAAAAATCGTATTGAGGATACGCCAGCCAATAAGCGCCCCAGCCGACGCCAAACCAAGGCTTATCCATAATCATTGCCATGGTGCTCTCCCATAGGGCCATGCGCATGGACGCCGATGTGTCGGTGGGATTAAAAATGGAAAGAACCCGTTCCCAGGCATTATGCTGCCCATAGAGCAACAGTAACGGTATGAGTAACAATAACCAAAAAAATTTACGGCTATACAGCAAACTGAAAATGACAATCACCGCCAGAATGCTTACCCACGCCCCACGGGAATAGGTAAAAAGCAGGCAGGCTGCCAGCATCAAAAGCAGTCCGTACAGCAAAACCCTATGCCGTATCTTTTGCACTCCGCAGGATAATCCGGCAATAATAGCCGACATAATGACCAAAAATCCTGCCAACAAATTAGGATTATGCAAGGTAGAAAAAACACGGATTTTAATTTCAGGAAACTGATGGTCGTCGACCCATTCCAAAGTGGAAATATCCATCCCCTGCGTATACTGATAAAAACCGTACATTACTACCAGAATAGCAGAAATCATCATTGATTTTACCAGCCGTTTCAACTGCTCCTGTGACTGAATATTGTTGACGATAAGGTAATAGATCAAAACATAGCGACCAAATAGCTGATAATAGTTATACGAACTAAAATCAGTATCCGGGGAATTTGTTATAGATAAACCTGACCAGATGACATAAAATACGATTAAACCATCAAATAAAGTACGTTGACTAAAGATACTCTTTGCCATAATCATTTTCAGCAGCCAGAAGAATCCGCCTGCTGCCAGCAATACGCTGGTAACATTAAGTGACAGCGGCAAAAAAAAGGCAACCGCCATAATGCAGTGCTCAATGATTAAGTCTATCAAATATATTGCCTTACTTGTATTCAGTCTGTTTAACACATCTTCACCTAATTTTATTATCGTTTTTTACTTAATTCACCAAAAAAATATACAAAATATCCAGATAATTATACCTAATTATACCCAAAATGTCTACATAATAAAACTTGACGAACATTTCCTATCAGATACAGCGATCCTGCTGCGCAAACAACTCCGTCTGGTCCGGCAATAGCAGCAGCACGTTCCAAGCCCTGTTCTATCGCTATGGTTGTCTCTACTGCTGCCGCCGTTATTTTCCCGGCAACCGTTTCCGGATCAGCGGCTCTTTCCGATAGAGGAGCTGCAACCACTACCTTATCACAGGGACGAATTAACGCCTGAAGGATTCCCTCTACATCCTTATCACTCAGTATTCCCAACAAAAAAGTAATGCTTTTGTCAGGGAAAAGACTATCTAAATTCTTCCGTAAGGTGATTGCACCAGCGGGATTATGGGCTCCATCGACAATACAGACCGGCTGTCCATTAAAAAACTCCAAACGTCCTGGCCAGACAACCGCTGCCAGCCCCCTGGCTATCGCCCCCTGCTTGATTCTTTTCTCATCCCGTGCCAGAACCTCTGCCGCCATAACAGCAACAGCCGCATTTTTTACTTGATGAATACCGAGCAGGGAAAGGGTGTATTGCGACGCTATCCTAGGCTTTATTTCAATTTCCACCTCTTGCACAAGATCGTGATTTGCTACTGCTTTCCCGCCAAAATCCTTGCCGAAAATCAAAAGTTCTGCCGATTCACTGCGTGCTGTAGCTGCTATTACACGCAAGGCATCGCCGTCGGCAGCTGTAACCACAGGCACACCTGGTTTGATGATACCGGCTTTATGTACGGCTATCTCCGCCACACTTTGGCCACAACGGTTGGTATGATCAAGCGCTACATTGGTGACCACCGCCACCTCCGGCACAATTACATTGGTCGAATCCAATAATCCGCCGAGTCCTACTTCAATAACGGCATATTCTACTTCACTCTCTGCGAACCAATAAAAGGCGGCAGCTGTCAACACTTCAAATTCCGTCGGCTGTTCGTTTCCTTCGGCCAGCATCTTTGCAACAAAATGCCGGGTAATTTCAATAACTGCCGCAAAATCGGATTTGGTAATTTCCAGCCCGTTAATGGTAAAACGTTCCGTATAGGAAGTCAGATGCGGTGATGTGTACAGCCCCGTTCTTATCCCGCTGACTTTTAATATACTTGCCAGCATGGCCGCTGTGGATCCCTTACCGTTTGTACCGGTTACATGCACTGTTTTAAACCGCTGCTGCGGATTTCCCATAAGCTCCAACAAGATTCTGATCCTGGTTAATCCCAGCTGAATGCCGAACTTGTTTAATGCCGCCAGATATGTCAGTGCCTCTTCATAGTTCATACTATTCTTTCCCTTTTTATAGTTTTGCTAAATAAGCCAGGCGTTCCTGAATGGCCAGGCTTTTTTCGCGATACTCCTGCTCCTTGGCCCGTTCTTTTTCAATAACCGCAGCAGGCGCCTTGGATACAAAACCCTCGTTGGCCAGCTTTCCGGCTATACGGTCAAGTTCTTTAGCTAAAGCAGCCAGTTCTTTGTTCAGACGCGTGGTTTCTTTCTCCACATCAATTAATCCTTTTAACGGCAGATAAACTTCCACCCCGTTAACCACGGCCGTCATGGCATTATCGGGTTTGCTGTCGGTCAATGCCTCGATTCTCACCGGGTCTACAGCGGCCAAACTTTGCAGATACTGAACATTATCTATTAAAATCTGTTTCAAGTCGGAACTGGCCGTTTGCAAAATCACTTCACTTTTTCTTCCCGGCGGAACATTGACTTCAGCACGCATATTCCGAATAGCTTTTATGGTTTCCATGATAACCGCCATATAGGTTTCTGCCTGCACATCGATTTGTCCGTGATCTTCCTGCTCCGGCCATTTGGCAGTCATTATGCTGATACCCTTATGCGGCAAATACTGCCAGATACTTTCGGTAATAAATGGCATAAACGGATGCAAAAGCTTCAGCGTATTTTTAAGTACTGACCACAATACATACTGGGCTGTTGCTTTTTCCCCTTCGTTTTCCCTGCTGTATAACCGGGACTTAGCTGTTTCAATATACCAGTCGCAATACTCATTCCATATAAATTCGTAAAGCAGCCGGGCCGCTTCTCCCAATTCAAACTTTTGCAGATTACGGGTAACTTCCCTGCTTACCTGAGCCTGACGGCTGATAATCCATCGATCTGCCAGCGTAAAGCTGGCGGAATCCGGTCGGAAAGCTGCATCAAAATCCGCTAAGTTCATCAATACAAACCGTGATGCATTCCACAATTTATTAGAAAAATTACGGCTTGACTCCACCCGTTCCCAGTAAAAACGCATATCATTGCCAGGCGTATTTCCGGTAACCAGTGTAAAACGCAGGGTGTCCGCACCATATTTTTCAATGACCTCTAAAGGATCTATACCATTTCCCAGTGACTTACTCATCTTCCGCCCCTGGGAATCCCGCACCAGACCATGGATGAATACGTGTTCAAACGGGATATCTTTCTGAAATTCCAGCCCCATCATAATCATCCGGGCTACCCAGAAGAAAATAATGTCATAACCCGTTACCAAAACACTGGTCGGATAGAAGGCGGCCAGTTCTGCTGTTTTTTCCGGCCACCCCATCGTCGAAAATGGCCATAAAGCTGAACTGAACCAGGTATCCAGCACGTCCGGGTCCTGCGTGGGTTTTCCGCCGCATTTCGGACATAATTTGACCTCTTCACGTGCTACAAAGGTTTCGCCGCATTCACAATGCCAGGCCGGAATACGATGCCCCCACCAGATTTGCCGTGAAATGCACCAGTCACGGATATTTTCCAGCCAGTTCAAGTAGATTTTAGTAAAACGTTCCGGAACAAATTTAATCTTCCCCGAATGGACAGCGGCAATAGCCGGCTCAGCCAGCGGCTGCATCCGGACAAACCATTGTTTGGATATTAACGGCTCAACAATCGTTGCACAGCGTTGGCAGTGTCCTACGGCATGTGAATGATCTTCGAGTTTGGTCAAAAACCCTTGACTTTTAAGATCTGCAACCAATTCTTTACGGCATTGATAGCGATCCATGCCTGCATATTTACCGGTGTCTTGAGCCATTGTCCCATCAGGAGTGATTACAACAATCTGTGTTAACTGGTGCCTTAGTCCCATTTCAAAGTCGTTGGGATCATGGGCAGGAGTTACCTTGACTGCTCCCGTACCAAAAGACGGGTCGACATATTCATCGGCAATAACCGGAATACTGCGGCCAACCAGCGGCAATACCAACCTTTTCCCAATCAAATGTTTATATCTGGCATCCTCCGGATGAACCGCAACGGCAGTATCTCCCAGAATGGTTTCCGGGCGGGTGGTCGCTACAACCAGAGACTCGTTTGCATTTCCCTCCACATGGTAACAGATATGATATAAATGCCCCGGCTGTTCCTCATGTTCAACTTCAATATCACTGAGAGCCGTATGACAGCGCGGACACCAGTTCGTAATTCGCTTGCCCTGGTAAATAAGCCCTTTTTCATAAAGGCTTACAAACACTTCCCTGACGGCCTGCGAGCAACCCTCGTCCATAGTGAAGCGCTCGCGCTGCCAGTCACAGGAAGCCCCCAGACTCTTAAGCTGGGTCAGGATGCGGCTGCCAAAACGCTGCTTCCATTCCCACACCTTCTCAATAAATTTCTCGCGTCCTAAGTCATGGCGGGAAATATTGTCCTTAGCCAGCATTTCCTCCACTTTAATCTGTGTTGCAATACCGGCGTGATCGGTACCCGGCATCCATAACGTATTATAGCCCTGCATTCTGCGCCAGCGAACTAAAATATCCTGCAGGGTATTATCCAAGGCATGCCCCATGTGCAACTGACCGGTTACATTCGGAGGTGGTATAACAATACTGAACGGTTCTTTATCTTTTGTTGCTTCCGCGTGAAACAGACCATTCTTCTCCCAAAATTCATACCATTTTTTCTCTACTGACTGAGGATCATATACCGTAGGAATATTTTGCTCCATTCCATAGCCTCCTAGTGGATAAAATAAGAAAGCTCTTTCATCCTGTAAGGACGAAAGAGCCAAGCTTTCGTGGTACCACCTTGCTTTCCAGCCAAATAAAACTATCCGGCGGACTCAATACGGCCTTAACGCGGCCAACGATTGCACCTACTACTATTTTCAGCGCAACAGTTCCGGGATGACCTTGAGCTACACCGCCTGAGAAATCTCACAGCCTGGGATTTCCTCTCTGACAGCCGGTAGACAGCCTACTCTTCCCATCATAACTTTTCAATATCGTATTTACAATATACTCCGTCCACAAATCAATGTCAAGATTTATAATTTATGTTTTTCTTTCAGATAATTATAAATGGCTTCCGCTGCCTTTTTACCGGCCCCCATAGCCAGAATAACGGTTGCCGCACCGGTAACAATGTCCCCGCCGGCAAAAACGCTAGGCTTGCTGGTTGCCCCGGTTTCTTCATCGGCTACAATATTTCCCTTTTTATTGGTTTCCAGTCCTTTAGTTGTAGACTGAACCAATGGGTTGGGCCCCTGTCCAATCGCAATCACGACGGTATCTGTTTCCAGGACAAACTCCGATCCGGCAATTTCTACCGGGCGGCGGCGCCCGGAGGCATCCGGCTCGCCCAGTTCCATACGAATACACTTAAGTCCGGTAACCCAGCCTTCACTGCCCTGTACCTCGACCGGAGCCGTCAATAAGGTAAAGATGATCCCTTCTTCTTTGGCATGATGTATTTCTTCCAGCCTTGCCGGCAATTCCGTCTCGGAACGCCGGTAGACAATATGCACTTCTTCAGCCCCCAGCCGTAAAGCAGTGCGTGCTGCGTCCATGGCAACATTGCCGCCACCAACCACGGCCACCTTTTTACCTACATGAATGGGTGTCCCCGATTCCGGAAAACGGTAGGCTTTCATGAGATTGCAGCGGGTTAAGAATTCATTGGCCGAATACACTCCATTCAAATTTTCGCCCGGTATTCCCATAAAATGCGGTAAACCGGCTCCCGTGCCGATGAAGACAGCGTCAAACCCTTCTTCTTCCATTAACTCGTCAACAGTAAAGGTTTTGCCAATAACGGCATTAACCTCGATTTCAACGCCCATTTTACGTAAATTATCGATTTCCGCCTGTACGATGTCCTTGGGCAGACGAAACTCCGGAATGCCGTACATCAAGACTCCTCCCGGCAAGTGCAGGGCTTCAAAAACCGTCACACGGCACCCTTTTTTCGCCAGTTCACCGGCAGCAGTCAGGCTCGCCGGACCTGAGCCGATAATGGCCACTCTTGGTGCATCCGGTGCCGGCTCAATCGCCTGGATGCGTTCTCCTTTGGTGCGGGCATAATCGGCCGCATACCGTTCCAGCCGGCCAATGCCAACTGCCTCGCCTCTCTTAGCCAATACGCAGAATTTTTCACATTGGTCTTCTTGGGGACAAACTCGCCCGCAAACAGCCGGTAATCGGTTAACCTCTTTAATACTGGCTATTGCCGCTTCCACGTCTCCCTCTTTAATATGCTTAATAAAAGTAGGGATATCCACATCAACCGGGCAGCCCTTACGGCAGGGTGCAGCTTTACAGGACAAACAGCGCTCGGCTTCTGCACGGGCCAGTTCATCATCATACCCTAAAGCAACTTCGTTGAAATTGCGTGCCCTCATTTTAGCATCCTGTTCCGGCATCACATTCTTTTTTAATGAGAGTGACATTTACATCCACCTACCTTTTTGCTTACACAATGCTCGCTATGCTTTTTTTCCTTGTCGACATACATACGCTGCCGTGCGACCAAACCGGCAAAATCGATTTTATGGGCGTCAAATTCCGGCCCGTCAACACAGGCAAACTTATTCTCATTCCCAACCGAAACGCGACAGCCGCCACACATACCCGTCCCGTCAACCATAATCGGATTTAAACTGACCACGGTAGGTATCTCATGCGGTCTGGTTACTTCAGCCACATTGCGCATCATAATCACCGGGCCAATGGCAATGACCAGATCTATTTTCTTTCCTTCGGCAATCATTTGTTTCAAAGGATCGGTAACAAAACCTTTCTGCCCTTTGGATCCGTCATCGGTTGCAATATAGAGAGTGTCACTGACGGCAGCCATTTCTTCTTCATAAATCAATATGTCCCTGTTGCGGGCACCAATGATTGAGATAACATGATTACCGGCTTGCTTCATTCCTCTGGCAATGGGATATACCGGAGCAATACCGATGCCACCGCCTACGCAAACCACAGTGCCAAAATTTTCAATATGTGTGGGTTTCCCCAACGGTCCAACGAGATCCAGTAAGCTGTCCCCTGCTTCTAATGCTCCCAACAACTTGGTTGTAGCCCCAACTTCCTGAAAAATAAGCGTAATGCTTCCCTTTTCACGGTCAAAGTCGGCTATGGTTAAAGGAACGCGTTCACCATCCTCATCAATTCGCAAAATGACAAATTGACCCGGTTGTGCCTTTTTAGCAATACGCGGCGCCTGCATTTCAAACATCTTTACATTTGGCGCCAATTCTTGTTTAGCAAGTATTTTATACATGATACCCTCCTCAAGCAGGGCAAACTGCCCTGGCATTTTCTATCTAAAAGATACCGACAATAGTTCCCTCATTGTCAATATCCATTCTTTCCGCAGCCGGCCGTTTCGGTAAACCCGGCATAGTCATGATTTCACCGGTGAGTGCAATTAGGAACCCGGCTCCCGCCGCTACTCTTACCTCCCGTACTGTTATGAAAAATCCCTGCGGCCGCCCTATCTTGGTCATATCATCACTCAACGAATACTGCGTTTTGGCCATACATATCGGAGTCTTGTCAAAACCCAGTTTTATAAGTTCCTGTATGGTTTTTTCGGCAACAGCCGTATACTGAACGCCAGCCGCCCCATAGATTTCTTTGGCAATGGCGGCTATCTTATCTTTAATGGGGTCCTGTTCGTTATAGATAAAGCGGAATTGATTCTCCCGTTCACAGGCTTGCAGCACTTTTTCCGCTAAAACCAATCCACCGTCACCGCCCTTGGCCCATACCTCCGAAACGGCAACCTCGGCCCCTAAAACAACACATTTTTCCCTCACGTAAGAAAGTTCAGCCTGGGTATCGGTGGGAAAAGCATTAACAGCCACGACCGCCGGCAAACCATACTTTTGTGTATTTTCGATATGCTTGACCAAATTATTCATTCCCCGCTCCAGGGCAGGGAAATTTTCTCCTGCCAGATCGCTTTTTGGCACTCCGCCATGCATTTTAAGCGCCCGTACCGTAGCAACAATCACTACTGCCGACGGTTTTATACCCGCGAACCGGCACTTGATATTAAGAAATTTTTCCGCCCCTAGGTCAGCACCAAAACCGGCTTCCGTAACGACAACATCTGCCAGTTTCAGAGCATACTTGGTAGCCATAACGCTGTTACAGCCATGGGCGATATTAGCAAATGGCCCACCATGGACAAAAGCCGGTGTATTTTCCAATGTTTGTACCAAATTCGGCTTTATCGCATCTTTAAAAAGCAGCGTTAAAGCGCCGGTCACCTGTAAGTTTTCCACGGTAACAGGCTGGCCATCATAGGTGTAGGCCACGATAATCCGGCCGATACGCCTCTTCATATCCTCAAGATCACTTGCCAGACATAAAATAGCCATCATTTCCGAAGCAACCGTGATATCAAAACCGCTTTCCCGCGGCACACCGTTAACTTTTCCCCCAAGGCCGCAAATAATGGAACGCAATGCCCGGTCATTTAAGTCCACAACCCGCCGCCAGGTAATGCGGCGAGGATCAATTCCCAACTCATTGCCATGATGGATATGGTTATCAATGACAGCGGCCAGCAAGTTATGAGCAGTAGTAACTGCATGAAAATCTCCGGTAAAATGCAAATTTATATCTTCCATCGGCACAATTTGTGCATACCCGCCACCTGCCGCGCCGCCTTTTACGCCAAAACAAGGCCCCAGCGAAGGTTCCCGCAGGGCAATCAGTACCTTTTTCTCCATACGTCGCAGGGCATCGCCAAGACCAACTGTTGTCGTTGTCTTTCCCTCCCCGGCAGGAGTAGGGTTAATCGCCGTTACTAAAACTAATTTTGCATCCGGATTGTTTTTAATCCGCTCCCAAGCATGTAAAGAAATTTTAGCTTTATATTTACCGTAAAGTTCAATTTCCTCTTCCGAAATGCCTATCCCCCGAGCTACTTCAGCGATTGGTTTCATTACCGCAGCCTGTGCGATTTCCACATCACTCTTCACCTCGAGACCTCCTTTACATCGTCTTATCCTTTATTAAATTAGAATTCAAATGTCTATTCAGTATATCATTTTTTTCTGCTGTAATTGGGCCGCTCTTACCGTGTTATGCATCAGCATAGCAATAGTCAGCACCCCGACACCGCCCGGGACAGGAGTAATTGCCCCTGCAACATCCTGTACGGCCTCAAAATCAACATCACCGACAATTTTCCTTTCACCGACACGGTTAATGCCCACATCGAGAATGACCGCTCCCGGTTTTACCATTTCCGGGGTGACAAACTTTGGTTTGCCTATGGCAGCCACCAGAATATCAGCTTCGCGGGTTACTTCCGCTAAATTTTGAGTACGTGAATGGCAGACCGTAACCGTGGCGTGGCGGGCCAGTAGCAAATGGAACATCGGTTTGCCGACAATATTGCTGCGGCCAATGACCACAGCCCGTTTCCCCTCAACCGGAATATCTGCAAGTTCCAGCAGCCGAATACAGCCATTGGGCGTACAAGGCACCAGCCCTTCCTCACCGATTGCCAGCTTACCGGCATTAACCGGATGAAAGCCGTCGACATCCTTGAGCGGGTCGATAGAGTTGACTATTTCGGTTTCATACTGCTTGATATGTTGCGGCAATGGTAATTGCACTAAAATCCCATGAACATTGACATCCTGATTTAAACGGGCGATAACTGCCAGCAGTTCCTCCTTACCGACTGCTTCCGGCAAACGGATTACCTCAGAACCAATGCCCATTTCCAGACCGGTTTTATGCTTATTCGCCACATAAATTTGCGATGCCGGGTCTTCACCGACAATCACCACCGTCAAGCCGGGAGTAACCCCATAGTTATGCTGCAAATTGGCAATAGCTGCCTTCGTTTCCTCTTTTATCTTGCTGGCATAAAATTTTCCGTCCAATATGCGTGCCGACATTAGCTGCACCATCCCCATATATAATAAATATCATTACGCTTACAATAATACGCTGATCACGGTAAAAATAAACACGAAAGTGCCTACAAGACCGTTGCGCATAAAATAGGCCTGCGTTACCCTGCTAAAATCCTTCGACTTAACTAGACTATGCTGATAAAGCAGCACCAGCGCCGCTAAAAAAACACCAAAAAAATAAATGAAATGTAATCCAAGAAGATAACCCACCAGAGCAAAACACAGGATACTAAAACTATGCATCAGCCGGGATAAGCGCAGGGCTCCATCGATTCCAAAACGTACCGGCATGGAGTGAAGTCCCTGTTTCTTATCGAAAGTAACATCCTGGCAACCATATATTACATCAAAACCGGCTATCCAGATGCCAACGGCCAAACCTAACAAAATAACAGCCAGATTGAGATAACCGCTGATAGCAATCCAGGCACCCACCGGGGCAATCGCCAAAGCAAGTCCCAATACCAGATGACAAGTCCAAGAAAACCGTTTCATATAAGGATATACAACCAGCGGAATAACCGCCAGCGGAGCAAGCCGGATACAAACAGGCTGTAAATGATAAGCGGCGACAAAAAAGAGAATCAAGCTGGCCACAGCCAGCAAAAGAACCTCACCCGGTTTCACGGTGCCAGTTACCAAGGGCCGGTTGGTAAACCGGGGATGCAACCGGTCATATTTTAAGTCAATCAAATTATTAAGGGCTAACGCCGTACTGCGGGCTCCTACCATGGCCAGCGTAATCCAAAACAAATCCCAGCCGTTCGGAACTCCCCTGACCGCCAGCACTGCCCCCATATAGGCAAAGGGCAAGGCAAAAACAGAGTGCGACAAGGCAATATTTTCGAGATGAGCTTTAACTTTATTCAAGATCCAGGTCCTTCCATTTACTATCAACCATTCGCTTAATATCCTCCGACATCACGATTTCATCCGGCCATTCCCTGTTATGCCCTTCCTCCGGCCAGGTTTTTGTGGCGTCAATCCCCACCTTGGTTCCCCACTTGGGCACAGGTGAAGAATGATCGAGAACATCAAGCGGGCCATCCACCATAACGATATCACGGCGGGCGTCAATATTATTGAACGCCCTCCACCACACCTCGTTCATATCCTGGACATTCACATGCGCATCAACCACAATCACCATTTTGGTAAACATCATCTGTCCCATCCCCCATACAGCATGCATCACCTTCTTGGCCTGTTGAGGGTATGTTTTTTTGATAGAAAGAACGGCACAATTATGAAAAACGCCTTCCAGCGGCAAATTCATATCTACGACCTCCGGCAGCTGCATTTGCAGTAAAGGCAGAAAGATGCGCTCGGTCGCCTTAGCCAGATAACAATCTTCCATCGGTGGCTTGCCGACAACGGTTGCCGGATAGATGGGATTTTTCCGATGTGTAATACAGGTAATATGAAAAACCGGATAGTCATCAGCCAGCGAATAATAACCGGTATGATCACCAAACGGTCCTTCACGCCTCAGCTCATCAATTTTCACATAGCCTTCCAGAATAATCTCAGCCTGGGCTGGAACTTCAATATCGACCGTTTCACATTTTACCAATTCAACCGGTTTTTTACGTAAAAAACCGGCAAATACCATTTCATCTATATCCCGTGGCAGTGGCGCAGTTGCCGCGTAGGTTAAAGCCGGGTCACCGCCAATGGCCACGGCTACTTCGATCCGGTCCAAACCCATATCACGGTAAGCACGATAATTGTCCGCACCATTTTTATGGATATGCCAATGCATCCCCGTCGTCCTATCATCATAAACCTGCAGACGGTACATGCCTACATTGCGTTTGCCGTTAACGGGATTTTTGGTAAATACCAGCGGCAAGGTGATAAATTTTCCCGCATCACCAGGCCAGCATTTCAGAATGGGAAACTTGTTCAAAGACGGCTGATCTTTAATAATAACCTGTTTACAGGGTGCTGATTTTACATACTTGGGAAAATTAATAGCCCGCTTGGCAGTCGGGATTAATTTCACCAAATCCAGTTTATTCTGCAGGGAAATATAAGGCAGTTTCAGAATACTGCGAATTTCATCGGCAATATCATCCACCTTTTCAACACCAAAAGCCAGAGCCATGCGTTCCATACTGCCAAATGCATTCATCAAAACAGGCATATCATAGCCCTTCACATTTTCAAATAGCAACGCGACATTCTTATCGCCCTTCATCTTGGAAACACGATCGGTGATCTCGGTTATCTCCAGTTCGGCATCCACACTGTGGCGGATACGCTTTAACCAGCCGCGCTCTTCCAAAGCAACAATAAATTCTCTTAAATCATCAAAGGCCATTTGCTGCCCCCTTCTTGTATATTGCAATGCAATGTGATTCTGTTACTATTTACGCAATACATACTTTACCATGAGAATACTGATTTCATATAAAAGAATCATCGGTACCGCAATCATTGTCTGAGAAAATACGTCAGGTGTAGGTGAAATTATGGCGCCAACCACAAAAGCCAAAACCAAAACCACCTTGCGTTTTCCTCGCAGAAAATCGGAACTGATAACACCCATTTTGGCTAATACCAAAATAAACAAAGGCAATTCAAAAATAAAACCAAACGGCAGCAAAAAGGAAATAACAAAAGACAGATATTCACCTAACGAAAGCATGGGCTGCAGACTTTCCGTAGCAAAACCTAAAAAGAACTGTATACCGGCTGGTAAAACAAAAAAATAAGAAAAAAAGACACCGATAAAAAATAAAACTACGGACGATGGTATCAAGACAAAGGACAATGCCCTTTCCGTCCTCGTTAATGCCGGTACGATAAAAGCCCATATCTGATAAAGAATAACAGGCAATGCGACCAGAAAACCGGAAAAAAAAGAAACCTTGAGATAAGTAAAAAAAACTTCTGCCGGATTCATAAAATACAGTTTTCCGGCAGGAGCGGCAATAATCTTTACCAAATTTTCGGCGTAAAAATAACTAGCGGTACTGGTAATAGCAACTGCAATCAAGCAAACTATAATTCGCCGGCGAAGCTCCTGCAAATGGTCCACCAGAGACATTTCGCCTATAGAAACCGGAGTACTGGTAGTTTCATCATCATGCTGAGATGGTGTGGTCATACCAACTGCCTCACTTTTTTTCTTCTGCCTTTACTTCGCTCTTTAATTCCCTGGTCTCTTCTTTAGCACTTTCTCCACTGGTAGCTTTGCGAAATTCTTGAATGCCTTTTCCCAGCGCCTTGCCAACTTCCGGAAGTTTCCCCGGTCCAAAAACCACTAAAGCAATTACCAAAATTAATATTAATTCCGTCATGCCCATATTAAACATAGCCGTATCACCCTCATTACTATTCATTATTCACATAAGCCTATTATACCTATTACCTGAAAAAAAAACAACCGACGGTGGCGGCTAATAGAGAAATAGAGACGCCTAAACGTCTCTACAGCACTGCATTGTCAATACTCTCGCAAGCTGACAAAAGCGGCAATAGCCAGCAGTGCTTGCCGTACCTCGTCCGCAAAAGTATCGGGGATAGCGGCTTTCGCCTCACTAAGATAACCGTCTACCTTGCCGTAACAATACTCTACCGCCCCGGTTTCATGAATAATCTCCAATCCTCTGTTTACTTGTTCATCAGACATATTCCGTTCAATAACAATATGATGAAGTTCATCTTTCTGCGCGCTGTGTTGTAAGGCATAAATAACCGGCAGTGTAATAATTCCCTGCCGTAAATCATTACCGGCAGGCTTGCCCAACTGCACTGATGAGGCCGTCACATCCAAAATATCGTCCGTTATTTGAAAAGCCATTCCCAAATTATAGCCATAGCGCCGCAAAGCCCGCACATCGGCCTCAGGCACTTCAGCCGTTAATGCTCCCAGTTCGCAACTGGCCGCCAGGAAATCGGCCGTCTTTTTCGCAATACGCACTAAATAATCGGCTTCCGATTGATTGGGGTTATAAATTTCTTTATTTTGAATAATTTCCCCCTCGGCCATTGAACAAATCACTTCAGCCAAGACCTTTAGCATGCCGCTGTTAACATGATCGGCAATCAGCGAGAATGCCTTGGCAAATAAATAGTCGCCAGTCAGTACCGATGACTGGTTCCCCCAGCGCGAATTAGCGGTAGGAATGCCACGGCGGGTTTCAGCCTCATCAATAACGTCGTCATGCACTAAAGTCGCCATGTGGATCATCTCAATGGCCACAGCCATGGGTATCGATTTTGCCAATTGCTGTGGCGAACTTTTTGCACATATTAAATACAAAGCAGGCCTCAATCGCTTTCCTCCTGCTTTTGCCAAATGTTTCCCAATACTGCTTATCAGCTCAACCGGAGACTGTACCATAGCCAGAAGTTCAGCTTCCAGGGTGACTAAATCATGTTGTACTATATCAAACATCGTTTTCACTGTATTATCACCTTTAAAGAAAGTCAATATCTATGATACATCCTGTCCAATAGAATGTCTATACTTTTATTTCCTTTTTCAACACAAATCGCGTAATCCAGACAAGTTGGCTGTAAGTATAACACTTTTACCTAGTGTTTACAGTACCGGCTAAATATATCAACAGTCACTTGCAGACGGATTGATTTCAATTCCGTCTTCCTGAAAATAACGCATGCTGGTTTTCTTCCATTCCCGTGTACTAAACAACATCACATAGGTTGTCAAATCATTTTCCGTGGCAAAAGAGCATGCCATTTTTTTGCATTCTTCAGGACTGTGTCCATGTAGCATAGTATAAAAATTGTAAGGCCAATCTTCTTGCGTTTTACGGGAATAACAATGGGAAATGTACGACGACATAGCCGCTTTTCGCCCGACCTCTTCAATACGCTCATCCGGCACAACCCAAGCGCATAAGGCATTAGCGGAAAAACCCACTTCCCGATGTCTTAATACCGCAGCTATTTTTCGTATTTGCCCAGCTTCCCGATAATGCTTCAGCCTGTCCAGCAATTCTTCTTCAGAAATCCCCAAGGTATTGGCAATTTCTAAATAAGGCCGGGCAACCAGCGGCAAATCTTCCTGCAACATGGCAATAATTTTTTTGTCTAAGGCATCCAGCATCACTTTACACCTCAATTACAGCTATAATGTAAATCTCACACTTACTTTAAATTTTTTTTCTGCAGGAAGACTGATCAGTTTTTCCACGCCAGCCATACCTTTAACTGTATTCAGAACTTTCTCCTGTGCGGCAACATCCGGAGAAAGTAGAGTAAACCACAAGTTATAGATATTATCATCGTCACTATACCGTTCATAATTATGGGTAACACCCGGATGTCTATTAATGGCCGCAGCCACCGTGGCTACTTTATCAGGAGTAACGCTGACGGCAACCAAAGTACCGATATAGCCTAGCTGATTGGAATCAAAAAACGGCCCCATGCGCCGGATAAATCCATGCTGTTTCAAATATTGCAGCCGTTCGATTACATCATTTTCCTCAACTCCCAAGTCTTCGGCCAGGACGGCAAAAGGGCGGTCAACCAGCGGCAACTCTTCTTGAATCCGATTTAACAATGCTTTATCAAATGCAGATAACATGCTACACTGCCTTTCTTTTCATAATGCCATAGAAACAGTATCATTACAAATAAACGCAAGAAGTGGGCACTGCATCCCACTTCTTTTACATTACCTCTCATAGTTTAACAAAAGTTTTGCAATAACGTCAAGCAATTGATCGCGCCCAATTCCCTTAGCAGACGAATAAGGAATAACCGAATCGCGGTCCATTCCCAACTCCTGCTTAATTTTTTTAATTTGTTTGCTGATTAGCATTTTGGAAATTTTATCGACTTTCGTTGCTACTACTTGAACCGGCAACCCGTTTTCAATTAGCCAGCGGTAAGTGGCAATATCGCTTTCCATGGGAGAGTGCCGGCTGTCAATTAATTGACAAATCAGTTTGATATGTGATGTTTGCAAAAGATATTCTTCAATAAATTTAGCCCATTGACGCCGTAAAGTCCGTCCTGTACGCGCATAGCCATAACCTGGTAAATCCACCAAAAGAAAAGACCTTCGAATATCTTCACTTATTTTTGCTGTCAATTGATAAAAATTCAATGTTTGCGTTTTGCCCGGAGTGCTGCTGATTCTTGCTAATCCATGCTGCCGGGCCAAAGAATTTAAAAGTGAAGATTTCCCAACATTAGAACGTCCCACAAAAGCTATCTGGACCGCAGCATTCTCCATTTCCGGATACTGGCTGCTATTTACAGCCGAAGCCAGGTACTGAGCACGAATGATATTCAAGCTGACGGGTTCTTTCTGCCTGTCTGTAAAAGTCATTCTTTCACCAATGCCCTGTCCAAAACTTCATCCATATGCTCAACCAGATAAAATTCCAGGCTTCTTTTTATGTTAGCCGGTATTTCGTCCATATCACGTTTATTTTCTTTAGGTAAAATAATCTTTTTAATACCGGCGCGGTGAGCAGCCAGTACTTTTTCTTTTATCCCTCCAACAGGCAGCACTCTGCCGCGCAAAGTAATTTCTCCGGTCATCGCCAGGTCGCTTCGTATGGCTTTACCTGTCAGCGCAGATGCCACGGCCGTTGCCATGGTAATTCCCGCCGAGGGCCCGTCTTTGGGAATAGCACCTTCCGGCAAATGGATATGAATATCGCTATGCTCATAGAATTCCGGGTCAATTCCCAATTCCTGCGCCCGGCTGCGGATATAGCTGAATCCGGCCTGTGCCGATTCACGCATAACATCACCCAATTGTCCGGTAAGTGTCAATTTGCCCTTGCCCTTCATAATGGATACTTCCGTTCCCAGCACATCGCCGCCAACTTCCGTCCAGGCCATACCTGTTGCCACACCAATTTGGTGACTGCTCTCAATCTGACTTTGACGATATTTAGGGGCACCTAAAAAAGTATGCAGGTTCTGCGCGGTAATTTTGACGGTAGTTCGTTTGTTTTGCACAATCTGACGGGCGGATTTCCGGCATAAGTTAGCAATATGTCGTTCCAGATTACGCACACCGGCTTCACGCGTATAGTCGCGAATCACCTTTTGCAAAGTTCCCTCTGAAAAGGTAATCTGTTTTTTATTCAAACCATGATCCCGGATTTGCTTAGATACCAAATAGCGTTTAGCAATTTGCACTTTTTCCTCTTCCGTATATCCTGCAATAGGAATGATTTCCATACGATCAAGCAGCGGTCGGGGAATATTATGCATAACATTGGCGGTAACCACCCAAAGAACACGGGAAAGATCAAAAGGCAGCTCAATATAATGGTCACTAAAGGTATTATTTTGTTCAGGATCAAGTACCTCCAGCAGAGCAGAGGAAGGATCTCCGCGAAAATCAGCACTCATTTTATCTATTTCATCCAATAAAAATACCGGATTTTGGGAGCCTGCCGTTCGTATTCCCTGAATAATCCTTCCCGGTAAAGCTCCCACATAAGTCCGGCGATGACCGCGAATTTCCGCTTCATCACGTACTCCTCCCAGAGAAACCCGGACAAATTTACGATCCATAGAGCGTGCAATCGAACGCGCCAGCGAGGTTTTACCTACTCCCGGAGGACCAACTAAACATAAAATAGGTCCTTTCATCGTTTCAGTCAATTTCCGCACGGACAAGTATTCCAATATACGCTCCTTTACCTTCTCCAGTCCGTAATGATCCTCATCCAGGGTCTGTTCAGCCAGCGAAATATCCAGCCGGTCTTCTGTCTTTTCCAGCCAAGGCAAGCCAGTCAGCCAATCCAAATATGTACGGATTACCGTACTCTCTGCTACCATGGGCGACATTTTTTCCAATCGATCAATTTCTTTGTTGATTTTCTCCGCCACTTCTTTGGGAAATTCCGTTTCTTTTAAACGCTGCCGGTATTCTTCCACCTCAGCGGTACGATCATCCTTATCCCCCAGTTCTTTCTGAATCGCTTTTAACTGCTCGCGCAGATAATATTCCTTTTGGGTTTTTTCCATTTGTTTACGGACGCGAACATTTATTTTTTTCTCCAGTTCAAGAATTTCCATTTCCCTGCCTAAAATTTCACATAAACGTTCCAGTCTTGCCTTTACTTCAACTGCATCCAGAAGAGCCTGTTTATCCTCAATTTTTAACGATAAATGACTGGCAATCAGATCGGTCAGACGGCCCGGTTCTTCCACAACTACCACAGAAACCAAAGTCTCCGGCGGTATTTTTTTACTTAATTTAACCCATTGTTCAAACTGATGGATTGCCGTCCTGGTTAAAGCTTCAATTTCTGGAGTTTTTTCCTCTGTTTCGCCAAATTCATCTATTTCAACCTGATAAAACGGCTCCGATTCGGTATACTCTATAATTTCAGCACGGTAGAGACCTTCCACCAACACACGGATTGTACCCCCGGGTAATTTTAGCAACTGCTTGATTTCAGCAACTGTACCGATGGTAAAGATATCCTCGGAAGTAGGTTGATCCTCCTGGGCATCGCGCTGTGTCGCTAACATGATTAACCGGTCGTGCACCATTGCTTCTTCCAATGCACTGATTGACTTTTCCCTGCCAACATCTAAATGAATGATCATATATGGAAAGACCAGAATGCCCCTTAGCGGCAATAACGGGATGGTACGTCTATCTTTTGCCATGTATTTCGCCTCCTCAGACATTTGTCGTACTAAATAGAATACTGTTACGTTATCACAAACACTAATTTCTTGCAATGTTATTTTCGACACCCGGATTTATAAATATTCTCGTAGCCTCGATAAAAATCCTTTTAAATCTGCCAATAAATACATAAAAACCGGCCCCCAACAGGCTGGGAACCAGTTTTCTGTTAATTACCTTAATTAAAGGATACCCGTGCTGCGGATAAAAGCTCCGGCTGCGGAGCAACAACCTCGGCAGGAGCAGCTTCCGGAGCCTTGCACAAGGCCTGCTGCAGTACCTCTTCAATCGTTTCAACAGCAGTTACCTCTATATCTAAATCAGCATAGCATTCCTGCCAGTTTTCTTTGGGAATAAGTACACGGCTGGCACCTGATTGTTTAGCTGCAAAAATTTTTGCGCTTACACCACCTACCGGCTTTACAAAACCGCGGATAGACAGTTCGCCGGTCAACGCGATCATATTGTTAACCGGCACCTTGTAAACGGCTGAATAAATCGCCGTAGCTACCGAAATACCGGCAGACGGGCCATCGACAGGAACACCACCGGGAAAATTGATATGAATATCGTATTTTGTAAAATCAATATCATACTTGATTGCCAGGACGGTAACTACATTATCCAAGGATTCTTTCGCCATGCTCTTTCTGCGTATAGTACGCCCCTGACCGCCAATTTCCTCTTCATCAACCACACCGGTAACTGTCATTTTTCCCTTGCCATGGGAAGCGGGCACCGCAGAAACCTCCAGTTCCATAATAGTACCGATATTAGCCCCATAAACTGCCAGGCCATTGACATAACCAATTTGTGGTTCAGCAGGAATTGTACGGTCAGGGCGGGGACTATACTGTCCAAAATTGATGACCCATTCCACATTAGCCGCCGATATGCTTTTATTCCCTTCGTTCAGCGCTACACCTGCCGCGATTTGAATAATATTGACCGCATCCCGTCCATTCAGCGCATAATTTTTAATAACGGAAATCGCTTTATCTTCTATGGGAAAGCCTACTTTTTTAGCGGCATTTTGTGCAATCAAGCCAATCTCAGCAGCAAACAACGGGCGAAAAAAAATTTCTACACACCTTGATCGAATGGCCGGTGGAATATCCTGGGCCGTTCTTGTCGTTGCACCCACTAACCTGAAATCGGCCGGCAGTCCCTTCTGAAATATATCATGAATATGGCTGGGAATATTCGTGTCTTCACTATTGTAATAGGAACTTTCAAATAAAACCTTACGGTCTTCCAAAACCTTTAATAATTTGTTCATTTGTATGGGATGTAATTCACCAATTTCATCAATAAACAACATGCCGCCATGCGCTTTGGTAACCGCCCCGGCTTTCGGCTGCGGAATACCGGCTACACCAAGCGGCCCGGCCCCCTGGTAAATCGGGTCATGCACTGTTCCGATGAGTGGATCGGCAATTCCTCGTTCATCGAAACGGGCAGTAGTCGCATCCAGTTCAATAAACTTGGCACTCTGTTTAAAGGGAGAAAATGGATTACGCTTGGCCTCTTCCAATACCAGCCTCGCCGCCGCAGTTTTGCCAATACCCGGCGGTCCATAAATCAACACATGTTGCGGATTAGGGCCGCACAGAGCCGCCCTCAGGGCCTTTAAGCCCTCCTCCTGTCCGATAATCTCGGCAAAAGAGGCTGGACGGGTTTTCTCGGCCAACGGTTCCGTTAATGATATTTCCCGCATTTTTTGTAATTTGTCAATTTCCTTTTTTGACTCCCTTTCAACCGCCACACGGTTACCCTGCTGGGATTTCAGGAGATTCCAAAAATACATGCCGATAACCATTGCGAAAAAAAACTGAATGACAGTAATAATATTTACTGCATAATCCACTTAGATGCCAACCTCCTTCCGCAGCCTTTTAATATTGTTGTTAGTATAGGCAGTATCCATTATTTTATCCCGGAAAAAGGTGGACAAAAAATAGAGGAGATGATTCTCCTCTATGCAGATTCTTCCTTTTTTTTCGACTTGCGTTCGCTCGTTACCAATATTGGTTCTTCCTTGCTTACTACTACTTCTTTAGTTACCGTGCACTTCGTGACATCTGTTCGGGACGGTACTTCGTACATTACATTGCGCATAATTGCTTCAATAATTGCTCTGAGACCACGCGCCCCGGTATTGCGCTTTAACGCCTCAGCAGCAATGGAACGCAGTGCGTCTTCTTTAAATTCCAACTGCACATTGTCCATTTCCAAGAACTTCTGATACTGTTTTACCAAAGCATTTTTAGGTTCGAGCAAAATGCGTATCAGCGCTTCTTCGTCAAGAGCATCCAGGGTTACAATAACCGGCAATCGACCGACAAACTCTGGAATAAGGCCAAACCGTAGCAAGTCTTCCGGTAAAATGTTTCGCAAAATCTCACCCAGTTGCTTCTTATCCTTACTTGCCACCTCTGCCCCGAATCCCATGGTTTTCTTACCAGTGCGCGCACTAATAATTTTATCAATGCCATCAAATGCGCCACCACAAATAAATAGAATGTTGGTTGTGTCAATTTGAATAAACTCTTGGTGTGGATGCTTGCGTCCTCCCTGTGGTGGAACACTGGCTACAGTGCCTTCTAAAATTTTCAACAAAGCCTGCTGGACACCTTCACCGGAAACATCTCTGGTAATCGATGGGTTTTCAGATTTACGGGCAATTTTATCAATCTCATCAATATACACAATACCCTTTTCCGCTTTTTCCACATCATAATCAGCAGCCTGGATAAGTTTTAAAAGAATATTTTCAACATCTTCCCCCACATAACCTGCTTCTGTTAACGATGTAGCATCAGCAATTGCAAAAGGAACATTCAAAATCTTGGCTAACGTTTGAGCCAGTAAAGTCTTGCCGCTACCGGTAGGTCCCAGCATGACAATATTGGACTTTTGCAGTTCCACCTCATCTAATTTGGAGCCAAGATTGACTCGCTTATAATGGTTATATACCGCAACCGACAGCGATTTTTTCGCCTCATCCTGACCAATTACATACTGATCCAGGATATCCTTTATCTGCTTTGGTTTAGGAATATCGCGCAGTTCCAGTTCCACATCATCGCTTAATTCTTCCTCGATGATTTCATTACACAATTCAATGCACTCGTCGCAAATATATACGCCCGGTCCTGCAACCAGTTTCTTTACCTGCTCTTGCAATTTACCACAAAAAGAGCATTTTAATTGACTTTTGTCATCCCCAAACTTTAACATTCTATCACCTCTCTATTTGGGACCTACTTGCGCCTAGCCTCCCGTGTAATAACGGAATCAATAATGCCATACGCTTTCGCTTGCTCACTGGACATGAAAAAATCACGCTCAGTATCCTGCTCGATTTTTTCCAGTGGCTGGCCGGTATGGTTTACCAAAATTCCATTTAGTGTCTCCCGCAAGCGGAGAATCTCACGTGCATGAATTTCAATATCGGTTGCCTGCCCTTGCGCACCACCCAGGGGTTGATGAATCATAATACGGGCGTAAGGCAATGCAAAACGCTTTCCCTTTGCACCGGCAGTAAGGAGCAATGCCCCCATACTAGCTGCCGAGCCCAGGCAAATAGTAGAAACATCCGGTTTGATATACTGCATGGTATCATAAATCGCCAACCCTGCAGTCACTACACCGCCAGGACTATTTATATACAAATGAATGTCTTTATCCGGGTCTTCCGACTCCAAAAACAGCAGCTGTGCAATAATCAAATCAGCTACATGATCATCGATAGGCCCACCCAGAAAAATAATACGGTCCTTTAGCAAACGGGAATAAATGTCATAGGCCCGTTCACCACGATTGGATTGTTCTACGACAATAGGTACAAAACTCATAACCAACACCTCGATTTACGATAGAGTATAAACAATAAGACTAAATTTAATTCACGCCAAAAGCTCTAACGTAAAGCACTATGCTTTAACCGCACTGTCAATAATTATGTTGGCAGCCTTTTTCCGTAAAATTGAACCGGCCAAAGCATCCAGCCTGCCCTGTTCGCGGATAATCTTAGCCACTTCTTTCGGAGTGGCCTGGTATGCCTGCGCCATAGCGGCAATTTCCCCGTCAATCTCTTCCTTGGTAACGCTCAGACCTTCCGCTTTGGCAACGGCCTCCAGCAATAAATCCGTTTTCACGTTAACAGCCGCTGACTCACGATAATTCTGCCTTAGGGTGTCCATATCCATTTTTACATATTCCAAATATTTATCCAGCTGCATGCCACGGTTTTGAAGATTTATATCCAACTCTCCCACCATATTGTCAATACGGTCTTCAATCATAACTTCGGGGACTTCCGCACTGGCATTATCAACGGCAGCTTTTACGGCCGCATTCTTAAAATCATTCTCTGCTTTTTCCCGGGCAGCCTTTTCTAACTTATTCTGTATGTCGGTCTTTAATTCCTCCAAGTTTTCAAACTCACTTACATCTTTTGCAAACTCATCATCCAACTCAGGCAATTCTTTGCGTTTAACATCCTGTATAGTGACTTTAAATACAGCCGGTTTTCCTGCCAAGTCACTCACATGATAATCCTCCGGAAAAGATACGTTGACATCGCGTGTTTCTCCCGCCTTGGCACCTAGCAACTGCTCTTCAAAACCGGGAATAAAGCTGCCCGACCCAATTTCCAGCGGGTAAGCTTTACCCGATCCGCCTTTAAACGGAACATCATCAATAAAACCTTCAAAATCAATGATTGCAAAATCGCCATTGGCAATTTCAGCATCTTCAACCACAACCATTTTAGCATGACGGCTGCGCAGTGCTTCCAGTTGATTATTAACTTGTTCATCCGTAACTTCCACTGCCGGCTGCTCAATGCTTAGATTCTTATATTCCCCCAGTAAAATTTCCGGTTTTTTCGTAACAGTCGCCTTAAAAACCAGCGGCTGGTCCTCCTGTAATGTCACAACGTCAATTTTCGGACGGCTAACCGGTTCTATTTTCTGTTCATCAAGCGCTTTAAGATAATACTGGGGTGCTAAAATTTCAAAAGCCTCATCAAGCAAAGCCTGCTTTCCAATACGTTTTTCCAGCATGGCACGGGGAATTTTCCCTTTACGAAAGCCCGGAATGTTAACTTGATTAGCTATTTTATGATACGCCTTATCAAGAGCTTTTGATACTTCAGGTTGTGGTACTTCCATTTCCAAAACAACATTATGTTGGTCTATTGTTTCCATAGTTACTTTCATTATATATTATATCCTCCCTATGTAATTTTCGGACATTGCCATCTGGTAAGAATAGTATTACCACTTCTAATACAAAACCAACCCTAGCATGCCATTAGATTTTATCATATCATAATTATATAATAAAGACAAGATATGCACAAATCCCCAGCAGTACACTGCTGGGGACTATTCAGTATGATCCGAACGAAAAAACTCGCAGTTCCCCGCCTTAGCGGCGAGTCTCTAACGTCGAGCTATTTCCCGTAAAGGTAATGCCAAACTACAATATTCTTAATTATAATGTTGGCCGGTATATTTGTCAACATAAATGCAACCGCCTCACCTTTCTGCCAGGGGAAGCATATTATGTAGCAGAGTGCCTATTGCTCAATAAACCAGGAAGGAGATATCCATATGGTAACCAAAGACAAATACCAAAGTCCGAAATGGGCAGAACCGGAATTAACAGACTGGGATCAAGAATGGGATATGGAAGACCGCCCTGCTGATGAAGAGATAGATGATGAAGAGATAGATGATGACGCTGACCGTCCGATTGGCTGCTATCCAACGAGTACCCCCTGTTATCCGCGCCCCTGCGCTCCTCGTCCCTGTTCTCCCACAAGCAACTGTTTTCCCAGACCTTGTTTTCCGCGTCCCTGCTTTCCCACAAGCAACTGTTTTCCTAGACCTTGTTTTCCACGTCCTTGCTTTCCCACAAGCAATTGTTTTCCCAGACCTTGTTTTCCGCGTCCTTGCTTTCCCACAAGCAATTGTTTTCCCAAACCTTGCTATCCGCGTCCCTGCCGGCCTAGGCCTTGTTATCCGTATAGCTGCCGCCCCCGCTGATGGCAAAAAATAGCAGGCGTTGACTTCCAACCAACGCCTGCTATGATAGCTGCCTGCCTACAGAAGTCCCACTTAGTTTATTGACTATAAGAATATATGTAAAGGAGATCATGATCATGTACTATCTCTTGCATCCTCATTGCAAACTAGTAGAAGGTGCCACCCGCGGAGCTATTTACGATCTTTATACACACAAAGTATATTCGATTAACGCTTCTGCCCTTGCTTTTCTAAAAGACTGCAGGGAAACTCCGCTGGAAGAACTCATTGATGTCAATGCACAGCCAAAAACTTCCTGGGGAAATTTCATAGATGAATTGAGCAATAAACAGTTGGGCACTTTTTCCCCTGAGAGACGACTTGCAGAAATTCCTCCCCCAGCAATAGAAGAACCCACTGCATTAGACTTTATATGGTTAGAAATTACCGATGCCTGTAATAACCGGTGCTTACATTGTTATACCGAGAGTTGTCCCGAGCGCCATTCGGCAAAAGTAACACATTCCGAATGGCTCAGCCTCATCAGCCAGGCTCGCCGGCTGGGCGGCAGAGCACTACAGCTCATTGGCGGAGAACCCCTGCTTTACGACCGCTGGCGCGATTTAGTCATAAAAGCCGTTGCTGAAAATTATGAGTTTATCGAGATTTTTACCAATGCCACCCTTATTGACGATGCCTGTATTGAATTTTTCAAACAATATCGGGTTCATATTGCTACCACCATCTATGCCGACAATGCCGAAATCCATGATCAAGTAACCGCTAATCCCGGAAGTTTTGCGCTAACAATGACTGCCATTGAAAAATTACGCAAGGCAAACATCCCCCTCCGCATTGCTTCTATTCTCATGAAAATCAACGAAGATCAATTCCATCCCATTATGAAATTGTGTGCCAAGCTGGGCGTAGAGGTGAATCCACCCGATATTATTCGTCCAACCGGCAGAGGCCAAAATAAAGAACTGTTACCGGTAAATCATTTTACCGCACCGATTACCCCTCCTTTTTATACCGATCCACAAACTTTTTTCAGCGCCCAGAAAAACAACCCCTGTCTCATGGGCAAACTAGCTATTACTTCCACTGGCGATGTCCTTCCTTGTATTTTTGCACGAAACCGAACTTGCGGCAATATATTAGAATCCTCTCTGGAAGATATTCTCCTGGAAAAGATGTTGCAGCAAAGTTGGCATACTACTAAAGACTGCTTAGAAAAATGCCGCGACTGCGAATATCGTTATGCCTGTTCTGACTGCCGTCCTCTGGCTCAGTCGCTGGATAGCCGCAATAACTGGTATGCCGCTACCTATCAATGTTCCTACGACCCTTATTCAGGGCTTTGGCAAAATCCTACTGAACAACATGGTCACACATAATCAAGTAAATCTTTGAGCGTCTATACTGCACCTGTTTTAAAATCTTTAAAAACGGCTAAAAACAGCGTAATCTTATAAAATAAGACGAAATATTAAGGCTTTATTCAAATTCTCCTTTGCCAAAGCACGTCAATCATCTAAATCAGGCTAAACCGGACTTTCTTTATACTAACAATAAGTTATAATGGAAGCTATGATTTTATAGTAACAGCGGTTTTTTGGCAGAAAACGCATATACTACTATGTAGAAAACGCACATACTACTATTTGGAGGTAACCTTGTTCCATGATGAGACTGCTCAGACGCCTGCTTATCGGCAGACCATTGCACAATCAGGAAATGATTCACGAAAAACTCACAAAAAAGAAGGCATTAGCCATTTTTTCTTCGGATGCGCTCTCATCGGTAGCGTATGGTCCGGAACAGATCATGATCATCTTAGCGGCCTCGCAAGTTATGGCCTATGGCTATCTAGGGCCGGTAGCCATTGCCATTCTCATCCTGCTGGCTGTAGTCACCATTTCCTATGTCCAGGTCGGCAGGGCAAACCCCGGCGGCGGTGGCTCTTATTCGGTTGCCATCAAAAATCTTGGTGAATTACCGGCTTTAACGGCAGCTGCAGCCTTATTTGCCGACTATACACTGACAGTGGCGGTTAGCGTTTCCGCCGGCACGGCAGCGCTGATATCGGCCTTTCCTGATTTGCTTCCTTTCGAAGTAACGATTGATCTTGCTATTTTATTTGGTATTTTGATGTTGATTAATTTACGTGGTGTACGGGAATCATCCACCGCTTTTGTATTTCCTACATATTGTTTTATATTCGGTATTCTGACTTTATTGCTTTCGGGATTCTATCAGGCATTAACCCAGCAGGCCCCTGTAATTCCCCCCGAATCCCTCACCCGGCAGTGGGACTGGACAATGGCTTTTCTCATTTTACGAGCTTTTGCCAACGGCTGTAGTTCAATGACCGGTATAGAGGCAATTTCCAACGGAGTCCCCATGTTTAAAGAGCCGGAAGTGCGCAATGCAACCATTACAACCGTGTGGATGTCGGGCATTTTAGGGTTTATGTTTATCGGTATTTCTTTTTTGATCATGCACTTTCATATTCTTCCTTTAGAAGGAGTAACCGCACTGTCACAATTAACCGAGGATGTCTTTGGACGCAACTGGTTGTATTACTACATCCAAATCACTACTATGGCCATTCTTTATTTAGCAGCCAACACTTCGTTTAACGGCTTGCCGCCCCTGCTCTCCATCCTGGCCCGTGATGGATATATGCCGCGCTACCTAGGCGTCCGGGGTGAACGGCTGAATTTTTCTAATGGTATCATATTGCTCAGTGTCGTTGCAGGTTTACTGATCATTGCCTTTAACGGCGATACCGAACACCTGATTTCACTTTATGCCATTGGTGTATTCTTGTCATTTACCATTGCCCAAACCGGTATGGTTATTCACTGGCATCGCGAACACGACAATTACTGGTTACTGCGTGCGAGTATCAATGCTATCGGTGCTGCTGTAACCGGAGTCGTTGTTCTGATTATCGGGATAACCAAATTTTTCTATGGCGCATGGCTGGTGCTGTTTTTCATTCCTATCATGATTAGCCTATTCAAAAAAATCCACTCTCATTACGATGACATGGCAGAACAGCTGCATCTTCCTATGGAAGAATTAAATCCGGCCATTGCCGCTAAAATTTTTGCCGGTAAAAATCTGGTTATCGTGCCTATTGCCAGTCCCACCAGCGTGGTTGCCCATACCCTGAAATACGCAAAATCCATTAGTGATGAAGTCATTGCCTTGCATATTGCAACCGATGAAGAGGCCGGAAACAGAGTCCAAGAAAAATGGAAATGCTGGAATCCCGGCATTCAACTTGTTACCTTATATTCTCCTTACCGTTTGGTAATACAACCATTAATTGATTATGTCGGAGAACTGGCTGAAAAGAAGGCGCCTAATGACTATATCACCGTGTTAATACCGGAATTTGAAACAAAAAAATGGTGGCACCGCCTGTTGCACAATCAGACCGGCTGGATTTTACGTACTTTATTAATTTTAAAAGAAAATGTTATTGTTACTACCATTCCTTTCCATTTAAAGAAATAATCAAAAACAAGCATCCCGGCTGTTCGTGGTAAACAGCCGGGATGCTTGCATCTAAGTCAAGCCGAAAAACAGTTTATTTGTGTATGGCCGCCACTTCCGTATCGATGACCCAACCAATAAGCGTACTGGGAATTATAATACTTCTCCAGCTAAGTATACTGTTAATCTGCCGGATTGCCTCCTCCCTTTTCTGGCTGTTGGACATGTTGTCGGCGAATGCATCCAATTCAAAAATAATATCACGAATCATTGCTTTCCATCTTCCATTGGGAAGTTTGGCAAACAGTACAAATAACAGCATTGCCAGAAGATTGATTACGGCAAACGAATCGGATATGTTTTGACCATAGTTACGGCTACCTGGCACCTAAAAAATAGTCGGGCAATCTTATTAAACCAACTTCAGGCTAATCAATTGTCGGGCTTGTCATTAAAAAGTCATAAATTGGTACTATCATAATAGGTGTCGCTATCATACGGACCTTTCAAGGAGGTAACACAACGATGAAAATTCTCGACTTATATAAAAAAAATCAGTCGTTATACCTTGATTTCACTAATAAAATTCAGGAGTTTATCACCGCTCTTTTATTGCAGAGCAACATTCGTGTTCATGCTATCGTATCACGCATCAAAGGTGAAGCTAGCCTGGAAAACAAACTGCGCATAAAAAACTATACCAATCTGGAAGATATCACTGATTTATGTGGTTTGCGCATCATCACATACTTTGAAGATGATGTCGATAAAATTGCCGATATTCTCAGGCAGACAAACTCGCTGGCTATTGACGATTTACATTCGGTAGATAAAAGAAATCTGTTGCCGGCTAATCAATTCGGCTATTCCTCTTTGCATCTGGTAGCTACTCTGGGAAACAAAGAACTGAAGGTACCGGCCTATCAAAGATTTAAAAACTGCAAAATCGAAATTCAGATTTGCTCCATTTTGCAACATGCCTGGGCTGAAATTGAGCATGATCTGGGCTATAAATCTGCCACCGAACTTTCCTACGAAACACGCCGCAGATTTTCCCGGCTGGCCGGATTACTGGAAACAGCCGATATTGAATTTCGCGAACTCCGCAGCCAATTACAGCCATTGCCGGCTAAAGTACCTGATCCCGGCCTGGCAACCATGTCCGTATTCCGCCTGCCACAGAAAAGAACCAACCATCCGGAACTTCTTTTGCCATTACTGTCGCCTGCAAAAGAAATACCCGGTTATACCCTGGCGCTTATGAGCATCCTCTTGGCCATAGTAATCAGCCATTTTGCTCCTGCTCTGCATCTTATTTCCCCGCTTATAGCGGCTCTAAAAACCAAAGCATTCCTTTTTTCTTAATAAAGGAATGCTTTAATACTACATCAATATCAGGATTTATACATAGAAGAAATTATTTTGGAATCGTCACAATAAATGAACTTCCCGTTCCCGGAGAACTTTCTACGCTTATTGTCCCTCCATGACTTTCTACTATCCATTTTGCAATTGCCAGACCAAGACCAACACCGCCTTCTGCTCTTGATCTGGCTTTATCCACTCTATAAAAACGCTCAAATATGAGTTCTTTCTGCTCCTCGGGAATACCTACACCGGTATCTGTTACCATAATAGAAAAACCGGATTTTTTCAATGCGACTATTTTTACCGACACTTTTGCTGTACTGGCGGAGGGTGTATATTTAATCGCATTATCAATCAAAATCAATAACAGTTGACCAATCCTTTCTTTATCCGCAAAAGCCGGTACCATTGCTTGTCCCAGCAGTTCTATCGCTATTCCTTTTTCGTCAGCAATCAGCTGGCACGAACGGACAACCTGTTCCGCCACTGCGTATAAATTGAATTTTTCTTTACTGATATTTACCGCTTCATCATCGGCCCGCGCTAACGTCAGCAAGGCAGTAACCATCTTGGACATTCTCTTTATCTCACTTTTCATATCAGCAAGTGTTTGTGCCGAAAAAATTGTTAACCGGTTGCCATCATCCATCTGTACGGCATCAACAGAAGTAAGCATTATACTGAGAGGAGTACGCAGTTCATGCGATGCATCCGCAGCAAACTCACGCTGCCTTAAAAATGACTGCCTTATAGGGACAATCGCCTTCCCCGCCAAAAAATGTCCTAAATATGCGGCACCAAAGAGAAATAGTATAGCCACTATGACAAGCACGATCAGCATCAGCTTCAGCATTTTATAATAGGATGTGATATCTTCGCCTACATAAACCCTGCCCATAACCTCTTGTCCATCATAAACATGCTGGCTACACATAACAAAGACTACCTTTTCCCCATTAGAAAGATGTACTTGCATGACTTCGCCCACGCCGTCGGGCATGGTCCATTTTCCAACTGCCGTTTCAACAGCAGAACGTATCTGCGAAGATGGCAGATCAGCCATTACTAAACGTCCCTGATTGTCATAAACATAGGAGAATAGCTTTCCGCCCGAATTATCATGAGGTTCGTCTTTCGGTACCGCTTTTATCTGCTTCAATATATCCACATGTTCCCGGGCCTCTTCTTCGGCAAAAGCCCGTATTTCCTGTTGTTCTTCATGTTGAAGCAGCCAGAGAATCCCTGAATAGCTTACAATAATAAAAGACAAAAGGAGAACGGACATTACCATAATATATTGTACCGTTAAACGGTTACGGATTTTAGCAAACATCATGCTCCTCCAGTTTAAATCCAATCCCCCTGATATTTTGGATCTCTATGCCGGCCTGGCTAGGGATTTTTTTTCGCAAAAGCCGGATAAAGGCATCTAAATTATTGGAAGATATTTCTTCCCATCCCCATATTCTGTCCAGAATCACCTCTCTGGGCACAACTTTCCCCCGGTTTTGTGCAAGCAGCTCCAATAGCTGGAACTCCCGGGAACTCAGTTGAAATTCCCTCCCCCGCCACTTTATGTTGCGTGAAGAACAATTTAGCACCAATTCCCCGACCTGTACTATTTCCTCTTTCAGTTTAATATTGCTTCGTCTCGACAGCGCCCGGATTCTAGCCAACAGTTCGGAGAATTCAAAAGGCTTCACAAGATAGTCATCCGCACCGGTATCTAAACCCAAGACCCGGTCACTAACCGCGTCTCTGGCGGTCAGCATCAGGATGGCTCCCTGATAGTGATGCTTCCGGAGACGGTCACAGACAGAAATACCGGTCTCACCTGGCATCATCCAGTCTAACACAATGACATCATAGGCAGAATACAGTGCATAGTCGATAGCGTCATCTCCGCGTATTACCCAGTCAACCTGCATTGCTTCTTTTCCCAATAAATGCTTTAGTAAATTACCAAGTTTACTATCATCTTCTGCAAGTAATATCCGCATGCCAAAAGCCTCCCCGGGCTGATCATTACACCCATCCAATTAAAAAGAATAGTAACTATAACCCCCAACAGCTTTTATCAATTTAGGGTTAGCCGATTTAGGCTCTTTAACAAACCGGCTGACTGCTTCATCCGGGACTACTATCCAGGTTTGCCCCCTGTCTTCAGCCATAAATTCGCTCAGGGTTTGGACAGGCATTGTATATTTCCTGTCCCAGCTTAACATTCCAGATTGTTCCGGTTTTGCTGCAGCACCCGGCTCAAGTTTTACCGCTATATTATTACTATAATATACGGATGACGTGCTGTAAAACCGGTATAACCCAATCCGTGAACCGTGAATATCCGGAATCTCCTTGGCAATATCCTTCCCTGACCGGCTGTCGGCTATCTTCGGAAATACAAATATGGATAGTATGATTAAAAATACTACCTGACAAAAACAAAACAGCTCAAAAATCTGCTTCGCATTTTTCCCCCTGACCTGTCGCCAGATAAATAATACCACTAGCAACAAACAAGTCAAGGTCAATACAAGCTCCGGGCGTAAATACCATACGGCTAAAGCAACATAAGCAGCGGTTAGCACTCCTAGAGGGATTCCTGTCCAATAAATCACTACTTTCGTCTGTTCTTCTGCAAATACCTGCTTGAGATAAAGCGCGCTTACTATACTTGCCGGAAAAAGCATCGGAAATATATAGGTTACATATTTGGTTGCCATTAGTGAATAAAAAGTAAAATAAGCCAAGTTCCAGATTATACAAAACCGGTTTACCGAAAAATCTTTCGACGGTAATGCCTTAACTCCTTTTAGCATCGCCTTTATAGTTATCGCCGACCAGGGAAGCATACTAACTAAGAATACCACAACATAGTAATAGTACACATTGTCCCTGGGATGTTCCGAAACGGTGGCCCGGAGATAATTGTGTACCCCGAAGAAAGTATTCAGAAAATCACTCCCATGCACAACATACATGGCCCCATACCACGGCAGGGTAATCACCGCAAAAAGTAAAACGCCGACCGGTATCGACATATTTTTAAGTTCACTCCAATGATGCTGTACCCCAATAAATACTATCACGACAAAACATGGCAGAAGCAACCCGACCGGACCTTTGGTTAACACGGCCAACGCCAAACTGACATACATGCCCAAATACCACCGTTTCGCCTGATGCCTGCCGGTGTAACCCAGATAAAAACAGGCTAACGCCATACTGTTGAAAAGGGAAAAAACCATATCCGTAATAATTAGTTTTGCCAGTACAACATACTCCAATGAGGTTCCCATAATCATTGTTGCTATGAAGGCGGTTGAACTGTCCGTTATTTTAGCAGTAAAACAATATATCAGAACCAAGCCTGCTGCGGCAAAAAGCGCCGGCACCAGGCGGGCGGCCAGATCGCAAAAACCAAACAATGTAAAGGAAAGCGCGGTAAGCCAATAGAAAAACACCGGCTTGTCGTACCAGGCATGGCCATAGATTTGCGGCGACAACCAGTTAGCAGTCGTTACCATCTCTTTCGCTGTCAGCGCATAATTCGACTCAACCGGGTCAGTGATAGGCAAATGATGACTGAACAGAAGATACAAAAAAAATGAAACCCAAAATATCCCCCAAGTGGCACTGAAAATACGAATTCGAGGTTTTGCAACCCCCGCTACATCATTCACCATATTCCCTCCAAGCTTAGGTTAATCAGCAGTGTGAATAAATAATATTCTATCTTCTTGCAAAGCTTTGATTTGAACCTTGTCTTTTATTTCCTGAGGGATCTTTTCAAAATGAGCTTTCTTCATGATAACATAAGCTGTTTCATTCTTATCGACGATGCTCTTTACATCCCCGGAATCGAACTCAATGCTCGGAACTCCGCTGTAAAACATAAAACCGGGTCGGTAAAACTTGGCAACATATACCGTTCCCTGCCCGTTATAATACTGTTTAAATACTCCGACAAACTTCTTCATAGAAACAGCGGGAGCAACAACAGGCAGCGCCTGGGTCATAAAAACGGTCGTAAAAGCCAGCATGCCTATCGTATACGCCGTCACAACAGCGCGGAAATTCCGCCGCCAGCTATAAAAGAACACAATAACCGCCATTAGAAAAAGAACCCCTGTAATCATCTTGACCGGGGCTATTAATCTTGCTGTTACTGCGGTTCCGCCATAAAACAGGGCGGCAGCCAGAATTGCCACTGCTGCACCAAAAAGTATGGCAGTTCCTTTTAAAGCTCCATAACGTTTTTGTTCCCACACCTTATCCAGGTAGTAACCCACCAAAAGTGCCAACGGAGGAAACATGGGTAAGATATAGGAAATCAACTTTGTCTGGGAAAGAGAGAAAAACAGAAACACCGCACTTGCCCATAGAGCCAGAAAAATGCAGGCATTGCGCTTCTCCCCTTTTTCCTTAACCCCTTCTGTAAATGCCTGGGCTAAAAAAGCTGTCCAGGGGAAAAAGCCAATGAGGAGTACAGGAATATAAAAATACCATATTTTCCCTGAAACATGTTCTGGCTGCAGGAAGCGTGTCACATTATGAAAGCCCAGAAACGTATCGATGAAAGCCATTCCGTGCTGCCAATACATAGCCAGATACCACGGTAAAGCAATAACTGAGAAAAGAACAGTTCCGCGAACCAGCTTCATATTCTTAAGAGTCATCCAATTGCTTGTAATTAGCAAATATATTCCTACTATTACACCGCAGAAAAAAAGACCAACCGGTCCCTTGGTTACAACGGATAAGGCGGCAAACACATAAAATGCGTAGTAATTCCGGTGAAAAAATGAAAGCAGTGCCGTTGTCAAAAAGAAGGTTAGCGTCATATCAGTAACAGCCGCGTTACCTAAATAGAAATATTCCAAACTGGTTGCCAGGACTAACGCTGATAGCAAGCCGCCACGTTCACTGAACATCCTGCGTCCTGCCAGATAGACGGCAATGGCCCCCCCTACTGCAAATAAAGCGGACGGAAAGCGGGCGGCAAACTCCCCGACACCAAAAATCTTAAACGCCCCGGCTACGAGCCAGTAATACATCGGCGGCTTATCATACCAAAATTCTCCATAAATACGCGGCGAAATAATATCATGAAACGTAAACATCTCCTTGGCTGTTTCAGCATATACCGGTTCATCAGGGTCCAACAAGGGCTGCGTCCCCAGATAAGAAAACATCAGGATTCCGGCAACACACACAATCATTGCAAGATGGAGCCAGGTTCTTTTATTCATCACGCTGAATATCCTTTCTTATCTAATTCGCCTTCCAAACGGCGGTATTTTGTATTTAATTTTGAGCCTTCAGTGTTAGGGACAGACCTTCCGCCAGGGTATAGTTCGGGCACCAGCCAAGCTTGCTGCCTGCCGCCTGATTGCTTAATACCGAACGCCTTATATCGTTTTGCCGCTCCGCAGTGTAAATAGCCTGCGGCGTCTGCTCTGTAATCCGGGCCATGTTCCGGATAAGTTCATTCACACTTGTTTCGATTGCCGTGCTGATATTTACGCTGCAATTGATTGCCTCTTTAAACAAAGCCTCATAATTGGCAGCGGCCACGTCCCTGACATACACATAATCCCGTGTCTGACAACCATCGCCGTAGACCGTAAGCGGCTCACCGGCTGACAGCTTCTTGGAAAAAATGCTGATAACGCCACCCTCGCCACTGTCTGCCTGACGCTCCCCATAAACGTTGGCATACCGTAAGGCAACATACTCGAGACCAAAGTTTTCATAATATTTTTCCAAATACTTCTCCCCGGTCAGCTTGCTTTCCCCATAGAACGACTTAGGATGGGTCCTGCAGTCTTCGGTGAGCGGAAGCACAGCAGTATCTCCATACACAGCCGCACTGGAGGCAAAAACTATTTTTTTTACTCCCGATACCCTGCTCGCTTCCAAAACATTAACCATGCCGAGCACATTGACATCACAATCATAGTAGGGGTTAGCCAGTGACCGGGATACTGTCGTTTGTGCCGCCTGATGAACAACATAATCAAACCGTTCCCGGATGAATAACTCGGTAACATCCCGGTCACGGATATCTTTTTTCAGGAATACCGCTCCAGGATTGATATTACGCATTGCTCCCGTAGACAAATTATCCAAAATATATACCTGGATATTGTCCTCCAGCAGCCTGTCCACTATATGCGATCCAATAAAACCGGCTCCTCCGGTTACAAGTACTTTCATCTACATACCCCTCTCCAGCTTTAAACTTGTTTTAACTTTACCTGGTTTTCGTGTTTATCCGGCCAGGAAGCAGGCACTTCCATATAGTTTCGTAAGTCAGCCCGCACCCAGTACAACGGGCGCTGTTTAACTTCTTCAAAAATGCGGCCGATATATTCGCCGATAATGCCAATCCCCGCCAGTTGCAAACCTCCCAGCAGCAATATGCTTGCTGTAATCGTCGCCCACCCGGGAACAGCTTCGGTTGTAAATAACTTAGTGTAGACAACATCCAGCGTCAGCAGAAAGCTCATAAGGCTTAAAAGTATTCCCAGATAAAATGCAAACCGTAACGGTATTTTGGAAAAAGACGTAATACCGTCAAGCGCAAACATGATCATCTTCTTTAGAGAAAATTTGGATTTTCCGGCATGCCGTGGGGCCGCAACAAATTCAACGTAGGTCTGCCGGTAGCCTAAATCACTGATGATCCCCCGGATAAACCGGGCTCTTTCTTTAAAGCATTGAAAAGTTGCAACGACTTTTTTATCCATCAGCCGGAAATCTGATCCGCCTTCCACAATATGCGTATTCGTATTTGCCAGAGCATTAATCAGGCGATAAAACGTACGCGAAGTAGATTGCTTGAACCAGGAAACGCCTTCGGTATCTAGCCGTATAGTTTGAACAACATCAAATCCTTCTTCCCACTTACGCAACAGAACCGGCAGCATTTCAGGCGGATGCTGCATATCACCATCCATGGTAATGACCGCATCTCCTTGGGCATAGTCCATGCCACAGGTTAACGCCACCTGATGGCCAAAATTGCGAGCCAGTAAAACCGCTCTGACTCTGCCGTCCTGGTGAGTCAGTTGTTCGAGCAACTGGGCCGTGGCATCGGTAGAACCATCATCCACAAAAATCAATTCAAAAGGATATCCCGTAGGTTCCGTATATTTGCGTATTTTTTGGTAAAAAAACCGTACATTTTCCTGTTCATTATAGACAGGGACGACTATTGAAATATGTTTCATACTAGCTCTCCTTTCTACTGCTTCCAGAACGGCCTTACGACGCTACCTGATCTTTGCAAACGTTAGTTACTGCAATTTTTCTAACTCTCCAAAATGAATCAGCTTGATTTTCTCTTTTTGCAGCAAATCCGCAATCTTCTTGCTCTTCAAAGCCGTCATCTCTTCCTGCCAATGATATCCCCAGGGAAACAGTTGTCTCAAAGCCTCCGTATTTTTACCGGGATGTACCATAATCTCGGATACCCCGTCCGGAAGGTTTTCAATCACATATTGTAAAGCCGGCGGCAACATAGTTCCCCCGGCAAGCATGCCGAAAAAATGCTGCGGAGCACTAAATGAACCTTTTTTATACTTCCGGCGCGCCAGCCATGAACATCCGGTGAGAGCTGCCCTGGCAACAAAACGGCTCATACGAAATGGCCCTGCCCCCAAAAAGTTTATCGGTTCTGCAGGTATTCTTACCTTGTTCACCTTAAATTCTTTTGCTATCTTTCCAACAACTTCGGTTATCCCCGGCAGAACATGAAGATGCTGGTGGCTGTCAACATGTGTAATCCGGATTCCTCTGCCGGCCACTTTTTGCAGTTGGCACCGAAGTTCATACTCTATGTGAGTTTTGGATATTTTCCCGCCTATATATCTGGCAATAAATTGGCCGTAGTTTGGAAAAAACAAGCCCTCCGGAGTAAGCAGGGTATGAATATCGCCCCTCGCGACAGGGCTTGCCCCGCCCACCAGGGTAAGATGAACTCCAACTCCCAGTCCCGGATGTTGTTCAGCCATTTGGGCTGCCTGCTCAAAGGCTTCCCCATTTGCCATGATCGACGTACTGGTAATACAGCCTGCCGTATGGCCCTCTATTATGCCTTCATTGATGAGTTCATGCAGCCCAAAATCGTCGGCATTAATGATAAGTTGCTTCATAACTTCACCTGTTTACTGCTAAAATATCGTTCCGGGATAAGTATACCGGGTGATTCTGAAAATAAAATGAAAAGGTTTTGCTGAAAATAACAAAAGCGGTTTCGCCTTTGGCAGCATTGCTGTGCCAAAGGCGAAACCGCTTTTGCTAAGATACAGATATTACATACGGACAGGAGAACAGCCTAAACCATTAAGCTAACATCAAAGATACCGGTCGACCCTAAATACCAATGCTTCAAGTACCGCAAAAGGTTCTGTAAGGGCGTGTTGAACCTTCAGGCAGTGTAGAGTAAGCAGCTTGTTCAGGTAAATGCGCATATGGCTGGGAGAGAGCAGCAAGGAAACGGTGCATCACACTGTAATCAGCTTGTTTTACCGCTGCCTCCAGTGCAGCTTCCACCCGGTGGTTGCGGGGAATGAGTGCAGGATTGTTATGCTGCATCAACTGTTGCGGCGAGACTTCCGATTTTTGCTGCCTGCTTAACCTTGCCTGCCACAGCTTGTACCATTCGGCAAATTCCGTAGTACCAAACAGAGCTATATCTTCCAGCTCATCAAAGGTCAGTGCAAGGAAGGTATTGGTATAGTCCGCCTGGTGTTTCTCCATCATTTTAAGTAGGCTTTCAATGAGCGCTTCATCTTGTGCCTCTTCGTTACCTATCCCTAATTTTCTTCTCATTCCAGCAAGCCAATGCTCATGATATGAATCCGCAAAGCCGGCAACCGCATCCTGAGCCAGTTTGACAGCCTGTTCCTGATCGTCATGCAGCAACGGCAATAAGGTTTCGGCAAATCGCGCCAGATTCCACCCGGCCATATACGGCTGATTGCCATAGGCATACCGGCCGTGTATGTCAATGGAACTGAATACCGTTGCCGGATTATAGGTATCCATAAAGGCACAAGGACCATAATCAATGGTTTCCCCGCTAAGAGCCATGTTATCGGTATTCATGACCCCATGAATAAAACCAACCAGCTGCCATTTAGCAATCAACACGGCCTGACGCCTGATTACCTCCTTAAGCAGTGAAAGATATCGATTTTCGTCTACTTGAATATTGGGAAAATGACGCTCTAGTGTATAGTCTGCCAAAATCCGTAAATCCTCTATAGTACCCCATTGAGCGGCGAATTGAAAGGTACCGACCCGCAGGTGACTGGCAGCCACCCGGGTTAGAATGGCTCCCTGCTGTTCACTTTCGCGAATTACCGATTCACCGGTAGTTACGACCGCCAGGCTGCGGGTACTGGGAATCCCCAGCCCAGCCATGGCTTCGCTGATAATGTATTCGCGCAGCATCGGCCCAAGCGCCGCCCGGCCGTCGCCCTGACGGGAATATGGCGTCCGGCCTGCTCCTTTAAGCTGAATATCAAACCGTTCACCTTGGGGAGTAATCTGTTCACCAAGTAATAAAGCCCGGCCATCCCCTAACATCGTAAAATGCCCAAACTGATGCCCCGCGTAGGCCTGGGCAAGCGGGCAAGCGCCTGCTGGAATCCGGTTCCCCGCCAGGACAGCTACGCCATCCTGGCTTTGCAGTTCCTGCACATCCAATCCAAGGGCTGTTGCCAAAGGCTGATTAAAGGCGATTAGTGCCGGTGAAGCTACAGGGGTTGGGTTAAGGCTGCTAAAAAGCGATTCCGGCAGACGGGCATAGCTGTTGTCTAAATTCCATCCGGCTGCTCTTATTTCTTTTGTCATGGCCTCCCGTTCTCCTTTTTCTTTTTATCTACTATAACTATTTTAGTGTCTGCTTCTGGCCATTTATTATGCCTTCAAAATGGAATTCCTTTTAAATAGGCCTGATGTAATGATTTTATAATCCCGGCAAGCCCGTGAACTTCCTGCCCGTCTTACTATCGCAACCGGCAGGCTTACGAGGTGCAGGTACACGTCTCAGTGGCTGCTCATGGAGCCATCTAGTAGCGCGCTGTATACCGGCGGCTTCCTCCCTTTTGTTCGCCTTAAAGGAGTAGGGAGTGGTTTCCCTGCAAATCTATATTTAGCGCTCATAATCAAGAGATTACTTAAACCATACTGCTTAATTCTGTTTTCAGGTACTCCAAGGTTTCTGTCCGGGCTTCCGCTGCCTGTTCATCATACAGCAGTTGCTCCATAAACTCCCAAATATCTTCCAGCTTGCGTCTGACTTTATAGAATTGCATGGTGTCAGAATTGATGATAAAGCTGCTGTGGGTTTCACAATAAATTTCCAGTAGCCGTCTAAAATACGGAGCCTCAGCTAACATTACCAGATCGGCTTCAGGTGGTGCCAGCTTCAGCAAGCAAAGAAGATGTTCCGGCTTTATGTGGACTGCCCGTCAAAACAACGATTTTCACTTTTACTCTCCTTTCGACGTATCAGGATATTATAGACATATCCTTTACGCGCTTTGTGAAACTCTGATAAAATAATTTTGGTAAGTTGTTAATGTTTGTGCGTTAAGGGGGGCGCAATTTTATGCTTACGCCAAGCTATTTTTTTATAAATGACTTCAAACAGTTTTATGAATATTTTCTATCTCAGCCGCATATAAAGAAGTCTTTCAAAAAAGGCGACTATTTATGGGAGCCGAATAAACCGTTCGAAAAATCCATTACATTATTTCTGGCGTTGCTCAAAACTATGTGGAGCATGAAAACGGCCATAGGAAAATTCTTTCTTTCCACGGAAGCGGAACGGTTTTTCCCGGCTATCATGAGCAGGATTATAAAATTGAAAGCACCCTCATTACCGTTACACTGTCTGACATGGAAGTGCTGGAGTTTACCAAAGCGGAGTTTCGCCGCATGTTCCAGCAAAACCCACAGCTAAGTGCGCAGGTTATTGATTGGTTTTCCAAAGATGTAAATCTATTGATCTACGAAACGGCACATCAGGAGTACAATAACTCGTTTATTAAGTTATGTAATTTGCTATATCTGCTTTTGGTGAACGAGACCGGAAAACAAAATCACCTCAATTGTATAACACAAGACGCCATTGCAGATATTCTCGGAATCAGCCGAGTTAATCTAACAAGAGGGCTTGCTCGCCTTCGAAAGGAAAACATCATTATAACAAAGCGAAAACAGATTGAAGTCATTGATCCATCAGCACTGGAAAAGTATTGCTCATTAGAAACGCTTTGATGGATAATGGAAGGGGAAATTTTTTTAGCTCCATATTTCACCTACATTTTGTATTCTATAAAAACTGTTAGATTTTATAGAATACAAATGATACAAACAGGCAGCACAGCCTGTTTGTATTTTTTACCAAAATCCAATAATTTTCCACCAGACTCCGCCAATACCAAGCCAAATAATAAGATTAATGACGGGAACCGTAAAGCCTTGCCGCCACCAGACATTTTGCTCGACATATCCCGAACCAAAGAAAATCGGGGGGCTGGGTCTGCGGCACCTGGCCATTGTTGTCTGCCCATCATTTCGTGTATTTGCATATTTTCGTGTAAGGGTGCCGACACCCCCTAAATAAAAATTCGCCTAAACCAAGTCTAGGCGAACATATTGCGTATATAATAAATTTTTATCAAACTCGCAAACCCTTCTTATACATCAAGCCTACTTCCGCTCTATCAACGCGACGCACTCCACGTGAAATTATTAGGCTTTTTCACACTTTTGAAAAGCATGGCAAAAACGCTCTATTTGCCTAGGTTCGGAGTCCATCTATCATTTCGGCCTATTACTTTCAATTAGGCTATTTTGCAATTTCACTTCTTTGAACTGTATTTTTTGCTTTTTCTCCGGTTACCGTTTTCGCCCGTTGCAACATTGCTCCGATGCTGTTTTTCAATCTGTACCGCTTGAAATGTTTCCTTGGATATAATAATCGGATTATTATCCCGCGCCAGATAGTGTGCATCATGTTCCCATATCCAGCAGCCGGACATTTCCCGTGTATTTTTCATTACCAAGCATTACATCAATCGTCCGCTTGCACCACTTGTCTTTCCCGGTAGGTGACTTGATTCCCAAACGTTCCAATTCGGATACAATACCGATCACGCTCTTGCCCTGCAGATACAAATCAAAAATCATTTTCACAATTTTTTCTTCTGATTTTTCGATAATAAGACTGCCATCACTGGCATTCGTATAACCATAACACTTCCTGTTATACAGTTTTGATGTGCCACTTGCAGCGCACTGCTTGATACCCCATTTAATATTATCGCTGCGTGATTCATTTTCAGCTTGTGCGATAGATTCAACAATCGAAATCATAAGGCTACTATCTATGTTGGCGGTATCCAGTTCTTCCTGCTCAAATATGACACGAACGCCAAGAAGTTTTAACTGTTGCAAAGCATCGAGAATTTCTACCGTATCCCTGCCAAATCTACTGATGCTTTTTGTAAAGATGATTTCCAAATCATGCGATTGGCAGTCCTGCAGCATCCGGGAAAACTCTTTCCGTGAAGAACCAGTTTTGCTTGATGCAATGTCCATATATACATCTACCAGCAACCATTTTTTATTAGCGGCTGCGACTCTTGTCAGGTGTGATACTTGGGCAGTAAGACTTTGCAATTGTTCAGCGCTGTTTGTGCTGACCCTGGCATAAATGCCCACGTGCTGTTCTCGTTTCGAAGGCTTTGCAGGTATGTATTCTATTTTTTTACTCTCTGACACATTGAACCTCCCAGTTTTCATGTTACCTTCAAGTAATAATTGCTAATTCATCCCAACAGATTCCTTCGAGGTATTCATCTCCCGTGTCACTGCAAATATTTTTTAGATATGATTGCTTCCTAAGTGTCCTTTGTAATTACCTCCAAATTAATAATGGCATCTCCCCAAATAGGTAGATGCCATTATTTTATAAGAACTTAATCAAATAAACTTTTTATCCCTTTATACAAGATGCCAACGCCCACACCAACTGCCACTACTGGAGCTGCCGCCACAGCAGCTGCTCCTACAGCTGCTCCTGCCACCGCGGTAGCGGCCACACCTGACGCAACGGCTCCCCCAATGGCAGTTCCTGCAGTAGCTGCTACAGCAGCGCCACCAACAGCACTTCCTATAGTACCGACAGCTCCAACAGCACCAGTTGCAGCGCCAGCAGCCCCCAATACCGCACCACCTACTGTAGTTCCAGCAACTGCTGAGCCAGCACTACTTACAGCTGCAATGGCAGTCGCTCCTGCGGATGTACCTGCAATAGCACTTCCTGCAGCCCCAACTGCATATCCAGCCCCATAACTTATTGCGGTATCTTTCGCAACATCAACCGCAGCGTCACTAACCTCTTTATCACCTTTTACAACATCTACAAGATTAGTACCAATACTAATTCCTGCACCATATAATGCACCAGTTTTTCCAGCCTTTAAGCCGGCATTATGTGCAGAAGCCACCTTAGGTACTATAGTTGCACTCTTTGCACCAGTAATCTTAGTTTCAATTTGCATTGCGTTAGCCAATGACTTTGCTTCTTGATTAGTGATACTACCTTCGACCACTTTTACGCCATGCATTTTTCCTTCTTGCCAACTGTTTAAAGTATGGATTTCCCTTATCAACTACAACAGTTTGCCCCTTATATTTAGCAAAATCTATTTGCCCAGGTTTATACCCAACTTTCATTTGCTGTAAATACTTATGGCCATTTTTTCCAGTATAAATCAAATCAGCAGGACCATTATTATTAACAACAATAGTGTTTTTCCCGGCAGCAGTTCCTTCAGCAGCTTGCATTTCCTCTGCTACGAATCCCTTAAATCCTTTTTCTCCGCCCCGCATAGCGTTTAAATTTGATAAGTTATCTCCCATTTTACCCATACTCTCGATAGCCGTTGCATTATCCGCAACGGCTTTTACAGTCGACGTTTTTACTGTTTTGGAATCTTTAGCCATTAAGTTCACCTCCAAATTATTTTAATTATTGATAATAAATTTTCCTATAAAAATTCTGGAAAATTTAGAGGTTTCCTGCTAAAATCACAAAATTTTGAGACAGAAGTCGAATAGTTGACAAATAGGGAACGTCCCGTGTGCCATGAAGCGCACGGAGTATAGCTGGTGGAAATCCCGTCTGGGATGGATTAGCCAGCCACCCAGTTGTTGCAACATTTTCTTCGAGGTATTCATCTCCTGCGTCACAGCAAATATTTCTTTAAAAAGCAACTAAGGCTAATCCTCATGTTCGTATTTCTACGAAATGTTGATTAGCCTATCACTTGATATGTTGTTTAACTCAACTATATACGTATGCAGAAACATACTGAAAATACAATATATTGTGTTGGTTTTTAGCTACTTACACGCTATTTTGTGTTGTCTTTCCTTTGCAGGAGTGTGACTGTCTCAACGTGAAA